>CAVYGJ010000004.1:0-231589 GCA_963768035.1 uncultured Chloroflexia bacterium
AGCGCGCGGATCGTCCAGGGCTGATCGCCGAGGACGCGCCCCTCGAACGTGAGCCCCTCGATGATCGAGCGGTGGAACAGCTTGCCCGTCCCGGACGCGTAGAACAGGAGGCCCGGATGGGTCAGCACCGACTTGCGGCCGGGCACCCGGATGTCGGGCTGGTCGTACGTCTTCGTGATCCAGGTCCGCGTCCCGTCCGACCAGACCCGCTGCCCGATCACGGCGAGCGCGTCGGTCGTGCGTCGCGGCGTGGAGGAACGCGTCCAGCGCCCCGGGGAGCAGCCGGTCGTCGGCGTCGAGGAACGTCATCCACTCACCGCGCAGCAGCGGGAGCCCCAGGTTGCGAGCCGCCGATGGGCCGCCGTTCACCGGTGAGCGGACGAGCTCGACGCGGGGGTCGCGTGCGGCGATCGCCTCCACGACGGCGATCGTGTCGTCGGTCGAGGCGTCGTCCACCACGACGACCTGGAGGTTCGCCTCGGCGTCCGCGAGCAGCGAGTCGAGGGCCCTCGGGATCGACCGGCCGGCGTTCCAGGCCGGGACGAGGACGCTCACCAGCGGCGCGGGCATCCGATCGATCCTCCGTGTGGTGGTGGCCCGCCAGCATACGGGCTGCGGTGGACGCGCCGGACGCGGAACGGGTCCCGCGGTGCGCGCCGGGCTGGCTACCATCGCGGCGATGGACACCCGAGACGTCTCCTACTGGCTCGCGACCGCCGGCGACGACCTGGCGCCCCGTCCGGCGCTCGACGGCTCCACCGATGCCGACGTCGCGATCCTCGGTGCGGGGCTGACGGGCCTGTGGACCGCGTTCTACCTCGCCCGCCGCGACCCCTCGCTGCGGATCGTGATCCTCGAGCGCGAGACCGCTGGCTTCGGCGCGAGCGGCCGCAACGGCGCGTGGTGCGCACCCGACCTCAACATCTCGATGGGCAGGCTCGCCCGGCTCCACGGCGAGGACAGCGCGCGGGCGATGCAGCAGGCGACGTACGACTCGGTCGACGAGGTCGGCCGCGCGACCGCCGAGGCCGGGATCGACGCCGGGTTCCACAAGGGCGGCGAGCTCCTGGTCGCACGCGGCCCGCACGGCGTCCCGAGCCTCGAGGAGGCGTACGCGGAGTACGAGCGGTTCGGGTTCGGCGACCGGTACCGGCTGCTGGACGCGGCGGAGACCGCGGCCAAGGTCCGGATCGAGGGGGCGATCCGCGGCCTGTTCACCGACTCGGCGGCGGTCGTCCACCCGGGGCGTCTCGTGCGCGGCCTCGCGCGGCACGTGGAGGCGCTGGGCGTCGTGATCCACGAGGGCACGGCGGTCACCGGGTTCCGAGCGAAGGACGCGTCGGGGCGGGCGGCGCTCGTGACGGACCGAGGCGAGGTGCGGGCGCCGGTCGATCGTGCTCGCCGGGGAGGCGTACCTCACCGAGCTGCCGGCGCTCCACCGCCAGCTCATCCCGCTGTGGTCGCTGATCGTGCTCACCGAGCCCGTGTCCGACGCCGCCTGGGCGGAGATCGGCTGGGCGAACCGCGAGGTCGTCGCGTCGACGCGGATGTCGATCGACTACCTGTCGCGGACCGAGGACGGCCGGATCCTGTTCGGCGGCCGCGGCGCGCCGTACCGCTTCGGCAGCCCCATCCGCCCCGAGTACGACCGCCACGGCCCGACGCACGAGGGGCTCAAGGGCTTCGTCCGCGAGTGGTTCCCCATGCTCGGCGACATCGCGTTCACGCACGAGTGGGGCGGCCCGCTCGGGATGCCCCGCGACTGGCACCCGACGATGGCGTTCGACCCGCGGACGGGGATCGCGACGGCCCGCGGGTACATCGGGCACGGCGTGTCCACGACCAACCTGGCCGGTCGCGTCCTGACCGACCTCATCACGGGCACGCCGAGCCCGCTCACGTCGCTGCCGCTCGTCAACCACCGCTCGCGGAGCTGGGAGGTCGAGCCGTTCCGCTGGATCGGCGTGCGGTACGCCCAGTGGGCCGTCGGCCGGCTCGACGCCACGGCCGAGCGCACGGGCCGGCCACCGACGGGCCGCTCCATCGCCGAGCGGCTCGCCGCGCACTGACGCCACGGCCATGGACCGTGTCGGGCAGGACCATCGGAACCCTTGCCCGGCGGGGTCGTGGGGACTACAGTCCGCCAGCGGAGCGACGCCTGATCGGGGCCAGCCGGGCCGGGCCGCGCCGAGGGGTCACGGAGTTGGGCATGATCCTGCGGATCGTGCGAGGGACCGTCGCTGACGCCGACATGGACGCGCTGCGCGTCGCGGCGGCCGTCGACTACGACGCTGCCGCGCGCGTCACGCCCGGGCCTCCAGCGGTATCACGCCGCCACCCGGCCCACGCCCGACGGCGGGCACGAGCTGGTGGCCCTGACCTGCTGGGAAGGCGTCGACGACGCGCTCCGCGCCTTCGACGGCGACCTCGACGCGGCTCGCTCGCTCGCGGGACTCGACTGCGCACGCCGACCTGCGCGACGTCGCCTACTTCGAGCTCGACGAGGCGCGCGAGCGACGGTCCGATGCCAGCCCGAAGTACCTGCGGATCACGATCGGGCGGGTGGCGCGTGGCGTGGATGCCGACATCCAGGGCGAGCTCCGGCTGCGCATGGGCGAGCTCGGGCCGCTGGTCTCGGAGGCGTGGGTCGCACGCCGCATCATCGGCGCCGAGGTCGAGGTCGCGTTCATCAGCGCCTGGGATTGCGAGGACCCGTCACTGCCGCTCGACGGGCCGCTGTGGCCGGACATCTCGGCGCGCTACGACGCCTTCGAGGTGAGCGTCTACCAGCCGCTCTCGAGCGGTCCCACCGGGCGCTGAGGCGGCGGCTTCGCGGCGCTACAGGTGGCGCAGGAACGCCTCCGGGTTGGCGAGGAAGTCGCGGGTGAGCTTCACGTGCTCGAGGTCCTCGTAGGCGACGGGGACGATCCGGTCGCCGTCGAACGACCAGATCGCGGCGCCCGGGAACGCGAGCAGGATCGGGGAGTGGGTGGCGATGATCGCCTGCCCGTTGGCCTCGACGAGCTCCTTGAGCATCGAGATGAAGGCGAGCTGCCTGCCGGGGGACAGGGGAGCCTCCGGCTCGTCGAGGAAGTACGTGCCGCCCGGGACGAGGCGCGCCTGGAAGAAGCGCAGGAAGCTCTCGCCGTGGGACTGGGCGTCGAGGCCGTCGCCGTACCGCCGCTTGAGCTCGCCCAGCTCGTGCAGCCACGGGGTGCGCGCGAGGTCGTGGGCGAGCCCGGGCCGGTCCGCGTACTCCTCGTCGACCGCGGCGAGGCCGGCCTCGAGGTCCGCGCGCATCGTCGCCATCCGCTTCGCGAAGCCGAAGAAGTCCTCGGCCCGCAGGAAGAACCCGCGGTGGGTGCGGGTCGCCCAGGTCAGGGTGAGCGCCCGGGCCAGCGCGCGGACGCCCTCGAGGGTCGGGTCGTCGGCGGCCTCCGCGGTGCCCGCGGTGATGGCGCGCGACGCGATCGCGAGCGCCTCGAGGACCGTGGACTTGCCCGAGCCGTTCTCGCCCACGAGCATCGTCACCGGGGTCTCGAACCGCAGCGTCCGGAGCGACTTGACCACGGGCAGGTCGAACGGGAACCCGTGCCGGTTGCGGGAGGCCGGGAGGCGTGCCTCGCGAAGGTGGATCACGGTCGACAGCGTCCCTCAGCCGAACAGGCCGAGGCCCTCGGCGATGAGGATGACCCCGAACACGACGAACGCGACCGCGGCGAAGATCTTGATCGCCCGCTCCGGCAGCCGGGAACCCAGCACGGCGCCTACGCCGATCGCGAGCGCGTCCGCCGCCACCATCCCGGCCGTGGAGCCGAGCCAGGTGCCGATCGGCTCGTTGGTCGTCGCGAGCGTGATCGTGGCCAGCATCGTCTTGTCGCCGAGCTCGGCCAGGAAGAACGCCGTCCCGATCGTGAGCAGCGCCCAGCGACCGCCGCGCGCGGCGCGACCCTCGTCGTCCTCGCCCAGCTCGTCGCCGCGGATCGTCCAGGCGGCGAACACGAGGAAGGCGATGCCCGCGACGACGCTGATCAGGTCGCGCGGCAGTGCCAGCGCGAACACGGAGCCGACGATCACCGAGCCCGCGTGGACGAGCAGCGTCGCGACGCTGACGGCCACGAGGACCGTGAGCGGGCGATAGCGCGTCGCGAAGGCCATCGCCATGAGCTGGCTCTTGTCGCCGAGCTCCGCGAGGAAGATGACGCCGAACGACAGCAGGAATGCGTCCACGTGGCCAGTGTGCCCGAGGCCGATGGCGGGGGGATCATCCGCGACGGCGAGCCAGTCGTGCGGGCGCGCTCAGGGTCTCACGGCCGACCGGGGAGGCGACCTAGCGGAGGAGCTCCGCCATGAGTCGCGTGTCGGCCCGGCGGACGACGGAGTCCGGTGCCTCGCCCACCTTGGGGCTCGACCAGCCGAAGCTGAAGCGCAGGTTCTCGCCGCCGCGGGGCATGGACCGCGGGCCGGCCTCACGGACGCGCTCGACGTAGTTGATGGCGGCGATCTCGTCGGTCTCGGTGAGGATCACGCCGAACCTCGTGAGCCCGATCCGGGTGCAGTAGTCCGAGGTGCGCGACGTCCGCCGGAGGCACTGGGCAGCCTCGCGGATCGAGTGGCGACCCACCTCGACGCCCCAGGTCTCCGCCATGTCGAGGACGCCCTCGAGCTCGGCCACCACGACCGTCAGGTTTCGCTTGTACCGCCCGGCTCGAGCGATCTCGGCGACCAGCACGCGCTGCCAGAAGTCGGGACCCTCGAGGCCGGTCAGCGGGTCTTCCCAGCCGTTCGGCTCGGGAATGGCGCTCACGTCCACCCTCGTGAAGTCTCCTTTGGTGCGATGACCCGGTACGGCGTACCGCGACTCACTCCGCTATCCCCGGCGGAGTCGTCATCGTGCTGCGTGGTGCGCCGACGCGCCACGTACGAGTGGTCATGGGCGGGTCACCCGATGGTCCGGGTCGCCCCCCGGTCGCGGGTGCCGCGGTAGCGCCGGTAGACCTCGGGCTCGTGCGGCTCGACGAACGCCGCGAGCGCCTCGGCCTCGCGCTCGAGCGCCGCCCGGTCGGCGGCGCGGAGGTCGCCAAACGGCTCGAGCTCGATCCGCGTCCGGCCCTCGTCCCCGACGGCCCACCACAGGCCTGCCACCCGGCCGTCCACGAGGAACGTCGGATACGTGTCGCCGTTCGTGGCGACGACCCGGCGCCGGTCCCCGTCCGCGATCACCCGCGACCGGTCCGCGTGGCCGAGCAGCAGGCTGTCCCACATCGGGAGGAGCCGTGGCGGGGCGGCGACCCCGGCATCCGGCCGCGGCGCGTCCACGAGGTCGACGAGCGCCCGGCCGGCCTCGTCGCGGAGGTGGAGCGAGCTCGCCCGCGGCGTCGAGCGACGCGAACGCGGGCCGCAGCCTGGCGATCTGGAGCCGTGACCACGACGCGGCGTCCGCGATCGACGCCGGCCCGAACGCCCCGAGGTAGCGGCGCACGAGATGGACGGTGCCAGCTTCTTCCGTCGCCGAGCCGCCGTCGCCCGCGAGCCAGCTGTCGGCGGCGACGAGCCACGGGCGGCGGTCGAACGACCACGGGACGTCGACCGGGGCGTGGACGAGCGGGACGTGGCGCCGGACCCACCACCAGGTCGCCCCGACGTCGTCGGGAGTCGTCCCGCCCGTCGCGGACCCGTCGGCCTCGGCGAGCCCGGCGAGGAGGTCCCGCAGCTCGCTGTTCCGGCGTGGCGTGGCGGCGAGCTCGAGCGCGGCGGCGCGGAACCGGGCCAGCGCGTCGTCGTCGGGTCGCGTCCCGCGCGTCGCCCGGGCGATCGCGCCATCGATGAGCGGCGCCATCGCGGGGGCGAGCTGCCGGTAGTCCTCGGCCGGGACGGCGTGGAGCGTCCCGCGCATCAGCGTCGCCTTGACCAGCCGCCGCTCCTCGAACGCGGTCCGCACCGCCGCAGTGGACAAACCCTCCAGCCGGGTCCACAGCGCGATGAACGGGGATGCCGGCTCCTGCGCCTGGAGCCCGCCCACGGCGCCTGCCGCGACCACCGGGTCCAGCGAAGCACGCGCGAGGAGCAGCTGGCGAGCGAGCGTGGCCCGGTTGAGGGCCGCGACGGAGAGCACGGTCGGGGTGGACACGCTCCGAGCCTACCGTGGCGCCCGCCGTGCGGCCCATCCTCCGTCGCGGAGGATGGCGCGAGCGGCAAACCGCCCTTACATGGCACCAGGACAGGCGCGTCCCATCCCCGGAGTCGCGTTCCTGTCGCCGCCGCGCCACCGGCGTGGCGCTGCGCCGAACCCCCAGTGGTGCTGGCGAAGAGAAGAGGTACGCGCGATGACAGCCGTGCAATCGCCGAGCGTCGAGGCCGGCACCGGCTTCGGGGTCCACTCGGAGGTGGGCAAGCTCCGGCGAGTCATGATCCATCGCCCGGACCTCGAGCTCTCACGCCTGACGCCCACGAACCACGACGATCTCCTGTTCGACGACGTCATGTGGGTCCGCCGGGCGCGGCAGCAGCACGACGTGTTCGCCGACCTGCTCCGGAGCCGCGGCGTCGAGGTCCTGTACCTCGAGACCCTCCTCGCCGAGACCATGGCCCTCCCCGAGGCGCGCCAGTGGATGCTCGACCGCGCCGTCACCCCGTTCACCGTCGGCGCGGGGATGTCCGACGAGGCGCGGGCCTACCTCGACGAGGTCGATCCCGGTCGTCCTCGCCGACCACCTCATCGGCGGGCTCACGGCCCGCGAGGCGATGGCGCTCCTCAAGGGCAAGGGCGACGGGGCCGTCGGCACCGGGGCGCTCGCGAAGGGCTCGCTCGTCGTGTCCTCGATGCTCCCGGACGACTTCGTCCTGCGGCCGCTGCCCAACAGCTACTTCACCCGCGACCCATCCGCGTGGCTGTACGGCGGCGTCGTCGTGAACCCGATGTACTGGCCGGCCCGGCGGCTCGAGGCCCTCAACGTCGAGTCGATCTACCGCTTCCACCCGATGTTCCGCGACGCCGGGTTCGAGTTCTGGTACTCGCGGGAGCAGGAGGGCGAGTCGTTCGGCCGCGCCAGCTCCGAGGGCGGCGACATGATGCCGATCGGCAACCGCACGGTCGCCATCGGGATGAGCGAGCGGACGACCGGCCAGATGATCGAGAAGATCGCCCTGGGGCTGTTCGCCAAGGGACAGGCGGACCGGGTGATCGTCGCGGGCATGACCCGCGACCGGGCGCACATGCACCTCGACACCGTGTTCACGTTCCTCGACCGCGACTGCGTGACGATGTATCCGAGCGTCGTCGACTCCATCACCGCCTACTCCGTCCGGCCCTCGGACCGGGAGGGCGAGCTCGACGTCCGGCGCGAGGACACGTTCCTCGGCGCGATCCAGAACGCCCTCAAGCTCAAGGAGCTGCGCGTCATCGGCACCGGCGGCGACGCCTGGCAGGCCGAGCGCGAGCAGTGGGACGACGGCAACAACGTCGTGGCGCTGGAGCCCGGCGTCGTCGTCGCCTACGAGCGCAACGAGTACACGAACACCCTGATGCGCCGCAACGGGATCGAGGTCATCAGCCTCGACGGCTCCGAGCTCGGGCGCGGGCGGGGTGGCGGCCACTGCATGACCTGTCCGCTGCTGCGCGACCCCGCGTGACGTCGGTCGACCAGCAGGCGACAACGGAAGGACACGAGCGATGACGACGACGACGGCGGTGGACCTGCACGGGCGCACCTTCCTCAAGCTCCTCGACTACTCGCCGGACGAGATCCGCCACCTGCTCGCCCTCGCGGCCGAGCTCAAGGCGGCGAAGAAGGACGGCACCGAGGTGGAGCACCTCCGCAAGAAGGAGATCTGCCTCATCTTCGAGAAGACCTCGACGCGCACCCGGTGCTCGTTCGAGGTGGCGGCGTACGACCAGGGCGCCCACGTGACGTACCTCGACCCGGGGTCCTCGCAGATGGGCCACAAGGAGACGATCAAGGACACGGCCCGGGTGCTCGGGCGCCTGTACGACGGGATCGAGTACCGCGGCTTCGACCAGGAGATCGTCGAGGTCCTCGCCGCGAACGCGGGCGTGCCCGTGTGGAACGGCCTCACCGACGAGTTCCACCCGACCCAGATCCTCGCCGACATCCTCACGATGACCGAGCACAGCCAGAAGCCGCTCGAGCAGATCGCCTACGCCTACCTGGGCGACGCCCGGAACAACATGGGCAACTCGCTGCTCGTGGGTGGCGCGCTGCTGGGCATGGACGTGCGGCTCGTCGGCCCCCGCGAGCGGTGGCCCGAGGAGGCCCTCGTCGAGGAGTGCAAGGCGATCGCCGCCAAGACCGGCGCCCGGATCACGCTCACCGACTCGGTGGCGGACGGCGTCGCGGGCGCGGACTTCCTGTACACGGACGTCTGGGTCTCGATGGGCGAGCCCAAGGAGGTCTGGGCCGAGCGGATCCGCGAGCTCCTGCCGTACCAGGTCAACGCCGCCGCGATGGCCGCGACCGGCAACCCGGACACGAAGTTCATGCACTGCCTGCCCGCGTTCCACAACGCGCGACACGAAGGTCGGCAAGCAGATGCTCGAGGAGCACGGGCTGCCCGAGCTGGAGGTCACCGACGAGGTGTTCGAGTCGCCGGCGTCGATCGTGTTCGACCAGGCGGAGAACCGGATGCACACGATCAAGGCGGTCCTCGTCGCCACGATCGGGAACTGACCTCCCCATGCGCATCGTCGTCGCCCTCGGGGGCAATGCGCTGCTGCGCCGCGGCCAGCCGATGACCGCGGACGCACAGCGGGCGAACGTCCGCGTCGCGGCCCAGCAGCTGGCGCCGATCGCCGAGGGCAACGAGCTCGTCATCTCGCACGGGAACGGCCCGCAGGTCGGGCTGCTCGCCCTCCAGGCGGCGGCGTACGAGGAGGTCGAGGCGTACCCGCTCGACGTCCTCGGCGCCCAGACCGAGGGCATGATCGGCTACATGATCGAGCAGGAGCTGGGCAACATCCTGCCGTTCGACCGGCCGTTCGCGAGCATCCTCACGATGATCGAGGTCGACCCCGACGACCCGGCGTTCGCCGACCCGACCAAGTTCATCGGCCCGGTCTACTCGAAGGAGGACGCCGAGGCGCTGGCCGCCGCGAAGGGCTGGCAGATCAAGCCCGACGGCGACAAGTGGCGGCGCGTCGTCGCGTCGCCGCTGCCGAAGCGGATCTTCGAGATCCGGCCGATCACGTGGCTGCTCGAGAAGGGCGCCGTCGTGATCTGCACCGGTGGCGGCGGGATCCCGACGATGTACGAGCCGGGCACGAAGACGCTCGTCGGCGCCGAGGTCGTCATCGACAAGGACCGCGCGAGCGCGCTGCTCGCCGAGCAGCTCGAGGCCGACCTGTTCGTGATGGCGACCGACGTGGACGCCGTGTACACGGGCTTCGGGACGCCGGAGCAGCGGGCGATCGGGCACACGACGCCGTCGGCGCTCGACGCGCTGGACCTCCCGGCCGGGTCGATGGGGCCAAAGGTCGACGCGGCGACCGGGTTCGTCCGCAGCACCGGCAAGCGGGCCGCGATCGGCACCCTCGCCGAGCTGCGGGGCGTGATCGCCGGCACCGCCGGCACCCAGGTCGAGGCCGAGGCCGCGTCGGGATGACGTCCGTCGGCGCCGCCACGCCCGTGGCCGGCACACCTCACGTCACGACCCGCCAGGCGGCGTTCATCGGCGTCGGCGCGATGGTCGGGGCGGGCATCTTCTCGCTGCTCGGTGCGGCAGGCGAGGTGGCGGGCTCGGCCGTGTGGGTCTCGTTCCTGCTGGCCGGCGGGATCGCCGCGCTCCAGGGCTACTCGTTCGCGAAGTTCGGCGCGCGCTACCCGTCCGCGGCCGGGCTGCTCGAGTACCTCAACCGCGGCTTCGGCGCGTCCCACGTCGCGACCGTCACCGCGTGGCTGGTGTTCGCGGCCAACGTCATCGTGACCGCGATGGTCGCGCTCTCGTTCGGCAGCTACGCGAGCGACATGTTCGCGGGCGGCAGCGTGCCGGCGGTCAAGGCGTTCGCGGTTGTCGTGGTCGTGGCGATGACCGCGCTCAACGTCGCCGGCTCGTCGTTCGTGGCGCGGGTGCAGAGCCTCGTCGTGTTCGTCGTCGTCGGCATCCTGGCGGTGTTCGCCGCGGTGACGATGGCGAACATCCAGCCCGCGCTGCTCGCGCCGTCGGGCTACCCGGGCGCGCAGGACATCATCTCGGGCGTCGCGCTCACGTTCTTCGCGTTCCTCGGGTTCGGCGTCGTGACCTTCACGGCCAAGGACCTGGCCGACCCCTCGAAGCAGCTGCCCAAGGCGATGGCGATCGCCATCGGGCTCGCGACGATCATCTACGTCGCGGTCGCGCTCGGCGTGTTCGGCACGCTGACGGTCACCGAGGTGATCGCCGCGGGACCGACCGCGATCGCGGTCGCCGCCCAGCCGGTGCTGGGCCAGGCGGGCTACTGGCTGATGAGCGTCACGGCCCTGTTCGCGACCGCCGGGGCGACGAACGCGGGCCTCTACCCGGCCGCGGGCCTGTCCGACGAGCTCGCCTCGACGGGGCAGTTCCCGGCGATCATGGGCGGCCGGATCGCGGATCGCGCACCGGTCGGCCTCGTCGTCGCGGCCGCCGCGATCCTCCTGCTCGTCGTGCTGTTCGACCTGTCGTCCGTCGCGTCGATCGGGAGCGCGGTCGCGCTGAGCATCTTCGCCCTGGTGACGGTCGCGCACCTCCGCGTGCGCAAGGAGAC
Source organism: uncultured Chloroflexia bacterium (assembly GCA_963768035.1). Classification (GTDB taxonomy): domain Bacteria; phylum Chloroflexota; class Limnocylindria; order Limnocylindrales; family CSP1-4; genus CAIXZV01. Next base: position 10,739 of record CAVYGJ010000004.1, read on the forward strand.
CGGCGCCCGGTTGAGCATCCTGGTCCTCGCCCTCTTGACGACCGGGATCACGCTCCTCGTGTTCATCTTCACGACCCTGATCAAGGAGCCCGCGTCGATCGCGACCCTGGTGGTGATCCTGCTCGTGAGCATCGGCCTGGACCTCGTCGTGGCGAGGCGGCCGCACAACGACCCCGATCCGGGAGGGATCCCGGCGTGAGCGGTTCAGATCCAGTGGAGGGAGGCGAGGCGATGACCACAGCGGCCGAGTCAGCGGATCCGGCCGGTGGCCCCGAAGAAGCGCGGCTTCAGCCTGCCGTCCGCCTACACGATCCTGTTCATCCTGATCGTGGTCGTCGCCGCCCTGACCTGGGTCGTGCCGGCGGGCCGCTACCAGTACAACGACGACGGCACGCCGATCCCGGGCTCCTACGCCCGCGTCGACCAGACGCCGGCCCGGATCTTCGTCGACTCGCTCACCGCCCCGATCAACGGCCTGTACGGCATCAAGGGCGACGACGGGAGCATCTCGTACTACAACTCGGGCGAGCTGTTCGGCGCGATCGACGTCGCGCTGTTCATCCTCGTCATCGGCGGCTTCCTCGGCGTCACGATGAAGACGGGCGCGATCCAGTCGGGGATCGCGGGCCTCGTCGAGCGGCTCAAGGGCCGCGAGAAGCTGCTGATCCCAATCCTGATGATCGTGTTCGCGCTCGGCGGCACCTCGTATGGCATGGCCGAGGAGAGCCTCGCGTTCTACGCGCTGGTGGTCACCGTGATGGTCGCCGCGGGCTACGACTCGCTCGTCGGGGCGGCGCTGATCATGCTCGGCTGCGGGATCGGCGTGATCGGCTCGACCGTCAACCCGTTCGCGACCGGCATCGCGTCAGGGTTCGCGGGGACCGGCATCGACGACGGCCTCATCGGCCGCGTCGTGATCCTGGTCATCGGGACGGCGATCGGCATCTGGTACGTCATGCGCTACGCGGCGAAGGTCAAGGCCCAGCCCGAGACGTCGATGCTTGGCGCGAGCCGGGCCGAGGTCGACGCGTACTTCCGCCACGCCGCCGACGACGCCCCTGGCACCGGGATCCCGAACAAGCGCGCCGTGACGGGCCTCGTCCTGCTGCTGTTCTTCCTCGCGTTCGTGGTGATGGTCATCGGCGTGGTCCCCTGGGAGGACCTCGGGATCAGCTTCCCGAAGACGCGCTGGTGGTGGTTCCCCGAGATGACCGCCTCGTTCCTGCTGTTCTCGATCCTCATCGGGTTCGTGGCGCGGATGGGCGAGGGCGAGTTCACCGACTCGTTCGTCAACGGCGCCCGGGACCTCCTCGGGGTCGCCCTGATCATCGGGATCGCGCGTGGCGTCACCGTCATCATGACCAACGGCCAGATCACCGACACTGTGCTCAACGCGGCCGAGCAGGCCGTGCAGGGCCTCGGCGGCGTCGCCTTCATCAACCTCATGTACGGGCTGTTCATCCCGCTCTCGTTCCTGATCCCATCCTCGTCGGGGCTGGCGACCGTCGCGATGCCGATCATGGCCCCGCTCGCGAGCTTCGCCGACGTGCCGGCCCATCTCGTGGTGACGGCGTTCCAGGCCGGCAACGGCCTCGTCAACCTCGTGACGCCGACCTCGGCCGTCGTCATGGGCGGCCTCGCGATCGCGAAGGTCGGCTACGGGACGTGGCTCAAGTTCGTGTGGCCCCTGCTCCTGCTTCTCGCAATACTCTCGATGGCAGTTCTGACGGTTTCGGTGCTCCTGTCGTGAGGACCCGCGGCCACACGGAGGTAACGGCATGACGATGACCAAGGAGGCGCCCGTGGCCGCGGCCGCGCCCGCGACCGCGTGGCACGGGCTCACGCCGGAGGCCGCGCTCGCGGAGCTGGGCGTCAACCAGGCCGTCGGCCTGACCGGCGCCGAGGTCGAGGCACGCCGCGCCAAGTACGGTCCCAACAAGTTCGCGGAGGCGCCCAAGGAGCCGACCTGGACGGCGGTTCCTGCGCCAGTACCGCGACCCGATGCAGATCGTGCTGCTCGTCGCCGGCATCGTGAGCCTGTTCATCCCGAACCAGGCGCTCACGGGCGTCGTCCTGATCTTCCTGACGCTGTTCAACGCGTTCCTCGGCCTCAACCAGGAGGGCAAGGCCGAGGCGAGCGTCGCCGCACTCCAGAAGATGATGGTCGTCAAGGCGAAGGCCCGTCGCGGCGACACGATGGTCGAGGTCCCGATGGAGGAGCTCGTCCCCGGCGACATCGTCAACATCGAGGCGGGCGACCTCGTGCCGGCCGACGGCCGGATCCTGCGCGCGGCCACGCTCGAGATCGACGAGTCCGCGCTGACCGGCGAGAGCGCCCCTGTGCCCAAGAGCATCGACGCCGTGGCAGCCGACGCCGCGCTGGGCGACCGCATCGACATGGCGTTCATGAACACCCAGGTCACCCGCGGCGCCGCGACCTTCCTCGTGACGTCCACCGGCATGGGGACCGAGGTCGGCCACATCTCGGACATGCTGTCCGCGACGACGACCGAGGCGACGCCGCTCACGAAGCAGCTCAACACGCTGACGAACCAGATCCTCGTCATCGCCGGCGTCGCGCTGACCGCGTCCATCCTGCTCGGCCGCGCCCACGGCCAGCCCTTCGACGCCCTGTTCCTGACCGCGGTCGCGTTCGCCGTCTCGGCGATCCCGACCGGCCTCCCCGCGGTGGTCACGACCATCCTCGCCGCGGGCACGTCGACCCTCGCGGCGGCGGGCGCCATCGTGAAGCGCCTCCGCTCCGTCGAGACGCTCGGCTCCACGTCGGCCATCAACTCCGACAAGACCGGCACCCTCACGCTCAACCAGATGACCGCCGTCCAGATGGCGATCGCCGGGCACCGCTTCACGATCAGCGGCGAGGGCTACTCCACCGAGGGCACCATCGCCGGGACCGCGGGCCTCGGCGAGGTGCCGCTCGAGCGCTACCTGCTCCCGATGGCGCTGTGCGCCGACGCGCAGATCACGGACGGCGCGCTCGTGGGCGATCCCACGGAGGGCGCGCTCGTCGTCCTCGCCGCAAAGGGCGGCGTGGACCCGACCCTCACCCGCGAGCGCTACCCGCGCATCGCGGAGGTCCCGTTCGACGCCGCGTACAAGCTCATGGCGACGTTCCACGAGATGAACGACGAGGCGGGCAAGCCCGTCATCCGGATGTACGTGAAGGGCGCCCCGGACCAGCTGCTCGCCCGCGCCACGTCGGCCATCCAGGCCGACGGCACGCTCGCGCCGGTGGCCAAGGTCACGGACCCGTACATGGCCGAGAACGACCGGCTCGGCAGCCAGGGCCTCCGGGTGCTGGCGACGGGTCAGCGCGACCTCGACCCCGCCACCTTCGACCGCAACGCCGCCGACCTGCTGCCGCTCGTGAGCGACATCACGCTGCTCGCCCTCGTCGGGATCGTGGATCCGCCGCGGCCCGAGGCCAAGGTCGCCATCGAGAAGGCGCACGCGGCCGGCATCGAGGTCCGGATGATCACCGGTGACCACGCCGTCACCGCGGAGGCGATCGCACGCCAGCTCGGGATCACCGGGCGCGCGATCACCGGTGCGGAGTTCGCGGCGATGGACGACGAGACCGTCGATCGCGAGATCGACACCATCGGCGTCATCGCCCGCGTCGCGCCCGAGGACAAGGTCCACCTCGTGGACATCCTCAAGCGCAAGGGCCACGTCGTCGCGATGACCGGCGACGGCGTCAACGACGCGCCGGCGCTCAAGAAGGCCGACATCGGCGTCGCGATGGGCATCACCGGGACGGAGGTCTCCAAGGAGGCCGCCGTGATGATCCTCACCGACGACAACTTCGCGACCATCGTCCGGGCGGTCGAGCTGGGCCGCGCCCTGTACGACAACCTCGTCCGCTACATCCGGTTCCAGATGGCCTGCCTGTTCGGGTTCATCGTGACGTTCCTCGGGTCGAGCCTCCTGTGGATCGCCCAGGGCACGCCGTTCCTGCCGCTCCAGACGCTGTGGATCAACTTCACCGTCCAGGTGTTCCTCGCCATCGGCCTCGGCTACGGCAAGGCGCGCGACGGCCTGATGGGCGACGCGCCGCGACCGCCGTCCACGCCGATCCTCTCGACCCGGCTGCTCGTGTGGCTGGTCATCGCGGGGATCACGATGGCCGTGATCACGCTGGGCGTGATCTCGTGGGCGACCGTGCAGTACGGCGACGCCGTCGCACGGACCATGGGCCTCACGGCGTTCGCGCTGACGAACATCTGGTTCGCGCTCGAGACGTCGGACGAGGACAGCTCGATGTTCAGCCCGTCGATCCTCGCCAACCCGACGCTGCTCAAGATGGCCGGTCTCGCGATCATCGCGACCGTCGTGACGTCGGAGATCGGGCTGCTCAACCGCCTGATCGGGACGGTCAACCTCTCGACCGAGCAGTGGGGCATCTCGATCGTCGCGTCGCTGCTGATCGTCGTGCTGTGCGAGATCAAGAAGCTGCTCAAGATCCGCACGACCGAGGCGGCCGTCCGCGTCGTCCCGGAGGTCGCACCCGCGGCCGCCTGACGGAGGTCCGGCTCCTAGCGGTGGAGGCGGTCGAGCAACCCCGCCTCGGTGGCGAGCTCGACCGCCTCGCTGCGCGATGAGGCGCCGAGCTTCCCGTAGATCGCGAGGGCGTGCGACTTGACCGTCGTCGCCTTCACACCCAGGCGCTGCCCGATCTCCTTGAACGAGAGGTAGAACGGCAGCAGCGCCAGCACGTGCAGCTCCGCGGTCGTCAGCGACGCCGCCCCGCGCGCGAGCATCGGCGGCGTCGACGTGAGCGACTCGTGGAGCGCGGTCACGTCCGCGCCCAGGACGCCGAGCCTCGGCCGCAGCCGCAGGATCGACCGCGCCTGGGCCAGCAGGATTGCCGCGGTCGGTGCGTCGGCCACGGCGATGTGGGCGCGTGCGAGGCCGGTCAGGGAGACGACCGACAGGACGGGCGACGCCGCCGTCAGTGCGGGTCGCACGATGAGCGCCTGGCGCAGGACGTCGTGCGCGTCGTTCACGTGCCCCTGGTGCGCCCGCAGGCGGGCCATGGCGGCGAGCGCCGGCGTCGCGCTCGCGAAGGCATCCGTGATCGCGGGCGGGGTCAACGCATGTCCCTCGTCGAGGAACGCCTCCGCCGCGGCCCAGTCGAGCCGGTCGGCGGCGAGCAGCGCCCGGTGGCCGAGCAGGCACCAGGCGAGCCCGGCGTTCCGGTTCGCGTGCGCGCTCGCGACCGCGAGGGCGAGGGCCGCGTCGGCACCGGTGGGGTCGCCGAGCGCCGTCCGCGCGAGCGCGACCGTCCACAGGGCCAGGTCGCGCCAGCGACTGCCCGGACGATCCAGGACGACGGCCCGCAGCGCGTTGGCCAGCGCGTCCTCGGGCCCGCGCCGGCACATGGCGGCACGCAGCATCGCGCGGCCCATGTCGAACGATGGCGTGCCGTCGGGCGGCGGGCCGTCGAACGAGCCGCGATCCGCGATGCCGGCGAGGCGCTCCGTCCGCGCGACGTCGCCCCCGTGCAGCTCCTGCCACGCCCCGTCGACCGCGAGCCACGGTCGGCCCGCGAGCTCGTCGTCCGTGAACCGCCCGAGCCATGACCGTGCCGCCAGGTGACGCGAGCCCCAGTGATCCGGCACGAGCGCCCTGCCGACCATCGACGCCGCGAGGTCGAGGTCGCCCGACGCGAAGGCGTGCTCGACCGCCTCGTCGATGGCGCCCCGCGCCTCGAGCCAGATGGCGGCGCGGCGGTGTCGCTCGGGGATCACCTCGGGCTCGTGCGCCGCCAGCTCAGCGAGGAAGTGCGCGCGCAGCACCGGGTGGAGCCGGAACCAGCCGTCGCCGACGTCGTCCAGCAGGGCGGCTCGCGCCAGCCGCACGAGGGTCCGCGCGGAGGCCCGGCGGTCGAGGATCGCGTCGCACTCCGACCCCGTGAGCCGCTCGAGCATGGAGCTCCCCAGGAGCAGCTCGGCGTCGGCCGCGGGCAGCGGCGCGATGACCTCCGACCGGAGGTAGTCGACGACGGACGCCGACAGCACCGGCCCGTCGGACCGCGCGTCGTCGCCCAGGTCCTTGGCGTCGGCCGCGCCGAGGGCGAGCAACGCGGGCCAGCCATGCATCCCGTCGACGAGCTGGCGCACGGCGGCGGGTGCGAGCCCGGCCCCGCGGCGGGTCAGGAGCCGCGTCGCCTCGTCGTCGGTCATCGCCAGGTCGTCGGGACCGAGGCGGAGGATCACCTCCTCCGCGAGCCAGCGCGGGAACGGGAGCGCCGGCGCCTCGCGGCCCGCGATGATCACCCGGACCCGCGACGGGAGGTGCTCGACGAGCGAGGTCAGGACCTGCAGCGCGGCCGCGTCGTGCAGCCGGTGCGCGTCGTCGAGGACGAGGAGGACCGGTTCGGTGGCGCCCGCGAGCCCGCCGAGGAGCTCCGCCATGACGTCCCGGAGCGGGACGTCCGGAGTCCCGAGGCGCTCGAACACCGACGGGGCGACCGTCTCGACGCGGTCGAAGGCGGCGGCGACATAGGTGAGCAGCACGATCGCGTCGTTGGCGCCGTCGTCGACGGTCACCCACGCGACGCGGCCCGGGAGGCCCGCCGCCAGCTGCGCGAGGACCGTCGTCTTGCCATAGCCGGCGGGCGCCACGACCGAGACGATCCGGGCGTCGCGCGCGACACGCAGTCGCTGGAGGATCCGGGAGCGGTGGACCCCCACCGAGCGCGTGGGCACGCGCAAGTTCGCGTCCAGCAGCGTCGGCCCCGGCCTCGCGGCCGGAGCTCCGGCGCGGTCCGGGTCGCCCGGCGCGACGGACCACGATGCAACGATCGACATCGACTTCTCACCCCCGCAGCGACGTTCGGGCGGCCCCTGCGGCGAAGTCTATCCTCCGCGCGGGTGGAGGCGGTCGCTTGACCGGGGTGTTCCACTGGACGGACCCGCCGCGAGCAGCGGCATGGTTGACGCCGCCCTTCGGCGGGAGGACTTCCCATGGACAAGATCATCCCGCGCTGGGAGTGGCGGACCTTCGGGCCCTCGTTCGGGCCGGCCGAGGCGAAGTTCGCCGCGCTCGAGCCAACGGGTGTCCAGGAGAGCGACGAGCTCTACCTGCTCTCCGGGATGGGCGACAACGTGAAGGTCCGCGACGACCTGATGGACATCAAGGTGTTCGTCGAGACGGACGCCGCCGGCCTCGAGCAGTGGCGGCCCGTGCTCAAGGCCACGTTCCCGCTGGCCGCCGCGGACACCATCCGCGTCCTCGAGGCGCTCCGCGTGCCCGCGGTGCCGCTGGAGCGCGAGAGCTACACGCTCGGACCAGTTCCTGGCCGAGCTCGCCGGCGACGCGCTGCGGCCCGTGAACGTCCACAAGCGCCGGGTCCGCTACCGCGTCGGCGGCTGCACGAGCGAGGTCACGGACGTCGTCGCCGACGGGCGCGCGACGCGGACGATCGCGATCGAGTCGGAGGACGCCGACGCGGTCGTCGCCGCGGTCCGGTCGGTCGGCCTGCCGGCGTACCTCAACACGAGCTACCCGAAGGGCCTCGCGGCGCTGCTCGACGGGACGCCGCTGCGGTTCGCCGTCATCGACGCCGGCACCAACTCGGTCAAGTTCCACGTCGCCGAGCGCGGCCCGGCCGGCTGGCATCCGGTCCTCGATCGCGCGGAGCTGACGAGGCTCGGGGAGGGGCTCGAGGAAGGGGGCGAGATCTCGCCCGCGGCGCAGGAGCGCGCGATCGCCGCGATCGCCGGCATGGCCGACCAGGCCCGCGAGCTCGGCGCCGTCGCGATCGCGGCGGTGGGGACGGCCGGGCTGCGGATCGCCACGAACGGGCAGGCGGTCGTCGACGCGATCGCCGCCGCGACGGGCGTCCGGATCGAGATCATCTCGGGCGACGAGGAGAGCCGGCTCGCGTTCCTCGCGGTCGGCGCGGCCCTCGACCTCGGCGACGGGACGCTCGCCGTGTTCGACACCGGCGGTGGCAGCAGCCAGTTCACGTTCGGGCACGGCGACGTCGTGGACGAGCGGTTCAGCGTGGACGTCGGCGCGGTCCGCTACACGGAGCGCTTCGGCCTCGACCACGCGGTGACCCCCGAGGTGCTCCAGGAGGCCCTTGCCGCCATCTCGGGCGACCTGTCGCGGCTCGACGGCCGCTCCCGGCCCGACGTCCTCGTGGGCATGGGCGGGGCTGTCACCAACATGACCGCTGTGATGCACGGCCTCGCGACGTACGATCCCGACATCGTGCAGGGGTCCGTGCTGACCCGCGCAGAGCTCGATCGCCAGATCGAGCGCTATCGATCGACCGACACGGCCGCCCGGCGTGAGATCGTCGGGCTCCAGCCAAAGCGGGCCGACGTGATCCTCGCCGGGGCGTGCATCGTCCGGACGATCCTGGATCACCTGGGCCACGACGCACTCACGGTGAGCGACCGGGGGCTGCGCCACGGCGTGCTGGTGGAGACATTCGGCGCCGGCCGCGAGCCGGCAGGAGGAGCTCGATGACGAAGACGACGGCCCGCCAGGCGGCCGACACCGAGAACGGCCACGCAGCAGCGGAGCCCCTCCCGGAGGGCGAGCCGCCGCGGCTGACGGACCTGGAGCTGGGCCAGGCGATGCGCCTCATGAAGGGCTCCGACAGCGTCGAGCTCAAGGCGACCGTCCCGGCCGCGTCGCACCGCGCGACGATCCAGGGGCTCCCGATCGACCCCGTCGAGGCCCAGCCGCGACAGGTGTACTTCTTCGACACGCCCGACCTCCAGCTCAACCAGGCGGGGATCGTCGTGCGTGCCCGCCGGATCGCCGGCGGCCGGGCCGACACCGTGATCAAGCTGCGCCCGATCGACCCCGCGGACCTGCGGCCCGAGATCCGCCGCCAGGCCGACTTCAACGTCGAGGTCGACGTGCTGCCGGGCGGCTTCGTGTGCTCCGGCTCGTTCAAGGGCCGCGCCGACACGGACGCGGTCGAGGACGCCGTGCGCGGCAAGCTGCCGCTCCGGCAGCTGTACTCGAAGTCGCAGCGCGCCTTCTACCGCGAGCACGCCCCCGAGGGCCTCGATCTCGACTCGCTCGTGCCGCTCGGCCCGACCTTCCTGCTCAAGGGGAAGTTCGCGGTGCAGATGGGCCGCAAGCGCGACCTGCCGCGGATCCTCGTCGCCGAGATGTGGCTGTACCCCGACGGCACGCGGATCCTCGAGCTCTCGACCCGCTGCCGGACCGACGAGGCGTTCGCGGTCGCGGGGGCGACCCGGGCGTACCTCGCCGAGAAGGGGATCGTCCTCGCCTCGGTCCAGCAGACGAAGACCAAGACCGCGCTCGAGTACTACTCCGCGCAGCTCACCGCGGGCGCCTGACCGACGCCGGGAGGGCTTGACAAGCGTTCCTTGTCAAGCCCCCTGACCGGGGGTACATTCGGCCCGAACGACCTGTCAAGACTTGACAGGTCGACAGTCATTTCCGGTCGGTTTCCCGGCCGGTGTGATCGGGAAGGGGCGCCCTTGGCCGTCGGCGTCGTGGCCGAGATCAAGGGCCGGCTCCCAGTCGCCGACGTGGTGGGGGAGACGGTCCAGCTGAAGAAGGCGGGCACCACCCTCAAGGGGCTGTGCCCGTTCCACGGCGAGAAGACCCCCAGCTTCGTCGTGACGCCCGTGCGCGACACCTGGCACTGCTTCGGGTGCGGCAAGCACGGCGACATCTTCACGTTCGTCATGGAGCGCGACACGCTCTCGTTCCCCGAGGCGCTCGCCCAGCTCGCGGGCCGCGCGGGCGTGGAGCTCGACGAGCGGACCAAGCGCGAGGACGCCCGCAACGCGCGGCTGCGCGACGTCATGGAGTCGGCGGTCGCGTTCTACCACGCGGTGCTGCGCAAGTCGAAGGCCGGCGAGCCCGCGCTCGCGTACCTCCACGACCGCGGGTTCACGGACGAGACGATCGAGAAGCACCAGCTCGGCTGGGCGCCGGCGGGCTGGGACCAGCTCACCCGGCAGCTCGCCACGAAGCGCCAGGTCAACTCGGGCGAGCTCCTCGAGGTCGGCCTCGCGAGCCCGCGCCAGCGGGGTGGCGGCGTCTACGACCGGTTCCGCGAGCGGATCATCTTCCCGATCCGGGACCAGAACGGCCACGCCGTCGGTCTCGGCGGCCGGATCCTGGGCAAGGAGGGCGAGGGCGGCGTCGACCGCGGCCCGAAGTACCTCAACTCGCCGGCGACCCCGCTGTTCGACAAGAGCCGGACGCTGTACCTCGTCGACCGCGCCAAGTCGGCGATCCGGAAGACGGGCCAGGCCGTGATCGTCGAGGGCTACACGGACGCCCTGATGGCCCACCAGTCGGGCTTCGAGAACGTCGTCGCGAGCCTCGGCACCGCGCTGACCCCGCAGCAGGTCGCGCTCGTCACGCGCTACGCGAAGCGGATCGCGCTCGCCTACGACGTCGACGCGGCCGGCGAGAAGGCGGGGACCTTCGGCGCCACCGCGCTCGAGGAGGTCATGCGCCAGCTCGCCCCGGACGACTCCGGCGTGGAGCTGGACGACGTGCGCGTGGTCCAGCTGCCCGTGGGCAAGGACCCGGACGAGGTCGTGCGCGACAACCCCGACGAGTGGCGCGAGGTCGTGCGAACCGCGCGGCCGATCGTCGACCACCTGATCGACGTCCATGCGCGCGCCCACGACCTGCGGACGCCGGGCGGCCAGGCGCGGTTCGTCGATGCGGTCCTGCCGATCATCCGCAACCTCCCGAACCCGGTCCTCCGCGACGCCTACCTCCAGCGCGTCCAGCAGGTGAGCGGCGTGGAGCAGCGGACGCTGCTCGAGGCGATGCACCGTCGCCAGCTGCGCGACGCCGACCCGCGCGACGGGCGAGAGCGGTTCAGCGCCGCCGCGGTCGTCCGCGCCGCCGACGCCCTGCCGGTCAACGACATCCTGCGCGGCGTCTCGCGCACGGAGCAGGAGCTGCTGCGGCTCGTGCTCCTCGTCCCCGAGACGCACGACGCGGTCCTCGACGGGCTCGGGCCGGACCGCCTGCCGAGCCAGGTCGCACGCGAGCTGTACCGCGCGATCGTGCTCGCCCGCGCCCGCGACGACCACGGCGTCCGCCCGCCGTACGTGCTGACCGCGATCCTCGACGGCCTCGACGAGGAGAGCCGCGCCCTCGGCCAGGCGCTCGTCTCGCGGCCCGGGCCGAACCCGCGCGAGCTCACCGACCACTCGCTGAGCTACGAGATCGAGCGGCTCATCCTCGAGCTCGACGATGCCGAGTGGCAGGACCGCGCCGCGTGGAACCGCGACGCCATGGGCGAGGCAGAGCGCGACGCCGACCGCGAGCTGATCGACCGGCTCTCGAACGAGCGAAGGCTCCTGAACGAGCAGCGCCGCTCGCTCGACCGCCGGCGGGACCAGACCAGACTCCTCGCCCGCCAGGCCGTACCGGCGGGCTGACCACCCGGACCAGATCGCTGACGCACCCACCACCACCAACCGACCACCACTCGCGTCCCACTCGCGCTCGAACCTCGGAGGACCCGCGGACATGGCCGATCCCCTGGACAAGCAGCTCGTCGAGGCGGTGCTCTCCTCGCGCCCGCGCCGCACCAAGCGGGAGCTCGAGGAGGCGAAGCTCGCCACCATGCGGCCGCGTCGTGCCGGCGCGGCCGTCGCGCCCGTCTCCGCCGACCCGGACGCGGACGCGACGACGACGATGACGACGAGGACCTCGACCTGAGCCTGGACGAGAACGCGGAGCCCGGTCCCGCCGAGCTCTCGGTCGAGATCGTCGAGGAGGAGGCGGTCGAGGGCGTCAAGGTGCCCGAGGGCCTCGAGGCGCCCGCGAAGCTGACCCCGGACGAGGTCGAGGAGCCGACCCGCGAGGAGCTCGAGCAGCTCTCCGCGGACATGATCGGGATCGACGACCCGGTCCGGATGTACCTCAAGGAGATCGGCAAGGTCGCGCTGCTCTCGGCCGAGGAGGAGGTCGTCCTCGCGAAGGCGATCGAGCTCGGCGAGCAGATCATCGTCGAGCCCTGGAAGGCCGTCCTGTCGCTCCACGAGTGGACGCTCCACGACACCGAGCGCAAGACGCGCACGACGAAGCGCCAGCACCAGCTCCCGTTCGGCGAGGAGACGCACCGCATGGTGGCGGACGCCCTCGGCTGGGACGGCGTCGCGGACCTGTACACGCCCTCGCCCGACTTCCACCTGGTCAAGGCCGGCAAGGACGTCCAGTCCGACGGGACCAAGGACCTGCTCAAGGAGGCGAAGCACCTGCTCGCCGCCTACGCCGAGGCGCCCGGCGCCGCGTCGTTCCAGGCGGTCCTCGACTGGTCCTACCTCTCGGTCCACAACGGTGACCTCGACTCGCGCGACAACGTCGGGCTGCGGGCCATCTACAACTGGACCCGCGACGACGTCGCCTTCCCGGGGCTCCAGCGCTGGATCGAGGCCGGCAACGACTCGGACCTGCTGCGTCGGATGGGCTTCGACCCCGAGGTCCCGCCCCAGACGAAGATGCGCGACCGCAAGGGCGAGGTCGTCCGGATCGGCCGCGACGCCCGCGAGCAGCTGACGAGCGCCAACCTGCGCCTCGTCGTGTCGATCGCGAAGAAGTACATCGGGCGCGGGATGTCGTTCCTGGACCTCATCCAGGAGGGCAACATCGGCCTCATCCGCGCGGTCGAGAAGTTCGACTTCGAGAAGGGCTTCAAGTTCTCGACCTACGCGACGTGGTGGATCCGCCAGGCGATCACGCGTGCGATCGCCGACCAGGCGCGCACGATCCGGATCCCGGTCCACATGGTGGAGACGATCAACCGGCTCATCCGCGTGTCCCGGCAGCTGCTCCAGGAGCTGGGCCGCGAGCCCACCGTGGAGGAGATCGCCGAGGCGATGTCGAAGGGCCAGGAAGTGGTCGTCACGCCGGAGAAGGTCCGTGAGATCATCAAGGTCTCACAGGAGCCCGTCTCGCTCGAGACGCCCATCGGCGAAGAGGAGGACTCGCACCTCGGCGACTTCATCGAGGACCGCGGCGCGCTCGCCCCGGCCGAGGCCGCCAGCCACCAGCTCCTCAAGGAGCAGGTCGAGGCGGTGCTCGACTCACTGACCGGTCGCGAGCGGCGCGTCCTCCAGCTCCGGTTCGGCCTCGAGGACGGGCGCGCCCGCACTCTCGAAGAGGTCGGCAAGGAGTTCAACGTCACCCGAGAGCGCATTCGCCAGATCGAGGCGAAAGCACTTCGCAAGCTTCGGCACCCCAGCCGGAGCCGCAAGCTCAAGGACTATCTCGAGTAACCTGCCTCGCAGGCAGACAACGCAGAGGAGAACCATCGAATGAAGTTCATCGTCGGTGTGGCGACAGGCATCGTGCTCGGCATCGCGGGCGCCATCGCGTATTCCTTCAAGTCCGACCGCGACCTGCGCGAGGTCTTCGAGACGACGAAGTCCGATATCGAGAACGCGGACTTCGATGAGATGGGCAAGCAGCTCGAGGCCCGGATCAGCGAGATGCAGGCGACGCTCGAGGAGCGGATCAACGAGGTCAAGGCGAACGCGCAGCCGGTGCTCGACGGCGCGGGCGAGCAGATCGACGCCGCGGTGAGCACCGCGACCGAGGCGATCAACAAGGCGCGCGGCAAGGCCGACTCGGCCGGCGACGACCTTGCGGACGCCGCGGGCGACGCAGTCGACGACGCGGCGGACACCGCCACGGACCTGGTCGAGGACGCCCAGAACGCATAGCTGACCCCCGCGGAGGGCCAGGCCCTCCCGGTTCACCCGGACAGACGCATCGAAGCCGGCGGTCATCGACCGCCGGCTTCCTGCTGTCCGGTGCGTTTCGAGGCGCCTCCTGGCACCGCCCCGGCGGGCCGACCGCACCGCTCCACACCCATCTGCAACGGGGTGGTGCGCGCCCGCACCAAACCGGGACCTTTACCCCTCCCGAGGCTGGACGGCCGGTTCATGCCACGGTGGTGCGTTCCGTCGACGCTGCTGTGGCACGCCGCACTGATGACGTGCACGTGCCCCCGAAGCACCCGGAGCCCCATGCGCCGACACGTCCTGCAGCCACTCATCGCCCTCGCCCTCGCGGCCCTGTTCGCCGCGCCGGTCGCCGCCGTCGAGCCCGGCGGCGCCTCCCGGGAGACCCTGACCGGCACCCTCGACGCGCTCTACGTCGAGACGTTCCACGAGTCGCACCCAGGCCCGCGGTTCGAGCTCCGCACGAAGGCCGGGTCGATCCCGGTCGCGTTCGCGGACGGGTCGCCGGAAGACCTGGCCGGCGCGAAGGTGAAGCTGACCGGCCGCCGGGTCGGGAAGCGGCTGGAGGTCGCGAGCGGTCGCCCAGGCCGCGACTTCGAGGTCCTCGCCAGCGCGCAGGAGACGACGTCCTCGGACGCGGGCGCCGGCGCCGATGGCGCAAGCGGGACGTTCTCGACCGCGGCGACAACGACCAAGAACCTCGCGATCGTCCTGATCAACTTCAAGGACAACACCTCGGCGCCGTTCGCGAAGTCGGCCGTGCAGTCCGCGCTCTCCGGCAGCACGACGAGCATCAAGGCGTTCTTCGAGGAGGAGTCGAAGTCCCGCTGGTCCGTGACGGGGACCGTCTTCGGCTGGTACACGATCGACACGCCGTCGACGACCTGCGACTGGACCAACTGGACGACGTACGGCGCCAACGCTGTCGCGGCAGCGGGCGGCAGCCTGTCGAGCTACACGAACGTCCTGTACGTCGTCCCGAAGACGACCTCGTGTGGCTGGGCCGGCGTGGCGTACGTCAACGGCAACCAAGTCGGTCCTGAACGGCAACGATCAGCGTCCAGGTGATGACCCACGAGCTGGGCCACAACTTCGGCCTCGGTCACGCGAATGCCCTGTACTGCACGAGCTCGGGCGGGACGCGGGTCTCGATCGGCGCCACGTCGAGCTGCACGTCCAGGGGCTACGAGGACCCGTTCAGCACGATGGGCAACAACGCGCTGCGCCACAACCACGGGTCGATGCTCGGCGAGCTCGGGTTCCTCGGCCCGTCCGAGAAGGTCGTGGGCGCGCCCGGCAACACGTACACGATCGCGCCATGGCTGGGCAGCGGCCCGGTGAAGCTCGTCCGCATCCCGCGCGGCGACGGCACGTTCTTCGACCTCGACTTCCGGACGCCGTACGGCAACTTCGACAACTTCACCGCGGGCTCGCCCGCGACGGTGGGCGTCACGATCCGCCTCGCCGTCGGGAACCGCCAGCCCGACGTGGTCGCCCAAGGACACGAACCTCATCGACACCACGCCGTCGACGAGCGATCTCAAGGACGCCCCGCTCCTCGTCGGGAAGACGCTCAAGGACCCGGTGTCCACGATCTCGTTCACGACGGTCTCGTCGGACGCGTCGGGCGTCAAGGTCCAGGTCAAGGAGGGGATCGCCCCGAGCGCGCCGGGCGCGCTGTCCGCGACCGCGTCGGACACGCCGTCGGTCGCACTGTCGTGGGGCGCCGCCACGGACAACCTGGGCGTCGCGAGCTACAAGATCACGCGCAACGGTACGGCCGTCGGGACCGTGAACGTCCCGGCCACGAGCTGGACGGACACGACCGCGAAGCTCGGCGCCACCTACACCTACGGCGTTGCCGCCGTCGACACGTCTGGCAACGTGGGGAACGCCGTCACGAAGGGCGTGACCATGCCGCCGGATCCGAACCCGAGCCCGTCGCCGTCGCCCACGCCGTCGCCGTCGCCCACGCCCGACCCGAGCGCCAGCCCGGCGCCGACCCCGACCCCCGGCCGACGCCCACGCCGGCCCCGACGGCGACGCCGAACCCCGACGACCAGTCCGCGCCCACGGCGCCCGAGCCGCTCGACGGCACGGCCGGGACGACGACCGTGAGCCTCTCGTGGGGCGCCGCGACCGACGACTTCGGCGTCATCTCCTACCAGGTCCGCCGCAACGGGGCGCTCGTCGCGACGCTCGCCGGTGACCAG
The DNA here is from genome assembly GCA_963768035.1 of uncultured Chloroflexia bacterium. Classification (GTDB taxonomy): domain Bacteria; phylum Chloroflexota; class Limnocylindria; order Limnocylindrales; family CSP1-4; genus CAIXZV01. The sequence goes on from CAVYGJ010000004.1 coordinate 26,691, forward strand.
GTCACGTGGAAGGACGGCCCGCGCAAGCCGGCGACGACGTACTCCTACACGGTCGCGGCGATGGACACGGGGTTCAACCTGAGCAGCGCCACGTCGCTGTCCATCAGGACCAAGGCCGACACGCAGCGGCCGACCACGCCGAAGTCACTTCCGGGTGATCAAGCGCTCGGGCAGGTACGTGACGTTCGACTGGGCGCCATCGACGGACAACGTGAAGGTGCTCAAGTACCGGATCTACCGCGAGGGCCGCTCGAAGGCGATCGCCGCGACGACCCGGTCCTGGATCAGGATCCCGACGGTCAAGGGCGCGAGGTACTACGTCCGCGCGGTGGACACCTCGTACAACCGGAGCTACGCGTCGAGGCACCTCCGCGGCCGGTAGCCGCGATCGGCGGTAGCCTGCGGGCATGCCGCCCGCCGCGTACGCGCTCGTCACCCTGTTCGTCGCCTGCTCGGTCATCGCCGGGATCGTCGCGGTGCGGCTCGCCGCCCGGGTCGGCGGCTCGACCCGGCGTGCCGCATACGTCCTGCCGGTGCTCGCCGGGTTCAGCGCGTTCTACCTCATCGGCCACAAGCTCGGGCTGAGCGTCGGCCCGGAGATCGGCCTGTTCGGGTTCCAGGTCGCGCTGCTCGGCGACGTCGCGATCGGGTTCGCGGCCGCGCTCGTCGTGGCGCTGCTCCAGGCGGCGGTCGCGCGGGCCAGGCGGCCCGCTACCAGCGGCGGCGAGGTCGGCGCGGCCGGCTAAACGGCGAGCGCGGTCGGCCGTCGGCGGCTGGCCCGGCTCGTCGCCCGTCGCCACGGGCATGCCCGCGCGTGACCAGTCGCTGTACGACCCCGGGTAGAGCAGGGGATCGGGCAGCCCGGCGACCCGCATCGCGAGCGCGTTGTGACAGGCCGTGATCCCCGACCCGCAGGCCGTGACGACCTCGTCGCCGAGGGGTGCGAACCGGAGCCGGAGTGCGTCGGGCGGAAGGAAGCGCCCGTCCGGCGCCAGGTTGCCGCCCGTCGGGCGGTTGAGCGCCGTGGGGATGTGGCCCGCGACGGGATCGATCGGCTCGACGTCTCCGCGGTAGCGCTCCGGCGCGCGGGCGTCGATCACGGCGAGCGTCCCGAGGCGGGCGGTGAGCGTCTCGCCGGTCGATCGTCCCTGTCCACGCGTCGCCGAGGGTGAGGCGGCCGGGCTCGTACGCGGGCACCGCGTCGGTCACAGGCCCGCCGGCGGCGATCCAGGCGCCGATGCCCCCGTCGAGCACGCGGACCCGCGGGTGGCCGAGGACATCGAGCATCCACCACAGCCGGGCGGCGATCGTGCCGCCCGCGTCGTCGTACGCGACGATGTCGCTCGAGTCGTCGAACCCGAGCGCCGCCATCCGGCTCGCGAAGTCGGCCGGGGAGGGGAGTGGGTGCCGGCCGGGGCCCTCGGTCGCCACGAGGTCCGTGTCCACGTCGACGAAGATCGCGCCTGGCAGGTGCGCCTCGGCGTAGTCGCGGCGGCCCTTGCCCGGGTCCGCGAGCCACCAGCGCACGTCCGCGATGCGGAGGCCGGGTCGTCGAGGCGGGCGAGGAGCTCCTCGGGGCTGATCAGGCTCATGGCCGCGAGTCTATCGCCCGGCCGACGGCGACCCGGGCGCTCCCGCGACGGCCGGACCCCTGCTATCCTCACCCGCGGCGCCGCGATGGCGCCCCCGACGAGCGTCCCGCGGGCCGTCCTCGTCCATCGCTCCGGCGTAGCTCAGTGGTAGAGCGGGTGACTGTTAATCACTTGGTCGTAGGTTCGAATCCTACCGCCGGAGCCAGCTTCCTCTCCCCGAAGAGTCCTCCAGGCGGACCCGGAGGGGCTCTCGATTCAGGGCTACCCCAGCTCGCCATGATTCCGGACGCCTAGCGCAACGTCCTGCTCGGCAGAGCTGACTTCCAAGGTGCGCTGGTCGACGCCCCAGCGTCGAGTTGCTCGACTGCGACGTGTGATCGTGGACAGCGAGCCCGGATCGGACGACGCCGTGTCTACGAGCCGCCCAGGCTCGCTGGCAGCTCTCGGCTGCCCGCGACGGCAGGCTTCGAGCCCGATCGTGGCGAACGTTCGTGCGCCGATCTCACGAGTTCACTGGTTGACGAGCTCGCGGCTCACCTGCGCGCGACGCGAGCTGGCGTCCGATTGGGAGGACGAGTGTCGCAGCCTCTACCGCGATGCGTTCGCGACCGCACGCTACGTCCGGTGGCATGGGACTCGCTGACGCGCTCGACGGCATCTCGGCCGCCGACATGCGTCGCCTCGAGCCGGCAGCCATCGGAAGATCGAAGCCTCGCTTCGGATCGTCGGACTGTACGAGCGGTTCGCGGGGAGGATCTTCAGCACGAGCGACGTGCCGAACGGCAAGCCCGACGCCGGACGTATTCCTCCATGCCGCGGAAGCAATGGGGGTCGCAGCCGTCATGCGCGGCGGTCGTAGTCGAGACGACAGAACTTTCCGTGCTGGGGTCGACGCAGCCCTTGCGGCTGGGATGCGCGTATTCGGCGACGCCGGCGGGATCGTGCCAGTCGAACGGCTGGCCAAAGCAACCCTTGGGTTCACCGACATGCGACGACTTCCGGAGATGCTCGCGGCACCAGCACGCCGAAGGCTTCGGATCTGGGACACGGAGGCGCTGCTGCACCCCGACGCACCTCCTCGATTGCGGCGTCACCGGCCGGAACGCGGATGCGCGGCCCCCGTGTCCACGGGAGCCGCGCGGTGCGTGCGAGGAGCGAGCCGTCAGCTGATCGGTTCGGGGTCCCCCAGGACCGGGCAGCGGAAGTCCGCGGCAGGGTCACGCGTGATCGTCAGCTGGCCCGCGTCGGCGAGCGACTGGAGCTGCGACCAGCTCGTCACGAGCGTGGATGAGTCGCCCGAGGTCCAGGTCACGCGGTAGACCGCCCAGCGGCCGCCGTGGTGGCCGGTCGGGGAGCCCGGCGCGAACTCGGCGACGCCGCGCTGGTCGGCGTTGGTCGAGTTGGTGAACGTCGCCAACGGGTCCGTGCCCGTGCCGTCGGGCACGTTCGCCGCGTTCCCGAACACGCGGTAGACCGCGTCGTTCGCGTAGACCGCGCCGAAGGTGCGGGCGCCAACCGGCCCAGCGACCGTCATGAGGGTGAGCAGGCCAGCCGTGGCCGCCACCAGGAGTCGTTTCATCGATGTCCTCCACCGTGTCGTCGTGCCGGCCGGGTGCCGGCGTCTTGCGACACCATGCGGAGGCGGGGTGACATGCCGACGACGCCCGCGTGACGCCTCGGTGACGCGTTCCGCAGGTCCGTCCGGCGACGTCCCGGCGCGACGGTCGCGTGCGACATACTCCGCGTCGTGGAGGGTGATCGTTCCCGAGTGACGAACCCGGCGGTGCGGGTGGCCGGCATGGGCGTCGCGCTGCCCGCGGCCCGCGAGACGGTCGCGGAGATCGAGGCCCGCATCGAGCACGAGTCCGGCCGCCTGCCGGTGCCCAGGGGGACCCTCGCCGCGATCAGCGGCATCGAGACGCGCCACGCCGTCGGACCTGGCGAGTACGCGTCGACGCTCGCGGCGCAGGCGGCCCGCTGCGCGCTCGAGGACGCGAGGATCACCCTCGCGGACATCGACCTGCTCCTGTTCGCCTCCACGAGCTCCGACCAGGTCGAGCCGGCAACCGTGCACAACGTCGCCGACGCGCTCGGCTATGGCGGCGGCTCGGCGTTCGACATCAAGAACGCGTGCAACAGCTTCGTCGAGGGCATCCGCGTCGGCGAGGCGATGATCGCGAGCGGCGCCACCCGGCGGGCGCTCGTCGTCACGGGCGAGACGCCGACCCTCGCGGCGCGCTACGGGATCGCGGACCGGCGCGGCTTCCGCCACGCGTTCATCGGCTACACCGTGGGCGACGTCGGCGGCGCGTTCGTCCTCGAGCGGAGCGACGACGCCCGGGGCGTCTTCTACCGCGACAGCTGGAACGCCTCGCAGCACTGGTCCGTGTCGCAGGTCCCGGGCGGCGGCTCCCGCCATCCGCGTGGCGACGACTTCCTGTACGCGGGCGGCGACGGCGGGGCGCTCCGCGACATCGTCCGCGCCTTCGACCCGACCATCGCGACCCGTGTCTTCGAGGCCACGGGGACCACGCCGGACGACTTCGCGCTGTTCGTCGTCCACCAGGTCACCGCCCCGTTCGCCGACGAGATGACCCAGCGCCTGGGCTTCCCGCCCGAGCGCGTCGCGCGCACGATCGAGGCGTACGGCAACGTCGCCTCGGGGACGCTGCCGCTGGCGCTCGTCCGCGCTCGCGAGGCGGGCCGGGTCGGGCCGGGCGACAACGTCCTGTTCGTCGGGCTGGGGGCCGGCATCAGCGTCGCGACGATGGCCATCCGACTGTGACCCCGCCGGCCCGCTTCGAGCGTGCCGAGGGGACGCCGCTCGTCCCGCTGCCGCCGTTCCGGCTCGAGGACCGCGTCGCCGAGACCCTGGTCGCCGGCGACGCCGACACCTGGGTCGTCCTGCCCGCGCTCGACGAGGTGGGGGGTATCGGGGCGACGCTCGCCGCGCTCGAGGCGCAGACGCTCCGCCCGTTCGTCGTGTGCGTCGTGGACAACGGCAGCCGGGACGGCACGCTCGAGCTCGTGCGTGCGTGGGCCGCCTCGGTCGCCGCGCCGGGCGGGCCGCGCCGGGGGCTGGGCGTCCGCCTCGTCGTCGAGCCGGAGAAGGGGACCGGTGCTGCGTCCGACACCGGGATGCGCATCGCCGCGGCCGCCGGCGCCAGGTACCTGCTCCGAACGGACGCCGACAGCCTCCCCAGGCCGGGCTGGGCCGCCCGGATGCGCGAGCGGCTCGCGACGGACATGGACCTCGTGGCCGGCCGGATGGTCGACCGCACGGACGAGGGCAACCCGCTGCCGGTGCGCGTGGTGCTGTGGCTCCTCGTGGGCGCCGCGGCCGCGATCTCCGTCCCCAAGAACCACGGGCGGCGCTACCGGACGCGGTTCCGGATGATGATGGGCTCGAACGTCGGGATCCGCGCCTCGACCTACCTCGCGTCCGGCGGCTTCCCGCGCTCGGCGATCGAGGAGGTCCACGACGATCGCGTGCTCATGAACCGGACCCGCCGGATCACGGACAGGATCACCGGGGACCGGCGGGCGGTCGTCGCGTCGAGCAGCCGCCGCTACCGGCGCTACGGGCTGCGGGGCGTGATCGCGTGGTACCTCCACCACGACAGCCGCGGCGAGCCGGTCGATGTCCGCTGACCTCCTGCGCCCGGTCGACGCGCTCGCGACGCGCCTCCCGCCTGGCGCATGGCGCGCCGGCTGGTTCGAGTCGCGGCTGTGGCTCGCGGTGTCGCCGCTCGCGTTCGCGGGCCTGCGCGCGGCGGGCACTCGCCCGGTGGTCCCGCTCGGGCGGTTCGGGACGCTCGTCAACGACCCCGTGCTGGGGCGGCGCATCCTGACCGATCCGGCGCGGTTCCGGACCGTCGGGCCGGGCACCCACGGCGAGCTGATGGACCTCGCGATCGGGCCGGACGCGCTCCTCAACATGGACGGGCCCGCTCACGAGGCGCTGCGCCGTGACCTCGGGCCGCTGTTCTCGCCCGCCGCGTCGGCGGAGATCGTGGCGGGGACGGCGGCGGCTCCGATCGAGGAGGCGGCGGCGCGCCTCCGGGACGGCGAGACCGTGGACCTCGTCCGGCTCGTCCGCGTCCTCACGGGCCGCACCACGTTCGCCCTGCTCGGCGCGCCACCACCCGCGGACGGCGACGAGGGGTATCTCGCCTCGTATCGCCTCGGCGAGCAGCTCGTCGGCATGACGGTCCGCGCGATCCGGCGTGGCGTGCGCGCCGGGGAGCTCGAGACGGCTCGCGCCCTCGTTGCGCGGCTCGGCGAGCCGGGACGGTCCGGCTGGGAGACGGGCGGCGGCACCATCGGGCGGCTGCGCGAGCTCGGGTTCTCGTGGGAGGCGGCGCGGGCGCTCGTCGTCGTGATCGTGCTCGCGGGAACCGAGACCGTGACCTCGGCGGCCCCGCGGATCGTCGCGCTGCTCGCGGACCACGGGCGATGGGCGTCCCTCCGGGGCGGCGCGCCCGATGCCGTGGAGGACGCGATCGAGGCGGGCCTGCGACTCACGACGCCGACCGAGGTCATCGTCCGGAGCTGTCCCGAGGACGTGGAGCTCGACGGGGTCCGGTTCGCGGCCGGCCGGCGGGTCTTCCTGAGCGTCTACGCGATGACGCGCTGGCAGTCGCTCTACGACGGCGATCCGGAGGCGCTGCGCCTTGGCGAGGCGGTGCCGCGCGAGCTGCGCCACCTCTGGTTCGGGGCGGGGCCGCACTTCTGTCTCGGCGCGCCGATCGCCCGCGAGCAGCTGCGGCTCCTGCTCGGCGCGCTCGGGCGGCTGCCCACGCTGCGCGTCGTCGACCGGCGGCCGGCGTCTGGCGTGCTGTTCCCGGCGTACGGGTCGCTGCTCGTGCGCGCCCGCCCGTGACCGCGCTCGAGGAGATGCTCGACCGGGTCGTGGCGCCCGACCGACCCGGCGACCCCGCGATCGTCGCGGCGAACGGGCGACGGATCGCGACCCGCGGCCAGCTCGCGGACCGGGTTCAGGCGTACGCGGGCGCCTGGGAGCGCGCGGGGTTCGCACCGGGCGATGCGGTCGCGTTCGCGGTGCGCCAGGACGGGGACGGGATCGCCTGGCTGTTGGCGGCGCTTCGGGCGGGGATCGTCGTCGTCGTGCTCGATCCGGGGCTGGCGCCGGCCTCGCTCGCGGCGCGGTGCCGGGTGGCCGGCGTCGTCGGGGTCGTCATGGACGGCGGCGTGGCGACGATCGCCGGGTCGGCCGTCCTGCGTGCGCTGGCCGCCAGGCGCGGGATCCGGCTCCCCGATCCCGCGGTCCTCGCGCCATCACTGTGGGCGACGTCGCGGACGCTCGGTCGTGTCGCGCGCCTCGACCGGCTCGCGGGCGGTGACGCGCGCCGGCCGCTCGACGGGGACGCGCCGGCCATCGTGATCTTCACGTCCGGCACCACCGACGAGCCCCGTGGCGTCGTCCACACGCCGGCTGGGCTCGCGGCGACGCTCGGGCAGGGCGCCGACCTCGTCGACCTCGGGCCGGGCGACCGCGTGCTCGGCACGGGTCTCCACCTCGTCGGCCCGGCGCTCCTCGCCGGCGCGGCCGTCGTGCTGCCGCCCGGTCGAGGCGGCGTGGCGGCCCTCGCCCGCGCCACGCACGAAGCCGGCGTCACGCATGCGTCGCTCCCGCTCCACGTGGCGCTCGAGTGGGCACGCGCGGGCGGGGCCGGGGCGGCGCTGCGCACGCTCCTGCTCGGCAGCGCCCCGGTGCGCAACGCGGGGCTGGCGCCGCTCGTGGACCGGCTCCCGGGCGTCCGCGTGGCGTCGGTCTACGGGATGACCGAGCACCTCCTCGTGGCGCTCGTCGAGGCGGGCGAGCGCCTCGCGTTCGACGAGCGCGAGGGCGACCTCGTGGGGCGGCCGCTGCCGGGCGTGCGGCTGCGCACGGACGAGGCAGGCGAGCTCCACGTCGCGGGGCCGGCGCTCGCCCGCGGCTACCTCGGCGAGGAGCCGGCGGCCGAGCTGGCGACGGGCGACATCGGTGCGCTCGACGGCGACGGGCGGCTCGTCCTCAAGGGCAGGCGCAAGGAGATGCTGATCCGCGGCGGGGAGAACATCTACCCGTCGCTGTACGAGCCCGCGCTCGCTGCGGCGGCGGACCTCGAGGCCGCGGTGATGGTCGGCGTGGAGCGGCCCGACGGCGACGAGGCCGTCGTGCTGTTCGCGGTGCCCCGTCGTGGCGAGCCGGCAGAGGCGGCACGTCGGCGGCTGGACGCGGTCGTCCGCGGCGGACGCTCGCCCCTGGACCGGCACGCGCGGCCGGACCTCGTCCTCGCGCTGGCCGAGCTGCCGCGTGCCGGGCGATCCGGGAAGCCGGACCGCGCGACGCTTCGCTCGATCGCCGCGCGCCACCTCGCCGGCGGCGGCTGATGCGGGTCGCCGTGACGGGCGTCACCGGGTTCGTCGGCGGGGCGGTGGCTCGCCGGCTCGCAGCCGACGGGGTCGACGTGGTGGGGCTCGGCCGACGCGCCGCGCAGCCTGCCGGCGTCGGGTCGTACGTGCGCTGGGATCTCGCGTCCGGCGAACCGGCGCCGCCGATCCTCGCGACCTGCGATGCGGTCGTCCACGCGGCCGCCCGGGTCGCGCCGTGGGGACCCGGACGAACCGTTCCACCGGACGACCGTCGGGGGCACGGCACGACTCCTCGATGCCATCGACCCCTGCCGCGCGGCTCGTCGTCATCGGGTCCGCGTCCGTGTACGACCCGCGACGCGCGCACGCCGCACGCACGCGAGCTCGAGGCGCCGGTCGACGACACCCGCTACCTCAACGCCTACGCCCGCGCGAAGGCGGCCCAGGAGCGGCTCGTGCTCGCCCGTCGACCGGACGCGCTCGTCCTGCGACCGCGGGCCGTCTGGGGTCCCGGCGATCCCACGCTCCTGCCGCGGCTTCTCGCGCGTGTCCGCGGCGGCCGGCTGCTGCTCCCGGCGGGCGGCGCGTTGCCGGCGTCGATGACCTACCTCGATTCGCTCGTCGAGGCGGTCGTGGCCGGTCTCCGGTCGGAGGTCTCGGGGCCCGTCAACGTGGCCGACGCGACGTCGCTCGCACCGTCGGTGCTCCTCGCGCGGCTGTTCGCTGCCCTCGATCGCCCGGTCCGCATCGTCGGCATCCCGGTCGTCGTCGCGGACGCGGCGGCGCTCGTCGTCGAGGCACTGTGGGGCGCCGCCGGCCGTCGCGCCGAGCCGCCGGTCACGCGGTACGCCGTCGCCGCCTTCGGGCGCCCGCTGGTGCTCGACCTCTCGAGGCTGCACGACGAGCTCGGGGTCGCCCCCGACGCGGACATCGCGGATGGCGTCGCGTGCGCGTCGTGGCTGGCGCTGCGCGACGCCGGACATGAAGACGGCGAGGACGATCGCTCGTCCCCGCCGTGAGATCGCTCAGCAGGTCCCAATTTCGGTCCCACACGCGCCGCCCGCAGTGTCGGGCGCGACCGGCTCGCGTACGACATGCGATGGAGGCCGATCGCGTTGCAGCGGCATTGCAGGCACGCGCGGGCTAGCGCGAGATGTCCACCACGCAGAACCGGTTGCCCTCGGGGTCGGCGAGGATCACGTAGTCGGCATCGGCCGGTCGCTTGTCCCAGTGGACCTCGGTGGCGCCGAGCTCGACGAGCCGGGCGACCTCGGCCGCCTGGTCCTCCGCGTACAGGTCGAGGTGGATCCGCGGCGGCACGTGGACGGTCGAGCGGACGCGGTCCAGCGACACGTTGGGCCCGACGCCGTCGCGCGGCTTGAGGAGCACGAAGTCGTCGGCGCCGCGCCGCGCCTCGTACCCGAGCGCCGCCGACCAGAACGCGACCTGGCGCTCGAGATCGTCGACGCGGATGACGACCGACCCGACCCGCAACATGCGGCTCACCGTACCCCAGCCTGTCGAGAGCAGCGGCGTTGTAACGCCACTGCCGCGCAAATGAACGTCCTGCCCGAATCGCCGCGGACGCGGATATCTGGTACCACCAACAAGATGCATCGAGCCCGTGCCTGTCGATGAGGGTGCTGTCGCGGATCCCGCTCCACCCGGTGTTGTTCGCCGCTTACGCGGTGCTGTTCCTGTACGCGGCGAATCTCGCCCTCGTGCTCCCCGTCGACGTCGTCCCGCCCCTCGTCCGGAGCGTCCTCGGCGCCGCGATCGCGTGGGCCGTGCTCACGGTCCTGTTCCGCGACCCCCGTCGCGCCGCGGTCGTCGCGACCGCGGGCGTCGTCGCGTTCTTCGCCTTCGGTCACGTGGCACCAGGTCTCACGGACCGCGGCCTGGACGACCGGGCGCAGGTCGCCGTGTGGGCCGTCATCGTCGTCGCCGCCGTCGTCTACGCGATCCGGGCGAGGGGCTCGCTGCCGACCGTCACGGCGGGCCTCAACGTGCTGGCGATCGTGCTGCTCGCGTTCACGGCAACGTCGGTCATTCCCTACGAGATCGACCGCGCCGGTCGAGCACCGGTGACGCTGGCGCCCGCGGCCCTCGCCAACGCGACGACACGGACCGACCGGGACATCTACTTCCTGATCTTCGACCGCTATGGCTCGGCGGAGTCGCTCGAACGCCGGTTCGGGATCACCGACAACGACATGTACGGCTGGCTTCGCGACCAGGGGTTCCAGGTGCCCGAGCACAGCCACTCGAACTACCGGGCGACCGACTTCTCGCTCGCCGCGACGCTCAACATGCGCTACCTCGACGAGCTGACGACGTCGGTTGGCCGCGTCGCGAGCGACCGGACCCCGGCCCAGGCGATGTTCAAGAACCACGCGGTCGGCGAGTTCCTGAAGGGGGAGGGCTACCGCTACTACCAGCTCGGCACGTGGTTCCAGCCCACCCGCAACATCCCGATCGCCGACGAGAACCTCGTCCTCGGCGTGACGAGCGAGTTCGAGAACGTGTTCACCGGCACGACGATGCTCCCGGCGATCGACAGGATCCTCGGCAACACGACGCCCGAGCTCAGCTTCCGCGACCTCCACCGCGAGGGCACGCTGTTCGAGCTGCGGCAGCTCCGGCGGATCTCGACGGCGCCCGGCCCGAAGTTCGTGTTCGCCCACATCCTCCTGCCGCACGACCCGTACGTGTTCCGTGCCGACGGCACGCCGATCCCCGAGGCGGAGGCGAAGGCGACGCCCGAGGCCGAGCTGTATCGGAACCACCTGGCGTTCGCGAACTCGCAGATCAAGGACATCGTCGGCTACCTGCTCTCGGGACCCGAGGCGAAGCGCCCGATCGTGATCATCGAGGGCGACGAAGGCCCGCTGGCGTGCCAGAGCGTCGACTGCGTCCAGACGAACGCCAACTACCTGCGCATCCGGCTGGGCAACCTGCTCGCGATGTACCTGCCGGGCGTCGACGAGCAGCTGCCCGAGACGTTCAGCTCGGTGAACACCTTCCGCACGGTGTTCCGCGACTACTTCGGCGCGGATCTCCCGCCGCTGCCCGACCGCAGCTTCACCTGGCCCGACAATGACCACATCTACGATTTCGAGGACATCACCGACGAGCTCAACGGACCCTGAGACCGGTCCGATGCCGTCCGCCAGCGGGAGAGTGGACATGACACAGCGCACCACGTCGATCAGCGCAGATCAGGACCGTCGCGATCCCGGTGACCGACCAGGAGCGCTCGATCGCGTTCTACACGGGCGTGCTCGGGTTCGAGAAGACCGTTGACGCGCCATTCGGACCCGGTCAGCGCTGGGTGGAGGTCAGCCCGATCAGCGGCGGAACGACGATCGCCCTCCCGCCGCTCGGCGAGTCGACGCCGGGGATCGATACCGGCATCCGGTTCGACACCGGCGACGCCGAGGCGGACCATGCCGCGCTGAAGGCCGCCGGCGCGGACGTGGACGCGGAGATCCTGCGCTATCCGGGCGTCCCGCCGATGTTCACGTTCCGCGACCCGGACGGCAATCGCCTCTACGTCGTCGAGCGGATGTGACCTCGGGCCGATCGTCCCGCAGCGCGACCGCCGCGCACGCGCTGCGCAACCGGATGAAGACGCGTCGATTCGGGGCGTAGGCTGCGCAAGAAGGCCACCAGGCGGCCGACCTCGTGCGGTGTCGGCCGCCGGGTGCCCCGATCACGCGCCACTTCATCGGGAGGCGCACCGGGGTGGCACGACGGGAGGCGGGCGTCAGTCGACTTCCCGCAGCCGACCCGGGTCGGGCTAGCCGTTGAGCCTGAAGTAGGTTCGGCTCCCGATGTCCCGGCCGTCGACCTGGTACTTGCCCGAGCCCCAGCGCTCCGGCCGGCCCATGACGGCGTACCAGACGAGCTGCCCGAAGAACATCGCCGAGCGACCGAAGTCCTCGCGGGCTGCCTTCGTGTAGATCGGCTCGAACGGCGTCCCGGTCCAGTCGCTTCCGGGAAGCCAGCCGGCGGTCGCGATCTCCGCTCCGGCCTCGTCGATCAGCTCGTCGATGCGAGTGACCATCGCCTCGAACTCCGCATCCGACAGCCGCTTGCGCAGCGTCTCGAAGTCGCGGGCGAACGGGACCGCCCGGATCTCCTTGCCGCTGTCGATGTCGATGAGCATCGCCCAATCTTGCCGCATGCGACGAGCCCGATCGATCCGCGGGGCGTCAGCCTCGGGTCATCGCCGCAGCCGCAGGTGCGAGCATCGGGTACGGCTTCCCGAGCGGGTCGACAGGCGAGCGTGCCTCGACTCGAACCGATCCGGAGTTGAGCAACGCCCCGAGCACCGGATACGCCGCCGGGATCCCGGCGCTGAGGTCGAAGCCGTGGTCCCGCTCGACGCCGGCCATGAAGCTCGTGTAGCCGGAGATGTCGGCGACCAGCAAGTACCGCTCGGTCGCCGGCGGACCCGCCGCCGACACCTCGGGTCGCGGCGCGTCGTCCATGCGCACCCGTGCCCGGCCCGGTCGTCAGGTCAGTCCACGTACTGGAGCGGCGTCACCGCGAAGTCGGCCGGGAGCTTCACGCCGGTCCGGTGGTTCGGGCAGTAGCCGTTCGGGACCTTCGAGAGGTACTGCTGGTGGTACTCCTCGGCGAAGTAGAAGGCCGGCGCCTCGCGGATCTCGGTCGTGATCGGGCCGTAGCCGGCCTTCGTCAGCGACGCCTGGTAGTGGTCGCGCGACGCCTCGGCCAGCGCGAGCTGCGCGGGGCCATGGGTGAAGATCGCGGAGCGGTACTGCGTCCCGACGTCGTTGCCCTGGCGGTAGCCCTGGGTCGGGTCGTGGTCCTCCCAGAACAGCTGGAGCAGGCGCTCGTAGGAGACGACCGACGGGTCGAACACGACCCGCACGGCCTCGGCGTGGCCGGTGTCGCCGGTGCATGCCTCCTTGTAGGTGGCATTCGGCGTCGTGCCGCCCTGGTAGCCGACCGCGGTGACCCACACGCCGGGGACCGACCAGAACACCTTCTCGGCGCCCCAGAAGCAGCCCATCGCGAAGTCGGCGATCTCGGTGCCCTCGGGGTAGGGCCCGGTGATCGGGCGGCCGTTGACGTCGTGGCTGCCGCCGGCGAAGACGGGCGTGTCGCGGCCGGGGAGCGTGGTCTTGGCATCGGGCATGGACGGCTTGCGGAACAGGAACATGGGAAAGGGACCTCCGTACAGACCAGAGTCTAGGCGCGATCCGTGACGCGCCGGTGACGCGATCAGGCCGGGCTGATGTCCACGGCCGGCCGCTCGCGCTCGGTCTCCTCGGCGGCGAAGAACGGCTCGGGCGTCCAGCCGAACGCGCCGGCGAGGAGGTTCGTCGGGACCTGGGCGATGCGCGTGTTGTAGCGGAACACCTGGTCGTTGTAGAGCTCCCGCCGGTCGGCGATGACGTTCTCGAGGCGGGCGATCTCCTCCTGGAGCGCCGCGACGTTGGCCGCCGACTTGATCTCCGGGTACCGCTCCACGACCGCGAACAGGCTCCGGACCGCCGCGCTGGTCTGCTCGCTCACCGCCGCCTGGCGGGGGATCGGGTCCGCCGCCGTGTACGCCGCCCTCGCGCGCGTGACGTCGAGGAGCACGTCCTGCTCGAAGGCCATCACGCCCCGGACCGCCTCCACGAGGTTCGGCAGCTGGTCGTGGCGCTGCTTGAGCGCGACGTCGATGTTCGCCCACGCCTTGCGGATCCGGTTCCGGAGCGCGATCACCGCGTTGTACGTGCTGACCACGATGAACGCGACGACGACGCCGACGAGGACGATCGCGAACATGGCGGCGCCGGTCGAGGGGTTCATGACGACGCCATGATCCGGGAACGCGGGCGTCGTCGCTGGCTCATTGCGCCGCGAGGACGATCGCGCCGGCGATCGCCGCCCCGATCGCGAGGACCGCGCCCAGGAGGCCGAGCAGGAAGCGGCCCTCCTCCCTGGCCACGACGTCACCGGGCGCGCCGGTCGCGACGAGCATCGGTGCGTCCCTGCCCGCGGCGAGCACGAGCAGGTCGGGCTCGAGGTCCCAGGTCCGGCTGATCGTGTCGGCCTCGGCCGCCGTCGCGAGGACGGGCGCCGTCGCCCCCTCGTCGAGCTCGGGTTCGCGCACGGGCCTGCCGATGCCGAAGCCGGGGATCGCGGCGTTCCCCCATGCCTCCTCGGGGGTCGTGAGGATGCCGGCCTCGCGCGCCTCGGCGATGTTCATCGCCACCTCGGGGTCGTCGAGGCCCGCGAGCGGGTCGCCGTAGCGATCGAGCAGGTCGGCGCCGTCGGGGTCGTCGAGGTGGCCGAACGGGACCGCGGTCCCGACGACGGTGACGACGTCGCCCACCTCGAGCCTTGCCTCGACGTAGTGGAGGCCCCGCTCCGACCGGTCGAACGGCTCGTCGACGGGCTCCGGGACGTGCACGGTGAGCAGGGCGGCGATCGCCGACTCGCGATCGCCGGCGACCTGGGTCTGGAACGGCGAGCCCGTCCGGACGGTGACGCTCGGAGGCCGCTCGCCGAGCGGGGAGTCCTTGTCGTCGAGGCGATCCGGTGCGTCGACGTGGGCGCCGCGGGGGAAGACCCGGATCGATCCCGTCGCGTCGCGGATGCGGAAGCCGACGCCGCGCTCGTCCTTGAACGTCGTCGTGCCGTCGCGACCCGCGGTGACCTGCGACCGGTACCAGACGCACTCCCGCGCCTGGAGCGGGGAGGTGATCGTGACCTCCGCGGGCTCGATCGTCCCGGTGACGCGGACCTCGCCCGCCGCCAGCGACGAGATGCGCGACGTCGCCGTGTCGCCGACCCGCACCGCCGAGCGGTAGCCGCCGAAGCCGCGGACGAGCAGCGCGATCCCGCCGGCGATCCCGAGGGCCGCCAGCACGAGGAGGAGCGACGCGTCGTCGCTCACCGGCAGCCCCCGTCCGGGTTGAGCGTGATGCTGCCGAGGTTCGCGCTCGTCGACAGCTCGACCTGGTGCTGGGCCAGCCCGTACGCCGGCGTGGACCACGTCGACCCGTCCTGCACCAGGCCCGCCTCCTCGAAGTTGTCCGAGCCCAGCGGATTGTCGCCCGCGTGGAACCGGAGGTCGACGCCGGACGGCGCGCAGATCTCGATCGACCCGGCGTTGGCCGTGAGGCTGCCCTCGAGGCTGGCGAGCGGGAGGATCACCGTCAGCGACCCGGCGTTGACGGTCGCGTCGAGCGACCGGGCGTCGGTCGCCTCGCCGAGGTCGAGGAAGGCGCTGCCGGCGTTGACGTCGGCGCTCACGTGGTCGAGCAGCATCCCGTCGAAGGTGCCGTGCGCGGACCCGGCGTTCACCTGCAGGTCGAACGACGTGCTCGGGTCTCGCGGCAGGGTCACGGCCCATCCGACGCCCGCCCCCGACGCGAGGTTGACCCTCGAGGAGTCGGGCTCGACGACGAGGCTGTCGGACGCCGAGGAGGTCGACGGCGGCCGCCCGTCCTGGGAGGTGCCGGCGACGTTCCACGCGGAGCCGGGCGCGCTCGTCACGTCCACGGAGCCGCAGTCCAACCGGATGGAGATGTCAGCCTCCGCCCCGAACGTGCCGCGCTGCTCGGCGAACGGGGTCCCGTCGGTGCCCGGGCCGATGCCGCAGGCGGCGAACCCGTCGCCGACGCCGTGGATCCCGGTCACGAGGAGCCCGCCGGCCATGAGCCCGGCCGTCACCGCCACGATGAGGGGGCCGATCACGGCGGCGCTCGTGCGCGCGAGGACGAGGCCCACCCCGATCCCGACGACGAGCAGCGGCCACAGCTGCCAGGCGCCGGCGACGCTCGATGCCTCGAGGACGCCCGCCCGCACGGCGAGCGGGACCGCGCCAAGGACGATGAAGAAGACTCCCCAGCCCAGCAGGCCTCGGTGGACGTGCATCGCGCGCCATTGTCGCCCGTCGGCGGGCGCCCCGTGATCGGATCGCCGTCACGTTCCCGACACGCCGAGCAGGCCCCGTGGGGCGCGTCCGTGTCCCGACACGGGCCACGATCGGCCACTCGCCGGGGTGCACCCGGCGCCAGGGAGGTAGATCGACATGACCTACGGTGATCCCACCACCGAGACCATCCGCGAGCGCGAGCGCGTCACCGTCGAGCGCCCGGTCGCGGTCGTGAGCGAGCCCGTCGTGCCCGCGACCTCGACCGTGGACACGATCCGCCGGATCGTCTGGCTCGCGTTCGGCGTGCTCCAGTCGCTGATCGTGCTGCGGATCGTGCTGCTCGTGCTCGGCGCGAACCTGGAGAACGACATCGTCGCGTTCATCGTTGGCGTGACCGACCCGTTCGTGGAGCCGTTCCGGAGCATGTTCCGGTTCGACGAGGTGAGCGGCGCCTCGGGTGCCGTCCTCGACCTCGCCGCGCTCGTCGCGCTGCTCGCGTGGACGCTCGTCGAGGCCCTGGTCCTCGGCATCGTCGGCCTCGCCGACCGGCGTCGCACGACGACCATCTAGCCCACGACCATCCAGGCCCCACGGCGTCGCGGGGCGCGATAGCCTCGTCCCCAGCATCCGGCCGCGCGTGCGGCCGGAGCTCGCGGGAGGATGCATGCGCCCCATCGACGCCGTCCTGTTCGATCTCGACGGGGTCCTCACGGACAGCGAGCCGTGGTGGAACGAGGTCCGGACCGCGTTCGCGCGCTCGCACGGGCGCGAGTGGACCGATGAGGACCAGGCCTCGGTGATGGGCGGCAACTCGGCGGAGTGGGCGGCGACGATGCGCCGCCGGCTCCGCCTCGACGACATCTCCGAGGCGGACATCCAGCGCGCGATCGTGGACGGCGTGGTCGAGTGCTACCGGACGCTGCCGTCACCCGTGATCCCGGGTGCACCCGACGCAGTCCGCCGGATCGCCGCGACGCGCCCCGTGGCGCTCGCGTCGTCGTCGCACCCCGCGGTGATCGCCGCCGCCGTCGACGCCCTCGGGCTGCACGGCGTGTTCGGGGCCGTGGTCTCGTCGGACGAGGTCGCGGAGGGCAAGCCGGCACCGGACGTCTACCTCCGGGCAGCGTCGCTGCTCGGTGTCGCGGGCGATCGCTGCCTGGTGCTCGAGGACTCGCTCAACGGCGTGCGGGCGGGCAAGGCCGCGGGCGCGTTCGTCGTCCTCGTGCCCAACCCGAGCGTGCCGCCGGCCGGGGACGCCCGGGAGCTCGCGGACCGCGTCGTCGAGCGGCTCTCGCTCGTCGACCCCGACACGATCACCGCCTGACCAACCGCCGCGCGGCCTAGACTGCGCGCGTGGCGCAGCCCCTCACCGCCGGACCGGTCCACCGGCCGTTCCGGTTCGGCTTCGTGCGGTTCGTCCTCGGCTTGATCGTCCGAGGCCTGTTCCGGGTGCGGGTCGAGGGTCGGGAGCACCTGGCCACGGGTCCCGCGATCTACTGCACGAACCACCTGTGCTGGGCCGACCCGCTGATCATGCTCGCGGTTCTCCCGACGACGCCCAAGCTCGCGATGTTCGGGCCGAAGGAGGCGGACATGGCCGTCGGCGCCCGGAACCGGCTCATCGTCTGGGCGGGCTTCGCGATCCCGTACCGGCCCGAGAAGACCGACCTGCTCGAGACGGCGCGTCGCGTCCAGCGGGTGCTCAAGGACGGCTGGATCATCTTCCTGTTCGGGGAGGGTCGGATCCACCGGGGCGAGCGCGAGCTCCTGCCGCTCGCGGACGGCACGGCGTTCTTCGCGCTCCGCGGCGGCGTGCCGATCGTCCCGATCGCGATCAACGGCACGAGCTGGCTCGGCTTCGGGCGGACGATCAGGATCCGCGTCGGCGAGCCGATCCCGGCCGAGGGCCGCGCGACGAAGGAGGCGATCGCCGCGCTCACCGCCCGCACGGAGGAGGCGCTGCTGGAGCTGGTCGCCGACTTCCCCGACCGGCGCACGCCCGGCCGGTTCGGCCGCTGGCTGACCGAGCTGTTCAACGAGTGGCCCGAGGGTGCGCGGCCGGCGCTGGGGGAGGGGGACGGGGCCGGGACCGACCTCGCCTCGAGGCGTGCGCGGGACGCCGCCCGGGCCGACGAGGTGCCCGCGGGCTGATCCGGGTATGGCATCCTGCAGGCAACCACCGCCCGTCCAGGAGAACCCGTGGGAGCCACCGGCCTCTCAGCCACCGTCGAGGAATACCGCGCCCGGCTCGCCGAGCAGCCCGACCCGCAGGTCGACACGTGGGCGTCGGAGCTCATGCGCGACGTCGCGAAGCGCCGCGGGATCGTCAAGGTCGTCGAGGAGTTCCGGGCGTCGGCACGGCTGAACGAGCAGGAATTCGAACGGGTGTTCGCTTCTGGCGGAGGGGCACCCGCGACCATCGGGCACGACGCGCAGGGGCACCTCATCGTCCCCGCGGTGTCGCTCTGGGCGCTCGTCCCCGGGATCCGCTCCCAGGTGACCGATGGCCGGGACCGGCTGATCGACTACCTGGTCGCCAACTTCGACGAGCTCGTCTACGTCTGACGCTGCCGGCACGGCATCGGCGAGCGGCCTCCGGGCCTTCCTGGCGGCGGCACGACTCGTCCACCCCTTCCCGTCGGTCCTCGACGGGCTCGTCGTGGCCCTCGTGGCCGTCGTCGCGGGTGGGTCCGTGGCGGTCGCCCTCGCGCTGGGCCTGTCGATGACGCTCATCCAGTTCGCGATCGGGGCGGTCAACGACATCGTCGACGCGCCGCGGGACGCCGGGCGCAAGCCGGGCAAGCCGATCCCGGGCGGGTTCGTGTCGATCCGCGCGGCTCGGGTCGTCGCCGTCGCGTGCGCGGGTGGGGGACTGGCACTCGCCTTCGTCGGCGGCCCGTGGCTGGTGGCGCTCGCCGCCGTCTGCCTTGGGATCGGCCTCGCATACGACCTGTGGGCCAAGGGGACGACGCTCTCGTGGCTCCCGTTCGCGCTGGGGATCCCGCTCCTCCCGGTCTTCGGCTGGTACGGCGCGACCGGCGCCCTGCCGGGCCTGTTCCTCGTGCTCGTGCCCGCTGCCGCCAACGCGGGGACGGCCCTGGCGATCGCCAACGCGATCGTCGACATGGAGCGCGACGAGGAGGCGGGTGCCCACTCGATCGCGCTCGCCCTGGGGCCCGTGCGGGCCGGCTGGCTCGTGGTCGCGCTCCAGGCCGTCGTCGCGGTCCTCGCGCTGGGTACGGCGATCGTCCTCGGCGCGCCGACCGGGTGGGTCGTCGCGATCCTGCTCGCCGCCGCGACCCCGCTCGGTGGGGCGGCGCTCGGGCTCGTGGCGGCGCAGCGACCGGGCACCAGCTGGCGCGAGCTCGCGTGGGAGATCCAGGCCGTGGGGACCGGGCTCCTCGCGGTCGCGTGGCTCGGGGCGCTCAGCGCGGCGACCGGGGTGCCGCTCGGCGGTTGAGCGGCGGTGCGCGCGTGCGCCCCCCTCCGTCCGGGGGTCGGACGACGAAGGTACGCCTAACGGCCCCGGCGACCGCCTCGTTACCCTGTGTGACACATCCCGCACATCCGAGGACACTGCCCACATGACCGATCTCGTCCGCCGCTTCCGGGGCCTGGGCGTCGCCCTCGTCGTCCTTGCCATCTCCGCCGGCGCCGCGTTCGCCGCGGCGCCCCGCTCCGCGCCGGCGTCCGAGACGTCGTTCGAGACGACCGAGACCTCCGAGACGACCGAGACGACCGAGACCACGGTGACGACCGTGACCACGACCGTCGGCGACGAGGACGGCGACGATGGCGGCGACGTCGAGAAGACCGAGACCTCCGAGACGTCCGACGGGACGGACCGGGACCGACACCCACGGCGAGCTCGTCTCGACCGCGGCCCAGCTGCCGACCCCCGATGGCTTCCCGAACCACGGTGCGTTCGTGTCGTGTGTCGCGAAGATGGGCAAGGACGTCCTCGCCTCGACGATCGTGTGGACGGACGTGACGCCCGAGAGCTGCGGGATCACGCCGGACGCCGCCTCGACCGAGAAGGCCAAGGGCAAGTCCGACCAGGCGAAGGGCAAGTCCGAGCACGCCAAGGGCAAGTCCGGCGGGGCCCACGGCAAGCCCAAGGGCTGAGCCAACGGCGGGCTGGGGCCCGCCCAGCAACGACGAAGCCGGCGCCAATGGCGCCGGCTTCGATGCGTGTCGGGGGAGGGGAGGGCCGCTGCTGCGGCCCTCGTGTCAGCGGTCGCTGTCGCCCGAGCGGACGACGGCGATGGCGTTCTCGAGTCGCAGCTTGGCGATCGTGAGGTACTTCGCGAGGTTGCTCCGGTCCACGGACCCGATGGCCGCGAGGACCTCCGGGTTGCGGATGACGTCGAGCAGCTCCTCGACCGAGTCGTTCAGGTGGGCCTTCGCGGTCACGAGGCTGTCGTCCCGCATGGCCGACCCGCCGCTCGCGGCGACCCAGCCCTCCTCGTCCGCCGGTGCCGGCGACGCGGCCGAGTCGTCCGTCTCGTCCGTCTCGAGCGCGTCGGCGTCCGCGGCGACCCGGGGCCGCCGGCCCTCGATCTTCTCCCGGAGCTTGACCAGCGACAGCTCGTTGCGGGCGACCTGCTCCGCGAGCCGCTTGCGCTTCTTCGGGTCCTCGACCTTCATCAGCTCGTAGGCATGGGAGAGGGTGTCCTTGCGCAAAGACACGAGCTCGCGGATCTCGGGCGGCGCGTCGGCGAGCCGGAGCCGGTTCTCGAGATAGCCCTTGTCCTTGCCCAGCTTCTCCGCCAGCTTGCGGATCGAGTAGCCGTGCTCGCGGACCATGCGGTCGTACATCACGGCTTCGTCGAGCGGCGAGATGTCCTCGCGCTGGAGGTTCTCGATGATCGCGATCTCGAGCGCCGTGTCGTCGTCGATGTCCTCGACGATCGCGGGGATGGCGGCCTGCTCGGCGATCTTCGATGCGCGCCATCGGCGCTCGCCGGCGATCAGCTCGAAGCGCCCGTCCTCGAGCGGCCGGACGAGGACCGGCTGGAGGACGCCGTGCTCGCGGATCGACGCGGCCAGCTCTTCGAGCGCCTCCTGGTTGATCGCCATGCGCGGGTTCTGCGGGTTGGGCTCGATCTTGTCGAGCGGGACGATGCGGACGCCCTTGTTGCGGTGGGTGTGCTCGGGGGAGAGGAGGCTGACGATCGCAGGCGAGAGATCGCGCTCCTCGGAGAGCCGGCGCGCTGCGGCGGCTCGGAAGTCAGTCCTGCTCAAGTTCGATCACCTCCCGCGCGAGCTCGCGGTACGTGCGAGCCGCGTCAGACGAGCTGGCGTACGACGTGATGGGCCGGCCGACGAGCGGCGCCTCGCCCAACTTCACTGTTTGCCGGATGATCGTGGAGAAGACGTGGTGATCGCCGACGACGCGGAGCTCGTCGAGCATGTCCTTCGCGAGGTTGGTCCGACCGTCGTAGAACGTCGGCAGCAGGCCGAGCACCTTGAGGTCCTTGTTGAGCTTCAGGCGAATCGCGTTGATGACCTTGACGAGGTTGTTGAGGCCCTTCATCGCGTAGAACTGGGTCTGCACCGGGATGATCACGTCCGTCGACGCGACCAGGCCGTTCACGGTCAGCAGGCCGAGGTTCGGCGGGCAGTCGATGAGGACGTAGTCGTACGGGTCGATGACGTCGCGCATCGCCTCGCGCAGGATCGACTCGCGGCCCAGCGCCGTGAACAGCTCACCCTCGGTGCTCGCGAGATCGATGTGCGCCGGCGCGACGTCGATGCCCGCGGTCTCCGTCGCAAGGATCACCTCGCCCAGCGTCGCGCGTCCGTCGGCGAGCACGTCCGCCATCGATCGCTCGATCGTGTTGAGGTTGATGCCGACGCCGGCGGTGAGGTTCGCCTGCGGATCCATGTCGATGAGGAGGACCTTGTAGCCCTCTTCCGCCAGCGCACCGGCGAGGTTGATCGCGGTCGTCGTCTTGCCGACGCCACCCTTCTGGTTCGCGATCGCGATGACGTGCGTCAAGGGCTCACCTCGGAAAGAACGGGCGGCGCGACGGCCGTGGTGACGGTGGGAGTGGGGGAATGCTACCCCGCGGGTCGCGCGCGCGAATGCCGAGGTTGTCCACACATTGCCCCACTTGTGCACCGTTCTGTGGACAACCAAGGGCCTCGGCGATGGCCTGTTCTGATTCGCAACACGGTTGTAACGTCCCGTTGATGTGCCGGCAAAACGGGCGTTCGTCTCCGCGATGCGGACCCGGGAGCGACAGGCTGCGGCCCTATGATGGCGCCAGCCCGTCCCGTCTTTGTGCAAAGACGACGATCCGGTCAGCGAGGAGCCCACGACGTGTCGACGAACGCCGAACGAATCGCGCGACTCGAGCGCCTGCGTGCCGAGGCCCTGGAAGGCGGCGGTCCGGTTCGCGTCGAGCGACAGCACGCGTGGGGCAAGCTCACGGCGCGCGAGCGATTGGACCTGCTCCTGGACGCGGGGTCGTTCGTCGAGCTGGATGCCTTCGTCACGAACCGGGCCACGCCGTCGGGGCTTGCCCAGCATCGGTTTCTCGGCGACGGCGTCGTCACCGGCCACGGGACCATCGACGGCCGACTCGTCTTCGTCTTCAGCCAGGACTTCACGATCTTCGGCGGCTCGCTGTCGGAGGCGTACGCGGAGAAGATCTGCAAGGTCATGGATCTCGCGATGAAGGTCGGTGCGCCGATCATCGGCCTGAACGATTCCGGCGGCGCGAGAATCCAGGAGGGCGTCGCGTCGCTCGGCGGCTACGCGGAGATCTTCCTGCGCAACGTCATGGCGTCGGGCGTCGTGCCCCAGATCTCCGTCATCCTCGGGCCGTGCGCCGGCGGTGCCGTCTACTCGCCGGCGATGACGGACTTCACCGTGATGGTCGAGGGGACGAGCTACATGTTCGTCACCGGTCCCAATGTCGTGAAGGCCGTGACCCACGAGGAGATCGACGCGGAGTCGCTCGGCGGTGCCGCGGTCCACACCGGACGCAGTGGCGTCGCGCACATCGCGGCGACGGACGAGGCCGAGGCGATGGCCGATGTGCGCCGACTGCTCGCGCACCTGCCGCAGAACAACCTCGCCGATGCGCCCGTCGTGACGGCGACGGATCCGTCGAACCGGATGGACACCGAGCTCGACGACGTCGTGCCCGACGAATCGTCGAAGGCCTACGACATGCACGATGTCATTCGACGCGTCGTGGACGACGGCGGCTTCCTCGAGATCCAGCCGATGTGGGCGGGCAACATGCTCATCGGATTCGCGCGGCTCGGCGGGCGACCCGTCGGCATCGTCGCGCAGCAACCGGCCGTGCTGGCCGGCGCGCTCGACATCGACGCGTCGGTCAAGGCGGCGCGCTTCGTCCGGACGTGCGATGCGTTCAACGTCCCGATCGTCACGTTCGTCGACGTGCCGGGATTCCTGCCCGGCGTCGCGCAGGAGCATGGCGGGATCATCCGTCACGGCGCAAAGCTGCTGTACGCCTATTGCGAGGCGACGGTCCCGAAGGTCACGGTCATCACCCGCAAGGCGTACGGCGGCGCCTACGACGTGATGAGCAGCAAGCACATCCGCGGCGACATGAACTTCGCGTGGCCAAGCGCGGAGATCGCGGTGATGGGCGCGGAGGGCGCGGTCAACATCATCTTCAAGGACGCGATCGCCGGCGCAGCGGATCCGGTGGGGGAGCGCGCGCGGCTCGTCGCGGAGTACGAGTCGGAGTTCTCCAATCCGTACATCGCGGCGGCACGCGGCTACATCGACGAGGTCATCCTGCCGCGCGAGACGCGGCCGCGACTGATCCGCTCGCTGGAGATCCTGGCCGACAAGCGCGACACCAACCCCAGGAAGAAGCATGGCAACATCCCGCTCTGACCCCGGGCCGTCTTTGCGCAAGGACACCCCGGTCACGACGCCCCGATGAGGACCGACCCGCCGTTCAAGCGCGTCCTCGTCGCCAACCGCGGCGAGATCGCGGTGCGGATCATCCGCGCGAGCCACGAGCTCGGCATGGAGGCGGTCGCCGTCTACTCCGACGCGGACGCCGACGCCGCGCATGTGCGGATGGCCGACGCCGCGGTGCGGCTCGGCCCGCCGCCGTCCACCGAGAGCTACCTGCGGATCGACGCGATCATCGACGCGGCGCGCGCGACGGGCGCGGAGGCGATCCATCCCGGCTACGGCTTCCTGGCAGAGCGGGCCGCGTTCGCTCGCGCCGCAGAGGCGGCCGGCATCGTCTTCGTCGGTCCGTCGTCGTCGACGATCGACGCGCTGGGCGACAAGCTCAACGCTCGTCGGCTCGCGGCGAGCGTGGACGTGCCGTCGGTGCCCGGGACGCTCGAGCCCGCGCCCGTCGATCGCCCGGACCAGGTCGAGCAGATCGTCGCGACGGCCCGGGGGATCGGGTTCCCGTTGCTGGTGAAGGCGGCAGCCGGTGGCGGCGGTCGCGGCATGCGGCGAGTCGTCCGCGCGGAGGATCTGCCGGCGGCGCTCGCCAGCGGATCGCACGAGGCGGCGTCGGCGTTCGGCGACGGGTCCGTCTACCTCGAGCGCGAGATCCTGCCGGCGCGCCACATCGAGGTCCAGCTGCTCGCGGATGCACACGGACGGGTCGTCGCCCTGGGTGAGCGCGACTGCTCGCTCCAGCGCCGTCACCAGAAGCTCGTCGAGGAGGCGCCCGCGCCGGGCCTGACGACCGCGGAGCGGCGGCACCTCCACGGGCTCGCCGTCAGGCTCGGCGAGGCGGCCGGGCTGCGCAACGCCGCGACCTGCGAGTTCCTCTACGACACCGACGGCTCGTTCTGGTTCCTCGAGGTCAACACGCGCCTCCAGGTCGAGCACGGCGTGACGGAGCTCGTCGCGGGTGTCGACATCGTGCGCGAGCAGTTCCTCATCGCCGCGGGCGCACCGCTGAGCGACGACGTCATCGCGGCAGCCGAGCGCGCGACGACACCCTCGAGCCACGCCATCGAGGTCCGCATCACGGCCGAGGATCCGTCGCGCGCCTTCGCGCCGACGCCGGGAACGGTCGGCCGGTGGGTCATGGCGTCCGGACCGGGCGTCCGCGTCGACACCGCGATCGAGGCCGGCGACCGCGTGCCGGCCGAGTACGACAACCTCATCGCGAAGCTCATGGTCCACGCCCCGGACCGCGACGCCGCCATCGACCGGCTGGCGCGCGCGATCGCCGAGACGGAGATCGGCGGCATCCAGACGACGCTCCCGTTTCACGCCGCCGTCGCGCGTAGCGATTCCTTTCGCGAGGCCGAGCTCTCGACCGGCTGGGTGGACGAGCACTGGGACGGCGAGACCGCGCGCGCCGACGCCGTTCGCAAGGCGCTCGTCGCCGCGGGACTCGCGGCGCTCGATGGCGCGGAGCCGACTGGACAGCACGACGCGTCGCACGACGCGCCGGCCGTCTCGGCCGGTCGCAACGGCTGGCGCCATGCCGCTCGAACGGACGGGGCCGACCGATGGCCAGGCTGAACCCCGACACGAGCGAGGCCCTGGACGCCGGGGCCGGAGCCGCCGCCGACAGCGAGAACGGCAATGCGGCCGCGTCGCGCGACGGCACCGCGCCCGTCGCGTTTCCCGGGCACGCGACGCCCGTCGATCCGCGCGCGGTCCGCGTCCGGCTCGCGGCGGCGTCGCGCCTCGGTGACGAGGCGCCCGTCCGGGTGACGCCGCAAGGGGAGACCGAACCGGGTGTCCTTGCGCAAAGACAGGTCGTCGTCGACGACACGCCGACCGACGCCCGGCTCACTCGCCAACGGCCATGACCGGCACGTCCTGGAGGAAGGTGCGACCAGGACGGCGGTGATCCTCGGCGAGGTCTCGAGCCTCGTCGGCGGCGGCGCGACACGAGAGGTCCTGGTCGACGGGTTCCGCTTCGTCGTCGAGATCGAGTCCGAGCGGATCGCCGCCCTCCGCGAGCGGGCGACCCGCGGCCGGGCGGCCGGCGACCCATGGCGGTCCGCTTGACGTCCGGGCCATCATCCCGGGGAAGGTCGCCAGCGTCTCGGTCGCGCCGGGCGATGCCGTCGTCGCGGGCCAGCAGCTGCTCGTCGTCGAGGCGATGAAGATGCAGAACGAGCTCCGGGCGCCGAGAGATGGCACCATCGACCGTGTCGGGGTCACGCCCGGCGTCAACATCGAGGTGGGCGACCTCCTCGTGGTCATCAGCTGACGGAGGTCCGGGTGGACGAGGACGCGAAGGGGCAGGGGACGACGCCGGAGGATGTGGCGTCGCTTGCCCGCTGGCGCGAGACGACCCGGGCCAAGGCGGTCGCCGCCTCCCGCGAGCGCCGCGACGAGTTCGCGACGACGTCCGAGATCCCGGTCGCGGACGTGTACACGCCGGCGAGCGTCGCCGGCCTCGACCCGGCGACGGACCTCGGGCTGCCCGGCGAGTACCCGTTCACCCGCGGCGTCCAGGCCACGATGTACCGGTCGCGGTTCTGGACGATGCGCCAGTACGCGGGCTTCGCCACGGCCGCCGAGACCAACGAGCGCTTCCGCTACCTGCTGACCCAGGGCCAGACGGGCCTGTCGGTCGCCTTCGACCTGCCGACCCAGATGGGCTACGACTCGGATGCCCCGGAGGCGGAGGGGGAGGTCGGCCGGGTCGGCGTCCCGATCTCGAGCCTCGCGGACATGGAGACCCTGTTCGCGGGCATCCCGCTGGGCGAGGTCAGCACCTCGATGACGATCAACTCGACCGCCCCGATCCTCCTCGCGCTCTACGTGGCCGCGGCGGAGAAGCAGGGGGCACCCCGGTCGGCGGTGAGCGGCACGACCCAGAACGACATCCTCAAGGAGTACATCGCCCGCGGGACGTGGATCTACCCGCCCCGGGCGTCGATGCGCCTCGTGACCGACGTGTTCGAGTTCGCGAGCCGCGAGCTGCCCAGGTGGAACACGATCTCGATCTCGGGCTACCACATGCGCGAGGCCGGGGCCTCGGCGGCCCAGGAGCTGGCCTTCACCCTCGCCGACGGGATCGCCTACGTCGAGGCGGCGGTCAGCCGGGGCCTGGCCGTGGACGACTTCGCCCCCCGCCTGTCGTTCTTCTTCGCCGCCTGGTCCGAGCTGTTCGAGGAGGTCGCCAAGTTCCGGGCGGCCCGCCGGATGTGGGCCCGGATCATGAAGGAGCGGTTCGGGGCCACGAACCCCAAGTCGATGATGTGCCGCTTCCACACCCAGACCGCGGGCTCGAGCCTGACGGCCCAGTCGATCGACAACAACGTCGTCCGGACCACGCTCCAGGCGCTGGCCGCCGTCCTCGGCGGGACCCAGAGCCTCCACACGAACTCCCGCGACGAGGCCCTGGCCCTGCCCACGGCCGAGTCGGCCCGGCTCGCCCTCCGGACCCAGCAGATCATCGCCCACGAGGCCGGGGTCACCGACACCCCCGACCCGCTGGCCGGGTCGTGGTTCGTGGAGTCGCTCACCGACGAGCTCGAGGCGGCCGCCCAGGCCTATCTCGACGAGATCGACGCCATGGGCGGGACCCTGCGCGGCGATCGAGGGCGGCTTCCAGCAGCGCCAGATCCAGGAGTCGGCCTACCGGGTCCAGCGGGAGATCGAGCGCGAGGACCGGATCGTCGTGGGCGTCAACCGGTTCCGGGACGACGGCGAGGCCGCGCGCCCGGCCATCCAGAAGATCGACCCGGAGGGGGAGCGGCGCCAGGTCGAGGGCCTGCGGCGGGTCCGGGCCGAGCGCGACCCGGCGGCCTGGGAGGCCGCCATGCGCCGCCTCGAGGACGAGGCCCGGGGCACCGGCAACCTGCTCCCGCCGATCATCGAGGCCGTCGCCGCGTACGCGACGGTGGGCGAGATCGCGGACCGGCTGCGGACCGTCTGGGGCGTCCACCGCGAGCTCATCACCGTCTGAGAAGGGGGTCCGGATGCCCGAATCCACGCCCGCCGAGCGCGTCCCGGCGCAGATCCGCAGCCTCGGCCGCGTCCACCACGTCGCGGTCATCGTCCGCGACATCGAGGACAGCCTCGGGTTCTGGCGCGACATGCTCGGGCTGCCCGTGGAGCTCGTCCTCCCGATCGAGCAGGACCGGGTCACCATCGCCTTCCTCCCCGTCGGCGAGTCGAAGGTCGAGCTCGTCCAGCCGACCGACGACACGACCGGCGTCGCCCGGTTCCTCGAGAGCAAGGGCGAGGGGTTCCACCACGTGTGCTTCGAGGTGCCGGACATCAACGCGGCGCTCATGCGCCTCGAGCTCGACGGGATCGAGGTCATCGACCGGGTGGCCCGCAAGGGGGCGGAGGGGCCTGTTGCCTTCCTCCACCCCCGGTCGTGCCACGGGGTGCTGGTGGAGCTGATCGAGGCGCCGGGCGGCCCGGCCTGGGCAGCCCTGGGCTACGAGGGCGCCTGAGCCGTCAGAAGCCCCAGGCGAAGACCACGTCCCGGGCGCCGGTCGAGGCCCGACAGAAGGCGACGATCCGCGCCGCGAGATCCCGGATCCAGGGCTTCTCCTCGCGTGGCAGGAGCCCCAGCTCCTCCTCGAGGAGCTCGATCCAGCCGCCTGCCAGTGCCCCGACGAGCTCGTCCGGGACCGCGGCCACCGCCTCGACCCAGTCGCCGTCCACCCGCTCCACGATCCGCTCGGTCGAGCCGTTCGCGCCCTCGAGATCCGTGCGCGCGTCGAGGAAGTCCACGGGCTCGTCGCCGCCGGTCACGGACCGCACGGCCTCGGAGAACAGGTCGAGCCAGGTGGGATCGAGGCCGCCGCCCAGGGGCAGGTGCGCGGTGAACCGGTCGCGGTCCGAGAAGGCCTCTGCGTCGTCGACGGACAGGGCCAGGACGACGTCCCGGGCATCGCCCGCCACGAGGTCCATGAGGCTGGTCATGCGAGCAGTCTAGCGACCCGGTTCCGAGGTCTGGGCGAGCTCCTCCGCGAAGAAGATCATGTCGAGGTCGCCGGGCGACCGGCCGGCCTCGGTCAGGATCACGGCCGCCTCGGAGCGGTGCTGCGTCCCGTGGTTCACGACGTGGGCGAGCATCTGCCACATCGGCACCCCGTCGCCCAGCTCGTCGAGCCAGGCGTCGGTCAGCGTGTCGAGCCACGCGTCCATGGCGTCCCACTCGAGGGCCCAGCGGCGGGCGAGCGCGTCGGGCGACAGGAGCGGCTCGCGCTCCGGCCGGGCACGACCCGAAGCCTCGTCGTCGCCCCCGAGCCCCAGCCGCCAGCGCATGTGGGCGCCCAGCTGGTGGACGAGGATCGAGCCCAGCCCGCGGTCGCCGACGACGCCCGTCGCGCCCCAGACCTCCGCCGGCAGGCCGTCGATGACCGAGAGCACCCGCCGGGTCGCCCAGCGGTCGAAGGCGAACAGGTAGGCGATGTCCGTCGTGCGCACCGGCTAGCCCCGGTAGCCGGCGTCGCGCAGGAGCGCGGGCAGCTCGGTGGGGGAGCCCGCGACCCGGAAGCCCGCGGCCTCGAGCGCGGAGACCTTGGACGCCGCCGTCCCGCGACCGCCGGAGATGATCGCGCCCGCGTGGCCCATCCGCTTGCCCTCGGGCGCCGTCCGGCCGGCGATGAACGCCACCTTGGGCACGTCCGCGAGGTGCTCGGCCGCCCACGCGGCTGCCTCCTCCTCGGCGGTGCCGCCGATCTCGCCGATGAGCACCAGCGCCTCGGTCTCCGGGTCGGCCGCGAACAGCTTGAGCACGTCGAGGAACTGGGTCCCGATGACCGGGTCGCCGCCGATGCCGACGCACGTCGACTGGCCGAGGCCCGCGTCCGTCATCGCCTGGACCGCCTCGTAGGTGAGCGTCCCCGAGCGGGACACGACGCCGACCCGGCCCTCGCGGTGGATCGAGCCCGGGATGATCCCGACCTTCGCCTTGCCCGGCGACGTGGCGCCGGGGCAGTTCGGCCCGATGAGGTGGGCGCCCGCGAGGCGGACCTCCTCGACGACCGGGATCATGTCGAGCGCCGGGATGCCCTCGGTGATGCAGAAGATCGTCGTGATCCCGGCCGCGACGCTCTCGAGCACCGCGTCCGGCGCCCCGCCGGCGGGCACGAAGATGCACGAGGTGTTGACGCCGGTCTCGCTGACCGCCTCGGCCACGGTGTTGAACACGGGGATGCGGCCGTCGAGCGTCGTCTGGCCGCCCTTGCCCGGGGTCACGCCCGCCACGAGCGGCGTCCCGTACTCGAGCATCGCCCGGCTGTGGAACTCGCCCTCGCGCCCGGTGATGCCCTGGACGACGAGCCGCGTGTCGCGATCGATGAGGATGCTCACGCCGCGGCTCCGTTCTTCGCCGCCGCGACGGCCTTGGCCGCCGCCTCGTCGAGGCTCTGCGCCGTGACGAACCGGGCCGCTTCGAGCAGCTCGGCCGCCTCGGCGGCGTTGGTGCCCACGATCCGGACGACCATCGGGACGTCGCGGACCTGTTGGGCGCGGGCCTCGATGAGGCCCTTCGCGACCTCGTCGCCGCGGGTGATCCCGCCGAAGATGTTGACGAGGATGGCCTTGACGTTCTGGTCCTCGAGGATGAGCCGCATCGCCGCCGCGACGCGGTCGGCCTTGGCGCCGCCGCCGATGTCGAGGAAGTTGGCGGGCTGGCCGCCGGCCCGGTTCACGAGGTCCATCGTCGTCATCGCGAGGCCGGCGCCGTTGACCATGCAGCCGATGTCGCCCTCGAGCTTGATGAACGTCAGGTCGTAGCGGCGCGCCTCGACGTCGGTCGGGTCCTCGGCGTCGAGGTCGCGCAGCGCCTCGAGGTCGGGGTGGCGGGCGAGCGCCGAGTCGTCGAGCGTGATCTTCGCGTCGAGGCAGACCAGCCGCTCGACGGGTGACCCGTCCGCGTTGTGCTCGCTGATCACGGCCAGCGGGTTGATCTCCACGAGGTCCGCGTCGTACGCCAGCATCGTCCGCAGGAGGCCCTTGGCGATCGCGGCCCCGGCCTTCCAGTGCGGCCCGAACCCGATCTTGAAGGCGAGCTCGCGGGCCGCGTAGTCGGGCAGCCCGAGCAGCGGGTCGGCGTACTCGTAGACGATGGCGTCGGGGTTGTCGACGGCGACCTGCTCGATCTCGACGCCGCCCTCCGCCGAGCCGATGAACATCAGGCGCTTGCTCGCCCGGTCGAGCACGACCGAGAGGTAGTACTCCTTCACGATCTCGGCCGCGGCGCCCACGAGGACCCGCCGGACGGGCAGGCCCTTGATCTCGAGCGCGAGGATCTGCGCCGCGACGTCCTCGGCCTCGTCGGCCGTGGCGGCGAGCTTCACCCCGCCGGCCTTGCCGCGGCCGCCGACGAGCACCTGGGCCTTGATCACGACCTTGCGGGTGGCGTTGTCGGGGTCCGCGAGGAAGCGGACGGCGGCCGCCCGGGCCTGGGTCGGCGTTCGTGCGACCTCCCACGCGGGGACGGGGAGCCCCTGGGCGACGAGCAGCGACTTCGCGTCGGCTTCGTGGATCTTCACGCGACGGGCGAGACCTCCGGCGGACGGGCGTTGGGCGGAGGTCGATCATATCCGTCGATCTGCGGCACCGGGCATTCCAATCGGAACGAATCCCCACCCCTGCCTCGCCATACTCCATGAGCGCGGCCGAGTGGCCGGGCCAGCACCCAGGGGCACCGATGGATCGAGACCTCGTGGAGCGAGCGCGGCAGGGCGAGCATGACGCCTTCGCCGAGCTGGCAGGCGCCACGATCTCCCGGCTCGACGGCGCAGCCTGGCTGATCCTCCGGGATACGGAACAGGCGAAGGACGCGGTGCAGAACTGCCTCGTCCGGGCCTGGCGCGACCTGCCCACGCTCCGTGATCCGGACCGCTTCGACGCGTGGCTCCACAAGCTGCTCGTCCGCGCCTGCATCGATGAGGCTCGGCGAGTGCGCCGCCACCGGGTGGACGTGGAGCTCACCGCGCTCGAGGTGCCCACCTCCGAACGCCTCGACTCGGCCATCGCGGACCGAGACCAGCTCGAACGCGGCTTCCTCCGGCTCGACCCGGAGATGCGGGCCGTGATCGTCCTCCACCACTACCTCGACCTCCCGCTGCCAACCGTCGCGGCAACCCTGGGGATTCCCTTGGGGACCGCGAAGTCCCGCCTGCATCGAGCCCTCGGGCTGCTGCGAGCCGCGCTCGACGCGGACGCCCGCACGTCACCCGAGATCCCGGAAGGACGTCCGGCGTGAACACCGACGAGCGCTTCGCCCAGACCCTTTCCGAGTGGCTCGGGGAGGAGGCCGCACACCGCGTGCCGGACCACCTCGCCGAGGTCCTCGTGCAGACGGCGGCCACGCGGCAGCGACCCTGGTGGTCGAGCCTCGAAAGGCTGCTTCCGATGACAACCACGACCGGCGGGCGCGTGCTCGCCCGTCCCCCGATGTTCTGGTTCGCGATGCTCGCGATGCTGGCGCTCGCCGTCGTCGGCGCGGCGTTGGTGGTCGGCGCCCTGTTCGCGACGCCGGCGCCGCTCGGACTGCCATCCAACGGGCGGATCCTCGTGGCCGACGGCTCGACGATCGTGTCCTACGCCCCGGATGGGACGGACCGTCGGGAGCTCCTGCGCACGACCGCGGGGGCCCCAGGCATGTCGATCTCGCACGACGGCTCGAAGGTCGCGTTCGTGCTCCCGGCCATCTCCCCGAAGATCCGCGTCGTGACGATCGCGGACGGCACGTTCATCGACATCCCAATCCCCGGCGCCGACCATGCTCGCAGAGGAGGCGGTCGGCTGGTCGGCGGACGGTCGGTCCATCGTGTTCGCCGGCCTCGACGGGGACCACGAGGAGCTGTTCCTCGCCGCCGCCGATGGATCGTCGGTGACCACGCCGATCCAGGGCCAGCTCAAGCCCGGCGAGGGGGTGTACCAGCCCGCGTTCTCTCCGGACAGCAGGTGGATCGCGTTCGCGTCCGAGGACCATCGGACCGAGTTCACGTCGCTGTACGTCGTCCACCCGGACGGGACCGGGCTGCGCGCCCTCGGGGCGGCGTCAGTGGCGATCGGCGACGCAGGCGGTCCACTGTGGGCGCCCGCGGCGGGCGTCCACCGGATTGCCTACCTGACCTCGCACGCTGGGCCGCTCTTCGCCCGGATCTTCGACGTGGACAAGGACTCGGACGTCGAGATTGGTGCGGCGGTTCTGGACCTCCTGGTCGTCCGACGGCACGCAACTCGCGACCTGCTGCATCACCGTCACCGACGTCGACGAGGCGCTCGCGGGGCGCACCGTGTCCCACACCGTGTTCGACGACTTCCCGGGCGGCTGTGGCGACGCCCCCGAGACGCGGACCGGCAGGTCGGTCTGCTCGGCGGTGGTGTGGTCACCGGACAGCCAGTGGCTGATCGGCGCGGACATCGCTGGCAAGGACCTCGCTCGATCGCGCGCGCGGACGGGACCGGCGAGCCGCGACGGATCGCGCTCTCGTCCGGCAACACCAGCGTCTCAGGCCCGAGGCTCCCGGTCGCCTGGCAACCCGTCTGGCCCTGACGTTCCGGCGGCGCGCTCCTCGCCGGACGCGCCGCCGCAGCCTTGCCTCCGCGATCGGCCGATCGGCCCGGTCGACCCGAGCCGGTGGTCCCGCGCCGGAGCCATTGCCCGGGCTAGAATGCGGCCATGGCCCATCGAGTGACCCTGATCCCCGGCGACGGCATCGGCCCGGAGCTGGCGGAGGCGACCCGCCGCGTGCTCGACGCCTCGGGCGTCGCATTCGACTGGGAGGTCCAGGACGCCGGCGAGGGCGTCATGGCCCAGTACGGCACCCCGCTCCCGGACCACGTGCTCGAATCGATCCGGCGCAACAAGGTGGCCATCAAGGGCCCGATCACGACGCCCGTCGGCTCGGGCTTCCGGAGCGTCAACGTCACGCTCCGCCAGGTGCTCGGCCTGTACGCGAACCTCCGTCCCGCCCGCTCGATCAAGGGCCTCGAGTCGCGCTACGACGACGTGGACCTCGTGATCGTGCGCGAGAACACGGAGGACCTCTACGCCGGCATCGAGCACATGGTCGGCCCGGACGCGGCGGAGAGCATCAAGATCATCACCCGCGCCGCCTCGGAGCGGATCGCGCGGTTCGCGTTCGACTACGCCGTGGCCAACGGGCGGCACAAGGTGACCGCGGTCCACAAGGCGAACATCATGAAGCTCTCCGACGGCCTGTTCCTCGAGAGCTGCGCGACGGTCGCGAAGGACTACGCGGGCAAGGTCGAGTTCGAGGACCGCATCGTCGACAACATGTGCATGCAGCTCGTGCAGAAGCCCGAGCTGTACGACGTGATGGTCCTGCCGAACCTGTACGGCGACATCGTGTCCGACCTGTGCGCGGGCCTGGTCGGCGGCCTGGGCGTCGCCCCGGGCGCGAACATCGGGATCGAGGCGTCGGTGTTCGAGCCGGTCCACGGCTCCGCCCCGAAGTACGCCGGCCAGGACAAGGCCAACCCGACCGCGATGATCCTGTCGGGCGTCCTGATGCTCCGGCACCTCGGCGAGCAGCCTGCCGCCGAGCGCCTCGAGGCCGCCGTGCGTGACGTCATCGCCGAGGGCACCCACACCACCTACGACCTCGGCGGCTCCACGGGCACCGCGGGCTTCGCCGACGCGATCATCGAGCGGCTCGGCGCGTCCGCCGGGGCCGCGTCCTAGCCGCCCGAGCGGTCACTGGTCCAACGGAGGCTGCATGCTCCTGCGCTATCGGGGCAGCGAAGGGATGCTCGCGTGGGCGTTCCACCGCATCTCGGGGGTGGCGATCTGGCTGTTCATCCTGCTCCACGTCCTCGACATCTGGCTGGCCGGGGTCAACCCGCAGCTCTATGACGACGTCCTGCAGGTGTACGCGAGCCCGATCGGCCGGGTCTTCGAGACGCTCCTCGGCGCGGCGCTCCTGTACCACGCGCTCAACGGCCTGCGGATCATCGTCATGGACTTCTGGCCCTCGATGACCCGCTACCACAAGCAGCTGTGGTACCTGAACTGGGCCCTGTTCGTGGTCATCGGCCTGCCGATCGCGCTCCAGATCATGGCCCCGGCCTTCGGGTTCGCGCCGCCGTTCACCGTCGGGGGTGGGTCGTGAGCACCCGCGCGACCCGTTCCGGCAGCGCCCGGCCCGGCAGCGGCTGGGAGCTCGCGGTCTGGTACCTCATGCGGCTCACCGGCCTCGGGCTGTTCGTGACGGCGCTCGCGCACTTCATCATCGTCCACTTCTTCTACGACCCCTCCCAGCAGACGGCCGGCTGGATCACCGACGAGCGGTGGGGGAACATCGCCTGGCGGACGGCGGACTGGCTGATGCTGGTGTTCGTGGTGTTCCACGCGTTCATGGGCCTCCGGATCGTCGTCGGCGACTACACGAGCGGCCGGGTCCGGTTCTTCGCGACGATGCTCCTGTACCTCGGCGCGATCGTGATCTTCGCCCTCGGGACGATCGCGGTCGCCACCTTCCCGTTCCCGGTGAAGCCGTGATCCGCGACCACGACGCCCTCATCGTCGGCGCCGGCGGGGCCGGCCTGTGGGCGGCCCTCGAGCTGGCGAAGGCCGGCGTCGACTCCGCGGTCCTGACGAAGCTCTACCCGACCCGCTCCCACACCGGCGCCGCGCAGGGCGGCGTGTGTGCCGCCCTGGGCAACCAGGAGGAGGACCACTGGGAGTGGCACATGTTCGACACCATCAAGGGTGGCGACTACCTCGTCGACCAGGACGCGGCCGAGGTCCTCGCCCGCGAGGCCGTCGAGACCGTGATCGAGCTCGAGCACATGGGCCTGCCGTTCAACCGGACGCCCGACGGCAAGATCGACCAGCGGCGGTTCGGGGGCCACACCCGCAACTACGGCGAGGGCCCGGTCAAGCGCTCCTGCTTCGCGGCGGACCGCACCGGGCACATGATCCTGCAGACCCTCTACCAGCAGTGCCTCAAGCACGGCGTCAAGTTCTACGACGAGTACCACGTCGTCGACCTCGTCACGGAGGGCGGCGACCTCGGCTCCGGGGGGCGGGCCGCGGGCGTCGTCGCCTACCGGATCGCCGACGGGGAGCTCGTGACGCTCCGCTCGAAGGCCGTGATGCTCGCCACCGGCGGCTTCGGCCGGATGTTCCGGGTGACCTCCAACGCCTGGTCGCTCACCGGCGACGGCGTGTCGCTCGCGTACCGCCACGGCGTCCCGATGCAGGACATGGAGTTCTACCAGTTCCACCCGACGGGCATCGTGGGCATCGGGATCCTCCTGTCCGAGGCGGCCCGCGGCGAGGGCGGCTACCTCCTCGACAACGACGGCTTCCGGTTCATGGAGCGCTACGCGCCCAAGCTCATGGAGCTCGCCCCGCGGGACATGGTCAGCCGCGCCATCGTCCAGGAGATCCGGGCAGGCCGGGGCATCGACGGCAAGGACTACGTCTACCTCGACGTCCGCCACCTCGGCCGCAAGGTGATCGAGGAGAAGCTGCCGGACATCACGGACTTCGCGCGGGTCTACCAGGGCGTCGAGCCGCTGACCGAGCCCGTGCCGATCCAGCCGACCGCGCACTACGCGATGGGCGGCATCCCGACCGACCTGTTCGCCCGGGTGACCCGGGACAAGGACAGCACGGTCGTGCCGGGGCTGTACGCCGCCGGCGAGACGGCCTGCGTCTCCGTGCACGGCGCCAACCGTCTCGGGACGAACTCGCTCGTGGACCTGCTCGTGTTCGGGCGCCGCGCGGGCCGCGCGATGGCCGCCGACGTCCGCGGCGTCGGTCTCCCGGACGTCGACGACAGCACGGTCATGGAGCCCGCCCGCGCGGAGCTCGAGGCGATCCGGTCACGCACGGGCGGGGAGCGGGCGAACGCGCTCCGCGTGGAGCTGGCCGACGTGATGATGGACGACGTCGGCGTCTACCGCGACGACGCCGGCCTGCGCCGCGCGAGCAAGAAGGTCGGCGAGCTGCGTGACCGCTATCGCAACGTGTACGTGCACGACAAGGGGACGGTCTTCAACACGGACCTGCTCGAGGCCCGCGAGCTCGGCTACCTGCTCGACTGCGCCGAGACGACGGTCGCGGCGGCCCTCGCTCGCAAGGAGAGCCGCGGCGCCCACAGCCGCGAGGACTTCCCGGACCGCGACGACGTGACCTTCCTCAGCCACTCCCTGGCGACCAAGCGGGACGGCGCGATCGACCTGGCCTACAAGCCGGTGACGATCACGAAGTTCCAGCCGAAGCCGCGCGTCTACTGAGCGGAGGACAGCCGACGAATGCAGGTTGATCTGCGCATCCTCCGCTACGACCCCGAGCGGGACACGAAGCCGCACGAGGAGCGCTACACCGTCGAGGCGGGGCCGATGGACCGCGTCCTGGACCTCCTCCACAAGGTCAAGTACGAGCAGGACGGGACGCTCACGTTCCGCCGCTCCTGCGCCCACGGCGTGTGCGGCTCGGACGCGATGCTCATCAACGGCCGCAACCGGCTCGCCTGCAAGATCCGCGTGGACCAGCTCGGCAGGAAGATCACCGTCGCGCCGCTCCCGGGCCTGCCGCTCGTGAAGGACCTCGTCGTCGACATGGAGGCCTTCTTCGCGAAGTTCCGGAGCGTCCAGCCCTACCTCCAGACGAACGACATGCCGCCGCTCCGCGAGCGCCGCCAGTCCGCGGAGGAGCGCTCGCAGTTCGACGACACCACGAAGTGCATCCTGTGCGCGGCGTGCACGTCGTCGTGCCCCTCGTTCTGGGCGCAGCCGTCGTACGTCGGTCCGGCGGCGATCGTGAACGCGCACCGGTTCATCTTCGACTCGCGCGACGACGCGGAGGAGGAGCGGCTCGAGATCCTCGCCGACAAGGACGGCGTGTGGCGGTGCCGCACGATCTTCAACTGCACGGACGCCTGCCCGCGCGGGATCCACATCACGCAGGCGATCCTCGAGGTCAGCTCGAAGATCGTGGAGCGGCGAGCCTGAGCGAGCCCGTGCTGCCGGTCATCCCCCACATCGTCATCCGGACGGACGGGGCGGCCCGCGGCAATCCCGGACCTGCGTCGCTCGGCGCCGCCCTGATCGACGGCTCGCGGGCCGACGCGCTCGACCCCTCCGCGCAGCCCGACGCGACGATCTCCGAGGCGCTCGGCCACCAGACGAACAACGTCGCCGAGTGGACCGGGGTCGTCGAGGCGCTCAAGCTCGCGCAGCGGCTGGGCGCGGAACGGGTGGACCTGTTCCTCGACTCGAAGCTCATCGTCGAGCAGCTGCACGGCCGCTGGCGGGTGAAGGACCTCAAGCTCCAGCCCCTCCATGCCGAGTCGAAGGCGATGCTCTCGGGCTTCCGGCGCTGGTCGGCGACGCACGTCCCGCGGGCCCAGAACTCGACGGCGGACCGCCTGGCGAACGAGGCGCTCGACCGGGTCGCGGCCGGCGGCCCGATGCGCGTCGCCCGCGCACGGCGGGTCGCGGCGGAGGAGTAGGGGAGCCGTGCACACCGTCGTCTGCTACGGGGACTCGAACACGCACGGGGCGGACCCGATCACGCACGGGCGGTTCCCTCGCGACGTGCGCTGGCCCGGGGTCCTTGCGAGCGAGCTCGGCGACGGCGTCCACGTCATCGAGGAGGGACTCAACGGCCGGACCACGCTCTGGGACGACCCGTTCATGGACTTCCGCAACGGCAAGCCGTACCTGCTGCCGTGTCTCCGGTCGCACCAGCCCGTCGACGTGCTGGTCCTGATGCTCGGGACCAACGACCTCAAGACGATCTTCGGTCGCGCGCCGCACGAGATCGCGGCCGGCGCCGGCGCGCTGGTCGACCTCGCGCTCACGTCCGCGGACCGGACCCGACGACGCAGGCGCCGGCCGTGCTCCTCGTCGCCCCGCCCCGCCTCGGCGAGACGACCGACCGGTCCGAGCTGTGGGGCTTCGGCGAGGCGCGCGCGAAGGCCGAGGCCCTGTCGCGGCTGTACCGGAACGTCGCCGAGATCAAGGGCGTCGCGTTCCTCGATGCGGCCGAGCTCGTCGTCGGCGACCCCGGGCGACGGCGTCCACCTCGGCGCGGCGGACCACGGGGTCCTCGGTCGGGCGGTCGCCGGGGCGGTCCGGGAGATCCTCGCGGGTCGATGAGGCTGCGGCCGCGGGACCAGGCGCCCGGCGGCCGATGGACGGGTTGGCGCTACACTCCGCGGGCCAGCGAGGCGGCCGGACGGTCGCGCGTCGAGCGGGCGACCGATCGGCGTGAGGAAAGTCCGAGCTCCCCAGCGCAGGGTGGCGGGTAACGCCCGTCCGCCGTGAGGCGAGGACCAGTGCCACAGTGACGATGCCGGCCCCTCGGGGCCGGAGTGAAACGCGGCAAACTCCACCCGGAGCAAGGCCAAATAGGAGGGCGCAACCCCGGTTCGCCGGGGGGAGAGGTGCGCTGCCCAGCCCTCGGGTCGGCTGCATGAGCCGTCGGGCAACCGGCGGCCCCAGATGGATGACCGTCGCCGCGACGCGAGTCGCGGTACAGAACTCGGCTTACAGGCCGCCTCGCTGGCGCCTCATCCGCCGGGCAGATCCCGTTCGGCCGCGCCTAGTCCTCGTCCGGCCGGAAGATGTGCGCCGCCGTGCACGCGTTGCAGACCGGCATCGCCGAGTCGAGGTCGCCCAGGGGCACCGGGATCTTGCGATCCGGGAACAGGCACTCCACCTCGTAGATGCGCTCCTCGGCCCGGTCGAGCGAGACGAGGCGCCGGTACGTGCAGCGCTTGATGCGGTGCGGAGCCAACCGCGCCGGATCGATGTCCGGGTGGTCGGCGGCGAGCGGGGCGGTGAGCGGGAGCGCCATGGGCGGGAGCGTATCTCCGAGTGGCTGGTCACGTGCAACGGTAGCGCCGCCGGATTGCGTCAACCGACGACGGGCGCGAAGCCTACCACCGCGGAAATCGCGCAGGCAATGCGCAGGAGGTACTAGACTCCCGGCGTCAACCTGAGCGCGCGACACCGTCTCACCGGGAGGGATGGGAGCTGAGCGACGATTCGACGATGGCGTCCGATGGCGCCATCCGCATGCACGGCGGCGCGACGCCGGGTGCCGGCACCGAGCCCGTGACGATGCGATCCGCGCTTCCGATGCTCGACGACGCGACCCGCTCGCCGAACCCCGACGTCTGCCCGTTCTTCCGACGCCAGGTCGACGGCGTCCTGTTCGTGCCGCTCGGCAGCCCGGACGAGGAGAACGTGTGCGCCGCGATCGGCGTCCCGAAGCCCCAGTCCGCGCGCCAGCAGGAGCTCGTCTGCCTCAAGGCCGCGCACGCCGACTGCCCCCGCTACCTCCGTGGCGCGCTTGCCTACCCCGAGCCGCCGGCGCGGCGGCGCCAGACGGCCGTCCCGCGGGCGACGCTCGCGGCCCTGCTCGTCCTCGTGCTGAGCGCCGGGATCTCGTTCGGGTTCGTCGTCCAGCGTGGCGGCCTCGAGCTGCCCGTCGTCGCGGCGTCCCCGAGCTCGACCGCGGTCGCCGTCGTCGGGTCGTCCACCTCGTCGCCCTCGAGCCAGCCGGCATCGGCCGCCCCGAGCGTCGTGGCCTCGGCAGCGGCCTCGTCCTCGCCGTCGCCAACGCCGTCCCCGAGCCCGACCCCGTCGCCCAGCCCCACGCCGACGCCGACGCCATCGCCTACACCGAAGGCGACGCCCAAGCCGACGCCCAAGCCGACGAAGAAGCCCACGAGCGACCGCTACAAGCTCCTCAAGGCGTGCCCGAACACGGCCGACTGCTGGATCTACACGGTCCGCTCCGGCGACAACCTGAGCAGCATCGCGAACTACTTCGGGCACCCGCTCAGGACGATCTACGCCTGGAACCCCAAGTACCCGGGGACCGCGCTCCGGGTCGGCGCCCAGATCCGGATGCCGCCGCCGACCCGCTAGGCCGTCTGGCGCCGCTCTCGCGCCGCCCACCGGACCTGCGCACGATCCCGATCGCCTAAGGCACCCGCCTCACGACGCCCACGAGGTTTGAGGTACCCCGGGCAATCCGGGATGGGTCGCGACCCGATGGCACCCTCGCGGCCGGAGCCGAGGATGCGGACATCGAACGACGCCCGTTGGAACGGCCCCGATGCACGGAGCCGGACAGGCGCCCGAGGAGAACGCGAAATGTCCGCAGCCACGCCCCGCACCGTCTCCACCGCCCCCGACTTCCGCCAGCTCCTGGTCGTTGTCGGAGCCCTCGCCCTCGCGGTCGCGCTCGTCGCGGCCATCTCGCTCAGCCGGCAGGTCTCCCTCCAGGGCGCGTCCAGCGCCGTCCCGGCCTCCGTGGCCCACGACCATGGCTGGAGCGACGCCAGCGGGTCGCGGGAGCTGATCGTCAGCTCCCTCCGCTACACGGGCATCCCGTATCCCACCGGCGACCGGGGCTTCGTCATCAGCCCCAAGCACGGCGGCATCAAGTTCGTCGGCATCCCGTACCCGGCGCCCGGCGGCGTCAGCGAGGGTGGCTCGAACGGGACTCGCTTCGCACGGTGACTCCACCGATGCCGGCCTCCCGCCGGCATCCCGCATCGACGAAGGCGTCGTTCCCCCTCCTCCGGGGACGACGCCTTTGTCGTGTGCCCGCCGCCGTCTGAGCCGAGCGAGAGCCGCCGATCCGCGCCGATTGCAGAAACACCATTGACGGGGGGATTCCGCGCGCTAGAATGCGCGGGAGTGGCGCGAAGTGGTGGAAAGTGGGGAACCAGCCGGGAGCGGTGAGGGGTCCCGCAGCTCCATCCACGAGGGCGCTACCCGACGTCAGGGAGCAGGGGATCGGTGTTCACCGGCGAGTACCGGCATGCGGTCGACGACAAGGGGCGCCTCGCTGTCCCGTCGCGGTTCCGCGCGCAGCTCTCCGGGAGCGTGGTCGTGGCGCGGTGGCTTGACACCTGCCTCGCGATCTTTCCGATGGCGGCATGGGACGAGCTGGCGACGAAGGTCGGCAGCCTGCCCATGACCGACCGGAACGCCCGGCTGCTCCAGCGGCAGCTGTTCGCGGGTGCCTTCGAGACGGAGCTCGACCGCCAGGGTCGCGTCCTCGTCCCGGCCCACCTCCGGACCTTTGCCGGGCTCGAGACCGAGGCACTCGTCCTCGGCGCTCGGGACC
Organism: uncultured Chloroflexia bacterium; assembly: GCA_963768035.1. Lineage (GTDB taxonomy): Bacteria > Chloroflexota > Limnocylindria > Limnocylindrales > CSP1-4 > CAIXZV01. Next base: position 68,591 of record CAVYGJ010000004.1, read on the forward strand.
ACGCGGAGATCTGGGCCCCCGCCCGCTGGGAGGACTACAGCCGGGCGCTGGAGGGCGACGCGTTCACGGACGCCGTCGCCGGCCTGGGGATCTGACGTCGCACCACACGCGCTTCCAGGGTCCGCTCGGGATCCGCAACCGACCGATGGAGGAGAGATGGAGGAAGGGCATCTGCCGGTGATGCCGGACGAGGTCCTCGGGACCCTGTCCCCGCGCCCCGGCAGCCTCCATATCGACGCCACGGTCGGCGGCGGTGGGCACACCGAGCGGATCCTGGAGGCCGCCAACCCCGACGGCCGCGTCCTGGGGTTGGACGCCGACCAGGCCGCGATCGAGCGGGTCGGCAAGCGGCTCGAGCGGTTCGGCGACCGCCTCGTGCTGCGTCGCTCGAACTTCCGCGAGCTGGCCACGGTCGCGCCGGCCGCGGGCTTCGGCGCCGTGGACGGGATGCTGTTCGACCTCGGCCTCTCGTCGTTCCAGCTGGCCGACCGGGCGCGCGGCTTCGGGTTCCGGACCGGCGGCCCGCTCGACATGCGCTTCGACGCCACGCGCGGCGTGCCGGCGGCCGAGCTGCTCGCGACGCTGTCGGCCGACGAGCTCGCCGCGCTGTTCCGCAAGTACGGCGAGGAGCCGTCCGCGTGGAAGTACGCCAAGGCGATCGTCGCGGCCCGCGCCACGGCCCCGATCGAGTCCGCCGAGGACCTCGCCTCGCTCATCGAGCGGCTGTCGCCGCCGAACCCGCGGGTCCGCCGCCGGACCCACCCGGCGACGCGCGTCTTCCAGGCGCTGCGGATCGCGGTCAACGAGGAGCTCGACGCGCTCGAGGACGGGCTCGCGGCGGCGATGGACCTCCTGCGGCCCGGCGGCCGCCTCGTCGTCCTGTCCTACCACTCGCTCGAGGACCGGATCGTCAAGCGGTTCCTCAACGCGGAGCGGCGCGGCTGCGTCTGCCCGCCCGAGGCCCCGGTCTGCGTCTGCGGCCACGAGCCGCGCCTGCGCCTCGTCACCCGTCCGTCGATGACCCCGACCGACGCCGAGGTCGATGCCAACCCCCGCGCGCGCAGCGCGCGACTCAGGGCCGCCGAGCGGCTCGCCGCGTGACCGAGCACGAGGAGGAGTGACCGAACCGATCGCCGACGCGCCGACCCCGAAGCGACCCGTCGTCACCGGCACGAGCCGGCCCGCCCACGGCAGGAGGAGCCCCGTGAGCAAGCGTCATCAGAGCAACCGCCGCAAGGCCTACGGCCGCCGCCAGCACGAGCTGTACGAGCGCCGCCAGCGCGACGACCTGCCCGAGTCCGCGGACCTTGGCATGGACGACGGCGCGGGCGACGGCATCGCGGACCGCTTCTCGTTCATGGACCCGCGCAGCCCGCGCCCGCACTTCGCGATCGGCGAGTAGCGGATGGCGGTCTACCAGGGTGCGCGTCAGCGCACCGTCGTCCTGCCGCGCCGGCCCCGGGTTGATGTCGGAGCGGCGGCCGTCGCGGCCACGCTGCCGCGTCGGCGCACCCGTGCGGCGGTTCGCGCGCGCCGCGGCCCGTCCCGGATGTCGGTCCTGCTCGCCGCGATCGTCGTCGCGTTCGCGGGGGCGTTCTTCTCGCTGTCGCAGGACATCCGGGTGAGCGCCTCGGGCTACGAGGCCGACCGGCTGACGACCCAGCACCAGCGCCTGGAGGCCCGTGCCAACGACCTCCGCAACGAGCTGAACCGCCTGGGCAAGGCCCCGGCGATCCGCAAGCTCGCGATCCAGGCCGGTCTCGGGCCGTTGCCCGAGCCCGACGTCATCCCCGCCCGCTAGAGACCCGGATCCCTCCATGCTCGGCCGGACCGATTCACGTGCCCGCGCGATCCTGCTGCTCGTCGCGTTCGTCGTCGTGGCGGGCGCGCTCGGCGTGCGGCTCGCGTACTGGCAGGTGCTCCGGCGCGACGACCTCGCCGCGATGGCGGTGCGGCAGTCGTCGACGACGTACTCGGTCCCGGCCAAGCGGGGCTCGATCTACGACCGCTCCGGCACGGTCATCCTCGCGACGTCCGTCCAGCGCGACCGCCTCGCGGCCAACCCGAAGCTGCTCACCCCCCAGCGTCGCGCCGAGGTCGCGAGCAGCCTCGTCAGCCTGCTGGGCCTCCAGGGCGAGGCCGCGGTCAACCTCACGACGCGGATGACCTCGGAGCGCGAGTACGTCGTGCTCGCGCGCGGCCTCGACGCCCGGATGTCGGACCACATCCGGGACCTGTCGACGGGGACCGCCCCGATGTTCTCCGGGCTCATCCTCGAGCCCGAGCAGGAGCGCCTCTACCCGCAGGGCGGCGGTGGGCCGGACACGTCGCTTGCCGCGCACCTCCTCGGCTTCGTCAACCGCGAGGGGACGGGCCAGTACGGCGTCGAGCAGTTCTACCAGGACCGGCTCGCCGGGACCCCGCGCCTGCTCGCCGCCCAGAAGGACGCGTCGGGCAACGCCGTCCCGGACTCGTCCACGGTGCTCGAGGCGGGCGCGCCCGGCGAGGACGTGCTGCTCACGATCGACGCCGGCCTCCAGGTCGCCGTGGAGCAGGAGCTCCTGGCCGCGTGGATCGCCGATCGCGCGAAGCGCGTGTCCGCGGTCGTGATGGATCCCTACACGGGTGAGGTCTACGCGTACGCGAGCTACCCGTCCTACGACGCGAACCACTACCAGGAGATCGCGGCCGGAGGAGCCGGGCCGGTTCGTCGACCCGCTCGTGTCCACCGTCTACGAGCCCGGGTCCGTGTTCAAGATGCTGACCGCGACCGCGGCCCTCGGCGACGGCACGGTCACGATGAACACGAAGATCAAGGACGTGGGGACGCTCCGCCTCGACGACGGCCGCACGAAGATCGACAACGCGAACCGCGAGGGCATGGGCGTCATGAAGTTCAAGGACGCCATCGCGTACTCGCGCAACGTCGTCGCCGCGAAGGTCGCCCTGCGGCTCGGGAAGACGACGGCACAGGCAGCGGCAAAGCTGTACGGCACGTGGACTCGCCTGGGCTACGGTTCGAAGACCGGCATCGACGTCGCCAACGAGATCCCGGGCATCCTGCGCGACCCCGCGAAGACGCCGTGGCGCCAGATCGACCTCGCCAACGGCGCGTTCGGGCAGGGCGTCGCCGTCACCCCGATCCAGCTCGCGATGTCCTACTCCGCGATGGTGAACGGCGGGACGCTCGTCCAGCCGCACGTCGTGAAGCAGGTGGGCCAGACGACGGTGGAACCCGTGTCCCGGGGTCGGGTGATGCCCGCGAAGCTGTCGGGCACGCTGATCAAGCTCATGCGCAACGTCATCACCAAGGTCGACTTCTACCGCGACCGGACGCTCATCCCGGGCTTCGACGTCGGCGGCAAGACCGGCACCGCACAGATCTGGGACGCGGAGCGGAACGCCTGGAAGATCAACAAGTTCAACTACTCGTTCATCGGCTACATCGGGCGTGAGAAGGGCCACCCCGACCTCGTCGTCGCGGTCCGGATCGAGGAGGGGACGCCGACCGTCATCCGCGTCGGCCACCTCGAGATGCCGGTCATGTCGTTCGAGCTGTTCCGGCGCATCGCCCACGACGCCATCAGCACCCCCGACCTCGTGCCCGACGAGCGGTCCACGCCGGTGACCTCGATAGGCCACCCGTGACCGGAGCCTGTGCGACACTCGACGCCGTGACGGATCACGGACGATCGTCGTTTCCCGACTCGCCCGCGCGCCATCCGGGCGTCGGCGTCGTCCAGCCGACCCTCACCGCCGACGACCTCGTCGAGGCGACCGGCGGGCGCCTCCTCCAGCGCAGCGATCGACCGGTCCGGCATGCCGCCGTCGACTCCCGGCTGGTCACCGAGGGATCGCTGTTCGTCGCCCTGGCGGGGGAGCGGACCGACGGCCATCGCTTCCTCGCCGACGCCGTCGCCTCGGGCGCGGCCGCCCTGCTCGTCGACCGGGTGCCCGTGGCCGGCGAGACGCCGATCCCGGACCTCGGCGACGTCACCGTCGTGCTCGTCCCGGACGCGCTGCGCGGCCTCCACGCCGTCGCGGCCGCCTGGCGCCGGCGGTTCTCGCCGGTCGTGGTCGGGATCACCGGGAGCATCGCGAAGACCTCGACCAAGGAGGCCGTCGCGGGCGTGTTCGAGCGCCGCTTCGCGACGCTCCGGACCGAGGGCAACCAGAACAACGAGGTCGGCCTGCCGCTCACCGTCCTCCGGCTGGGCCCCGAGCACGGGGCCGCCGTCCTCGAGATGGGCATGTACACCGGCGGGGAGATCCGCGAGCTCGCGGCGATCGGGCTCGGCCGCGGATCGGCATCGTGACCGCGGTCCAGCCGGTGCACCTGTCGCGGATCGGCACGATCGAGGCGATCGTCGACGCCAAGGCCGAGCTCGTCGAGGCGCTGCCAGCCGCCGCCGACGGCGGCGTCGCGATCCTCAACGCGGACGACGAGCGCGTGCTCGGGATGGCCGGACGCACCGCGGCCGCGGTGACGACCTACGGCTTCGCACCGGACGCCGACGTCCGCGCGACCGGCGTCCGCTCGCTCGGGCTCGACGGGATGGCGTTCCGGCTCGTCACGCCGGCGGGGGAGCGCGACGTCCGGATCCCGGCGCTCGGCAGGCTCGCGGTCCACAACGCGCTCGCGGCGACCGCCGCGGGGCTGGCCGCCGGGATCGCGCTCGACGAGATCGTCCCCGGGCTTGCCGCCGGGTCCACCGCCCCCCATCGATCGGTCGTCATCCGCGCCGGCGGCGTCGTGATCGTCGACGACGCCTACAACGCGTCGCCGGGCTCGGTGAAGGCGGCCCTCGAGCTGCTGGCCGGCATCCCCGGCCGCCACGTCGCCGTCCTCGGCGAGATGCGCGAGCTGGGCACCGCCCACGACGCGGGCCACCGTGACGCCGGCGAGGCGGCCGGTCGGACGCTCGACCGGCTGGTCGTGGTGGACGGCGCGCCTGGCGCACCGGCCGCTGGGATCGTCGAGGGCGCCCGCGCCGCGGGTCTCGTGGACAGCGCCATCACCGTCGTCGCCGACGCGGACGCCGCGGTCGGCGCGCTCCGCGAGATCCTCGTCCCCGGCGACGTCGTCCTCGTGAAGGCGTCCCGCGGGATCGAGCTCGAGCACGTCGTCGACGGCCTGGTGGAGGCCCTCGGTGGCCCCGACGCCGACGAAGGGTCGCGCGCGTGACCCTCGAGCTCATCCAGGGGCTGCTGCTCGCCTTCGCGCTCGTCGTGATCCTCATGCCGCCGTACACCCGGCTGCTCCGCCACCTCGGCTTCGCCAAGCAGATCCGCGAGGACGGCCCGCAGAGCCACATGGTCAAGTGGGGGACGCCGACGATGGGCGGCCTCCTCCTCATCTCCGTGGTGCTCGGCGTCTTCGTCCTCCTCCGCTGGCCGGTCCAGGGCGGCGTCATCGCACCGATCGCCACCCTCGCCCTCGTCGGCCTCCTCGGCGCGGTGGACGACTACCTCAACGCCCGGACGGGCGAGGGGATCAGCGCCCGCCAGAAGCTCCTGTGGCAGACGGTGGTCGCGGTGTTCGTCGCGTGGCAGATCCAGAGCACGTACGCGATCAGCGGCATCCGCGTCCCGTTCGTCGGCGACGTCCTCGTCGATCCCTGGATCTACGTGCCGTTCGCGGCGTTCGCGATCGTCGCCTCGTCGAACGCGGTCAACATCACCGATGGCCTCGACGGGCTGTCGGGCGGCACGCTCGCCTTCGCGTTCGTCTCGTTCATGATCATCGCGCTGCTCAACGTGCCCGCCCAGCCGAACATCGCGTTCTTCTCCGCGCTGATCGTCGGGCGCGCTGCTGGGCTACCTGTGGTTCAACGTCCACCCGGCGCAGGTGTACATGGGTGACTCGGGGAGCCTGAGCTTCGGCGCGACGCTCGCGGTCGTCGCGCTCATCACGGGCCAGATCCTCGTGCTGCCCATCATCGGCCTCGTCTTCGTCCTGGAGACGCTGTCGGACATCATCCAGATCGGGTACTTCAAGCTGTCGCACGGGAAGCGTGTCTTCCGGATGGCGCCGCTCCACCACCACTTCGAGCTCGGCGGCTGGGACGAGGAGAAGATCACGCTCCGGTTCTGGATCGTGGGGATCCTGTCGGGCCTGCTCGGCGTCACGCTGTTCCTCGCATCGATCGACCGGTTGCGGTGACGACCATGACGACGCGGCCGATCGACATCGACGCCCTGACGATCGGGGACGTCAAGGCGGGGGCGCTCGACGGGCGGCCGGTGACGGTGCTCGGGCTCGCCCGCAGCGGGATCGCCCTGGCGCGGTTCCTCCACGACATGGGCGCCCGGGTCACGGTCTACGACGGCAGGGACGCCGGAGCGCTCGACGGCGCGATCGGGCAGCTCGGCGAGCGGGCGATCACGCTCCGCCTCGGCCCGGACGTGGACCCGGCCTCCACCTGGGCCGACGCCGCGCTCGTCACGACCTCGCCGTCGATCACCCCCGACTACCCGACGACCGAGCCCCGCCTCCGGGCGCAGCTCCAGGCGCTCGTCGCCGCGCGCGCCACGGGCGACCCGGACGCGCCCGCCCTCGTGAGCGAGTCGGACCTGTTCCTCCGGCTGTGCCCCTCGCCGACGATCGGGATCACCGGGACGAAGGGCAAGACGACGACGGCCTCCCTCGCGCACGCGATCCTTTCAGCGGACCCGCTCCACCCGGCCGTCCTCGGCGGCAACATCGGGACCCCGCTCGTGGAGCGCCTCCCCGAGCTGACGCCGGACCACCGCGTCGTCGTCGAGCTCTCGGAGCTCCAGCTGCCCGCGCTGAGCCGCGGCACGACCGTCGCGGTCTACACGAACGTGACCTCGGACCACCTCGACCGGCACGGGAGCGTCGAGGCCTACCGGCACGTCAAGCGACGCCTCGCCGAGCTCGTGGACCCGGACGGCGCGCTCGTCCTCAACCTCGAGGACCCGGTCGTCGGCGGGTACGCGGGCCTCGGGACGGCCCCGCTCGTGCTGTACCGGACGGACCACCCGGTCCCGGGCGGCCTCGGCGTCGTGGACGGCTGGATCGTGTCCGCGGCCGTCGAGCGACTGCCGATCGCGGGCGGCGGGATCGCGGCGGCCGGCCCGGGCGGTGGGATCATGCCGGTCGACGAGCTGGGCATCCCGGGTCACCACAACGTCTCGAACGCGCTCGCGGCGATCGCCGTCGGGCAGCTGTTCGGGCTGGCCCCCGACGCCATCCGCCGCGAGGCGGCCTCGTTCACGGGCGTCGAGCACCGGCTCCAGTCGGTCGCGCTCATCGGCGACGTCCGGTTCGTCAACGACTCCCAGGGCACGCAGCCGGACGCGGTCATCGCCGCGCTGCGCGCGTTCCCCGCGCCGGTCGTGCTCATCGCGGGCGGGCGGGACAAGGGCGTCGACCTCGGCGAGCTGGCCCGCGTCGTCGGCGAGACGGCGTACGCGGCGGTGCTCATCGGCGAGAGCGGCCCGGACCTCGAGGCGCAGTTCCGTGCGGCGGGCCTCGCGCGCACCGCACGCGCGGCGACGATGGACGAGGCCGTCGCCACGGCCGCGACGCTCGCCCGGGAGTCGCTGCTCGACCGGCAGGCAGGCACCGTCGCGACGGTCGTCCTGAGCCCGGCCGCGGCGTCGTTCGACATGTTCGAGGACTACGCGGCCCGCGGTCGCGCGTTCATCGCCGCGGTCGCGCGGCTGGCAGGGGAGGCCGGCTGATGGCCACGACACCGCTGACGGCGCTCCGGGCGCCCACCCGCGAGCGGCCGAAGAACACCCTCCAGCGCGAGCGCCACGAGCCCGAGTACGGGATCCTCGTCTCGATCGTCGCGCTGGCCGCGATCGGCATCCTGATGGTCTATTCGAGCTCGGCCATCAAGGCGTTCCTCCAGCGCGACGACACGTTCGCGATCGTCGGCCCGCAGATCCTGTGGGCGGCGCTCGGCATCGTGGCCATGGTCGTGATGATGCGGATCGACTACCGCTGGCTCCGGGTCGCCTCGATCCCGATGTTCGTCGTGGGCGTCATCGGGCTCGTGCTCGTGTTCATCCCGGCGATCAACATCGAGGTCGGCGGGTCCGCGCGCTGGCTCAAGATCGGGCCGCTGCCGGCGGTCCACCCGGCCGAGTTCATGAAGCTCGCCCTCGTCGTCTACCTCGCCCACTGGTTCGCCAAGCGGGGGAGCGCGGTCAACGGCTTCCTGACCGGGACCGTGCCGTTCCTCGTGATCACGCTCCCGGTCGTCGTGCTCGTGCTCCTCGAGCCGGACCTCGGCACCTCGTCGGTCCTCGCGTTCACCGCGTTCACGATGTTCTTCCTCGCCGGCGCGAACCTCATCCACCTCCTCGGCCTCGCCGCGGCGGCCGTGCCGGCGGTCGCGCTGATGTTCTTGAGCGGCTACCAGATGGACCGCATCACGGCGTGGCTCAACCCGTGGTCGGATCCTGCCGGGATCGGCTTCCACAGCATCCAGGGCTACCTCGCGCTCGCGCTCGGCGGGCTGGTCGGGGCGGGCCTCGGCGAGAGCCGCCTCGCCGGCGGGCTGTTCCTGCCGAACGCCTTCAACGACTACATCTTCGCGATCGTGGGCGAGGAGTTCGGGCTCCTCGGGGGCGGCCTCGTGATCGTCCTGTTCCTGGCGTTCGGGTACCTCGGGATCCGGACCTCGCTCGGGGCGCCGGACACGTTCGGCGCGCTCCTCGCGGCCGGCGTCACGGCCTGGATCTGCATCCAGGCGTTCATCAACATCGGCGTCGTGGTGGGCCTGATCCCCGTCACCGGCATCCCGCTGCCGTTCGTCTCGGCGGGCGGCTCATCGCTGATCATCAGCTTCGCGGCGGTGGGCATCCTGCTCTCGGTGTCACGCGAAACGGTCGAGAAAGGAACCTGGAACGATGCGCCTGCTGATCGCGGGCGGCGGAACGGGCGGGCACATCTACCCGGCCCTGGCCGTCGCCCGGTCGCTCCGCGCTCGAGCCGGCGCGCCTGAGCTCGGCTGGTTGGGCGGGCACCGCGGCCTCGAGCGGTCCATCGTCCCCGGCGCGGGCATCCGGCTCACCCGGCTGCTGTTGCGATCCCTGCGCTCCGCGGGCCGTGACATCCACCTCGTGCTGGACCCGCTCCGGCTCGGCCTGTCCGTGCCCCAGGCGTTCGCGCTGCTGTTCTACCGGCGCCCGGCCGCGATCTTCACGACCGGCGGCTACGTCGCGATCCCGACGCTGCTCGCCGCGTCCGTGCTCCGGATCCCGAGCGTGCTCTGGGAGGGCAACGTCGTCCCGGGCCGCTCGGTGCGGTTCGTCGCCTCGCGGGCGACGGTGCTCGCGGTGAGCCACGCCGAGACGGCGGTGACGCTCGGCCATCCGCGGGCGTTCGTCACCGGGACGCCGATCCGGGAGCTCGGCCGGATCGACGTCGACGCGGCCCGCGCCCACTTCGGCGGCGGACCGGGCGAGCGGCATCCTGCTCGTGTTCGGCGGGTCGCAGGCCGTCCGCCGGATCAACGACGCCGTGTTCGCCGGGCTGCCGCGGCTCGTGGACCGCGTCCGGGTCGTCCACGTGACGGGCGCCGACGGCTATGCCGCCGCGGTGTCGGCACGCGAGGCGCTGCCGCCCGAGCTGCGCGACCGCTACCGGCCGCATCCGTTCCTCCACGACGACATGACGCTCGCGCTCGCGGCCGCGGACCTCGCCGTGGGACGCGCCGGCGCCTCGACGCTCGCGGAGGCGGCGGCGTTCGCGCTGCCGACGGCCATCGTCCCGTACCCCCACGCGTCCGGCCACCAGCGCCGCAACGCCGAGACGTTCGCCGAGGCCGGCGCCGCGATCCTCATCGAGGACGAGGACCTCGACGCCGACCGGCTCGTGGAGGTCGCGGGGCTGCTCGCAGACCCCGGCCGCCACGCCGCGATGTCGGCCGCCGCGCGCGACCTCGCCCGGCCCGATGCCGCCGACGCCGTCGCGGAGCTCGTGATCGCCGTGGCGCTGCGCGAGTCGCTGCCGACCCAGGCCGACATCGAGGCGACGGCCCGCGGGAGGCGCCCGTGACCGGCGCCGAGGTGACCGGCCCGGTCGTGCCCGCGCCGTTCGACGCGCTCGCGACGGGGACCGACATCCAGCGGCGGATCGGCGTCAAGACCTCGCGCGACGAGCCGCTGGCGCGGTTCACGACGATGCGCGTCGGCGGGCCGGCCGACCTGTTCGCGGTCGTCCACAACGCCTTCGAGATGCGCGCGCTCATCAAGTTCGCGCGCACGCGCGCGATCCCGTACACGATCCTCGGGCGCGGCTCGGACCTCGTGATCGCGGACGCGGGGATCCGCGGGCTCGTCATCCAGGCGCGCGCGGAGGGGTCGCGCATCGACGGCGACCGGTACCGCGCCGAGGCCGGCGTCCCGATGGCCCGCGCCGCGACCGAGACCCAGAAGGCCGGGCTCACCGGCCTCGAGTACGGGCTCGCGATCCCGGGAACGGTCGGCGGCTCGGTGTGGGCGAACGCGGGCGCCCACGACGCCGAGACCTCCGGCGTCCTCGAGTCCGCGACCGTGCTGTTCGGCGACGGGACCGAGCGCGACCTGCCCGCCGACGAGCTCGGCTTCCGCTACCGCCACAGCCGGTTCAAGGACGCGCCGCCGGCGCCGGCCGGCGGGCCGTCCGAGGTCGTCATGAGCGCGGTCTTCCGGCTCGCGCCGGCCGACCCGGCGGTGATCAAGGCCCGGCTCGACGAGATCCGCCACTGGCGCCAGGCGCACCAGCCGCTGGGGATCCCGTCGGCGGGATCGGTGTTCCGCAACCCCGACGGCGACTCGGCGGGGCGGCTCATCGACGAGCTCGGGCTCAAGGGCACCCGGATCGGCGGCTCGGTCGTGTCCGAGAAGCACGCGAACTTCATCGTCAACGACCAGCGCGGGACCGCGGCGGACGTCCGCCGCCTCGCCGAGCTCGTCCGCCGCAGGGTCCGGGAGCGACACGGCATCGAGCTGCGGTTCGAGGTCGAGTTCATCGGGGACTGGTCCGGCTGGACCGAGGAGGCCGACTGATGCCCGTCCCGCCGTTCGGTCACGAACCCGCCGCCACGCCGGTCGCGGTCGTGTTCGGCGGGCCGTCGGCCGAGCACGACGTGTCCGTCGTGTCGGGCACCGCGATCGCCGAGGCGCTGGCGGATGCCGGCTACCCGGTGTCCGCGTGGCTCATCGACCTCGAGGGCGGCTGGTGGTGGCTGCCCGACGGGCACCGGCGCGAGGGACGTCCGCAGGCCGCCTACGACGACCCGGCGGCGCTCGGGGCTACCGGCCCGAACCTGCCCGGCGAGGCGCTCGCGTCGCTCGCGGCGGAGGAGCCCCGGCCGGTCGTCTTCCTCGCGCTCCACGGCCCGTTCGGCGAGGACGGCACGGCCCAGGCGCTGTGCGAGGCGGCCGGCCTCGCGTACACGGGCTCGGGCGTGACGGCGAGCGCGATCGGCATGGACAAGGCGGTGTTCAAGCGGCTCGTGCGCGGACTCGGGCTGCCGGTCGTCGACTGGCGCGAGGTCCGCGCGGCGCGTTGGGCCCGCGACCCCGAGGGCGTGCTCACCGAGCTCGAGGCGTTCGCGGCCGCGACCGGCGACGAGCGGCTGATGGTCAAGCCGTCCGGCCTCGGCAGCTCGGTCGGGATGACGCTCGCACACACCTCGGCGGAGCGTGCGGCCGCGCTCGACGAGGCGTTCCGGTTCGACGACGTCGCGCTGGTGGAGCGCTATCTCGCGGGCGCGCGCGACCTCGAGGTCGCGGTCATCGGCAACGAGCCCGACCGCATCGAGCTCTACGGCCCGGGCGAGATCGTCCCCGGCCACGAGTTCTACGACTACGCGGCCAAGTACACGCCCGGCCTGTCGCGCACGACGACCGCCGCCGACGTCCCGCCGCTGCTCGCGGAGTCGATGCGCAAGCTCGCCCGCGACACGTACCGGGCGTGCGGCTGCGAGGGCTTCGCGCGCGTGGACTTCCTGCTCGCGGGCGACGTGCTCGTGATCAGCGAGATCAACACGATCCCGGGCTTCACGCCGATCAGCCTGTTCCCGACGATGCCCTCGTCCGCCGGCTACACGTTCATCGACGTCTGCCGGCGGGTCGTGGACCTCGCCCTCGAGCGCGACGCCGCGCGGGTCCGCCACCGCCTCACCGCCGCCGACCTGCCGCGCTGATGGCCAAGCCGAGCTCCATGCCCCGCAAGTCGTCGACGACCTCGGTGCGGCCCCGCAAGACCGTCGCGCTCAAGCCGGGCGTGCGGACGGGTGGCGGGATCCGGCGCACGAAGCCCATCAAGCGGGCGTCCGCGGGCCTGACGCCGGTGCGCGCCGGGGCCGCGCTGGCACTGCTCGTCGCGGCCGGCGGCCTGTACGGCGCGATGTCGTCCGACCTGTTCACCGCGCGCGGGACGATCGTCGAGGGCAACACGTGGACGTCGCAGGACGCGATCCTCGCGGCGCTCGCCGTCCCGGCCGGCACGAACGTGTTCACCGTGAAGACCGACGAGCTCGAGGCCAGGCTGGAGCAGATCCCGGCGGTCGCGGGTGCGACCGTCAGCATCGCCCTGCCGGACCAGGTGCGGGTCGCGGTGGCCGAGCACGAGGCGCTCCTCGCCTGGCGGGTCGGCCAGCGGCGGTACCTCGTCGATGCCGACGGGACGCTGTTCGGCGAGCTGGGCGACGACGTCCCGGAGGCGGCAGCGTCGCTGCCGGTGATCGTCGACCGGCGCCTCGACTCGGCGACGCTCGGCGTGGGCTCGGTCCTCGACCCGGTCACCCTCGACGCGGCGCTCCGGCTCGGGTCGCTGACGCCGGCGGACATCGGGAGCGCCGGCACGGGCGTCGAGATCCATCTCGACGACCAGGACGGCTTCACCCTGCGTGGCGCCCCGGCCGGCTGGAAGGCCATGTTCGGCTTCTACACGCCGACCCTGCGCACGACGGACCTCATCCCGGGCCAGGTCCGGCTGCTGCGCAGCCTGCTGCTCGATCCGGCCCACGAGGAGACCAACGTCCTGCGGGTGATCCTGGCCGACGAGCGAAGCGGCACCTGGGTGCCACGGGTCACGCCGTCGCCGTCGCCGTCGCAGAGCCCGAAGCCGTGACGGCACCGTCGGGTATCCTCACGGCAGCATTCATCCGGACGGAGGCTGCCCGCCCGTGCTCCTGCCCCTCGTGGGTCTTCTCGTCGGTGTCCTGGCGGGACTCGTCCTCAACGTCAACGTCTCCTACGAGCTCTCGCGCTACTCGGCGGTGGCGATCCTCGCCGCGCTCGACTCCGTCCTCGGGGCGGTCCGGGCGGAGCTCGACGGGGTCTACGACAACCGGATCTTCATCAGCGGCTTCCTCACCAACGCGATCGTGGCGGTGATCTTGACCTTCATCGGCGACCGGTTGAGCCTCGACCTCTACCTCGTCGCGCTGATCAACTTCGGGTTCCGGATCTTCAACAACGTCGCGCTCATCCGGCGTCACTTCATCTAGGCTCACTGGAGCGGCCGGCGGCCGCCCGAACAAGCGAGGGACGACAGGCAGGTGGAACGGGAAGCGGTCCTGGTCGGCATCGACGTCGGCACGTCGAAGGTCTGCGCGCTCATCGGCGAGGTCGGCCGGGACGGGCGCCTGACGATCATGGGCCACGGGACCGTGCCCGCATCGGGCCTCAAGAAGGGCGTCGTCGTCAACATCGACCAGACGGTCCGCTCGATCGCGGACGCGGTCGAGCGCTCGGAGCGCCTCTCGGGCTGGAAGATCGACCGCGCCTTCGTCGGCGTCGGCGGGCAGCACGTCGAGAGCCTCAACTCCACCGGGCAGGTCGCGGTCACCGCGCACCACCGCGAGGTCACCCGCGAGGACATCAACCGCGCGATCGAGGTCGCCCGGGCGGTCTCCATCCCGTCCAACCGGGACGTGCTCCACGTCGAGCGCCGCGGCTTCACCGTCGACGGCCAGGAGGGCGTCAAGGACCCGCTGGGCATGAGCGCGCTGCGGCTCGAGGTCGAGGCCCACATCGTCTCCGCCTCGGCGACCGCGGTCCAGAACCTGACCAAGTGCGTCCAGCTCGCCGGCGTGAAGATCGACGAGCTCGTCGCGAACGGGCTCGCGTCGGCCGAGGCCGTGCTGACCGAGACCGAGAAGGAGCTGGGCGTCGCGGTCGCGGACATCGGCGCGGGCACGATCGACCTCGCGCTGTTCGCGGACGGGTCGCCGTTCCACACGGCCGTCCTTCCCGTCGGCGGGAGCAACGTGACCAACGACGTCGCGATCGGCGTCAAGACGACCATCCCGGTCGCCGAGGAGCTCAAGGTCCGCCACGGCACCTGCGACCTGCGCAACCTGACCGACGAGCAGATCGCCGTCTCCGGCCTCGGCGAGGACGCCGGGCGCACGGTCAGCCGCGAGGAGCTGTGCCGGATCATCGAGGCCCGGATGCGGGAGACGTTCGAGCTGCTCCGGACGGAGATGACCCGCAGCGGCCACGGGATGCTGCCGGCCGGGATCATCCTCACGGGCGGCGGCGCACAGCTCGCGGGGACCGCGGAGCTCGGGCGCGAGGTCCTCCAGATGCCCGTCCGCGTCGCCGGCCCGACCGGCATCGGCGGGCTCATCGACACGATCCAGGACCCGGCCTACTCGACGTGCGTGGGCCTGCTCCGCTGGGGCGCCAACGTCATCGGCGGCGACGATCCGCAGCGCTACGAGTCGGCGCCCGGCGGCGGCGGCCTCGGCCGGCTGCGGGACGCGATCCGCTCGATCTTCCCGTAGCGCCCGGTCCCGCGGTGCGCTCCATCGAGCTCGAGGTCCGGACGGGCCGCGACCGCGGGTTCACGGACCTGACCCCGGCCTGTGCGCGGTTCGCCGCCGACGCGGCCGAGGGCGGCGACGGGCTCCTCTCGGTGTTCGTGCCCCACGCGACCGCCGGCGTCGTGGTCATCGAGCTCGGCGCCGGGTCCGACGTGGACGCCGTCAAGGCGCTCGACCGGCTCCTGCCACGCGACGATCGCTGGACGCACCGGCACGGTTCCGCGGGCCACGGCGCCGACCACGTGCTGCCGCTCCTCGCGAGCCCGTCGCTCACGGTCCCGGTCATCGCCGGGCGCCTGACGCTCGGCACCTGGCAGTCGATCACCCTCCTCGACCCCAACGAGGACAACGCCACGCGGCACGTCCGGCTGAGCTTTCTCGCGGGCTGATCGGGGCGCATTTCGGAGGGATTCCACCGGACCGCGGATGGCCCCGGCGGGTATACTCCCCGGAAGCCCGAGGAACCCAACGCGGCGCCGGTGTCCGGGACCGGCAACGCAGGGGACGAGCGGTGACCCGTCCTACGCCAACACCCTGCTGCGCACCCTTAAGGAGAGCGCCGATGCCGCTGCGGTCCGACTCCGAGAACTTCGCCCTCATCCGTGTCATCGGCGTCGGGGGCGGTGGCTCCAACGCCGTCAACCGGATGATCCGCGCCGAGATGATGGGCGTCGAGTTCATCGCCTGCAACACGGACGCGCAGGCGCTCCTGCAGTCCGATGCGCCCCACAAGATCAGGATCGGCGACAAGATCACGAGGGGTCTCGGTGCCGGCGGCGACTCCACGATCGGCGCTCGCGCCGCGGAGGAGGACCGCGACAAGATCGCGGACGCGATCGCGGACTCGGACATGGTGTTCATCACCGCGGGCCTCGGCGGCGGCACGGGCTCGGGCGCGGCGCCCGTCGTGGCCGAGATCGCCAAGGAGCAGGGCGCGCTGACGATCGGCGTCGTCACCAAGCCGTTCAGCTTCGAGGGCGCACGGCGCAAGCTCGTCGCGGAGAAGGCGGCCGAGGAGCTCAAGGCCAAGGTCGACACCCTGATCACGATCCCCAACGACCGGCTCCGGGACGTCGTCCAGAAGAACACCTCGATCGTCGACGCGTTCCGCGTCGTGGACGACGTGCTGCGCCAGGGCGTCGCCGGCATCAGCGACATCATCACGGTCCCCGGACTCATCAACCTCGACTTCGCGGACGTCCGCACGATCATGAAGGACGCCGGCTCGGCGCTCATGGGCATCGGCCGCGCGACGGGCGAGAACCGCGCCCTCGAGGCCGCCCGCCAGGCGGTCGCGAGCCCGCTCCTCGAGATCAACATCTCGGGCGCGCAGGGGATCCTGTTCAACATCACGGGTGGCTCGAACCTCACCCTGTGGGAGGTCACGGAGGCCGCGGAGGAGATCCGCGCCGCCGCCGATCCCGAGGCGAACATCATCTTCGGCACGAGCTTCAACGAGCGGCTCGGCGAAGAGGTGATGATCACCGTCATCGCCACCGGCTTCGACGGCCGCCGCCGCCCCGACGCCGCCCACACGACGACGGGCGAGCGGGTCGCGAGCACCACGAACGTCCGCTCCTCGTCCGCGGTCGCCGCGGGCGCGGCCGGCACCCCGGTCCCGGCGCGGGACTACCTCGACGACCTCGAGCGCCAGCGCTCCGAGATCGACGAGACCGGTGCGCGCGAGGAGACGGCCGTCCCGGTCCGCCCCGAGCGATCGGTCGGGGAGACGAAGAAGGCCGCCACCTACGACGCCGAAGATCTGGAGATTCCCTCGTTCCTGCGCCGACGTTAGTCGGCGCAGCGCCAGGCATCGCCCGTGGCGGCGTTGCCGCCTCCGCTCCCTCGCTCACGCACCCGCCAGTGCGCTCGCTCTGGTGCTCGGCGGCGCCTTGCCACGGACGGATCCTGGCGCCGCTCGGGTCAGTAGTTGACGATGGCCGGGGTTCCGCATGACAGCTGACCGGGTCGCCGAGTTCGTGCGCGCGCGCGAGGTCGTGCTCGGGCGGATCGGGGAGGCGGCCGCGCGGGTCGGGCGGGATGCGTCAGAGGTGACGCTGGTCGCCGTGTCGAAGACGCATCCGGTCGAGGTCGTGCAGGCGGCGATCGAGGCCGGGCTCACCGAGCTGGGCGAGAACCGGGTCCAGGAGGCGGTCGAGAAGGTCGAGGGCACGCACGGCGGGCGCTGGCATCTCGTGGGGCCGCTCCAGGCGAACAAGGCGCGGCGGGCGCTCGAGGCGGTCGACGTGATCCAGTCCGTGGACTCGCTCGAGCTCGCACGGCGGCTGGACCGGATCGCCGGCGAGGTCCGGCCGGGGACCAGGTTCCCGATCCTGCTCCAGGTCAACGTCGCCGACGATCCCGCGAAGGCGGGCTTCGAGCCCGACGCGGTCGAGACCGCCATTGCCGAGCTCCTCGCCCTCCCGAACCTCCGCGTCGAGGGGCTGATGACGATCGGGCGGCAGGCAACCGACCGCGGAGGAGGCACGGCCGACGTTCGTCGCCCTGCGCGAGCTGCGCGACCGGCTCCGCGCGGCCAACCCGTCGCTCGGCACGGCCCTGTCGATGGGCATGACCGACGACTTCGAGGTCGCCGTCGAGGAGGGGGCGACGATCGTCCGCGTCGGGCGGGCCCTGTTCGGCGAGCGGCCGCAGCCCGGCGCCTGATCGGGACCGATCGGCCACCGCTGGTAGACTCGGGGCCATGGGTGCGCTCGTCCAGGCGACGATCGGTGGCATTGCCCTCGTGCTCTGGCTGCTGATCTTCGCGCGACTGCTGCTCAGCTGGGTGGACCCGACGGGCCGGATGGCGGCGTCGGGCTTCCTCGCCTCGATGACGGAATGGCTCCTGGGGCCGATCCGCCAGATGCTCCCGCGGACCGGCACCTTCGACTTCTCCGGCCTGCTCGTGCTGCTCGTGCTCGGCGCCGTGATGCGCGCCTTCCTCTAGAGGTTGTCCTGAGTCCTGCCGACGTTCGCTTCGCCGTCCGCCTCACACCTCGTGGTGGGTCAGACCACGTCGACGGTGTCGCCGACGGGGTGCTGCGCGCTCGGGTGTCGGCCCCGGCGGTCGAGGGAGCGGCGAACCAGGCGCTCCTCCGCCTGCTCGCCGACGAGCTCGAGGTCCCGCGGCGGAACGTGCGCCTCGTGGCGGGCGCGGCGAGCCGGACCAAGCTCGTGGTGATCGACGACATCGACCCCGACCGCGTCCTCGAGCGGTGGCCGGACCTGCGGATCTAGCCCGCGCTCGCGCGATCGGCGGGGCACGCTAGAATGCGCTCCCTCGGGCGATTAGCTCAGTTGGTTAGAGCGCACGGTTCACATCCGTGAGGTCACTGGTTCGAGTCCAGTATCGCCCACCACATCGACGCGACACGCAGGGCCTTCGGGCCCTGTTTCTGTGAGTGGCTCGTCGCTTGCAGGCGGTGCTACCGGCCGATCAACGGCAGGGCAGCAAAGGCGTGGTCCTGCCAGATCAGACGCGAGGTCTCCTCGGGGTAGGCGACGACCGTTGGGTGGGCGTCGAAGAGTTGGACCAGGCGTTGCTCCGCGTCGTACGGGGTCCAGCCGGGGTCGCCGTGGGTGGCAAACGCCGTCCATGCGGCACGCATGCGCGCCGACAGTGTTTCTGCCTCAAGGTTCGGCCCGTCGCCGATCAGCATGGCGGGCTGACCGCGGTCCAGATTGCCGAAGACCAGCGGCACGTCGAGACCGTGGCAGGCCCCGAGGATGCCGCCCATGCCCGGTGCGGGCCAGGTCAGCTCAAAGACGTGGGCACGGCCGCCGGCCGCGGCCTGGGCGTCCGCCAGGTGGAGGGTCGGCATGCGGAACGCCCAGTCGGAGTTGACCAGTTCGAACAGCTCCTCCGGCCCGGCAGCAGGAAAGGCCTCCCGGTAGAGGCGCGCGCCGGCCGTCCCCGGGCCGAGGACTCTCAGGGCGGACTCCGCCTGCTCCTCGGTCACCTGGCCGAGCAGCCCGTCGAGCGCACTGAACAACCGGTGCTCGTCGCGTGTGTGGCCGACGAGGAGCTCGACGTCCCGGCCTGCACCATCGGCCAGGGCCTGCCAGGGCGTGGTCGGCAACGAGTCCGCGTCAATGACCGGCGAGAACGGGATCGACCGATAGGCGACGGGACCCCAGCGTTGCAGCCTTTGGCCCATGGTCGCGCTGATCGCGCCACCGGCGGCGGACAGCCGGGCCGGGGCAACCGTGGACAGCTCTGCCGTCGTCGGCCGCAGCCCCAGCTCTGCGGCGCATGCCGTGGCGATGTCGGCGGCGAGCTCGGCCGAGAAGAACGTGCCCTGCACGCTTTGCGCCACGGCCCGGCCGAACAGCCCGGCCGCACGGGGCATCGCCAATAGGGCGGCAACCGACCCGCCACCGGCGGACTCGCCGAAGATCGTCACGCGATCGGCGTTGCCACCGAAAGCCGAGATGTTGTCCCGCACCCATTCCAGCGCGGCGATCTGGTCAAGGAGGCCCCGGTTGGCGGGCGCGCCCTCGATCTGCGTGAAGCCCTCGATGGCGACGCGGTAGTTGAACGTCACCACGACCACTCCGCCGTCTCGGGCGAGGCGGCCGCCGTCGTACTCGGGCAGGCTGGACATGCCGATCGCGTAGGCGCCGCCATGGATCCACACCATCACCGGCAGGCCGGCGTCCGGGCCCGGCTCGGGCGACCACACGTTGATCGTCAGCCAGTCGTCTTCCTCCGCCGCCGTCGCCAATCGCTCCACTCCGAAGGCGGTTGCCTGCGGTGGCGGTGGTCCATACGAAACGGCGTCCCGAGCACCGTCCCATCTCGGCGCGCGCTGCGGTGCGGCGAACCGGAGGACGCCCACCGGCGGCTCGGCGAACGGGATGCCCAGGAAGACCGCCACGCCCGCCTCCCACCGGCCGCGCACGGTGCCTGCCGACGCGCGGACTTCGGGCTGGATCGTGGACGGAGTCGGCACGGCATCGGTTGCCACAGACGTTTCCTCATGAGCGAGCAGGTGCCCAGTATCGCCGACCATCACGACGATCTCTGGGAGCGGAGCCAGCGGCTCCGCTTTCGTCCTTTTCCGCCGTAACAGCAGGCGGCGATCGTGCGTCGAAGCGACGAAGGACACCTCGCGGCGCGGACTCCTCCCCGAGCCGCCGGGGAACCCTCGGCGCGTCGAAGCCCCCGGCCTCCCTCCGGGGGCTTCGCGTTGGAGTCGGGAGTCGCCGGGTCGGGGAGGGCGAGGCGCCGGGTCAGCTGGCCGCGAGCCGCCGCAGGACCGCCGGCAGGATCCCGCCCTGGCGCAGGTACTCCACCTCGATCGGGCCGTCGAGCCGGGCGATCGCGCGGAACCGGCGCTCGGACCCGTCCTCGTCGGAACGGGCGATGACGGTCACCACCTGGCGGGGCGCGATGTCCGCGATCCCGGTCAGCGTGAACGCCTCGCGGCCCGTCAGCCCGATCGACGCGGCGGTCTCGCCGTCGAGGAACTGCAGCGGCAGGACGCCCATGCCCACGAGGTTCGAGCGGTGGATCCGCTCGTAGCTCTCCGCGATGACCGCGCGGATCCCGAGCAGCGTCGTGCCCTTGGCCGCCCAGTCGCGCGACGAGCCGGAGCCGTACTCCTTGCCCGCGAGGATCAGCAGCGGGACGCCCTCGTCCCGGTAGCGCATCGCCGCGTCGTAGATGAACGTCTCCTCGCCGTCGGGCAGGTGGAGCGTGTACGGCCCCTCCTTGCCCTCGACGAGGCGGTTGCGCAGGCGGATGTTGGCGAACGTGCCGCGCATCATCACCTCGTGGTGCCCGCGCCGGGCGCCGTACGAGTTGAAGTCCACGGGGCCGACGCCGTGCGCCTGGAGCCACTGGCCGGCGGGCGACGACGGGGCGATCGAGCCCGCGGGGCTGATGTGGTCCGTCGTGACCGAGTCGCCGAGGACGGCGAGGACGCGGGCGCCCTCGATGTCGCGGAGCGGGGCCGGCTCGGCGGTGAGGCCCTCGAAGAACGGCGGGTTCGCGATGTACGTCGAGCCCGCCTCCCACGCGTAGCGGTCGCCCTCGGGGATCGGCAGCGCCCGCCACCGGTCGTCGCCCTCGAACACGGACGAGTACGTCTCGCGGAACAGGGCGGCGTCGACCGAGTCGCCGACGACCGACCGGACCTCGTCCGGCGTCGGCCAGATGTCCTCGAGCATGACGGGACGCCCGTCCGACCCCGTGCCCAGCGGCTCCGTGGTCAGGTCGACGTCCACGCGTCCGGCCAGCGCGAACGCGACCACGAGCGGCGGCGACGCGAGGTAGGACGCCCGGACGAGCGGGTGGATGCGGCCCTCGAAGTTGCGGTTGCCCGAGAGCACGGCGGCGACCACGAGCTGGTCGTCCTCGACCGCCGTCGCGATCGGCTCGTCGAGCGGCCCCGAGTTGCCGATGCAGGTCGTGCAGCCGTAGCCCGCGAGCGCGAAGCCGAGCTCCGCGAGCGGGGCCATGAGCCCGGCCCGCTCGAGGTACCCGGTGACGGCCTTTGACCCGGGGGCGAGCGAGGTCTTGACCACGGGCGAGACCGTCAGCCCGCGCGCGATCGCCTTCTGCGCGAGGAGCCCCGCACCGACCATGACCGTGGGGTTGGACGTGTTCGTGCACGACGTGATCGCCGCGATCGCGACGGAGCCGTGACCGATGTCCGCCGAGCTGCCGCCCGCCTCGATCGTCCTTGGGGCGACGCCCACGGTGTCCGGATAGGCCGCCTGGAAGTTGTCCCGGAGGCCGGACAGCGCCACCCGGTCCTGCGGACGGCGCGGCCCCGCGAGCGACGGCTCGACGGTGCCGAGGTCGAGCTCGAGCAGTGCGCGTCGAACTCCGGCCCGGCGCCGGGCTCGCGCCACAGGCCCTGCGCCTTCGCGTAGCGCTCCACGAGGTCCACGCGCTCGGGGCTCCGCCCGGTCAGGTGGAGGTACGTGAGCGTCTCCGCGTCGATCGGGAACAGGGTGCTCGTCGCGCCGAACTCGGGGCTCATGTTCGAGATCGTGGCCCGGTCGGCGAGCGACAGGCCCGCGAGGCCGTCGCCCGCGAACTCCACGAAGGCGCCGACGACGCCGAACGCGCGCAGCATCTCCGTGATGACGAGGACGAGGTCGGTGGCGGTCGTCGTCTTCGGCAGCTCGCCGTGGAGACGGACGCCGACGATGCGGGGCATCGGCTGGTACAGCGGCTGGCCCAGCAGGACGGCCTCGGCCTCGATCCCGCCGACGCCATACCCGAGGACGCCGAGCCCGTTGATCATCGTCGTGTGCGAGTCCGTCCCGACGAGCGTGTCCGGGAACGCGACGCGGCCGTCCGCGTCGGCGCGGTCGCTGACGACCGTCGCGAGGAACTCGAGGTTGACCTGGTGGATGATCCCGGTCCCGGGCGGCACGACCCGCAGGTCGCGGAACGCGGTCTGCGCCCAGCGCAGGAGCTGGTAGCGCTCGCCGTTGCGCTCGTACTCCTTGCCGACGTTGAAGGCGAACGACCCGGCGCCGCCCCACGCGTCGATCTGGACCGAGTGGTCGATCACGAGGTCGGCGGGCACCAGCGGGTTCACGCGCGCGGGGTCGCCCCCGAGGGCCGCCATCGCGTCGCGCATGGCCGCGAGGTCCACGACCGCGGGCACGCCGGTGAAGTCCTGGAGGACGACGCGCGAGGGCATGAACGGGACCTCGGCCTCGCCGCCGCCACCCGGCCGCCAGGCGGCGAGGGCCGCGACGTCCTCCTCGCGCACGATCCCGCCGCCGGCGTGACGCAACGCGTTCTCGAGCAGGATCTTGAGGGTGACGGGCGCCCGCCCGAGGTCGACCCCGAGGGGGAGGCCGGACGTCGTGAGCGAGTCGAGGCGGTAGAGGTCCGGGAGGCCGGCGCCGAGCGAGGCTCGGGCGCCAAAGGCATTGGGCGTGGGCACGGTCTGATCTCCACTGTGGGGATCGGGCGATGAGGGTGCGCCCTCGGACCGCTCGCTACACTCGTTGCGTGGAAGCATACAGCGCGCACGGACAGGCGCTCGCGGGCGACCCCCGATGAGGGCGTGGGACGAGACCGAGGACGCGCTCCGCCGCCAGGCCGAGAAGCGTGCCGAGGCGCACGAGGAGACGCTGCGCGACCTCGACGAGCACGGGATCGTCCTCGATCCCGAGGCCGAGCGGACGGGCGCCGGCGGCGAGCCGGCCGGCGACGACGGGGGAGCGGGCACGACCCACCGCCACGGCGACGTCGAGCACGCGAGCGACCACGCGCACCCGCACGCACACTCCGGCCCGGGCGAGCGGCCGGTCGTCGGGATCGTCGGCGCGGGGGCCGTGGGGACCGCGCTCGGCGTGGCGCTGAGTCGCGCCGGGTGGCCGGTCGGCGCCGTCGCGTCCCGTGACCCGGCGCGCCGCGAGCGGTTCAGCGAGCGGGTCCCGGGGGTCCGCGCGTTCGCGGAGCCGAATGCCCTCGTCGACGACGTGGAGCTCGTGATCCTCGCGGTGCCGGACGACGTCGTGGAGTCGCTCGCCGGGAGCCTCCGCCTGTACGCGGGCCAGGCGATGATCCACACGAGCGGGCTGCTCGGCGCCGAGGTGCTCGCACCGGCGATGGCTGCCGGGACCCAGGCGGGCGCCTTCCACCCGCTGGTCGCGTTCGCGGACCTCGACCGCGCGCTCGAGGCGCTCCACGGCGCGACGATCGCGATCGAGGGTGACGACGAGCTCGCCGCCCACCTCGCGGACATGGCCGAGGCGATCGGGGCGGTGCCGGTGCGGCTCGCGCCGGGGTCGAAGGCGGCGTACCACGCCGCCGCGGTCCTGTCGGCGGGCGGCGTCGTGGCGCTCCTCGACACGATCCGCGAGGTCGCCGCGGCCGTCGGGCTCGACGAGGCGGGTGCGCTCCGGATCTACCTGCCGCTCCTCGAGCAGACCGTGGCCAACGCGCGGACCCTCGGGATCGAGCGTTCGCTGACCGGGCCCGCGACGCGCGGCGACGCCGGGACGATCGCCGCGCACCTCGCCGTCCTCGGCGCGCAGGCGCCCGGAGCGATCGACGTCTATCGCGCCCTGCTCGCCCGCGACGTCCGGCTCGCGGAACAGCGTGGCGCCCTGTCACCGGATGTGACCAAACGGCTCCGCACCGCACTTGCACCCGAACCTTGACGCGGTACGATGCGGACATGCAGCACAGCATCGCCGCTCGTCATGCGGCCTGGCCGGCGCGGTTCGTCCACCCGTCCACCAGGGCCCGTGAGCGGCGACTCGGCCTCCGTCCCTCCTCGGCGTTCACGGCGTCGCCGTCCCGGCGCACCGTCCTTCGCCGCCCGGACGTCGGCCCGCTGAGCGCGCTGCGCGCCCCGTGGCGCGCGCTGATCATCGAGCCGGCTCGCCCGGTGCGAAGCGGTCGCCCGAAGCCCGCGTCCTCGATGCTGTGGACAAGCTCGACGCGGGGCGGAGGGCCGAGGCGGTCCTCCGTGGCACCGGCGTGGCCCGCCTGAAGCAGGCCGTCGCCACCTCGGCCGGTGGCATCGTCATCCGGTTCGTCGACGGGGCGCCACAGCTGGTCGTGGGCAAGCGCAAGCGCAGTCGCGACGGTGAGACGTGGACCCTTCCCAAGGGCACGCCCAACCCGCCCGAGACGACCGAGGAGACGGCACTCCGCGAGGTCCGCGAGGAGAGCGGGCTCGACGTCCGGATCGTCCAGCCGCTTCGACTCCATCGAGTACTGGTTCGTCCAGGGCCGGACCCGCATCCACAAGACCGTCCACTACTTCCTCATGGTGCCCATCGGCGGCGACCTCGAGCGTCACGACCACGAGTTCGACGAGGTGCGCTGGATCGGCTTCGCCGAGGCGCCGCGGATGCTCACCTTCGAGACCGAGCGCGCGCTCGTCGCGCGGGCGGCCGCCATCGCGGCGGACGGCTCCTTCCCGGTCGCGTCCTGAATGGAAAGGGTGATCACCCGATGACCGAGCCGGAGCCGATCGCCGCGACGCCCAGCCCGATCCTCGACCGGCACGAGGCGCTCGGTGCCAAGGTCGTCGAGTTCGCGGGCTGGCTGATGCCGATCCAGTACTCGGGCATCCTCGAGGAGCATCGCGCGGTCCGGTCCGCCGCCGGGCTGTTCGACCTGTCGCACATGGGCGAGCTCGTCGTCGAGGGGCCGGAGGCAGGAGCCGCCCTCGCCAAGGCGCTCATCAGCGACCCGCCGTCGCTCGCCGTCGGTCGCGCGCAGTACTCGATGATCTGCGCCGCGGACGGCGGGATCATCGACGACCTGATCGTCTACCGCCTCGCCGAGGACCGGTTCATGGTCGTGGCGAACGCCTCCAACGCGGACGTCGTGTCGGACGAGCTCGCGGCGCGGCTCGACGGCTTCAAGGCGGTCCTCGACGACCAGTCGCTCGCGACCGGCCTCGTCGCGATCCAGGGCCCGCGCAGCATCGACATCCTCCAGCCGCTCACGGACCTGGACCTCGCGGGCATCCGCTACTACGGCGTCGCCGAGGGCGAGGTCGCGGGGATCCACGCGCAGGTCGCCCGGACCGGCTACACCGGCGAGGACGGGTTCGAGCTGTTCGTGGACGTCGCCAGCACCGGCGAGGCGTGGGACCGGGTGCTCGACGCCGGTCGGCCGCACGGGCTCGTCCCGGTCGGCCTCGGCGCCCGCGACACGCTCCGGCTCGAGGCGGGGATGCCGCTCTACGGCAACGAGCTCGACCGCTCGACGAACCCGTACCAGGCGGGGCTCGGGCGGGTCGTGAAGCTCGGCAAGCCCGGCGACTTCGTGGGCCGGACGGCGCTCGAGAAGGTCGCCAAGGACGGCATCGACCGGCGGCTCGTCGGCCTCGTGCTGCGCGAGCGGGGGATCGCCCGTCACGGCTACCCGGTGCTCGACACGGCGGGCGTCACGGGAGTCGTGACCTCGGGCACGATGTCGCCGACCCTCGGCCAGGCCATCGCGATGGCCTACGTCGCTCCCGCCCATGCCGAACCCGGTACGATGCTGGCGGTCGAGATCCGCGGGACCCCGGTCGCTGCCGAGGTCGTCCCCCTGCCGTTCTACACGCGCCCGGCCTGACGGGTCGCCAGCTCGAAGCGAGTCGCATTGCCCACCACGCCGGCGACCGACGGTCGCGGGCACCGAGGAGGAGCCGATCCGATGGTCCCCGGCGATCTGCGCTACACGAAGGATCACGAGTGGGTCCGCGTCGAGGGCGACGAGGCGGTCGTCGGGATCACCCAGTACGCGGCCGACCAGCTGGGCGACATCGTGTTCGTCGAGCTCCCGGACCTCGGGCGCAGCCTCACCCAGCACTCGACGTTCGGCGTCGTCGAGTCCGTCAAGGCGGTGAGCGACCTGTTCGCCCCGGTCGGGGGCGATGTCGCGGGGGCGAACGGCGACCTCGCCCTCACGCCCGAGGTCGTGAACACCGATCCCTACGGCTCGGGCTGGATGATCCGCGTCACGCTCGCCGACCCCGCGCAGGTCGACGGCCTGCTCGACGCGGCCGCCTACGAGCAGCTCGTCGCCGAGGGCTGACCGATGCCGTACGGCCCGCACGCGGCCGAGGACCGGGCACGGATGCTCGAGACGATCGGCGTCTCCTCGGTCGACGACCTGTTCGAGGACATCCCCGAAGCCCTCCGCTCGAGCCCGCTCCGGCTCGACGATCCTGAGCCCGAGCTCAACCTCGCGGCGCGCCTCCAGGCGCTCGCGGCGCGCAACCGGGTCGACCTCGCGAGCTTCCTCGGCGCGGGCGCGTACCGCCACTGGAGCCCGCCGACCGTCGACCAGATGCTGCTCCGCGGCGAGTGGTACACGGCCTACACGCCGTACCAGCCCGAGGTCAGCCAGGGGACGCTCCAGAGCATCTACGAGTACCAGTCGCTGCTCGCGGAGCTGACCGCGATGGACGTCGTCTCGGCGTCCCACTACGACGGCGGCGCCGCGACCGCCGAGGCGGCGCTCATGACCTGTCGCGCGACCCGCAGGGACCGGATCCTCGTCTCGCGTGGCGTCCACCCGCACTACCGCGCGGACGCTCGCGACCTACGTCGACGGCGCCGCGCTCGCGTGCGACGAGATCCCGCTCGTGGCCGAGGGCCCGCTCGCGGGCACGACCGATCTCGAGGCGCTCGCCCGGATGCTCGCCGACCCGGACCGGCCGGTCGCCGGCGTGGTCGTCGCGCAGCCGAACATCCTCGGCCTGCTCGAGGACATGCCCGAGGTCGGACGGCTCGCCCACGCCGCCGGCGCGCTGTTCGTGAGCGTCATCGAGCCGGTCTCGCTCGCCGTCCTCGCGCCGCCAGGCGAGTACGGGGCGGACATCGCGGCGGGCGAGGGCCAGCCGCTGGGGATCCCGCTCAACTACGGCGGCCCGTACCTCGGCATCGTCGCCTGCACGGACGCGCTCGTCCGCCAGATCCCCGGCCGCCTCGTCGGCATGACGACCGACATCGAGGGCCGGCGCGCGTTCGTGATGACGCTTCGCGCGCGCGAGCAGGACATCCGGCGCGAGAAGGCCGCGTCCAACATCTGCACGAACCAGGCGCTGCTCGCGCTCGCCGCGTCGGTCTACCTCGCGACGATCGGGCCGCACGGGCTGCGCGACGTCGCCGCGTTGGGCGCTGCGCACGCCACGGAGCTGGAGGCCGCGCTCGCGGGCGCCGGCGCACCGCGCATCCACGACGGGCCGTATCTCAACGAGCTCGTGGTCCGGGTCCCGGACGCCAGGGCCGTCCACGCCCGGCTCCTCGACCGCGGCATCCTCGCGGGCATCCCGACGGCCGACCTCCTGCCCGACGAGCCGGGCCTGGCCGACGGCCTCCTGGTCTGTACGACCGAGCTGACCACGGCCGACGAGATCGACCGGTTCGCCGCCGCGCTCCGCGACGAGCTCGCGGGATCCGACGCCGGCGTCGCGCTCGCGGCGGGCGCGCGATGACCACCGTCGCCGGCGACCTCCAGCCGACCCTGTTCGAGCTCAGCCGGCCGGGGAGGGGAGGCGGCAAGATCCCGCACCCGCCCGCGGATGCGCTCGACCGCATCCCGGCCGTCCGCCCGGCGCGCGACGCCGGCGGCCCTCCCGGAGCTCTCCGAGCCCGAGGTCGTCCGCCACTACGTGAACCTGTCGCACCTCAACTACTCGGTCGACACGGGCTTCTACCCGCTGGGCTCGTGCACCATGAAGTTCAACCCCAAGCTCAACGAGTGGGCGGCGCGCCTGCCCGGCTTCGCGAACCTCCACCCGATGGCGCCCGCTGCGATCGCCCAGGGGACGCTGGAGCTCCTGTTCGAGCTCGAGGCCGCGCTCGCCGAGATCAGCGGCATGGATGCGGTGACGCTCCAGCCCGCGGCCGGCGCCCACGGGGAGCTGACCGGGATCCTGATGATCCGCGCCTACCACCGCTCGCGTGGCGACGACGCGCGCCAGGAGGTGCTCGTCCCGGACTCCAGCCACGGGACGAACCCCGCGACCGCGTCCATGGCCGGCTTCCGCACGATCACGATCCCGTCCGCGCCCGACGGCGGCGTGGACATCGACGCGTTCAAGGCGGCCCTCGGCCCGCAGACCGCGGCGATCATGATCACCAACCCGTCGACGCTCGGGCTGTTCGAGCGGCGGATCGGCGAGCTGCTCGAGGCCACCCACGCCGCGGGCGCGCTCGCGTACATGGACGGCGCGAACCTCAACGCGATCCTCGGCCGGTTCAAGCCGGGCGAGGCCGGGTTCGACGTCATGCACTTCAACACCCACAAGACGTTCAGCACGCCGCACGGCGGCGGCGGGCCGGGCGCGGGACCCGTCGGCGTCCGCGACCACCTCGTCCCGTTCCTGCCCTCGCCGCGTGTCGTCCGGGCGCACGACGGCGGCTACCGCCTCGAGGGCCCCGACGAGCGTCCCACGTCCATCGGCCGGATGCGGAGCTTCGTCGCCAGCAGCGCGGTCCTCGTGCGCGCGTATGCCTATATCCGCGCGCACGGCGCGTCGGGCCTGCGCGAGGTGAGCGACGACGCGGTCCTCGCCGCGAACTACCTCAAGCGCCGGGTCGGCGAGGCGTACGACATCCCGTTCGACCGGGCGTGCAAGCACGAGTTCGTCGCCTCCGCGGCGAGCATCAAGGCGGCGAGCGGCGTACGCACGCTGGACGTCGCGAAGCGGCTCATCGACAAGGGCTTCCACCCGCCCACGATCTACTTCCCGCTCACGGTCGAGGAGGGGATGCTGATCGAGCCGACCGAGACCGAGACGCTCGAGACGCTCGACGCCTTCGCGGACGCCCTCCTGGAGATCGCGCGCGAGGCGCGGGAGGACCCGGAGCTCGTCAAGAGCGCCCCGCACGACGCGCCGGTCCGGCGCCTCGACGAGGCGACCGCCGCCCGCCAGCCGAACCTCCGCTGGCGCGGGATGACCGGCGCCCAGACGCCCTGCCCGGACTGAGCGCCGAGCCGGTTCGTTTTCGGTGCGAACCTGAAATGAACCCCCGGCTCCGCGGGAGCGTATGGTTGTTGCACGGGGAGCGTGCATGCGCATGGAGACCAGCCGCTGAACGGTGAGACCAGCACCAGGGCGCGCTACGACCCGCCGGACGCCGACCTGATCCGGCGGATGGCCGAGGACGACGACCTGGACGCCTTCGCCACCCTGTTCGAGCGATACCGCGTCCCGGTGTACCGCGCGGCGCTCGCGCTGACCGGCGACCCCGGCGCCTCCGAGGAGGTGCTGATGGACACGTTCGGCCGCGCGTACACGCATCGCGGCCGCCTGCGCACCGACATCTCGCCGCTGCCGTGGCTGCACAAGGTCGCCCTGAACCTGTGCTACACCCGCCTCGGCCGCCGGCGCCTCCCGAGCGAGCCCGTGACGGACTTCGTGGCCGAACGCCTCGTGGACGCGGGCGCCCAACCCGACACCAGCGCCGAGTGGACCGAGCTGCGCCAGATCGTCCGGGAGGGGATCGCCGGGCTGTCCGTGAAGCACCAGGCGGTCGTGATCCTGTACTACCTCGAGGGCCGCTCGCTCCAGGAGACGGCCGACGCGCTCGAGCTGCCGCTGGGCACCGTCAAGAGCCGCATCCACCATGCGCTGCGCGACCTCCGGGTCCGCCTCAGCGCGGACCGCCGCTTCGGCGGCGCCTGGGGCGACGTGGCGTTCCCGGAGGTCGAGATCGTCGAGGCCAGTGGTTCGTGATCCCGCTCGCCTCCGCCTGCAGGCCCCATCGAGCCAGCCTCGAGGCGCTCGTCGCACACGGCGAGCGTGGTCCGGCGACCGCGGCCGCGCTCGATCACCTGTCCACGTGCGTCGTCTGCGAGCGTGACCTGACCGAGCTCGCCCTGACCGTGGCCGCGCTCCGGCGCGCCGGCCGGGAGCTCCTCGCCGCGCCCGTCCCGTCGCCCACGCGGTCGAGCGTCGCCGCGCTCACCGCGCCGCGCAAGACGGGCTGGTCGCTCCGGCTCCAGCTCGGCGGCCTCATCACCGGGGCCGCGATCGCGGCCCTTGTCGTCGTCCCGCGCACGAGCACCGCCGTGCGCTCGACGAGCGACGCCGAAGAATTCTCCCGACCCGCGGTCACCGCCGTCTGGCGGATCGCGGAGTCCCGCATCGCGGCCGAGCCCGACAGCCCGTCGTTCTCCGCCGTGAGCGCCGTCCCGCCCCGGTATCCGGAGGGCCTCCTGCGGCCCTGGAAGGAGGTGGCCTCGACCGACGCGACGCCGCGCGCGTTCAGACCCCGCTGAGACGCCGGGACCGCGAGACGGCCCGACGCCACCAGTCGATGATTTGACACCCGTCCGGCGGTAAGCGATCCTCGCCCGAGCGCAGCCCAGATGGCAGCCGTTGCATGCGCGTGAGCGCATCACTTCCCATCCGATCGCCGGTCACTCCCGGCAACGGCAGGGAACTGCGGCCATCGAACTGCCAGGGAGCAGTCCATCCACGACCCCACGCAGCTTGGAGGAGCCTTGATGCGGAAACTGGTGGGCCTGTTCGCAGGCGCGGCCATTCTGGTCGCAGCTTGCGGAGGCACCAGCACGACCACCCCGGCGCCGTCGACGGCACCGGCGGAGAGCCAGCCGGCCACTTCGGCCGCACCGTCCGAGTCCACGCCCGCGGCGCAGGGACCGGTCGACCTGTTCGGAACCACGTACGCGCCCGAAGAGGGCACGAGCGGCGGGACCGTGATCATCGGCGATTGGCAGGAAGCCACGCAGTTCAACCCGTTCTACCTGGGTCAGGTCACCGAGGCAAACGTCGCCTCGCTGGTGTGGCACAGCCTGCTCACGATCACGCACGACTTCCGCTACGCGCCGCAGCTCGCCGCTGAGCCGATCCCGACCACCGACAACGGTGGCGTGAAGGCCCCGGGCGACGGCGGCGACGCGATGACGGTCACGTGGAAGCTCCGCGACGGCCTGAAGTGGTCCGACGGTGAGCCGCTCACCTGCGACGACTTCAAGTACGCGTTCGAGTGGGTGATGGACAAGGACAACGTCGGTGTCATCACCGCCGGCTGGGAAGACATCACCAACTTCGAGTGCGCGTCCGACACGGACATGATCTGGCACTTCGGCAAGGTCTACGAGGGCTACCTGACCCTCGCGACTGCGCCGCTGCCGCGCCACTTCCTCTCGAAGATCCCGGTCAAGGACCAGGTCAACGGCGCCGGCTTCCGGCCGGACGAGATCGCCAACCTGCCGGTCCCGGGCCCGTTCAAGTTCGAGTCCGTCACGCCGCAGGCCGAGCTCCGTCTCGCCCGGAATGACAACTACGCGAACTTCCGCACCGGCAAGCCGGCCAACCTCGACTCCGTCGTGTTCAAGTGGTACGGCGATCCGGACGCGATGATCGCGGGCTTCCGGAACGGCGAGATCGACATCGCGTTCGACCTGGCCGACTCCGACCTGCCGAAGGTCCAGGACCTCGGCGAGCAGGTCGCGGCGATCCCGGCCCTGCTGTACGAGTTCCTCCGCCCGAACTGGTCGCGCGGCCGACGCCGTCGACACCACGCTCGGCACCGGCGGCTGCTCGCGCAACGCGGCGGTCCAGGATCGCGGCACCGGCTGCCCGGCGGCAGACCCGGCGATCCGCGAGGCCATCGCCTTCGCGATCGACAAGAACGAGATCAACACGCGCCTCCTCGGCGGCAACGCCCAGGTCGCGAACACGAACATCAGCCCGTCGGCGTGGTTCTACGCCGACCAGACCCCGGCCACCTTCGATCCGGAGAAGGCCAAGCAGGTCCTCGCCGACGGCGGATGGGCTGACTCGGATGGTGATGGGATCGTCGAGAAGGACGGCACCAAGGCCAAGATCGAGCTCTGCACCACGACCCGCCAGGTCCGGCAGGACACCCTCGCGCTCATCAGCTCCTGGCTGAAGGCGGTCGGCATCGACAGCGTGATCAACCCGGTCGCGCCGTCGGACATCTTCGCCGACTACAACGAGGGGACCATCGACACCCCGTGCATCCTTGCCCGCAGCAACTACGACGTCGCTGAGCATGCGTTCAGCTCGTCGATCGATCCGCTGGGCAACTACTTCAGCTACCACAGCAGCCAGTTCCGGCCGGACGGCGCCAACGACGCCCAGGTCAAGAACGCCGACGTCGACAAGGCCCTTGACGACGTCAAGAACAACGTGGACTTCACGCTCATCCGCGACGCCATGGCCTCGTTCCAGAAGGCCTATGTCGAGCAGACGGTCGAGATCCCGCTGTACTACCGCAAGAACGTCGAGCTCGCCAACCCGCGCGTCGGCAACTACTTTGCCAACGGCACGCAGGTCGGCTCCACCTGGAACGGTGAGGACTGGTTCGTCCGGCAGTAAGCCTCCGGCTCTGCATCTGAACCTGTAGCGATCGACGGGGCGTCCGGACACTCCGGACGCCCCGTCTGCTGCCCGCCCGCGCGGCCACCGGCCACGCCGTGCGCGAGCCGCGCTCCCGGGTGTACCTTCCGCGCAACCCGTGAGCCGCCTCAAGCGGTATTCCTGTAGTACCCAAGCACCGATACTCGGGTTGAGGCCGAACACCGATGTTGAAATTCGTGCTCCGACGTGCGCTCCAGGCGATCCCCGTGCTGTTCGGGATCACGATCGTCGTGTACGGGATCCTCCTCGCCGCGCCCGGGGGTCCCACGGCGAAGTTCGCCAACAACCCGCGCATCACCGACGAGCAGCGGGAGAAGTTCAAGCAGGCCTGGGGCCTGGACCAGCCGATCCCGATCCAGTACTGCCGCTGGATGGGCTTCTGCAACCCGGAGACCGAGGGCACCTTCCTCGGCTCGCTGCCCACCCCGGCCGCGTTCCTCGGCCCCACGGGCCTCCCGAACTTCCTGCCCGAGGCCCTGAGCGGCGCCACCAACGGCGTGCTCCACGGCGACTTCGGCTACTCGATCAACTCCGGGGAGAAGGTGAGCGACCGCATCGTGCGTGCTGCGCTGCCGACCTTCATCCTCGCCGGCGTGGCGCTCGTCGTCTGGCTCAGCATCGCGCTCGTGCTCGGGGTCTACGCGGCCATCCACCGCTACTCGTTGTTCGACAACGCCGCGACCGTGTTCTCGTACGTCGGGTTCGCGATGCCCACCTTCTGGCTCGGCATCATGCTCATCTTCATCTTCGCGGGCACGCTGCACTGGCTGCCGGCGAGCGGGATGACCGACACCCGGTCCTCGCCACCGTTCGGGTCGGACAAGTACTGGGAGTACTTTGGCCAGAACCCGCTGTCGGCCCTCGGCGACATCGGCAAGCACCTGATCCTGCCGGTCGTCACGCTCGTCGTGGTGAACATCGCGGGTGACAGCCGGTTCGTCCGGGCGAGCATGCTCGAGTCGCTCGGCCAGGACTACGTCCGGACGGCCAAGGCCAAGGGCCTCCCGGCGCGCGTCGTGAACTTCAAGCACGCGCTGCGCAACGCGCTGCTGCCGGTCATCACCAACATCGGGCTCGAGATCCCGTTCCTGTTCACGGGCGCCATCGTCACCGAGACGATCTTCTCGTGGCCCGGGATCGGCAAGCTCACGATCGACGCGACCCGCGAGTTCGACTACCCCATCCTCATGGGCGTCCTGCTCGTGACCTCGGTCCTCGTCGTGTTCGCCAACCTCCTCGCCGACGTCGCCTACGGCATCGTCGATCCCCGCATCAAGTACTGAGGTCCACATGACCCAGAACATCGAGCAGGCCGGACAGACGGCCGCCGAGGTGATCGACCCGGACCCGTCGGCACCCGAGGACTACGAGGTCGGGCTGAAGTCACTCAACCAGTGGCAGCTCGCCTGGCGCAAGTTCCGCAAGCACCACCTGGCCCTCATCGGGCTCGCGATCATCGGCGTCCTCATCGTCGTCGCGGTCCTCGGCCCGGTGCTCCTGCCGTTCAGCTTCACGGACATCCCGACGCCGACGCAGGTCGTCGGCACCGGCCGACCGCCGTTCTGCGAGACGTTCGACGCCGCGGCGAAGAACTGCACGAGCTGGCTGCTGACCCATCCGATGGGCGAGACCGGCGGCCTCCAGCGCGACGTGCTCACGCTCGTCGTCAACGGCGCCCGCACGTCGCTCCTGATCGGCTTCTCGAGCATGGCGATCGGCGTGTTCATCGGGACGTTCGTCGGGGCCATCGCCGGCTTCGCCGGCGGCATCGTCGACAACCTGCTGATGCGTCTCGTCGACGTCATGCTCAGCCTGCCGACGCTGTTCGTGATCCTCGTCGCGTCGAAGTTCCTCGGCAACGGCACCGTGTCCACGGTCATCGTGATCTTCGGACTGTTCTCGTGGATGGGCGTGAGCCGGCTCGTCCGGTCGCTGTTCCTGTCGATCCGCGAACGCGAGTTCGTGGAGGCGGCCGTCGCGGTCGGCGTGCGCGACCGGCGGATCATCTTCCGCCACATCCTGCCCAACGCCTTCAGCCCGATCGTCGTCGTGGCGTCGCTGCTGGTGGCAGGCAACATCATCTCGGAGGCGTTCGTGTCCTTCCTCGGGTTCGGTGTCGACCCGACCTCGCCCACCTGGGGCAACATCCTCTCCGGCGGCCTGCAGTTCATCACCCAGGGCAACTGGTGGTGGCCGCTGTTCCCCGGCCTCGCGATCATCATCACGGTCCTCGCCGTCAACTTCGTGGGTGACGGCCTGCGGGACGCGTTCGATCCGAGGTCGCGGGCATGACCGAGACGTCAACGGTGCGCCCCGGCCTCGGGGCGCCTCCCGCCGACGACATCCTGGTCGACGTCCGGAACCTGCGGACCTCGTTCAAGGTCATGGACGGCGTCGTGCCGGCCGTGGACAACGTCAGCTTCTCGCTGGGCAGGGGCCAGACGCTCGGCATCGTCGGCGAGTCCGGCTCGGGCAAGAGCGTGACCGCGCTCACGATCATGCGGCTGCTGGACATCCCGCCGGCCGAGATCGGGGCGGGCAGCGAGATCTGGTTCGACGGCAAGGAGATCCTGTCCTTGCCCGAGGGCGAGATGCGCCATCTCCGCGGCAACGAGATGGCGATGATCTTCCAGGAGCCGCTCACGAGCCTGAACCCGGTGTTCACCGTCGGGGACCAGATCGCGGAGCAGGTCAAGCTCCACATGAAGGTCTCGGACAAGGAGTCCAAGGACCGCGCGGTCGAGATGCTCCGCCTCGTCGGCATCCCGAGCCCCGAGCGGCGCGCGAAGCAGTACCCGCACGAGCTGTCCGGCGGCATGCGCCAGCGCGTCGTGATCGGCATGGCGCTCTCCTGCGAGCCGAAGCTGCTCATCGCCGACGAGCCGACGACCGCGCTCGACGTCACCGTCCAGGCGCAGATCCTCGAGCTCCTCAAGGCGATCCAGGAGCGGACCGGCGCCGCGCTGCTGCTGATCACCCACGACCTCGGCGTCGTCGCCGAGATGGTCGACAACGTGATCGTCATGTACGCGGGCCAGGTCGTGGAGCAGGGCTCCGTCAACGAGCTGCTCATCGAGCCGCGCATGCCCTACACGATGGGCCTGATCGAGTCGATCCCCACGGTGGAGAAGCGCGGCGGCCGGCTGTCGGCGATCCAGGGCGTCGTCCCGTCGCCGTTCCACCTGCCGCCCGCGTGCCGCTTCGAGCCGCGCTGCCCGTACCGCTGGGAGACGTGCCGCGAGGTGCCACCCGAGCTCTACCCGGCCGGCGAGGGCGGTCGCGTGGCCCGGTGCCACCTCCACCTCGCCGAGGCGTCCGCCGCGGCGTGACGCCGCGGTCGCCCAGCACGAGCAGAACATGCGCATGGGCCGCCGGCTCACCGGCGCACCCGACAGGACCGGAAACGCATGACCACCACGATCGGGGCCGGCCCCGTCGCAGAGCCCGAGATCCACCACCGCCTGCGCCGCAGGCCGCCCAACGCGATCCGCAACGGCCGCGCGCTGTTGATGACGATCGCCGGCTTCGGGATCACGGCGCTGTTCGTCGTGTTCCTGGGCGTGCTGATCGGGATCAAGGGCGCCGCGAGCGCGCTGCCCGGGGTGGCAGTGGTGACCGTGCCCCTCGCGATCGTGCTGTGGGCCATCGTCCGCTACACGCGGACGCGCACCAAGCTCGCGTTCCTGCTCGCCTTCGGCGTCGCGGTCGTGCTGAGCCTGGCGCTCGGCTTCCTGATCGTGACGATGAGCCGGCTGCTCAGCGAGCCGAACAGCATCTTCTTCGCGCAGCTCATCCTGTCGGTCCCGTTCGTCGTCGCCGTGGCCGCCGCGTGGCAGCTCGGTCGAGGCGTGGCCTGGTTCGACGGGACGAAGGAGAAGCCGCTCAAGGCCGAGGAGTCGGGCGCGCGGCCGATCAACGCCCCGCTCACCGTCGCCGCAACCGCGACGCCGACGGCGCTCGCGGCCGCCGCGGCCGACACCGTCACCTCGCCGGCCTCGCCGGTCGTCACGTCGATCGTCGGCGCCGACGGCCCGGTCGCGACCGTCCCCGCGGTCGTCCAGCCGCTGCGTCGTCGTGCAGGGGCTCAAGAAGCACTTCCCGATCTACGGCGGCGTCCTGCGCAAGCAGATCGGGACCGTGTACGCCGTCGACGGCGTGGACTTCGAGATCATGCCCGGCGAGACCTTCAGCCTCGTGGGCGAGTCGGGCTGCGGCAAGACGACGCTCGGCCGGACCGTGATCCAGCTGACGCCGTCCACGGACGGCCGGGTCGTGTTCGACGGCTACGAGCTCGCCGACGTGGACCCGGACGACATGCGCCCCCTGCGGCGCCGGATGCAGATCATCTTCCAGGACCCGTTCGGGTCGCTCAACCCGCGGATGCCGGTCTCGGACATCATCGGCGAGGGCCTGCTCTCCCAGGGCCTGAACGACCGCAAGGCGCGCGACAAGCGGGTCGAGGACGCGCTCGAGCTCGTCGGCCTCCGCCGCGAGTACAGCCGGCGCTACCCGCACGAGTTCTCGGGCGGCCAGCGGCAGCGGATCGGCGTGGCGCGTGCGCTCGCGCTGGGGCCGGACTTCATCGTCGCCGACGAGCCGGTGTCGGCACTCGACGTGTCGATCCAGAGCCAGGTCCTCAACCTGCTCCTCGACCTCAAGCGCGACCTCAACCTGACCTACCTGTTCATCAGCCACAACCTGTCCGTGGTCCAGTACTTCTCCGATCGGGTCGGGGTCATGTACCTCGGCAAGATCGCCGAGATCGGGTCCGTCGAGCAGCTGTACGCGAACCCGCGCCACCCGTACACGGTGGCGCTCCTGTCCGCGATCCCGGATGCGGATCCCCGGCGCCGCAAGAAGCGCCTCGTGCTCAAGGGCGACGTGCCGTCGCCGGCCGCCCCGCCGTCGGGCTGCCGGTTCCACACGCGCTGCTGGCTGCGCGAGCGCCTCGGCAACCCCGAGAACTGCGTCACGATCGAGCCCGAGCTCGTCCAGTTCGGCGAGGAGGCCGGCCACCGGGTCGCCTGCCACTGGGCCGACGAGATCAGCCAGGCGACCGTGGCCCAGGCCGAGGCCGAGACTCCCGCTGTCGTGGCGGCGGCCGTCGACGACGAGTGACCCCTGCCATGCGGCGCAGGGCGCCGGACCGGGGGGCATCGCTCGTCGCCATCGCGCTCCTCGTCGGCCTGTTCGTCGCCGCGTGCGGGACCACGACCGGCTCTGCGTCGCCTGGGGCATCGGCCCCGAGCTCGCCATCGCCTGCCGTGCCGTCCCCGGACGCCTCGGGCTCGCCGGGCGCGACTGACGGCTCCGCCGTCGGCCCGTCGCCGACGCCATGGCCGGGCGGCGTCGTGGAGGCGATCGTCATCCTGGGCAAGGCGGACGAGCAGATCAAGACGGCCGGTGGTGACCTCGGCGCGGCCGCGGCGGGCGAGGACCTCCAGGCGATGTGGGGCGCCGCGGATGGCCTCGCCACGCTGATCGGGCGCCTCCAGCCGCAGGTGGACCGCATCCGCGACTACCCAGTGACCGCGGCGGCAGCAACCGCCTACGACGCGGCGTTCCCCGACATGCTCGCCGGGGCGACGGCGATCCGCGACTCGATCACCGCCGGCGACGCGGCAGGGCTCACGGCGGGCGTGCAGCAGCTCGCGAAGGGGACCGCGGCCTACGAGGCCGCACGCCGCGAGATCGGGCCGCTCGTGGAGCCGGCCCTGCTCATGCAGCGCATCCTCGTCAAGTAGCCACCCGCCCGAAGCCGCGCGTCAGCCGCCCGGCTCGAACGGCCCGCCGAACAGCTCGTCCCACGCGGCGAATGCACCGGGATCGCCGGCGCTGCGGACCGGGCCCGTCGCGTCCCACTCGGCGACGAACGTCGCGAGGACGTCGCCGGCGTCCACGCGCTTCCCGTCGCTGAACTTGACCGCAGGCCGGAGGGTGCACGTCCAGACCTTCGCCTTCGCGTCGGGCGTGCACGCCTGGGCGAGGCTCGGTTGCGGGACGAGCGTGCCGGGCTCGAAGGCGTACAGGCCGTCGTACACGAGGCCGCACAGGCGGTACGCGTCGAACGCCGTCTGGTCGCCGCACCACGCGCCGCCAGGCTCGCTCGCCTGGCTGAACACCAGCTGCGGCCGGTCGCCCGGGGTCGACGTCCCCAGCGGGTCGATGCCGAGCGGCGAGACGAGCACGCCCTCGACGTCGCTCCGGAACGACACGACGGCACCGGGGTGCGCGAGGGGCACGATGACGGCGCTCGAGCGGATCGCCGCGTTGGCGCGCCCGTAGGCCGCCGCCCGTGCCTCCGGATCGGTGGTCGCCGCCGCCTCCTCGAGCGCGCCGGACACGCTCGTCGCGCGACGGGCGGGCGTCGTCCGGACGCCGTCGCCGAACAGCGGCTCGAGGAAGCCACCCGCGTCGGCCACCGAAGAGGCGATGCCGTCGAGGTAGAGCCCGTTGATCGATCCCCGGTCGACGGTCTTGCGGAACTCGGCCACGGGCATGACGTCGATCGCGGTCCGCAGGCCGAGGTTCGCCGCGAGCTGGTCCTTGACCGCCTGGGCGGCGCCCACGGGGTCCGGGAGCCCCGGAACCGGTGCGTCGGGCACGTGCAGCGGGTACGTGCGCTTGAGGTCGAACGCCGCGTCCGCGAGGACCGCGTTCGCGGCCGGCGCGTTGTACTCGTACCAGGCTCGGCCGCCACACGCGCCGGGGACGATGCACGGGGTCAGGTGGGTCGGGACGAGCGAGCCCGCCGGGAACGCGGACCCGGTGAGCGCCGTGCGGTCGAGCGCACCGGCGATCGCGCGACGTACCCGGGTGCCGGCGAATGCCGGCCCCGCGCCGAAGGCGAGGAACGCCGTGGCCATGCCGGGGCGTGGCGTGACGGTGAGCTCGGGGAGCGTGGCGATCTCGTCGAGCTGCGCCGGCCCAGGGGCGTCGATGCCGTCGACGGTCGCCGCCGTGAGGGCGTCCGTGCGCGTGCCGGGGTCGGGGTCCCAGGTCAGCACGATGAGCGGCGACCGCGCGATGTCGCTCGCCTTGCCCACGCGGGCCAGGGCGACGTTCTCGCCGGGGATCCAGCGATCGAGCCGGTAGGGGCCGGTGCCCGCGAGCGACGTGTCATCGGGATCGGTCGCGAGGCGCGCGATGGATGTCGCATCGAGGATCGCCAGCGCCGGGTGCGCGAGCCGGGCGGGGAACGCGCCGTCGGGCGTGCACAGCGTGAACCGGACGGTCCGCACATCGGTCGCCTCGATCCGCCCCATGGTCCCGGCGTAGCCGGCCGTGCCGCAGGCGGTCCCGTCGACGGGGAACGCCGCCGGGGCGAACGGGACCTCGGTCGCCTCCGGCGTCGCGCTGACGCTCGGTGCGGGGCTGGCGCTCGGCGGAACGGTCCGCTCGGGGTCCCCGCCGCACGCGCCGACGACGAGCGCGAGCGCGGCGAGCGCGGGCAACGCGCCGCGCGTGATCCTCATCGAGTGGCGGCTCCGGCTGGCTTCGGCGGCGGTGGGATCGACGTGCCGCATCGGCGGCCCGATGGCCAGCCTAGCACCGCCCGCAGGGGTCCGGCCGGGTGGCGCCCGGGTGCAGGTTGCGGCCCACGGGCCGCTCTCGGGCCGCGTGGTGCGAACCTGCGACGGGCGGAACTGCGTAGGGTGAGTATCATGCTCCGGCAAACCGACGGGACAACCGGCAGCCGGGCCGGCCGTCTGGCGACCTTCGGGCGCCACCATCCGGCTGGAGGAGGAGTTTCTATGGCCCGACTTCGTATCGGGACCCTGCTGGCAGCTGGCGCGATCATCGTCGCCGCCTGCGGTGGGTCCACGGCTACGAATGCACCCGCGTCCCAGGGCACGGCGAGCGCCGAGCCCGGGTCGTCGGTGGCGCCGTCCACCCCGGCAGAGGGTGCGATCAAGGACGGCGGGACGCTCGTCGTCGCCATCCCCGGTGACATCAAGCGGACCGACCCGGCCCTCATCGACGACAGCAACACGTCCTACGTGATGCAGAACGTCATGGAGGGCCTCGTCACGCTCAAGCCGGGCACGACCGGCGAGCTTGCAGCCCGCGCTGGCCGAGAGCTGGGAGCTCTCCGCCGGACGGCCTCACGTACACGTTCAAGATCCGCCAGGGCGTGAAGTTCCACGACGGCACGGACGTTGACGCTGCGGCGGTCAAGTACAACTACGACCGCTGGATCGCCTTCCCGAGCGAGCTCCAGGACTACAGCTACTACGCGGGCGCCGTCTTCGGCGGCTACGGCGACGGCTCGAACATCGCCGCGACCGACGCTCCGGATGCCAGCACCTTCACGATCACGCTGAAGTCGCCGGTCTCGAGCTTCCTGCTCAGCCAGACCCTGACGCCGTTCACCATCAGCAGCCCCACGGCGCTGAAGGACGGCAAGGCCGACAACGCCACGACCGACGTCACCCAGATCCCGTACGCCCAGGGCGGCGACGGCGCGATGGTCGGCACGGGTCCCTACAAGTTCAAGTCCTGGACGATCGGTGACAACGTCACCCTCGAGAAGAACCCGGACTACTGGAACGCCGACGCGGCGGGCCACGTCGACGAGATCGTGTTCAAGCCGGTCGCGGAGGAGGCCCAGCGCATCAACGGCCTCAGCACCGGTGAGATCGACATCGCGCAGACGATCGCCCCGATCGACATCGCGGCGGTGCAGGGCAACGCGGACCTCCAGGTCATCGACCGCGGCAAGTCGTGCAACCTGTTCCACCTCGGCCTCAACCAGACCTACAAGCTCACGGCGAACCCGAAGATCCGCGAGGCGATCGCGTACGCGATCAACAAGCAGGCGCTGATCGACGCGTTCTACGCCGGTCAGGCTGTCGTGGCCGACAACTGGATGCCGCCCGACACGCAGTTCTACAAGGCCGAGAACCTCCCGACCTACGATCCCGAGAAGGCCAAGGCCCTGATCGCCGAGTCCGGCGAGACGGACCTGACCCTCGACTTCTGGTACCCGTCGGACGTCACCCGTCCGTACATGCCGGATCCGAAGGGCATCTTCGAGGCGATCAGCCGCGACCTCGAGGCCGTCGGCTTCACGATCAAGCCGAACACGGCGACGTGGAACCCCGACTACCTCGACGCGGAGTTCGCCGGCAAGTACCCGGCCTGGCTCATCGGCTGGACCTGCGACTGGGCCGGCCCGGACAACTTCCTGCGCACGGCGTTCTTCAACTACGTCGACGGGAAGCCGTCCACGGAGTTCGCGTACAAGAACGACGAGCTCAACCAGACCATGGCCGACGCCCTCGCCGCGACCGACGAGGCGACCGCCAAGACCCTCTGGGAGAAGGCGCAGGACCTCATCCGCGCCGACCTCCCCACCATCCCGCTCGTCAACTCGACCCCCCCGGCTGCCGCTCGCGCGGACGTCAAGGGCTTCGTCGGCAGCGGTGCGCTGAACGAGTACCTGAACTCGGTCTGGCTCGACCGCTAGGCGGTCCGCGCCGGTGACGGCGCCCGGTTCCCGGGCGCCGCCTGACCGAACTCGCATCCGCCCCCGGTGGCTTCGGCCGCCGGGGGCGTGAGTCCCGAATCCCCCTCCCAGGCAGGCGGACGTGCTCAAGTACACGATTCGGCGGTTGCTCGCGGCGATCCCCGTCCTGTTCGGGCTGTCGATCATCCTGTTCGCGTTCGTGCACCTGATCCCGGGCGACCCGTGCCGGTCGATCCTCGGCCAGCACGCCAGCGTCGAGGCCTGCAACCGCCTCCGCGAGAACCTGGGTCTCGACGACCCGCTGTGGCTCCAGTACATCCACTACCTGGGCAAGCTGCTCCACCTCGACTTCGGGGCGTCGATCATCAACAACAAGCCGTTCCTCACGGAGTTCGGGGTGCGGTTCCCGGCGACGATCGAGCTCGCCGTCGCGGCGATGATCTTCGCGGTCGCGCTGGGCATCCCGCTCGGGAGGCTCGCCGCCCGCCACACGCAGGGCCTGATCGACGGCAGCGTCACGATCATCTCGCTGTTCGGCGTGAGCATCCCCGTGTTCGTGCTCGCGCTGACGCTCGTCTACATCTTCGCGGTGGAGCTCCGGTGGCTGCCGACGCAGGGTCGGATCGACCCACGCGCGGCGGTGAACCTCGAGACGCCGACCGGCTTCATGCTCATCGACACGCTGCTCGCCGGACGGCCCGACCTGTTCGTCGACGCCCTGCGCCACCTCGTGCTGCCGGCGATCGCCCTGGGCACCATCCCGCTCGCGATCATCACCCGCATCACGCGCGCCGCGGTCCTCGACGTGAACAACGAGGACTACGTCCGGACGGCGCGCGCGAAGGGCCTCAAGGAGAAGCGCGTCGACTCGCGCCACATCATGCGCAACGCGTGGCTGCCGGTCGTCACGGTCATCGGCCTCCAGGTGGGCGGGCTGCTCGCGGGCGCCGTCCTCACCGAGACGGTGTTCGCCTGGAACGGCGTGGGCCGCTACGTCGTCGACGCGATCCAGAACCGCGACTACCTGATCATCCAGTCGTCGATCCTGATCTTCGCGCTGATCTTCCTCGTGGTGAACCTGCTGGTCGACCTGAGCTACGCCTACCTCAACCCGCGGATCCGATACTCGTGAGCGAAGGGAACAGCCGATGACCGCCCCCGCCACGACCATCACGCCGGTCGCCGAGCGTCGCGCCAGCCGCGGCCTGTGGTCCGACGCGTGGCGCCGGCTGCTGCGCAACAAGCCCGCGATGCTGGGCGTGGTGTGCATCGTCCTGTTCGTCGGGGCCGCGGTCCTGGCGCCCGTCATCGCGCCGTACGGTCCCCTCGAGGGCGAGCTCTCGAACCGGCTGCTGCCGCCCTCGGCCGAGCACATCATGGGCACCGACATCCAGGGCCGCGACCAGTTCACCCGGATCCTCTACGGGGCGCAGATCAGCCTCGTCGTGGGCGTGGGCGCCGTCGTCATGGCGCTCACCATGGGCGTCCTCCTCGGGGCGCTCGCGGGCGGCCTCGGCGGGCGGGTCGACGCCGTCCTGATGCGCAGCACGGACGTCCTGCTCTCGATC
Organism: uncultured Chloroflexia bacterium; assembly: GCA_963768035.1. GTDB lineage: Bacteria > Chloroflexota > Limnocylindria > Limnocylindrales > CSP1-4 > CAIXZV01. Next base: position 112,269 of record CAVYGJ010000004.1, read on the forward strand.
CCGGGCATCCTCCTCGCCATCGGCATCATCGCCTGGCTCGACCGCGGCCTGTGGCAGATCACGCTCGCCGTCGCGGTGACCTATGCGCCGATCTTCGCGCGCATCCTGCGGGGGTCGCTGCTGGCGTTGCGGGAGTCGGACTACGTCATCGCCGCGCGCTCGGTGGGCGCCGGCGGGGGACGGGTGCTGACGCGCCACATGATGCCCAACGCCCTCACGCCGCTCATCGTCCAGGCCACGCTCGTCCTGGCGACCGCGGTCATCGACATCGCCGGTCTCGGCTTCCTGGGCCTCGGGCCGCCCGACCCGCGGACGCCGGAGTGGGGGACGATGCTCACCGACGCCCGGCGATTCCTCCAGTCGGCGCCGTGGCTCGTGTTCTTCCCCGGGGCGGCGATCGTCATCAGCGCGATCGGCTTCAACCTCCTCGGCGACGGCCTGCGCGAGTCGCTCGACCCGAGGCTCAAGCGATGACCCGCACGCTGCCGGCGCCGCCGGTCGCCACCACCGGCGCGCCCGAGCCGCTGCTCGCCGTCGCGGACCTGCTGGTGCGGTTCCGGACCCACGACGGGACGATCTACGCCGTCAACGGGATCTCGTTCGAGCTCGCCCGCGGCGAGCGCCTCGGACTCGTCGGCGAGTCGGGCTGCGGCAAGAGCGTCACGAACCTCGCGATCATCCGCCTGCTCCCCAAGCCGGCGGGCCGGATCGAGGGCGGCACGGTCTCGTTCGACGGCCAGGACCTCGTCAAGATGGACGAGTCCGACATCCGGGAGATCCGGGGCCGGGACATCGCGATGATCTTCCAGGACCCGATGACGAGCCTCAACCCGGTGCTCACCGTCGACGAGCAGATGATCGAGACGATCGTCGCCCACCGGAAGCTCAGCAAGTCCGAGGCACGGGCGCGGGCGGTCGAGCTGCTCGGCATGGTCGGCATCCCCCAGCCCGAGACGCGCCTCAAGAGCTTCCCCCACCAGTTCTCGGGCGGCATGCGCCAGCGCGTGATGATCGCGATGGCGCTCGCCCTCGAGCCGAAGCTGATGATCGCCGACGAGCCCACGACGGCCCTCGACGTCACGATCCAGGCGCAGGTGCTGGAGCTCATCTCCCGGCTCACCACCGAGACCGGGACGTCGCTCATCCTCATCACCCACGACCTCGGCGTCGTGGCCGGGATGACCGACCGCATCAACGTGATGTACGCGGGCTTCATCGTCGAGACCGCGACGACAGGCGACCTGTTCGATGCGCCCTCGCACCCGTACACCGTGGGCCTGCTGCACTCGATGCCCCGCGTCGACGACCGCGAGGGCGAGCCCCTGATCCCGATCGAGGGCCGGCCACCCGACATGCGCAACGCGCCGACCGGCTGCCCGTTCGCCCCGCGCTGCGCCTGGCGGATCGACGCCTGCTGGACCGACAACCCGGCGCTCGCGCCCGTCGTGCCCGGCACGGCGGTCGTCAGGACGGGCCAGGGCGCCACGCACCTCATCGCCTGCCACAACCCGCCGACCCCCGACGAGGCGTCGGCAGGACGGCCGCTGCGCGCCGGTCACGTGCCGGCGGCGGCGCCCGAGGGCCAGCTCGACGAGCTCCACTCGTACGCCGCGGTGGCCGATGGCCTCGCGACGGAGGACGTGACATGACCGCCGAGCCGATGGACCGCGCCAGCAAGGCGGCCGCGGCGGCGGATGGCACGCCGCTGCTCGCCGTGCGCGACCTCAAGGTCTGGTTCCCGATCACCGAGGGGATGCTGCTCGAGCGCCACGTCGGCGACGTGCGCGCCGTGGACGGCGTCTCGTTCGAGCTCCGTCGGGGCGAGACGCTCGGCCTCGTGGGCGAGTCGGGCTGCGGCAAGAGCACCACGGGCCGCGCGATCGTGCGCCTGTACAAGCCGACCGAGGGATCGATCCTGTTCGACGGCCAGGACATCTCGAAGGTCGACGGCAAGGAGCTCCAGCACCTGCGCCGCCGGTTCCAGATGATCTTCCAGGACCCGTACGCGTCCCTGAACCCGCGGATGACCGCCGGCAACACGGTCGGCGAGCCGCTCGACGTCCACGGCGTCGGGACCAAGGACTCCCGCCGGGAGCGCGTCCGCGAGCTGCTGTCCACCGTCGGGCTCAACCCCGACTACGCCGAGCGCTACCCGCACGAGTTCTCGGGCGGCCAGCGGCAGCGCATCGGCGTCGCCCGGGCGCTCGCGCTCGACCCGGACCTCATCGTCGCGGACGAGCCGATCTCCGCGCTCGACGTCTCGATCCAGGCGCAGGTCATCAACCTCCTCGAGCGGCTGCAGGACCGCCTGGGCCTGACGTACCTGTTCATCGCCCACGACCTGTCGGTGGTGCGCCACATCAGCGACCGGATCGCGGTCATGTACCTCGGCCGGATCGTGGAGCTCGCCCCGTCCCGCGAGCTCAACGCGCGGCCGCTCCACCCGTACTCGGTCGCGCTGCTCTCGGCGGTCCCGATCCCGGACCCCAAGGTCGAGCGACGCCGCCGGCGGATCATCCTCAAGGGCGACGTGCCGTCGCCGGTCAACCCGCCGTCGGGCTGCCACTTCCACACCCGCTGCTGGCTCCGGGAGCGCCTCGGGAACCCCGAGCAGTGCTCGGCGGAGATCCCGCTGCTCCGGACGCTGTCGACGGGGCACGAGGTCGCGTGCCACTTCGCCGAGGAGGTCGACGGCTCCCGCGAGCAGCTCCAGGCGACCGGTCGTGGCGGCGCCGAGGCGCTCCCCGCGGGCGGGCTCGCCGCGGCCGCCGCGGTGCCGATCGACGTCGTCGCGGCCGCCCCGGCCGGTGCGATGGCGGACGACCCGTCGCTGTTCGTCACGTCGCCGTACGCCGCGCCGCACACGACCGAGGGCGGTCAGCTCGCGGACGTCAGGCTCCCGGTCCAGCCCGATCCCGTCGTGGCGCCGGACTCGAGCAACGAGGCCTAGACTCAGGAGCGTGCAGCCGCTTCGCATCGCTCTCGCCCAGGTCGCGCCGAGGCTCGGGGATCTCGAGGTCAACCTCGCGCGCCACCACGAGCTGCTCGCCGAGGCGCGGGACGGCGGCGCGGGCCTCGTCGTGTTCCCCGAGCTCGGGCTCACGGGCTACCTGCTCCAGGACCTCGCGTCCGAGGTCGCGATGCGCCTCGACGACCCGCGGCTCGCGAGCCTCGCCGCCGAGACCGCGGGCGGGCCGTCGGCCGTCGTCTCGTTCGTCGAGGAGTCCGCGGACCACCGGCGTGTTCATCGCCGCGGCCCTGCTCGAGGACGGCGAGGTCCGCCACGTCCACCGCAAGCTCCACCTGCCGACGTACGGGCTGTTCGACGAGCGGCGGTTCTTCGCGCCGGGCGACATGCTGCGCGCGGTGCCGTCGCGGCTGGGCGTCGGCGTCGGGCTCGCCGTGTGCGAGGACTTCTGGCACCTGTCGACGCCCCAGCTGCTCGCGCTCGACGGCGCGCAGATCCTGATCAACGTGTCGTCGTCGCCCGGCCGCGACCTCGCCGCGACGAACGAGACCGGGCTCGGGACGGCCGGCTCGTGGCGCGGCCTCATGCGCACCTACGCCCAGCTGACGACCTCGTTCGTCGTGTTCTGCAACCGGGTCGGCGTCGACGAGTCGTTCTCGTTCTGGGGCGGCTCCGAGGTCATCTCGCCGACGGGCCGGGCGGTGTTCAGCGCGCCGATGTTCGACGAGGGGCTGTTCTACGCGGACATCGACCTCGCCGAGGTCCGCCGCGAGCGCATCTCGCTGCCGCTGCTGCGCGACGAGCGCCCGGAGCTCGTGGCCCGCGAGTGGCGCCGGCTCATCGCGGAGCGGGCGGGGCTCGCCGAGGACTCGACCGCCGAGCCCGGTGCGGCGGACGGCTTCGACGTCGCGGTCGACGAGGCGCGGGTCGGGTGAGCGGCGCCGGCAACGGCCTGTTCGAGCTCCCCGACGAGCTCGCGATCGACACCGGCGTCGCCCGGCGGCTCATCGCGGAGTTCATCCGCGGCCAGCTGCGCCAGGCCGGCTTCGATCGGGCGGTCCTGGGCCTGTCGGGCGGGATCGACTCGGCGCTCGTCGCGTTCCTCGTCGCCGAGGCGATCGGGGCGGAGCAGCTCCACTGCGTGATGATGCCGTACCGGACCTCGTCGCCGGCCTCGCAGGGAGACGCCGAGGAGGTCGTCCGGCGGCTCGGCTGCTCCGCGGAGCTGGTCGAGATCACGGCGATGGTCGACGGGTACTTCGGCGCCGACGGCGCCGCCGGGGCGGCGGGTGACGAGGGCCTCGAGGCGGCACCGCTGCGGCGCGGCAACTTCATGGCCCGGATGCGGATGAGCGTGCTCTACGACCGCTCGGTCACGTGGCGGGGCCTCGTCGTCGGCACGGGCAACAAGACCGAGTCGCTGATCGGCTACACGACGCTGTTCGGCGACCAGGCGTGCGCCTTCAACCCGATCGGCGACCTGTACAAGAGCCAGGTCCGCCAGCTGTCGGCGGCCATCGGCGTCCCCGACGAGATCATCCGCAAGGCGCCGTCCGCGGACCTGTGGCCGGGCCAGACCGACGAGACCGAGGCCGGGTTCAGCTATCCCGAGCTCGACCGGCTCCTGTTCTGGCGGATCGACAAGCGACGGTCCGTCGAGGAGTGCGTGGCGATCGGCTACGACCGGGCGATGGTCGAGCGGATCGACCGGATGGTCGCCGGCGCCGAGTTCAAGCGCCAGGTCCCGCCGATCGCGAAGCTCGGCCCGCGGACCGCCGGCGTGGACTACCTGTACCCGCGCCGCCGGCCGGGCTCCGCGCGCGCCTGACGGTGGCCGCCGGGACGCTGTACGTCGTCGCGACGCCGATCGGGAACCTCGGCGACGTCACCTTCCGCGCGCTCGAGGTCCTGCGGGCCGTCCCGCTCATCGCGGCCGAGGACACGCGGGTCACGCGCCGCCTGCTCGACCGCTACGAGATCACCACGCGGACGACGAGCTACCACGCGCAGAGCGGTCCCGCGCCGGGAGCGTTCGCTCCTCGAGCACCTCGCGGCCGGCGAGGACCTCGCGCTCGTGACCGACGCCGGGACGCCCGTCGTCTCGGACCCCGGGGAGGGGCTGGTCGCCGCGTGGGCCGCGCAGGGTGGCGTCGTCGTGCCGGTGCCGGGCGCGTCGTCCGTGCTCGCGGCGGTCGCCGGGGCGGGGCTCGCCGGGCCGCGCTGGTCGTTCGAGGGGTTCATCGCCGCGATCGGGACGGGAACGCCGGGAACGGCTGGCCGCGATCGCGGACGACGAGCGGGGGAGCGTCCTGTTCGAGGCGCCGACGAGGCTCGCCGCGACGCTCCGCGACCTCGCCGAGGCCTGCGGCGCCGACCGGCCGGGCGCCGTCTGCCGGGAGCTGACGAAGCTCCACGAGCAGATCGCCCGTGGGCCGCTCGGCGACCTCGCGGAGCAGGCCGCCGACGGCACGATCCCCGCGCGCGGCGAGATCGTCATCGTCGTGGGCTGGGGCCGCGGGACCGCGGGCGATGCCGCGAGGGCGGACGCCGCGGGCGACGCGCTGGAGGCCGCGCGAGCCGAGGTCGAGGCGCTCGTCGCGGGGGGAGTGGCGCGCGGCGAGGCCGCGCGACGGGTCGCCGCTGCGACCGGGATCCCGCGCAGATCGCTCTACGGCGCTTCTCCAGCCGGGTAGATTCGCGGCATGGCCCAACCGACGCCCGCCGCCCGCTCCACCATCCCCGTGTTCGGGGCGCTGTCGCTCGTCGCGAGGGTGGCGATCCTCGTCACGCTCGTCATGGCCGGCATCGCGATCGTGCTCGACTTCGGCCTCCACGTCGAAGGCGCGGCCGTGTTCGTCGTGTCGGCGGTCGCGATCCTCGGTCTCGCCTGGATCGTCGGCCTCTCGACCGAGCGCCTCGGGGCGCTGACCGGGCCGCAGGTCGGCGGCATCCTCAACGCGACCTTCGGCAACATCGCCGAGCTGATCATCGCGTTCTTCGCGCTCCAGGCCGGCCTGATCACGGTCGTCAAGGCGTCGCTGACCGGCTCGATCATCGGGAACCTGCTGCTCGTCCTCGGCGCCGCGGTCCTCGCGGGCGGCCTCAAGAACGGGCTCCAGACGTTCAGCCAGCGGATCGCCGGCTCCAACGCCGCGCTGCTCGTGCTCGCGGCGGTCGGCCTGTTCATCCCCGCCGTGTTCGCGATCAGCGGCCGCGAGTCCGAGGGGACGCGGGTCGAGGAGTCCGTCCTCGTGGCGATCGTCCTGATCATCGGCTACGGGCTGTCCCTCGTGTGGCAGTTCACGAACCCCGAGGCGACGCTCGGCGGGCACGGCGAGCCCGAGGGGCATGCGGGGCCCGTCTGGTCGGGCAGGACGGCCGTGGGCGTGCTGCTGGTCGCGGCCGCGCTGCTCGCGGTGCTGTCCGAGATCCTCGTGGGCTCGATCGAGCCGTTCATCGAGCAGTTCGGGCTGTCCGAGCTGTTCGTCGGCGTGATCCTCATCCCGACCATCGGCAACCTCGCCGAGCACATCGTCGCCGTCCAGCTCGCCTACAAGAACAAGATCGAGTTCGCGATGGCGGTCACGTTCGGCTCGTCGCTCCAGGTCGCGCTGTTCGTCGCGCCGCTGCTCGTGTTCCTGGGGCTCGTCGTCGGGCAGCCGATGGACCTCGTGTTCCAGCCGCTCGAGATCGCCGCGGTCGGCGTCGCCGTGGCCATCAGCGCGCTGATCGCGCTCGACGGCGAGTCGAACTGGCTCGAGGGCGCGCTGCTGATGCTCATCTACCTGATCATCGCGATCTCGTTCTTCGAGCTCCACGTGCCGATCGAGGCGGTCTAGCCCCGACGTGACGGGCGACGGCGCGGGAGGGGGACACCGCGCCGCCGCCGCAGGAATGGTTCCGGGTCAGGCCGCGACGGCGTCCTCGAGGAGCTCCTCCTCGTCGTCCTCCTCGTCGCCGTCGGCGCCCGCAGCGACGCTGAAGCCGGCGTCGTCCGCGATCGGCTCCGTGGCGTCGGGCGAGTAGCCGGACGCGCGGGCCTGCGCCTCGAGGGCCTCCGCGGCCGTCTCGGTCGCGTAGTCCTTCTTGCGCGCCCGGGACAGCATCTCGACGCTCGCGGCGACGATCTCCGTCTTCCAGTGGCGCTGGCCCTGGGCGTCGTCCCAGGTCCGGGTCGCGATCCGGCCCTCGACGGCGACGAGCTGGCCCTTGCCGAGGTACTTGCCGCAGGTCTCGGCGAGGCGGTTCCACGCCACGACGGAGTGGAAGTCCGACAGCTCCTTGCCGCCCACGTACTGGTGGGTGGCGATGGAGAACGTCGTCACGGCCTTGCCGCCGGCGGTGGTGCGAAGCTCCGGGTCGCGCGTGAGGCGCCCGGTGAGCAGGACCCTGTTCATCGGTCCGTGGTCTCCCTTCCGAGTTGACGATGGCGGCGGGCGAGGGTTGGGGCGCCGGCCCCGGCGGTCGTACACCGACGGGGCGACGGGTCGGCGGGGCCGGCGTGGTTCGACGGGAGACGAACGGTAGCGACGGCTCCTGCACGCGGCCTTATCGCGCGATCACGCCCCGCTTATCGGGCGACCGACACCGCGTCGACGTCATGCCGAGCCCCCGCGGCAACCCGGAAACGGCTGTCGGCCGCCACGACCGTCGCGTATACTCGCCCGGTCCTCGAGGCTGCGCGGAGCCTGACCCGCGATGGAGGAACTGACCATTGCTCGAGGAAGGCGCGTCGACCGCCCCGTGAGCCGGCCCCGCACCTTCGACCCCCCGGTTCGCCGATCCAGCGGCGAGCGGCAGCGGGAGATGTCTACCCAGCACCCCGGCACGGCCCGGGGCCTTTTTGTGTCAGGAGGCGTTCGATGCCCGCGACGGTGATCGTCGGCCTCCAGTGGGGCGACGAGGGGAAGGGGAAGACGACCGACTTCCTCGCGGAGCAGACCGCGATGGTCGTGCGCTACCAGGGCGGCGACAACGCCGGCCACACGGTCATGGTCGGCGACGAGGTCGTGAAGCTCCAGCTCTGCCCGTCGGGCGTGCTCTACCCGCACATCACGTCGGTCATCGGGAACGGCGTCGTGGTCAACCCGGCGACGCTGATCCGCGAGCTGGACATGCTCATGGCGCGCGGCGTCGACGTCGCCAAGGTCCGGGTGAGCCGCAGCGCGCACGTGATCATGCCGTACCACGTGGCGCTCGATAAGGGCAACGAGACCCGCCTCGCCGACGCGAAGGTCGGGACCACGGGCCGCGGCATCGGCCCGACGTACGGCGACCGCGCGTGGCGCCTCGGCCTCCGGATGGAGGACCTGTGCGACGAGCCGGTCCTCCGGGAGCGCATCGAGCGGGCGCTGGTCGACAAGAACCTCATCCTCGAGCACATGGGCCAGGAGCCGTTCGAGGTCGAGCCGCTCGTCACCCAGGCGCTGGCGTGGGGCGAGCGCCTGCGGCCGCACCTCGACGACTCGACCTGGCTCGTCCAGCACGCGCTCCGGCGCGGCGACCACGTGCTCCTCGAGGGCGCCCAGGGCACGCTCCTCGACCTCGACCACGGGAGCTATCCGTTCGTCACGAGCTCCAACCCGGTCGCGGGCGGCGCGTGCACCGGGGGCGGCATCGGACCGCTCCAGGTGGACGAGGTCATCGGCGTCATGAAGGCGTACTCGACCCGCGTCGGCTCGGGGCCGTTCCCGACCGAGCTGCTCGACGACGTGGGTCACGGCATCGCCGAGCGCGGCCGCGAGTTCGGCACGGTGACCGGCCGGCCCCGGCGCGTCGGCTGGTTCGACACGGTGCCGCTGCGCTACGCCGTGGCCGTGAACTCGAACTCCGCGATCGTCCTCAACAAGCTCGACATCCTGTCCGGGATCGAGACGATCAAGCTGTGCGTCGCGTACGAGATCGACGGGCGGCGGGTGGAGACGTGGCCGTCGTCGGGCTCGGCGCTCGGCCGGGCGAAACCGATCTACCAGGACTTCGAGGGCTGGGAGGAGCCGATCCACGACGTCCGCTCGCTCGCCAACCTGCCCGAGGCGGCACGCCGCTACGTGACCGCGCTCGAGGAGCACGCGGGCGTGCCGATCGTGTTCGTGTCCGTCGGCCCGGAGCGGACCCAGACCATCGAGCGTGCGTGGCGTCCCATGCGCCACCGCCCCGCGAAGCCGGCCTGACCGGTGCGGTCGTCCCGGTGAGCCTGATCATGCCGACCCGGGTGCTCGTGCTGGGCGGCGGCGGCCGCGAGCACGCCCTCGCGTGGAAGCTGGCGGGCGAGCCCGGGGTCAACGAGGTGTTCGTGGCGCCCGGCAGCGCGGCGATCGCCACGGAGGCGCGCGTCCGCGTGGTCGCGGTCGATCCGCTCGACCCGGCGGCGGTCGTGGCGGTTGCCCGTGCGACGTCCGCGGAGCTCGTCGTCGTGGGGCCCGAGGCGCCGCTGTCGGTGGGCGTGGCCGACGCGCTGGCGGCGGCCGGCATCCCGGTCTTCGGTCCGACGCGCGCCGCGGCCGCGCTCGAGACGTCGAAGGCGTTCTGCCACGAGGTCGCCGAGGCGGCCGGCGTCCGGATGGCCCGGGCGCGTGCCTTCGCCCCGGGCGAGGAGCCGGCGGCCATCGCGTGGATCCACGAGCTCGGCGCGGCGGGCAGCGGCGCGGTGCTCAAGCAGGACGGGCTCGCCGCGGGCAAGGGCGTCATCGTCACCGACTCGATCGAGCAGGCCGTGGCGCTCGCGCCGTCGTTCCTCGCCGGTCGTGAGCCGGGCCACCCCGCGCTCGTCGTCGAGGAGCGCCTCGAGGGCCGCGAGGCGAGCGTCATCGCGATCTGCGACGGCACCCGCGTGACGGCCCTCCCGGCCGCGCGCGACCACAAGCGGCTGTGCGACGACGACGAGGGCCCGAACACCGGCGGCATGGGCGCCTACTCGCCGCTGCCGGACCTGGACGACGCGACCGTGGCGCACGTCCTCGAGACGGTCCACCGGCCGATCCTCGCGGAGCTCGCACGGCGCGGGACGCCGTTCCGGGGCTTCCTCTACGCCGGGCTGATGCTCACGGCGGACGGGCCGGCCCTCCTCGAGTGCAACGTCCGCCTCGGCGATCCCGAGGCGCAGGTGATCCTGCCGCGGGTGGCGGGCGCGATCGGCCCGCTGCTGCTCGCGGCGGCGCGTGGCTCGCTCCCGGCGTCGGTCCCGGCCCTGCTCCCGGTGATCCCGCGTGCCGCGGTCGGCATCGTGCTGGCCGCGAAGGGCTACCCCGGCGATCCCCGGCGCGGCGACCCGATCACCGGCATCGACGACGCCGGTGCGGGATCGCTCGTCTTCCACTCCGGGACCGTCGGGCGCCCGGACGGCGGGTACGGCACGAACGGCGGCCGCGTCCTCACGGTCGTCGCGCTGGGCGACGGCCTCGACGACGCGCGCGTCGCGGCCGAGCGGGCCGCGGACGCGATCTCGTGGGACGGGCTCCAGCGGCGACGCGACATCGCGCGCGACCTCCCGATGGGCGTCCCCGCATGATCCGGCGCTACACGCTGCCCGAGATGGGCGCCCTGTGGTCGGAGCAGGCCCGGTTCGAGCGGATGCTCGAGGTGGAGATCGCCGTCTGCCGGGCCGAGACCCGCCGCGGCGTCGTCCCCGCGGATGCGCTGGCCGCGATCGAGGCGCGGGCGACCGTCAACGTCGACCGGATCCTCGAGATCGAGGCGACGACCGACCACGACGTCATCGCGTTCGTGAGCCAGGTCGCCGAGACCGTCGGCCCCGAGGGCCGGTTCCTCCACCTCGGCCTCACGAGCAGCGACGTCGTCGACACGGCGCTCGCGCTCCAGCTGCGTGCGGCGGGGGAGCTCCTGCTCGCCGACGCCGACCGGCTCACGACCGCGCTCATCGCCCGGGCGCGTGCCGAGGCCGGCACGGTGATGATGGGCCGGACCCACAGCGTCCACGCGGAGCCCACGACGTTCGGCCTCAAGTGCGCCGGCTGGGCGTTCGAGGTCGCCCGCGGCCGGGAGCGGCTCGCGGCGGCGACGGCGGAGATCGCGACGGGCAAGATCAGCGGCCCGGTCGGGACGTACAGCCATCTCGACCCGGACCTCGAGGCCGAGGTGCTCGGCGAGCTCGGCCTCCGCGTCGACCCGGTGAGCACCCAGATCGTCCAGCGCGACCGGCACGCGGCGCTCCTCGCCGCGATCGCGATCCTCGGCGGGACGCTCGAGCGGCTCGCGACCGAGGTGCGGAACCTCCAGCACACCGAGATCGCCGAGGTCATGGAGCCGTTCAAGCGGGGCCAGAAGGGCAGCTCGGCGATGCCCCACAAGCGCAACCCGATCCTGTCCGAGCGGATCGCGGGGCTCGCCCGGCTGCTGCGTGGCTATGCGCAGACCGCGTTCGAGAACCAGCCCCTGTGGCACGAGCGGGACATCAGCCACAGCTCCGCCGAGCGGGTGATCCTGCCCGACGCGACGATCCTCCTCGACTACATGCTCGCGAAGACGACGGGCCTGGTCGAGGGGCTGGTCGTCCGGCCGGAGCGGATGCGCGAGAACATCGAGCGCGGCCTCGGCCTCCACGCCTCGTCGCGCGTCCTGCTCGCCCTGGTGGAGCAGGCCGGGCTGTCGCGCGAGGAGGCGTACGCCGTCGTCCAGCGCAACGCGCTCCGCGCCGCCGACGAGCGGGTGCCGCTCCACGGGCTCCTCGCCACCGACGCGGTCGTCGCACAGAAGCTGCCGCTCGCCGCGCTCGACGCCTGCTTCGACGACGCGGCGGTGCTGCGCCACGTGCCCGCGGTCATCGCCCGCCTCGACGCGCTCGAGGCCGGGATCCGCGCCCGGTCGGATGCCACGCCCCGGAAGGAGGCCGCCGGTGCCGCTCGCTGACGCGTTCGTCCGCTCCGGCAAGGTCCGCGACCTGTACCGCGTGGGCGACGACCGCCTGCTGCTCGTCGCGTCGGACCGCCTCTCCGCGTTCGACGTCGTGCTGCCGACGCCGATCCCGGACAAGGGCCGCGTGCTCACCGGCCTGTCGCGCTTCTGGTTCCGCGAGACGGCGTCGATCGTCCCGAACCACCTCCTGTCCACCGATCCTGCCGATGTCCCCGGCGACGTGATCGGCGGGGATCCCGCCGTCCGCGCCGACCTCCGCGGCCGGATGATGCTCGGCCGGCTCGCCGACGTGATCCCGGTCGAGTGCGTCGTCCGCGGCTACCTCAGCGGCAGCGGCTGGAAGGAGTACCAGGCGACGGGATCGGTCTGCGGCGTGCCGCTCCCCGCCGGCCTCCGCGAGTCCGACCGCCTCCCGGAGCCGATCTTCACGCCGGCCTGGAAGGCGCCCCAGGGCGAGCACGACGAGAACATCCCGTTCGAGCGCGTCGTCGAGCTCGTCGGCGACGAGCGCGCCCAGCAGGTCCGCGGGATCTCGCTCGCGCTGTACCGTCATGGGGCCGCGGTGTGCGAGCGGGCGGGGATCATCCTCGCCGACACGAAGTACGAGTTCGGCGTCCTCCCGGACGGCAGCCTCGTGCTCATCGACGAGGTCATGACCCCCGACTCCTCGCGCTTCTGGGACGCGGCCGCGTACGAGCCCGGCCGTGCCCAGGCGAGCTACGACAAGCAGTTCGTCCGCAACTGGCTGCTCGCCCAGCCGTGGGACCAGACCGCGCCCGGCCCGGAGCTCCCCGCCGACATCGTCGTCGGGACCCGCGACCGGTACGTCGAGGCCTTCGAACGCATCACCGGGGCGAGCTTCGCCCGCTATCTCCAGGAGGACGTGATCGCCCGATGAGCGAGCCGACCAGCGCGTACCGCTTCGCGGTCAACGTCACGCCCAAGCCCGGCATCCTCGACCCGCAGGGCAAGGCGGTCGAACGCAGCCTGCCGCACCTCGGCCTGGCCGGCGTGTCCGGCGTCCGGGTCGGGCGACGGGTCGAGCTCACGGTCGCCGCGGCCGACGAGCCGGCGGCCCGCGCGATCGTGGACCGGCTCGCGGGCGAGCTCCTGTCGAACCCGCTGATGGAGCAGTTCGGCGTCGAGTCCCTGGGCGAGGCCGAGGCGACGGCGACGGCCGGGGTGGGCGGATGACCGTCCGGGTCGGGATCGTCCTGTTCCCGGGCTCCAACCGGGACATCGACGCGGTCAACGGCCTCACGGTCGCGGGCGCCGATCCGCGCATCCTGTGGCACGAGGACGTCGACCTCTCGGACGTGTCCGGGATCCTGCTGCCCGGCGGGTTCGCGTACGGCGACTACATCCGGGCCGGCGTCATCGCACGCTTCTCGCCGGTCATGCGCGCGGTCGCGGACTTCGCGGCGCGCGGCGGCCCGGTGCTCGGCATCTGCAACGGCTTCCAGGTCCTCGCCGAGGCGGGCCTCGTGCCCGGCGCGCTGCTCCGCAACCGCGGGCTGCGCTTCGTGTGCCGCGAGGTCGCGCTCACGCCGGAACGACTCGACACGCCGTTCACCCGCGAGATCGGGGAGCGGCGACCGCTCCGGATGCCGGTCGCGCACGGGGAGGGCTGCTACTACGCGGACGACGAGACGCTCGACGCGCTCGAGCGCGACGGCCAGGTGCTGTGGCGCTACACGGCCGACGACGGCTCGGTCGCGGGGCCGGAGGATCGCGGCAACCCCAACGGCTCGCTGCGCGGGATCGCCGGCGTCGCGAACGCCGCGGGCAACGTCGCGGGGCTCATGCCGCACCCGGAGACGGCCGTCGAGGCGCTCATCGGGTCCGCGGACGGGCTGGGCATCATCCGGTCGCTCGTCGTGAGCGCGGAGGAGTGGGCGGCAACGGGCAGCATCACCGGGACGCGGACGCCGCAGCCCGCGGGAGCCGCCTCGTGACCGCGACCGCGACGCCCCAGGAGGTGCCGCTCCACCGCGCGCTCGGCCTCGCCGACGTCGAGCTCGACGCGATCCGGGGCAAGCTCGGCCGCGACCCGAACGGCCTCGAGCTCGCGATGTTCAGCGTCATGTGGTCCGAGCACTGCTCGTACAAGAGCAGCCGGCCGCTGCTGCGCACGCTCCCGACGAAGGGCAAGGACGTGGTGGCCGGGATCGGCGAGCAGGCCGGCGTCATCGCGATCGGCGACGGCCTCGCGGTCGCGTTCAAGATCGAGAGCCACAACCACCCGTCCGCCGTGGAGCCGTACCAGGGGGCCGCGACGGGCGTCGGCGGCATCCTGCGCGACATCTTCGCGATGGGCGCGCGACCGATCGCGGTCCTCGACGCGCTGCGCTTCGGCGACCCGTCCGATCCCCGGACGCGGCACCTCGTCGACGGGGTCGTGCGCGGCGTCGGCGGCTACGGCAACTGCGTCGGCGTGCCGACGGTCGGCGGCGAGCTCGTGTTCGACCCCTCGTACCAGGGCAACCCGCTCGTCAACGTCATGGCGATCGGCCTGCTCGAGGACGGGATGCTCACCCACGCGTCGGGCGACGGGCCGGGCAACCTCGTCGTGCTCTACGGGTCAGCGCGACCGGCCGCGACGGCATCGGCGGCGCATCCGTCCTTGCGAGCGCCACCTTCGGCGACCAGGACCCCTCCAAGCGGCCGTCGGTCCAGGTCGGCGACCCGTTCGCCGAGAAGCTGCTCATCGAGGCGACGCTGGAGCTGATCGCCAAGGGCCTCGTCGTCTCGATCCAGGACCTCGGCGCCGCGGGCATCACCTGCGCCACGTCCGAGACCGCGGACCGGGGCGGCACGGGGATGCTCGTGGACCTCGACGCGATCCCGCGCCGCGAGCCCGGCATGGAGCCGTTCGAGGTCATGATCAGCGAGTCGCAGGAGCGGATGGTCGCGATCGTCGAGCCCGGCCGCTGGGAGGCCGTCCGCGCCGTCTGCGAGCGCTGGGACCTGCCGGTCGCCGTCATCGGCCGGGTGACCGAGGAGGCGGACATCGTCGTGCTCAGCGCGCCGGATGGGTCGGGCGCCCTTGACGCGGACGGCGTGCCGGTCACCGGTGCCGTCGAGCTCGCGCGGATCCCCGCCCGGGCCCTCGCGAGCGAGGCGATCGTGTTCGAGCGCGAGTCACGAGCCCCGTCGCGGCGTCGCGCGGCCCCGGCCCCGGGCGCCGTCACGGAGCAGGCGGACTCGCTCCCGCTGCGTGGCCAGGACCCGGGTGCCGTGCTGACGGCGCTGCTCGGCTCGGCGAACCTCTCGTCGCGCCGCCAGGTCTACGAGCAGTACGACTCGAACGTGCAGTCGAACACCGTCGCGGGCCCCGGTCGCGGGGCGGCGATCCTGCGGATCAAGGGGACGACGAAGGCGCTCGTCGCGACGACCGACGGGAACGCGCCCGTCGGCCAGCACGACCCGTGGCTGGGCGCCGCGATGTCGGTCGCGGAGGCCGCGCGCAACGTCTCGATCACCGGCGCCCGTCCGCTGGGCGTGACGAACTGCCTCAACTTCGGCGACCCGACCCGGCCCGAGGCGTTCTGGCAGCTCTCGGAGGCGGTCCGCGGCCTCGCGGACGCGTGCGTCGCGCTCGGGCTGCCGGTCACCGGCGGCAACGTCTCGCTGTACAACGAGGCGCCGGGCTCCGCGATCGCGCCGACGCCCGAGATCGGGATCGTCGGCCTGCTCGACGACGTCGCGACGCGCGTGGGACCCGCCTTCCGCGCGACGGACAACGCGATCCTGCTCGTCGGCGAGACGAAGGCCGGCCTCGCGGGCTCCGAGTACGAGCGGCTCGCGGGCGTCGCCGCCGAGGACGGGCCGCCGCCGCTCGACCTCGAGCGCGAGGTCGCGGTCCAGGCGTTCATCCGCGAGGCGATCGCGCGCGGCCTCGTGGAGAGCTGCCAGGACGTCTCGGGTGGCGGGCTCGCGGTCGCCGTGGCCGAGATGTGCATCTGGGGCGACACGGGCGCGACGCTCCGCGTCGGCGTCGGCGACTCGCCGGCGGTCGCCCTGTTCGGCGAGAGCCCGTCGCGGCTCGTCGTCGAGGTCGTGCCGCGTCACGTCCCGGCCTTCGAGCTGCTCGCCCGCCAGCACGGGCTCCCGGTCCACGCGCTCGGCACCACGGGCGGCCCGCGCCTCGTGATCGAGCTCGCGGGCGACGGCGCGACGGGCGCCGCCGAGGAGCGTGGCTCCCGTATCGCCGACGCCCTGGAGGTCCCCGTGATCGACCTGCGCCACGCCTGGGACCACGGCCTGCCACGGGCGCTCGGCTGGGAGGGTGACGGCGCGGCCGATCACGCCGCCGAGGCCGCCCTGCCCGGCGTCGAGGTATCGGGCTGATGTGCGGCGTCGTCGGGGTCGTGCTGCCGAACCGGGGCCACGAGGCCGCGGCCGTCGCCGCGACCGCGCTGTTCGCGCTCCAGCACCGCGGGCAGGAGTCGGCGGGCGTGGGCGTCTCGGACGGCTCGCACCTCATGATCTACAAGGACCTCGGCATGGTCGGCCAGGTCCTCGACGAGCGACGCATCCCGTCGCTCGCGGGCGACCTCGCGGTTGCCCACTGCCGCTACTCCACGACCGGGTCCACGATCTGGGAGAACGCCCAGCCCACGCTCCGGCTGGGGCCGCGACGGGCGCTCGCGATCGGGCACAACGGGAACCTCGTGAACACCCGCGAGCTGCTCGACCAGCTCGAGGGCGGCCGCGGCCGGCTCCCGGCCAGCACGGACACGGAGCTGCTGACCGCCCTGCTCGCCGACGAGCCCGCCGCCGACACGGTGGAGGCGCTCGTCCGCGTGCTGCCCCGCGTCCGGGGCGCGTTCAGCCTCGTGATCCTCGACGAGCACCTCGTGATCGGCGTCCGCGACCCGCACGGCTTCCGGCCGCTCGTCCTCGGCCGGCTGCCGACCCCGGCCTCCGCGGACGGCTCCACGGGCCTGTGGGACCACGAGACCGGCGGCTGGATCCTCGCGTCGGAGACCACGGCGCTGGACATCGTCGGCGCGGACTACGTGCGCGACGTGGAGCCGGGCGAGATCGTCGTGCTCCAGGCGGGCGCCGAGCCGCGCTCCGTTCGGTACGCCGCGGCCACGCCGGCCCTGTGCGTGTTCGAGCTCATCTACTTCGCGCGGCCCGACTCGTACATGGAGGGCCGCAACCTGTACGAGGCGCGGCGCCAGATGGGGATGCAGCTCGCCCACGAGCACCCCATCGACGCGGACCTCGTGATGCCCGTCCCGGACACCGGGGCGCCGGCCGCCGCCGGGTTCGCGGAGGCGTCCGGGATCCCGTATCGCGAAGGCCTCGTGCGCAACCGGTACAGCGGCCGGACGTTCATCCAGCCGAGCCAGGCGATGCGCCAGCGCGGCGTCAACGTGAAGCTCTCGCCGCTGCGCGAGGTCATCCGCGACAAGCGCCTGATCGTCGTCGACGACTCGATCGTGCGCGGCACCACGACCAAGCAGATCGTCGGGCTCCTCCGTCGCGCCGGCGCGGCCGAGGTCCACGTCCGGATCTCCGCGCCGCCGATCTACCACCCGTGCTTCTACGGGATCGACACGTCGATCGAGACCGAGCTCATCGCCTCGACCCACACCGTGGAGGAGATCCGCGAGTTCATCGGCGCGGACACGCTGGGCTACCTGTCCGTGAAGGGCGTCCTCGCGGGCCTCGACCTCCCGTACGACCAGTTCTGCTTCGCCTGCTTCGACGGCAACTACCCGGAGCCCGTCCCGTACGACGTCTCCTCGCGCAAGTTCATGCTCGAGGAGCCCGCCGTGTCGGGCGTCCGATAGGCGCGGGCCGGATGACCGACGGGCGGGCCGCGTACGCGCGCTCGGGCGTGGACGTCGCCGCCGGCGAGCGCGCGGTGGAGCTCATGAAGGCGTCCGTCGCGTCGACGCGACGCCCGGAGGTCCTCGGCGGCCTCGGCGGGTTCGGCTCCGCGGTCGCGATCCCGCCCGGGTTCCGGGAGCCGGTCATCGTGTCGTCCACGGACGGGGTGGGCACGAAGACGGCGATCGCCTGGGCGCTCGGCCGGTACGACACGATCGGCATCGACCTCGTCGCGATGTGCGCGGACGACGTCGTCTGCTCGGGCGCCGAGCCGCTCGCGTTCCTCGACTACGTGGCCGTCGGCCGCCTCGACCCGCTCAACGTCGCGGAGCTCGTGGCCGGCGTGGCGGAGGGCTGCCGGCAGGCGGGCTGCGCGCTCGTCGGCGGCGAGACGGCCGAGCACCCGGGCCTCATGGATCCCCACGAGTTCGATCTCGCGGGGTTCTGCATCGGGGTGGGGGAGCGGGACCGCCTCCTCGACGGGACGACGGCGCAGGCGGGCGACGCGATCGTCGGCCTCGCGTCGTCCGGCCTCCACGCGAACGGCTTCTCGCTCGTCCGGGCGCTCGTCGCCCAGCACGACCTCGACCTCCACGCCCCGTACCAGGCGATTCTCCGTCGGGTGCTGGGCGACGCCGAGGCGGAGCCGCTGCTCGAGGCCGAGCCGAACCACGCGTTCGCGACGCTCGGCGAGGTCCTCCTCGCGCCCACGCGCATCTACGCCCGCGACCTGCTCGCGATCCGCGAGGCGCTCCTGATCGCCGGGAGCGACGTCCGGTCGATGGCCCACGTCACGGGCGGCGGGCTGCCGGGCAACGTGCCGCGGGCGCTCCCCGAGCACCTCGGCGCACGCCTCGACCCCTCGACCTGGCCGATGCCCTCGGTCATGCGCCTGCTCGGCGCGCTCGGCGCCATCGAGGACGACGAGCTGCGGGCGACGTTCAACGGCGGCCTGGGGATGATCGTCGTCGTGCCGGCGGCGGTCGCGGCCGAGACCGTCCGGCTGGCGCACGATCGCGGCGTGCCCGCCTGGGTCGTCGGTGAGGTCGTGGACGCGGCGCCCGACGGCGGCCGCTACGCGGAGGGCGCGCGGTGAGCGCACGGATCGCGGTCGGCGTGTCCGGGTCGGGCTCGAACCTCCGGGCGATCGTCGCGGCCGCGGACCGCGGCGAGCTCGGCGGAGACGTGGTGCTGGTGTTCGCGGACCGCGAGTGCGCGGCGCTCGGCTGGGCGGCGGACCAGGGCATCGAGACGATCCTCGTGCCGGGTGGCGAGGACGCGGTGCTCGCGGACACGCTCGCCGCGGTCGAGCCCGACGTCGTCGTCCTCGCGGGCTACCTGCGGCTCGTCGGCCCCGCGGTGCTGGACGCCTTCGCCGGCCGGATCCTCAACGTCCACCCGTCGCTGCTGCCGGCGTTCCCCGGGCTCCACGCCGCGCGGGACGCGATCGAGGCCGGCGTCGCGGTCACGGGCGTCACCGTCCACCTCGTCGACGCGACGCTCGACGGCGGCCCGGTCGTCGCGCAGGAGGCCGTGCCCGTCCTCCAGGACGACACCGAGGCATCGCTGCTCGAGCGGATCCACCCGGTCGAGCACCGGCTGCTGCCCGCCGCGGTGGCGAACCTCGTCGCGGGCGCGCTCACCGTC
The DNA here is from genome assembly GCA_963768035.1 of uncultured Chloroflexia bacterium. Lineage (GTDB taxonomy): Bacteria > Chloroflexota > Limnocylindria > Limnocylindrales > CSP1-4 > CAIXZV01. The sequence goes on from CAVYGJ010000004.1 coordinate 131,599, forward strand.
GCGCCGGGCGCCCGCCGCGCGCGCCTGGACCCGGCCGTTGTCGATGCGGCGGCGCCCGTGCCGCACCGCGCCCTGCTGTCGGTCTCCGACAAGACCGGTCTCGCCGATCTCGCCCGCGGCCTCGTCGCCCGCGGGTTCGAGCTCGTGAGCACCGGTGGCACCGCCCGGGCGATCCGCGAGGCGGGCCTCCCGGTGACCGACGTGGCCGCCGTGACCGGCTTCCCGGAGATGCTCGACGGCCGCGTGAAGACGCTCCACCCGCGCGTCCACGCGGGGCTGCTCGCGGACCGCCGCCGCGCCGACCACCGGGAGGCGCTCGCGGCCGCGGGGATCGCGCCGTTCGACCTCGTGGTGGTCAACCTGTACCCGTTCACCGAGGCCGCCCGGAAGCCCGGGCTCTCGTTCGACGAGCTCGTCGAGGAGATCGACATCGGCGGTCCCTCGATGGTCCGCGCGGCGGCCAAGAACCACGCGAGCGTGGCGATCGTCACGTCGCCCGCGCGCTACGACGCCGTGCTGGCCGCGCTCGACGAGGGCGGGGAGATCCCGCTCGGGCTGCGGTCCGCGCTCGCCGTCGAGGCCTACCGGCACACCGCCGCGTACGACGCCCGGATCGCGGCCGAGCTGCCCGCCCGGATGGCGGCCGCCGGCATCGACCTGCCGCCCGACCCGGGCTTCCCGGGCGCCGACGACCCGTACCCGCCGGTCCTCACGATCTCGATGGACAAGGTCGAGACCCTGCGCTACGGGGAGAACCCGCACCAGCCCGCGGCGCGCTACCGGCGCACGGACCGCGACCCGGTGCCCGGGGACGGGCCGTTCGCGGCCGGCGAGCCGCCGCTCCAGGGCAAGGCGCTCAGCTACAACAACGTGCTCGACGCGTCCGCGGCCGCGGGCCTCGCCCGGCTCATGCGCGGGCCCGCCGTCGTCATCGTCAAGCACACGAACCCGTGCGGCGCCGCCGAGCGGCCCACGCTGCTCGAGGCGTGGGACGCCGCGCTCGCGGGCGACCCGGTGTCCGCGTTCGGGGGCGTCGTCGCGGTCGCCGGGACCGTGGACCGCGCGCTCGCGGAGCGCCTGACGTCGATCTTCCTCGAGGTCGTCGTCGCGCCCGCCTTCGACGACGACGCGCTCGTGGCGCTCGCGGCCAAGCCGAACCTGCGCGTCGTGCTGGACCGCTCGCTCGGGACCTCGGAGCCGCCGCGGGCCGCGGACCCGCTCGGGTCGTTCCGGACGGCGGGTGGCGCGGTGCTCGTCACCGCCCCCGACGCCCGGGACGACGATCCCGAGTGCCTGGACCGTCGTCACCAAGCGCGCGCCCACGGACCGCGAGCGCGCGGACCTCGACCTCGCCTGGCGGCTGTGCCGGGGCGTCGTCTCGAACGCGATCCTCCTCGTCCGCGACGGGATGCTCGTCGGGCTCGGCTCGGGCCAGGTGAGCCGGGTCGACGCCTGTCGCGGCGCGGTCGAGAAGGCACGCCAGTTCCAGGGCGCGTCGGGCGCCACGGGCGCGGTCGCCGCGTCGGACGCCTTCTTCCCGTTCGCGGACGGCCCCCAGGTGCTGCTCGACGCGGGCGTCACGGCGATCGTCCAGCCGGGCGGGTCGATGCGCGACGCCGAGGTCCTCGCCGACGTCGACGCGGCCGGCGCCGCGATGCTCGTGACCGGGACGCGCCACTTCCGTCACTGAACAGCGGCGCGGTTGACAACGCATGCCGCGGTGGGACACTCACCCGCATGACCCACGAGGACATCGTCCGCCGCTACTGCGTGGCGGTCTCCACCCGTGACCACGACACGGCCGAGTCGCTGCGCCATCGCGACTGGCAGTGCGACTGGCCGCAGAGCGGCGAGCGGGTGACCTCGAGCGCGTCGATGCGCGCGATCATCGACGAGTACCCGGGCGGGCCGTGGGAGGCACGGGAGCGGCGGCTGCGCGGCAGCGAGGACCAGTACGTCCTGACGCCGTCGGGCACGCTGGTCGCGATCGCCGGGGCGGGTGACACCTGGACCGCCGAGTGGTCGAACCTGTACCCCGGCGACCGCGAGTACCTCGTCGTCGACATCATCCAGCTGCGAGACGGACGCGTGTACCGGGAGACGACCTACTGGGCGGAGCCGTTCCCGGCGCCCGAGTGGCGCAGCCGGTGGGTCGAGCTCGACAGTCCCGCATGACCGACGCACGCCCGGCAGACGTCGTGATCGGGACCGCCGATCTCGCGCTCGACGACCTCGTCGCGGTCGCGCACGGCGCGCATGTCAGCCTCGACCAGGACGCGTGGCGGGCGGTCGAGGCGAGCCGCGCCATCGTCGATCGTGTCGTGGACGGCCCGGCGCTCGTCTATGGCCTCAACACCGGCCTCGGCCACGAGCGTGACGTCGCGCTGCCGCGTGCGTCGCTCGGCCGCCTCCAGGCGCTCATCGTCGGCGCGCACGAGGGCGCCGTCGGCACGCCGCTGCCTGCCACCGTGGTCCGGGCGGCGATGGCCACCCGCCTCAACGGCATCGCCCGCGGCGGCTCGGGCGCGAGCCGGCAGGTGGCGCAGGCGTTCATCGACCTGCTGAACGCCGGGGTCCACCCGGTGGTGCCGGCGACCGGCTCCATCGGCGCGTCCGACCTGATGCACATGGCGGCGATCGCGCAGGTCTTCCTCGGACGCGGTCGCGCCGAGCTCGGGGGCGAGGTGATGCCGGGCGCCGAGGCCCTCGCGGCCGCCGGGCTGACCCCGATCGAGCTCGAGCCGAAGGACGGGCTCACCCTGATCTCCGCGAACGGGGTCGCGATCGGGCACGCCGCCCTCCTCGTCGACCGGGCGGAGCGCATCGCCGCGGCCGCGGACCTCGTGCTCGCCGCCTCGCTCGAGGCGACCGCGGGCAATCCCTCGGTGCTCGACGAGGCCGTGCTGCGCGCGAAGCGGGTGCACGGGCAGCTCGCCGCGGGCGCGAGCATCCGCGGGTTCCTCACGGGCAGCAAGCTGTTCGAGCCCGGCGGCCCGCGCTCGGTCCAGGACCCGCTGTCGTTCCGGGTCGGCCCGCAGGTCCACGGCGCGTTCCGCGAGTTCGTCACGCTCCTCCGGTCCGCGGCGCAGCTCGAGCTCAACGCGATGGACGACAACCCGCTCGTCGACGTCGCATCGGGACGGATGCTGAGCAACGGCAACTTCCACCCGATGGTCCTCGCCCTCGCGCTCGATGCGCTGCGCCCGGCGGCGGCCCACGTGGGCCAGCTCTCGGACCGCCGGATGAACCACCTCTGGGCGTCGGTCTCGGACGTGTTCTCCGACGAGGACGTCATGGCGCGCCTCGTGGAGTCCGGCGGCGGCCTGTCGCGCTATGCCGCCGCCGCGCTCGCCTCGGAGCTGCGCCACGCCGCGTCACCGGTGACGCTCGACATCGGGATCCTCGACCTCGGCGTGGAGGACCACGCGACGAACGCCCCGGTCGCCGCGGCGCTCACCGAGCACGCCCTCGACCTGCTCGAGGGGATCCTCGCGATCGAGCTCGACATGGCGCGGATCGTGCACGACGTCACCCCGGGGCTCGCCCCACCGGCGCCGGCGGTCGCCGCCGCGTTCCGGGCCGTCGACGCCGCCCGCGCGACGGCCGGACAGCCGCCGTCCTCGGCCGCGATCCACGAGGCCGAGGCCGGCGCGCTCTGCCACGCAGTGCTCGAGGCGGCGCGCGCGGCGATCCCGGCGGGCTGACCGCCCGGCGCTTGCTACCATCGCCCGGCCATGTCCGACCGCAAGCGCTTCTACATCACCACCGCGATCGCGTACGCCAACAACGCCCCGGGCCTGCACACGGTGTACGAGGTCATCGGGGCGGACGTCATCGCGCGCTGGCACCGGATGCAGGGCGACGACACGCGGTTCCTGACCGGCACCGACGAGCACAGCGTCAACATCGCGCAGTCCGCCGAGGCGCTGGGCACGACGCCCAAGGCGTTCGTCGACGAGAAGGTCGAGCTGTTCAAGGCGGCCGAGGACTCGCTCCTCATCAGCCCCGACCGGTTCATCCGGACGACCGACCCCGACCACTACCGCTCGGCCCAGGACATCGTCCGGCGCGCCTACGACAACGGCGACATCTACATGGACACCTACGAGGGCTGGTACTGCCCGAGCGAGGGGTTCAAGAACCTGTCGGACCTCCACGAGACGGCCCGTGGCATGGAGTGCCCCAACCACCCGACGGTGCCGCTCCAGTGGCTGTCCGAGCGCAACTGGTTCTTCCGCCTCTCGGCGTACCAGGACCGGCTGCTCGACTACTACGACAAGAACCCGGACTTCGTGCAGCCGGCCTACCGGCGCAACGAGATGCTGGGGTTCATCCGCGGCGGGCTCCAGGACTTCTCGATCAGCCGGGCCGGCGCGACGTGGGGCATCCCGTTCCCGATCGCGGAGAACGGCGAGACGGCCCAGCGCGAGGACGGGTCGTGGGACCCCGAGGCGGGCACGATCTACGTCTGGTACGACGCGCTCATCAACTACATCACCGGCGCCGGCTACCCGGACGACCTCGATTCGTTCCACCACTGGTGGCCCGCCGACCTCCACGTCATCGGCAAGGACATCGCCCGGTTCCACACGATCTACTGGCCGGCCATCCTGTGGTCCGCGGGCATCGACGCCCCGCGACACGTCTGGGTGCACGGCTGGCTGCTCGTGGCCGGCGGCGAGCGGATGAGCAAGAGCCTCGGCAACTTCCTCGAGCCGGGTGCCGTGGTGGACGCGTTCGGGGCCGACGGCGCCCGCTACACGACCCTCCGCGAGGTCGCCTTCGACCGTGACACCGAGGTCAGCTGGGAGTCGTTCCGGCGGCGCTACAACGCCGACCTCGCGAACGACTTCGGCAACCTCGTCAACCGCACGGTCTCGATGGTCAACCGCTACCTGGGCGGCGAGCGGCCGGCGCCACGACCGGTTGCGCAGTCCTCCCTCGGCGAGGGCTGGGACGAGACGCTCCGGCTGTACGCGGAGAAGCTCGACGGCTACGTCCTCCACGACGCGCTCGCCGAGCTCTGGGAGTTCGTCGGCGGGGCGAACAAGACCGTCGACGCCGAGCAGCCGTGGACGCTCCAGAAGCAGGCGAAGGCGGGCGACGCGGCGGCCGAGACGCGGCTGCGCGAGGTCCTCGGCGACCTCGTGGAGGCGTGCCGGCTCGTGGGTCTCGCGGTGGCGCCGTTCATGCCCGGCGCCGCACCCCGGATCCTCGACCAGCTGGGCTACGCCTACCCCTACGAGGCCGACGGCAACGGCGGCCCCGACATCCGCGAGCTCCTCGCCTGGGGCGCCCAGGCCGCCGAGGCGGGCCGCGTGACCGATACGCCGCTGCCGCTCTTCCCCCGCATGGACGCCGAGGCTGTCGAAACCGCGGGTGCCTGATCGTCGGTAGGGTGGGGAACACACCCTGTCGCACGGAGGCTCACGCCATGACCAAGGGCGAGATCGCGCACATCGAGTTCCCGGCGGACGACACCGAGCGCGCCAAGCGCTTCTATGCCGCCGTCGCGGGCTGGGACATCGGCGGGCCTACGGAGGGCTTCCCGGACTACTACATGTTCCGCAACGGCGAAGGGACCGGCGGCGCCATCGGCAAGCGCGGTGAGTCGACCGGCCAGACCCTGCGGATCTACATCACGGTGGACTCGCTCGAGGACGCGACCGCGGCCGCCGAGGCGAACGGCGGCACGGTCGTCGAGCAGCCCGCCGACATCGGCGGGGGCATGGGCCGGTACGCCGTCGTCCGCGACACCGAGGGGTCCGAGGTGGGCCTCTGGCAGTCCACGGACGACGCGGCCGGCTGATCCGCCCGCCACCACCGTCCGAGCGGGCCGGCGCCCGCACCCGAGGCGCATCCCCGTACCATCGGGCGATGCGCCTCGTCGATTCCCACGGCCACCTCAACGCGGACCGCTTCGACGGCGACGTCGAGCTGGTGGTCGGCGCGGCCCGGCTGGCCGGTCTCGAGCGGATCCTCGTCCCGGGCTGGAACGAGCACTCCTCGGGCCGCGCGCTCGAGGTCGTGACCCGCTGGCCGTGGATGGACGCCGCCGTCGGCATCCACCCCCACGACGCGGCGAAGGTGGACGCGAGCGGCTGGGAGCGGATCCGGGCGTGGGCCGCCGACGAGCGGGTCGTGGCCATCGGCGAGACGGGTCTCGACTCCGACCGCATGTTCTCGCCGTGGGAGGCACAGCTCGAGAACCTGCGACGCAACCTCGGCCTCGCGCTGGAGACCGGCAAGCCCGCGATCCTCCACTGCCGCTCGCGCGCCGGCGAACGCGACGCGCAGGACGCCCTCGTCGCCGAGCTCCAGCGGGCGGGCTTCGACGGAGCGGCTGGCCGCCAGGCGTTCGGGAGCCGCCCGCCCGCGGTCATCCACTCGTTCAGCGGCCCGCTCGACTACGCCGAGGCCGTCGTCGCGATGGGCCTCGCGGTCTCGTTCTCGGGCCTCGTGTTCCGCACGGGCGAGGAGCCGTCGGCGGACGCGGTCCGGGTCGTCCCCGCCGGCCGGCTGCTCGTCGAGACGGACTCGCCGTTCCTCACGCCGCCGGGTGGGCCGCGCGGGCGCAACGAGCCGGCCTGCGGTCGCGATCACCGCGCGCTGGGCCGCCGAGCGCCGTGGGGCAGGGGAGGACGAGCTGGGCGACGGCCTCGTCGCCGCCTACGACGCCACGTTCCCCCGCGCGGCACCGCGCTAGCTAGCGGGGCCCGTCGCCCGAGTCACCGCCAGCGGATCGTCATCTCCGCCACGATCGGGGCGCCCGGCGCGGCAACGGGCGGGTCGCCGAGCAACCCGCCGTTGAGCCCGTCGGGCAGCCCGGTCACCGGCTCGACGCACACCCCGTCGGGGTGGGCGGCATAGACGACCCAGGCCGCGGCGGCCGGCGCCTCGATCTCGAGCCGCGGCCCGCCTGGCCACTCGACGACTGGCGCTGCGATCAGGTCGAGGAGCACGTCGTCCGTCGCCTCGTCATTCGGCGCGACCAGCCGGCCCGTGGGCAGCCCGGCCTCGTCGAGCTCGACTCGGCGACCGGCCCGCACGGACACCAGCGCCGGCTCCGACTCGTCGCCGTTCTCGAGTCGGACCGCGCGGCGCCGGAACCACGGGTGCCAGCCGAGGATGACGGGCATCGGCTCGTCGGCGCTCGACCGAGAGGCGGTCCACCACGCGGTCGCCGAAGAGCTCGATCCGGCGCCGGATCGACGCCTCGAACGGCCATGCATCGCCGAAGCCGGTCTCGAGCGTCACGGTCGACCCGTCGACCGCCACGACCGTCCATGGCACGTCGAGGACCGTCCCGTGGAGCGCGTGCGGCGGCTCCGTCACCGGCATCCACCACGTCCGGCCGCGCCACGCGACGCGGCCGTCACGCAGCCGGCCGACCCACGGCGCCATCACGAACGAGCCCCACTCGCGGTCGGTCCAGCCGTCCCGGCGAAGCACGTCCCAGCCGTCGATCTCGAGCGCCGCGATCCGTCCGCCAACCGCCGGCGCGACCTCGACGGCGCAGCCCGGAGCCTCGAGCCGGAGCCTTGCGTCGCGATCCGCGTCCATCGTCCGGCAGTCTACGCAACGCCGGTTTGACAGGGTCGCCGCAGGGGCTGCAGCATCCCCTCGTCACCGTCCCGACCCGGGGCGCTTTTTCATACCGAGAACTGAGGGGTTCATCCACATGCACGTCGGTTCACGGCGCCGTTTTGGCGCGCTTCTCGCCGGGGCAGCACTGCTCCCCGTCCTCGCGGCGTCACCCGCCGCGGCCGCCGGCATCGTCGTCAACTCGAAGACGATGCTGACCCAGGACGACGGCACCTGCACCCTGCCCGAGGCGATCAAGGCCGCGAACACCGACACGGCGAGCGGGGCGAGCACGGGCGAGTGCGCGGCAGGGTTCGGTGCCGACGACATGATCACCTTCAGCGTCAGCGGGACGATCTACACGACGCGCCTGCCCGACATCACCCAGGGCGTGACCATCAACGGCGGCAACAAGGTCACCCTCAACGCCCAGGGCGGCTCGAGCTTCTTCATCGCCAATGCCAGCGGGATCTACCTCTTCAACATCGTGTTCACGAACGGCCGGGCGCCAGTACGGCGGCGCGATCCTCGTCGGCGGCGCAGGCGTGGTCTATCTCGCGCACTCCACGGTGAGCAACAGCCACGCGCAGCAGGGTGGCGGGGTCATCGTCGCCGACGGCGCCGACCTCTACGTCGTCGACTCCACGATCAGCGGCAACACGGCAACGCAGCCGGGCGGTGGGATCCACCTCGGGCAGGGCTCGTTCGCCCAGATCGTCCGCTCGACGATCAGCGGCAACTCTTCGCCGTACGGCGGCGGCGTGTTCGCCGGCAGCACCGCGGTGCTGGACATCGAGAACTCGACCATCGCGAAGAACGCCGCCACCAACATCGGTGGCGCGCGTCTACGTCGGGCCAGAACGTCGGCCTCACCATCTCGAACTCGACGATCGCGTTGAACAGCGCGTCGACATCGCTCGGAGGCCTGTACGCGGACTACCACGGCGAACGTCGACATCCGCAACACCATCATCGCCGGCAACGCCAAGGGCAGCGCCGCCGCGCGGCGATCGACACGTCGGTGAGCGAACATCATCGGGGGCTCGACGACCGGCCTCCTCGACCCCGCGGGGCTCCAGGCCAACGGCGGCCCGACCAAGACGATCAAGCTCCTGTCGACGGCGTCCGCCGCGCTCGATGACGGCAACACCGGCGTCTGCACCGCCGTAGGTGACGCCGACCAGCGCGGCCTCACCCGCGGCAGCCCCTGCGACATCGGGGCCGTGGAGCGCGACAGGATCGCGCCGACGGCGACGGCGCCGAAGGCCCAGCTCCGGAGCGGCACCACGCTGACCGGCACGAGCTCGCGTGCCGTGCTCCGTTGGACGGGCGACGACGATGCCGGCGGGTCGGGCCTCGCCCGGTACCAGCTCCAGCAGCGCATCAACGGCGGCCCGTACACGACGATCAGCTCGTCGCTTACCGGGACGGCGCGCAGCGTCACCCTCGGCAACGGCAACGACTACCAGTTCCGGGTCCGGGCCATCGACCGCGACGGCAACGCGGGGCCGTACGCCACGGCTGCCGTGATCAAGCCGCGGCTCGTCCAGAACAGCAGCTCGTCGATCGCCTACGCGGGCACGTGGAAGACGTTGACCTCGTCGTCGTACTCGGGGGGCTCGGAGCGTTACGCCACGCAGACTGACAACGAGTCCGCGACCTACTCGTTCACGGGCAGCAGCGTGGCCTTCATCACGACGACCGCCAAGACGCGAGGGCTCGTCCGCGTCTGGATCGACGGGTCGCAGGCCGGTCTCCTGGACCTCTACTCGTCGAGCACCGTGTTCCGGAAGTCCCTGTTCGCGAAGTCGTGGCCGACGAGCGGCCCGCACTCGATCCGCATCGAGAACTGGGGCGGAAGCCGCAGCACCCGCGTCGACATCGACGCCTTCGCCGTCATCAAGTAGCCCGTTCGCGCTCCGCGCGCGACACCAGACGACGCCGGTCACCTGGCCGGCGTCGTTCGCTGTCCGGTTGACATTCGCGCCGTGATTGGGTACGTTTCTGGCACTCTCACAGGGAGAGTGCTAATCCAGCCGCAACGCGGGCCATGACGCCCGGCCGGACGGCCTCCGCGGAGGCTCCCGGCACAGGCACTGGGCCCAGGCTCGCGGCGCTGGCGACGCACTCGAATCGTGGATCCATCGGGAACCGGTGCGCCATCAACGCTCGCCGGCCCGTGACCAGTCAACGCCATCGACGGCCAACCGTGGCCGTCAGAGGAGGAATGCACCTTGGCGACCGCCTCTTCGACGAAGCTCCGCCCGCTGGGCGATCGCGTCGTCATCAAGCCCACGCCGCGTGAGGAGATGACGAAGTCGGGCATCGTCCTGCCGGATACCGCGAAGGAGAAGCCCCAGGAGGGCGAGGTCCTGTCGGTCGGTCCGGGCAAGATCCTTGACGACGGCAAGCGCGAAGCGATCGACGTCGCCGTCGGCGACAAGGTCCTGTACGCGAAGTACGCCGGGACCGAGTTCAAGGTCGAGGACCAGGACCTCCTGATCCTCTCCCAGAAGGACATCCTCGCGATCGTCGAGGCCTAGGGCCTCGCGCCCGCCCGGGCGCCCGACGACCGCTCGAACGCACATTCCCGGAGGAACTTGGACCTTGGCCAAGCAGCTCATCTTCGACGAGACCGCTCGTCGCTCGCTCAAGCGGGGCATCGATCGCCTCGCCGACGCAGTCCGCGTCACCATCGGCCCGAAGGGCCGCAACGTCGTGCTGGACAAGAAGTTCGGCGCGCCGACGATCACCAACGACGGCGTCACGATCGCTCGCGACATCGAGCTCGAGGACCCGTTCGAGAACATGGGCGCGCAGCTCCTCAAGGAGGTCGCGACCAAGACCGACGACGTCGCCGGCGACGGCACCACCACCGCGGTCGTGCTCGGCCAGGCGATGGTCGCCGAGGGCCTCCGCGTCGTGACCGCGGGCGCCAACCCGATGGTCGTCAAGCGCGGCATCGAGAAGGCCGTCGAGACGATCGTCGAGCAGATCAAGGCGAACGCCCGGCCCGTCGAGACCCGCGAGCAGATCGCGGCCGTCGCGGCGATCTCCGCGGCGGATCCCGAGGTCGGCGAGATCATCGCCGAGGTGATGGACAAGGTCGGCAAGGACGGCGTCATCACCGTCGAGGAGGGGCAGAGCCTCGGCCTCGAGAAGGAGTACACCGAGGGCATGCAGTTCGACCGAGGCTACATCTCGGCGTACTTCGTGACCAACCCCGACCGGATGGAGGCCGTCCTCGAGAACCCGGTCATCCTCGTCACCGACAAGAAGATCAGCGCCGTGCCGGATCTCCTGCCGTCGCTCGAGAAGGCCGTCCAGCAGGGCCGCCCGATGCTGATCATCGCCGAGGACGTCGATGGTGAGGCGCTTGCCACGCTCGTCGTGAACAAGCTCCAGGGCCGGATCCAGGTCCTCGCGGTCAAGGCGCCGGGCTTCGGCGACCGCCGCAAGGAGATGCTCCGCGACATCGCGATCCTGACCGGCGGCACCGTGATCTCCGAGGAGATCGGGCGCAAGCTGGACAGCGTCACCTTCGAGGACCTGGGCAAGGCCCGCCGCGTCGTCGCCACCAAGGACGACACCACGATCGTGGACGGCGAGGGCACTGCCGAGCAGGTCAAGGCGCGCATGAGCCAGATCAAGGCGCAGATCGAGGACACCACCTCGGACTACGACCGCGAGAAGCTCCAGGAGCGCCTCGCCAAGCTGGCCGGTGGCGTCGCCGTCATCAAGGTCGGCGCGGCCACCGAGGTCGAGCTCAAGGAGAAGAAGCACCGCATCGAGGATGCGCTCTCGACGACCCGTGCGGCCGTCGAGGAGGGCCTCGTCGCCGGCGGCGGCACCACGCTCCTCCAGGCCATCCCCGCGCTCGACAAGCTCACGCTGGAAGGCGACGAGCAGGTCGGCGTGGACATCGTCCGCAAGGCCCTCGAGGCCCCGGCACGCCAGATCGCCGACAACGCCGGCGCTTCGGGCGAGGTCGTGGTCAACGCGGTCCGCAACCTGCCGATCGGCGAGGGCTACGACGCGCTCAAGGGCGAGTACGGGAACCTCTTCGACCGCGGCATCGTTGACGCGGCCAAGGTGACCCGGTCCGCGCTCCAGAACGCCGCCTCCATCGCCGCGATGGTCCTGACGACGGAGACGTTGATCACGGACCTGCCGGCCAAGGAGCAGGCCGGGGCCGGTGGCGGCCACGACCACGGCGGGGGCATGGACTTCTAGATCCGCCATGAACGTCCGCTGACGTTCGCCAGGGGCCGTTTCCTTCGGGGGACGGCCCCTTCTTCATGCCCGGCGAACGTGCCCGATGCTACGTCTGTGCTACGTGTCCTCCGGGTTGCCCGGCGTGCGCAATGCACGCATGACCACCCGCTCGAGTGGCGCGGAACTGCCCCGGTCGCCGTTCGTCGCGCCGAACGCGGCTTTAGACCAATCGTGGCCAGGCCAACACCACGAGGATGACGCGGGCTAGCGCGAGGAACGGCGGAATGGGGATCTCGAACCCATACCAGAACACCGCCTCGACAGGCAGTAGCGCGAATTGCAGCAGAGCGCCCGACCGCTGGCCGTTCCACAGCAACCAGCCGGCCCAGGCCTGCACGAGCCCGAGGACGAACGCAGCGGCCAGCAGCACCACGAAGACCGAGTGCGAATAGTTCAGGTAGAAGGGGCCGCCGTTGGGCTCGCCGATGAGCGGCAGGACTGGGAGGCGACCACGGACGACCACCCACCACATCAGCCACGGAGTCGGCAGCAGCGCCCATCCGAATGCGACGACCCACAGCAGCACGGCCGCAATACGACTCTCGATCGGCACCGACATTGGCCGGGCACCTCAGGGCGGTTGAGCGACGTCAAAGGTGGGTCGGTCCTACCTTCGACAGCATAGAGGGAGCCGGTCGCCCGTATCAGCCCGGGTTCCCGCTCGCACGTTCGCCCGCCCCATGGATCGCCCAGCGTCCCAAACGGCGCCCGCAGGCGTCATCTGGAACGTGGTCTGTTCCAACTGGCGACGAACCACCCCAGCTGGAACGGCTCCCGTTTCAATCGGCGGTAGCGGTCGCTCGTTGGAACGCCACGCGACCCGGGAGCCGAGCTGGGAGGACGACGGGGTCCGTCGCCGGCGGGGCTGAACTCGATCGCCCGTGCTCAGCGGAACAGCGTCGTGAGCCAGGTGAGCCGTTTCCGCGTCCCGGGCGGCGGCTCCGCCGCGTCGTGCACCTCGCCGACCGCGCTCGCATACGCCGCGCGCGATCCCGTCAAGGACGCGATGGACGGCCTCGCGCTCATCCGGACTCCCGGGCTCAGGCGGCTCGGCCAGGCCGGCGAGCTCGAGGGCGGAGATCGACGGGAGCACCCGCACGACGATCGTCCGCCCGAAGAACAGCTCGTGGTTGCCGCCGATCGCGATCGGGACGACCGGCACGCCGCTGCGGAGCGCGATGTAGCCGACGCCGGCCCCCAGCCGCCGGATCGACCGCAGCGGCGCAGCCGGACCCGTCTCGGGGAACAGGCAGAACGCCGCGCCCGCCGCCAGGGCCTCGGTCGCGGCCGCGAAGTGCTCGTCGGCCGCGCCCGCGCGGTGTGACGACGGGATCGGGATGACGCCGCCGACGAGTCGCAGGACCGCGCGCCGGAGGCGTGAGCGGCCCATCGCCCGGGCATCGCCGAAGAACACGAGGCGCGGCTCCGCCGGCAGCCAGCCCCACAGGAGGAACGGGTCGACCCAGGTCCGGTGTGGCGCACCGGCGACGATGAACGCACCCGTGCGCGGGAGGTGCTCCAGGCCCTCGATCCGGATCCGAACGCGCAGGCAGGCCGCGACGAGACGCCAGCCCAGGCGGGCCACCCGGTACGCGATGCCGGCCCGGCCCGTGACACGACCGTGGAGGCCCGCCGTGAGCTCGCGTTCCTGGGGCATCGGATCGACCTCGTCGCGCCGCGCGGGCGCGTTCGTGGCCACATCGTGACGACCACCGCAAGCCCGCGTCGCCCCGCCCGGCGTTTGACCGAACGGTCCCGAGGCGGCAGCCTGTCACGGCACACGAACGACCCGGAGAGAGGGGACCCCCAACCGCATGCCCAATCGCAGCCCGCTGCCCGTCATCGGCGCGGCGATCGTCATCGTGCTCGCCCTGGTCGTCGGTGGGACGGCCCTCGGGTTCGGGCCGCTCGCGGCCACCACGCCGCCGTCCGAGGTCACCGACCCCAAGGAGATGGTGGCCCGCTCCCTCCAGTCGGTGCTGGACGCCCAGGCGGTCCATCTCGAGGGCACGCTCGCCGGGACGATCCCGGGCGCGCTCGTGGAGCGCGACGAGCCCGCCGTCACCCTCGATGGCTCGACCGTCGCCTCCGACCTGCGCCCCAAGGACGCGAAGACCTCGACCCAGCTCACGAGCCCCGGGCTCGAGGTCGACGTCGACGCGGTCACCGTCTGGGACGGCGTCTGGTACCGGACCGGTCCGGACGACGCCTGGCAGCGCGCGTCGCTCGGCGGCACCTCCGCGCAGGCCGGCGTCGACATCAACCCGCTCTCGCTCGTCGACCGGCTCCGGTCCTACCTCGCCTCGCCGGGCATCACCCCGACGCTCGAGGACGTCGCCTGCGCGTCGGCGAGCGGCCAGTGCCACCGGGTGACGCTCGAGGCCGGCCGCGACCCGGCGCTCATCCTGCGCGCGATGCTGCCGACCGACCAGGCGTCGGACATGCCGGACGTGCGGACGACCGTCACGCTGGACACGGACACGCAGACGCTCCGGCCGGCGCACCTCCTCATCGATGCCGTGAGCGACGACGGCACGGTCGACCTCCACCTCGCGCTCGACGCGAGCCAGTGGGACGACCCGGCGATCACGATCGCGGAGCCGTCGGCGGGCTCCTGAGGCCGTCCCGGCGGACGCCCCGATGCCCCGCGCAACCTAGAATGGCCGGGTGAGTCCCACCCCTCCCGACCGCCCCGCGAAGCGCCCCCGCACGCGCAAGGCGGAGCCGCAGGGACAGGGCACGTGGCTCGACCTCGGCCCGGCCGACGAGGGGCCGCCCGGCGCCCCGGCGGAGGCCGCGCCCGTTGCCGAGGCCGCCGTCCCCGACGAGCCGGAGTGGCTGCGCGAGCTGCCCGCCGCACCGGCCGCCGCCGACGCCGGACCCGCGATCGCGCCCGAGGACGTCGCCAAGGCGATCGAGGCCCGCCGCCAGGCCCGCGCCGAGGAGATCCTCTCGCGGATGAACCCGGAGCAGGCCCGGGCGGTCGCGACGACGGACGGCCCGCTGCTCATCCTCGCCGGGGCCGGATCGGGCAAGACGCGCGTCGTCGCCCACCGGATCGCCTACCTCATCGGCGTCAAGGCCGTCCGGCCGCACCGGATCCTCGCGGTCACGTTCACCAACCGCGCCGCGGGCGAGCTCCGGGAGCGGATCGCCCATCTCACCGGCGACACGGGCAAGGACGTCGAGGCGGGGACGTTCCACGCGCTGTGCGCGAGAGTCCTCCGGCGTGACGGCGAGGCCATCGGGCTCGACCGCCGGTTCGTGATCTACGACACGGACGACCAGCAGCAGCTGATGAAGCGGATCCTGGCCGAGGAGGACCTGCCCGCGACAGGCGAGTTCCGGCCGGCGGCGATCCTCGGCGCGATCAGCCGGGCCAAGAACGAGATGCTCGACGAGGCGTTCCTCGCCGAGAACGCCGTCAACCATCGCGAGCGGACGATCGCCCGCCTCGCGAAGCGCTACCGGGAGCGGCTCACGGCGGCCCACGCGCTCGACTTCGACGACCTCCTGCTCAAGGCCGTCGTCCTGTTCGACGAGGCGCCCGACGTGCTGGCGAAGTACCAGCAACGCTGGCAGTACCTCCACGTCGACGAGTACCAGGACACGAACCGGCCGCAGTACCTGTGGGTCCGCGCGCTTGCCGCGGCCCACCGCAACCTGTGCGTCGTCGGCGACGACGACCAGTCGATCTACGGCTGGCGCGGCGCCAACGTCCAGAACATCCTCGACTTCGAGCGCGACTACCCCGAGGCGACGGTCGTCAAGCTCGAGCAGAACTACCGCTCGACGCAGCTCATCCTCGACGCCGCCCACGCCGTCGTCTCGCGCAACGAGCGGCGGACCGACAAGAAGCTCTGGACGCAGAACCAGGGCGGCGTCCCGATCCAGCGCTTCGAGGCGTTCAACGAGGACGAGGAGGCCGAGTGGATCGGCCGCCAGGTCGAGGGGCTGATCGGCCAGACCGGGCGCGGCTCGTGGCTCACGCGGCGGGCGGACGACGACGAGTCGACCCGGTTCCGGCCCAAGGACGTCGCCGTCATGTACCGGATGAACGCCCAGTCGCGAGCCATCGAGGAGGCGTTCCTCCGCTACGGGATCCGCTACCAGCTCGTCGGCGGCACGCGGTTCTACCAGCGGCGCGAGGTCAAGGACGCGCTGGCGTACCTGCGGGTCCTGCGCTCGGACACGGATGGCGTGAGCTTCGAGCGGATCATCAACGTCCCGGCCCGGGGCATCGGCGACAAGAGCGTCGAGGCGCTGCGGCGGTACGCCGTCAAGCACGAGGACAACGTGTTCGCGGCGGTGACGGCCGCGTCACGCGGCGAGGTCGAGGGCATCGGCCCGCGGATCCGCACCTCCCTGGGCGAGTTCGGCGCCCTCGTGGCGAGGCTGCGGACGCGGATCGGCGTGCTGCCGCTCCCCGAGCTCCTCGACGACGTGCTCGAGGCGTCCGGCTATCGGGCGATGCTCGCCGACGGGTCCGAGGAGGGCGAGGACCGCTGGGCGAACCTGCTCGAGCTGCGGGCGGTCACCACGCGCTACGACGACCTCGCGCCGGAGGACGCGCTCGACCGGCTGCTCGAGGAGACTGCGCTCGTCGCCGACCAGGACTCCTACGAGGGCGAGGCCGACGCGGTGACCCTGATCACGCTCCATGCCGCGAAGGGGCTCGAGTTCCCGGTCGTGTTCATCGCCGGCCTCGAGGAGGGCCTGTTCCCGCACAACCGGGCCCTCGACGACGAGAAGGAGCTCGAGGAGGAGCGCCGGCTCGCGTACGTCGGGATCACCCGGGCGAAGAAGCGGCTGTTCCTGTCGCACGCGTGGCGCCGGGCGACGTGGGGCGGCGGCGGGATGAGCGTCCCGTCACGGTTCCTGCTCGAGATCCCGCCCGAGCTCATGGTCGGCCCGCAGCTCCACCGCGGCGACGACATGGGCTCCGACCTCGACCCGGACCTCGTGTTCCGCGAGCGCGGGACGCGGTTCGGGGCCGGGATCAGGACCGGCGGCGGCGCATACCGCCAGGGGTCGGGCCGGCCGGGTGCCCCGGCGGCCGGCGAGCCGTTCCGCCCGACCCGCGACCTCGGCGCGAAGCGCGACGCGTACGCGACGGGCGCCCCGTCGGGCTCGCTGGGCCACCAGCCGTGGGGGGAGGGGACCGTGCCGGCGCCCGGCGGCGGGCTGCCCGCCTGGGACGATGCCGGTGGCGGCGTCCGGGCCGGGCTCGGGCCACGCGAGCGCGGCGTCGTGCCGGCGCGGCCGATCGTGCCGGGTGAGCGCCGCTACCGCGACGGCGACCGGATCCGCCACGCGAGGTGGGGCGACGGGATCGTGATCACGTCCAAGCTGACCCGCGACGACGAGGAGGTCTCGGTCGCGTTCAAGGACCCGGGCGTCGGCCGCAAGACGATGCTCGCGAGCCTCGCGAACCTCGAGCTGCTCGGCTAGCCGCTACCCGGTGGCGTCGGCCGCCTCGAGCAACGCGACGATCTCGTCGAAGCCGCGCGACCGGGCGTGCGCGAGCGGGGTGACGCCGTCGCCGTCGGCGAGGTCCGGGTCGGCGCCCGCCTCGAGCAGCATCCGGACGATCTCCCGGTGGGCCGGCCCGCCGTCGGACAGGATGATCGCCTCGAGGAGGGCGGTCCAGCCGAGCCGGTTGACGTGGTCCACGTCCACGTCCGACTCCTCGAGCAGGTAGCGCACGACCTCGACGTGCCCGCGCTCGGAGGCCGGGATGATCGCGATGCCGCCGAAGCGGTTCGTCAGCGCGGGGTCGGCGCCGGCGTCGTTCGCGATCCGCAGGATGTCGAGCAGCCCCTCCGCGCCGGCGTACAGGAACACGTTGTCGAGGCGGTTGTCGCGGATGTCGACGTCGGCGCCCGCGTCCACGAGGGCCCGCACCGCGTCCGTCCGGTGGGCGAGGGTCGCGACCATCACCGGCGTGCGACCGTCCGAGTCCTGCGCGTCGATCGCCAGGCCGTCGGCGAGGAGGCGTCCGATCGCCGGGACATCGCCGGCGCGGGCGGCGTCGTGGAGACGGAGGTCTGCGGGCATGTGCGCCAGTATGCTGCGGTCATGACCGTCGAACCCGGCCCGCACCGCAACTACCTGCCCGCCGACGTCCCGCCCGTCGACCTCGACGGGTTCGTCCGGCTCTCGGATTTCGAGGCGCCTGCCCGGGAGCGGATCCACCCCGCCGCGTGGGCGTATCTCGCCGGCGGCGCGTACGACGAGCACGTCCTGCGCGACACGGTCACGGCGTGGGACCGGTTCCGGCTCCGACCGCGCGTGCTGACGGACATCGCGGCGATCGACCTCACGACGACGATCCTCGGCCGGACGGCGTCGCTGCCCATCGGGATCGCCCCGGCGGCGATGCACGGGCTGGCCCACGCCGACGGCGAGCTTGCGTCGGCCCGCGGCGCGACGGCGGCGGGTGCGATCCAGGTCGTCTCGACCGTCGCCAGCAACACGATCGAGGCCGTCGCCGAGGCCGCCCCCGGCGGCCGTCGCTGGTTCCAGCTCTACGTGCAGCGCGATCGATCGGTCACCCGCGCGCTCGTCCAGCGCGCGGCGGCGGCCGGCTACGAGGCGCTGTGCCTCACGGTCGACCTGCCGGTGCTCGGCTATCGCGACGAGATCCTGCGGATCCGCTTCGATCCGGGCGAGGACGCCTACGCGAACCTCCCGAAGCGCGACGTGTGGCGGTCCGGACGGCCGGCTCGACGAGACGATGGACATGCGCAGCGTCGGGCTGACGTGGGAGACGCTCGAGGAGATCCGCTCCTGGACGCCGCTGCCGCTCGTGCTCAAGGGCATCCTCACCGCCGAGGACGCCCGGCTCGGCGTGGAGCACGGCGCCGACGCGATCTGGGTCTCGAACCACGGCGGGCGGCAGCTGGATCGCGTCGCGGCGGGCGTGGACGTCCTCCAGGAGGTCGTCGACGCGGTCGAGGGGCGGGCGGAGGTCTATCTCGACGGCGGCGTCCGGCGCGGGCCGGACATCCTCGTCGCGCTCGCGCTCGGCGCCCGCGCCGTGTTCACGGCGCGTCCCTTCCTGTGGGCGCTCGCCTGCGCCGGCGAGCCCGGCGTGACCAAGGCATTCGCCATCCTCCGCGAGGAGCTGGAGCGCGGCCTGGCGCTGATGGGCGTCGCCACGCCGGCGGACCTCGGCCGAGGGCATGTCGAGCACGTCTGAGCACGCTCGCTCGATGACGCGGCCGGAGGCTGACCCGGCACCGGCGAACCTGACGCATCCCGACAGGCGAGGGTCGTATCCTCGGGACGTGACCGAGTCGCTCCCCGTGGACCCCTCGCTCGTCGAGGATGCAGCCGCCCTCACCGAGGAGGGGGCCCAGGCCCGCCACCTCGAGCTCGCGGAGGCGATCCGCCGCGCGAACCGCCTGTACCACGAGGAGGACGCGCCCGAGCTCTCCGACGCCGAGTACGACCAGCTGTTCCGGCGGCTCGTCGCCCTCGAGGCCGCGTTTCCCGCCCTGGTGACGCCCGAGTCGCCGACCCAGAAGGTCGGCGGCACGCCGGCCGGCGGCCGGTTCCCCGAGGTCCGCCACCAGCGGCCGATGCTCTCGCTCTCGAACGCGTTCAGCCACGACGAGCTGCGCGCGTTCGACGCCCGGGTCCGCAAGGGGCTCGGCCTCGCGGCGGCACCCGAGCCCGCCGACGGGCTCACCTACATCGCGGAGCTCAAGATCGACGGCCTGGCCGTCTCGCTGCGCTACGAGCGCGGGCGGTTCACGCTGGGCGCGACCCGCGGCGACGGCTCCACGGGCGAGGACGTCACGCCCAACCTGCGCACGATCCGCGCGATCCCGGACCGCCTGGCCGAGCCGGCGACGCTCGAGGCGCGGGGCGAGGTGTTCATGCCCAAGGCCGAGTTCGCGCGCATCAACACCGAGCGTGGCGAGGCGGGCCTCCCGCTGTACGCCAACCCGCGCAACAGCGGCGCGGGCTCGCTGCGCCAGAAGGACCCGCAGGTCACCGCGGGCCGCCAGCTCACGACCTGGCTGTACCAGCTCGTCGAGGACGCACCGTCCGTCGACAGCCAGTCGGCGGCGCTCGCGCGGCTCGACGCGCTCGGCTTCCCGGTGAACCCCGACCGCGCGCCCGGCCTCGACATCGAGGGCGTGATCGCCTTCACGGAGACCTGGCGCGAGGCGCGCCACCAGCTGCCGTACGAGACCGACGGCGTGGTGGTCAAGGTGGACCGCTTCGACCAGCAGCAGCGCCTCGGGATGGTGAGCCGCGCGCCACGCTGGGCCATCGCGTACAAGTTCCCGCCGGAGCAGGTCGAGACGGTCGTCGAGGACATCGTCGCGTACGTCGGGCGGACCGGGACGCTCACCCCGGTCGCGCACCTCGTGCCGGCGAAGGTCGCGGGGTCCACGGTCGCCCGGGCGACGCTCCACAACCTCGACGAGGTCCGGCGCAAGGACATCCGGATCGGCGACACGGTCGTCCTCCAGAAGGCGGGCGACGTCATCCCCGAGGTCGTCCGCCCGATCCTCGAGAAGCGGCCCGCCGACGCCCGCGAGTACGTCGTCCCCGACGCGTGCCCGGTCTGCGCGACGCCCGTCGTCCAGGACGAGGGCGCGGTCCGCCACTACTGCCCCAACCCCGTCTGCCCGGCGCGCCTGTCGCAGGCGTACCAGCACTTCGTCGGCCGGGGCGGGATGGACATCGAGGGCGCGGGCTGGGCGGTCCTCACCCAGCTGCTCGAGCGCGGGATGGTCCACAGGCGCTCGGACTTCTTCCGGCTCAGCGTGGAGGACCTCGAGGGGCTCGAGCGCTTCGCGCGCAAGAGCGCCGAGAACCTCCACGCGTCGATCCAGCGGGCGCGCACCGGCCGGCCGCTCGCCAAGGTCCTCAACAGCCTCGGGATCCCGCAGGTGGGCGAGTCCACCGCCGTGGACCTCGCCCAGTGGCTCGCCCGGCGGGTCCGCCCGGACGCCTACGGGCCGCCCGCCCCCGACCCGGAGACCGGCGTCGACCGTGACCCGTGGTTCGAGGCGGTCGAGGCGGAGCTGCGGCGGGTCGCCATCGACGAGCCCGAGGCCCTCCAGGAGGTCTCCGGGATCGGGCCGTCCGTGAGCGCCGCGATGCACGCCTGGTTCGAGGACGAGGCGACGCGCGATGCGCTGCGCGAGCTCGTGGATGCGGGCGTCGTGCCGGAACGGCCGGTCGTGCGCGACGCGGGCGAGGTCGACGAGGCCGGGCCGCTCGCCGGCAAGACGCTCGTGGTCAGCGGCTCGCTCGACGGGTTCAGCCGCGAGGAGGCCGAGGACGCGATCCGGGCGGCCGGCGGCAAGCCCGCGGGCTCGGTCTCGAAGAAGACCGACTACCTGGTCGCGGGGCCCGGCGCGGGGTCCAAGCTCCAGAAGGCGACGGATCTCGGCGTGGCCGTGCTGGACGAGGAGGGCTTCCGGCGGATCCTCGCCGGGGAGCCGTCACAGGAGGGGGAGGGGACGCCATGAACGACGCGGAGGCGCAGCTGGCGGCACGGCTTGCCGACGACCTCGAGCGAGTGCTCGGCACCGGGATCCTGGTCGAGGACCTCGAGATCGAGGGCGACGGCCCGGTGACCATCCACGTCGCGTGCCTCGTGGACGGACAGGCACGCGAGATCGTCGCCGTGGGCGAGTCCGCGATCGACGCGATGGCCGACGTGATCCGGCTTGCGGCCGAGATGCGCCTCAGCGCGGCCTTCTGGCAGGTCGTCGGGCCGGTCTGACCCGCTCTCGCGCCGCGGGCGATACGCGCCGTTTCCGGGCGACCGGGCATAATGCCGCGGTCCGGTCCCACGTCCGTACCCACGGGGCCGAACGCAGAGGAGGAGAACAAATGTCCCTTCGTGGACGACTGTCGCTTCTCGGCGCCACCGCCCTCCTGTTCGCCGCATGCAGCGGCGGCGGGGCGACCACGGCACCGAGCACGGCGACCCCCAGCGAGGCTGCGCCGAGCGCCGCCGAGTCCACCGCCCCCTCGGAGTCCGCGTCCGCGGCGCCGATCGCAGGCGGGCTCCTGGACAAGGTCCTGAAGGCGGGCAAGCTCGTCGTCTCGACCGACCCGAACTACGCCCCGCAGTCCGCCCAGAAGCCTGACGGCACGTTCGAGGGCTTCGACATCGACGTCGCCACCGAGATCGCCAAGCGACTCGGCGTCACGGTCGAATGGGCGACCCCGGACTGGGCGATCATCACCGCCGGCGGCTGGGGCGGCCGGTGGGACGCGAGCGTCGGCTCGATGACGGTGACGAGCGAGCGCCAGAAGGTGCTCGACTTCAGCGACCCGTACTACTACACCCCGGCCCAGATGGCGGCCAGCACCGCCTCCGGCATCACGACCCTCGAGGGGTTCGCGGGCAAGACCGTGTGCGTCGGTGAGTCGACCACGTACCTCGACTGGCTCAGTGGCACGGCGCTCGACTTCGGGACGCTGTCCCCGACGACGACGCCGCCCGCGGGCGTCAAGACGACCACCCAGAAGACCGACGCGGAGTGCCCCCAGCTGTGGGCGGCAGGCCGCAACGACTTCGAGGGCTTCCTGAGCTCCAGCACCACGGTCGATGCCGCGATCAAGGCCGGCATGCCGATGGTCAAGGTCGGCGACCCGGTGTACGCCGAGCCGCTCGCCGTCGCCGTCGACAAGGGCGGTCCTGATCCGTCGGACTTCGTCGCCGCCGTGACGACGATCGTCCAGGAGATGCACGCGGACGGAACCCTCAAGGGCTTCTCCGAGAAGTGGTTCGGGCTCGACCTGACCGAGGCGCCCGCGCCGTAGTGCGCGCTCCACGGTGAGCTCCGGCGGGGACGTCGATCGGCGTCCCCGCCATCCGTTCACGGAGGCCTGAGTGTTCCGGACAGCCCGCACGTACCCCGGGCTCGGGAGCGAGGAGACGCCGACGCAGGTCGTCGAGCGCATCGCGCGCTCGCGGGCCCGCGATCGGCGCCGGTTCAGGCTGACCTTCATCGCCACGTGGCTCGTCCTCGTCGGCGGGCTCGTCGCCGCCATCGCGTCGACGGACAGGGTCAAGGCCGAGTTCATGGCCGAGTGGGCGCCGTTCATCCTGGGCGGCGTCTCGATCACGATCTTCGTGTCGGTGTTCTCGATCGTCTTCGCGACGATGTTCGCCGTCGTCGGCGCGCTCGGGCGGCTGTCGACGAAGGCGCCGATCTATGCCGCCGCGACGCTGTACGTGTCGATGGTCCGCGGGACCCCGCTCATCGTGCAGCTCATCTTCTGGTACCTCGCCCTGCCGCAGTTCGGCATCGTCCTGCCGGGCATCGTGTGCGGGATCTTCGGGCTCGCCTTCAACTACGGCGCCTACATGACGGAGATCTTCCGGGCCGGCATCCAGGCGATCCCGCGCGGCCAGATCGAGGCGGCGGCCGCGCTCGGGATGACCGAGCGCCTGACGATGCGCCGGATCGTCCTGCCGCAGGCGACGCGGATCGTCATCCCCGCGATCGGCAACGAGTTCATCGCGATGATCAAGGACTCCGCGCTGGTCGCCTACGTCGGCATCCAGGAGACGTACTGGCGCGCGAGCACGACGGGCTCCCGGTCCTTCCGGACGTTCGAGACGCTGCTCATCGCGGCGCTCATCTACTGGGTGCTCACGATCGTGTTCTCGGTGGCGCAGGAGCGGATCGAGCGGCGGCTGCGCGAGAGCGACGTGCGCATATGAGCGCATCCGACGGGCCCGCGTTCACGCCCCTGCTGCCCGTCCCCGGGCTGGACGCGCCCGACGCCGTCTCGCTCCGCGATCCGTACGCGAGCCCGGGGCTGCTGACGCCCGACGGCGCGCGGCCGATCGTCAAGGTCCTCGGGCTCGAGAAGTTCTTCGGCTCCAACCACGTGCTCCGGGGCTGCACGCTCGAGGTGTACCCGAGCGAGACGATCTGCCTCATCGGCAAGTCCGGGTCGGGCAAGAGCACCCTGCTCCGGTGCACGAACTTCCTCGAGGAGCCGACGATGGGCGCGATCGAGGTCGGCGGGATCCGGGTCGACGCCGACCCGCTCAACCCGCGCAGCCGCGCCCACCGGGAGCAGATCCGGCAGATCCGCCTCGGGGCGCAGATGGTGTTCCAGGAGTTCAACCTGTTCCCGCACCTGCGCGTCATCGACAACCTCATCGAGGCGCCGATCCGGGTCAAGGGGCTGGGCCGCGACGAGGCGATCGCGATCGCCGAGAAGTTCCTCCACAAGGTCGGCCTGAACGACAAGCGGGACGAGTACCCGTCGCGCCTGTCAGGTGGGCAGAAGCAGCGCGTGGCGATCGCCCGGGCCCTGACGATGGAGCCCAAGGTCCTCCTGTTCGACGAGCCGACCTCGGCGCTCGACCCGACGCTCGTCGGCGAGGTCCTGGTCGTCATGGAGGAGCTCGCCCACGAGGGAGCGACGATGATCGTCGTGAC
Organism: uncultured Chloroflexia bacterium; assembly: GCA_963768035.1. GTDB lineage: Bacteria > Chloroflexota > Limnocylindria > Limnocylindrales > CSP1-4 > CAIXZV01. Next base: position 155,895 of record CAVYGJ010000004.1, read on the forward strand.
CCACGAGATGGCGTTCGCCCGGGAGGCGGCCGACCGGGTGTACTTCATCGACGCGGGGCGGTTCGTCGAGGTCGGACCGCCCGAGCAGGTCATCGACGCCCCGCAGGATCCGCGGACGCGCGACTTCCTCGCCCGCACCCACGGCACCGGCGCGCACGTCCACCCGAGCGCCGCCGTGCCGCCGCCCGCGTCGGACCCGCTCCGGGTCCAGGCGGGGATCGCGCAGCCCGGGCTCGCGGTGCCACCCGTCCTCGAGGAGCGCGACGACAGCTAGGCGAGCGGTTCGTCACCCGGCCGCATCCCGCCGGGGCGGGGAGGGGCCGTATCATCGGGCCATGGCCGCCCTCACCCGCGCCGACGTCGAGCACGTCGCGTACCTCGCACGCCTCGGGCTGACGCCCGACGAGCTCGCCCGCCTCGAGGGCCAGCTCAACCACATCCTCGACCAGTACGCGAAGCTCGCGGAGCTGGACACGGATGCGATCCCGCCGACGGCCCAGACGATCGAGCTCGAGAACATCCTGCGCGAGGACGTCGCGCGGCCCTCGATGGCGCCCGAGGACGTGCTCGCGAACGCGCCCCAGCGCGACGGCGACTTCTTCGTCGTGCCGGCCATCCTCGGCGGCGACTGAGCGCACCCGATGACAGCGGACACGGCCGACGCCTACACCGAGCGCTACGCGCACGACCTCGCGACGAGCCTGCGCGCGGGCGAGACCACGTCGCGCGAGCTCACCGCCGCACACCTCGCCCGGGCACACCGCACGAACCACGGGCTGCACGCCTGGCTGACCCTCGACGACGAGCGGGCGCTCGCCGAGGCCGACGCCGCCGACGCGCGGCTCGGGGCGGCCCGCGCCGAGGGGCCGGCGGCCGTGGAGGAGCTCCATCCGCTGCTTGGCGTGCCGGTCGCGCTCAAGGACCTCGTGTCCGTCCGCGGCGGCCAGTGCACCGCGGGCTCGCGGATCCTCGAGGGGTACCGGGCGCCGTTCGACTCGCACGTCACCGAGCGCCTGCGGGACGCGGGCGCGGTCATCCTGGGCAAGACGAACATGGACGAGTTCGCGATGGGCTCGTCCACGGAGCACAGCGCGTTCGGGCCGACCGCCAACCCGTGGGACCTGGAGCGGGTGCCCGGCGGGTCCTCGGGTGGCTCTGCGGCGGCCGTGAGCGCCTTCCACGCCCCGTTGTCGATCGGAACGGACACCGGTGGCTCCATCCGCCAGCCGGCGGCCCTGTGCGGCATCGTGGGCCTCAAGCCGACGTACGGGCGGGTCTCGCGCTACGGGATCGTCGCGTTCGCGAGCTCGCTCGACCAGATCGGGCCGTTCGCGCGCGACGTTCGCGACGCCGCGGCGCTGTTCCACGCGGTCGCCGGCCGCGACGAGCGCGACTCGACGAGCGCGCCGGTTCCCGTCCCGGACGAGCTGCTCCACCTGCCCGCCTCCGACGACGAGGCGGCCTCGTGGCTCAAGGGCAAGCGCTTCGGCCTCCCCCGGGAGTACTTCGTCGACGGCATGGAGCCGGGCGTCGAGGCGCGCGTCCGCGAGGCGGTCGCGGAGCTCGAGGCCGCCGGCGCGACGGTCGAGGAGGTCAGCCTCCCGCACACGGACTACGGCCTCGCGACGTACTACATCGTGGCGCCCGGCGGAGGCGTCCTCGAACCTCGCCCGCTACGACGGCGTCCGCTACGGCTACAGCGTCCGCGGCGGCGACGACTACCTCGCGGACTACCTCGCGACCCGCGGCCAGGGGTTCGGGCCGGAGGTCAAGCGGCGGATCATGCTCGGGACGTACGCGCTGTCGGCGGGCTACTACGACGCGTTCTACCGCAAGGCGCAGAAGGTCCGGACGCTGATCAAGCGCGACTTCGACGTCCTGTGGGAGGCCGGCTTCGACGCGCTGGTGGCGCCGACCTCGCCGGACGTCGCGTTCCGGTTCGGGGCCAAGCTCGCGGACCCGGTGAAGATGTACCTGTCCGACGCGTGCACGCTGCCGGTCAACATGGCGGGGCTGCCCGGGCTGTCGATCCCGTGCGGCCTGTCCGAGGGCCTGCCGGTCGGCCTCCAGGTCATCGGCGCGCCGTGGTCGGAGCTGGAGCTGTTCCGGGCCGCACGCGCGTACGAGGGCGTCACCGCCGACGCCGACTGGCGTCGCGTCCGCCCCGCCGACCTCGCCGCGCTCGAGGACCCGTCGACGCCGAGCCCCTCGGAGCGGATCGCCGCCCGCGCGGCCGGAGAGGGAGCGTCATGACCTCGCAGCCCACCCGTCCGCCGCTCGCGGAGCGTGCGCTCTCCCAGCGCGTCCGCGCGGTCCCGCCCTCGGGGATCCGGCGCTTCTTCGACATCCTGGCCACGATGGACGACGTCATCAGCCTCGGGGTGGGGGAGCCCGACTTCGACACGCCGCGGGTGATCGTCGAGGCGGGCGTCGAGAGCCTCCGCGAAGGCCGGACCCACTACACCTCGAACTTCGGGACGATCGAGCTCCGGCGCGCGCTCGCGGCGCACCTCGAGCGCCTGTACGGGGTCAGCTACGCCCCGGAGAACGAGATCCTCATCACCGTCGGCGCGTCCGAGGCCGTGGACCTGGCGCTGCGAGCGACCTGCGACCCGGGCGACGAGGTGATCCTCCACGAGCCGTCCTACGTCGCGTACGTGCCGGCGATCGTGTTCGCGGGCGGCACCGTCGTCCCCGTCGCGACCCGGGCCGAGGACGACTTCGCGCTCGATCCGGCGGCGGTCGAGGCGGCGATCACGCCGCGCACGAAGGCGCTGTTCCTCGGCTACCCGGCGAACCCCACCGGCGCCGTCCTCGACGACGACGTCCAGGACGAGCTTGCGCGGATCGCCCGCGACCACGACCTGCTCGTCTACAGCGACGAGATCTACGACCGCCTCGCCTACGGGACGTACCGCCACCGGGCGTTCTCGTCGCTGCCCGGGCATGCGCGAGCGCACGATCCTCATGGGCGGCTTCTCGAAGGCCTACGCGATGACCGGCTGGCGGGTCGGCTGGATGGCGGCCCCGAAGGACATCCTCGAGGGGATCGTGAAGGTCCACCAGTACGGGATCATGTCGGCGCCGACGGTCGCCCAGGACGCCGCGCTCGCGGCGCTCGAGGGCGGCGAGCCCGCGGTCGCTCGAGATGCTCGCCGAGTACGACCGCCGCCGCCGGCTGCTCGTGGACGGGCTGCGCGCGTGCGGCCTCGACACGTTCGAGCCGCGGGGCGCGTTCTACGCCTTCCCGAAGATCACCTCGACCGGCCTGACGTCCGACGAGTTCACGGAGCGTCTGCTGCGCGAGGAACGGGTCGCGTGCGTCCCCGGGAACGCGTTCGGGCCGTCCGGCGAGGGCCACGTGCGGATGTGCTACGCGACCTCGTACGACAAGCTCGAGGAGGCCGTGCGCAGGATCGCCCGGTTCGTCGAGAAGGTCCGCGCCGAGCAGGCCTGATCAGGGGCGCTCGGGCCTACTCGAGCGAGTCGTCGTACTCGAGCGGCGCGCCGGCGACGAGGTCGCGCAGCCACCGGCCGCTGTCCTTGACGATCCGTCGTGCGCCGTCGTCGAAGTCGACCCACACGATGCCGAAGCGCTGGCTGAAGCCCACGGCCCACTCGAAGTTGTCGAGCAGCGTCCACGTGAAGTAGCCCCGCACGTCGCAGCCGTCGTCGATCGCGCGCGCGAGCTGGCCGAGGTGGTCCGCGAGATACTGCACCCGGCTGGCGTCGTGCACGACCCCATCGGCGCCGGGGCCGGTGTTGTCCGCGCACCCGTTCTCCGTGATGTAGATGACCGGGTGGCCGTAGTCGCGGTCCACGCGGCGCACGAGGCGGTGGAGCGCCGCCGGCCAGATCTCCCACCCGTACGAGTTCCGGCGACCCGGACCCTCGATCCGTCGGAGCCCGTGGCGTGGCTCGTCCGGGTCGTCGGCGATGATCGCCCTCGAGTACATGTTGAGCGCGATGAAGTCGAACGTCGTGGCGAGCGACTCCATGTCGCCCGGCCGGATGTCCATCTTCGCCAGCGCGGCGTCCTGGTCGACGAAGGCGATCGGATACGCACCCTTGAGCAGCGGGTCGAGGTACCACGCGTTGACGTGCGCGTGGTACCGCTCGGCGGCCGCGACATCGGCCGGCGAGTCGGACGCCGGGTACGTGATCTCCATGTTGATCGCCGACCCGATCGCGGCATTCGGCGCCGCGGCGCGGACCGTTCGGACGCCCTCGGCGTGGGCTAGGTTGACGACGTGGCTGACCCGCAGCGCGAGGTCCGGGTCGCGCAGCCCGGGCGCATGCGTGCCGTACTCGTGGCCGTGGCTGACGAAGACCTCGGGCTCGTTGAGCAGGGTCCACGTCCCGATCCGGTCGCCCAGCGCCCGGACGACGACATCGGCGTACTCCGTGAAGCGCCCGATCACCGACCGGTCCGCCCACCCGCCTTCGTCCTGGATCCACTGCGGGAGATCCCAGTGGTACAGGGTGGGGTAGGGCGTGATGCCCGCGTCGAGCAGCGCGTCCACGAGCCGGTCGTAGTAGTCGAGGCCCGCGGCGTTCACCGCCCCGTCAGCCGCCGGGACGACACGCGGCCAGGAGATGCTGAACCGGTAGGCGCCCAGCCCGAGCTCGCGCAGGATCGCGATGTCCTCGGGGTAGCGGTGGTACTGGTCGCACGCGACGTCGCCGTTGGAGCCGTCGAGGATCGCGCCCGGCGTGTGCGAGAACGTGTCCCAGATCGACGCGCCCCTGCCGTCCTCATGGGCGGCTCCCTCGACCTGGTAGGAGGAGGTGGCCGCGCCCCAGACGAAGCCCGCCGGGAAGGTCGCTCGTTTCAGCACGCAGGGTCTCCTGTCGGGGTTGCGAGGGTCATATGGTGGAGGGCGGCTACGAGAGCGCCACGGCGACGCGGACGCGCGGGGTGCCGGGCGGCGGGATCGGGATGATCGTGCCATCGATCGGCGTGCCGTCGACGACGATCGAGGCATGGCCGTCGCCGGCGCCACTCGCCGTCGCTCGGGTCACCTCGATCTCGTAGGTGGTGCCACGGAAGCGGCGCGTCGCCCGGAACCCCGTCCACGCGGCCGGAACCGCGGGCTCGATCCGCAGGCCGTCGTGCTCGGGCCGGATGCCCAGGATCCACTGGCTGATCGCGACGAGGTTCCAGGCCGCCGTGCCGGTGAGCCACGAGTTCTTCGCCTCGCCGTGGGTCGGCGCGTCGCGACCGGCGATCATCTGCGCGTACACGTACGGCTCGCACCGGTGGAGGTCCGAGATCGCCTCGCGCGCGGAGGGGTTGATCCGGAGGTAGTAGTCGAGCGCGCCGTCGCCGTTGCCGTCGATCGCCTCGGCGATCATCAGCCACGGGTTCGTGTGGCAGAAGATGCCCGCGTTCTCCTTGTAGCCGGGCGGATACGAGGAGATCTCGCCGAGCTCCACGTGGTAGCTCGTGTACGCCGGCTGGTGGAGCACGATGCCGTGGGGCGTCGCCAGGCGCTCGCGGACCGACCCGAGCGCCGTGCGGGTCCGACCGTCCTCGAGGCCGACGCCGGCCATCGCCATGAGGCCCTGCGGCTCGATGTAGATCTGGCCCTCGTCGTTCTCGGCCGAGCCCACCGGACGCCCGACGTGGTCGTACGCCCGCCGGTACCAGGCGCCGTCCCAGCCGTGCGCCTCGATGGCCGTGGTCATCGCCACGGCGGCGGCCGCGCATCGGGCTTCCTCCGTCTCGTCACCGCACAGGCGCGCCAGCGCGGCGGCCTCGCGGGCCGCGAGCACGAACAGCCCGGCGATGAACACCGACTCGGCGACGCCGCCAGGGCGGTTCGGCGCCGTCTGGAACGAGTCGCCGGGCCGCTCCGAGAACACGTTGAGGTTGAGGCAGTCGTTCCAGTCCGCACGCCCGATGAGCGGCAGCCCGTGCGGCCCGAGCCGCTCCAGGGTGAAGTCGATGCTCCGCCGGAGGTGGTCGTGGAGCGACGTCTCCGAGCCGTCGACGTTGTCCCAGGTCACCGGCTCGTCGAGGATCGCGAGGTCGCCCGTCTCCTTGACGTACGCCGCGACCCCGAGGACCAGCCACGCCGGGTCGTCGTTGAACCCGGAGCCGACGTCGTGGTTGCCGCGCTTCGTGAGCGGCTGGTACTGGTGGTAGGCGCTGCCGTCGGGGAGCTGGGTCGCCGCGATGTCGAGGATCCGTGCCCGGGCGCGCTCGGGGACCATGTGGACGAAGCCCAGCAGGTCCTGGTTCGAGTCCCGGAAGCCCATCCCGCGGCCGATCCCGGACTCGAACATCGATGCCGAGCGGGACATGTTGAACGTGACCATGCACTGGTAGGGGTTCCAGGTGTTGACCATCCGGTCGACGTGCTCGTTGCCGGTGGCGACCGCGAGCGCCCCGAGGCGCTCCTCCCACACGGCGCGGAGCGCCGCGAGGTCCGCATCGACCTGCCCGTCGCCGGCGGTAGCGGTCGATGGTCGCGCGGGCTCGCGTGGTGTCCGGGACATGCGTCCCGGGCACGAACTTGCGGTCCGCGGGGTTCTCCGTGTAGCCGAGGACGAACGTCACGTCCCGCGATTCCCCGGGCGCCAGCTCGAGCGTGCGCCTGCAGGGCACCGATCGGCTGCCAGCCGTGGGCGACGGAGCCGCTCGTCTCGCCACGCTCCACCGCGAGCGGCCGGTCCCAGCCGCGGTAGGGCCCAAGGAACGCCTCGCGCGACGTGTCGAACCCGGTCGTCGCCGGCGCCACCGGCGAACCACGCGAGGTGGTCCCGGCGCTCGCGGTACTCGGTCACGTGGTAGACGACGCCGTCCTCGACGTGGACCTCGCCGGTCGAGAGGTTGCGCTGGAAGTTCGTCGCGTCGTCGTTGGCGTCCCACAGGCAGAACTCGACGGCCCCGAACACGGACACCCGCGCGGGCGTCGACCGCTCGTTGGTGACCCGCGTCCGCCAGACCTCGAGCGTCTCGCCCTGGGGGACGAGGTACAGCGTCTCGGCGCGGATGCCGCCGCGCGCCGCCGCGATCGTCGTGTAGCCGAGCCCGTGACGGCAGGCGTACTCGTCGAGCTCGCGCTGGGTCGGCTGCCAGCCCGGGTTCCAGTAGTCGCCGCTGTCGTCGTCGCGGAGGTACAGGAACCGGCCGCCGACGTCGAGCGGGGCGGCGTTGTAGCGGTAGCGGATCAGCCGTCGGAGGCGGGCGTCGCGGTAGAACGAGTAGCCGCCGGCCGTGTTCGAGACGAGCGCGAAGTAGTCCTCGTCGCCCAGGTAGTTGATCCACGGCAGCGGCGTGTCGGGCCGGGTGATGACGTACTCCCGCGCCTCGTCGTCGAAGTGGCCGTACCGCAAGCTACTTGTCCACCCCGGTCACGACGACCCCGCGCATGAACGCCTTCTGGGCGAGGAAGAAGATGACCACGGGGACGGCCATCGCAAGCACCGCGGACGCCTGGATCAGGGTCGGCTGGCTCGCGTACAGCGCGTTGTACTGCTGGATCCCGATCGACAGCGGCTGCAGCTCGGGCTTGTTCGCGAGGTACAGCAGCGGCACGAAGAAGTCGTTCCAGGCCCAGAAGAAGTGGAACAGGGTCACGGCGGTGATCGCCGGGATCGACTGCGGGACGATGACGCTGCGCAGGATCCGGAACGGGCCGGCGCCGTCGATCATCGCGGACTCGTCCATCTCGCGTGGGATCGTCATGAAGTACTGGCGCAGCAGGAACACGTTGAACGCGTTCGCGAAGAAGTGGGGGACGATGAGTGGGAGCCACGTCCCGTTCCAGCCGAGCCACGTGAAGATCACGTACTGCGGCAGCAGCGTGACCTGGTTGGGCAGGATGATCGTCCCGAGCAGGATGAAGAAGAAGAAGTTCCGCCCGGGGAACCGGAAGCGTGCGAAGCCGTACGCAACGAGGATCGACGAGAAGACCGCCCCGATCGTGCTCAGCAGCGCGATCCCGGCCGTGTTCGTGAGCAGTCGCGGGAAGTTCAGCTGGTTCCAGACCGTCGTGTAGTTCTCGAGGAGCGGCGAGAACCGCCACGACTGCTTGAGCGTCCGCCAGCGCCCCTCCCACTCGATCGGCGTCGCGCTCGGGTCCGCCGGGTCCACGAACACGCTGGACTCGCGGCCCGGTTCGATCAGGATCAGGTTGCGCGTGCCGCCGTCGATCGGGACCGCGTAGATCGGGTACTCCTTGCCCTCGAACGTCGCCGTGTCGGGCGTCGCGGGCCAGATCGGCGCGCCCGGCGTCGCGACCTGGGACGGCTGCTGGAAGGACGTCGTGACCATGTACAGCAGCGGCGACAGGTACGCCGTCACGAGGATCACCGCGAACGCCGTGATCGACGCCTTGGCAAGGAACTTGCGGTAGCTCCGCGCGACCGGTCCCCGGTCGGCGATCGAGAGCTCGGCGGTTCGCGCGACGCGCGTCACCGCTCACCGCCCGCGTAGTAGATGCGCTTGCGGACCACCAGGAACAGCGCCGCGGTCAGGCCCACGACGATGGCGAACAGGACCCACGCGATCGCCGCGCCGTAGCCCATCCGGCTGAACACGAACGCCTCGCGGAACAGCTCGAGGTTGATGAACAGCGTGGCGTTGTTGGGGTCGCCGCGGCCGTTCGTCATCGTGTACGCCTGGGTGAAGTACTGGAAGGTCGCGATGAGCGTGATCACGAGGTCGTACAGGAGGACCGGCGAGATCAGCGGGATCGTGATCCGGCGCAGCTGCGTGAACGCGCTCGCGCCGTCGATCCGGGCCGCCTCGTACAGCTCCGTGGGCACGGACTGGAGGCCGGCGATGTTGATGATCATGAAGTTGCCGACTGCCCACAGGCCCATGAGCGTCAGGGCCGGGTAGATCCAGGTCTCGCTGCTGATCCAGTCGGGACCGGCGATGCCGATGGCCTCGAGCATCTTGTTGAGCCAGCCGGTCTCGGTGTTCAGGAAGCCCGTCCACACGAGCGTGCTCGCGACGAGCGGGATCATGATCGGCATGTAGACGAGGGTCCGGAGCGCACCCTTCGCCTTCAGCTGGGGGTGGTTCATGAGCAGGGCAAAGCCCAGGCTGGCGAGCATCGTGACGGGGATGACGATCGCGGCGAACTTGAACGTCGAGATCAGTGCCTGTCCGACGAGTGGGTCGCTCGTCAGCCGGACGTAGTTGTCCAGGCCGATGAACCGCGTCCTCTCCGTGTGGAGCAGGTCGAAGTTCGTCATGGACAGGACGAGCGAGGCGATGATCGGCCCCAGCGTGAACAGGAGCAGGCCGATCAGCCATGGTCCGATGAAGATGAGGCCCCAGATCGCCTCACGGACCGATGGCCGGAGCCCCCGGCGCGGCTTACCCGGAAGGGTCTGCGAGGGCAGCTCCTCGAGCGTTGCAGTCATGGCCTGCGTCGGGCTCCTGGGTGGGGGTGAATGGTTGGATGGGAGTGCGTCCCGGGCGGGCGTTGCTCCGCCCGGGACGCGCTTGGAGGAGGATTACGGATTGGCCTTGTAGTAGTCGTCGAAGATGCCCTGGAGGGTCGTCTGCAGGGTCGCGAGCTCGGCGTCGATGTCGAGCCCCGCGGTCGTGCGGTACTTGTTGTACACGGCCTTCAGAGCAGCCCTGGACTTCTGGTAGTCAGGCATCCAGGCCTGGTGGCTGGGCTTGTCGACGTAGCCAAGCATCGCCTGCATGACCGAGAAGTCGATCTTGGAGTCCGGGTAGTTCTTCTGGATGGCGTCGAACGCGGACTGCTGGAGGGCGGGATCCGCCGGGAACGCGCCGTAGTTGGTCAGGAGCTCGGGCGAGGCGACGAGGGCCGCGAGGGCGTCGAACGCCGCATCCGGGTTCTTGGAGCCATTGAGGATGCTGAACGTGTCTGCATGCAGCTTTGCGGTCGTCGTCCCGTTGTAGGCCGGCGTGACCGCGACGCCCCAGGTGAAGCTCGGCTTCGCCGGTGCGGCGGGGTTGATGCAGCAGGTGTACCAGCTGTGGGTGTCGGCCATCGCGAGGTTGCCCGACTGGAACTGGTTGCCCTTGCCCAGCAGGTCGCTCTGGATCTGCGGGTAGGTCGGGATGAAGTGGTCCTTCCAGACGCCGTCGTTCAACCACTTGAGGCCGGTCTTGAACTGGTCGGTGATCTGCGCGGTCTTGCCGTCGGCAGAGACCACGGAGCTGGAGCCGAAGATGGTGGCCTCGGTGTCGGCGCGGTCGTCCGCCCACTGCATGTCGAAGCCCCACTGGACGATGTTCTCGGGGTCGAAGTCGGCGCTCGTCGCGTCGTTGCCGTTCTTGTCGACCGTGAGCTTCATGCCCAGGTTGCGAACGGCCTCCATGTCCCAGGGCTTGCCGTCGTACAGGTCGCCGACCTTGGTCGGCGGGTACGGCAGCTTGGCCTCATCGAACAGCTTCTTGTTGTAGTAGATGAACGACGGGTAGGTCGCGTAGGGGACGCCGATGGTCGCGCCTTCCTTGCCGATCGCGAAGTAGTCGCTCAGGGCCGGGTCGAACTTCGTCATGTCGAAGTTGTGCGACGCGATGAGCGGCGCCAGGTCGAGCAGGTTGTCGCGGAAGATGTTGAGGCCTTCCACGCCGACCGGTCCGATGATGTCCGGCGGGTTGCCGGCTGCGATCTGGATCTGGAGCTGGTTGGCCGCGACGCTGTTGTCGTAGATCTCGACGCTGAGGTAGACGGCCTTCTGCGCCGCGTTGAAGTCGGCGGCGAACTTCTGCTCGGCGGCGACCTGTTCGGGCTTGCCGCCGCTGCCGATGCCGATGAACCAGCGGACGACCACGCCGCCGTTGGGGCCGGCGGCCGTGGTGATCGGGGCCGGGGTGATGGCGACGAGGGACGGGGCGGCCGACGGCGCTGCCGTCGGGGCGGCGGCCTCGGACGCCGGGGCCGTCGTGGCCGGCGCCGAGCCGCCACAGGCGGCCGCGACGATGGCGACCATCCCCGCGGCGACCATCAAGGCGCGCGGGCCGGAGCGATAACGATGCATCCTGCTATCTCCTCCTCTGGAAGCCCTTCTGGGCTCCTCTTCGCGGGGACCTGGGTTGGGTTGGCTGCCGAGCATCAGCGCTGCAGCAGCCGCCGGTCACGGCCGGCCTATCGCGATAGCTTTCCGGCACTCGAAGCGCGCCGAATGAGCTCGGTGGCGAGGATCACGCGCCGGGGCACGGGATCTGATGCGTCGACGGCCTCGACGAGCAGGCGGGCCATCTCGTGGCCCATCTCCTCGATCGGCTGGCGGACGCTGCTGAGCTGGGGGGTGGTGGACGTGGCGAGCGCCGCGTCGTCGAAGCCGACGACCGCGACGTCGCGCGGGACCTGGCGACCGGACGCCGCGATGACGCCCAGGGCGCTTGCGGCCATCTGGTCAGATGCCGCGAAGACGCCGTCGATATCGGGGTGGGTCTCCAGCAGGTGGGTCATCGCGACGGCTGCGCCCTCCGCGGTGAACCCTCCGAGTGCCTCGAGCGACCGGTCGAGCTTCAGGCCGGCCTCGGTGATGGCGTCACGATAGCCCTGCCGCCGGTCGATGCCCGGCGCGGTGTCCGCGACGCCGGTGATGGTCGCGATGACCCGTCGCCCGGTGCTGATGAGGTGGGCGACGGCCGACTGAGCGCCCTGCCGGTTGTCGACGTCGACGTAGCTGACGCGCGAGCCCTTGGGCGGGCGCCCGACGAGCACGATCGGCACCCCGGCGGTCGTGAGCCGCGCCGGCAGGGGATCGTCCTCGTGGAGGCTGACGAGCAGGGCCCCGTCGACGTGGCCTGCCGTCAGGTAGTCGCCGACCCTGCGCTCGTCCGAGGCCGACTCCGGCATCATCAGGATCAGCTGGCGGTCCCGGGCGGTGAGGGTGGAGCTGATGCCCCGCAGGAGGCGGGGGAAGAACGGGTCCGAGAAGACCTGGCCGCTGGGCTGCGTGATGACGACGGCGACGGAGTCGTTGCGCTTGGTCACGAGCGCCCGGGCGGCGCGGTTGGGGGTGTAGCCGAGCTCCTCGATGGCCGCCTGCACGCCGATCCTGACGTCCGGGCTCACGCGCGGAGAGTCGTTCACGACGCGTGACACCGTTGCCCGGGAGACACCCGCCATGCGGGCAACCTCCTCGAGGGTCGCGTTGCCGTTTCGGTTGCGACCGTTCGTCAAGGACAACCTGTCACTCCACTCCTCATGAGAGCGCTCTCACACTCGGGTCGCACTCTAGCAGACCTTGTCAAGAGAGCGCTCTCACAATTCTCGGTTGCGACGCGCCAATCGGAGGTTGTTGCCCGGTTGCGGGATGGCGTGCGCCTCGTGCCACGTCGTCGTGAGCGCGTCGCCCGAGGGCGCGCTATGCGAAACTGGCGGGCATGGTGGCGTTCGTGGTCGTCGCATCCGGGTTGTTCGCGATGGCCTACGGGTCGTGGCGCGGCTACGTGGCGGCCCGCTCCGCGCTGATGCCGCTGCTGCGGGACGGGGATCCCACGCGCACCCTCATCGACGAGAGCCGGCCGATCCATGCCCGCGTCCGCGTCCGCCTCGCGCTGCGACAGGTCGCTGTCGCCATGGCCTGGCTGACCGTCGCCCTCTACGGCATGTACCTCGCGACCGCCGGGACGGCGATGCCCAGGTGACCGCGGCGAAGGAGCGGTCGTCGGCGGTGCTCGAGCGCTACGAGGCCGTCATCGGCATCGAGATCCACTGCCAGCTCAAGACCGCCTCGAAGATGTTCTGCGCGTGTTCCAACACGTACGCGGACGCGGCGCCCAACACCCACGTCTGCCCGGTCTGCCTCGCCTTGCCGGGCGTCCTCCCGGTCATCAACCGGCGGGCCGTGGAGTTCGTGATCGCGACGGGCCTGGCCATCGAGGCGGAGATCCCCGAGCGCACCCAGTGGGAGCGCAAGAACTACTTCTACCCGGACCTGCCCAAGGGCTACCAGATCAGCCAGTACGCGATCCCGCTGGCCGCCCGCGGCCGGCTGCGGATCGAGACGAGCGACGGCCCGTTCACGGTCCCGATCACGCGCGCGCACCTCGAGGAGGACACGGCGAAGCTGCTCCACGGGGACACGCTCCCGGGCGGCGGCGCGCGGACGACGCTCGTGGACTTCAACCGGTCCGGTGCGCCGCTGATGGAGATCGTCACGGAGCCCGACATCCGCACGGCCGAGCAGGCACGCCGCTACGCGGAGGAGCTCCAGCTGCTGCTGCGCGCGATCGGCGCCAGCGACGCGGACATGGAGCGCGGCCAGATGCGGGTCGAGGCGAACGTGTCGCTCCGGGAGCGGGGGGCGACGGCGTTCGGGACGCGGGTCGAGGTCAAGAACATGAACTCGTTCCGCTCGGTGGAGCGGGCGATCGGCTACGAGATCGAGCGCCAGGGACGCGCCCTCGACGCGGGCGAGCCGCTCGTCATGGAGACGCGCGGCTGGGACGAGGCGAAGCAGGCGACGTACCGGATGCGCGCGAAGGAGACGTCGGACGACTACCGCTACTTCCCGGATCCGGACCTGCCGCCGCTCCACGTCGAGCCGGCATGGATCGACCGGGTCCGGGCATCGCTGCCGGAGCTGCCGGCGGCCCGGCGTGCCCGGTACGAGTCGCTCGGGCTGTCCGGCTACGACGCCGCGGTCCTCGTGGCGGACCCGGGGATGACCAGCGCGTTCGACGCGATCACCGGCGCCGGCCCGGACCTCCCGGCGAAGGAGGTCTCGAACTTCGTGTCGGGCACGCACGCGCGCGTCGCGAAGGTCTCCGGGCACAACGCCGGCGGCACGGCCGGTTCGTCGTCGGCCGCCGACATCGCCGCCCTCCTGGGCGCGATCGTCGCCGGCGGCATCTCGCGACCGGTCGGCCGGGAGCTGCTCGAACGCCACCTCGCCGACGGGACGCCGGCCGCCGCGCTCCTCGCGGACGCGGGCCCGGGGCCGATCTCGGACGACACGGCGCTGCTCGCCCACGTCGACGCGGTCATCGCGGCGAACCCGCGCGCGGTGGACGACTACCGCGCGGGAAAGCCGGTGGCCGGCTTCTTCGTCGGGCAGGTGATGAAGGCGACAGGCGGCGCGGCGGACGCGGCGCGGGTGACGCAGCTCGTCCGGCAGCGGCTGGACGCGGAGGACTGATGTGGGACTGCTGAGCATCGTGCTGCTCGTGGCCGGTGTCGGGCTCATCGCCGTGGGGGCGTACCGCGCGAGGGCTCCCTACCAGCGCTACATGGCGCTCAAGGAACAGGACGCGAACATCGCCCGCTACGAGGCGTGGCGTGGCGGCGTGCGCAGCGAGTCCAAGACGGGCGCGTCCGTAGCAATGGACGTCCTCCGCCGCCAGGCGCAGATCGGCGCCGGGGTCGTCATCGCAGGCGTCGTGCTCGTGGTCATCGCGTTCATCGTCCGCTGACGCACCGGCCTCCGGGACGTGGTCAGGACTCGAGCTCCCACAGCGCGCGGTACCAGCGGATCCGCGTCTCGTCGGGCGCGATGCCATAGGCGTCGAACAGCTCCTGCTGGTGGCCCTCGCCGTAGTTCCAGTCGAGGCTGAGCGAGGCGACCGCGAGGTCCGCCCACCGGTCGCCCGTCGCGAGGTCGCCGAGGTCGACGTGCCCGGTCCATGCCGCCGTCGGCGCCGACGAGCGTGTTGGGTGCGCACGCGTCGCCGTGGACGACGACGGGCTCGTCGATCGGCGGTCGGGGCCCCAGCGAGCCGGGCGTCCGTCCGACCCACGACTCGGCGGTGAACGCCGCCGGGACGTCCTCGACCGGCAGGGCGTGGATCGCCCGGAGGCCGTCGGCGATGGCCCTGATCGCCTCGGGGCGTCTCGCGCGCCACTCGTCCCCGACGGCCGACGTCCCCGGCACGGGCGCGGTGAGCAGCCACTGGGCGTCGTCGTCCTCGCCGTACCGCAGGACCCGCGGGACGGGGTGCCGGCCGGCGAGCCAGGCCAGCCGGCGGCGCTCGCGCTCGAGGTCGATGCCGGTCGTCCGCGGGTTCCACTTGAGGTACCCCTCGCGGACGCGGAAGGTCAGCCCGCCGAGCTCGTTGCGCCACTCGAGGTCGGGCTCGCCGCCCGCCGACAGCTCGAGCACGAGGGGCGGGACGGTGACGCCCTCGAGCGTGTGGAGCGCTGCCAGGTGGGCGAACTCGTCAGTCATCGGGCACCGCGGATCCGGCCGCCGCGTCGGCGCGTCCGAGCGCATCCCGCGCCTCGTCGCCGTACGCCTCGTCGGGGAGCGGTCGCCGCCACGCCGTCGCCGCCGCGCCCGGCCCCGCGCCGGCGTCGATCGCGCGCCGGACGTCGGGTGTCTCCCGCCACGCCGCGAGGAAGCCCGCGACGAACGCGTCGCCGCAGCCGACGGTCGTCCCGCGCACGGGAACGGCGGTGACCGGCACGAACGCGTCCTCGCCGCCGGGCCGCCCGTCGAACGCCCAGACGCCCTGGGCGCCGAACGTCACCACGATCAACCGGCCGAGCGCGTGGGCGACCTCGCGGATGCGGGCGACGTCGGCGTCGTCCGGCGCGCCGGGCCAGCCCACGAAGCCCACGTCGACGGCCCGCATGGTGTCCGCGAGCCGCTCGACGGTGTAGTGGCGGAAGCCCAGGAAGTCGGCGCTCACCTCCGGGCCATCGAGGGCGCCCGCCGTGTGCAGCCGCTCGAGCTCGCGGATCGCGCCCTCGACGAGCACGAGGTGGAGGCGTCGCCCGGCGCGGACCCGCGCCTCCTCGTCGGACGTGAGCCGGTAGTCCGCCCAGACCCCCTCGACGAAGTTGTCCATGTGCGGCTGGAGGTCGGGCCGGATCTCGATGTCGATCGAGCACGACGCGCCGGGAGCGACCAGCGACGTCGTGGCCGCGATCCCGTGTCGCTCGAGGAACGCCCGGAAGACGTCCGGCCTGTCGTCCCCGACGCGCGAGAAGAGCTCGAACGGGACGCCGGCGCGCCGCCACCACCAGGCCATGTTGAGCGCGCCACCGCCCGGCAGCACGAGGTCCCGGCCGAGGTAGACGTCGAGCGACAGCGGCCCCAGCAGGGCGAACGCGTCCGGCGACCCCGCATCCACCGGGGTCAGATCCCCGCGAGCGGCGCGGCCCGGCCCTCGCCCAGGGCGAGCCAGCGGTCGTAGCGGACCTCGATGACCTTGCTCATCTGCCAGAACGCCTCGACCGAGAGATGGCCGCAGCCCTCGACGTGGTACCACTCGTCGCGGTTCGGGAGGCTCGTGATGAGCGCCGGGTCGTGGACCGGGACGACGGCGGGGTTGAGCACGTAGCCCGGCGAGAGCGGGTCACGGACCTGGAGCAGGTGCGTGCCGCGGAACCCGCGTGCGCGCGGCAGCCGATGGACGAGCCCGGTCCCGAGGTCCACGAGGTCGACGGTCTCGTGGGGCGTCTCGACGACGTCCGGCCATGCGGGGTCGTCGACCAGCTCCGAGACGACCCGTCGGACCGAGATGTCCTGGTAGTGGTTGAGGGTCGTGTGCGGCTGCTCGTACGCGTCGTCGAACACGTTGGAGGGGTTGTCGTCGTAGACGTTGCCGCAGGTCGTGACGAGGAACCGGACGAGCGCCGGCTCCGCCCGCAGGAAGTGGCGGTACGCCTCCTCGTACTCGAGGATGGCGGCGGCCGGGGTCACGATCCGCCCCCGGACGACGTGGCCGATCCGCCACCCGTCGGGTCCGAAGCGCTGGTCGAACACGACCGTCCGACGCTCCTTGGAGTCGCCCTGGAACCCGGGCAGCCCGATCGGGATCCAGACCTGCGCGAGGTCAGCGGCCGCCTCGGGCCCGAGCGCCTGCCACCAGTTCGTCCGATCCATGCCCGCAAGCGTACGGCGCGCCGACCTAGACTGGGGGCTCGAGCGACCACGCTCGTAGAGCACGAGGGCGGCATGCGGGAACGGACGGACGGACAGGGCTTCGCCACGCGGGCGATCCACGCGGGTGAGCGGCCGGACCCGACGACCCACGCGCACAACACCCCGATCTACGCGACGGCGACGTTCGCCTTCGACACGGCCGCGGAGAAGGAGGCCGCGGTCGACGCGGCCCTCGAGTGGGACCCGACCTCGTACTTCTACAGCCGGACGGGCAACCCGACCAACCGGGCGCTCGAGGAGAAGGTCGCGAGCCTCGAGGGCGCCGAGGACGCCGTCGTCGCCGCCTCGGGCATGGCGAGCGTCGCGGCGACGCTGTTCGCGCACCTCGGCCAGGGCGACCACATCGTCGTCGGCGACGAGCTGTTCGCGATCACGACGGTGCTGTGGCAGGAGGACCTGCCGCGCCGCGGGATCGGCGTCACGGCGGTCGACATGTCGGACCTCGCGGCGGTCGAGGCGGCGATCACGCCCGCGACGAAGCTCCTGTTCATGGAGACGTCCACGAACCCGCGGCTGCGGATCGCGGACCTGCCGGCGCTCTCGGCGCTCGCACACCGTCACGGGCTCATCCTCGTGGCCGACAACACGTTCCTCGGGCCGGCGCTCCTGCGGCCCATCGAGCACGGGGCGGACCTCGTGCTCCACGCGGCGACGAAGTACCTCTCCGGCCACGGCGACGCGGTGGCGGGCGTCGTCTCGGGCCCGAAGCACCTCATGGACCCGATCCGGAAGCAGACGGACACGTTCGGCCAGGCGGCGAGCCCGTTCAACTCGTTCCTCGTGCTCCGCGGCGTGCGCACCCTCCCGCTGCGCTCGGCGAAGGGCTCCGAGAACGCGCTCGCGCTCGCCCGGTTCCTCGAGGCGGACGAGCGCGTCGACTGGGTCCGCTACCCGGGCCTGCCGTCCCATCCCGACCACGACATCGCGACCCGGCTCCTCGGCGACCGCTGCGGCGCGATGGTCACGTTCGCGCCGCGGGGCGGCGTCGAGGGGATGGCCGCGTTCACGGACCATCTCCGCCTGTGCGACATCGGCGTCAGCCTCGGCGACGTGTTCACGCTCGTCTACCCGCGGCCCAAGGACGGCGGGATCGTGCGGGTGAGCGTGGGCTGCGAGGACATCGGCGACCTCGTCGAGGACTTCACGCTCGGGCTGTCGTTCGTCCGCTAGCCCCGCTCCGTCCCGCTGCCCGCAAGGCGGGCAGGCCGATGCGCGCCGGTACCGACCGCCCGGTCCACGGGCGAGCCGTCGCGTCCGGTGCTCGAGCCGCAACGCGCCGCCCGCGGGGCGGGCAGGCCCGAGCGGTCGCGCCATCGTTCAGCCGCCGGATGGGAGCGAGGGCGGAGCCGCTCGCCCACGGCGCGCACGAGAGCGGAGGCGGCTAGCCCCGACCGAGGACCGCCGCCGCGGCCATCGCCGCGCCGATCGTCAGGTCGACGCGCCTGGTGACCTCGTCCTCGGGCGGCCGGAACCAGGTCTCGTCGCCGATCGTCGTGACCGCCTGCTCGAAGGTCGGGTCCACGATGACGTCCGACACGGTGAGGATCGAGCCCGCGCGCACGGGACGACCCTTCGCGCGCTCGCGCATCGCGAGCAGGTACAGGGCCGCGGTCTCCATCTCCGCCGAGAGGTAGCCCCGCCGGCCCCAGCGCGCGACGCCGTCAGGATGCGGGTCGTAGAACACGTCCGACGTGACCACCGGGCCGACGTGGGTGACGAGGCCCTGTGCGCGCGACGCCTCGACGAGCGCCTGCACGACCTCGTAGTCGGCGGTCGGGGCGGTCGGCTCGCCGAAGCCGAGCGTCGCGCCGATCCCGGACAGCGAGGCGGCCGACATCGCGACGATCGCGTCCCCGATGCCCAGCCTGCCGAAGCCGCCGGTCGTCCCGACCCGGATGAACGTCGTGACGCCGAGCATCAGGAGCTCCTCGACGACGATCGTCGTCGTGGGCGTGCCCATCATCGTCGTCTGGACCGAGACCGGAACGCCGTCGATCGTGCCGGTGTAGCCGAGCAGCCCGCGGTGCTCCGAGACGAGCCGCGCGGCGTCGAGGCCCCCGTCGAAGCGGGCGGCGATCCGGGTCGCCCGGTTCGGGTCGCCGGGGAGCAGGCAGACGGGCGCGTAGTCGCCGGGCTGGCCGGTGAGGTGGATCGGCATCGGGCAGGACTCCAGGGGCCGCGGGCGCGCGCGGGCGGGGCGGGGGAGCGCGGGGACTGGCGCCAGTATGTGACCTCGGCCGGGGTCCGCGGAGCCGTCGTCCGCCCGGTCCGCTAGCCGCCCGCGACGAGCCGGCGGTGCTCCACGATCGAGCAGCGGTCCATCACGACGGCCAGGCCCCCGTCGTGGGCGATGCGGGCCGCCTCCTCGTTCGCGATCCCCAGCTGCAGCCACAGGCACCTGGCGCCGACCGCCACGGCCTCGCGCGCGTGCTCGGGCGTCAGGTCCGGACGACGGAACACGTCGACGATGTCCACCGGGCCGGTCGCCTCGACGGCCGCCACGACCGTGGGATAGCAGGTCAGCCCGTCGATCTCGGTCTCGCGCGGGTTGACGGGAACCACGTCGTAGCCCGCGCGCGCGAGCGCCTGCATCACCCCATGGGACGGGCGGCCCGGGTTCGAGGACGCCCCGACGACCGCGATCCGCGGTCGGGAGCGGAGGAGGTCGCGGATCCCGGCGTCGTCGAGGAGCGGCAGCGGAAACCGACCCTCCTGCACGGCGATCAACGTCGCCAGCCAGTCCCGGTCCTCGCGTGCTGCCGTCATTCGGGGCCTCGTCTCCGTCCGTCGCGAACAACGCTCATCGGTGTCGCGACCAGCGCCACATTGATACGGCGCTCCGTTGCGTTGTGCCGTACTCTACGGCGTGCCCGGCCCATAGCCGAGGGGTGCCCGGGACCTTAAGGAGGAGTACGCGTTGCACGTCTCTAAGCGGCTGATCGCGCTCGGCGCGGCATCGGCCATGTTCTTCGCCGCCTGTTCCGGCAGCGGCGCCACGACGGCGCCGACCACGGCCCCCGAGTCCACGGCCCCCGAGTCAGTGGCCCCCGCTTCGTCGGCACCGGCCGAGTCGTCCGCCCCGGCGGTCGACTACTCCGGCTACAAGGCCTGCGTCGCGTTCGACACCGGCGGCCTTGGCGACAAGGGCTTCAACGACCTCGCCAAGAAGGGCCTGGACGACGCGAAGACGCTCGGCTTCCAGGTGGCCTACAGCGAGGCCCAGGGCGCCACCGACTACGCGGCGAACATCCAGCGCCTCATCGACGAGGGCTGCAACTCGATCATCACCGTCGGGTTCAACCAGGCACAGGCAACGGTCGAGGCCGTCAAGGCCAACACCGACATCGCGTTCGGCCAGGTCGACGCGGTCTGGGACGAGGCCACCAACGGCCCCACGCCGGCCAACTTCAGCGGCCTTGACTTCCAGATCGACGAGGCCGCCACGCTGGCGGGCTACGTCGCCGCGGGCGTCAGCAAGAGCGGTGTCATCGGCACCTACGGCGGCCAGCAGTTCGCAGGCGTCACGCGCTTCATGGACGGCTACTACGCCGGCATCGCGCTGTACAACAAGGCCCACGGCACGACCGCGAAGCTCCTCGGCTGGGACGCCGCGAAGCAGACCGGCACGTTCGTCGGCGGCGACAACCCCTGGGGCGACCCCGCCAAGGGCGAGCAGCTTGCCAAGACCTTCATCGACCAGGGCGCCGACATCGTCGCACCGGTCGCGGGCGGCACCGGCAACGGCTCGATCAAGGCGATGCTCGCGGCCAAGGGCTACGCCATCGGCGTGGACACCGACCAGTCGCTCAGCCTCCCCGAGTACGCAGCAGCGCTGCTGACCTCCGCACAGAAGGTCATCGACGTCGCGGCCCTCGACACGTTCAAGAAGAACGCGGGCGGCGATCTCGGCGGCGAGAACTACGTCGGCACGCTCGCCAACGGCGGCGTCGGCATCGCACCGTTCCACGATCTCGACTCGGTCGTCCCGGCCGAGGTCAAGACCGAGGTCGACCAGCTGAAGGCGGACATCGCCTCCGGCGCGGTCAAGGTCTCCGACTACCTCAAGTAGCGGGACCCTCCGACCCGAAACCAACCCGCCCGTCCCCGGTCAGTCCGGGGGCGGGCGGCTTGCATCCTGAGGAAACCCCCGATCCCATGCGCCTCGAGCTCAAGGGCATCACGAAGCAGTTTCCCGGCGTCCTGGCCAACGACGCGATCTCGATCTCCGCTGATCGCGGCGAGGTCCTGGGCCTCCTCGGTGAGAACGGCGCCGGCAAGAGCACCCTGATGAACATCCTGTCGGGCCTGTACCGACCGGATGCGGGAGAGATCCTCATCGACGGATCGCCGCGGACCTTCACGGATCCGCGCAAGGCGATCGAGGCCGGGATCGGGATGGTGCACCAGCACTTCCAGCTCGTCCCCGTCTTCGACGTCGTGGAGGCTGTCGCGCTGGGGGCGGAAAGCGTGTCGGGTTTTCTCGGCAGCTTCGACCGCAAGACCGCCCGCCAACGCGTCGTCGAGCTCTCTGAGCGCTACAACCTCAACGTCAACCCCGATGCCAAGATCGAGGACCTCCCCGTCGGCGTGCGCCAGCGGGTGGAGATCCTCAAGGCGCTCTACCGCCAGAGCGACATCCTCGTCCTCGACGAGCCGTCGGCCGTGCTCACCCCGTTCGAGACGGAGGAGCTGTTCGGCATCATCCGCGGCCTCGCGAAGGCCGGGACGACGGTCATCTTCATCACCCACAAGCTCAACGAGGTCCTCGAGGTCGCGGACAAGATCACGGTCCTGCGACGCGGACGGGTGGCCGGCACGGTCGACCCCAAGACGGCGACCCGGGAGCAGCTCGCGAACCTGATGGTCGGTCGCGACGTGGAGCTCAAGGTCCCCAAGGGCCCCGCCCACCCGGGCGAGATCGTCCTCCAGCTGCGCAACCTCCACGTCCGCGACGACCGCGGCCACATGGCGGTCCGGGACGTGAACCTCGAGATCCGCGCCGGCGAGATCGTCGCGCTGGCAGGCGTCCAGGGCAACGGCCAGACCGAGCTCGTCGAGGCCATCGTCGGCCTCCGGGCCGTCGACTCGGGCGAGATCAACCTCGACGCGCACAGCATCAAGGCCGTGAGCCCGCGCCACATCTCGAACGAGGGCGTGGCCCACATCCCCGAGGACCGCAACCGCGACGGGCTGATCGCCTACATGACGGTCGCGGAGAACTTCATCCTCGACTCCTACCACCGGCCGCCCTACAGCAAGGGCATCCGGCTCGACCACAAGGCGATCAACGCCGCGGCCGAGCAGGCGGTGAAGGACTACGACGTCCGCACGCCGGGCATCGACACCTACGCGGGCTCCCTGTCGGGCGGCAACCAGCAGAAGGTCGTCGTGGCCCGCGAGTTCAGCCGGCCGCTCAAGCTCGTCATCGCGGCGCAGCCCACGCGTGGCCTGGACGTCGGCTCCATCGAGTACATCCACAAGCGGATCGTGGAGCAGCGCGACCAGGGGGCCGCGATCCTCATCGTGAGCACGGAGCTCGAGGAGGTCCTCGCCGTCGGCGACCGCGTGGCGGTCATGCAGGGAGGCCAGCTCGTGGGGATCGTGGAGGGCGACGACCGCGACGTACGAGAACGTCGGGATGCTGATGGGAGGCGTCCATTGAGGCGCGTCGGTCGGGCGCTCCGGCCCGCACTCGTCCCGATCCTCGCGATCATCACCGCGTTCATCGTCGGCTCGATCTTCATCCTGATCACGGACTTCGAGGCGCTCGCGAAGCTCGGCACGGACCCCGCCGGCGCGATCGGCCAGTCGGTCACCACGGTCATCAACGCCTACGGCTCGATGATCCTCGGCGCGTTCGGTGATCCGGACAGGATCAGTGCCGCGATCGCAAACCCGACGCCGCGCGCCATCGCGACAGCGGTCCGGCCGCTCACCGAGACGCTGGTCGCCGCGACGCCGCTCATCTTCACCGGCCTCGCGGTCGCGATCTCGTTCCGCAGCGGCGCGTTCAACATCGGCGTCGAGGGCCAGTTCGTCCTCGGGGCCTTCGGCGCCTCGATCGCGGCCATCGCGCTCAAGGAGCAGCCGATGTGGCTGATCCTGGTGGTCAGCGCCATCGCTGGCGTCGTGACCGGCGCCTTCTGGGGCTTCATCCCGGGCCTGCTCAAGGCGAAGACCGGCGCGAGCGAGGTCATCACGACCATCATGCTCAACTACGTGGCCGCCCAGATCGTCCTGTTCGGGCTGCGGTCTGACTTCCTGCGCCAGGAGAACTCGGACCAGCCGATCTCGAAGGTCCTGTCCGACTTCGTGCGGATCCCCCAGATCCTCGTCCTGCCGTCGATCCGGCTCCACTGGGGCTTCGTGGTCGCCCTCATCATGGCCGTGGTCGTGTCCTGGTTCCTGTTCAAGACGACCCGTGGCTTCGAGCTCCGTGCCGCGGGCTTCAACATGACGGCCGCACGCTACGCGGGCATGAGCGCCTCGGGCTCGATCATCCTGGCGATGGTCCTGTCGGGCGCGCTCGCCGGCCTCGGTGGCTCCATGGAGGTCCTCGGGACGGTCCCCCAGATGTCCAACGACATCAGCGCGGGCTTCGGGTTCAACGCGATCGCGCTCGCCCTCCTCGCGGGCAACCGGCCACTCGGAATCGTGGCCGCGGCATTGCTGTTCGGCGCGTTGCGTACCGGCGGTGGCCTGATGCAGGTCAAGACCGGCATCCCGCTCGACCTCCTGACGTTCATCCAGGCGCTGGTGATCATGTTCGTCGCGGCGCCCGGCCTCATCCGGGCGATCTGGCGGCTCGATCCGCGCAAGAAGACACCCGACGCCCCGCCCGAGCCGCCGAGCCCCGGCGCGATTGACGGCCCGACGACCGAAGGGAGCGCGGCATGACCGCCGCCAGCCCCGCCGTCGAAGAGCACGTCGCGCACGAGGACTCGATCGCCGTACGGTCGGCGCGACGCGCCGCCCGCGCCCGCGGGATCGCGTTCTCCGTCCTCGGGCTGTTCGCGTTCAACCTCGCGCTCCAGTCGTTCGACACGCCGGCGAGCTTCAAGTTCTGGATCGACCGCCAGGGCGGCGCCGCGCTGGACATCCAGACGAGCGTCGGCGTCCTGTGGATCCTCGCCGGCATCGTCACCGGCGCGTCCGGGCTGTGGCAGCTCTACCGCGGTCCTGCGTTCCGCTGGCGCGCGGCCCTCGGGGTCGTCGTCGTGTTCTGGGTCGCGGCGACCTTTGGCACCCTGCTCGCCGGGAAGACCGCCAACCTGACCGGCGTCTTCGCCGGGACGCTGGCGCTCGCGGCGCCGATCTCGCTCGGCGCGTTCGCGGGCATCATGTCCGAGCGCTCGGGCATGGCCAACATCGCGATCGAGGGCAAGCTCCTGCTGGGAGCCTGCGTCGCCTCGATCGTCGCGAGCGTCGTGAAGATCCAGCTCGGACCGGACGCGGACCCGTTCATGCTCGGCGTCGCCGCATTCATCGGCGTGGTCTTCGCCTCGCTCGCCGCGGCCGCGACGGGCCTCCTGCTCGCCTGGCTCGGCATCCGTTGGAAGGTCGACCAGTTCATCGCGGGCATCGTCATCAACTTCGGCGCGGTCGGGATCACGAACTTCCTGTTCCTGCGGGTGCTCACCAAGAACACCGAGCTCAACACGCCGCCCAGCGTGGAGGCGGTGAAGCTGCCGATCCTCGGCGACATCCCGGTGATCGGGCCGATCCTGTTCAACCAGACGCCCTACGTGTACTTCACGCTCCTGTTGATGGTCGCGTTCACGTACATGCTGTTCAAGACGCGCTGGGGCCTCCGCCTCCGGGCGTCGGGCGAGAAGCCGTCCGCGGCCGGCACGGTCGGCATCGACGTGATCAGCATCCGGTACCGCGCGATGCTCATGGCGGGCCTCATGGCCGGCATCGGCGGCTCGGCGCTCAGCCTCGCGTCGGCGGGCTCGTTCCAGATGGGCATGTCCGCGGGCAAGGGCTTCATCGCCCTCGCGGCGGTGATCTTCGGTGCCTGGAACCCGGTCTACGCGTTCGGCGCGGCCCTCGTCTTCGGCTTCGCGGACAGCGCCCAGGCGCTGCTCTCGATCCTCGGCGTGGACGTGCCGCCGCAGCTCCTCAACAGCGTCCCGTACATCGTGACGATCATCGTCGTGGCCGGCGTCGTGGGCCGCGTGCGCGGACCGGCCGCGGTCGCCCAGCCGTACGACCAGGGCTAGGCGGTGAGCGCGGGCCACAACGTCGAGGACTGGGCGACCGTCCACGCGATCCCGACCTTCCACAAGGCGTCGGCGGGGGAGCGGACGGCGCCGTTCGGGACCCCCGAGCGCCCGATCCCGCTGATCATCGACTCCGACCCTGGCCTCGACGACGCGCTGGCCATCGGCCTCGCGGCCGCGTCACCGGAGATCAACCTCCTGGCCGTGACCACGGTCGGCGGCAACGCGGACGTGACACGGTGCACGGAGAACGCGCTCCGGCTGCTCCACGCCTACGGCCGCGACGACGTCCCGGTCGCGGAGGGTGCGGCCGGCGCCATCCTGGGCTCGATCGTCCGGGCGACCGAGGTCCACGGCGAGAGCGGGATCGGCTCGACCCAGCTCGACCCGTCGCCCAACGACGCGCGACCCGAGGGCGCCGTGGCGCTCATCGCCCGGATCCTCGAGACGCACCCGGAGCCGGTGGCGATCGCGCCGATCGGGCCGCTGACGAACATCGCGCTCCTGCTCCGGCTGTACCCGCACCTCGCGAGCCGGATCTCCCACCTCTCGCTCATGGGCGGCTCGATCGGGGAGGGGAACACCACCGCGTCCGCGGAGTTCAACATCGTCGCCGACCCGGAGGCCGCGGACGTCGTCTTCCGGAGCGGCGTGCCGATCACGATGATCGGCCTCGACGTGACCCACCAGGCGCTGCTCGACCGCGGGTCCGCGGCCGCGCTCCGCGCGCACGGCACGACGAGCGGCCGGATCGCCGCCGAGCTCACCGAGTACGCGCTCGACCGGAACCTCGAGTGGTCGGGGAGCGCGACGACCGCGATCCACGACGCCGTGGCGGTCGCGCACCTCATGGTCCCGGACCTCGTCGCCGTCGCGCGCTACCACGTCGTCGTGGACACGACGAACGGCCCGGCACGCGGCCGCACGGTGTGCGACGGGCTCCCGTACCGCCTGCAACCGGGACGGGCGGCAGCCCAACGCCGACGTCGGCATCGTCATCGACCGCGGCCGGTTCGAGCGCCTCCTCGTCGACGCGTTCGCGCGCCTGCCCTGACGCCGTCGGGCGCGCAGTCGCGCCCCGGCGTCAGCCGCCGGGCGTCAGCCAGACCGGGTACTCGGTGAGGTTCTCGACGGAGCCGTCCTTCGCCGACAGGTCGTAGACCCGCACCGTGCCCCACTGGGCCCGGCTCACCGTGTAGAGGACAGCGATGCCCGGAAGTCGCCCCAGCAGCCCGTCCCGCACGACGCCATGACCTGGCGGTTGGCGACGGTCTTGCCGGACGCGTCGACGAGCTCCATCCGGAACGTCGCCTCGAACACGTTCGCGAGGCCGCTCACGGTGCCCGGGTTGCCGAGGCTCGCGCCCCAGGCCGGACGATCGACGAAGATCGCCGGCAGCTGGTCACGGAAGTCCTTGCGCACGATCGGGCGGCCCGCGGGCGTGAACGTGACGCCCTCGCCGCCGAAGGTGGACGTCGGCACGCCGTCGAGCTCGAACCGCACGCCGTCGACCGTCGGGAACTGGGTGAGCGTGTAGACGACCTGGCCGAGCCGCTGGCGCATGGTGTCGCCGCCGCCACCCGACTCGAACTCCTTCGAGAGGTCGACCGTGGCGATGCCGTCCTTGATCGTCAGGCCGAGCAGCGTGGTGCCGTCGGGGATCGCCGTGTACATGGCGGGGCTGGCGGCCATCTCCGCGGGAGCCGGTCCCTCGAGCAGCGCGTGCATCGCCGCGGTCGCGACGGCCTTCGTCTGCGGGGGCTCGCGGAGGACCGGGACGAGGCCCTCGTTGCCGGTGAAGCTGCCGAGGATGAAGTAGGCGCGCACGATCGTCGTCCCCGTCGGTGCCGTGGTGGGACGGGGCGTCGCGGTCGGAGCCGGGGTCGCCGACGGCGAGGACGAGGGCGATCCGCCGGGCTCGCCGGATGGATCGGACGACGGCTCGACGGAGGGCTCGATCGGCGCCGGCGACGAGAGGTCCGGGGTCGCGTCGTCGGACGGGACCGGGACGGACTGGTCCGGGGTCGGCGCGGGGGTGGCCGGGGTGCCGAGCGCGCCGACGGACGGCGAGCAGGCGGCGACGAGCGCCGCCACGACGAGGAGGGCGGGGACGACGAACGGGCTGCGGGCAAGGCGGGTCATGACCTGGTCCCCGGTGCGGGCTTCGACATGCGGCCAGCCTCGGCGCCGCGTGTGTCGGCCGTGTCTGCGGGAGGTAACGATCCTGTGACGGGGAGCGTGAGCGCGACGATGAGGCCGCCGCCCGGCCGGTTGCGGGCACGCAGGCTCCCGCCCAGCAGCGCCGCGTGCTCGGCCGCGATCGCGAGACCGAGGCCCGAGGACCCGCCCGGCGTCCCTCCACGCGACGGGTCCGCCTTGTAGAAGCGGTCGAACAGGTGGGCGAGCGCGTCGGCCGGGACGCCGGGTCCACGGTCCGCCACGGTCACGACGGCGCCACCCGCGACGGGCGTCACCGACACCTCGACGGCGGCGCCGGGGGCGTGGGCGCGGGCGTTGTCGAGGAGGTTGCCGAGGATCCGGTCGAGGCGTCGCGGGTCCGACTCCACGACGACCGGCTTCGCCGGGAGGATGACCGTCGCGGCCGGGTGGCGCGCCGCGACGACCGCCGTGACGACGCGCCCGAGGTCGAGCCCCTGGATCGTGAGCTGCTCCGCGGCCGCGTCGAAGCGCGAGATCTCGAGCAGGTCGTCCACGAGGACGCGCAGGCGTCGGACGTCGGCGACCATGAGCTCCGCGGCCCGGCGGCTGTCGGGCGGCATCGCCGGCAGCGACCCCTCGAGCACGGACGCCTCCG
The DNA here is from genome assembly GCA_963768035.1 of uncultured Chloroflexia bacterium. Lineage (GTDB taxonomy): Bacteria > Chloroflexota > Limnocylindria > Limnocylindrales > CSP1-4 > CAIXZV01. The sequence goes on from CAVYGJ010000004.1 coordinate 183,774, forward strand.
CGACGAGGGCCGTCAGGGGCGTGCGGAGCTCGTGGGCGACATCGGCGACGAAGCGGCGGTTCTGCCCCTGGGCGTCCTCGAGCCGCGACACGGTCGCCTGGAGCGAGTCGGCCATCCGGTTGAAGTCCTCGGCCCAGCGGCCCAGCTCGTCGCGGCTGCGGACCGGGACGCGTGCCGCGAGGTCCCCGTCGGCGATCCGCCGCGCGGCGCCGGCGCCCGCGGTCACCGGGCGCAGGATGCCGCGGGCGATGAGCCCCGACGTGACCAGCGCGAGCAGGATCGCGAACAGCCCACCGGCGAGCAGGCCGAGCCGGAGCTGCGCGAGCGCGTCGTCGACGGCGCGCGCCGGGAACACGAAGTAGAGCGACGGCCCGCCGGCCGGTCGTCCGCCGACCACGAGGGCGGGCTGACCGGCGACGGTCTGCCACGCGTAGCCGAGCTGCCCCGAGTCGACGATCGCCTTGAGCTCGGGCGAGAGCCCATCGAGCGCGCCCTGGAGGGGCGCCGATGCCCACGGGCTGCCGTCGCCGAAGTCCGCGATGACCTCGGCCTCGCCGCGGAGGCGGAACTGGGCCGGCAGGCCGCTGGCGCCGAAGGTCGCCGCGTCAGTCGGCGCGGGCACCGCCGCCGGGAGCAGGACCGAGAGGTTGAAGTCGGCCTGCTGGCGGGCGTCCGCGACGAGCCGCGCCCGGAGCGACGTGTCGACGAACGCGTAGACGCCGACGCCGATGGCCGCGACCGTCAGCACCACGAGCGCGACGAGCGTGACCGCGAGGCGGGTGCGGAGGCTGCGCATCCGGGTCGTCAGGCGCCCGGCCGCGCGGCCTTGTAGCCGGCGCCGCGGACGGTGAGGACGAGGGTCGGGTTCGCGGGATCGGCCTCGACCTTGGAGCGGAGCCGGCCGATGGCGACGTCGACGAGGCGCGAGTCGCCCAGGTAGTCGTAGCCCCAGACGCGGTCGAGGAGCGCGTCGCGCGCGAACACCTGCCCGGGGTGTCGGGCGAGGGTCGCGAGGAGGTCGAACTCGGTCCGCGTGAGCGCGATCTCCGAGCCATCTCTCGTCACGGTCCGGCCGGCCGGGTCGATGACGAGGCCGCCGAGCCGGAGCGAGCCGTCGCCGCCCGGGATCGCGTCGACGTCGGTGTCCCGTCGCCGGAGGGCGGCCCGGACCCGTGCCACGAGCTCGGGCATCTCGAACGGCTTGCGCACGTAGTCGTCGGCACCCGACTCGAGGCCGACGACGACGTCGATCGTGTCCGCCCGGGCGGTGAGCATCACGACGGGGGTCGTCGCCTCGCGGCGGATCGCCCGCAGCACCTCGAGGCCGTCGAGGCGGGGGAGCATGACGTCGAGCAGGACGAGGTCCGGCCGGTCCTGGCGCCAGCGCTCGACGCCCTCGACGCCGTCCGCGGCCGTCTCCACGGTGAAGCCAGCCGCGCGCAGGCCGAGGGCCGTGATCTCGCGGATCGACGGGTCGTCCTCGACGAGCAGGATGCGGGCGTCCATGCGGTGCGGAGCGGCCTAGTGGCCGCCACGCTCCTCGGCGAGCTCGTGGAGACGCGCGTCCGAGATCCCGAAGTGGTGGGCGATCTCGTGGTGGACGGTGTCGATCACCTTGGCGTGGAGCGCCTCGGGCGTCCGGAACTGGCGCTCGAGCGTGCCCCGGAAGATCGTGATCCGTGACGGCGTCGCCGCGTAGTCCGCGCCCGGCCGGTTGCGGGGCACGCCCGAGTACAGGCCGTAGAGGCCGTACGCGCCCACGGACGCCAGCTGCTCGGCCGTCGGCCACTCCTCGATCACGATCGCGACGCTGCCCAGCCGCTCGCGGAACTGGTCGGGGAGCGCGTCGATCGCCTCGAGGACCCAGTCCTCGAACGTCTCGTCCTCGACTCGTGCGTCCATCGCGGGCCAGCCTAGCCGAGAAGCGCCGCGACGCGCTCCGCGGCGGTGAGCGGGGCGGCTCGAACGGGCCTCGCCGACACCCGGAGGCCCGTCCCGGGAGGCGCCCGACCCGGCTACCATGGTCCTCCCGTGAGCATCGCCCCGAACGACTTCGTCCACCTCCACACCCACTCCGAGTTCAGCCTGCTCGACGGGCTGGGCCGGATCACGGACCTCGTGGACACGAGCGTGAAGCACGGCTTCGACAGCCTCGCCGTCACCGACCACGGCGCGCTCTACGGGTCGGTCGCGTTCTACCAGGCGGCGACGAAGGCGGGCATCAAGCCGATCATCGGCGTCGAGACGTATGTCGCTCGCCGGTCGATGCGCGACAAGGAAGGCAAGGCGGACAGCCAGCCCTTCCACCTCGTCCTCCTCGCGACCGACATGACCGGCTACCGGAACCTGTGCCGGCTCGTCACGGACGCCCACCTCGACGGCTACTACTACAAGCCGCGCATCGACCGCGAGCACCTCGCGAAGTACAGCGAGGGGCTGGTCGGGCTGTCCGCGTGCCTCGGCGGCGAGGTGCCCAAGGCGCTCGAGGTCGACGACTGGGAGCTGGCCCGCTCGCTCGCGAGCGAGTACCAGGACATCCTCGGCAAGGGCCGCTTCTTCCTCGAGCTCCAGGACCACAAGATCCCCGAGCAGCGCAAGCTCAACGAGCAGCTCCTGCGCCTGTCGCCCGAGACCGGCGTCCCGCTCATCGTCACCAACGACCTGCACTACGTCCATCCCGAGCAGCACGACGCGCACGACGTCCTGCTGTGCGTCGGCACGGGCAACAACCTCGACACGCCCAACCGGATGCGGTTCGAGGGGCCGGACTTCTACCTCAAGACGGCCGAGGAGATGTTCCGCCTGTTCCCCGACCAGCGAGAGGCGCTGCTCAACACGCGGCGGGTCGCGGAGATGGTCGACCTCACGCTCCCGCTGGGCGAGCTGCGGATCCCGCACTTCCCGGTGCCCGAGGGGCACACCGTCGAGACGTGGCTGCGCAAGGAGTGCGAGGAGGGCCTCGTCCGGCGCTACGGCTCGATCAAGCCGCACCTCCAGGAGCGCCTCGACTACGAGCTGGGCGTGATCACCTCGATGGGCTACGCCGGGTACTTCCTGATCGTCGCGGACTTCGTCCGGTTCGCCCGGCAGGAGGGGATCGCCACGACCTGCCGGGGGTCCGCGCCGGGCTCGATCGTCACGTACACCCTGGGCATCACGCCGGTGGACCCGATCTCGTACGGGCTCCCGTTCGAGCGCTTCCTCAACCCGGACCGCGTGACGATGCCCGACATCGACGTCGACTTCGAGGACGAGCGCCGGGACGAGGTCATCAACTACGTCAGCCGCAAGTACGGCCAGGACCACGTCGCCCAGATCATCACCTTCGGCACGATGCTCGCCCGGGCCGCGCTCCGGGACGTCGGCCGGGTCCTCGGGATGAGCTACGGCGAGGTGGACCGGATCGCGAAGGCCGTCCCGAACCAGCTCGGGATCAAGCTGTCCGAGGCGCTCACGATGAGCCCCCAGCTCAAGGAGCTCCACGACGGCGACCCGCAGGTCGGCAAGCTCGTCGGGCTCGCGCAGCAGCTCGAGGGCGTCGCGCGCAACGCGTCCACCCACGCCGCCGGCGTCGTGATCTCCCGGGAGCCGCTGACCGAGCTCATGCCGCTCCAGCGGGCGACCAACTCGGACGCCCTCATGACCCAGTACGAGATGCACGGCATCGAGGCGCTCGGGCTGCTCAAGTTCGACTTCCTCGGCCTGTCCAACCTCACGATCCTGCGCAAGGCCGTCGACCTCATCCGCGACAACAAGGGCGTCGCCGTCGACCTCGACAACATCCCGCTCGACGACCCCAAGACGTTCGAGCTCCTCGCCTCGGGCGAGACGACCGGCGTGTTCCAGCTCGAGTCCGCGGGGATGCGCCGCTACATCCGCGAGCTCCAGCCGACGTCGGTCTACGACCTCGCGGCCATGGTCGCGCTCTACCGCCCGGGGCCGATGGACAACATCCCGGCCTACATCCGGCGCAAGCACGGCCAGGAGCAGGTCGAGTACCTGCACCCGCTGCTCGAGCCCTACCTGAACAAGACGTACGGGATCTTCGTCTACCAGGAGGACATCATGGCCGCCGCCATCGCGCTGGGCGGCTTCACCGGGTCCCGAGGCGGACACGCTGGGCTACGCGATCCGCAAGAAGAAGTCCTCGGTGCTCCGCGCGCAGAAGGAGAAGTTCGTCAGCCAGGCGGCCGAGCGCGGCGTCGAGCCGCGGGTCATCGACGCGGTGTTCAAGGCCTTCGAGCCGTTCGAGCGCTACGGGTTCAACAAGGCGCACGCCACCTGCTACGGGCTGATCGCGTACCAGACCGCGTATCTCAAGGCGAACTACACGGTCGAGTACATGACCTCGGTGCTGTCCGCGTTCCGCGACAACGCGGAGAAGGTCGCGGCCGCCATCGCCGAGTGCCGCCGGCTCGGGATCGAGGTCCGCACGCCGGACGTCCACCGGTCGGGGCTCGGGTTCACGGTCGAGGGCGAGGCGATCCGGTTCGGGCTGCTCGCCGTGAAGAACGTCGGCGAGGGCGCGATCCAGTCGATCATCGACGCCCGCGAGGAGGGCGGCGACTTCCGCTCGCTCACGGACTTCTGCAACCGGATCGACCTCCGGCTGACGAACCGCAAGGTCCTCGAGTCGCTGGCCAAGGTCGGGGCCATGAACATGCTCGGCCACCCGGCCCAGATCCTCCTCGGCCTCGACGACTCGCTCGCGTCCGGCCAGGCGACCCAGCGCGACCGGATCAGCGGCCAGACGTCGCTGTTCGACATGGGCGGCGAGGACGCGGCCGCGCTCGAGGCGCCCCTCCCGCAGACCCCCGAGACGCCGGTCCGCGAGCGGCTCCGCTGGGAGAAGGAGCTCATGGGGCTCTACCTCTCCGACCACCCGATGGGCGAGGTCGCCGACCGGGTCGGGCTGTTCGTGACGGCGTACAGCGGCGACCTCAAGGACGAGTCGCTCGACGGCCAGCGGGTCGTCATCGGCGGGATCGTGACCGGCATCCGGTCCGTGCTCACCAAGGCGCGCTCAACGATGGCCGTCGTGACGCTCGAGGACCTCCAGGGCACGCTCGAGGTCGTCGTCTTCCCGAAGACGTACGAGCAGACCATCGGCAGCTGGCGCGATGGCGCGATCCTCCTCGTCGCCGGTCGCGTGGACCACCGCGGCGACGAGGCGTCGCTGCTCGCGGACTCGGTGTGGGACTGGGACGAGGTCACGGACCGCGGGCCGGAGGCGTTCGCCCGCGAGGTCGGCTCGCTCGACAAGCGCGGCGGGCGACGCGCGGTCCCCGGCACGAACGGCGGCTTCCGCAACGGCAGCGGGCGGCGGGTACGGGAACGGGGGCGGCGCGCCCCGGCCGCCGGTCGCGGTCGGGCCGGGTGTGCCCGCGCCGACGCCGGCCGCCGTCGCCAGCACGGCCGGACCCGAGTGCGCTGCCGCCGATCGCGCCCGCGGAGCCGATCTCGACGTACGCCGAGCCGCCCGACCTCGAGACGGTCGCCACGGCCGCCGGCGGGCCCGAGCCCGAGGAGCCGGCGCTGCCCGACGAGGCGCGCGGCGTCGCGTCGGCCGCGGCCCAGGCGCCGTCCGTCCCCGTCGAGGCCTCGGCCACCGCGATCCTCAACGTGCGGTTCGCCCGCGAGGCCGGCCCCGACCGCGTCGTCGCGGCGATGCAGGCGTTCAAGGGCGTGCTCCGGGAGCGTCCCGGCGGCACGAAGGTCGTCGTCCACGTGCCCGCGCCCGGTGGGGCCGCGCTGCCGATGGAGCTCAAGGGCGGCGTGGCGTACGACGCCGAGCTCGTGGCCGAGGTCCGCCGCCGGATCGGCGAGGGCGTCGTCGACCTCCAGCTCCTCTGACGAGCGGAACCCCCGGCGCCGTCACGCACCGGGGGTTCGAGGAGAAGCGTTGGTCGTCGCGGGCCGAAGGTGGCCCGACGGCTGTCAGGCGGCGTCGGCCTCGGTGTCGGTCGGGGTGACCGGCCCGTAGGTGTTCCAGTCGGCGAGCCGCGCCGCGATCGCGAGCACGGCGCCGAGGACGACGAGCGTCATCGAGATCCCGACGCCGTCGAAGGCGTGGCTCACGGAGCCGGCGGCGAGGACGAGCCCGAGGAACCCGGCGACGACGTCGATGACGCCGAGACCGATCCCGAGGCCCGCAGCCTGGCGGGAGCCGAAGACGATCCCGAGCCCGGCGACACCATGGGCGGCGCCGAGGAGGCCGAACAGGAGCGTCACGGGCGCGAGGGCGTTGAGCATCGCGACATCGTTCGCGTCGGCGATGACGACGCCCCGGGCGATGATCGCCTGCGCGACGCCGATGCCGACGACGCTGGCGACGAGCGCGAGGCCGGTCGCGACGTGGAGGGCGCCCGCGACGATGCGCGAGACGAGGCCGCGACGCTCGATGGAGGGGCCGGTGGCCCAGCCGGTGACGGCCGGTGCGGCGGGGACGGATGCGGTCATGTCGTGGATCTCTCCCAGTGTCCGGTCGGGTGACCGGGCCTGCGGAGATCGTCGCGTGCTCGCGGCGCGGCGCCCATCGGCGCCGGTGGATGGTCGGACATCGACGAATGACGATGTCCGGCGGCGTCAGCTCGCCTGGAGGCGGCGCAGCTCCTTCACGCCCGAGAGCTGCTCGTGGAACTCGTCGCGGATCGCGTTGAGGTCCGGCCGCACCACGTCGAGCTCCTCGGCGAGGCGGTTGGCGAGCCACGACTCGGTGGCGTCGATCTCGTCGTCCGCGGCCATCACGAGGAAGCAGCAGCGCAGCAGCTGCTCGCGCTCCTCCATCGTGGAGATCGCCTTGAACTCGCGCGCGACGAGGAAGTCCTCGGTCGCGCCGAACTCACCGGCCAGGGTGCCCGCGAGGTCGACGATGAGGGGTGCGTGCTCGGGGTCGAGTCCGCCGGTCTCGGCGAGCGCGAGCATGACCGCTCGCTCGTCGTCGCTCATCGAGCCCGTCGCGTGCGCGGCGCGACCGAGGACGTACGCGAACGCGGCGAGGTAGCGCGCCCGTGCGGGCGGGAGCTCGGTGAGCTGGGCGGCGATCGACTTCACGCTGGCCGTCATGCCCGTGGTCAGGTCGGGAAGCGGCTTGGCGGGGTCGACGGGGGCGAGCGGCGCATCCGCGTCGACCGTTGCGTCGGGCGACGACGGGGTCTCGTCGAGGTTGAGAACGCGGCGGAAGAGGCTCATCGGGACTCCGAAGGGATGTCGTTGTCGGGGTGCGAGTCTAGCGCGCGATGGCCGACGACGGCATCCGAGGTGCCCGGGACCATCATTCGCACGAGTTCGCAATGGCTTCGCAATGTGCAGGCGGTTCTCGCCCGGCTGCTCGCGCGCTACGCTCCCGGCCACCGTCAGCTCCACCACGCACCGCAAGGAGGGATCCCATGCCGCACGTTCGTGAACGCGACCCGAACCCCGACGAGCTTCCCCAGGACACGGCCAAGAAGACCGGCGCGGCCGACCCGGACTCGTCGTCCGGCGCTGATCAGCCGTCCGACGCGAACGTCGAGACCGACGCCGCGTCCCTCGACCCGCAGCCGGGCGCCTGACGACCTAGCCGTTCACGCCGACGGCGAGCTCCACGACGAGGCCGTCGGCGATCGAGCCCGAGACCGTGCCGAGCTCGTGGACGCCGCCGTCGTCGGCGAACACGTTGTCCGTCGCGAGGCTGACCCGCGACATGGCCGCGACGCTCGATTCGTAGCCCGCCGTCGCGTACACGGCGTTGCACGTGTCCTCGGGCAGCGCGATCTGCGACGTCGCGATCTTGTTGCCGCTGCTCGTCGCCTTCTCGAGGCTCGGGTAGACCTCGAAGTGGACGTGCGGCCAGCGACCCTGGTAGCAGGCCGGGAAGACGCTCGTGAACTCGACGATCCCGTCGTCGCCCGCGGCCTGGACGCCGCGCAGGTAGTTCTCGCCTTCGACGCCCTGCGAGTACATCGAGTAGCGCCCCGCCTGATCGCAGTGCCAGGCGTAGATGGCGGCGCCCGCGTACGGCTCGCACGCGTTCGCGAGGTCGAGGACGGCGAACCTGATCGTGAGCGGCACCCCGGTCGCGACGGTCGTGCTCGACCCGAACGAGCTGCGGATGTCCTTGCGCACGACGCCGCTGTCGGACAGGACGTCGGGGCCGTTCGAGCCGTCGCCCGGGAACGGGCCGGCGGTCTCCTCGGGGATCTCGGCGACGCACTCGGCGGTCCCGGCCGAGGCCGACGCCGCAGCGGACGCGCTCGCGGTGGCGCCCGAGCCGGTCCCGCACGCGACGAGGCCGAGGCTGAGCCCCGCGAGCCCCATGCCCATGAGGACGCGGCGGCGGTCGATGAGGGTGTCCACGTCGAAGGCGAGGCCCTGGTCCCACGCCGGCTCGGTGGGGTCGGGGAGGGGACGGCCCTCGAAGGTGGGGACGTCGGTGATCGGCTGCGGCGGATCGGGCGGTCACGGCTGACTCCTGTGCGACACCACGCGGGACACGGTGCGTGCCGGAAGGATCGCCGAGCCGTCTGGCAATTGCCTGAGAGGCAGGCGCCCCTCGCGCGTGCCACACCGCCGGGGGGACGATGTTGCGCGAGGGGCACACGTAGCAACGACCGCGGGCGGCCCGCCGTTAGCCGCATCGTGGTGCCGAAGCCGGGATTCGAACCCGGACGGGGTTGCCCCCAGCGGTGTTTGAGACCGCCGCGTCTGCCATTCCGCCACTTCGGCCCGCGGGGAGATCGTAGCGGAGCGGGGAACCGCGGCCGACGGTCGCGTCGTCTTGCCCCCGATGCCCAGTCCCCGTGCCGGCTCGCCCGGCGACCGCCCCCAGACCCGATGCTAGACTCGCCGCGCCTCACCATCGCCACCAGGAGGGCCGCGCCCGTCGTGGAGGACGCTCGCCCGTCGGAACCCGTCGACGACCCGATCCAGCGCCGTGACCTGATCCTCCTGGAGCAGGCGCGCGACGGCTCCCTCGACGCATTCAACAGCCTCGTCGAGGCGTACCAGGATCACCTGTTCGGCCTCGTGGCGCGCATGGTGCCGGATCGCGACCAGGCCTCGGACGCGGTCCAGGAGGCGTTCTTCTCCGCGTACCGGAACATGCGGTCGTTCCGCGGCGGCTCGGTACGCTCGTGGCTGAGCCGGATCGCGATCAACGCGGCGATGGACCAGCAGCGGCTCAAGAAGCGCCGCCCGTCGCAGCCCTACCCGGAGCTCGAGGACGAGAGCTGGCAGCCGCCGGCCGGCCCCGAGGCCGACCCGCTCCGGACGGCCATGCACGGCGAGCGGTCGCGGGTCCTCCAGGCGGCGCTCGCGACGATCACCCCCGACCAGCGCTACGCCATCGTCCTGTTCGACGTCGAGGGGTACGACTACCAGGAGATCGCCGACCTCACGGGCGTCTCGCTCGGCACGGTGAAGTCGCGCATCCACCGGGGCCGGCTCGCGCTCCGCGACCGGCTCGAGGGCTCCCTCGGCCTGTTCCGCGGGGAGGGCGACTGATGCCCCACATCCCCGACAACGTCCACGACACGCACGACCTCGAGCTCGTCGCCGCCCACGCGGCAGGCGACGCCCAGGGTCCGGCGCTCGAGCAGGCCACGGCCCTCGTCGCCGGCGTGCACCGAGTGCGCCGCCCTCCACCACGACCTGCGTGCGATCGCCGCCGCCATGCCCGAGCTCCCGGCGCCCGTCCGGCCCCGCGACTTCCGGCTCACGCCCGAGCAGGCGGCCTCGCTCCGGCCGTCCGGCATCCGCGGCTTCCTCGCCGCGTTCTCGGGTCCCCGGTTCGCGTTCGCGACGCCGCTCGGCACCGGGCTCGCCGCCCTGGGCATCGTCGGCGTCCTCGTCGCCTCGGGCGGCTTCGTCTCGGGCGGGACCGCGGGGGCACGTGACGATGGCGCCGCCGTCACCGCTCCGGAGGTCGCGCCCGCGCCGAGCGCGGCGGCGATGTACGCCGCGTCCGCGGCGCCCGCCGCCGAGGTCCCGGCTCCGTCGTCGGAGGCACTGACCGGCGTGAGCCAGAAGTCCACACCCGCCGATCCCGCCGCAGGCACCGGCCCCGCGGACGCGACGTGCGGTCACGGCGGACGCGTCCACGACGGCCTCGAGCCCGCTCGGCGTGTTGTCGCTCGTGATCGTCTTCATCGGCGCCGCGCTGGTCGGCGCCCGGCTCGTCGCACGGCGGTCCGCCCGGGCGCCCTGATCGGTCAATCCCCGCGTGCGCCGGCTGGGGAACCAGGGGCGCACGATCGTCGTCATGGCAGGGACATGCCCCACATCCCCGACAACGTCCACGACACGCACGACCTCGAGCTCGTCGCCGCCCACGCGGCAGGCGACGCCCAGGGTCCGGCGCTCGAGCAGGCCACGGCCCTCGTCGCCGGCGTGCACCGAGTGCGCCGCCCTCCACCACGACCTGCGTGCGATCGCCGCCGCCATGCCCGAGCTCCCGGCGCCCGTCCGGCCCCGCGACTTCCGGCTCACGCCCGAGCAGGCGGCCTCGCTCCGGCCGTCCGGCATCCGCGGCTTCCTCGCCGCGTTCTCGGGTCCCCGGTTCGCGTTCGCGACGCCGCTCGGCACCGGGCTCGCCGCCCTGGGCATCGTCGGCGTCCTCGTCGCCTCGGGCGGCTTCGTCTCGGGCGGGACCGCGGGGGCAGCACCCGCGACGGGCACGGGCGAGGCGTTCACGCTCGAATCTGCACCCGACCGCCAGGCCGCGAGCGCCGCGCCCGCGAGTCCGGCGCCGAACACCCCAGCAGAGGCACCCGCCGCCGGTGCCGCGCCGCCGCCGAGACGCCGTCAGCCGGCGTCGACACGATGGGCGGCGGGCCTGCAGCCTCGGCCGATGCGTCGCCTGCACCGGTCGAGCCGGAGTCGTCGAAGGCACCCGCACCGACGAGCGACGAGTACCTCGCCAACCTCGCGCCGACGCCCGCACCGTCCGGCTCGCCCGGCACGGCGGTGACCATCCCCGAGCCCGAGCCGTCGATCCTCGCGGCAGCCCCGCCCCCGGCGGCCATCGCGGCCGATGCGAGCGCCATCCAGGCGACAGCCGTAGCCGCGCTCGTGCTGCTCGTCGCCGGCATCGCGCTCGTCGCGCTCCGCTGGGTCGCCCGTCGCGCCTGAACCGGCGCCAGCCTCAGTCGCGGAGCGGCAGCCGCACCGTGAACACCGATCCCCGGCCCGCGATCCCGTCGCTCGTCACGTCCACGGAGCCCCCGTGGGCGGCCGCGAGGTCCCGCACGATCGCGAGGCCCAGTCCTGACCCGCCCGAGTCCGCCCGGCGGTGGAAGCGGTCGAAGACGCGCCCCAGCTCGTCGGGCGCGATGCCCTCGCCGTCGTCCACGACCGTGAGCACGGCGTTCGCCTCCGTCGCCCGGACGTCGACCGTCACGTGGCCGCCCGTGGGCGTGTGTCGCAGCGCGTTGCCGACGAGGTTGCCCAGGATCTCTCGCACGCGGACCGGGTCCACGCTCGTCACGAGCGCCGCGTCACCCGCCGCCATGAGCGTGATCCGCGCGGCATCCGCGCGCGGCCGGTGTGCCGCGACGACCTCGTCCGCGAGCGCCCGGACGTCGATCGGCTCGCGGTAGAGCGGGAGTGCCCCGGCCTCCGCCAGCGACAGCGTCCGGAGATCGTCGAGGAGGCGGTCCATGACCGCGGTCTCGGCGAGCAACGGCGCGAGGTGATCCTCGTCCATGGGATGGACGCCGTCGAGCATCGCCTCGATGCCACCCGCGACGACGGTCAGCGGCGTCCGGAGCTCGTGAGTGACGTCCGCGAGCAGCGCCTGGCGGTCCTCGCGGGTCCGGTCGAGGCGCTCGGCCATGGCGTTGAACGACGCCGCGAGGCCCCGGACGGGACGAGGCCCACGGAGCGCCACCCGCACGCCGGGCTCGCCGTCCGCCAGCCGCTCGGCGGCCCGCCCGAGCTCGGCGAGCGGCCCGATCGCCGTGCCGAACACGCGGACCGCGAACAGCGATCGCGAGCGCCGATGACCACGAGCACCGCGACGACCGTGAACGCCGACGGGGCCGCGCCCGGGGCGACGAACCCGAGCAGCGCCCCGGCGACCCACGTCGCGAGCGCGGCGATGATGCCGATGGCCACGATGACGACGACCAGGAAACAGCCGAGGAAGCCCGCGCCGCCACGACGGCCCGGCCCGCGGCCGCGATGCCCGCCGCCCCAGCCGCCACGCCGGTGCCATGCCCCCGGCGGCCACTCGCCGCGCCCCCAGGGCCCGCGCGGGTCGTCGCCGTCCGGCTCCTGCGCCATGTGGTCGCTCAGGCCTCGTCGTCGGCGAGCGCGTAGCCCACGCCGTGGACCGTGCGCACGTAGCGCGGCGTGCCGGCGCCCGGCTCGAGCTTGCGGCGCAGGTTGCGGATGTGCCCGTCGATCGCGCGCTCGTACGTCTCGAGCGAGAACCCGTGGACGGCGTCGAGCAGCTGCGAGCGCGTCCAGACGCGGCCGGGCTCGCGGGCAAGCGTCGCGAGGAGCTCGAACTCCGTGGGGGTGAGGCCGATGACGCGCCCCGCGGCCGTGACCCGACGACGCGCGAGGTCGAGCTCGAGGTCGCCCGCGGTGATCCGCTCGTCGGAGGGCGGTGGCGCGTCCGTGCGCCGGAGCACGGCCCGCACGCGCGCCACGAGCTCCTTGGGGCTGAACGGCTTCACGACATAGTCGTCGGCGCCGAGCTCGAGGCCCGTGACCCGGTCCGTCTCGTCGCCACGGGCGGTGAGGATGACGATGGGGACGGCGGACTCGCGCCGGATGGCCCGCACGACGTCGAGCCCGTCCACCCGCGGGAGGCCGAGGTCGAGGACGAGCGCGTCGGGCCGCCGGGCACGGAACGTGGCGATCGCGGCGGCGCCGTCGGCCGCGGCCAGGACGGCGAACCCGGCGTGTTCGAGGTAGTCGCGGACGAGCCCGGCGATCTGGGGCTCGTCCTCGGCGACGAGGATCGTGCGCATGTGGTGCTCCGGGACGACGAAGACGCCGGGCGAGGATACCCGCCCGGCGTCGCTGGAAGAGGGGATCAGCCGGCGGGCGGCTGGGTGGGGTCGGATGGCGTGGTGGCACCGGCGGGTGCGTGGCCGGCCGCTGCCCGTGCCTCCGCCTCGTGGAGGCGGCGGTGCTCGTCGGCGATCCACTGGCGACGCGGGTCGCCCGAGGTCGGGCCGCCGGCGGTCGTGTCGTCGCCCCACGGGCCGTAGCCCATGCGACCGTGCCCGCCGTACGGGCCCCACGGGCCGCGGCGCCGTCCGCCGAAGGCGAAGAACAGGAAGCCGATGAACAGGAAGAAGAACAGGAAGCCGAACCACGGGAAGCCGAACCAGGGGACGCCGCCCCCGAGGTAGACGGCCCCGCCGGCGGCGCCGATGTTCGAGGCGATGCCGGCCTGGAAGCCGATGAAGCCAGCCGTCAGGGCCGTCAGGCCGAGGACGATGGCGCCGAGCAGAACGCGCATGTCGATGATCTCCGTTGGTGCGGCCCCGGACGGGACCGGTGTGTCTTGTCGGTCTCGATCTTCGGGCGGAGATGTGCAGAATCCGTGCACGCCGCGTGCAGGTCCGGTGGGTTCGGACAGGGCGATTGGAGGAGGTCATGGCCGACCGGCTCGTGCTGCCGGACGAGGGAACGCCTATCACGCCGCGGGTCGCCCGCGACGTCATCGGCGACGCGTTCTCGGTCGACGCCCGGACCGTGGTGATCCCGGTCGAGCGGCTCGACGCCGCGTTCTTCGACCTGCGGACGGGCGTCGCGGGTGACATCGTCCAGGCGTTCGTGAACTACCAGCTGCGGCTCGTGGTCCTCGGACCGCTCCCGCCGGCTGCGACGACGTCGAGCTCCTTCGGCGCGTTCGTGGCGGAGACGAACCGGGGGACGCAGATCTGGTTCGTGGAGACCATCGAGGAGCTGGACGAGCGCCTCGCCGAGCGTGGCTGACCCCGGCGGGTCGGGCCGACGACGCCCGAAACCTGCCGTGCCCTGACGCGGGCCGCGGGTACACTTCGGGGGTCCCACACCGCACGCTCGGAGCCGATGGAACGCCTCCTCCTGCTCGACGGCAACGGGCTCATCTACCGCGGGTACTTCGCCCTCATCGAGCAGCCCCTCACCACCTCGAAGGGCGAGCTCGTGACCGCCGTGTTCGGCTTCACGAACATCGTGCTGCGCGCGATCCAGGACGCGAAGCCGGACCGGGTCGCCGTCGCCTTCGACCTCGGCAAGCCGACCTTCCGCCACGAGCGCTACGCGGAGTACAAGGGCACCCGGACGCGGATGCCGGACGACATGCGGGAGCAGATCCCGAAGGTCCGCGAGGTCGTCAAGGCGCTCGCCATCCCGATCTACGAGCGCGAGGGCTTCGAGGCGGACGACGCGATCGCGACGCTCGTGGGCCAGGCCGAGGCGGCGGGCCTCGAGACCGTCATCCTGACCGGCGACCTCGACATGCTCCAGCTCGTCTCGCCGAACACGAAGCTCATGGTCTCGCTGCGCGGCGGCATCGCGAACACGGTGAGCTACGACCTCGCGAAGATCGAGGAGCGCTGGGGGCTGCGGCCCGACCAGATGCTCGACTACAAGGCGCTCAAGGGCGACTCGACGGACAACATCCCGGGCATCCCGGGCGTGGGCGAGAAGACCGCGTCGAAGCTCGTCCAGACGTGGGGCACGCTCGACAACCTGTACGAGCATCTCGACGAGGTCGTCCCCGAGAAGCTCCGCGCCCCGCTCACCGAGTACCGCGACCAGGTGATGGAGTCACGCGAGCTGATGCGGCTCGTGCGCGCCGGCGACATCGAGCTGGATCTCGAGCGCGGGCGGGTGGGGGAGTACGACCGCGAGGCCGTCGTGCGGCTGTTCCGCGAGTACGAGTTCCGGACGCTCATCGACCGGCTGCCGCCGCTCACGGGCGAGCGTCCCGAGGACGCGATCGCCGCGATGCGCGAGCTGCGCGAGGCGGGCTTCCCGGCGGCGCAGGGCGTCGGCCGTGGGGCGGGCCAGGGGCCGGGTGGCCCGAACGCCGGCGGCGGCCGTGGCGGGTACAGCGGGCCGTCGTACGGCTCGTCGGGCGAGCTCCAGCTGACGCTCGACTTCGACAGGATCGGCGGCGGGCAGGCGGCGTCGGCGGCGGCGCCCGTGCCCGTGCCGGCGAACGGCGATGGCGGGACCGCATCCGCCGAGGCGCGAGCGGACTACGTCGCCGTGATGGCGGGCGACCTGCCGGCCGCGCTCGCGGCGGCGATCAACGACCCGTCGCGGATCGAGGTCGTGGGCGCGGACGGCGTGGCCGCCCTCGAGCCGTGGCTGCGCGCCCAGCCGGCGGTCGGCGTCGGGCTGGTCGTGGACGACCCGAGGCCGCTCGCCGGGACCCCGCTCGCGCTCGCCGTCGCCGGGGAGGACGGACGAGTCGTCGCGGCCGATGGCCCGGACGCGTCGATCGCCCTGCGCCACCTGCTCGAGGCGGTCAACGCCCCGCTCGTCGGCCACGAGGTCAAGCCGGTCCTCACCGCGCACTTCGCCGAGGACGGCGACGCGACCCCGCTCGTCGTCGCGTTCGACACCCAGATCGCCGCGTACCTCGTCAACGCGGCGCTGCGCGCCCAGAAGATCGCGGACGTCGTCGCGGAGCGCCTCGACCTCGTGCTGCCGCCGACCGCCGCAGGCTTCCCGCCCACGGCGGTCGCAGGGCTCGACGCCCTCTCCGCGCTCGCGGTCCGACCCTCGCTCGAGCAGGCGCTCAAGGCGGACGGGGTCGAGCGGATCTTCGCCGAGATCGAGCTGCCGCTGATCCCGATCCTCGCCCGGATGGAGGCCGCGGGCGTCGCCCTCGATCGCGACGCGCTGCGGACGCTCGAGGTGGAGTTCGCCGCGGAGATCACCCGCCTCGAGCGCGAGATCTACGACGCCGTGGGCCACGAGTTCACGATCGGCAGCCCCAAGCAGCTGGGCGAGATCCTGTTCGTGGAGATCGGCCTGCCGAAGGGCCGCAAGACGAAGACGGGCTACTCGACCGACGCGAGCGTGCTCGAGGAGCTGCGCGGCGTCCACCCGGTCATCGAGCCGATCCTCGAGTGGCGCGATCTTCACGAAGCTGCGCTCGACGTACGTGGAGGCGCTGCCGAACCTCATCGGGCCGGACGGGCGGCTCCACACGCTGTTCAACCAGGCCGTCGCCGCGACCGGGCGGCTCTCGAGCTCCGACCCGAACCTCCAGAACATCCCGATCCGGACGCCGCTCGGGCGGCGGATCCGCCACGCGTTCGTCGCGGGCTCGCCGGACACGACGCTCGTCGCCGCCGACTACAGCCAGATCGAGCTCCGGATCCTCGCCCACGTGAGCGGGGACGAGCACCTCCGCGACGCCTTCGCGCGCGAGGCCGACATCCATCGCGAGACGGCCGCCCGCGTGCTCCGCAAGGCGCCCGAGGACGTGACGAGCGACGAGCGGTCGATGGCCAAGATGGTCAACTTCGGGCTCGCCTACGGCATGAGCGACTTCGGGCTCGCGAGCCGGGCCGGCATCAGCCGCCAGGACGCCGGGGAGTTCGTGAACAGCTACTTCGCCGCGTACGGCGGGATCAGCCGCTACATGCTCCACATCCGCGAGACGGCGGGGGAGACCGGGTACGTCTCGACGCTCCTCGGCCGGAAGCGCCAGATCCCCGAGCTCGCGTCCGCCAACCGGGCCCTCAAGGCCGCGGGCGAGCGGATGGCGATCAACATGCCGATCCAGGGCACGGCCGCGGACATCGTGAAGATCGCGATGATCCGCACCGACAAGGCGCTCCGCGCCGGCGGGTTCCGCGCCCGCGTGATCCTGTCGGTGCACGACGAGCTGCTGCTCGAGACGCCGCGCGACGAGGTCGACCGCCTGATCCCCGTCCTCCGCGAGGCGATGGAGGGCGCGCTGCCGCTGTCGGTGCCGCTCACCGTGGAGGCGAAGGTCGGCGACTCGTGGGAGGGCATGACGCCGGTGTCGCGCCGGGACGCCGTGCTCGCCGAGGCCGGCGAGGCGCCCGTCGAGCTCTAGGCGATGGGATCGCCTCCAGGCCGCGCCGTGCGCACCCGGTGCGCAATGGGATGAAGCCACGCGGGTTCCGGCACCGCGGTGCGCATATCGGCGTGTCCGGGGGCGCCGCTTCGCGTTACTGCCACCGTGGTGCGCAGGAACGGCGCAGCTTCATCGGGAGCGCGTCGGGGTGGCGGCGCGGCCCCTAGGCCGCGGCCGCTCTGCGACGACGCAGGGTGCCGCCCGTGAGCGGCCCGGCCGCCAGCGCGATCACGACCGCGGCCGCGAGCGGGATCGCGAACGCCGCGCCCAGCCCGAAGGCGTCGGCCGCGAGGCCCACGGCCGCGGGCGCGAACACGAGGCCGAAGCGGACCATCCACGCGACGAGCGCGACGCCGTGCCCGGCCGGGATGCCGGGCCGCGACCCCGCGACGCCGACCATCACCGGGAACATCGGCGAGGAGCCAAGCCCGACGGCCGCGAACCCGGCGAACGCCAGCAGCGGCTGGCCGAGCGGCCCCGACACGATGACCCCGAGGACGCCGGCCGCCCCGATGACCGCCCCGACCCGGACGATCCGGCGCTCGCCCCAGCGGTCCACCCAGCGGTCGTTCGTCAGCCGGCCCACGACCATCGCGCCCATGTAGACGACGTAGGCGAGCGCGGCGATCCCCTGTGGCTGCAGGAGCACGTCGGAGAGGTAGATCGCGCTCCAGGTCGCGGCGGATCCCTGGAGGATCACGCACAGGATGCCGAGCATGGCGATCGGGGCGAGGATCCGGAGGAGCCGCGGGGCGTGCCGCAGCGTCACCGGCTCGAGGGCCGCCTCGTGGGCCGGATGGACGTCGGCGATCGCGGCCGGGAGCATCGCCCGCCCGGTCGCGACGATCGCGACCGCCATCGCGAGACCGACCAGCCCGAGATGCACCTCGACCGGGATCGAGAGCCCCGCCGCGATCGCGCCAACCGCCCCGGCGATCACCGAGCCGACGCTCCACATCCCGTGGAAGCCCTGGAGGATCGAGCGGCCGTACCGCCGCTGGACGCCGATGCCGTGCGCGTTCATCGCGGCGTCCATCGTCGCGTCGAAGGCGCCCATCACGAGGAACGCCAGGGCCAGGACGGCCCACGAGCCCGCGAACCCGACGCCCAGCACGAGGGCCGCGGTCGCCGTGCCCGTGACCGTCGCGACGCGCCCGCTCCCGAAGCGCGCGATGAGCGCCCCCGCGAACAGGCCCATCAACAGGCCACCGATCGGACCGGCCGCCAGGGCGACCCCAAGCTCCGAGTTCGTGAGGTCGAGGGAGTCCTTGATCGCCGGCAGCCGGGGCAGCACGGAGGCGGAGATCGCGCCGTTCGCGAAGAACAGCACGCTCACGGCGATCCGGGCGGCACGCGCGCGGATGAGGTCGATCTCGTCGGTCATGGGCGATCCATGGTGCCCGAGGTGCGGCCGTTGTGACGCCCGTCTGCGCGTCGCATCCGGAGGGCACCTGTCCTATCGTCACGGCGATGCCTGAGCTTCCCGAGGTCGAGACCGTCGCGCGCGACCTCCGCCGCCACCTGCTGCCCGACGGCGGCGGGCCCGGCCCGGAGATCACCGGCGCGCGCGTCTCGTGGACCCGGACGCTCCGCGACCAGGACCCCGCTGCCTTCGTCGAGGGCGTCACGGGCCGGCGGATCGAGGCGAT
Source organism: uncultured Chloroflexia bacterium (assembly GCA_963768035.1). Classification (GTDB taxonomy): domain Bacteria; phylum Chloroflexota; class Limnocylindria; order Limnocylindrales; family CSP1-4; genus CAIXZV01. Next base: position 202,467 of record CAVYGJ010000004.1, read on the forward strand.
CGGCCGCCGCGGCAAGCAGATCATCGTCGAGCTCGCCGGCGGGGCATTCCTCACGATCCATCTCAAGATGACCGGCCAGGTGTTCGTCGTGCCCGGGGACCTGCCGGTGGATCCGTACGAGCGCCTGGCGATGGCGCTCGACGACGGGCGCGAGATCCGGTTCCGGGACGTGCGCAAGTTCGGCCGGATCGGGCTGTACGTCGCGGACGACGACCCGTTCGACGGGATCGGGCCCGAGCCGCTGGACCCGCGGTTCACGCTCAAGGCGTTCCGGAGTCGCATCCGCGGCCGGCGCGGCCGGCTCAAGCCGCTGCTCGTCGACCAGGGGTTCGTGGCGGGCGTCGGCAACATCTACGCGGACGAGGCCCTGTGGCGCTCGAAGCTCCACCCGCTCCGGTCGGCCAACTCGCTCCGCCCGGCCGACGAGCGGGCCCTGTGGCGGAACGTCGTCGAGATCCTCGCCGAGGCGGTCGAGCGGCGCGGCAGCTCGATCGACGACTACACGGCGCCGGACGGCGACGGCGCGATGCAGGAGCGGCTCGACGTCTACCAGCGCACCGGCGAGGCGTGCCGGCGCTGCGGGCGGCCGATCCGGCGGATCGTCGTGGGCATCCGCGCGACGCACTTCTGCACGTGGTGCCAGCGCCTGCCCGCGGCGCAACGACCCGCGGCCGCGAAGCTGCTCTCGACGATGACGCCACGCCGGGGCGCCAAGCCGACCGGCCGTCGCGGCCGCCGCTGGGTGGAGCTCGACGGCGACGGCGCGCTGGGTCGGACGACCGACGAGGCCGCGGAGGCCATCGCCAGGACCGCGCGGACGAAGGCGGCCGCCGCCTCGCGTCGAGCGGCCGCACGGGCCGGCACCGTCACGCGGGAGGGCGGCGCGTGAGCCTCATCCGCCTCGACGGCGTCGTCCGCGAGATCGGCACGTTCGTCATCCTCGACGAGGTGACCGGGGCGATCGCGCCGGGCGAGCGCGTGGGCCTCGTCGGCCCGAACGGCGCGGGCAAGACGACGCTGCTGCGGATGGTGTCCGGGCGCGACGAGCCCGACCGCGGGACCGTGAGCCGCAAGCGCGGCCTGTCGCTCGGGCTGCTGAGCCAGGAGGCGCACTTCGACGAGGCGTTCATGGCGGCGCCGGACCTGCGGGCCGCGGTCCGCCACGGCGCCGCGCACCTCGAGCGGATGGCCGAGGAGCTCGAGACGCTCGAGCACGGCGGCCAGGCCGGGACCACCGGCTACGCGGAGCTCCAGCACCGGTTCGACATCCTCGGTGGGTACACGCTCGACCAGCGGGTTGACGAGGCGCTGTCCGGCCTCGGGTTCGCTCGCGACGAGTGGCTCCGCCCGCCGACGGCGCTCTCGGGCGGCCAGCAGACGCGGGCGGCGCTGGCGCGGCTCGTGATCTCGGATCCGGACCTGATGCTCCTCGACGAGCCCACCAACCACCTCGACATCGGGGCGATCGAGTGGCTCGAGGAGCATCTCCGGCGCCGGAGCTGGCGCGCTGCTCGTCGCGTCGCACGACCGGGCGTTCCTCGACGCGACGGTGACCCGGATCTGGGAGCTCCGCGACCGGAAGCTCACCGCGTTCCGGGGCGACTACAGCGCCTACCACCGCCAGCGGATCGAGCGCGACGAGCGGGCGGTCAAGGAGGCCGACAGCCACGAGGACGCGATCGCCCGGGAGATCGAGCTCGTCCAGCGCTACCGGAGCCAGCGCAAGCACGTGAAGATGCACGAGCACGAGGCGCGGCTCGAGAAGCTCAAGGCCGAGACGCCACAGGCGCCCAAGGCGTCGAAGCGGACGCTCAGGCTCCACGGCGCCGCGCTCGCGGGTGGGCCCGTGCGCTCCGGCGAGCTCGTGATCCGGGTCGAGGACCTCGAGGTCGGCTACCTGCCGGGCCGCGGGGCGTTGGCCGCCGACGGCACCGAGGCCGCGGGGCCCGTGACCGTCGCGAAGGCGCCGTTCCTCGCGGCGCAGCGCGGCGAGCGGATCGGGATCGTCGGGCCGAACGGCGCGGGCAAGACGACGCTGCTGCGCACGATCGCGGGCGACCTGCCGCCGCTCGACGGGAGCGTGATCTTCGGCCACCAGGTCTCGCCGTCCTATCTCGCCCAGCTGCGCGACGCCGCGATCCCCGGCGCCACGGTCCTCGAGGCCGTCCTCGAGGCGATCCCGGTGACCCCCGGCGAGGCACGCGGGTATCTCGCCCGGTTCCTGTTCCGGGGCGACGACGTGCTCAAAGAGGTCCGGATGCTCTCGGGCGGCGAGCGGTCGCGGCTCGAGCTCGCGCTGCTCGGGATCCTGCCGTCCAACCTGATGCTCCTCGACGAGCCCACGAACCACCTCGACATCGCGGCCCGGGAGGCGATCGAGGCGTTCCTCGTGGAGTCGCCCGCGACGATCCTCGTGGTCTCGCACGACCGGCGCCTGCTCGAGACGATCTGCGAGAAGCTGTGGGTCGTCGACGACGCGCTCGCCGTCCCGTTCGATGGCGGCTACCGGGCCTGGCGCACGGCGGTCGCCGACGGCTGGACGGTCGAGGCCGAGGCACGCCGGCGCACGCACCGTCGCCCGGCCGGCTCGACCGCCGCGGCGACGCCTCCGGTCCTGGCGGCCACGCCCCCGGTCGAGGTGGCGCCGCGCCGGCAACGGGGCCTCACCGGCGCCGCGCAAGGCGTCGGGAGCCCGCCCGAGGCTGTCGAAGGACGCGTACCGGCGCCGCCGGGAGACGCTCGACTCGGAGCTCGGTCGCCTCGGGCTGCGCAAGAGCCAGCTCGAGCTCGCGATGGGCACCCCGTCGATCTCGTCGAACTTCGTGGAGATGCGCCGCGTGACGAGCGAGCTCGCGGACGTCGAGCGAGCCCTCGCCGAGGCCGAGGACGCGTGGCTCGAGCTGGAGGAGCTGGCACCGTGACGTTCGGCGTGCGGACCGTCAGGATCGGGATCACCGGGCCCATCGGCTGCGGGAAGTCGCAGGTCGCCGAGTGGCTCGCCGAGCTGGGCGTCCACGTGGTCGACGCGGACGACGAGGCGCGCGCGGTGACGTCGCCCGGGGCAGCCGACCCATGACCTCGTCCTCCGCCGGTGGCCCGAGGCGGCGGGACCGGACGGGACCCTCGACCGGAAGGCGCTCGGGCGGATCGTGTTCTCGGACCCCGTCGCCCTGCGCGAGCTGGAGCAGCTCGTCCACCCTGCCGTGCGGCCGAGGATCCTCGCCCGGATCGAGGAGGCGGAACGTGCGGGCGCCCCGGCGCTCGTGATCGAGGCGATCAAGCTCGTCGAGGGTGGGCTCGCACGCCAGTGCGACGAGGTCTGGCTCGTCACGTGCCATCCGAACGTCCAGCGGTTCAGGCTCGTGGGTCGCGGGGCATCACCCGACGAGGCTGACCAGCGGATGGCCGCCCAGGAGGGGCTCGTCGCACGGCTCTCGTACGCGGCGACGCGGACGATCGACACGAGCGGCTCCGAGGCGAGGACGCGGGCCACGGGTCGTCGACGCGCTCAAGGACGCGATCGCGGACCGTCGCTAGGGACGGCCGAACGGGAGGCGGACGGCAAGCCGCCCGACCGGGCGAGCCCGGTCGGGCGGTGGGAGGCGCGTCGGGTCAGCGACGCGCGACGGAGGGGGCCGCCGGGAGCGGCGTCCTCCCAGGGTCAGCCGGCCGACCGGTCCTCCGCCCCATGGCAGGCGTCACCGGACGATCGGTGCGGCACGCCCGACGACGGATCGCCGGCCTGGCCGCGGTGCGTGCGCTGGTAGGGGAGCGGGGCGCCGACGGGAGACGACGCCCGCCCGGGTTGGCGGTTACGGAGCGGCGCTGGCCGACGGCGCCGGCTCGCCCGAGGCGCTCGGGGCCGGCGACGGCGCGGGCGTGATCGCCGGGATCGGCGGGGCCGTGGCGATCGGGCCGTTGCCCTTGGGATACGTCTCGGGCACCGGCAGGCCGTAGCGCTCGATGATCCGGTTGGTCGTGGCGCCGAGGGCGCTCACGTCGAGGATCCGGGTGTCGGCGTCGGGCCGGAGGACCATGCTGAACTGCGCGTTGCCCGCGGCCTGGAGGTGGCTGATCTCCTCCGAGACCGGGAGGGTTGCCTTCACGATGTAGAAGGTCCCCTGGCGCGAGAGGATCTCCATGTCCTGCCAGCTGATCTTCGTCGACTGGTCCGTGTAGTACGTGCCCTCGTCGAGGACCGACTGCGGGACGTTGACGCTGGCGGTCATGAACACGTCCACGAGCATCCCGGGCCCGAGGAGGCCGCCGACCGCGCGGTCGTCGGGGACGGACAGCGAGACGGCGCGCCATGCCTCGGAGTCGGGCGCGACGGTCTCCTCCGGCTTGAGGATCGAGAACTGTGCGCCGGCCGTCGAGGAGGCCAGGAGGTTCGTCGTGACGAGCTGGCCGACCTTGGCGTCGACTGCGAGGACGCGGCCCACGAGCTGGGCGGGGTCGGTGACGACGCCCTCCGCGTTCGTCCCGTCGAGCGGGATGTCGGTGCGGACGACGAGGTCGGTGGCCTCGATGGGCTTGCGGGCGGGGATCGCCAGCGCGGCGACCACCCCGGTCGTGGTCTTGAGGCCGCTCTGTCCGGCCTGCTGCTGGGCGTTGTTGATCAGGAAGAACGCGGCACCGCCGGCCACGACCGCCAGGACGACACCCGTGAGCACGATCCATCGACCGCGCTTCGAGGGGTCCTTGTACTCCATCTCCATCGCATGAGCCTCCCGTGAGCATGGGCCGACGCGCGTGCGCCGCCCGAAGGGGTTGGTGCCGTGCCTGTCCGGCTAGTTCCAGGCAACCAGCCGCGCAACCTGACCGAGGCGCAGCCGGGAGTCGTTGGGATCCGTGATGACGGGGCTGATGGCATAGGCGAAGACGGTGTTGGACGTGATCGAGGCGATTCGCATCACCCCGTAGCCCGTCACGTCGACGTAGCTGGTGTTCGAGTTGGAGCTGCCGGTGACCACCCCGAGGACGATCGGCAGCAGGTGGGTGACCTTGTAGCCGTCCGTGTTGACCCCGGTCGCCCGGATGACGAGCTGGTACTGGCCCTCGGGCAGCGAGCCCGAGTTGATGGTCAGCGTGACCGTCGTGCCCTGGCCCGTCTGCCCCGCGAGCGGCGTCGCGTTCGAGAAGGTCGCGGCGCCGATCCCGGCGGGCATCGTGTTCTCGGGAAGGGCCTCGACCGAGAGGTTGATCCCGGCGGTGTTGAACGCGTTGTTGCCGTTGGTGACCGCCTTGAGGTTCAGCGTGAACGTCGCCGAGCTCCCCAGCGTCGCCGCCACCGCCTCCGCCCCGTTGGGCGCCGTGAAGGCGAAGTCCTTCTGCACGTTGCCGACCTGGACGGCCATGGGGAAGTACTTCGTCGTGAGGTACGGGCTCCCGGCCTGGCCCTTGAGCCACAGGGTGTAGATGCCGGTCGTCGCGCCCGCCGTCACTGCGTTGCGTGATGCCGACGCTCGTCCCCTGGCCCTGCGCCGGCGTCACCGGGTTGGGCGAGTACGAGAGCGGGGTGACGCCCGTGAGCGTCCCGTTGGTGAGCGGGTTCTGCGCGTCGCCCACGTCGCCGACCGTGGTCAGCGAGACCTGGCCCGCGAAGGACTGGTTGCGGCCGACCTTGAAGTTGCCGACGTTGTTGGTCGTCCCGGTCGTCGGGAGCGTCATCGCGGACGGCGAGTTCATCGTGAAGTCCGGGATGGACTGGGTCAGCCCCGAGTAGACGAGCACGAGGGCCGTGTCGCCCGGCGCGAAGCGCTCGCTGACCGCGGTGACGGCCGCGCCGGTCGAGTTGCCGAACAGCAGCCCGATCTGGTCCTTGGCGTCCGGCGGGCTCGTGATCGGCACGAGGTCCGGCCCGGGATAGCCACCGGTGTAGATCCAGCGCGCCGCGAGGTCCTTGAGGACGCTCGACGTCACCCCCGAGGGAACGTCGTTGTAGTAGAGCTGGGACGTCGCGTTGAGGTAGTTGCGCACGTCGAGGGCGACGAACCCGCGGAAGTCGGCCCCGTTGCCGGGCTGGGCGCCCTGGCCGAGGATCTCGATCACGGGGCCGTGGTTGGTGCGGTCGCTGTCGGGGTTCGCGAGGTTGAACGCCGCGCCGGCGTTTGGCTCGACCCGGTTCGTGGCGTTCGTGTCGGTGCCGACGCACGCCGTGTTCGCCGTCGAGAAGAAGTCCATGAACTTCGTCTGGTTGTCGGAGCACGGCGCATTGCCGGTGCCGCTGCCGGGTGCCTTGACGAAGTTGCGCACGGCGATGGGCAGCAGGTTGCCACGGAAGGCAACGCGTGCCCGGGCGTAGATCTGCTGGCTGGTGAACCCGACCGCGCGCCCGAACGTGTAGGGAACGGTGTTGCGGACGGCGACCCGGACGCCGCTGGCGTCGATCAGGATGCCGTCGATCAGCGCGGACGGCGATCCCGCCTGGCCGGCCTGGTAGACCTCGGAGCCCGAGGGCGGCGGCACGCTCGGCGTGATCCCGTTGGGCGGGATCTGGAAGTTGTGGGCGATGACCGCCAGCGCCTCGGTGCGTGCGGCGGCGGTGGTCTTGCCGGCGATCAGCGTGTTCGCGGCGGCGAGCGCCGCCGCGTCGGCGGCGTTCTGGAGGAACCGCCGCTCGCTGTAGAACCGGCCGATGTCGATCGCGAGGCCGGCCGCGCCCATCAGCGCCACGAGCGCGAGCACGAAGATCACGAGGACCTGGCCGTGCTCGCCCTGTCGCCGGGTGCGCGTCGCACCGGTCGCCATGCGGGTCTGGGCCATCAGTTGATGACCATCGTCGCCGCCGCCGGGATCACGAACCTGCCGTTCGCGTCCTTGGGCAGGAGGTTCCCGATGATCGGGACGATGATGTCCATGTGGTAGCTGGCCGTGACGGTGATCCGCCAGCTCGTCCGCGGATCGCTGTCGGTGACCGTCGAGGGCAGCGCGTACGTGACGATCATGTCGCCGTTCGTCGAGGTCACGCTCCCCGTGCCGGTGGTCGTCGTCCAGCTCGACCCGTTGACGAAGTTCGGCGTCGTCTTGGTCAGGCCGTTGAACGCGGCGAGGAGGGTCGACTTCGCGATGTTGTTGCGGGCCGTGTCGTTCTGCGCCCGGGTCAGCGTCGTGTCGTAGACGTAGACGGTCGCGTCGCGCGACGCCTCCCGGACCGCGGCCGACATCGTCACGTAGGCCTGGAAGATGAACCCGAACTGCACGATGCCGAGCAGCAGGAACAGCAGCGGGGTCAGGATCAGCGCGAACTCGACGAGCGACTGACCTTCCTCACGGCGCCCGACACGCAGGATCCGCCCACGTCGAGGCTGGGCCCCCGGTCGGGCAAGAGGGGAGCGGAGTGGCGAGAGGCGCGGCATGTGGAAGGGTCGGACTCCGGGACAGGGATGACATCCGCAGTGTTCGTGGGCGACCGACCCGTCGAAATGGGCCGTTGGTCCCGGTACCGTTCACCCGTTCGGCGGGGCCGTCGACGGGCGAGAACATGCGTTCTGTTTCTGTTCATCCAATGGTGGTAGGATCGATTCCGTGCCGGACTTCCGCCTCGTCGCACCCTTCGAGCCGACCGGGGACCAGCCGCAGGCCATCGACAAGCTCGTCGACGGGCTCTCGCGCGGCCTCCGCCACCAGACGCTGCTCGGCGTCACGGGCTCCGGCAAGACGTACACGATGGCCCAGACCATCCAGCGTCACCAGAAGCCGACGCTCGTCCTGGCCCACAACAAGACGCTTGCCGCCCAGCTGTACTCGGAGTTCCGCGAGTTCTTCCCGGACAACGCGGTCGAGTACTTCGTCAGCTACTTCGACTACTACCAGCCCGAGGCGTACCTCCCGCGCTCGGACACGTACATCGAGAAGGACTCGAGCCGGAACGAGGAGATCGACCGGCTCCGCCACGCGGCCACCCACGCGCTGTTCGAGCGGCGGGACGTGATCATCGTGGCGTCGGTGTCGTGCATCTACGGCCTCGGCGCGCCGGTCGACTACGGCGCCACGGTGCTCAAGCTGCGGGTCGGCGGCCACTACCGGCGGGACGCGGTGCTCCGCCACCTCGTCGACCTCCAGTACCAGCGCAACGACGCCGCGCTCACCCGCGCCCGGTTCCGGGTCCGCGGCGACACCCTCGAGATCGGGCCGGCCAGCTCCGAGATCATCGTCCGGGTCGAGTTCTTCGGGGACGAGGTCGAGCGGATCACCGAGCTCGACCCGCTGACCGGCGAGCTGCTCGCGGAACGCAAGGAGCTGAGCGTCTTCCCGGCCACCCACTTCGTGACGCCACGGGACAAGCTCGGCCTCGCGATCGCGGGGATCGAGGAGGAGATGGAGCTCCGGGTCGGCCAGATGGAGGCCGAGGGACGAGCGCTCGAGGCGGCCCGGCTGCGCCAGCGGACGACGTTCGACCTCGAGATGCTCCGCGAGCTCGGGTTCTGCTCGGGCGTCGAGAACTACTCCCGCCACCTGAGCCAGCGCGAGCCCGGCAGCCGGCCGTGGACGCTGCTCGACTACTTCCCGCCCGACTGGCTGCTGATCGTCGACGAGTCGCACATGACGATCCCCCAGGTCGTGGGCATGTACAAGAACGACCGGACCCGCAAGGAGATCCTCGTCGACTTCGGGTTCCGGCTCCCGTCCGCGCTCGACAACCGGCCGCTGACGTTCGAGGAGTTCGAGGTCCACGTCAACCAGGCGATCTACGTCTCCGCGACGCCCGGGCCGTACGAGTACGAGAAGAGCGAGCGCACGGTCGAGCAGCTGATCCGCCCGACCGGCATCGTCGATCCGCCGATCACCGTCCGGCCGACGGAGGGGCAGATCGACGACCTGCTCGAGGAGATCCGCGCCCGGGTCGAGAAGGGCGAGCGCGCCCTCGTCACGACGCTCACCAAGAAGATGGCCGAGGACCTCGCCGACTACCTCAAGGAGCTCGGGATCAAGGTCCAGTACCTCCACAGCGAGGTCGACACGCTGGAGCGGGTCGCGATCCTGCGCGACCTGCGCCTCGGCGTGTACGACGTGCTCGTCGGGATCAACCTCCTGCGGGAGGGCCTCGACCTGCCCGAGGTGACGCTGATGGCGATCCTCGACGCGGACAAGGAGGGCTTCCTGCGCAGCGCGTGGTCGCTCATCCAGATGATCGGCCGCGCGGCGAGGAACACGGGCGGCGAGGTCATCATGTACGCCGACGTGACGACCCAGTCGATGAAGGTCGCGATCGAGGAGACGGACCGCCGGCGCGCGGTCCAGGAGACGTACAACGTCGACCACGGGATCGAGCCCACGACGATCATCAAGGGCATCCACGACATCAACGACCGGCTCCGGGCCGTCGCCGAGCGGACGGTCGTCTACTCCTCGGAGCGGCGCGCGGCGACGCTCGAGGCCGCCGACAAGGCGGAGGTCGAGCGGCTCGTCGCGCGCATGGAAGCCGAGATGAAGCAGGCGGCGAAGGAGCTCGAGTTCGAGCGGGCCGCGGCGATCCGGGACGAGATCCAGCAGGTCCGCCTGCGCGTCCTCGAGCAGGACGCGTCGGTCGTCGTCCAGCGCGCCGCCGAGCGAGCGGCGAAGGACGCGCTCCTGCCGGCGAAGGAGCGCGCGGCCGCCCACCGGCCGGGGCAGCGACCCGAGCGCGGCGGCCAGGCGCTCGAGGTGACCGAGGTCACCGTCCTCCCCGCGGGCGAGGAGCCGGCGCAGGCGCTCGACGGCGTGCCGCCCGAGGCAGACGACCCGTGGGGCGTGGCCGCCGAGCTGTTCCCCGGGATCCGCGACGAGCACGACGACGAGGACGGCCAGGGCTGGCAGGCGCGCTGGCTCGACCGGCCGACGTGGGACGTGAGCGTGACGCCGAACGTCCGCAAGCGGACCGGGCAGCGACCCACGCGCCGCGGCCGCGGCTACGGCTGACACCGGGAGCGCAGGCCAACCCAATGAGCGACACGCCCATCCCCGGCCGGCCGCTGGCCGCGACGAAGCTCGTGTGCACGATCGGCCCCGCGACCGAGGGTCGCGTCGCCGAGCTCGTCGACGCGGGCATGTCCGTCGCGCGGCTCAACTTCTCCCACGGCACGGCCGACGAGCACGCCGCCCGCGTGGCCGAGATCCGCGACGCGGCTCGGGCGGCCGGTCGGCACATCGCGATCCTCGCCGACCTCCCCGGCCCGAAGGTGCGGCTCGGGCCGCTGCGCGACGGCAAGGCGACGCTCGTGGAGGGCGCGACGTTCACGTTCCTCGCCGGGCTCGACGCGCTCGACGGCGACGGGGACGAGACGCGCGCCGCGACGACGCACGCGGGCCTCGCGGGCGACCTCGCGCCGGGGGATCGGATCCACCTGTCGGACGGCGCCGTGGAGGTCGCCGTGCTGGCGATCGACGGCAATGCGGTGACGACGGTCGTCGAGCGTGGCGGCACGGTCCGGTCGCGGGCGGGCGTGAACGTCCCCGCGGACCGGCTCTCCCTGCCGGCCCTCGGCGAGCGTGACCGCGAGCTCGCACGGCTCGCGGTGGACCTCGGGATCGACCTCGTGGGGCAGTCGTTCGTGCGCACCGCCGCGGACGTCGTCGACCTCAGGGCGATCCTGGGGCCGGACGGCCCGGCGATCATCGCGAAGATCGAGACCCGGTCGGCCGTCGACGGGTTCGAGTCGGTGGCCCGGGCCGCGGACGGCGTGATGGTCGCGCGCGGCGACCTCGGGCTGGAGCTGCCGTTCGAGGCCGTGCCGCTGGTCCAGAAGCGGCTCGTGCGGACCGCGGTCGCGATGGGCAAGCCCGTGATCGTGGCGACCCAGATGCTCGAGTCGATGATCGCCGCCGCACGCCCGACCCGGGCCGAGGCGAGCGACGTCGCGAACGCCGTCCTCGACGGCGCCGACGCGGTGATGCTGTCGGGCGAGACGGCGATCGGCGCCTACCCGGTGCTCGCGGCCGAGGCCGCCCAGCGGATCGCCGCCGCGGCCGAGGCCGGCAGCGAGGCGGACGGAGCGGACGCGGACCCGGTGGACGTGGCTGCCCGTCGGGCGGGGTGGGGCGCTCGCCGTCGCCGCCGCGGCCCTCGCCGAGCACGACCCGACCGTGACCGTCCTCGTTGCCGCCGGCCGCCACGCGAGCTGGGCCGTCGCCGCGGCCGCCAATCGCCCGGCGGTCCCGATCGTCGCCGTGGTCCCCGACGAGCGGACCGCCCGACTGCTCGCCGTGGTCCGTGGCGTGTGGCCGGTCGTGCCGATCGATCCGCTGATGGCCGCCAACCCGGGCGCCATCTCGGCGCAGGTGCTCCTTCGCGAGGTGTCGGTCCGTGCGGCGCTGCCGGCGGGCGGCCGCGCCGTCGTCGTCGCCGGGTCCGAGGACGGCACGATCGAGCGGATCGAGGCGCTCGCGATCCCGCAGCTGGACTGAGCCCGTGCCCAGCAACCTCGGACCCGACCTGACCGAGGACGTCCGTGACGGGCCGCCGCCGCCGCTCGACGGGTTCGCGATGATCCCCGTCTGGGTCGAGGCCGGCTACGACGGCGGTCGCTTCGCGGGCTGGGTCCCGAGCCTGCCGGGCGTGCTCGCGGTCGCGGACTCGCCCGTCCGGGCGGTGAGCCTGGCGGTGACGAACACGGCCCGCGTCCGCGGCTGGCTCGAGGCGCACGGCGACGAGGCCGGCATCCCGCGGCTGTGGCGCGGCGAGCTGGCGGGCGACGTCACGGCGACGACCCGCGAGGACGGCTACGAGGTCAACGCGACGCTCCCGACCGACCAGCGCGTGGTCGGCGACCTGGAGGTGGCGACCGCGCTCCGGCGGCTCGGCTGGGCGCGCGCTGACCTCCTCGACCTGGCGGACCGGATCGCCGCGCACGAGGCGTCGGCCGGCCCGCTCCCGACGGACGACGCGCGGGGCGAGCGCCAGGCCGACGAGGTGCTCCGCCACGTCGCGGGGTCCGAGGTCTGGCTCCTCGGGCGGCTCCCCGGGGTCGGACGCTACGACGGGCCGATGGATGGCGTGCCGGTGCGCGACGCGCTCGATGGATCGCGCGCGTGGGTGGCCGAGCGCCTGGACGCGCTCGGCCGGAGCGACGACGGGACCGAGATCACCGGACCGGCACGGCGAGACGTGGACGCTGGCGAAGGTGCTCCGCCGGATCCAGGCGCACGGGATCGACCACCTGTGGGAGCTCCAGCGGCGACTCGTGCGCGTGGACGGGACTCGCGACCGCGTCGCGATCACGCTCGACCGGCTGCCCGAGACCGGCCAGGTCGTCGGCCTGCTGCGGTCCGTGGGCTGGGACCTCCGCGCCTCGGAGCCGGCGTCGCTCGAGCGCGCGCTCCGGGGCACCACCGAGTTCGCGACCGCGTGGGACGGCGACCGGCTGATCGGGACCGCGCGCTCGATCTCGGACGGGGCCCAGAACGCGCTCATCGCGACGGTCGTCGTGGACCCCGCCTACCAGGGGCTCGGGGTGGGGGAGCGGATGATCCACCTGCTCACCGACGGCCGGGACCTCGTGCGGTTCTCGCTCGCGGCCACACCCGGTCTCGAGCCGTGGTACCGCAAGCTCGGCTTCCTCCCGGACCCGCACGCGCTGTTCCGGCCGCGCCGCCGCGGCTGATCGAGCCAGGGGTAGGCTCTCCACATGCGCACGCTCATCCTCGCCGTGGTCCTCGTCCTCGCCGCCTGCTCGCCCGCCGCGCCGGCCGCGGACAGCCCGGGCGCGGTCGTGCAGGTCGCGCTCGGCAAGCTCGCCGCGAAGGACGTCGAGGGGCTCCGCCCGCTCGCCTGCGCGGGCCAGGAGGACCGGATCGGCGAGCAGCTCGGGCTCGCGGGCATGGGCGCCGGCGCGGAGCTGATCCCCGGGATCGACTCGCAGGCGCTCCTCGACGCGATCACGCTCGACGTGTCGAAGGTGAAGTTCGGCGACCCGGCGATCGACGGCGACGTCGCCACGGTGCCGGTGACGGGCTCGGCGAAGGTCACCTTCGACGAGGTGCGGATGCGACCGCTCGTCAAGGCGATCCTCGAGCAGCGCGGGACGCCGATGAGCGACGACCAGCTCGACAGCCTGCTCAAGACGCTCGCGACCTACGGGCAGGACGTCCCGATCGACGAGTCGATCCGGCTCGTCCGGGAGAACGGCGCCTGGAAGATCTGCCAGGACTCGGTCGAGGTTCCTGCCGCGTCCTGACATGTCCCCGCGGCACACTGGACCGTGGCGGCGATCACAGCCGAACGTCTGTTCTCTTTAGCGCCCTTCCGGTAGACTGGACCCGTGCCCCAGGATCGAATCGTCGTGCGCGGCGCGCGCGAACACAACCTCAAGAACATCGACGTCGCGTTCCCGCGCGACCGCCTCGTCGTGATCACCGGGCTCTCGGGCTCGGGCAAGTCGAGCCTCGCCTTCGACACGATCTACGCCGAGGGCCAGCGCCGGTACGTCGAGAGCCTGTCCGCGTACGCCCGCCAGTTCCTGGGCCAGATGGAGAAGCCCGACGTCGACCAGATCGACGGCCTCTCGCCGGCGATCTCGATCGACCAGAAGGGCGCGTCGCGCAACCCGCGGTCGACGGTCGGCACCGTGACCGAGATCTACGACTACCTGCGGCTCCTGTTCGCGCGCATCGGGCACCCGCACTGCCCGAACTGCGGCCGCGAGATCGAGCGCCAGGCCGTGAGCCAGATCGTCGACCAGGTCCTCGCGCTGCCGGAGGGCACCCGGCTGCTCGTCCTGGGCCCGCTGATCAAGGACCGCAAGACCGAGGGCGATCGCGTCTTCGAGGGCGCCCGCAAGCAGGGCTTCGTCCGCGTCCGGGTGGACGGGGAGCAGTACGACCTGTCGGAGGCGCCGACGCTCGACAAGTACAAGCGCCACACGATCGAGGTCGTCGTCGACCGGTTCGTCGTCCGCCGCGCCGAGGGACCCGAGGACTGGGCCCGCGACGAGCTCGGCCGGCCGATCGACCCCGAGACGGGATCGGCGGTGCCGGATCCGGACGCGACGCGCCTCGCCGACTCCATCGAGACCGCGCTCCGCCTCGGCGAGGGCGTCGTGGTCGTGGCGCCCGCGCCGCGCGACGACGAGCCGGCCACGTTCGAGGAGCGCCGCTACTCGGAGCGCTACAGCTGCCCGTACGACGGCACGATGATCGACGACCTCGAGCCGCGGTCGTTCTCGTTCAACTCGCCGCACGGCGCGTGCCCGACCTGCACCGGCCTCGGCACGCAGCTGGTGATCGACCCGGAGCTCGTGCTCCCCGACAAGACCAAGAGCATCAAGGCCGGCGCCCTGGTCCCGTGGAACAAGATGCCCACCGAGATCAGCTGGCGGATGAAGATCACCGACGCGATCTTCACGTCGCGCGGCTGGAGCATCGCCACGCCGGTCAAGGACCTGCCCGAGGAGGCGGTCCAGTACCTGCTCTACGCCCCGAAGGACGAGAAGGTCGTCGTCAAGTACCGCCACGAGCGGGGCGAGAACAGCTACGTCGCGACGTTCGAGGGCGTCGTGACGAACCTCGAGCGACGGTTCAAGGAGACCGACTCCGAGTACATCCGGACCGAGCTCGAGAAGTTCATGGTCCAGAAGCCCTGCCCGACGTGCGGCGGTCGCCGGCTCCGGCCGGAGATCCTCGCCGTGAGCGTGGACGGCCGGAACATCTCGGACGTGGCCGGGCTGTCGGTCACCGACGCGCTCGACTGGGCGGCCGCCCTCGGCGAGAAGGTCACCGACCGCGAGGCGACGATCGGCCGCCAGGTCCTCAAGGAGATCGTCGCGCGGCTCGGGTTCCTCGTGGACGTGGGCCTCGACTACCTGACGCTGGATCGCGCATCGATCAGCCTGTCGGGCGGCGAGGCGCAGCGGATCCGGCTCGCGACCCAGATCGGGACGACGCTCATGGGCGTCCTGTACATCCTCGACGAGCCGTCGATCGGCCTCCACCAGCGCGACAACGCGAAGCTCATCGCGACGCTGACCAGGCTGCGCGACCTCGGCAACACGGTCCTCGTCGTGGAGCACGACGAGGAGACGATCCGGACCGCGGACTGGGTCATCGACATCGGGCCCGGGGCGGGGGAGCACGGCGGCCACGTCATCGCGAACGGGACGCTCGAGGCGCTGCTCGCCGAGCCCGCGTCGATCACCGGCGCCTTCCTGCGCGGCGAGCGCATGGTGGAGGTCCCGAAGAAGCGACGCCACGGCAACGGGAAGAAGCTCGTCGTCAAGGGCGCCCGGGAGCACAACCTCCAGCGCGTCGACGTGGCGTTCCCGCTCGGGACGTTCATCGCCGTGACCGGCGTGTCGGGCTCGGGCAAGTCCACGCTCGTGGACGAGGTCCTCTACCGCGCCCTCGCGCGCGACCTGTCGGGGAGCCGCGAGACCGTCGGCGCGCACGACTCGGTCGTCGGCGTCGAGCACATCGACAAGATCATCGAGATCGACCAGAGCCCGATCGGCCGGACGCCACGCTCCAACCCGGCGACCTACGTCGGCCTGTTCGGCCCGATCCGCGAGCTGTTCGCCGGCACGCCCGAGTCGCGCGTCCGCGGCTACATGCCCGGCCGGTTCAGCTTCAACGTCAAGGGCGGGCGCTGCGAGAACTGCAAGGGCGACGGGATCATCAAGATCGAGATGCAGTTCCTCCCGGACGTCTACGTCCCGTGCGAGGTGTGCAAGGGCAAGCGCTACAACCGCGAGGCGCTCGAGATCCACTACAAGGGCCGCGACATCTCGGACGTGCTCGAGATGACGGTCGCGGAGGCGCTCGAGTTCTTCAGCGCCGTGCCCAACGTGCAGAGCAAGCTCCAGACGCTGTACGACGTCGGCCTCGGCTACGTGCACCTCGGCCAGCCGGCGACCACGCTGTCGGGCGGCGAGGCCCAGCGCGTGAAGCTCGCGACCGAGCTCTCGCGGCGCGCGACCGGCAAGACCCTCTACCTGCTCGACGAGCCGACGACGGGCCTCCACTTCGCGGACGTCGAGAAGCTGCTCCAGGTGCTCCACCGGCTCGTGGACACGGGGAACACGGTCCTCGTCATCGAGCACAACCTCGACGTCATCAAGACGGCGGACTGGATCGTCGACCTCGGGCCCGGGGGCGGCCACCGCGGCGGGCGGGTCATCGCCGAGGGCACGCCGGAGCAGGTCGCGAGGACGGCCGGGTCGGCGACCGGCGAGTACCTCGCGCGGGTCCTCCGTGGCGAGCCGCTCGTGCCGCTCAGCGACGTGACCTTCGCCGAGGAGGCGGGGCGTCCCGACATCGGCCGGAACGGCAACGGGAACGGAAACGGCGCCTCGGTGCCCGACATCGCACCGTCGCGCAAGCGCGTCGCGGCCGCCCGGTCGGCGGGGGAGCGGTAGCCCGCGAGCGTCCCCGACGCGACGGATCTCGCGCTGCCGCGCCGGTGCCCGTGGGGCTAGACTCGACGCCATGCCGGAGATCGACTACGCCTTCCTCGCCGACGCCGCGGAGACGCAGCCCGGGCAGAAGTTCCACGTCCTGGGCGGCGGGATCACGCGGATCGGCGGTCGGGTGTTCCCGCTCCGCCACCCGCATCTCGCGCTGGTCGTCGGGCTGCTCGTCACGGCCCCCGAGACCGAGCGCGAGCACGAGCTCCGGATCGTCCTGCTGGACCCGGACGGGGCGGAGGTCACCGGCGCCACGGGGAGCCTCGTGGCCCGCGGCCATCCCGACGGTCGGGACGCGATCCTCACCTTCAGCATCGATCTCTGGAACCTGACGTTCCCGGCGCCCGGCGACTACTCGTTCCGGATCCTCGTCAACGGCTCGGAGCGCAAGCGGCTCGCGCTGGTGCTCGTGCGGCCTGCCGAGAACGAGGCGGCGACCGGGTCCCAGATCGACTCGTGACCGCCGGCCGCTACACGCCCGACCCGCGGACACGCCGCGGTCCCGCCCGGCACGAGCGCCCCGCGATCGACGAGGCGGCGCTCATCGCCGCGCGTGCCGGCGACCGGATGGTCAGCGCGGCGCGGGACCGCGAGGCCGCCCGCTGGCTTGCCTACCTCGAGCCGCTGCCGGACGCGCTCCGCGACGCCGACCTCGGTGACCTGCGCAAGGTCGCGCTCCGGGCACGGTCCGCCTACGGGCCGAAGGACTCCGTCCGCGACGCGCTCCCGCCCGACGTGACCGAGCCGTTCCTCGACGCCATCGACCGGCTGCTCAAGGAGCTGGCGCGCCGCGAGGCGTCCGGCGGCTGAACCGGCAGTCAGTAGATGAACGGGATGAGCCGCCTCGTCCGCGCCCGATACGCCTCGTAGCCCGGATACACCTCCGCGAGCCACGCCTCCTCGCGCGCGGACTTGAGCCGGAAGAACGCGAGCAGGACGAGGGCGAGGCCGATCGCGATCGGTGACGCCGAGAACAGCCCCCAGCCGAGCGGCGAGGATGACGATGCCGCCGTAGACCGGGTGCCGGACGAGGCGATAGGCGCCGGTCTCGACGAGCTGCGCCCCGTCGCGCGGCCGCGGGAGCGGCGTGAAGGCGTCCCGGAGCTCGACGACGCCGCTCCCGGCGAGCACGCCCCCCGCGACCATGAGCAGCCCGCCCACGATCGTCGTCACGGTCCGCGCCTCCCGCGCCCAGGCGCCGCCGACACGAACGCCGGCCGCGATGATCAGGACGAACAGGATCCCCTGGACGAGGACCCAGCCCTCGCCCCGCGGCCCGAGCGCGGGCAGGCGGCTCACGGCGCGGCTTCGGATCCCTCGCGCGCCCGCCACTCGCCGGCGAGGACCGCCATCCGGTGGACGTCGGCGAAGCGGCCGTGGCGGAAGATCGCGTGCCGCTGCGTCCCCTCGTGGACGAACCCCACTCGCTCGTAGACGAGCCGCGCGCGCGGGTTGAAGTCGTAGACGTCGAGCCAGACGCGCTCGAGGCGGAGCATGTCGAAGGCCCAGCCGACGATCGCGCGGAGCGCGTCGCTCCCGAACCCGTGGTTCGTGTCCGCCGGGTCGCCGATCGAGATCCCGAGGGCCGCGTTCCCGTTGCGGAGGTCGAGGTCGAACAGCCCGATCGTGCCGATCGGGCGGTCGTCCGCGAGCAGGCAGATCGTGAAGTGGTAGCCGTCCTTGCCCTGCGACTCGAGTGTCCGCTCGAACCAGCCCTCCTCCGAGGGGATCGACATCGGGGCGACGACGCGCGAGGGTCTTCGAGGTCCGCGTGTCGTTGAACCAGCGCACGAACAGCGGGATGTCCGAGCGCTCGGCCTGGCGCAGGTAGACCGACCCGTGGGCGATCCCGGCCTCGGTGCCGTCGCTCCTCGTCGCCATCGTCGGTCCTCCTCGTCGGCTGCTCGCGCCGGTCGCGAATTCTACGCGGCGGCCGGTGCGAGCCCGAGCTCGTCCGGGTCGAACGCCTCGGTCAGGAATGGCGATGGCGCGGCGGGGTCGTAGAGCAGGGTCAGCGACCGTCGGGCGCGGGTCCAGGCGACGTACGCGAGCCGCCGCTCCTCCTCGAGGGCGCGTTCCGGCTCCGTGGCGTCGCTGATCGATCGACGGCCCGGGAACCCGTCCGCCAGCACGATGACGTGGTCCCACTCGAGGCCCTTCGTCCCGTGGGCGGTGGCGAGGGTGAGCAGCGCGTCGTCGCGACGGAGCGCCGCGAGGCGTTCACGGCGCGTCGCGATGGCGGCCTCGAGGGAGGGGAGGTCGGGGATGCCTGCCGCCCAGCCGAGCATGGCCGTCACGAGGTCCGCGGGCGTCGGGCCGTCGGCGGCGTCCGGCTCGACGGCGTCGTCGCCGAGCGCCGCGGCCTCGGCTTCGGCTTCCCGCCGGACCGCGGAGCGGAGGCGGCCCAGCGCGAGGAGCGGGCGACGCGTCGGTCCGGGCGCATCGGCCGCCGCCCGGTCGAGGAGGGGACCGAGGCGCTCGTCCTCGATCGGCAGGGCGAGGTCCGGGGCCCGGAAGGGGAGGTCGAGCTCGACGGCGGCGACGACCGCCACCAGCAGCTCCCGGTTCGTGCGCGCGAGGATCGCGCGCGTCGACTCGTCGTCCGGCCACGTGCGCATGGCCCGCATGATCCGGACGAGGTCGTCGGCCGCGTCCGGCGCCAGGACGAGCCGGCCCGTGGCCGACGGCCCCGCGACGATGCGTTTCGCGAACCGCTCCCTGTTGTGCTCGACGAGCCGGACGGCTCGCGCGACCACCGGCCGCGGGCAGCGGTAGTTCGTGCTCAGGTCGACCCGCCGCAGGCCGGGGAGCTCGGCGGCGAGGCCCAATACGCGACGCACATCGGCCAAGCGCCAGCCGTAGATCGACTGGTCGTCGTCGCCCACGAACATCACGTTGTTGCCGGGCGCGGCCAGGAGCAGCGCGAGCTCCAGCTGCGTCCGGTCGAGGTCCTGCGCCTCGTCCACGAGGAGGGTGCTCGTGCGCGCGCGCCAGCGGGCTGCGAAGGCGATCGTCCGAGGCCAGCCGATCGAGCGCGCGGACGACGAGGTCGTCGAAGTCGAGCCCGCCCGACTCCGCGATCGCGCGCCCGTACGTGACGTAGGCGGCGGCCACCGGCCCCGGCGCCGGATCCGCGGCGACCTCCTCCCAGCCGATCCGGAGGTCGAGCTTCAGCCGGGAGAAGGCGAGGTCCAGCCGGCCGCGGTCGGCCCTCGTGGCCCGCGGGTACAGCTCGCGCAGCATCGCGTCCCGATCGATGAGCGGCTCCACCGCGACGCCGGCGTCCGCGAGGATCTCGCGCCCGAGCGCGTGGAACGTCCTGACTCGTACCGCACCCGCGGCGACGCCCAGCGGCTCGAGCGCCGCGTCGAGCCGCTCGACAAGCTCGTCGGCCGCCCGCTTGTTGAACGCGACGAGGCAGATCGCGGCCGGCGACGCCCCGCCGTCGACGAGCCAGGCCACCCGCGCGACCAAGGTCGTGGTCTTCCCGGATCCGGCAGGCGCAACGCACAGGACAGGTCCCGGGGGCGCGGTGGCGGCCGCCCGCTGGTCCGGCGCGAGGCGGCCGAGGCGGTCCACGATCGACTGGTGCATCCGCGCACCATGAAGCGCCCGACTTATCGGTCCGTTAACCGCGGTTTGGTGCAATTCGACATCGCCCGCGCGGGCCATTCGCACTACGATGCACGTCTTGTCGGCGAGTGCCCGCCGGCCCTCGGAGGAGAGCGTTCCCGTGCGTGTTAGCCCCGTCGCGCCCCGACGTCGAGGTCCGCTCGTCATCGCGATGATCGCGATCATCGCCCTGCTGATCCCATCCGCGGCCATCGCGGCCAGGCCCGGACCAAGCACGACGATCCAGATCCTCAACGTGTCGGACTGGCACGGCAACCTGGACCCGGTCAACGGGGTCGGCGGCGCCAGCGTCATCTCGACGTATTGGAAGGCCGATCGAGCCGCCAACCCGAACACGCTGACCCTCACGGCCGGCGACGACTTCGGCGCGACGCCGCCGCTGTCGGGCTTCTTCGACGAGGAGCCGTCCGTCAGGGCGCAGCGCCTCATGGGGATCCAGGTCGGCACCTTCGGCAACCACAACTTCGATCGCGGCATCGAGCACCTGCAGCGGATGATCGACCTCGCCGGCGCGCCGACGAGCGCCGCCGATCTCGGGTCGCCCGTTCACCTACGTCTCGTCCGACCTGCAGAACCTCGACGGCAACCTCACCGGCGTCGACCCGTTCCGCATCTTCACGGTCGGCGGCGTGAAGGTCGGCGTCGTCGGCGTCACCAACCCCGAGGCGCCCGGCCTCGTCGACCCCGGCAACTTCGGCACGATCACGATCGCCAACGCGTACAGCTCCGCGAACAAGGCGAAGGCAGCCGCCAAGCAGGCGGGCGCCCAGGTCGTCGTCGCGATCACGCACTTCGGCATCCGCTCGTTCTCGAACGGCGCGCCTCCGGCGAGCTCATCGACTTCGCGAACAACGTCGGCGGGTTCGACGTGATCTTCGGCGACCACACCGACATCCAGTTCTCGGGCGTCATCAACGGCCAGCTGGTCCACGAGAACCGGAGCTTCGGTGTCTCGTATGCGAAGACGTCGATCACCGTCGACTCGAAGGGCCATGTCAGCGGCACCGGAGCGTCCAGTTCGTCACGCCGACGGCGGCGGGCATCACGCAAGGACCCGGCGATCGAGGCGATGCTCGCGCCGTATCGCGTCGCACCTGGCCGCGGCACTCGACGGCAAGATCGGCACCGTGTCCGGCACCTTCATCCGCCGCTTCCCGAACGATCCCAAGGAGGCCGGCAACTACGAGCGCCGCCAGGAGACGCCGCTCGGCGATCTCGTCGCGGACGGCGTCCGCTGGAAGTACGGCGTGCAGGTCGGCTACATGACCGGCGGCGGCCTCCGGACGGACCTTCCGTACTCCGGGCTATCTCCCGATCGATCACACGCTCCGTCGCCCGAGCGCCGGCTATGCCGGCGGGCCCGCCGTACGACGTCGTCAAGGGCGACATCTACTCCGTCCTGCCGTTCAACAACGTGATCGTCACGCGCACGGTCACTGGCGCCCAGCTGTGGGACGTCGTCGAGAACGGCGTCAGCCAGATCTCGTGCAGCGGGGTCGGCAGCGACGGCCGGTTCCCGCAGGTGTCGGGGATCAAGTTCACGTTCAACTACAACCTTCCGGCCGGCTCGCGGGTCAGCAACCTTCGGCTCTCGATGACGGGACGCCGATCCCGGACGACACGGCCTCGATCGTTCACGTTCGCGACGACCGAGCTTCACGAACACCGGCGGCGACTTCTACTCGATGCTCGCCGATGGCCAGGGCGTCTCCCGCGACCTCGACGCCGCGGTGATGCTCGACTACTGGGCGGCCAACGGGCCCAACTTCGACCCGGCGAGCTACCCGCTCGACCGGATCATCAAGGAGGGCACGCCGACCTGCTGACGGCAACCCGCGGCGCACTCACGAGGCCGGGCATCGCGCCCGGCCTCGGCGTCGTTTCCGGGGTCCGGCTCGCGCTCGTCGTGGTCATCGCGCGTCCTCGGAGCCACGGTGGTCCTCGGCCTCGTCGTCGAGCCACCCGTGGCGCAGCCAGGGCAGACGCTCAACGTCCACGGCAGCTACCTGTGGACCGACAGGGCGGTCAAGATCGTGCTGCTCGCGATCGACGGCACGATGTGGACGCTCGGCGACGCCGAGACCAACGGCAACGGGGACCTGGAGTCCAGCGTCGTCCTGCCGGCGGACCTCCCGGACGCGACCTACAGCATCCTCGCGCGGGCAGCCAATGGCGAGGACGCCCACGTCGAGCTGGTGATCCGGCGCGAGGGCGACGCCACGGCGACCTTGGTCATCGGCGGCGTGGCGATCGCGCTCGTGGCGTTGCTGGTCGCCTTCGTCGCGGCCGTCGTGCTCCGCCGGAGGCGTGCCATCCCCGTCTAGGCGACGTGGTGCGAGGGCGCACCGCAGATTGTCGGGCGACCCCTCTCGACCGCACCCCGACGGACGTTTCACGGCGCCGGCCCCGGATTTTGCAAGGTACGAATGGGGCAGGACGGTCGTACCATCCCGGCCTCATCACATCGCGGCCGACCGGACGCTCATAGCGCATTTATCCCGTCCGGCGCCGTCACCGAGCGGGGTTGAATATGTCTGCGACCGTCACGCGATCTCTGGTTGCCCTCCAGATCGCCCTCATCGTCGCGCTCGCGATCGCGCCTGCCGGCGTGCTCGCCGCCGATCCGTCACCGGACCCGTCCGCGAGCCCAACGGCCCCCGCGGACCCGTCACCGTCACTCGAGCCGACGGCCGACGCCGGATCCGACAGCGTCGCCCGATCCGTCGCCGACGGCTGAGCCGCCGGCCGATCCGACCCCGGATCCGACGGCCGAGCCGACGCCTGGCGACACGCCGGCGCCGCCGGCAGATCCGACGACCGCGCCCGACCCGACGACGACACCGTCCGATCCCGCGCCTGTCGCGGCTCCCGTCGATCACGAGCGACAAGGCGGACTACGCCCCGGGTGAGCTCGTCACGCTCACCGGCGCCGGCTGGCAGCCGGGCGAGTCCGTCCACATCTTCGTCAACGACGACTGGGGCAGCTCCTGGAGCCGCAACGTCGACGTCACCGCCGACGAATCCGGTGCGATTGCCGACTCGTTCAACCTGCCGGGCTGGTTCGTGGCCGACTACTCCGTCGACAGCGACAGGCGCCGCGGGGACGGTCGTGAACGCCGCCTTCACGGACTCGCAGCCACAGAATGTGACCCTCACCAGCACGAGCGTGACCGTCGCGCCTGGAGCGACAGGCGACTGACGGCACGCTGAGCGTGTCATTCAATGGCAGCGCTTCGTCGTGCGCCGTCACGCTTGCGCTGGATCCGTTGACGCCCCTGCCCGCCGGAACGACGGCTGTCTTTGGCACAACGTCGATGTCGTCGACCGGAACCACGCAGACCACGACGTTCGCGATCACAACAACCGCGGCGACGCCCACCGGCTCGACCACGTTCCGCATTCGGTGCCGCCCGCGGAGCAGGGTGTCAAGGCTCCGGGAACGGCGTTGAGCGGCAACTTCACTCTCGTCGTCGCAAAGCGCGTTGGTACCGTGGTGCTTGGCGCTCAGACCGGAACGCTGACCTACGCGACGGCGGGCACGGCCACGTATACGGTCACGGTCAACCGTCAGGGCACCGGTGGCGGACCCTTCACCGTGAACCTCAGCATCTCCACCGTCCTACCGGCCGGCGTTTCGTCCTCGTTCGGCAGCAGCAGTCTGTCATTCACGGCCACGGACACCTCGAAGGTCACGACCCTGACGCTGACCACGACTGCGGCTGCTGGCGCCGGAACCACTGGCCTTCACGGTGGTCGCGACAAACGCCGCCGTGAGCGGCGACACAAGCTCCGCAAACGGGTCCCTCGTCATCGGCAAGGCGCCGTCCACTACGACGGTGACCTGCCCCGCCGGGCCGTACACGTACACCGGCTCGCTGCTGACCCCCTGCTCGGCGTCGGTCACCGGCGCCGGCGGGCTCAGCCTCACTCCGACGCCCGACTACCTCAACAACACGAACGCCGGCACGGCGACCGCGAGCTACACCTATGTGGGCGACGCCAACCACACCGCCAGCAGCGACAGCAAGTCCTTCACGATCGACAGGGCCTCGTCGACGACGACCCTGACATGCGCCTCGCCCGTGACCTACACGGGCTCACCGCTCACCCCGTGCTCCGCCTCGGCCACCGGCGTGGGCGGGCTCAACGAGGCGCTGCTCGTCACCTACGGCAGCAACACCAACGCCGGCACGGGGACGGCAAACGCGTCGTTCACGGGCGACGCCAACCACACGGCGAGCAGCGACAGCAAGACCTTCACGATCGACAAGGCAGTCTCGACGACGACCGTCACCTGCGTCGGCGGGCCGTTCACGTACACCGGCCTCCCGCAGACGCCGTGCTCGGCCTCGGCCACTGGCGTGGGCGGGCTCAACCAGGCCCTCACCGTCACCTACGGCAACAACACCGATGCCGGCTCGGCATCGGCGTCCGCCAGCTTCGCGGGCGATGCGAACCACGAGCCGAGTTCGAACTCAACCACCTTCACCATCGGCAAGGCCTCGTCCACCACGACGGTGACGTGCGGTGCCGGCCCGTTTACCTTCAACGGATCCGCGCAGACACCGTGCGCCGCATCAGTCACCGGGATCGGCGGCATCAGCCTCTCGCCGACTCCGAGTTACGCCGACAACACGGACGCCGGGACGGCGTCCGCTAGCTACACGTACGCGGGCGACGCCAACCACGAGGGCAGTTCCGATACTGCGACCTTCCTCATCGGCAAAGCGTCGTCGACGGTAGTCATCGACTGCACTGACCCCGTTACCTACACCGGCAGTCCGCTAACGCCATGCACCGCCATCGTGACCAGGGTTGGCACATCGACGGTCGGCCTCACCGTCACGTACACGGACAACACCGACGCCGGGACGGGCAACGCATCGGCGTCGTATGACGGGGACGTCAATCATGATCCCGACTCGAACTCGACGACCTTCACGATCGGCAAGGCCTCGTCGACGACGACCGTGACGTGCACCTCGCCCGTGACCTACACAGGCTCGCCGCTGACCCCGTGCTCGGCGTCGGTCACCGGCGCGGGCGGGCTCAACCAGGCGCTGCTCGTCACCTACGGCAGCAACACCAACGCGGGCACCGGGACCGCCGACGCATCGTTCACGGGCGACGCCAACCACTTCGGCAGCTCGGACAGCGAGTCATTCACGATCGACAGGGCGCCGTCGACCACGACCGTCACCTGCGGCGCCGGGCCGTTCACGTACACCGGCCTCCCGCAGACGCCGTGCTCGGCCTCGGCCACTGGCGTGGGCGGGCTCAACCAGGCCCTCACCGTCACCTACGGCAACAACACCGATGCCGGCTCGGCATCGGCGTCCGCCAGCTTCGCGGGCGATGCGAACCACGAGCCGAGTTCGAACTCAACCACCTTCACCATCGGCAAGGCGACGCTGTTCGTCGACGCCTTGTACGCGAGCAAGACCTATGCCGACGTGGACCCCGCCTTTGCTTCGAGCCTGTCGGGCTTCGTCAACGGCGAGACTGAAGCCACGGCAAGCGTCTCTGGGCTGGTCGACTGCTCCCGGTCTAATGATGACGAAGATGCCGGCCTCTACGTGGACGTCATCACTTGCGCACCAAGCTCGCTTGCGGCACCGAACTACACGTTCGTAGCAGGCTCCTCCGCGGACTTCGAGATCTTCCCCGCGCCGACAACCACGACAGTGACGTGCCCCGCCGGCCCGTTTACCTTCAACGGCTCCCCGCAGACGCCGTGCTCCGCCTCGGTCACCGGCCCGGGTGGGCTCAACCAGACTCTGACGGTGGGGTACAGCGACAACACCGACGCTGGCACGGCTTACGCATCGGCGTCCTACGCAGGGGCCCCGAACTATCAGTCGAGCTCGAACAGCGAGACCTTCACGATCGGCAAGGCGCCGTCCACTACGACGGTGACCTGCCCCGCCGGGCCGTACACGTACACCGGCTCGCTGCTGACCCCCTGCTCGGCGTCGGTCACCGGCGCCGGCGGGCTCAGCCTCACTCCGACGCCCGGCTACCTCAACAACACGAACGCCGGCACGGCGAGCCGCGAGCTACACCTATGTGGGCGACGCCAACCACACCGCCAGCAGCGACAGCAAGTCCTTCACGATCGACAGGGCCTTGTCGACGACGACACCTGACATGCGCCTCGCCCGTGACCTACACGGGCTCACCGCTCACCCCGTGCTCCGCCTCGGCCACCGGCGTGGGCGGGCTCAACCAGGCGCTGCTCGTCACCTACGGCAGCAACACCAACGCCGGCACGGGGACGGCAAACGCGTCGTTCACGGGCGACGCCAACCACACGGCGAGCAGCGACAGCAAAGACCTTCACGATCGACAAGGCAGTCTCGACGACGACCGTCACCTGCGTCGGCGGGCCGTTCACGTACACCGGCCTCCCGCAGACGCCGTGCTCGGCCTCGGCCACTGGCGTGGGCGGGCTCAACCAGGCCCTCCACCGTCACCTACGGC
The DNA here is from genome assembly GCA_963768035.1 of uncultured Chloroflexia bacterium. Taxonomy (GTDB): domain Bacteria; phylum Chloroflexota; class Limnocylindria; order Limnocylindrales; family CSP1-4; genus CAIXZV01. The sequence continues at coordinate 228,953 of CAVYGJ010000004.1, forward strand.
AACAACACCGATGCCGGCTCGGCATCGGCGTCCGCCAGCTTCGCGGGCGATGCGAACCACGAGCCGAGTTCGAACTCAACCACCTTCACCATCGGCAAGGCCTCGTCCACCACGACGGTGACGTGCCCTGTCAGCGTGATGTACACGGGAGCGGCCGTGACGCCCTGTTCTGCCGGCGTCGCAGGTGCTGGCGGTCTGGGTCACGCCCTTGCGATCGGCTACGCCAACAACACCGCACCGGGTGCGAATTCCGCGACGGCCTCGGCGTCGTTCACCGGTGACTCCAATCACCAGGCGAGCAGTGACGCCAAGTCCTTCTCGATCCTGTTCTCGTTGGGGTCGTGTCTAGGTGCCGTCGGCCATACGATCCTGCAGCCAATCAACGTTGATGGCAGCAGCGTGTTCAAGCAAGGCAGCACTGTTCCCGCCAAGTTCCGGGTGTGCGACGCGAGTGGCAATTCGCTCGGCTTTGCCGGGGTCGTGGCGTCGTTCAAGCTTGCGCAGACCATCAGCGGCACCGAGGCGACGACGGTCAACGAGGACGTGACGTCGACGACGCCTGACACAACATTCCGTTGGTCATCGAGCGATCAGCAGTGGATCTTCAACATCAATACGAAGACGCTCGCCAAGAACAAGACGTACGTCTACTTGGTCACCCTTGCGGACGCGACGACGATCACATTCAGCTTCGGCCTTCGCTAGACCATCCTTCGCCACACTCCCACCGAGGCCGGGCCGAGTTGCCCGGCCTTGGTGATTCCACGCACCGGTACCGAAGGGGGGCGCAGCGGCGCACCGACCGGGACCTGCCTCCCATACCGGGGGTAGGCCGGCGAGCACACCCTGAGTCCTGCGATCGCCAGTCGAGTTGTGCATCCCAGGGGCGACCGCAGGGAGACTGCCAAGATGTCGCTCGCCGTGGTTCGTCGGGGGATGGCCCTCGGGCTCTCGCTCGTGATGCTCGTCGCCGCCACCGCGCTGGCCGACGACCTCAAGGCCGATGCCGATTTGCTCGACGGGATCCAGAACTCCATCAACCTGGGCGACGTCGCGCCTGGCAGCACCCACGGTGTGGACGTTGGCTTCGCCCTGACCTGCAAGAGCCTCAGCCACCTCAGTGCCGGCGCGACGCTGGCGATCGAGGAGGACTTGCGCGACATCCCGACGGGCGCGAGCCTCGCCTTGACGCCCGGCCAGCTCGTGGTCCCCGACGCGTGGCCCGCCGACAACAGCCCCTGCTCCGGCAGCGAGGGTCCCGGCACCGTGACCCCGGCGCACCTCGACGTGACCGCGCCCGACACCGAGGGCGACGGCTACGCCTACTCGCTCTTCTTCCATCTCTCGGACGACGAGACGACCGGCAACTTGATCGCCTTCACCGTCTATCTCGAACGTCGCGGACGCGCCGCCGCCCCCGCCGGCCGACACCACCGACCCCAGCCTCCACGGCGTCCCCGCGGACATCACCGTGACCACGACCGGCGACGGCGCGATCGTCCACTGGACCGCCCCGACGGCGACCGATGACACCGACGCCTCCCCGTCGGTCTCGTGCGACCCCGCCAGCGGCAGCCTGTTCGGCCTCGGCACGTCGACCGTGACCTGCACGGCGACTGACGACTCGGGCAACGACTCGAGTGCCACGTTCACCGTGACCGTCAACCTCGACACGCCGCCGCCGCCCACCAGCGACCTCACCGGCGCCTTCGGCCGGCCCCTCGGGGACGCCTTCCCGGCGCTCGTCGGCCATGCCGGCCGGACGATCCCGCTGAAGCTCTGACGTCCGCGACGGCACGGTCGTCCAGAAGTCGGGCGACATCGCCGCCCCGACGCTGAGCGCCTCGCGCCTCGCGAGCTGCGCCGCCGACGCGGCCGCGGGCGGCGCCACGCCGGCCGGGGGCTTCGACTGGTCGAACGGCACGTGGCAGATGAACCTCGACACGAGCGGCCTCGGCTCCGGTTGCGTCCGGCTCACCGCGTCCTCGGGCGACGACGTGGTTGCGACGGCGGTCGTGCAGCTGGTTCCCGACGAGGCCACCCCCGCCAAGGCCAAGAACAGGAAGTAATCCGCTCGGGTGCGGGGCCGACGCCGGGGGGTTCCGCACCCGCAGCATCCAGGCAGCCGCCACCGGCATACCTGACGCATCCCGGACCTCCCTGCCCGACAATGGGCGGGTGACCCCCGACATCAAGGCGACGCTCGCCAACCTGCCCGATCGCCCCGGCGTCTACCTCATGAAGGACGCCCGCGGCGAGGTGCTGTACGTCGGCAAGGCGCAGAGCCTGCGCAGCCGCGTCCGGAGCTACTGGCAGAAGCAGGCTGCAACCAGCAGGGGCGAGATCCACCGGATCCGCCAGGTCATCGACAAGGTCGTGGACCTCGAGGTGACCGAAGTCGACTCCGTCAGCGAGGCGCTGCTCCTCGAGGCGAATTTGATCAAGCGGTTCAAGCCCCGCTTCAACATCCGCCTCAAGGACGACAAGAGCTACCCGTACATCAAGATCACGCTGGGGGACGACTTCCCGCGCATCGAGCGGACGCGCAGGCTTCCCCAGGACGGCAGCCGCTACTTCGGGCCGTACGCCTCAGCGAGCTCGGTCGACGAGGCCATGAACCTCGTCCGCCGGCTGTTC
>CAVYGJ010000005.1:0-312154 GCA_963768035.1 uncultured Chloroflexia bacterium
GCACCGTTCGCGAACGGGACTGGCTGTTTGACGGCCATGCGATGGGAGGCCTCGATGACTGACCCGTTGCCCACGAATTGGATCCGCAGACTGGGCAGTACTTCAGTGTCGACCTCGGCAATCATCGCGGGTGCTTCCCCCCTTGGGACCATGCTGTCGATGTACGGCTACGCGGTCGCGGAGGCCGACGCCATCGATCTCGTCCAACAGGTACTGAAGAGTCCGATTCGAGCCTTCGATACCTCCAACGCCTACAGCGAAGGCGAGAGCGAGCGCCGGATCGGCCTCGGCATTGCTGCAGCGGGGGGAGTGCCACCGGACTTCACGGTGATCACCAAAGTGGACCCACGAGACGGTGACTACTCCGGTGATCGGGTGCGACGCTCGCTTGATGAGAGTCAGGAGCGGCTCGGGCTCGGTGTGCTTCCGTTGCTCTTCTTGCACGATCCGGAAGACCACGACTTCGCGGTGATGACGCAGGCTGGAGGAGCAGTTGACACGCTGGTTGCCCTAAAGGACGAAGGCCGCGTGCAGCACATCGGCATCGCCGCAGGCAAGGTTCACGTTATTTCACGCTACCTTGACCTGGGCGTCTTCGAGGTTCTACTCACACACAGTCGTTGGACGCTTGTCGATCGAAGCGCGGACGAGCTGATCGACCAGGCAACCGCGGCCGGCATGGGGGTGCTGAACGCCGCGATCTACGGCGGAGGTGTCCTCGCCAACCCAACTGGGTCGTCCAGGTACGGCTATACCGAGGCACCCAAGGTCGTCCTCGACGCCATCGCTGCCATGAACGACGCGTGCCTGAGACACGGCACTGATCTAGCCACGGCAGCCCTGCAATTCTCGATGCGTGATCCCCGCGTGCATGCAACCGTTGTCGGTTTCACGAAACCCGGCCGGATCTCGACGCTCATGGCATCAGCCGCCTTCGAGCCGCCGCCTGACCTGTGGATCGAGCTTGAGACCTTGGTACCACCCAGGTCATGCTGGCTCGACTTCCAAGCGAAAGGCTAGGCCAGTTCCCGTACAAGGGCATGGTCACGGACGTCTGCGCCGCGCTCTCGTAAGGTCAGCTGGTGGCTGGCCCCTCGCCGGCGTTCAGCGCGCGAAGGTCAGGTGCGTGACCCCGCTCGGGGCGACCTCCGACGTCACGGTGTAGCCGTCCTCGAGGCCGCGCAGGTCGTCCCACAGCCGGATGCCGCTGCCGAGCAGGATCGGGACGATGGCGACGTGGAGCCGGTCGACGAGGCCCGCCTTGAGGAACTCGCGGACCACCGTCGGGCCTCCGCCGATCCGCACGTCCGTGCCGCCGGCGGCCCTCAGCGCGAGGTCGAGCGCCTCGCGGGGCGACGCGGCGAGGAAGTGGAACGTCGTGCCGCCGTCCATCTCGAGCGACGGGCGCGGCGTGTGGGTGAGCACGAACACCGGGACGTGGAACGGTGGCTCGTCGCCCCACCAGCCGCGCCAGTCCGGATCGTCCCCGAAGTTGTGGAGCCCGAACATGCCGGCGCCCATGATCTCCGCGCCGACCTCGGCAAAGTACGCCTGCGCATAGTCGTCGTCGACGCCGGTCGTTCCCTCGCCCGACGTGTCGTGCAGCACCCGGGCCCGGAACGTGCGGGTTGCCGTGTAGGCGTCGGTGAGACGCGCCCAGTCGGGCCCGAACGGGTTCTCGGGCGTCTGGTCGGTCGTCGTCGCGAAGCCGTCCAGGGAGATGTTCAGGTCAACGCGAACGGCCATCGGCGTCCTCCAGAGTGACTGCTATTCCGCCCGATTGAGTATGCCGATCGCCTGTGCCGATCGACCTGGCTCAGTTGGCACGCCTTCGTGTGGCGCTCCCAGTTGCCGAGAACAGCTGCTCGCTCAGGGTCGCGATGGTCCAGTCGATCCAGTCGTGATGCTTCCACCCGAGATCGAGCACGAGGACCCGGTAGACGTCCATTCCCAGATAGAGCAGCAGCAGGTCGGTTGCCCGCTCCCGGCTGACCCCGGGGCGTAGCGCCGACTTCGTCGCCAAGACCTCGATGATGGCGCGGTAGCCTTCCGCGCGCCAGCGCTCGTGAAATTCGCGGACAGCGGCGCTGTCCGGGTCGCTGCCCGCAGCGGCTCGCACGACAGTGTCCAGTGGGGTCGCCCGCGTCATGATCTCGCCGATCCCCTCGACCACGAGACGAATAGCCGCTGTCACGTCCGACTCCTCGGTCAACTTCTGGTACCACGCCGTCTTCTCGGGTGGTACCGGATCACCTTCGCCGAGTACCGCGAAGTCGTATGCGCGGCTGAGCAGCTCGCTCTTCGTGTGGAAGCTGAAGTAGACCGTCTGTACCGCGACCCCGGCGGCATCAGCGATATCGATCATCGTCGTCCCCGAATAGCCGCGCTCGCAAAACAGGGCGTACGCGGCCTTCGTGATGCGCAGCCTCGTGGCCCGGGCGCGGTCGCGCCTGGTCAGCTCGCTGCGGGCATGTCTCTTGACTTCGGCCATCGAGTGTCTATGCTACCGGAACGTATCACTAGTGGTTATCACTAGTGAACAACTCTAGTTTCGACGAGGAGGCTGCGGTGGTCAAGGAAGAGCGGACGGTCGTCATCGATCGCCCGATCCAGCAGGTCTTCGCCTACGTGACCGATCAGACAAAGACCCCGTCATGGCAGGCGGGCCTGCTGGAGGTCCGTCGCACGACATCAGGCCCGATCGGCGTCGGCACGAAGCACACCATCGTGAGGAGCTTCATGGGCCGGCGAATGCAGGCAGAGACCGAATACGTGGCATACGAGACGGACAAGCTCGTCACCTTCCGCACCACCTCGGGGCCCCCGATGACGGCGTCCTATGTCTTCGAAGCCGAACCCACCGGCACACGGCTCACCAGCCGCGTCGAGCTCGACGGAGCCGGCTTGTTTGGACTGCTGGACGCGGTCATCGGGGCAGGCCTGCGACGGGAGATGAAGGTCGCCCTGCCCGCCCTGAAGGCGCTCCTCGAAGGTGGACCTGCGACGGCCTGATCGCGGAATTCATCCGATGAACGCGCTCGCGGGCAGCACCCGCGCGATGCCTTAGCCCGTGGGCGGTCGCCACGGCTCGTACATGTGCGCGAGCGGGTCAGCTGGCACGAACGACAGGCCCCTGACCGGCGCCGGCGGGCGGTTCCGCTTCATCGGCATCAAGGGCAGAACCGAAATGGATCCTGCTCACCCCCGAAGAGTCGACGCCGGGTCGGCCAACCCGATGAGGTCGCGGGCGACGGCGGTCGCTGCCGCCGAACGTTCCTCCGGCGACGCCGTCGCCAGGGGCCCAAGCACATCCGGGAGACCGGGGAGGTTGGCCAGGTAGATGGCGACGAGCGCGAGCAGCGATCGGAGCTGATCCTCCAGGCCGGCATCCGGATCGATGATCAGCCCGACGACCGCAAACATCTTCGAGCCCAGTTCATCCCCGACGTCGTGCGACCGCATGGCAGCCTGGTTCGTCTGACCGAACCTGATGACGTCGCCCCACGGGCCGGTGACGAGCTCGGCGATCCGCCGCAGGATCTCGGCTCTGGTACCGGGACCTCGTGGCTGGTCCTGACCCCAGGCAACGAGCTCGTCGACGTCGGTCCCGATGTCGGCGACGACTGCCTCGATGATCCCCTGCTTGGTCGGGAAGTGGTAGTAGAGCGCGGCCTTGGTGACGCCGAGGCGTTCGGCGATTTCGCGGAGCGAGGTCTTCTCGTAACCCTGCTCGATGAACAGCTCCAGGGCCACCTTCTTGATCCGCTCCCGGGTGCCTGTTCGGCGTCCCGCCATCCCGTGCGCCTCCCACGATCGCTTCACTTCTTTACTTGACGACCGGCTAGGTATCGACTAGGCTGCTGCAACTAGCCGGCCGGCAAGTATAACCCATCCCGAGCTCCCTCGGGGATCAGAACCCTGACCAGAAGGATGCCTAGTCATGTCCGGTTCCGACTCGCGACGCTGGTGGGTCCTCGCTGCTCTCGTGTTGAGCGCGATCGTCGTCGGCGTCGATGTCAACGTCCTCAGCGTCGCGCTGCCGACCCTCGCGACCGATCTCGGCGCGTCGACCGCGCAGCTCCAATGGATTGTCAACTCCTACACACTCGTCGGAGCGGCGCTTCTGCTGCCGGCCGGGATGCTCGGCGATCGCTACGGCAGGAAGCGACTGCTGCTCGGTGCCCTGATCGTGTTCGGCGTCGCGTCGGCGGCGTCCACGTTCGCGCCGACGGCGAACGCGCTGATCGTCGGGCGGGCCGTGCTCGGCGCGGCGGCCGCGTTCATCATCCCGCTCACGATCGCTGTCCTGCCGGTTCTCTTCCAGGGCGAGGAGCGGTCGCGCGCGGTCGCGATCGCGACGGCGGCCAACATCGCGGCGCTGCCGATCGGCCCAATCGTCGGCGGCGTCATCCTCTCGAACTTCTGGTGGGGAGCAATCTTCCTCATCAACGTCCCGACGGTCGCGATCGCTGTCCTTGCGGTCGCCCGTCTGATGCCGGAGTCGCGGGGTTCGACGGTCGGCCGGCTGGACGTCGTCGGGTTCGTCGCCTCGAGCGCCGCGCTCGTCGCGCTCGTCTACGGCGTCATCGCGGCCGGCGAAAACGGCTGGACGGATCCCGCCACGCTCTCGGCCCTGGCGTTCGGCACCATCGCGCTCGTCCTGTTCGGAGCCTGGGAGGTCCGTCTCGACGGGCGCGGCGGACAGCCCCTCGTCGACCTGTCGCTCTTCCGATCGAGGGCCTTCACGGCCGGATCCGCCCTGGCGACGCTTATCGTCTTCGCGATGTTCGGGATGTCGTTCACGACGCCCCAGTACTTCCAGGCGGTCGGCGGCGCCGACGTCCTCGGCGTCGGGCTCCGGATGCTGCCGATGGTCGCCGGCCTCCTCGTAGGGGCGGGTGTCGCCCAGCGATTCGGCGGCCGGATCGGGACGAAGGCCACGGTCGCCACCGGGTTCCTGATCCTCGCGGCGGCATTCGGCGTCGGCGCGACGACGACCGTCGCGAGCGGCGACCTGTTCGTTCTGGGCTGGATCACGGCGATGGGCTTTGGGCTGGGCGTGGCGATGCCGACGACAATCGACGCGGCGCTCGGCGCGCTATCGGCCGACCGGGCGGGCGCCGGCACGGCGCTCCTGTTCTCGATCCGCCAGGTCGGGGGCGCCTTTGGCGTGGCGATCCTGGGCTCGGTCCTCAACGGGGCGTATCGGAGTCGCGTCGACGTCGCCGGCCTGTCGCCCGAGGCCGCGGCTGCCGCGCAGAAGAGTGTCTTCGGCGGGATTGCGGTCGCCCAGCAGGAAGGCTCCGCGGCGCTCCTGGACTCGGCCGTGGCGTCGTTCATGTCCGGCATGGACCTGCTGCTGGTCGTCTGTGCCGGGATCGCCCTCGTGGCAGCCGGCGTGGCGGTCGCGTTCCTTCCGAACGCGGCGGCCACCGAGGCCCACGAGGACAGGCTCGAGCCGGCGCTCGAGGGATCCGCGTAGCCACGGCTGCCTACTTCGGGGTCCCGCCTCCTCCGGGACCCCGAGGGCCCTGATCGGCGCTATCGGATGCCATGGGGGCCGCCCAGCCGGCGGCCGCTGACTTCATTTCTGGCGCGCGCTCAACCTCCTGTCGGGCGCGCTACAGCCCTCTAGCGCACTACGCCGGCGGTGCGGGGTCGCCACGGCTCGTGCTCGTGCGCGAGCCAGACGGTCAGCGCCCGCACCAGCAGCTGGCCTTCGGTGCTCGGCTCATCGAGCTCGCCTAACCACACGGCCACGTCGTCGGCGACGACGACCGGACGCCCGCCGGCCTCGACCACGACCACCTGCGTGCCGAGTGTGTGGCCCGGGGCCGGGACGAGTTGGAGCCCGACAACGGCGCGGCCGAGCCGATCGCGTTCTTCGGCCGGTACCTCGAGGTGACCCCACCGACGCGTCTGTCCTGGACGAACGAGGAATGTGACGAGGGCGCGGTCGTGACCACCGTGACGCGCGCCCAAGCGCAGCGGTTACGGGCTGCTGGCAGCCGGCGGCTACGTGCGAGGGTTCGCGGCCGCGAAGATGGCCATCGTGCCGACGGTCTCGAGCTCCACACGCTCGAACCGGGCCCCGAGGATCTCGCCGAGCCCCTCCTCGGTGTCGCCGAGATTGTCGAAGGTGCCCCGCCGGTTGTTGGCCCCGAGGATCCTCCGCCCCAACCAGGTGTGTCGCCCGGAGGTCCCGAGGATCGAGGACCCGAACAGGACGCCGCCCGGCGTGAGGACCGCGGCCACGTTGGCGATAGCAGCGGCCTTGTTCGGGAGGGGTCCAGGGAGGCAGTGGATCACCCCATTGAGAGCGGCCGAGTCGAACGGCCCGTCGATGGGGAGCGGCTTGAGCACGTCCGCCTCGACGGTCGTGACGTCGAGGTTCTGCAACCGACGGGATGCGTGCGAGAGGACGTTCATGTTGGGGTCGAGGAGCGTGACTGGGCTGGCGTCGGGGAGGCCGGCTCGTGCCAGGAAGTAGCCGGTTCCCGGTCCCACGTCGAGGTGGCGATGGCCCACGTGCCGCCGGTACCCCTCGAGGAGGCGGGACGCCGAGCACTGCCAGATGACCGGCGCGAAGACGCCAAGGATGAGGGGGTCGTAGATCCTGAGGAACAGCGGGGTGTACTCGCGCTGACCCTCGTAGGCGGGGTCGTTCCGGTCCATCGAGCCTCTGGCCCTCCTGCGGGTGGCATGCCCACGATGAACCGGCCCGGAGATCAAGGTCAAGGGATCGACGTGGCGCGTTGCCTTTCCCGCGCGACCGTGGCTCACCCGCGGTGCCTGTCATCGCTTCACCGGCGCGAAGATGGAACAAACCGGCCCGGCAAGACCCCAGACTAGACAGCACGAAGGCGAACGCGCGGTCTGGATCTCCAAGTAGCCCTCGGGGACGCAGCGCGGCGTGACCCGTCAGGTGGTCGGCGGTCGCCACGGCTCGTGCGTGTGCGAGAGCCAGACCAGCTCGGGGTCGAGCGCGCGCACCAGCAGCTGGCCTTCGGTCTGCGGGTCGTCGAGCTCGCCGAACCAGACCGCCATGTCGCCGCCGATGACGACCGGCCGCCCGCCGGTCTCGACGACGACCACCTGCGTGCCGGGTGTGTGGCCCGGCGCCGGGACGAGCCGGACCCCGGGCAGCAGCTCGAGCTCGCCGTCGACCGGCACGTACTCCACGCCGGGCGCATCGACCCACTCGCGGATCGTGTAGTCGTCCTGGCTGCGCGCGTCGTCGAGCTCCCGACGCTGGACGTAGATCGGCCTGCCGGCGAAGAGGTGGTTGCCGCCGCAGTGGTCGAAGTGCAGGTGGGTGTTGACGACGATGTCGATGCCGGCGAGGTCGAAGTCCTGCTCGCTCAACGGGCTGAGGCGGGGATCCATGTCGGCCACCAACGGGTGCAGCTCCGTCAGGCCGGTGTCGACCAGCACGCGCCCATCGGGATGGTCGATGACGTGCACGTACACGGGCATCCGCTCGCCCTCGGCGAGCAGGTCGGCAACCATGACCGGCGTGATGGTGATCGAGGCGGGGACGTTCATCGTGCTCCTCGGTTTGTCATAGCGCGGGGGGCAGGTCGAAGCGTGGGAACCAGCGGGTACCGACGGTGATGACCTCGGCAACGAGGCCGTCCTCGATCCGCAGGATGTCGATCGCCAGCGGCCGATAGCGGTCGTCGCCCGCGCGCCGCACGTACGTCGCGGCCGCGGGCTGGCCGTTGGCGCCGGTGGGGATCATGCGGAACTCGCCGAACGCCTCGGGCCCGACGACTGCCGGCCGCCACAGCTCGATGAGCGCCGCCCGGCCGACATGGATCCCCGGCTGGGGCGGCATGGCGCAGCGCACGTCTTCGCGGAGCAGTGCCCCGAGCGACTGCAGGTCGGCTCGTTCCGACGCGTCGATGTAGCGCCGCAGCACCTCGCGCTCCGCGGCGGTCGACTCGCCGACGACCGTCCAGTCGAGGCGTCGGGCGGGCAGCACGGTCCGCAGCGTCGCCCGCGCGCGCTGCAGCGCGCTGTTCACCGACGCCACGCTCATGTCGAGCATCGCCGCCGTACCGCTTGCCGGCAGCCCGACGACGTCGCGAGCGATCAGCACGGCGCGCTGCCGCGGCGGGAGGTACTGGATGGCGACGATGAAGGCGAGCTCGATCGTCTCCCGGCTGACGGCCAGCTCCTCCGGCTCCTCGCCGCTGGGCGCGACCGGCTCGAGCAGCCGCGTCGGGTACGGCTGGAGCCAGGGCAGCTCGTCACCCGCGACGACCCGCTGCGGACGGCGACGCGCGATGACGTCGAGGCAGGCGTTCGTCGCGATGCGGTAGAGCCAGCTCCGCAGCAGCGCCCGCCCCTCGAACGAGTGCCGGGCGCGCCAGGCTCGCAGGAAGGTCTCCTGCACGACCTCCTCGGCGTCGTCGAACGATCCGAGCATGCGATAGCAGTGGACGTGCAGCTGGCGCCGGAACCGCTCGGTCACGGCGGCGAATGCGGCCTCGTCGCCCGATCGGAGGGCGACGATGACCTCGTCGTCGTCGACGGTCGCGCTGGGCATCGGTTCATCCTCCTCCGCGGGTCGGCGCACGATCACGCTCGACCGTGCACGCAACTCTGACGGCGGAGGAGGCGAAAGGTCATCGGTCGTCGGTGGGGCCGGCGTCCGATTTCGAGTCGGTCGAGGCATCATGATCGCGTCCGAGCCCAACGAGGAAGGCTTCCAGGGCCTCGGTCCAGATCCGCTCCCCGTCGGTCGACGTGATGGTCCGAGATCTCGCGGAGCGCAAGACCCGTGCACAGAGCGTCCCGAGAAGCGTCGCTTCCTCGACGCTGTGGCGTCCAGAAGGCCCTTCCGCTTCGCTCGCTCGATGAGTTCGGCCAGTTGCGCATAGGCGACCGTGCCGCTCGCCGCCGCATCGCTGCCCAAGGCCCGGCGGGACACCTGCGCAGTGAAGAAGAGGAGGAACAGGTCTGGGTGCTTGAGTGCGAAGGCCCGGAACCCGCCGACGCTCCTGTTGATCAAGTCGCGACCCGGATCGCTCGACGGCGGGACTGCGGCGATGGCATCCATCAGCAGTTCGAAGGCCCGCCTCGCGAGCGCCTCGAGCAGGCCCTCCTTGGAACCGAACAGCACATAGACCGCCCGCGTCGTGGTCCCGGCTCCAGCCGCGGCACCCCGGACGCTCACTGCGTCGATGCCACCCTGGGCGACCAGCGCCTCAGCCGCGGTCAGGAGGGCATCGCGCGTGGGATCACCGTGGAGCTTGCGTCTTCCCATATTGACAAGATACCGCAACGCGGTTACGTTACGTCGCTCCGTAACACGGTTTCGATATGGAGGCATCGTCGGATGGCCGCGATAGCGCAGGACGGCGAACAGACCACGACGTGGAAGACGTTCGGGACTGCCCAGCTACACGGCTGGGTGGAGGGGGCTCCCGACGAGCGACCACCCCTGGTACTGCTCCACGGGCTGACGTTCGACCACCGCATGTGGCTCCCGGCCATCGTCGCGCTCCGCGAACGTGACCCGGGAAGACAGCTGCTGGTGCTCGACCTTCCCGGACACGGGGGTTCACCGATGATGCCCCTCCGCGACCTCGATGCTGTAGCAGCGGCCATCGCATCCGCGGTCGACGAGGCGCATCTCGAGGCGCCCGTGGTGGTGGGGCACTCGATCTCGGGCGTCATCGCAGCCATCTACGCAACCACCTACGCGGCGAGTGGGCTTGTCGAGGTGGACCAGGAGCTCGACAGCTCGTTCGTCCGGCTGCTCCAGGCCAACCGCGAGGCTGTCACCGGCCCGGGGTTTGCTGCGCTGTGGCCCGGCATCCTGGCGAGCATGCACATGGAGCAGCTGCCCGCTGAGGCGCGCATCCTGCTTCGTACCGACCTGCCTCCGCAGGACGTCGTGCTCGCCTACTGGCGCCAGGGCCTCGATACGCCGCTTCCGGACCTCGACGCGAGGATCGCGGAAGAAGCGGCACTGCTCAGGCGCCTGGCGTTGCCGGTGCTGATCGTGGCCGGCCATCACTACGACGCGGCGTATTCCTCGTGGCTGCGGCGCGAGATCCCGCAGGCGACGGTGACCGTGATACCCGACAGCGGTCACTTTCCGCACCTTGGGCACCCGGAGGCATTCGCGACGCTCCTGATCGACACGGGACGCTGGCGCCGGCCCGCTTCACCTTCGCGCTGAGACGCGGAGCCGTGCGCGTCCGCATCCTCCACCCCGGGTCCGCGTCCGGCTAGTCCTTGGCTCCAGGGGTTGGGACGAGGCCCAGCTGCTGCCAGAGCGTCAGGCGATCGGGGAGGAACCACGACTCGACGATTCGGCCCTGCTCAAAGCGATCGATACGAAGCTCGGTGAAGATCACCGGCCGGCCGGTCGGCGGGACCGACCCTGCGGGAGTCAGCAATGGACCGGTGTTCGTGCCTGAGACACTCCAGCGGCTGGCAACCCGATCGTCCTCGGCCAGCTGATCTTCGAGCTCGACCCTGAGATCAGGCACCGCGCCACGCAGCACGTTCGCTTGCCGCTTGATCGGGTCAGTGCCTTCGACGGGCGGAGTCCCGGGCCGTGGCCGATGCAGCTCGCCGCCATGATCTCGTCGGCGGATTCGAGGATTCCAGCGCCGAAGATCCACTGCGGCGGCTCCTCCGCGGGTCGCCGCACGATCACGCTCGACGGTGCACGCAACGCTGACGCGCGAGGAGGCTGCAAGGTCATCGGTCGACGTGCCGCGTGGAGGAAACGCGCTCAGCGCCTCGTCTCGTACCTGGCCATGTGCACCCCGCCGGGAAACGTCCGCGTCTCCACCAGGTCCAGGTTCACCCAGCCGTCCAGCGCGCTGAAGAACGGCTTGCCGCCGCCCACCAGGACCGGGTGGGTCACGACCGTGTACTCGTCGATCAGCCCGGCCCGCATGGCCGCCCCGGCGAGCGTTGCACCACCAACCCGCATCGGCTCGCCGTCCTCGGCCTTGAGCCGGGTGATCTCCGCGACCGCGTCGCCGGTGACCAGGCGGGCGTTCCAGTCGACCTTCTCGATCGTCGAGGAGAACACCACCTTCGGCGTGTCCCGCCAGTTCCGCGCGAACTCGATCTGCGCCGGGGTGGCATCGGGCTGCTGGTCGCCGGTCGGCCAGTGGGAGCTCATGGCCTCCCACAGCCTGCGCCCATACAGGAACAGGCCGATCGCCAGCTCCTGATCGAGCCACCACTGGAACAGCTCGTCGCTCGACACGCCCCACCCGATGTCGTCACCGGGGGCGGCGACGTAGCCATCCAGCGTCAGGTTCATGCCGTAGATCAGCTTCCGCATGAGACGAATCTAGACCGGGCGCGGAACGCCGCGGGTCGGGACCTTCGGGAGGAAGATCCCGACGAGGTACGGGATCCACAGGACGAACATCATCACGAAGAACACCACCACGCGCACCACGCTGACCTGCACGCCGAACTTGTGCGCAAGCCCGCCGCACAGGCCGAGGACCATCTTCTCGTCCGACGAGCAGTAGAGCCCGCGGTAGCGGTCGTCGAGCCCGTCCGGCAGTGGTGCTGACTGCCCCCACCCCGCCGGCCCCGCCGCGGTGTCGAGATAGATCTCGGATGCGACCCCGTCGGCGGCCACGAAGTCGACCCGTGCGCCCGCCCGCGGCATGGCCCCCGTCGCCTTCCAGTCAGCCCCGGCGAACCGATAGCGGTTCCCGTCGTCGCCGGACACGACGCCGGCGCTCTCCGGGATGCTGAAGTCGAGGATCGTCCCCTTCATCGCAGTGGTCTCCGTCTGCTCTGCCGACGTCTCGTCGCCGCGCTCGTTGTGGCACCAATGGTAGGTGGGCCGAAAAGAGCGGCTCCGCGGGATCGGAGCTCGCTCAGGCCTGTTGCCGCTCCGCCGCGCGGGCCTTCATGTCCAGGTAGTGCTGGCGCTCCGTCGGATCGAGGTGCTCCACGGCATAGCGCAGCGCCGTGCGGGGCATCGTCGCCGCGAACTCGTCGAGGTACCGTCGCAGTCGATCGACGTCCTGCTTGCCGGCCTCGCGGACCCAGCCGCCGACCGCCTTCTGGACCAGCTCGTCCGGGTCGTGCGCCAGGATCGCCCCGATCCGGAAGGTGTCCTCGAGGTCGTGCTGCCGGATGAAGTAGTACGTCGCCACGATCGCCGTCCGTCGCTCCATCGGCCGGGGCGACCGTGCCAGCTCGTACAACGGCTCTCGCGACCGATCCCAGAGGTAGCCGCCGACGACATACGGGGCGGCGCGGTCGACGAGGCTCCAGGTGTCGATGTGCTCGTGGTTGTGCATGTAGAGCTCGTACAGCTCGAGCCGCCGATCCGGGGAGGTCTTCTTGGACCTGGCCTGGAAGTCCATGATGCTGACCGCGCCCAGGCGGACCTCGTCGACGGGGTCGTGGAGCAGCTTCAGGATCTCGGCGGGCTCCATCGCGTCGTACGTCTTGGCAAGGGCGAACAGGTCGCCCATCCGCATGCCCTCGCCGAGGCGTTGGACGTCGCTCGCAAAGTGGTCGGCGGTCAGGTCCACGCTCATGCGTCAACACTAGGTCATCGCCCTGCTACGAGAGCGCCTCGAGGAAGGCCGCGGCGTGCTCCTCGTCGGCGGCGTGGATGACGAACACCACGCCGTCCTTTGCGTACACCCACTCGGTGTCGTTCACGCCGTCTCCGACCGAGACCACCGTCACTGGCTTGCCGCCGACGGTCGCCTGGCTCGTCGTCGCACCCGTACCGAGGTCGGACTGCTCGACCGCGAGGATGGCCGGCAGCAGCACGCCCTCGTTCACGCCCGCGACCTTGAACGCGAAGATCCCGCCGCCGAGCACGTTGTCCGGATCGAAGGCGGCGGCATAGGTGCCGTCCGCCTCGGTCTTCCCGATGCCCTGGAGGAAGCCGTCGATCGCCGCGCGGTTGGCGCCGGCAGCGACCAGCGCGGCGAGGGTTGCGCTTGACCGTCGCATCGGCGTGTTGCCGACGTCGCTGGGGAGGAGGGCCTCGAGGGCCGGGTCGGCGTGGGACTGGGTCACCGCCGGCAGCGAGGGGGCCGACGACGCGGACAGCGACGAGGAAGGCTCGCTTGCGACCGGGGCAGGGCTCGAGGTCGCAACCGCCACGGACGGCGAGGACGCGGCCGCGGCGGAGCCGCCTTGGGTGCTCGCGGAGGAAGAGGCGCTGCTGCCGCAGCCGGCCAGGACGAGGACGACCGCCGCGCCAAGGGCCACTGGGACGAGCTTGCGTCGCGCGCCGTTGCTGGTGGAGAAGTGGTTCATCGAATGGCTCCGTTCATTAGCCTGCGCGCTCAGTCGAGTCATCTGGTTCCTCCTTGGGTGCTTGCGGGCTGTGACGCGAAGGGATCGCGCATCCGGGTTGAACATCTCGACGGCCCACAGCCAGGAGCCGTCGGCCTGCTGCTCGTGGACCCGCAGGTACTTGCCCCGGTCGACCAACGGGATCCCGTCGGCGGGTCGCAACGAGAGGGCGTAGCGGCCGATCTCATACGCGAACCCGCTGCGCCGGACGAGCTCGAGCGTCTCCAGCCGGACCTCGGAGATCCCCGTGTCCACGCCCGCCTTCCAGAAGCGCTCGATCGCCGCGCGCCCGCGGAACAGCTCCGCCGACGGCGCGAGCAGCCTCGCGTCCGGCGTGTACGAGGCCGACGCCGACGTGGCATCGCCGCACTCGAGCGCGCCGACGAATGCCGCCTGCGCCTCGCCGATGCCGCCGTCGGAGGTGTCGACCGTGCGATCTCGAGGGTCCATGCACGGAAGGTCGTGGCAGGCCGTTGCAGTCCGGTTGCAACGGTCCGCGAGGCCCGGTCGATCGCCTAGGAGCGGGTCTCCGCGCGTCGCCCTTCTTCGTAGGCGAGGACGAACCCGTCGTCGCCCAGGTGCGTGCGCGCCTGCGACTCGACGGTGGCCGCCAGCGTCGGATCGAAGTCGTCCTTGGAGGCCCCGACCGCCGCCATCACCGCGTCCGCACGACCGAGCAGCCTCGCCGCGTCTGCGTGGCGCCCGCTGCTCGCCTCGACGCCGGCGAGGCCGGTCAGCGCATGCCCGACGTGCGCCTTGAACCCGACCGAGGCGAAGGCCGTGCGGGCCTCCTCGAACCGTCGCCGGGCCGACTCGAGGTCCCCGAGGTGGTAGTCCGCCTCGCCGAGGTTGAGGAGCGCGAAGCCGGCGCCCTCGACGATCCCGTTCCGCCGGTTGTAGGCCAGGACCTCCTCGAGCATCGGGATCGCGGCTTCCGTCCGACCCCAGTCGAGGTAGACCACGGCGAGGTTCAGCTGGGCGGTGCTGACGTCGTGGTCGCTGTCGAGCGTGCGGGCGAGCGCGAGCGTCCGCTTCGAGTAGCGCTCCGACGCCGCGAACTTGCGCTCCCGGAGCGTGACGTGGCTGAGGAGCTTGTTCCCGGCGTGGTCGTCCCACGCTGAGTCGCCGGCGGCTGCGGCCGCGAGCAGCTCCGCCGCCAGCACCCGCACCCTGGCGTAGTCGCCGACCGACCAGGCGACGATCCCCGCCCCGTAGACGGCGCGGGTGTAGGCGCTCGACGCCGTGGCTCCGTCGCGGGCGATCGCCGCCTCGAGGCGATCGGTCCCTTCCGCGAGGTGGCCGCGGACGTGCCAGTACGGCCACAGCGCCGCGACCAGGCGCAGCTCCGTGTCCGTGTCGCCGGACGCGATCGCCAGCTCCAGCGCGGCGCGCAGGTTGTCGATGTCGGCGTCGAGCTGTCCCAGGCCTCGAACCTGCCCGGGCCCACGCGTCTCGGCCGACTCGGCGACCGCCAGGAAGTGATCGGCATGCCGTCGCCGAACCGCGGCGGTCTCGCCGCGCGACTCGAGGAGCTCGGCCGCGTACTGGCGCACGGTCTCCAGCAACCGGTACCGCGTCCCGGCATCGCGCTCCTCGGGCACGATCAGCGAGGCCTCGACGAGTCGCCCGACCGGGTTGACGGCGTGGGACTCCAGGCCATCGAGGCAGACGGCGGCCACGTCGGCGAGCGTGAAGGCGCCGACGAACACCGACAGGCGTTCGAGCAGCACCCGCTCCTCGTCCGAGAGCAGCTCGTAGCTCCAGTCCATCGCAGCCCGCAGCGTCCGATGGCGTGCCGGTGCCAGCCGCCGCCACGAGACCAGGAACTGGAAGCGGTCGTCGAGCCGGCTCGCGATCTCCTCGAACGAGAACGCCTTCGCCCGCGCGGCCGCCAGCTCGATCGCGAGCGGCAGGCCATCGAGGTCGCGGCAGATCCGGGCCGCCACCGACGCGGCGTCGGGCACCGCTGTCCGCCGAGGCTGCGCCTCGAGCGCCCGGGCAAGGAAGAGACGGACGGCGTCCGAGGCCCTCAACTCCTCGAGATCCGCGTCGGGCGACGGGACCGGCAGCGGCGGGACCGGGTAGTCGACCTCGCCCGGCACGCCAAGGGTGTCGCGACTGGTCGCGAGCACGCGGAGCCGCGGACATGCCTCCAGCAGGCGCCCGCACAGCTCGGCAGATGCCTCGCGCAGGTGCTCGCAGTTGTCGAGCACGATCACCACGTCCGCGTCCTGGAGGCGCGCGACGAGCTGGTCGGCGAGCGGGGTGTCCGGCTGCTCCCGGACCTTGAGGGTCGTGGCGACCTGTCGGGCAACCATCGCCGGTTCCGTGACTGCCGCGAGGTCGACGAAGTAGGCCCCGTCGGGCGACTCGTCGAGGGCCTGGCCGGCCGCCTCGAGCGCGAGCCGGGTCTTCCCGACGCCGCCCACGCCGGTGAGCGTCAACGAGGCGACAGGTGCCGATGAGCCGGTGGATGTCCGCAAGCTCGGCCTGGCGGCCGACGAAGCTCGAGACCTGGGCTGGGAGGTTGTGTCGTTCCGCCGGCGGCCGGGCAGGCGGAACCTCGTGGCGCAGGATCGACTTGCTCCAGCGCCTGCAGCTCCTCGCCGGGCTCGAGGCCGAGGTCGTCGGCGAAGTGGCGACGCGCCCGTCGGTACGCGGCGAGCGCGTCGGCCTGGCGTTCCGCGCGGTACAGCGCGAGCATCAGGTGTCGCCAGAAGCGTTCCCGATACGGGTTGTCGCGGACGAGCGTCTCCAGCTCGTCGACCAGCTCGGCAGCCTGGCCGAGCTCGAGGTCGGCCCCGATCCGGTCCTCCAACGCCAGCAGGCGGAGGTCGTCCAGCCGCTGGGCCTCGACCCGCAGGACGCCGTCTCCGCTGCTCCCCGCGTACGGAGGACCCCTCCAGAGCTCGATCGCGCTGCGCAACCGCGTCGCCGCGGTGCGGCTCGCGCCGCGGGCGAGCGCCTCCCGGCCTTCCCTCGCGAGCCGCTCGAACCGGACGGCGTCCACGCGCTCGCCGTCGACGTCCATCGCGTACCCACCGGCGCCACTCCTGATCGGCGCATCGTCACCCAGGGCCGTCCGCAGCTTCGAGACGTAGGCGCGCATCGTCGTCGACGCGCCGTCGGGCGGCTCGCCTCCCCAGAGCTCGTCGGCGAGCCGGTCGGTCGGCACCGGCCGGGGTGCATCGAGGAGGAGCAGCGCGAGCAGGACGCGCTGTCGCGGCCCACCGAGCTCGACCGGGATCCCGTCCCGATCGACCTCGATCGGCCCGAGCACCCGGAAGGTGATCACCGCGGATCCGGAGAGCGGCTCGACGCAGTCGTCATCGCACGATGGTAGGGGCGCATCGGCAGGCGACGTACTCGAAGCGCAACGCCAGCGGCTCCGCCGGACAACGGAGCCGGACGGGGGCTCTCGTAGGCTGTCATCGCGCGTCCCACACCTGTCGGACACGCCTGACCTTCGGTCGTGAGCCGCGCGAATGTGATCCTCTCCCCCGCCACGACGTCCGGGTGAGGACGGGAGGATCCGCATGACCGAGACCGCGGCGGCAACGATCATCGATCACGAGCTCAGCGAGTGCGATCGCGTGAACGCGACAGGGCGAACGCCGGTCGTCTTCATCCACGGGCTGTGGCTGCTGCCGAGCAGCTGGGACCGTTGGGCGACCCTGTTCGAGGAGGCGGGCTTCGCGCCGCTGACCCCGGGCTGGCCGGACGACCCCGAGACGGTCGGCGAGGCGCGCGAGCATCCGGAGGTCTTCGCGGGCAAGTCGGTCGGGCAGGTCGCCGACCACTACGACGCCATCATCCGGCGACTCGAGCGCAAGCCCGCCGTCATCGGCCACTCGTTCGGCGGCCTGCTCACCCAGATCATCGCCGGGCGTGGCCTATCGGCGGCGTCCGTCGCCATCGACCCGGCGCCGTTCCGGGGCGTCCTGCCGCTGCCGGTCTCGGCGCTGAAGTCGGCGTCGCCGGTGCTGCGCAACCCGGCCAACCGCAACCGCGCCGTGCCCCTCACCTTCGACCAGTTCCGGTTCGCGTTCGCCAACGTGGTCGACGAGTCCGAGGCGAAGGAGCTGTACGAGACCTACTCCGTGCCGACGGCGGGCAAGCCGCTGTTCCAGGCCGCCACCGCGAACTTCAATCCCTGGACCGAGGTCAAGGTCGACACGGACAACCCCGAGCGTGGTCCCCTGCTGATCATCTCCGGCGAGAAGGACAACACGGTTCCCTGGTCGATCGCGAATGCCTCCTACGGCAAGCAGAAGGACAACGCGGGCCTGACGGAGATCGTCGAGATCAAGGGCCGCGGCCACTCGCTGACCATCGACAGCGGCTGGCGCGAGGTCGCCGAGACCGCCCTCACGTTCGTCCGGCGGTTCGTCGAGGCCTAGGCGCCCGCGACCCGCTCGTACCCGAGGTAGGTGGCGGTCCCGTCGATGGTCCTCGTCTCGACGAGGCGCATCGCCTTCGTGCCGGTCGTCTCGCCGAACAGCCGCTCGCCGGCGCCGAGCACGACGGGGAAGACCTTCAGCCACATCGCATCGACCAGGTCGTGCTCGACGAGGGCGCGGACGATCCGCGCGCTCGCCGGGATCACGATGGTGCCGTCGAGCTCGGCCTTCAGCCTCGAGACCTCGTCGAGCAGGTGGCCGCCGATGACGGTCGAGTTGCTCCAGGCCGGATGCTCGAGCGTCGAGGTCACGACGTACTTGGGCATGCCGTTCAACCTGTCCGCCAACGGGCCGGTGCGGGACGGCCATCGGGAGGCGAACCACTCGTAGGTCCGCCGGCCCATCAGCATCGCGTCGGCGGCGAGGGCTTCGTCGAGCGCGAGCTGGGCGAGCTCTGGACGGTCCTTGATCGCGCCGACCCAGCCTCCTCGCGAGAACCCCTCGTCGCCCGCCGGGTCCTGGATCACCCCGTCGAGCGAGATGTTGTCGCTCACGACGATCGTTCCCATGGCGATGTCCTCGTCCCTGTCATCCGTTCGCCAGCAGCGTTTCCTGCTAGCGTGTGCGTTGTCGAACACAGTGTTCGGTAACGCCAGGCTCGTCAACCGACAATCGGCTCCCCGGTGTCCGTTGCCGGACGCCGGGCGGGCCGATGTTCAGGAAGTGGGTGACACGCGGTGGCGATCGGTGGAGATGCGCCGGAGTCCAAGCCGGATCGACGGATCGGCAAGACCAGGAAGGCGCTCAAGGAGGCCCTCACCGACCTCATCCTCGAGCGGGGCTACGAGGCCGTGACGGTCCAGGAGGTGATCAGTCGCGCGGACGTCGGCCGGTCGACCTTCTACGCCCACTTCGTGGACAAGGACGCCCTCCTGATGGCGATCCTCGCCGACCTGGAGATGCCGGGGCTGGACCCCGGCAGCTGGAAGCCGGACGACCCGGCGTTCGGCTGGACGCTGGCACTGTTCCGGCACTTCGGCTCCGGCAAGCGCCTGTTCAAGGCGGTCGCGGGCGACGAGAGCGGGTCGATCGCCCGGCGCGAGACGATCCGGCGCCTCGAGGAGCTGGTCGAAGCCGAGCTGATGCGACTCAAGGCGACTCGGAAGCTCGATGCATTCCAGCTCCAGACCGTCGTCCGCTTCCTCGTCGGGACGTTCATGGGCTTCATGGACTGGTGGATGCGCGACGAGAACGACCACCTGCCCGCCGAGGATGTCGACCACGCATTTCGCACGCTCGCTTTGCCGGGCGTGGCAAACGTGCTCGAGCTGAGGCTCAACCTGCCGAAGTCGCTCTGAGTCGAGTACGTTTCCGCCGGTCAGGAGGGTCAGATGGCCAGAGTCCTCGGTATCGGCGGCGTGTTCTTCAAGTCCAGTGACCCGCGCGCGCTCAGCGCCTGGTACCGCGACGTGATCGGCCTCGAGCTTGAGGACTGGGGCGGCGTGGTGTTCAGGCCCGAGGCGATGGCCGGCCACCCGGGCGCGGCCACCGTGTTCAGCGCGTTCGAGGCCGAGTCGACGTACTTCGAGCCGTCGACCCGGGATTTCATGATCAACCTCGCGGTCGACGACCTCGACGGCATCCTGGCGAGCTGCGCGGCGCACGGCGTCGACGTGAAGGTCCTCCCCGACGAGCCGAACGGCCGATTCGCGCACCTCCTCGACCCCGAGGGGACGAAGATCGAGCTCTGGCAGCCGAAGCCGATGCCGGGCTGACCAGTGCAAGGAGCAGCCCTGTCGGGCTGAGCGCCAAGCCCCTGCGCGGTCACTGGGTCACCTCGAGCGTTCCCTCCATGCTCGACCGATGACCGGGAATGGCGCACCAGTAGGTGTACGAACCCGCAGTGGCCAGGTCCAGCACGACGGCCGTCGTGGACCGGCCGGGCACCGGGTACGAGAGGGTCCGACCGTTCAGCTCGATGTCGAACGTGTGGGGACCGCTGTCGGCGTTGACGACGTAGACGGTGCCCGGCCCCGCCCGCAGCTGGAGGGTCTTCTGGCTGAATGCCGTCCCGACCGCATCGAGCTCGACGGGAGCCTGGGCAGGCGCCGTCACGACTCCGTTCGTCACCCCGAGGCCGGGCGTCCCCTCGAGGGCGCTGTAGCCCCTGATCGAGACATAGCTGGTCCCGACGAGGAGGCCGAGGACGAGCATGGCGAGGACCATGCCGCGCGCGGCCGGCGAGACCCGGTCGCCGGACCGCCCTCGTCGAAGCTCGACGAACGCCGCGATCCCGGCGATCCCGCCCGTGACGCCCACGACGATGGCGATGATGTCGGTCCATGCATGACTGCTCCCGATCGGGTCGATGAGACCCTCGACGGAGAACGGAAGGTTGAGCCCGACGAACAGGAGCAGCACGATGCCGCCGACCAGGAACAGCCGTGGTCCCGGGCGGGCGAACCCCAGGACGGCGAGCGCGGCCAGGATCACCGCGAAGGCGACGAGCGGCGGGATGAACCCGATGCTGCGCATGACGTTGATCGTGATCAGGACTTCGACGAGTGCCGCAATCGGCATGAGCCACTGCGCCGTGCTCCTCGTGTCGGGGGTGACGACCGCGGCTGCCGTCTGGCCGGCGTCGTCCGCCGGTGTCGCGGGAAGCGTTCCGTCGAGTGCCATGTGATTCCTCCGCTTCGGGTTGATGAGCGGAGAGTTGCCCAGCGCCAGTGCCGCTCCATCGGGAGGACTACCCAGCCGGCTACTCAGGGGCTACTGTCCGTCGGATGGATGGGAAGGTCGGCGGCGCATCGGAGCTGATCGGCGCGCTGTCCGTCCTGGGCGAGCGGTTCGACGTCCAGCTTGCGGTCGAGATCAGCGGATTGGCGCCCGCGGACCTCCTGCAGGCCCTGGACAGTGCGCAGGGCAATGGGTTGCTCGCCGTCGAGCGCGGCGACGTCCGGTTTGCTCCAGGAGCGCGCGATCGCGCATATGACGCCCTCGGTTCGCACGGCCAGGCGACCGCTCACGCACACGCGGCAGCGACGTTGGAGCGAGTCCGACCGAACGACCTTGTGGGCATCGCCGAGCATCGGGCAGGCGCCGTGGCGGTGCTGGGCCTCGATTCCGCGCTGGGTGCCTTCGACGATGCCGCGTACGCGGCCGAACGGGCGATCGACTGGGAGCGTGCGGCACGGCTCTGGGAACGTGCGGGCGAGGTCGCGGCTCGGGAGCACGATCGCCGCGCCGGGCAGCTCGCGATCCGTCGCGCGCGCTGCCTCTTCCGGACCGGGCTCTTCGCCGACGCCCTGACCATCTGCCGCCAGGTCGCGAGCGAGGCCCGGGCCGCTGGTGACGGTCGCCTCCTCGCGGATGCTGCTCTCGTCGTGCGCGGCATCGCCGATCAGGACACGTGCGCGGTCCTGCTCGACCTGTGCCGCGATGCCCTTCGCGCCGTTGTCGACGATGAGGTGCTCCGCTCGCGCTTGCAGAGCCAGGTGCTGATGCTCATGTCGGATCTCTCGCGCGTACCCACCGAGGGCACCGAGGCGCAGGAGAACCTGCGCGCCGCCGAGGCACTCGGGGACGCCAACGCCCTCGTCGAAGCGCTGCATGCGATGCACGTGGTGTCGGCAGGTCCGGTGAATGCCGTTCGGCGCCTCGAGATCGCGGACCGCGTCGAACGCCTGTGTCATGAGGCGGGCCTCGAGGATGACCTCGCCTGGCCGCTTGGCTGGCGTGTCGACCATTACTTCCAGCTCGGGCAGCGGCCGGCGCTCGACAACGCCATCGCCCGATTGGAGGAGTACGCCGACCGGCGCAATGACGCCCTGGCAAGGTGGCGCGGGACGATGGCACGGGCAGCCCTCGCCCAGCACGAGGGGCGGTTCGACGAGGCCGTCCGGATCGGGACCGAGGCCCTCGCGCTCGCCGCCCGTGGCAACCACCAGGCGGCCGACTTCACGTATCGGATCCTCGTCAGCTCCTGTCGCCTCAAGACCGCTGGCGGGCCACTCGAACCCGGCTTCGCGTTCATCCATGGCGGTCCGGACGTGTTCCACGTGTTTCCGGCGATGCTGGCTGCGGAGGCCGGTGACCTCGAGACCGCTGCCGTGCTGTTCGGGCTGGCGCTGCCCCTGATGGACGACCTCGAGGGCAGCGATCTCCAGGTCCAGACCCACGTCGCGTTCGCCGTGGTCGCCTGGGCGCTGGATCGTGCAGATGCCGCCCGCGCGATCTATTCGGCTCTCGAGCCGTTCGCAGATCAGCTCGGCGCATCTGCCTCGGGGCAGGCCGCGTCGCTGGGCAGCGTGAGTCGCTACCTCGGTCAGATGGCGACCCTCATGGGCGACTGGGATCGTGTCGAGACCGACTTCGCCCGGGCCATGCGTCGCAACCTGGAGACCGGCGCTCGCGCCGAGGTTGCCGAGACCCGCCTCGACTGGGCGAGGGCGCTCCTCCGCCGCGGCCTGGCCCGTGACCGCGAGCGCGCGGGCGCGATGCTCGAGGCAGCGGCGCGGGGTGCAGCAGAGCTCGGGATGATGCCGCTCCAGGGAGTCGTCGCAGCCTCCCTCGCGGAGTTCCGAGGCGGGCGAAGCCCGCTGACCGATCGCGAGCTGGAGGTCGTCGGCCTGGTGGCCGACGGACTCACCAACAAGGAGATCGCGACCGGGCTCGGCCTGTCGGTCCGGACGGCAGAGAACCACGTGCTGAACGTGATGAACAAGCTTGGCCTGGACAATCGCGCCCAGGTCGCCGCCTGGTTCGTGCGGGCCGGATCGACAGGAGACCGCGCTAGGCGCTGACCGCCGCGCCGGATCCGTGGTGGCGTGCCGCCTCGTGCCCGAGCACGGCCTGCTCGAGGCGCTCGGCCGCATGGTCGGCCGGCGGCAACGCGGCGATCTCGGCGGCGATCGCCCGTGCGGCGTCGCGGAACGCCGGCTCGTCGAGGAGTCGCCGCGTTCCATCGCGGATCACGTGCGGATCAGGAGCCGTGAACGGCGGCGGCCCAGCCGGGGGCGGCCCGGGCGGCTGGTCCTGAATCACCCCGAGGGCGGCGCCGGCGGTGATGCACCGTTCGGTGTTGTAGGGCTGGTCGGCGCCCATCGGCAGGAGGAACAGCGGCAGACCGGCGCCGAGCGCGGCGGACACCGTGCCATAGCCGCCGTGATTCACGACGACGCTGGCACGCTCGAGGATCCGCGCCTGCGGCAGGAAGCCTCCGACCCGGATGTTGCTCGCAACCTCACCCAGGGCCTCGGGCGGGATCCCGGCCCCGAGGGCGATGACCACGTCGAACGGCTCGTCGGCAAGCGCGTCCGCGATCAGCCTGAACAGCGGGATGTTGCCGTTCATGACCGTGCCCAGGGTCACGTAGACGAGTGGGCGACCCCCCAGGTCGTCGAACCATGCCGGCATCTCGCCACCTGCGTCGAACGGCTCGGGCCGAATGTTGATTGCATTCGACGGTGCCTGGTAGCCGGGCATCTCGAGGCTTGGCGGCGTGCGATCAATGTGGAGGACCTCATAGCCGACCGCCGTCACCCGATCGCCGTCGAGGCCATGCTCGGCAGCGGCCCGGGCGACGGCAGGCCGGATCATCGCCTCGTAGAACTTGGCCGCTGCGGGCGACGCGGAGGCGACGGGCAGCCCAAGGATGGCGCCCGCGACGAGGCCGCCTAGCTCGCCACTTTCACGCACGATGACGTCGGCGCCAGTGGCCTTGGCGGCTCGCATGACCCCTTCGACCATGCCCATTCGGACCAGGTCGACGAAGAACTCGCCGGCCAGGATCTGCTGCATCACCGGGTCGCTCAGGTTCTCCCGCCACGCCGGGCCAGCCGGGTGGGCCTCGAAACCGGCCGCCTCGATTGCCGGGGCGAAGGTGGGTGACGCCGCGAACGCGACGTCGTGGCCGCGCCGCTGCAGGGCTTGCGCCGTGGGAACGAGGGGGTGGAAGTGACCTGAGCCCGGGATGGTCGTGAACAGGATGCGCATCTGGTCCTCCATTGCCGGCGGCGGGCCGGCATCTGTCGTCTGGTGGACGCAGGATGTCGGGGCCGAGCGGCAACGCCATCCGTGATGCTACCCAGATGGCTACCCAGTGACCGTGATCGCGACGGCACGCCGACGAATGCGGCGCACGGCGCGGACGAGAAGATCCAGCCCGACGGAACCCCAATGGCTGCCGCATCGCGTACCGTGACCGGGTGAGCCGCGAGACCGAGGATCTCAACCGGCGCCTGCTCCGCGCCCGCGACGCCATGGATCGCGCCTATGCCGAGCCACTCGACGTCCGGGCCGTTGCGGCCGTGGCCCACATCTCGCCGGCGCACTTCAGCCGCAGCTTCCGCGACGTGTTCGGTGAGACGCCGCACCGATACCTGCAGCGGCGACGCGTCGAGCGCGCGATGTTCCTCCTGCGCGAGACCGACCGCAGCGTCACCGATGTCTGCTTCGACGTCGCCTTCTCGAGCCTCGGAACCTTCAGCCGGACGTTCCGCGACATCGTGGGCGAGACGCCGTCTGCGTATCGGCGGGGCCATGGGCCGATCGTCGCGCCGCACTGCGTACAGCTGGCGGCGATGCGACCGCGGGTGGCAGCCGCGGACAGCCCGCGATCGAGCAGTTTTGGAGAAGCGGTCGCGGGCGATCCCGTCCTAGGGTGAGCGACATCCCCCAGACACGAAGGAGACGCACGAGATGATCACAGGGCTCAACGTCGCCTCGATCTACGTCCTCGACAAGGACGAGGCGCTCGACTTCTACGTCAACAAGCTCGGTCTCGAGAAGGGCAACGACGTCCGCCAGGGCGAGTACCGCTGGTTGACGATCCGCGTGCCGGGCGAGCACGGCACCGAGGTCTCGCTGGAGCAGCCGGGCTCGCCGTTGCACGACGAGGCCACGACCGCGCAGCTGCGGGAGCTGATCACCAAGGGCGCCCTGGGCGGGCTCGTCTTCATCACCGATGACGCCAATGGCCTCTACGAGACGCTCAAGGCGCGCGGCGTGACCGACTTCACGCAGGAGCCCACCGAGCACTTCTACGGGACGGACATGGGCCTTCGCGATCCGTTCGGCAATCCGATCCGGATCCTCCAGCAGGGCAAGGCGGCCGAGGCGGCAACCGCCTGAGTCGGCGCCCGCTTGCGCTAGACGGCGCGGCGCCGCCGCTCGTGGACGGCGTCGTGGACCTCGGCGGTCGTCCGGTCGTCCTGGAGCCCGCCTGGATTGCGACGCGCGATCCGGCTTGGGCGGGGGTCGACCTCGTGAGGGTGCATGTGGTCGTGCCCGTGAGCGTGATCGTGGCCATGGTCATGGACGAAAGGCCCGGCGTCGCCGTTGGTCGAGGAGTCCGGGAGCCACGAGACGCCGTCCGCGAACACCTCCGCGAACAGCTCAACGATCTCGGGGTCGAACTGGATGCCGGCCTGGCGACGGAGCTCCGCGATGGCCTGCTGGTGCGTGATCGCCGCGCGGTAGGGCCGGCCGCTGACCATCGCCTCGTAGGCGTCGACGATCGACACGATCCGCGCGCCGACCGGGATCTCCGTTCCGGCGAGCCCATGCGGGTAGCCGCGACCGTCGAACCACTCGTGGTGATGGAGGACGATCGTTGCCGCGTCGCGCAGCGCGCCCGCCTGCTCCAGGACGACCTGGCCGATCTTCGGGTGCTCGGTCACGACCCGCCATTCCGACTCGGCGAGCTCGCCCGGCTTGGCGAGGATCTCCTCCGGGATCGCGAGCTTGCCGAGGTCGTGGAGGAGGCTCGCCGTGCGGATGCGCTCGAGCTCGCCCTCCGGCAGGTCGATGGCGCGCGCGAGCGCGACGGACGCGTCGGCGATCATCGTCGACGGCCTGCCGGCCCACTCCGCGCGGCCCACGAGCGTGTCGATGAGCGCGTCCTGGGCGGCGAGCATCGCCGCCTTGCCGACGTCGATCGCGCGGGTCCGCGCCTCGGCGGTGATCGGCGCCCGACGGATCGTGCCCTCGTCGCCCGTCTCCCGGAACACGTAGACCTGGTTGCGCCCGAGCGCCTTGGCCGAGTAGAGCGCCGCGTCGGCGTCGCGGACGAGGGCGTCGAGCCGGAGCACGTCGCCGAGGCCGCCCGCGACGCCCGCGCTCATCGTCACCGACACGACCTCGCCGCTCGGCAGCCGGACCTCGCTCCCGCCGATGATCCGGCGCAGCTTCTCGGCGAGCGCCGCGGCGGCGTCGGGGTCCGTCTCGGGCAGGACGATGAGGAACTCCTCCCCGCCGTACCGGCCCGCCAGGTCGACGACCCGGACGTTGGCCGCGAGGAGCTGCGCGACGTGGCGCAGGATCACGTCGCCCGCGGTGTGCCCGTGCGTGTCGTTGCATCGCTTGAAGTGATCGAGGTCGACGAGGATGAGCGACAACGGCCGCCGGTAGCGGGACGCGCGGGCCAGCTCCTCCTCCACCCTGGAGAGGACGGTCTGGCGGTTGGAGATACCGGTCAGCGGGTCGACGGTCGCCTGGACCCAGGTCTGGGCCACACGGGCCGCGAGCTCCTCGAACGCGCCACGGAGACGCTTGTCGCGGATGCGCCCCGCCTCGGCGGCGAGCACGGGGTTGTCGGCATCGGCGCGCGCGAGGCGCTCCGCGATGCGGGCGAGGCGCCGGTTCTGGAGGGTGACGACGAACAGCGCGAAACCCGCCGCGCCGATCAGCGCCCCGATGAGCGCGATGGCGAGCGTGAGGGCCAGTGCTGCAGTCGCGGTATCCAATGAGCCTCGCGGCGGCGGTCGGTGATGCGTCCCCCGTGGCCGCACCTGCACGAGTGAGGCTAGGGCTCGGTACTGCTCGCGCCCATGGGGCGATGGTCCCAGCGCGCGGTGCGCCGCACGCACGGTTCCCTCGCGCACCGCGCGGGTCCGCGGCCCGTCATGGCCCGGAAGTACCGGGTCAGCCGGGGAGCACGAGCCCTCTCGCGACGTCGCGACCGTCCGCGGGATCCGCGAGCCGCCAGGCCCAGGCCGGATCGCTATCGATGCGCTCGGCCCACGCCACGCCGTCGAGGACCGCTGACGGGGCCGCAGCCTGGACGTACTCGAGCCGGACACGGCGGGGGGTCGCCGCCATCGCCGCCTGTGCCGCGGGGCCTGCCGCGATCAGCGCCTCCTCGAGGTAGTCGAGGTAGGCGGCATTGTTGACGTGGCCCATCGGATCGACGTCCTGCGGGCGGACACGCGTCACGAGGACCGCGGCGTCGGACGGCGTGGGCGGCAGCGGGACGCGACCGGGCTCGAACGACCCCGGCACGACGGCGAACGCCGCCGGGAACTCGGGCGGCACCCGGCCGGGCATGCCCCGGTGATCGGTCATGACCCAGTCGGTGTGGCACCACAGCGCGAGGGTCCCGTCTTCCAGACGCGCCTCGGTGCGGCGGCGCGCCCAGACCTTGCGGAAGCCGGTGATCGCCGTCGAGATCGAGAGCGTGGCGCCCAGCGAGACCGGCGCCAGGATGCCGAGCTCCGCCGCGCGGACGACCCACGCGAGCCCGCGCTCGGCGTACCACGGGCGATCGAACCCCAGCCGCTCGCTGTGGATCCAGGCCACGTCCTGGGCGTAGCGAAGGAGCGCGCTCGTCCGGACGATGCCCTCGGGCCCGCACTCGTCGAACCGGATCCGGTACGGAACCGTGATCCCCGCCACGATGTCCGGCGGGTGCGTCATGCGGGTTTGCGGCCGGCCAGCCGGTCGAGCCCCTCGAGCGCGATGAGCTTCAGCCCCTCGAGACCCACCGGGCCGCGCTCGCGGACGAGTCGGACCTCGCACGAGCGCCGGGCGTCGAACACGACGAGCCCCACGATGAGCGCCGTCTCCTCGTCCGCGGCACCGCGCCGCGCGTCGTCGAGCTGGTGGATGACGTCGGCCTTGATCCCGCGCGCGCCCCACTTGCAGTCCCAGGCCTCGGGCCGCGGCTCGGCCTCGACCGTGACGTCGTAAGGGTGGATCTCGGCGGGTCGGCCGTCGAACAGGATGCGTCGCTCCCGGCGGACAGGCCCCGTCCGCGCGGCGAGCAGCCGCTCCGTGAGCGCCTCGACGATCGCCCCGCGGAACTGTGATCGGGTCTGCTCGCCGCGGTCGGCGACCTCGAGCGAGGCGGCGAGGATCGCATCCGAGCGGTCTCGCACCGGGTCGCCCGGCGCGGGTGCGGCGGCGCCGAACAACGTCGGGAACATCGCGCGCCACGTCGCCGGATCGGTGGACTCGCCGTTCATGGCGGCGCGTGCGAGGACGCGCTGCGTCGCAGTCGCATCGGCAAGGAGGTCCGCGGCACGCGTCACCAGCGGGTCCGCCTGGATATGGGCATAGACGATGGCGCGCCCGTCGGGCTTGGCGTCCGCGAAGCGCATCAGGCCGGCTCCCCGAGGGCAGCGAGCGCGACCTGTGGCAGCGTGGACAGCCAGTCGATCGCGCGGTGGGGATCGGTCACGAGCCCGGCCTCGGCGACGAGGGCGGTCATCGCCTCGGCGGCGCCGGCCGGCGCCGGCTCCGTCCCGCGGGCGGCAGCGACCTGGGCAAACCGTCCGCGCCACACCGTCCCGAGGTCGGTGACGTACTGCCACTCGTCCTCGACGGCCTCGGCGGTCGTCGCGAGCACGGTGAAGCCGTCGAGGGCCTGGGCGATGCAGTCGGCGACGGTGGCGGCCATGCCCGCAGCGTAGCCCAGCGCGGCGTCGGCCCGTTGGCCGCCGGCGGTCAGTAGGTCTCGGAGGTCGTCAGCGCGGCCGCACGGGCGTTCGCCCGGTGGGTCGCCTCGAGCCGGGCGTGCCCGTCGCGCGCCAGGCGCTCGAGCGACCGGAGACCGCCCTCGTCCCAGCGGGTCGAGTACGTCTTGAGCGCCTTGCGCCGGAGCTCCCACGCGTACGGGCGCTCGCCCGCTCGCTCGAGCCGCGCAACGGTCTCGAGGACGGCCCGATAGACGGTCGGGAGGGCCTCGGCGGGGATGTGCTCATCCATGAGGGCAAATGTGCCCGGGCGCACCGGCCTGGAGCATGACCGGGTCGTCCGGTCGCGATCCGCCGACAGTCCGGTGCATCCTGGCACCGGGGCGCGAGGGCCGCGAGGTCCGCCCGCAACGGCTCAGTCGCCGCGGTGCGCGCCGCTCTCGATCCGGAAGCCTGCGCCGATGCCCCGGGCCGGCTCCCACCGGGCCTGGACCCGGTCGACGAACCCCGCGGGCGGCCCGTCCTCGAGCCGCTCGAGGAGCGATGTCAGCGCGGACCGCGGACCCTCGGCGACGACGCGGACCGAGCCGTCGGCCTCGTTCGCCACGAAGCCGTCCAGCCCGAGGTACGTCGCCTCTCGGACGGCGAACACGCGGTAGCCCACGCCCTGGACCCGCCCCCGGACGTTCGCGTCGACTCGTTCGCGGTCGTCCTCGCTCACGCGGCGCTCAGCCGTCGCGGCCACCGGACGAGGAGCACGTCGAGCACGAGCTCCGGGGCGACGTTCGCGTCGAGCAGCTCCGACGCTCGCAGCAGCCGCGCGAGCGCGCTCGCGGCCGCGCCATCGGGAAGGTCGCGCGCGGCGGCGTCGAGCTCCTCCATCAGCGCCACGTCGCGGACGGTTCGCGGCGAGCCGGCCTGCGCGAGCGCGAGGTCGCGGGCAATGTCGCGCCACGCGTCGAGGAGCACGGCGAGCGCGCGACGACGCTCGGCGGCGGAGACCTTGGCGACGGGCTCGTCGGCCGCCGGGGCCTCGGCATCGGGTCCGCCGGCGTCCGCGGGTGTGGCGTCCGCCTGCCCCGCCTTGGGTCGCGCCCGGCCGCGTCCCCGTGGCTCGACGGCGCCCGGTGCGGCCGGCGCGAGCAACGCGGCGAGCGACGCGGACCGGGCGAGCAGGCCCTTCGCGGCGAGCAGCCGGTCCGATGCGCCGGCGCCGAGGAGGTCGATGAGCGTCCGGCTGAGCTCGTTGCGGATCGCCTCCGCCTCAGGCGCAGCCGCGTATGCGACCGCGAGCCCGGACCTGCCGCCAGCGAGCCGGGACAGCCGCGCGGCCGTCGGCGCGTCGGCCAGGTCCCGCCGGGCCAGCAGGGTCTCGATGTCACGGACCCCGACGGTGCCGAGGCGGACCTTGGCGCACCGCGAGCGGACCGTCGGCAGCAGCCGCTCCTCGTCGTCGGCGACGAGGATCAGGGTCGTGCCCGACGGCGGCTCCTCGAGCGTCTTGAGCAGCGCGGACTGCGCGTCGTCGTTCATCCGCTGGGCATCGCCGATGATCGCGACCCGGGCGATGCCCTCCACGGGGAGCAGCGACAGCTCCGTCACGAGGTCGCGGACGCCGCGCTTGCCGTCCTTGCCCCCGATGCCGACCTGGCCGCCCGGGACCCTCGGGCTCGAGGACGTGGAGGTCGGGGTGGTTGCCGTGCTCGACCATGCGACAGGCGCGACAGGCGCGGCACGGACGGTCGCCGCCCTTCGCGCCCGAGCACAGGAGCCCCGCCGCGAGGTCGAGGGCGAGCGAGCGCTTGCCCACGGACGGCGGTCCCGCGAGCAGGACCGCGTGCGGGGCGTGGGTTGCGAGCATCGCGTGGACGGCACCGACCGCGGCCGGCTGGCCGACGGTGAGGAACCCGTCCACGCGTGATCTCGCGCTGGTGAAGGCGATCAGCCCTCGGTGGTGTCGGCCGCCTTCGAGCGCGTGGTGCGCTTCTTGGGCGCCGCGTCAGCCGCGACCGGCTCCGCGACGACGGCGTCCGCAACCGGCGCATCGGCCGTCGCGGGCTTCCGGGTCGTGGTCCGGCGCTTCGGCGCGGGTGCCTCGGCGACGGCGTCGACCGTCGTCGGCTCGGCGGCCGCCTTCGAGCGCGTGGTGCGCTTCTTCGGCGCCGCGTCCGCCGCGACCGGGTCCGCGACGACGGCGTCCGCAACCGGCGCATCGGCCGTCGCGGGCTTCCGGGTCGTGGTACGGCGCTTCGGCGCGGGTGCCTCGGCGACGGCGTCGACCACGTCCGTGGCCTGCGCCTCGGTGGGTGCCTCAACCGGCTTCGGCTTGCTGGCGGTCCGGCGCTTCGGCGCGGCCGAAGCCTGTGCCTCCGCGGCGGGTGCCGCGGCCGGCCGGCTCTTGGCCTGCTGCGCCCGGAGGAGCTCCTCGAGCTCCGGCGGGACCTCGCTCCACGGCTCGGCGCTCGACGTCGGGCGCGGCGCGCGGTCGTACCGCTCTGCCGGCCGGTCGTTGCGACCGCCGCGCGGGGGCTGGCCACCCGAGCGGTTGCCGCCGCCCTGGCGGTTGCCACCACCCTGGCGATTGCCCGAACCGGTGCTCACGGGACCGCGGGTCGACTCGCCGTAGCGATTGATCCCGGAGCCCGTGCTGCTGCCCCGGCCGCCGCCGTAGCGCTCGCGGTCGATGGCCGCGGCGTACGCGGCGTTGCGGCCGCGTCCCCCGCCACCGCCGCCGCCACTGCGGTTGCCCTGGTTGCGGCGCTCCGCGAGCAGGTACTCGGGGATCTCCGGCTCGTCGAGGTCCTCGTCGTCCTCGACGACCGGCGCGGGGCCGCTCGCGGCGGGACGCGTGGGTGCGCCCAGCTGCTGGTCCCAGACGGACCCGAACGGCGTGGCGCGCGGCTTGCGCGGCGCGGACAGCGCGTCGATGTCGTCGA
The DNA here is from genome assembly GCA_963768035.1 of uncultured Chloroflexia bacterium. GTDB lineage: Bacteria > Chloroflexota > Limnocylindria > Limnocylindrales > CSP1-4 > CAIXZV01. The sequence continues at coordinate 31,348 of CAVYGJ010000005.1, forward strand.
ACGGCGTGGCGAAGTCGCCGGACGCCGTGCGGGCCGGACGGGCAGCGCGCCCGCGGGCCGGCGTCGCGGCGGCCGCGACCTCGGCCTCGGCGGCCTCCTCGGCATCGGCGGCGATCTCCGCCTCGATGTCCTCGGCGTCCAGGTCGCCTTCGGGCAGGTCGCCCTCGACGCCCTCGGGCAGCTCGCCCTCGACACCATCGACCGTCCCGACCTCGTCGCGACGGCCACGGCCACGGCCACGGCCGCCACGGCGGCGGCGACGACGACGGGCATCGCCCTCACCCTCGCCCTCGGCGGGCGCGGCGCCGTCGACGAGCTCCTCGAGCTCCTCCGGCTCATCGATGTCGGTCGCCGACGCAGCGGCGCGCGACAGCTTCTCGCCCGGCAGGGCGACGAGCCCGGCGGCGGACGACCCGCCCATCGAGATCATCGGGACCTCGCTCCGGGTGCGGCCCGAGCTCGAGCGCGCCGCGACCGGCGCCTCGTCCCGCTCGTAGCGGCCCCCGCGGCCACGACCGCGGCCACGGCCGCGCCCGGTGCCCTCGGTCATCTTGTCCGGGACCTCGGTCATCGACAGGTCCTCGTCGTCGTCCTCGGCGACGCGCCGGCCGGACCGCGTGGATCCCTTGTCGACCTTGGCGATGTGGGTGATGTCGGTGAACAGGTCGGCGACGTCGATCAGGTCGGAGCTGGTGTTGCCCCGGAAGCTGACGACCTCGACCCGGACGCCCATCTCCTGGACGGCGCGGATGGCGCTCGCGAAGTCGCCGTCGCCCGACACGATGACGGCGACGTCGAGGTTGCGCGCGGTCTTCATCAGGTCGACGACGAGCTCGATGTCGAGGTTCGCCTTGACCTTGCCGTCGCCGTACTTGCGGATGTCCTTGCTGACGACCTTGTACTGGTGCCGAGCGAGGAACTGGTGGAAGTTGCGCTGGTTCTCGTTGTCCGGGTCAAGCCCGGTATAGGCATACGCTCGGACGAAATCGCGTCCGGCGGTGGCCGACTTCAGCAGCGTGACGTAATCGATGTCCACGCCGGCCGACTTGGCCGCGTAGAAGATGTTCGCCACGTCTACGAAGACGGCGACGTTCTTGCCCACTGTGACTCCTATGTGGTTCGAGCCCGGGCCTTTGACCCAAGGCCGGGGCGCTAGGTGCGGCTGGCTCCTGAGCCTGCCGCGAGGACGGGGCGCCGGAGGGTGACTCCGGCAGGGGCGAACCCGGCGCGCTCGAGGCGGGCGAGGTCCGCGGGGTCGGAGGGCACTGACGCTTCGACGGTGGAGCAACCCTTGTTGCTCGCCGAGCGGAGCAGCTCCTCCAGGAGCGATTCCGTCACGCGATCCGCATCGTGGTCCGGGGCGACGACAAGAAAGTCGACGGCGCCCACGTAGCCGCCGGCGGTCACCGACGGACGCAGGACGAGCAGCGCCCCGCCCACGAGCTCTCGTCGCGCCTCGGCGACGAGCACGCTCGCGTGCGGCAGGTAGACACACTGACGAAGCAGGTCCGCGGCATCGAGCGAGCCGCGACCCGACGCGGTCATCGCCGAGCGGCCGATGGCGGCCAACCGGTCGATGTCCGTGATGCGGGCCGGACGGATCGTGTACTCCACGCCGAATGCGCACCTCGTGCAGCGATGCGGCCGAATGCGCGATGGCTGCCATTCCCGAACAGGTTCGGAACGGGCGGCCCCACGCCTGGCCGCGGATCAGGAGCTCGGGAGGCGAGCGACTTGAGGCTCGAACAGCCATCCCGATGCGAAAGACGATTGATGCGCAGGGACAACCTTGCATCCTTGTCGCCGCCGCCTATGATACGGCATCGCTCCGCGGCGTCTCGCCGTGGGGCGAATCGGGTCTCTCGCCCGCGCACCCGTCACCGCCGTAGCCGAGGAGAAACCTCGCGCTTCCCAGGGACGAACGCGGGCCCGGCGCATCGTGTGCAGCCGGGTACAGCGAGGGAAATTGGAGGAGGAGTTCATGAAGTTCGCACGAGTGGGTGTGGCCGTCGCGGCCGCGGCCATCGTCGTCACCGCCTGCGGTGGCTCCAGCGGCGCCGGCAAGGCGCTCAAGATCGGCATCACCCTGCCGCTGTCCGGCTCCGCGGCCGCGTCCGCAGCCCCCGCCGAGAAGGGCGCACAGCTGGCCATCAAGGACTTCAAGCTCGAGGGCTACACCTTCACGGTGACCGTCCTCGACCATGCGGTCAACGGCGTCCACGACCCGCAGCAGGGCGCCAAGGACATGACCACGCTCGTGTCCGACGCGGCCGTTGTCGGCGTCGTCGGCCCGTTCAACTCGTCCGTCGCAAAGGTGCAGATCCCGATCTCGAACGAGGCCGGCCTGCTCCAGTGCTCGCCCGCGAACACCAACCCGGACCTCACCAAGGGTGATGCCGGCAAGGAGCTCCGCGCGAAGAACCCGGACAAGATCAACTACATCCGTGTCGCAACGACGGACGACATCCAGGGCCCGGCCGTCGCGCAGTACGGCTACACCACCCTCGGCCTCAAGAGCGTCGCGATCATCGACGACACCGAGACCTACGGGAAGGGCATCGCCGACGCGTTCTCGGCCGAGTGGGAGAAGCTCGGTGGCACCGTCGTCGGTCGTGAGGGCGCCCCGAAGGGCACCACCGACTACACCGCGATCCTGACCAAGTTCAAGGACGCGGCGCCCGATGCGGTCTTCTACGGCGGCGTCACGTCCACGGGTGGCGGCCTCGTCCGCAAGCAGATGCCGCAGGTCGGCCTCGGCGACATCCCGTACCTCGGCGGCGACGGCATCCAGGACGGCCCCGGCACCACCGACGGCTCGTTCATCAACATCGCCGGCGAGGCTGCCGCGAACAGCTTCAGCTCCGTCGCCGCGATCGCCGAGTACCCCGGCCAGGCTGACTTCGCAGCGAAGTACAAGGCCGCGTACAACGAGGAGCCCGGCGCGTACTCCGCGTCCGGCTACGCGTGCGCCCAGATCGTCCTCAAGGCGATCGCGACCGCCGCGTCCAAGGGCGACGTGACCCGTGAGGCCGTCCGCGCTGCGGGCACCGACACGGCCACGACGTTCGAGACCGTCCTCGGCCCCGTCCAGTTCGACGCGGTCGGCGACACCAACCAGAAGATCATCTCCCTGTACAAGGTCGACCTCACGGCGGCTGACGGCAAGGGCGACTGGGTCTTCGACAGCCAGGTCAACTACGGCGAGTAGTCGCCAGGCCCGGACCTGAACGAGAGCCGGGGAGCCCTGTGGCTCCCCGGCTCTTTCTCTCCCGGAGGTAGCGAGACTCTTTCAGTGGAGATTCCCGAATGACCGCTGTACCCGCTACCAGCGACACCGGCCGCGCGAGTCCGCGCGTCGGCCTCGGGGGCGTCTTCCGGATCATCGTCCCCGTCCTGCTCCTCATCGCGGCCTGGGAGTACATGGGCCCGGAGCAGTTCGTGAACGCCCTGACGCGCGGCGCGATCTACGCGCTCATCGCGCTCGGCTACACGATGGTCTACGGCATCATCGAGCTCATCAACTTCGCCCACGGCGACATGTTCATGGTGGGCGCCTTCGTCAGCCTGAGCTTCCTGACCTTCCTCGGCTTCACCGGCGCGATCGAAGACATCCGCCTGCTGGCCGTCGTCCTGTTCGCGACCTTCGTCGTCTCGATGGGCGTCATGGGGGTCATCGGCGTCCTGATCGAGCGCTTCGCGTACAAGCCGCTCCGCCGAGCCCCACGCCTCGCACCCCTGATCACCGCGATCGGCGTGTCGTTCATCCTCCAGAACGTCGTCCAGCTGTTCTACGGCCCCTACCAGACGAACTCGCCGAAGATCTTCCCGGACACCTGGTTCGTCGAGATCGCCGGGGCGCGCATCCCCGTGCTGAGCCTGTTCATCATCGCGGTCGCCGTGATCCTGATGGTCGGCCTCCAGCTGTTCATCGGGCGGACCCGGCTCGGGCGCTCGATGCGCGCCACCGCCGCCGATCGCGACGCGGCCGCGCTCATGGGCGTGAACATCAACCGGACGATCGCGATCACGTTCCTCATCGGCTCGGCCCTCGCGGGCGCGGCCGGCGTGGTCAACGGCCTGCAGTACGGCGTCGCGACGTTCAACGACGGCTTCCAGGCCGGCCTCAAGGCGTTCACCGCCGCCGTCCTCGGCGGCATCGGCAACACCGTCGGCGCCGCCCTCGGCGGGTTCATCATCGGCTTCATCGAGGTGATCGCCGTCGTCGCGGGCTACGGGCGGTGGGGCCCGGCCATCGTGTTCGGCACCCTCGTCATCGTCCTCGTGTTCCGCCCCGCGGGCCTCCTCGGCCAGCAGCTGGGAGAGCGCGCATGAGCGTCGTGGCGGACCTCCCCGCCAAGCAGCGAGGACCGAGCTTCTCCGACCGGCGCGCGCGCCTCAGCGAGATCAGCTCCCGCCACCGGTCGTGGACGATCCTCATCGGCATGGTGCTCGTGGGGACCGCCCTGCCGCTGATCGTCCAGTTCCCGCCGTTCACGCTCGCCCAGTCGCCCAACGCCTGGATCGACGGCTTCACCAACGCAGGCGTGTTCGTCCTGCTGGCGATGGGCCTCAACCTCGTCGTCGGCGTGGCGGGCCTGCTCGACCTCGGCTACGCCGCGTTCTTCGCCATCGGCGCGTACACCTACGCCTACGTGGCGTCGCCGTTCGGCAACAGCATCCTCGGCGTCGACATCCTGGGCGCGCTCGGCGGGCCCAACAACGCGGGCATCATCTTCTGGCCGATGCTCCTCGTGGGCGCGGGCGTCGCGGCGCTGTTCGGCATCCTGCTCGGCGCACCGACCCTCCGCCTCCGCGGCGACTACCTCGCCATCGTGACCCTCGGCTTCGGCGAGATCGTCCCGCTGGTGTTCCTCAACTCGGACAAGGTCACCAACGGCACCAACGGGATCGGCGGTCTCGCGCGGCCGGCCCTGCCGATCATGGGCGGCTTCTCGGGCATCGACCCGTGGCCCTACTACATCACCGCGCTGTTCCTCGTGACGATCGTGATGATGTTCTGCTACCGGCTCATCGAGAGCCGGATCGGCAGGGCGTGGGAGGCCATCCGCGAGGACGAGCTCGCGGCGGCGGCGAACGGCATCAACACGGTCGTGGCCAAGCTGCTCGCGTTCGCGCTCGGCGCCTCGACGGCGGGCATCGCCGGCGTGTTCAACGCCTCCAAGCTCGTCACCGTGAGCCCGGACCAGTTCACGTTCGTGATCTCGTTCACGATCCTCGCGATGGTCGTGCTCGGCGGCATGGGCAACTTCTGGGGCGTCGCTGTCGGGGCGTTCGTGATCTACACGATCAACAACGTGCTGCTCAAGTCCCTCAACCAGTTCTTCGACACCGCCGGGATCCCGGTCCTCCAGGACGTCGACTTCATCCAGCTCCAGTTCCTGCTCTACGGCCTGGCGCTGGTGGGGATGATGCTGTTGCGGCCAGAAGGGTTGTTCCCCAACTCCAGGCGACGACGCGAGCTGCACACGGATGTCACCGAATCCGAGCAGGATGAGCTGGGATCCGTCGCAGGCACCACCGAGGAGGACCTTCCGGAATGAGTGCCGAAGTGCTCGAGAACCGGCCGCTCCTCGTGGCGGCCCAGGTCACCCGCCGCTTCGGCGGCCTGATCGCGGTCAACAAGGTCGACTTCACCATCCCGGAACACTCGATCGTCAGCCTCATCGGCCCGAACGGCGCCGGCAAGACCACGTTCTTCAACGTCCTGCTGGGCGTCATCGACCCCTCGTCGGGCGAGGTCCAGTTCCAGGGGCGACGCATGGTCGCGAGGCCCGAGCGGATCGCGTTCGAGTCGATCGTGTGGGTCGCGCCGGCGCTCATCGTCGGCGGGCTCGGGGCGATCCTGTCCGCCGCGGGCGTCCTCGAGGGCAGGCTGCTCGCGCTCGTGGGCTTCATCGCGCTGATGCTGCTCGTGGCGACGCTGCTGCTGTCGATCATCCGGCCCGTCCGGTACCAGAAGCAGCTGGAGCGCTTCGGCATCTTCCGCAGCGCGCGCCCCAACGACATGGTCGAGGCGGGCGTCGGCCGGACGTTCCAGAACATCCGGCTGTTCCAGAACATGACCGCCGTGGAGAACATCCTCGTCGGCCAGCACACCCGGCTCAAGGGCAACCTCCTGACCGCGCTGTTCAACACGCCGGGCGCGAAGCGCGAGGAGTACAAGGCGGAACGGCGGGCGGAGGAGCTGCTCAAGCTCGTCGGCCTGCAGGGCAAGGGCAACGAGGCCGCACGCAACCTCCCCTACGGCGACCAGCGCCGGCTGGAGATCGCGCGTGCGCTCGCCGCGGACCCCAAGCTCCTCCTCCTCGACGAGCCCGCGGCGGGCATGAACCCCAAGGAGACCAAGGACCTCGTGAGCCTCATCTCGAGGCTGCGCAACGAGCTCGGCCTCACGATCCTCCTCATCGAGCACGACATGAAGCTCGTCATGGGGATCAGCGACCGGATCACGGTCCTCGACCACGGCGAGAAGATCTCCGAGGGCACGCCCGAGGAGGTCCGCAAGGATCCGAAGGTCATCGAGGCCTACCTGGGGGCGCCGGCAGCATGACGACCGAGATCGCACCCGCGCCGGCATCCACGGACGTCATCCTCCGGCTCACCGACGTCAACACCTACTACGGCGCGATCCACGCGCTCCGCGGCCTCGACGTCGAGGTCCGGCGCGGCGAGATCGTGACCCTCATCGGCGCCAACGGCGCCGGCAAGACGACCACCCTGCGGACGATCAGCGGCCTCCTGCACGCACGCCAGGGCACCGTCGAGCTCAACGGGGTCGACATCACGAAGACCGATCCCCACGTGCTCGTCACGAGGGGCATCGGGCATGCGCCCGAGGGTCGCCGGATCTTCTCCCGGCTCACGATCTACGAGAACCTGCTCATGGGCGGGTTCACGCGGAGCAAGGCCGAGAACGAGGAGCAGGTGGCGCACGTCTACGAGCTGTTCCCGCGGCTCAAGGAGCGCCACGCGCAGAAGGGCGGCACGCTCTCCGGCGGCGAGCAGCAGATGCTCGCGATCGGGCGGGCGCTCATGACCCGGCCCACGGTGCTGCTGCTCGACGAGCCGTCGCTGGGCCTCGCGCCGATCCTCGTCCAGCAGATCTTCAAGATCATCCGGGAGATCAACGCCGGCGGGATGACGATCCTGCTCGTGGAGCAGAACGCCCTCCAGGCGCTGTCCATCGCCAACCGGGGGTACGTCCTCCAGACCGGCGAGGTCGTCCTCTCCGGGTCGGCGCAGGACCTGATGGTCAACGAGACCGTGCGAAAGGCGTACCTCGGCGAGGACTAGGCTCCGGCCATGATCGCCCCCATCCGATGACGGACCCAGGGGGCCCGTCCCAGCAGCGCCCCACGCCATCGGCGCCACCGCACGCGCCACAGGGATGGTCCGGCGGCATGCGACGCGAGGGGCACGACCCGCCGGACGCGGACGGCGAGGCGGTCCTCGCCCCCCGCGAGGCGCGGCTCATCGAGGAGTCGGTCAGCACCGTCGGGCAGCGCGGCCGCGGTCCGGTCGTCGCCGCCGTGCTCATCGCGGTCGCGTTCCTGCTCGGGCTCCTGCGGCCGTGGGATCTCGTCGTGGCACCCGGCGCCTCGACCGACGCGTCCGGCGCGCCCGGGCCCGCCGGCCTGGCACTGACCGGATCGACCGGCGCGGAGCCGACACCGCCCCTCTCGCCGACCCGGCAGATGACCTGCGCCCAGCCGTCGGAGTGGCGATCGTCGACGATCCAGGACTGGGCCGGCAGGATCGCCCGGGTGTGGACGGCGGTGGACGTCGTCGAGGCGACCGGCCCCGACGACCCCGCGATCCCCTTCGAGCCGGTCGTCGCGGCGTCGGTCACCGCGATCGGCTGGTGCGCGCCGGTCGATGGCCTCCACCGACCCCCGGTCGCGGTGATCGCGACCCTGTACCGGGTCCAGGACGGCGTGGCGCGAGCCGTCCCGTACGACCGCCTGGAGCCGGCCGAACCCGATTCCCTCGGCGAGCTGTGGCTGCCGCCGCCGCGTGGCGTCGGCAACCGCCCGACGTGGCCGATGGGCCGCTACGTCATCGAGCTGCGCTCGGCGAGCGGGACGTATCGCCGGTTCCTGGGGCTGGAGCTGATGGACCGGGTGACCCGGGCGCGTCGCCATCGCCAACGGTCCGGGCCGCCGGCGTCCGGGGCACCCGCGGCGCGTCGCCCGGATCGGCCGCCGGGGCACGATCGTCGACCCGAGTCGCCGTTCGCCCAACGGCGACGGAAGCAGCCGGTCGTCGCCTCTGGGCGACACGCGCGGCGATCGCGACCGCGAGAGGCGATTCGTCGCTGGAGTCGACGGGCGGCGACGTCGGCCGCTAGCCGCGCGGCTGCTCGCGCCCGATGTCGAAGGCGGCCCGTGACATCACGATCGCGCCGACCGCGGAGATCCACCAGCCGTAGGCGCGGTCGGGCAGCAGGCCCTCGGGCGACCCGAGCACGCCCTCGGTCGTGAACGGCATCAGGAACACGCCGGCGAGCGCGGCGACGGCAAGGATGCCGAAGAACAGCCCGCGGTCGATCGACACCGGCCGCTCCGACGCGTACGGCAGCGTGATCAGCGCGAGCGTCAGCGAGCGCGGCGATGAACGAGATGATCCCGGTCGAGTTGAACGCGCGGACCTCGACCGTCGGCAGCGCCTCGCTGCCCACGCCCCAGACGTACCACGGCAGCAGGCAGCCGACGATCACCAGGACGGAGCCGACGATTGCCAGCCGGCGGCCGGTGCCCAGCGGTCGACGGTGCATCACGGGCGGCTACTCGTGCGCCGAGTACACCTCGGGGCGCAGGACGCCCACGAAGCGGAGGTTCCGGTAGCGCTCGGAGTAGTCGAGCCCGTAGCCGACGACGAACTGGTCGGGGATCTCGAACCCGACGTAGTCCACCGGGATGTCGACCAGCCGGCGCGCCGGCTTGTCGAGGAGCGTGCAGATCTTGAGCGACGCCGGGTTCTTGCCGCGCAGGTAGCGGACGAGGTAGTTGAGCGTGAGGCCGGTGTCGATGATGTCCTCGACGAGCAGCACGTCCTCGTCGGCGATGCTGGCCGACAGGTCCTTGATGATCCGGACCAGCCCCGAGGACTCGGTCGCGGTCCCGCCGTAGGAGCTGACCTCCATCAGGTCGATCCGCAGCGGCAGCGAGATCTGGCGCATGAGGTCGGCCATGAACGGCAGCGACCCCTTGAGGACGGACACGAGCGTCAGGTTGCGGCCCGCGTAGTCCTGGCTGATGCGGCGCCCGAGCTCGGCGGTCTTGGCGGCGATCTCCGCCTCGGTCAGCAGGACCTCGCCGATGTCGGCATCCAGATCGACGGTGTGGCTCATGGTGGGGTCGGCTGTGCCTCCGGGCAGGTCGTGCGAGGTATGCGGCGATGATCGCGCGTCCGGCGGATCCGCGCTGGCCGGGGTCGTGATCAGGCGGGTTGCGGTCCGGGGTCGTGGGCAGGCGGCTCGGACACGGCGGCCGCGACCAGGGCCGGCGACGCGGCGTCGGCGGTCCCGGACCGGCGGCGACGGCGACCCCGGCGACGGCCGCGCCCGGTCCTCGCGCTGCCCGCACCCGACGTCCAGCTCGTCACCCGTGACGGCGTCTGCCTCCGCCGCGTCGGCGAGCGCCACCACCTCGGCCATCGCCGCCTCGTCGGCCGGATCGGCGACGCCCGCCTCGACATGGATCCGCGGGGGCGTCGACTGGCCGGTGGTGCCGGTCAGCTCGTCGAGCAGGGCCAGGCGCCCGAACTTGATCAGGAGCATCCGGAAGTCGCGGGCGTAGAACAGCTTGATCCGGATGGCCGGGTACAGCTCGCGCAGTCGTCGGAGCTTGCGGTTCTTCTTGCGCACGAGCTTCTGCTTGAGCGTCGTGAGCTCCACGTACAGCTCGATGTCGGGCAGGTAGAAGTCCGGCGAGAAGCTCTCGATGACGTCGCCGTCCAGGTTCCACGCGATCGGGAACGTGTCGGGCTCGTAGGTCCAGCGGACGTCGTAGAAGTCGAGGATCCGGGCCAGCTCGGCCTCGCTCGCGTGGGCGAACCCGGGACGCGCGCCCCCGGAACCCGCCACGCGCGCCGCGGTCGTCACCGGGCCGCGCCGCCGTCGCCCGGGCGGTCCTCGCCGAGCAGCGAGCGGAGGTCGCCCGTCCAGCCGTCGAGGAACCGGTGCATCGCGATCAGGTCGTCCTCGCCCACCGGTGGCCGTGACGCGAGCCTCGCGGCGGTGTGCGGATCGAGCTCGGGATGGCCCGCGGTGTCGAGGACAGGGTCGGCGCCGGCGGGGGTTGCCAGCACGAGGCCCATGGTCCGCGACCCGCAGCCCTCGCAGTCGAGCTCGACGAAGGCGAAGTCGCCCCGGTCCGCGAGGACGACGATCCGCTCGACGGGGACGGTGGCACCACAGGAGGTGCAACCGGCACCGGTGAGGCGCGCCCGGAGTCCGCGAGGGTCCATGGGTGGTCAGTCTACCTCCCGTCCCGTGAACGGCGGGCGCGGACGGGCCGTCGCGGATACTCCCGTGGGGTATCATCGCGACCATGGGTGAGAACACCGGTCGCGCGTCGGGGACGCACGGCGTCGACCACGGCCACGACAGCTTCCGTCACAGCTACAGCAAGGACAAGGCGCAGCTCGTCCGGCGCCTGAGCCGGATCGAGGGCCAGGTCCGCGGGATCGCGCGGATGATCGAGCGCGAGGAGTACTGCGTCGACATCCTCCAGCAGACCGCCGCGCTCCGTGCCGCGGTCGACGCGGTCTCGATCATGGTCCTCGAGGACCACGTCCAGGGCTGCGTGCGCACGGCCGCCGAGCGCGGCGAGGCCGACAAGTACGTCGACGAGGTGCTGGACGTCGTCCGACGGACGCTGGGCCGGCCGGTGCGCGGGGCCAAATCGGCGAGCTGAGCCCGCGAGCTGAGCCTGCGCGGCCCGACCGGGAGTTATCCACGAGTTCGCGGCGACCCACCGATTCGTGGACAACTCGTCTTGACGACGCACGGGCGTCCTTCTACCGTCCGCAGTCCGCCGAACGCACGCGCGCATCGGGGAGTGTCGTCCCAGAGGGGCACCGGGGAGACCCGGGCCGGAACTGACGGGATGCCGCGAGACCGAGCTGACGCTGCTGCGCAGGCGAACGATCGACGCCGGGAGCGGCTCCCGGACGCCCTGGTGCAACCACAGGAGGGTGCCCTGGACCGTCCGAGAGATCCGCTCCCGACGCGCGTTCAGGACCTCCCGCCGCTGCCCGCCGCGTACGCGGATGCACTGGAGGAGGGACTCCGTGCCCTCGAGCTGGACCTGCCCGCCGATGCGCGCACGATCCTCGACGGGCACGTCCGCCTGCTGCTGGCGTGGACGACGGCGATCAACCTCACCGCGATCCGCGAGCCCGCGGACGTCGCGCGCCTCCACGTGCTCGACAGCCTCGCTGCCGCGCCGGTCCTCCGGTCGCGCGGGATCGGACGGCTGCTCGACCTCGGGTCCGGCGGCGGCTTTCCCGGGATCCCGCTGGCCGCGGCCCTGGGGTCGGACCGGGCGCTGCTCGTGGACTCGGTCGGCAAGAAGGTCCGCTTCCTCGAGACGGTGATCCGCGCGACCGGCCTCGAGCGGCGGGTCGCCGCGGAGGCGCAACGCTCGGAGGCCATCGCGCGCGACCCGCGGGACCGCGAGGCATGGCCCGCGGTGACGGCCCGCGCGGTGACGTCGCTCGCGGAGCTGGTGGAGCTCGCGCTGCCGCTCGTCGCGCCGGGTGGCGTGCTCGTCGCCTGGAAGCGCTACCCGGTGGACGAGGAGCTCGACGCCGCGGCCGGGGCGCTCCGGGCGTTGCGCGCCGGCAGGCCGGAGATCCAGCGCGTCCGGGTCCCCGGGCTCGAGGACCACCGCCTGGTCGTCGTCCCACGCGACGGGCCGATCGATGTCCGCTACCCGCGGGAGCCCTCCGAGCGGCGCCGACGGCCCCTCTGACCACGGCGGCTCCGCTACCCTGCCCGAGTGCGTGTCGCGGTCCTCTCCGATATCCACGCAAACCTCGCCGCCCTCGACGCAGTGCTGGCGGCCGTCCCGTCCGTGGACGAGGTCTGGCAGCTGGGCGACATCGTCGGGTACGGGCCCGAGCCGGACGAGGTCGTCGCGCGGCTCCGGGACATCGGGGCCCTGGGCGTCCGCGGCAACCACGACGCGGCCGCCGTCGGCGGTCTCGAGATCGAGAGCTTCAACGTCGACGCCCGGCGCGCGATGGAGTGGACCCGCACGACGATCGCCGACGACACCCGCTCCTGGCTCGCCGCCCTGCCCGAGCGCATGGAGCGCGAGGGCTTCACGCTCGTCCACGGCTCCCCGCGCGACCCGATCTGGGAGTACGTCACCTCGACGCCGGTCGCCCGTGCCGCCATCGCCGCGATGGACACGCCGTTCGGGCTCCACGGCCACACGCACGTCCCGATCGCCTACCTCGAGGACGACGGGCAGCTCGAGACGATGAGCCCCGGCGCGGCTTCGACGATCGCGTTCGGCGGACATCGGGCGCTCCTCAACCCGGGCAGCGTCGGACAGCCGCGCGACGGGATCCCGACCGCGTCGTGGCTGGTGCTCGACACGGCCGCGGGGACGGCCACCTGGAACCGGACCGCGTACGACGTGGGCGCCGTGCAGCGCGCGATGGAGGAGGTCGGGCTGCCGGAACGCCTGGTCGCGCGGCTGGCATATGGGCTGTAGGCGAGCCGCCCGATGATCGGCGGGCGGCGTCCCATCTCGGGCCGGAAGGTCGGCGACAAGCGCATCCGCGTGGAGCGGGTGCACTCCCCGTACTTCCGCTACACGGGTCGTGGGCAGCTCACCGCGAAGGCCGCCGCGAGCGCGCCGACGACCGGCGTCGGCCGGGTCACCGGTCGGATCAAGCTGTTCCTGCTCGGCCGGCCGCTCGCCAACATCGAGGAGATCGGCGAGCGGCTGAGCAAGAAGAAGGCCCTCGCGATCTTCAGCTCGGACGCGATCTCGTCGTCCGCCTACGCGACCGAGGAGATCATCCTCGCGTTCCTCCTGGCGGGCGTCGGCAGCGCGGTGTTCGCGCTGTCGCTCCAGGTGAGCATCGCGATCGCCGTCCTGCTCGGCATCGTCGCCTTCAGCTACCGCCAGGTCTGCATCGCCTACCCCACCGGCGGCGGCTCGTACTCGGTGTCCAAGGCGAACCTCGGGCGGCTCGCGTCGCTCGTCGCCGCCTCGGCGCTGCTCATCGACTACACGCTCACGGTCGCGGTGTCCACGTCCTCGGCCGTGGAGCAGATCGCCTCGGCGGTGCCCCAGCTCGACCCCGTGCGGGTGGAGATCGCGCTGGTCGCGATCGCGCTCATCACGCTGGGCAACCTCCGCGGGCTGCGCGAGGCGGGCTCGATCTTCGCGATCCCGACCTACCTGTTCCTCGGCTCGGCGTTCCTCATGATCGCGATGGGGACCGTGCGAATCCTGTTCCAGGGAGACACCGGGCCGGCGCCGTCACCCGAGGTCATCGCGATCACCCAGGAGACCGCGACCAACGTCGGGATCCTCATCCTCCTGCGGGCCTTCGCCTCGGGCGCCGTGGCGCTCACGGGCGTGGAGGCGATCGCGACCGGCGTCCCGGCGTTCGAGCCACCCGAGTCGCGCAACGCCGCCCGGACGCTGATGACGATGGCGGTGATCCTCGGGGTCCTGTTCATCGGGATCACGTTCCTCGCCACGAGCTTCCACATCCTCCCGATCGAGGAGCCGAAGCAGACCGTCATCTCCCAGATCGCGCGCCACGTCTACGGCGACACCGTGGGCTTCTACCTGTTCCAGGCGTTCACGGCGCTGCTCCTGTTCCTGGCCGCGAACACGAGCTACAACGCCTTCCCGAGGCTCGGCGCCGTGCTCGCCGAGGACGGCTTCTTCCCGCGCCAGTTCGCGTTCCGGGGCGACCGGCTCGCGTTCTCGACCGGCATCCTGCTGCTCGGGCTCGTCGCCGCGACCGTCGTCGTCATCGGCGGCGGCTCGACGCACGCGCTGATCCCGCTCTACGCCGTCGGCGTGTTCATCGACTTCACGATCGCGCAGACGGGCATGGTCCGGCACTGGCTGGCGACGAAGGACGAGGGCTGGCGCCGGCGCCTGACGATCAACACCGTCGGCGCCGTGCTCACCGGGATCATCGCGATCGTCGTGATCTCGGTGAAGTTCACCTCGGGGGCGTGGTTCGTCATCGTGCTGATCCCGACCCTCGTCGGGGCGATGCTGTTCATCCGCCGCCAGTACGACGAGCAGGCCGCGGAGCTGATGGTCCGCGACGACCTCGTGTTCCAGCGCCCGCATCGCGAGCAGCGGGTCGTGATCCCGGTCAACGGCATCAACCGCTCGGTCGTCCAGGCGGTCATGTTCGGCAAGAGCCTCGCGAGCGACCCGTCGCTGCTCCAGGCCGTGTTCGTGACGACCGACCTCGAGGAGGCCGACGCGCTCCGCGTGCGCTGGGACCGCCAGCTGCCGGGCGTGCCGCTCGTCGTCGTGGAGTCGCCGTTCCGCGCGCTCGTCGGCCCGGTCGTGACGTATCTCGACGTCCTCGACCTCGCCTGGCCGCCGGACAAGGAGACGCCGACCACGATCGTCGTCCTCCCCGAGTACGTCGCCAAGCGCTGGTGGGACCGGCTGCTCTACAACCAGACCGCGAAGCGCCTCAAGGCAGAGCTCGTCGGCCGCGAGCACACGGTCATCGCGGACGTCCCCTACCGGCGAAGCGACCAGCACGAGCCCTGACGACTGGACGCCGGTGTCGGCGCGCCGACGCGGGTGGCGGGACGGCCGGTGGTATCGTGACCCGGCGCGACGACCCGCCCGAGGCGTGACCCACTCGCTCGTCCGGGGTCGTCGAGAACGCGGAGGACCCTACGCCCGTGGCCGACACGTCGGCACCCCAGTTCCGGCGCGCCGTGGTGGCGCTGTCCGGCGGCCGAACAGACCGGTCAATCGTGGCGCTCGCGTCCGAGCTCGCACGCCCGGCCAAGGCCGAGCTCGTCGGCGTCCACGTCGTGGAGATCGACTGGACGCTGCCGCTCGACGCCGACGTCGCCGGCCGGTCCGAGGACGCGCAGCGCGTGCTCGACATCGCCGAGGCGACCGCGGAGTCGGCCCACTACAAGCTGGAGACCGTCCTGCTCCAGGCCCGCGACGTGGGCGCGGCGATCGTGGACGAGGCCACCGAGCGTGGCGCCGACCTGATCATCTGCGGCCTGCCCTTCCGCCGCCGGTTCGGTGGCGACTTCGCCATCGGCAGCACCATCCCCTACGTACTGAAGAACGCCCCGTGCGCCGTCTGGGTCGCGCGCGAGGCGATGCCCGAGGAGCAGCAAGCATGAAAGCCGTCGTCGTCGGCTGTGGCCGCGTCGGTGCCGGCATCGCCGATGAGCTGGACCGCGCCGGGTGGCAGGTCCTCATCGTCGATGTCAGCTCGGCGGCCTTCGACCGCCTCCCCGCCACGTTCGGCGGCACCGCCCTCCGGGGCGACGGAACGGACGAGGACGTCCTGCGCCGCGCAGGCGCGGAGAACGCCGACCTGTTCCTCGCCCTCACCGAGGGCGACAACCGGAACATCATGGCCGCGCAGCTGGGCGTCGAGGCGCTCGCCGCCCGCAAGACCGTCGCCAAGGTGAACGACCCGGTCCGCGCCGAGGCGTACGCCCACCTGGGCATCGCCACGATGTGCCGGACCAACCTGATGACCGCGTCGATCCTGGGCTACGCGGGCCAGGCCGTCCCGGAGCGGCCGGGCGTCTTCGTGCCCGAGAACCCGCACCATCACGTCGACGTCGAGGCCGATCCCGCGGCGACCGCGACCCCCACCGTGGAGGCCTGACCCATGTTCGTGCTGGTGGTCGGGGGCGGCAAGGTCGGCTACTACCTGACGAAGGAGCTCATCGAGTCCGGGCACGAGGTCGCCCTGATGGAGAAGGACCGCGGGCGCGCGGACCAGATCGCGGACGAGATCGGCTCCGTGGTCATCTCCCAGGACGGCTGCGAGGGCAAGTACCTCCGCGAGGCCGGGGCGAACCGCGCGGACATCGTGGCCGCCGTCACCGGCGACGACGAGGACAACCTCGTGATCTGCCAGATGGCGAAGCACCACTTCGACGTCCCGCGGACGATCGCGCGCGTCAACAACCCCAAGAACGAGCGCCTGTTCCGGCACCTGGGCGTGGACGAGATCATCAGCCCCACGCGGATGATCCTCGGCTCCATCGAGCAGGACATCCCGGTCCACGAGCTGCTCCACCTGGCGGCGCTCGGCGTCGGCGAGCTCGAGATCATCGAGGCGCACCTCCAGCCGGGCTCGCCGGCCATCGGGCGGGTCGCGATGGACCTCTCGATCCCCCAGGGCTGCTCGCTGTTCGGGGTGATCCGCGAGGGCGTGCCCACGCCGCTCAAGACCGACACCGTGCTCGCCGAGGGCGACAAGGTGATCGCGATCGGCCGACCCGACTGCGAGGCGCAGCTCCGCGAGCAGCTCATCGGCGCGCCGGACGAGGCGTAGCGCCGCGCGGCGTCAGCCGCCGGGGAACAGCGCCCCGACGCGGGCGGCCGACGCCTCGATGGTGGAGCGGTCCAGGCGCCCTGCGTGCACCGCACCCACGACCGCCGCGGTCACGGTGTGGACGATGTCGGCGTCGTAGCCCTGCTGGTTCGCGAACAGGAGGAGGTCCGCGCCCGCCTCGAGCGCGCGGATCGCCGCCTCGGCCGGACCCTGTGACGCGACCGCGCCCGCCTGCAGGTCGTCCGTCACGACGACCCCCTCCCAGCCGAGGGTCCCGCGCAGCAGGTCCGTGACGACCGCCCGCGACTGCGATGCCGGCCGATGCGGATCGAGCTTGTCGTTCCGGACGTGCCCGACCATCACCACGTCCGCGCGGTCCGCCTCGATGAGCCGCTGGAACGGCTCGAGCTCCGCGCGGTGCCACGTCCGGGTGACGTCGACGACGCCGTTGTCGGTGTTGCCGGTCGAGCTGCCGATGCCCGGGAAGTGCTTGAGCGCGGTCGCCACGCCGGCGGCCCGGTGGGCGGCCACCTCGATCCCGGCCATCCGGACGACGGTGTCCGCGTCCGCCGAGAACGACCGGCCGAGCGCACCGATGGCGGGGCTGGTCGGGTTGACGTCGAGGTCCACGACCGGGGCGAGGTTGAGGGTCACGCCCGCATCCGCGAGCGTGGCCGCGAGGGCCTTCGCCCAGCGCCGCGCGTGCGCGTCGGTCCCCGACCCGATCTCCGCCTCCGAGGCGACGGCCGGGTAGCCGTGCGCCGGGGAGAGGCGGGTGACGAGGCCGCCCTCCTGGTCGATCGCGATGACGGGCGTCCGGCCCGCCGCGGCGCGGATGTCTGCCGTGAGGCGCCGCACCTGCGCGGGCGAGCGCACGTTCCGGGCGCCGCCTGTCTCCTGGTCGCGGTCGAACAGGATCACGCCGCCGAGCCCCGCGCCGAGCGACCGGGCGACCCAGCCACCGTCCTTGAGCGTCGAGCCCCGGAAGCCCACGACGAGCAGGCCGCGGACGAGCCGCTCGAGGGAGACCGGCGCCGGGGTGGCGGGAGGTGCGGTCGGCGGTGCGCGCCGGGGACGGCGTCGGTCGGCGATGCGGCGCCGGTGGGCGTCGGGCCGGGGAGGGACGCCGTCGGTCGCGACGAGGGCGCGGGCGACGCGCAGGCCGCCGCGACGACGGAGAGGCCGCCCGCGAGCGACGCCCGGAGCAGCGTGCGGCGGGACAGGCGGCGGGCGCTCATCGGATCGTGGTCGTGCGGGGGACGCATCGCGGCACTCTACGCCGGTCGTGGATCGAGGGTCGGCGGCCGGGTCGTCCTGCGGTTCGTTGGCTAAGGTTCGTACACAATTGTGGGTAAGGACCTTGACAACGCCATTGTCAGGGTTCTAGCCTTTGGAATGCCCGAACCGCGGCGGCCACGTCGCCTCGGAAACAGGCAATCCACGTCGGCCGGATGGCCGGCACCGCAACCGCCCGGCGGCTCGTGCCGTCGGAACCAGCAGGAGGCAACGATCGATGACGCTCAGCCGTCGCCCATCGCCCTTCAGCGACCCCGTGACGCTTCCCCAGGCGACGGATCGCCTGACCGCACCCACGCCGGACGCGCCGGAGGCTGCCTGACCCATGGCTGCAGCCCGCCGGCCTGACCGGGACCCCACCAGGCCCGTCTACGTGATCAGCGTGGCGGCCACGCTCGTGTCCGCACACCCGCGGACCCTGCGCATCTACGAGGACGAGGGCCTCGTCTGCCCGGCGCGCACGCCGACCAACATCCGCCTCTACTCCGAGGAGGACATCCGGCGGATCCTGTGGATCCGACACCTGACCCGCGACCGCGGCGTCAACCTCGCCGGTGTCAAGACCCTCTTCGAGCTCGAGGAGCGCCTCGGCAAGCGGATCCTCGAATACCTGTACGACGAAGGAACCCGTGAGGGGGCAGCCGAAGCGGCCGGTCGAACGACCGTCGCCGACGCCACCGCCGCCACGGGGACCGGCGCCGACGCCACGTCGGAGCCAGCGTGACCACGAACCCCATCCACCCGACACCCACAGTCCGCAGCACAGCGCCGACCCGCACCCCGGCACCCAAGGAGACCCACTGATGGCCAAGCGACAAGCGAACCCGTCGCCCGAGCCCACTCCCACCACCGGCGAAGTCCGCGAGCTTCCGCTCGTCGCGCTCCGGGAGACCGTCATCTTCCCGGAGATGATCGTCCCGCTCCAGGTCGGCCGGGAGAAGAGCGTCGCCGCGCTCAACGCCGCCGTCGAGGCAAGCGGCCCGATCGCGCTGGTGACCCAGCGCCAGGCCGAGCAGGAGGACATCGGCGACCCGTCCGAGCTGTACGAGGTCGGGACGCTCGCCAAGATCGCCCAGGTCGTGCAGCTCCAGGACGGGACCGTCCGCGCGATCGTCCAGGGCCAGACCCGGATCCGCGTCCTCGGCTTCACCCAGACCGGCCCGCATCTCGCCGCGCGCGTCCAGGAGCTCCCGGACGAGACGCCGGACGGCGTCGAGATCCAGGCGCTGATGCGCAGCGTGCAGGCGCAGATCGAGCAGTACGTCGCGAGCGGCGCTCCCGTGCCGCCCGAGGCCGCCGTCGCCGCCCGCAACATCACCGAGCCCGGCCTCCTCGCCGACATGGTGGCGTACAGCCCCGACATGTCGACCGAGCAGCGCCAGGAGCTGCTCGAGACGATCGACGTCGAGGAGCGCCTCAAGCTCGTGAGCGGCTTCCTCGCCCGCCAGGTCGAGATCCTCGAGCTCAAGGGGAAGATCCAGAGCGAGGTCAAGTCCGAGATGGACAAGACCCAGCGGGAGTACATCCTCCGCGAGCAGCTCAAGGCGATCCAGCGCGAGCTGGGCGAGGACGACCCGCAGCAGGCCGAGATCAACGAGCTTCGCGAGAAGGTCGAGGCGGCCGGCATGCCCGACGAGGTCCGCGCCCGGGCGATCAAGGAGATCGACCGGATGAGCCGGATCCCGTCCGCCTCCCCGGAGGTCGGCGTCATCCGGACGTACGTGGACTGGCTCGTGGGCCTGCCGTGGAACGTGTCCACGGACGACCGCCTCGACATCAAGGAGGCGGCCCAGATCCTCGACGAGGACCACTACGGCCTCGAGAAGGTCAAGGAGCGCATCCTCGAGTACCTCGCGGTGCGCAGCCTCGCGGACACGATCCGCAGCCCAATCCTGCTGTTCGTGGGCCCTCCCGGCGTCGGCAAGACGAGCCTCGGCAAGTCCATCGCGAAGGCGATGGGCCGCAAGTTCACCCGCATGAGCCTCGGCGGCATCCACGACGAGGCGGAGATCCGCGGCCACCGGCGCACGTACATCGGCGCGCTCCCGGGCCGGATCATCCAGAGCATCAAGACCGGCGGCACGAACAACCCCGTGTTCATGCTCGACGAGGTCGACAAGATCGGCATGGACTTCCGGGGCGACCCGAGCTCCGCGCTGCTCGAGGTCCTCGACCCGGAGCAGAACTTCAGCTTCCAGGACAACTACCTCGAGGTGCCGTTCGACCTGCGCAAGGTGCTGTTCGTCGCGACGGCCAACCTCCTCGACCCGATCCCGGCCGCCCTGCGCGACCGGATGGAGGTCATCCAGCTGCCGGGCTACACCCAGCAGGAGAAGGTCGAGATCGCGCGCCGCTTCCTCGTGCCGAAGCAGATGGAGAACCACGGCCTGACGGCCAAGCACATCGAGGTCACCGACGAGGTCCTCACCGCCCTGGTCCAGGCCTACACCAAGGAGGCCGGCGTCCGGAGCCTCGAGCGCGAGCTCGCGAACGTGATGCGCAAGGTCGCCCGCTCCGTGGCCGAGGGCCGCAAGCGCAAGACCGTCGTCGACCTGAAGAAGCTCGAGGACTACCTCGGCCCGCCGCGCTTCGAGTACGGCGAGCTGGAGTCCGAGGACCAGACCGGGTCCGCCACGGGCCTCGTCGTGACCGAGGTCGGCGGTGACGTCGTCGCCGTCGAGGTCACGAAGATGGAGGGCAAGGAGGACTTCATCCTCACGGGTCAGCTGGGCGACGTGATGCGCGAGTCCGCTCGCGCGGCGCTGTCCTGGATCCGCTCCAACGCCGCCTCGCTGGGCATCCCCCGCGAGACGTTCGAGAAGAACACCCTCCACATCCACGTGCCGGCCGGCGCCATCCCCAAGGACGGCCCGTCCGCAGGCGTGACCATGGCCACCGCGATGGTCTCCGCGCTCACGGGCATCCCCGTCCGCAAGGACGTCGCGATGACCGGCGAGATCACGCTCCGTGGCCGGGTGCTGCCGATCGGCGGCCTCAAGTCGAAGATCCTCGCCGCGCACCTCTCGGGTGCCGGCATGGTCATCCTGCCCAAGAAGAACGAGAAGGACCTCCGGGACATCCCCGAGGAGATCCGCAAGCAGCTCAAGCTTGTCCTCGCGGACAACATGGAGCAGGTGCTGGCCGCGGCGCTCCGCCGCAGCCCGAAGCCGCTCAAGGTCGTGCCTCCGACGATCGTCGAGGGCGGCGACACGATCCCCAAGCCCGAGCCCGAGTCCCGGGTCCGGCGCACGACCTTCCCGCCGGCCGACCAGCCGCAGGTCGTCGTGCAGGGCGACCGCTAAAGGACCGAATCGCCGGGGCGCGCACGCGTCCCGGCGGTCACCAGGATCCCGATCGATGGAGTACCGCGACTACTACGAGATTCTCGGAGTGCCTCGCTCGGCCACGCAGGCCGAGATCAAGAAGGCGTTCCGGAAGCTCGCGCGCGACCACCATCCCGATCGGAACCCCGGTGACTCCGCCGCCGAGAAGCGGTTCAAGGACGTCAACGAGGCGAACGCCGTCCTGTCGGACGTCGAGAAGCGCAAGCAGTACGACCTGCTGGGCTCCAACTGGGACCAGTTCCAGCGGGGCGGCGGCGGGCGCGGCGGCGCCGACCCGTTCGGGCCCGGTGGCCCGTTCGCGGGCTACGCCGGCGGCGCGAACGGCGGCGCAGGCCGGGGCGGCAACGTCCGCTACGAGTTCCGGACCGCGGGCGGCGACGGCGCCGGCTTCTCGGACTTCTTCCGGATGTTCTTCTCCGGCGCGGCGGCCGGGGCGCGCCGCGCAGACCGGCACCCGCGACGCCGCGGCCGAGCGCATGGCCCGCCGGACGGGTGGCCAGGGCCCCAGCTTCGAGGACATCCTCGGCGAGATGGGACTGGGCGGCGCAGCCGGACGAGGGACCGCCACGGCGACACCCAGGGCGGCGACCGCCCTCGAGGCGCCGGCCGAGCTGACGCTCGAGGAGGCGTTCCACGGCACCCAGCGGCTGCTCGAGGTCGAGGGCAAGCGCTACGAGGTCAAGATCCCGCGCGGCGTGGACACCGGCAGCCGCGTCAAGCTCTCGGGCAAGGGGCCGAACGGCCGGGACGTCGTCGTGACGGTGCGGCTGACGCCGCACCCCGTGTTCCAGCGCCGCGGCGCGGACCTCGAGCGCGAGCTCCCGATCACCCTCCGCGAGGCGCTGCTCGGCGGGGAGGTGCCCGTGTCCACGCTCAAGGGCCGGATCCTGCTGACGATCCCCGCCGGGACGCAGGGCGGCAAGGTGTTCCGCCTCAGCGGCCAGGGCATGCCGAAGATGAAGGCCGACGGCGCCGGCGACCTCTACGTGAAGGTCCGCGTCGTCCTGCCGCCCAAGCTCGACGAGGCGCAGGCCGCGGGCGCCAAGGCGTTCCTCGACCTCGTCGACCAGCCCGATCCCCGGGCAACCACCTGATCCGACAGACCGACCCCCCGACAGCGAGAACCGAACCATGCAGCTCGACCGATTCACCGAGAAGGCCCAGGAGGCCATCATCACCGCCCAGCAGCTTGCCGAGCGGATGCAGAGCCCCGTGCTCGACGCGGAGCACCTGCTGTCCGCGCTGGTGGAGCCGGACGACGGGATCCCCGCGGAGACGCTCCGGCGCCTCGGTGCGGACATGCCCGCGTTCCGCGACGAGCTCGCGGGCATCCTCGCCCGGCGCGCCCGCGTCCAGGGCGGGCAGCTGTCGTTCGACCCGCGCGCGAAGCGCGTCCTCGAGCACGCCCAGGACGAGGCCCGCCGCCTCGGCGACGAGTACACGTCCACCGAGCATCTCCTCCTCGGGGTCGCCGAGTCGGGCGGCGAGGCGCAGTCGCTGCTCACGCGCCACGGCGCGTCGTCCGAGGCGATCCTCGGCGCGCTCCAGACCGTCCGCGGCGGCCAGCGCGTCACCTCCCCCACCCCCGAGGGCACGTACGCGGCGCTCGAGAAGTACGGGCGCGACCTCACGGCCGAGGCGCGCGCGGGCCGGCTCGATCCCGTGATCGGCCGGGACGAGGAGATCCGGCGCACGATCCAGGTCCTCTCGCGGCGCACGAAGAACAACCCCGTCCTCATCGGCGAGCCGGGCGTCGGCAAGACCGCGATCGTCGAGGGCCTCGCCCAGCGGATCGTCCGGGGCGACGTCCCCGAGACGCTCAAGGACAAGCGCGTCATCGGCCTCGACCTCGGCGCGATGATCGCGGGCGCCAAGTTCCGGGGCGAGTTCGAGGAGCGGCTGAAGGCCGTCCTCAAGGAGATCAAGGACAGCGCGGGCCAGGTCATCCTGTTCATCGACGAGCTCCACACGGTCGTCGGGGCGGGTGCCGCCGAGGGCGCGATGGACGCCTCGAACCTGCTCAAGCCGATGCTCGCCCGCGGCGAGCTCCACACCATCGGCGCGACGACGCTCGACGAGTACCGCAAGCACATCGAGAAGGACGCCGCCCTCGAGCGGCGCTTCCAGCCCGTCGTCGTCGACCAGCCGACGGTCGAGGAGACGATCTCGATCCTGCGCGGCCTGCGCGAGCGCTACGAGGTGCATCACGGCGTCCGGATCACGGACTCCGCGCTCGTCGCCGCGGCCACGCTGTCGGACCGCTACATCACGGAGCGGTTCCTGCCCGACAAGGCGATCGACCTCGTCGACGAGGCCGCGTCCCGCCTGCGGATGGAGATCGACTCGATGCCCATCGAGCTCGACGAGCTCGAGCGCCGGCGGATCCAGCTGGAGATCGAGCGCGAGGCGCTGCGCAAGGAGTCCGACGAGGCGTCGAAGGCGCGGCTCGAGACGCTCGAGGCCGAGCTCGCCAACGTGGGCGAGGAGGCCGGCGCGATGAAGCAGCGCTGGGAGGCCGAGAAGGACGCGATCGCCGCGATGCGCGAGACGAAGTCCGAGGTCGAGCAGCTCGCCGTCCGCATCGAGCAGGCCGAGCGCGAGGCCGACTTCGGCACCGCGGCCGAGCTCAAGTACGGCAAGTCGCCCGAGCTGGCGGAGCGGATGGTCCAGCAGGAGGCGGCGATCGCCGCGCTCCAGGGCCCGGGCGCGCTGCTCAAGGAGGAGGTCTCCGCGGACGACGTCGCCGACATCGTCGCGGCGTGGACCGGGATCCCCGTGAGCCGGCTGCTCGAGGGCGAGCTGGAGAAGCTGATCCACATGGAGGACCGGCTGCACGACCGCGTCGTGGGCCAGGACGAGGCCATCGCGGCCGTGTCCGATGCCGTCCGCCGTGCGCGGGCCGGGCTCAAGGACCCTCGCCGGCCCATCGGGTCGTTCCTGTTCCTCGGGCCGACGGGCGTCGGCAAGACCGAGCTCGCCCGGGCGCTCGCCCAGTTCCTGTTCGACGACGAGCACGCCATGGTCCGCATCGACATGAGCGAGTACATGGAGAAGTTCGCCGTGTCGCGGCTCGTCGGGGCCCCTCCCGGCTACGTCGGCTACGAGGAGGGCGGCCAGCTGACCGAGGCCGTCCGGCGGCGCCCGTACCAGGTGATCCTGCTCGACGAGATCGAGAAGGCGCACCCGGACGTGTTCAACGTCCTGCTCCAGGTGCTCGACGACGGGCGCCTGACCGACAGCCAGGGACGCACGGTGGACTTCAAGAACACCGTCGTGATCATGACCAGCAACGTCGGCAGCCAGCAGATCCAGGCCTTCGCCGGCCGCCCGGGCGGCGAGGACTACGAGGCGATGAAGCACCAGGTCACGGACCAGCTCCGGGGCACGTTCCGGCCCGAGTTCCTCAACCGGATCGACGAGGTCATCGTGTTCCACGCGCTGACCGACGCCGACCTCGTCCGCATCGTGGACCTGCTCGTGGCCGACCTCCAGACGCGGATCGCGGCCAACGACCTCGCGCTCGAGCTCACGCCCGCGGCCCGGTCGCTGATCGTGCGCGACGGGACGGACCCGGCGTACGGGGCACGGCCGCTCAAGCGGACGATCCAGCGGCTCGTGGAGAACCCGTTCGCGCGGGCGCTCCTCGAGGGCACGTTCCGGCCCGGTGACGTCGTGACCGCGGACGCGGACCCCGTCTCGGGGACGCTCGTGTTCAGCACGGACTCGCGGACCGTCGTGGCCGAGGCGTCCGAGCGGCGCGACGCGCGGGGCTCCTCGGGCGACCTCGAGGCGGTCGGCGCCCGATCCAAGCTGTTCGACGTCCCGCCGCTCGACGAGCCCAAGGGCCCGAACGGCGGCGAGCTCGTCAACTAGCCCGTCCCGCCGCGTGCGCTTCGAGGAGGCCGTCCGGCGGCTCGAGCCGCTCCCCGACGTCCTGCCCGAGGGGCCGGAGGCGCTGATCCCCGTGTTCGCCGACACGGGCTCGGCCCGGCCGCGGCCATCGTGGGGCGAGGCCGACGCGTCCGCACGTCCGGCCGCGGTGCTCGTGCTCGTCTTCCCGGACGAGGACGGCGACGCGCGCCTCGTCCTCACCGAGCGCGTCGACCGCGGCGGCCACCACAGCGGCGAGGTCTCGTTCCCCGGCGGCAGCGCCGAGGCGGGCGACGCGGACCTCGTCGCGACCGCGCTCCGCGAGGCGGCCGAGGAGGTCGGTCTCGACCCGGTGCAGGCCGGCGTCCGGGTGCTCGGCGTGCTCGAGATGCAGTGGATCCCGGTGAGCAACTTCACGGTGACGCCGGTCGTGGCGGTCGCCGACCGTCGGCCGCTGCTCACGCCGCAGCCGACGGAGGTGGCGCTCATCCTCGAGCCGCCGGTGGCGGCGTTCCTGCCCGACGGCGAGCTGCGGATCGTCGAGCGCGAGATCCGCGGCTGGCAGCTCCGCTACGCGGCCTACCCGGTGGGCGAGCTCAACGTCTGGGGGATGACGGCCCGGGTGCTCGGCGGCCTCGGCGCCTGGCTCGCGCGGGACGCCGACGAGGTGGGCCGGCCCTAGAGCGGCTCGCCCTCTTCCGTTGTCGGGTCGGCGGCGACTCGCTGGACCGGGCGCGGCGCGAGCCGGCCCTCGCCCTTTGCCGGACGCGGTGACGTCGTGGATCCCCCGCCCGGTCCGACCGCGCGAACGGTGCCCTCGATCACGCCCGAGCCCAGCAGCTCGGGTGGGACCGGGAGCTCGACGACGATCGCGCGCATCGGCGCCCCGTCGGTCCATGCCGCGTGGAGCACGTCCGGCGGCCAGACCACGGCCTCGCCCGCCTGGACCCGCGTCCGCTCGTCGCCGACCCCGACCCAGCCGCCGCCCTCGATCACGAGGAAGTACGACCAGTTGGGGTTCGTGTGGGGGGTGATCCGCGCGCGGCGCTCGAAGGCCAGCTCGGCGATGGTCCCCGCGCTGCCGCTCTCGATGACCTGGCCGGCGATGCCGGTCGTGCCGGGCGGGCCGTCAGGACGCCGGTGGCCGACCCCGAACCGCCTGACCTCGATCGGCACGGCCGCGCCCGACTACCGGCGGCGGCGCCGTCGGCGCGAGGACTTCGCGCGGATCGTGGTCTCGGGGTGCGTGAACCGCTCCCGCGAGTAGTAGCGCTGCTTCGCGAGCTGGCGCGAGTACGCCCGGAAGTACGGCGGGAACCGGACGAACCGGATCCACACCAGCGTGCTCAGGCCCACGACGAGCGTCCCGAGCACGATGAAGAAGTCGAAGTTGAAGATGAAGTAGACGAGCATCAGCCCGAAGACGATGACGCCGGTCCACAGGATCCACTCGTACATCTGGAGATAGACGGAGTGGCGGTGCAGCTGGCGCGTCCGGACGTTGTAGAAGATCACCGTCGCGATCAGCGACACGAGGGACGCGATCGTCAGCGGATAGAACAGGTCCGGGAACGAGGCCTTGTTGAAGGGCTCGAACAGGTACTCCCAGGGCCACAGGGTCACGCGTGTCGTCTCCGAAGCAACGGGGGCCGTCGGCCCGCCTCGTTGGGCGGTCCGAGTATGCCACGAGGCCACGCTATACTCGGCGCCGAACGACCCAGCCCAGGAGCGGCCCCGGGACCAGTCCCACGCCCGGTCGCGAACGGAGCGCCGACGAACCGCCCGGAGGAGGAACCGCGCAGGTGCGTGCGCTGCTCTCGGTCGCCAACCGCGAGGGGATCACGGGATTCGCGCGGGACCTCCAGAAGCTCGGCATCGAGCTGTATGCCACCGACGGCACCCGTGAGCATCTCGCCGCGGACGGGATCGAGGCCGCCTCGGTCTCCGACCTGACCGCGGTCCCGCCGCTCGTCGGCGGGCAGGTGCGGACGTTCCATCCCGCCATCTACGCCGGGATCCTCGCCCGGCGCGACGTCCCGGGCCAGCTCGAGCAGCTCGCCGAGCACGGCATCGGGCTGCTCGACCTCGTCGTCGTGAACGTCAAGCCCTTCGCGCCCGAGGTCGGCCGCGGCCACATCGCCATCGACGAGGCGATCGAGATGATCGACGTCGCGGGTGCCGCGCTCCTCGGGGCCGCGGCGCGCAACGCGGCCGGCGTCACCGCCGTGTGCGACCCGGGTCACTACCCGTCGGTCCTCGAGGAGCTCCTGTCGCTGGGCCAGGTGAGCGCCGACACCCGCTACCGGCTCGCCGCGGACGCGTTCAGCACGGTCGCGGCGTACTACGCGGAGATCGCGGCGTACCTCAACCAGATCTCGAACAACGTCTACCCGCAGCGGCTGGCGCTGGTGCTCGAGAAGGTCGCCGACCTCCCGTACGGCGAGAACCCGCACCAGCGGGCCGCGTTCTACCGCGAGACGACCCACCGCACCGGCAGCCTCGCCGACGCCGCCCAGATCCAGGGCGCGCAGCCGACGTTCAACAACCTGCTCGACCTCGACGTCGCCTACCGCATCGCGGCGGACTACACGGCGCCGACCGTCGTGATCGCGAAGCACACCGACCCGGTCGGCATCGCCTCCGCCGAGGAGCTGGTCGAGGCGTACCGCCGGGCGCTCGACACCGACGCGGTCTCGTCGTTCGGCGGGATCGTCGGCGTCAACCGCGAGCTGGACGACGCGACCGCCCGCGAGATCGCCGCCAACTCCTACGAGGCGGTCGCGGCGCCGGGGTTCAGCCAGGCCGCGCTCGAGATCCTGCGTGACAAGCAGGGGCTCGAGCTCCTCGACGTCCCGCCCACGCCGCCGGACGGCATGCGCGACTACGGCATCGCGAACCTCGACTTCAAGCGCGTCGGCGGCGGCCTCCTCGTCGAGGCGATCGACGCGCTCGACATCGATCGTGGCCAGCTCCAGGTCGTCACCCGGCGCCACCCGACGCTGGGCGAGCTCACCGACCTCCTGTTCGCGTGGCGGGCCGTGCGCCATGTCCGGTCCAACGCGATCGTCCTCGCGCGCAACGGCGCAACGGTGGGGATCGGCGCGGCACAGGCGAGCCGCAACACGTCGGTGGACATCGCGCTCCGCCGGGCCGGCGCCCGCGCGAAGCTCGCCGTGATGGCGTCCGACGCGTACTTCCCGTTCCCGGACGGGATCCAGATCGCCGCCAACGCCGGGGTCACCGCGATCATCCAGCCCGGCGGCTCCATCCGCGACGAGATGGCCATCGAGGTCGCCGACCGTCACCACCTCGCGATGGTGTTCACGGGCGTCCGCCACTTCCGCCACTGATGACCGCCGGCGTCCAGATGGAGAAGCTGCTCGCGCTCGAGATGGTCCGCGTCACCGAGGCCGCCGCGATCGCGTCCGCCCGGTTCATGGGCAAGGGGCAGCGCGACGAGGCCGACCAGGCGGCGACCGAGGCGATGCGCCGGACGATGGACGAGACCGACATCGCCGGCACGATCGTCATCGGTGAGGGCGAGCGCGACGAGGCGCCGATGCTCTACATCGGCGAGCAGGTCGGCCGCCACGACGGCTCGGGCGTCGAGCAGGTCGACATCGCCGTGGACCCGCTCGAGGGGACCAACCTCGTGGCGACCGGCCAGGCCGGCGCGATCACGGTCCTCGCCGCGTCCGAGAAGGGCGGCCTGACCAACGCCCCGGACACGTACCTCGAGAAGCTCGCCGTCGGCCCGGTCGCCGCGGGCTGCGTCGACATCACCCGGCCGGCCGCGGAGAACACGCAGCGGATCGCCGAGGCGCTCCGGCGCAAGACCTCGGACATCACGGTGATCATCCTCGACCGGCCGCGGCACACCGACCTCATCGCCGAGGTCCGCTCGACCGGCGCCCGGATCAAGCTCATCAGCGACGGCGACGTGTCGGCGGCCATCGCGTGCGCCGTCCAGGGCACCGGCGTCCACGCCGTCATGGGGATCGGCGGCGCGCCCGAGGGCGTCATCACGGCCGCGGCCCTGCGCTGCCTCGGCGGCGAGATCCAGGCCCGCTTCCGGTTCCGCAACGACGAGGAGCGCGAGCGGGCGAAGAAGATGCTCGGGCACGCGGACGAGGACCGCGTCTACCGGACCGAGGACCTCGCGGGCGGCGACCAGCTCGTGTTCGCGGCCACCGGCGTGACCGAGGGCGAGCTCCTCGAGGGAGTCCGGTTCTTCGGCGGCGGCGCACGGACGCACTCGCTCGTGATGGCGTACCAGAGCAAGCAGGTCCGGTTCGTGGACACGGTCCACATGTTCGACCGCGACCGCCCGCCGGCCGTCCGCCTCTAGGGCGCCGGCACCCAGCCCTCGCCGTCCCAGGTCGCAATCGGTCGGGCGGCGTCCGCGCCCTCGGCCTCGACGCGCCGGTCGCGCGCGGTCGCGACGGTCTCGCCCCAGCCGGGCGGGACGAGGCGCGGCGCGAGGTCTGCGAGCGGCGCGAGCACGAACAGGCGGTTGCGCGCCTCGACGTGCGGGACCGTCAGCGGCATCGACGCCTTCGCCGGGTCATCGGAGCGGCCCTCGGGCGGGCGAGCCACCTCGATCCGGTGGCGCCCGAACAGCAGCAGGTCGAGGTCCACCTCGCGCGGCCCCCAGCGCTCGCGCTGCTGGCGGCCGAAGGCGCGCTCGAGGCCCTTGAGGGCGAGCAGCAGCGCGACGGCGCCCTGGTCGGGCGTCCGGCCGCCCGGGACCTCGAGCGCCACGACCGCGTTGCGGAACTCGGGCTGGTCGAGCACGCCGACCGGGTCCGTCGCGTACAGCCGCGAGACGCCACGGACGCGCGCGCCGGGGAGCGCCGCGAGCGCGTGGACGGCGGCCGCGAGCGTCTCCGCGGGCGAGCCCACGTTCGCCCCCAGCCCCACGTACGCGCGGACCCGACCCACGGCTGCGCACCTCTCCGTCGCTAGACTCCGGGCGTGACTCCCGCCCCCGTGACCGTCCTCATTCTCGCCCCCGCGCCGGACGCCGGTGCCGGGCCGCTGTCGTCCGTCCTCGACGACGCGCGGACCGCGCTCGCCGAGCGACACCGCGTGGCGTTCCTCGACGCCGGCGCGGCGAGCGGCCGTCGTCCGTCGCGAGCCGGCCGACGACACGCCGTTCGGCACCCGCCTCGCCCGGCTCGTTCGGGAGCTCGAGCCCGCCGGCCTCGTCGTCCTCGGCGCCGGGTCGATCCCCCTGGCGACGCCCGACGATCTCCGAGCGTTCGTCGAGGCCGCCGCGGCCGACATCCCCGGCGCGCTCGCGAACAGCTTCCACTCCGCCGACGCGATCGCGATCGCGTGCGCCGGGACGGCGCTCGAGAACCTGCCCGCGAACCTCGAGGGCGACAACGCGCTGCCGCGCTGGCTGGCCGAGGTCGCCGGCATCGACGTCCGTGACCTCCGCGCCCGCCGCGACCTCGCCGTCGACGTGGACTCGCCGCTCGACCTGCTGCTGCTCGAGGACGCCGTCACGGGCATCCCCGTTCCCGCGACGGACGCCTCGGCCGCGGTGCGCGCGCGGCTCGCGGCGCTGCGTGTCCTCGCCGCGGACCCGTCCGCGGAGCTGCTCGTCGCGGGTCGCGTCGGCGCGGCGGACCTCGCCCGCCTCGAGCGGGGCACGAACGCCCGGACCCGCGCACTCATCGAGGAGCGAGGGCTCCGGACCGCGTCGCTGGCGGCATCCCGCGGCAGCCCGAACCGCCGGTCGCCACGCAGCCTGCTCGGCGACCTCCTCGACCGCGATGGCCCGGACGCCCTCGGCACCATCGCGGCGCGGTTCTCGGACGGGGCGCTCGTCGACACCCGCGTCCTCCTCGCGTCGCGGCTCGGCGCGGACGAGCGCGGCTGGCCGGCGCCCGAGGACCGGTACGCGAGCGACCTCCTGCTCCCCGACTTGATCGTCGACCCGTGGCTCCGCGAGCTGACGGCGTCGGCGGTCGCGGCACCGGTCCCCGTCCTCCTGGGCGGGCACACGCTCGTCGGCCCCGGGTCGCCGCTTGCGCTCGGCCTCGGCGTCGGCGCCTGACGTGGACCTCCAGCCGGGCTATCGCCGCGAGCCCCTCCCCGACCCCGAGTCGGTGGGCGAGGACGCCGAGCTCGTCGAGGCGATCCGCGACGAGATCCGGGCAGCACGGCCCGATCACCTTCGCCCGGTTCATGGACCGGGCGCTCTACGAGCCGGGACACGGCTACTACCGGCGACCGGACGCCGGCCCCGGTCGCGGCGGCGACTTCCTGACCGCGCCCGAGGCGCACCCGATCTACGGCGCGGTCATCGGCCGGCTGCTGGAGCAGGCGTGGGAGGCGCTCGGGCAGCCGGACCCGTTCACGATCACCGAGCCCGGGGCGGGAACCGGTGCGCTGATCGCGGGGCTCCTCGGCGGGCTGCGCGACCTGGGCTCGCCGATGCTGCCCGCGATCCGCTATCGCCCCGTCGAGGTCGAGCCCGCGCGGCTCGCGGCGCTCGAGGCCCGCCTCGCCGAGGCCGGGTTCGGCGACGTCCCGCTCGTCGCTGGAGGCGGACGCCGACGCCTCTGAGACCGGCGCCGTGGTCGCCAACGAGGTCCTCGACGCGCTCCCCGTCCACCGCGTCGTCGGCCGGCCCGACCGCCCCGACGGCATCGCCGAGCTGCTCGTCGGCCTCGACGCGGCGGGCGCGTTCGCGTGGACGGAAGGCGACCCGACCACGCCGGACCTCGCGGCCCGCCTCCGCGCCGAGGACGTCACGCTCGTCGATGGCCAGGTCACCGAGGTCTGCCTCGCGCTCGACGGCTGGCTCGCGGGCGCGACCCGCCACCTCGGACGCGGTGTCGTCGTCCTCGTCGACTACGCCGACGAGCCCCCGGCGCTCCACCACGCGGTCAACCGCCCGACGGGGACGCTGCGCGGCTTCGCCCGGCACGCGGTCGGCGGCGACCCGTTCCGCCACGTCGGACGCCAGGACCTCACCGCGACCGTCGACCTCGCCGCGGTGCGGGCAGCCGCCGCGCGTGCCGGCCTCGAGCCCGTCGGCGAGACGACCCAGGGCGAGCTGATCGCGACGCTCGGGACGGGCGACCTGACGACGGCGATCCTCCGCCGCGACGGCGCCGACCTCCAGGACGCGATCGACCTCCGGAGCGCCCTGGCGCGCCTCCTCGACCCGCGCGGGATGGGCGGCTTCCGGGTCCTCGTCTTCGGTCGCGGGCTGTCCGCCGGGACCGAGCTGGCGGGCCTCCGACGGCTCCATCGCGCCGGGGGATGAGCGGCCCGGTCCTGCCGTGCCAAGCGGACCTTGCGCCGGGGACCGCTGCTAGAATGGATTGGCCGGGCCCGCAGGCGCGGCTCGCCCACGCCATCCACCTCGAACGCGGTCGGCCTCCGTTCACGCGCCGACCCCACGCTCGACATCGAGGACCACGTGACCGGGATCTGGTACGTCGTCGGATACGTCATCGCCGGCGTGTCCTTCGTCTTCCTCACGATCGGGCTCGCCTGGCTGATCTCGCACCGCACCCGCGGTGACAAGCACAAGGGCTACCCGTACGAGTCCGGCATCGACACGTACGGCGACACGCACGCGCGGTTCGGCATCAGCTTCTACATCTACGCGCTGATGTTCGTCGCGTTCGACATCGAGGTCATCTTCATCTTCCTGTGGGCCCTGATCTTCGCGAGCGCCAGCACGGCCGCGATCGGGGGGCTGTTCGTGACCATGCTGCTGTTCGTCGGCATCCTGCTGTTCGGCCTGGCGTACGCGTGGCGCAAGGGGGTGCTCTCATGGCGCTGACGACCGGCGGTGCCGGCGCGGTCGAGCCGGTCGGGTCCGACCAGCCAGGCCAGCAGCCCGCGTCCCTCGTCACCACCGAGCCGCGCGACGTCGCGAAGCCGATCGTCGTGCCCAACACGCTGTGGACGTCCACGACACCGGAGGCCTACGCCGGTGGGCGCGCGAGCGAGCACCTCCACCTCGCGGAGCTCGAGGGCTCTGACCTCATGCTCGCGGACACCGCGCGCTGGGGCGCGCTCGACGTCGTCCCGACCAAGGCGGACTACGTCCTCGACCTCATCCGGATGAACAGCCTGTGGCCGCTCCTCTCGGGCCTCGCCTGCTGCGCGATCGAGATGATGTCCGCGGCGACGTCCAAGAACGACATGGACCGCTGGGGCATGTTCCCGTTCCGCGCCAGCCCGCGCCAGGCGGACGTCCTCATCGTCGCCGGCACGCTGACGACGAAGATGGCCGGGCCGCTCGTCCGCCTGTGGGAGCAGATGCCGGAGCCCAAGTGGTGCGTCGCGATGGGCGACTGCACGTGCTCGGGCGGCCGCTACAAGCGCTCCTACAGCACGATCGAGGGCATCGACCGGGTCATGCCCGTGGACGTCTACGTCCCCGGCTGCCCGCCCCGTCCCGAGGGCCTCATCTACGGGATGATGAAGCTCCAGCAGCTGGTCAAGGAGCAGCGCGGCCACTGGAACGAGCGGCCGATCGGCCCCAACGTGCCGCAGGACGTCTAGCGCGATGGACCGCAGTCTCCGGAAGCGCCTGGAGGCCCGCTTCGGCGAGCGCCTGACCGGGCCGATCCGCCAGCGCCACGACCAGACCGAGATCCGGGTCGCCCCGGGCGACGTGGTCGAGGTGCTGCGCGCGCTCCACGACGAGCCGGACCTCGACTTCCAGGTGCTCGCGGACCTCGCGGGGGTCGACACCGGGACGCACATGCAGGTCGTCTACCACCTGTGGTCCGCCACGACGCCGGACTGGCTCCGGGTCGTCGCCGACGGCATGCCCCGCGACGACCCGCGCATCCCGTCGCTCACCGGCCTGTGGCCGGGCGCGGAGTGGATGGAGCGCGAGACCTACGACATGTTCGGGATCATCTTCGAGGGGAACCGGGACCTGCGGCGGATCTACATGCCGCCCGACTACACGAGCTTCCCCCTGCGCAAGGACTTCTACCTCGCCGACGACGCGGCGCGCTCGCCGGGCGGCGGCGTGCGCCACATGGAGCAGACCCACGCCCCGGCGCAGGCGTCGGAGCGGGTGATCCGCCGAACCGTGAAGGCCTGACGATGACCGCCCCGTCGACGCCCCACCAGCACGCGTCCGCGGACGACCCGCGGATCCTGCTCGACGACCAGATCGGCGCGTTCGAGTCCGTCCCGCCGTACCCGCCGCGCACCGAGCGCGAGGCCGAGTTCTACGAGCTGGGCGACGGCGAGATGTTCCTCAACATGGGCCCCCAGCACCCGTCGACGCACGGGGTGCTGCGCGTCGTGCTCAAGATCAACGGCGAGCGGGTGGTGGACCTCGACCCGGTCCTCGGGTACCTGCACCGCGGCGTGGAGAAGCTGTGCGAGAACAGCGACTACCACCACATCATCAGCCAGGTCGACCCGCTCGAGTACGTCAGCTCGCTGTTCAACGAGTGGGCGCCGGTCATGGCGTTCGAGCAGCTCCTCGACACCGAGGTGCCGCGCCGGGCCGAGTACATCCGGGTCCTCACCGGCGAGCTCAACCGGATCGCGAGCCACGCCCTGTTCATGGGCTGGATGGCGCTCGACCTGGGTGGCCTCACGCCGATCCTGTACTCGTTCATCGAGCGCGACGAGATCGTCGAGATGCTGGCCGCGGTCACCGGCCAGCGGATGCTGTTCAACTACTTCCGGATCGGCGGCGTCAACGGCGACCTGAACCACGAGTTCATGTCCCGCCTCGGCGACTGGATGAGCCGGGCCGCGGCCCAGCACCAGGCCAACACGCAGCTGCTCAACGAGAACGAGATCTTCGTCCGCCGGATGCGCGGCATGGGCTACCTCGATCGCGACACGGCCCTCCGGATGGCCGTCACCGGCCCCAACATCCGGGCCGCGGGCGATCCCCTACGACATCCGCCGGGCGCACCCGTACAGCGTCTACAACGAGCTCGAGTTCAACGTCCCGGTCCGCGGCGCCGGCCCGCAGGGCGGCGACTCGCTGGACCGCTACCTGCTGCGCGTCGACGAGGTCCGCGAGAGCCTCCGGATCATCGACCAGTGCCTCCACAACATGCCCGACGGGCCGATCATGGCCAAGCTCCCGCGCCTCCTGCGCCCCCGGCCGGGTCGCGCCTGGGCCGCGGTCGAGGCGCCGCGCGGCCTGTACGGCACGTACGCGATCTCGGACGGGACGGACCAGCCGTTCCGGATGAAGATCCACGACCCGTCGTTCGTCCATCTCCAGCTCGTGGGGATGCTGATGAAGGACAACCTCATCGCGGACACGATGGCCGTCATGGCGAGCCTCGACCCGGTGATGGGCGGCGTCGACAAGTGACGACCCTCAACCGCGCCTGGGGCAACATGACCGTCCTGGGCAAGATCCTCCTGCCCCTGATGTTCATCGTGCTCGTCGTCGGGCCGATCCTCACGATCCTGCTCGCGACGCTCGTGGGGCCGTGGGTCCTCGACCTGCTGAGCGCGAACCTGGACATCGTCCGGTTCGTCGCCGCGGTCACGGGCATCCTGCTGTTCAGCATCCCGGCCGCGTTCATCATCATCTACATGGAGCTGAAGGTCATCGCGCTGATGAACCTTCGCGTCGGGCCGGACCGGGTCGGTCCCGGCGGCTCGCTCCACTCGGTCGTGGCCGGCCTCAAGGTCCTCATGAAGGAGGACTTCACCCCCACGAACGCGGACAAGGTCGTGTTCACGTGGGCGCCCGTCGTGGTGTTCCTCGCCGCGGTGATGACGTTCCTGGTCATCCCGTTCGGCCCCGGGTTCATCGACCCGGAGACCGGGGAGCGGACCGCGGGCCTGGTGGGCCAGGACCTCAACATCGGCCTGCTCTACCTGTTCGCGGTCGGCGGCATGACGGTCGTCGGCCTGCTGATGGCCGGCTGGTCGTCGTTCAACAAGTACTCGCTGCTGGGCGGCCTCCGCTCCGCGGCCCAGGTCGTCTCCTACGAGATCCCGCTGACGCTGAGCGTCGTCGGGCTGATCCTGCTCGCGGGCACGATGAGCCTCAACCAGATCGCCATCCAGCAGGAGGGCGGGTTCTGGAACTGGTTCGTGTTCCGCCAGCCGCTGGGCGCGCTGATCTTCTTCATCGCCGCGACCGCGGAGGCGAACCGCACGCCGTTCGACCTGACGGAGGCCGACTCCGAGATCGTCGCGGGCTTCGCGACCGAGTACTCGGGGATGCGCTTCGGCTTCCTGTTCTTCGCCGAGTACGTGAACGTGTTCATCATCTCGGCGCTCATGGTCACGCTGTTCTTCGGGTCCTGGAGCGCGCCGTTCCCGTTCCCCGAGATCACGCTCAACCTCGACCTGGGCAGCCTCGGGGTCGTGCTGCTGCTCCTGCTCGTGATCCTGCCGCCGGTGCTGACGCTGATCTTCGCGCTGCCGTTCTGGCTCGCGTCGAGCAACCGGCCGGCCTGGCAGGCGCTGGTGCTCGGCTTCATCGTGTTCAACGTCGTGGCGATGGGCCTGCTGTTCGGGATCCTCTACATCGAGACGGACTGGGTCGCCGGGCTCGTGTGGTTCATGGTCAAATCGTTCCTGTTCGTGTTCGTCTTCGTCTGGATGCGCGGGACGCTGCCCAGGGTCCGGATCGACCAGCTCATGAACTTCGCGTGGAAGTGGCTCCTGCCGGCGTCGCTCCTCAACCTGTTCATCACCGCGGCGGCCATCGTCGTCGTCAAGCAGCTGACATCCGGGTGACCCGATGAGCCTCGTTCCCGGCATGGGCATCGTCCGCGGCATGGGCCTGACCCTGCGGCGGTTCTTCGCCCCCAAGGCGACCATCCGCTACCCGGAGGTCACCGCCGACGTCGCGCCCAAGTTCCGCGGCCGCCTCCAGCTGCTGTACGACGAGTACGGCACGCTCAAGTGCGAGACCTGCTTCCAGTGCGCGCAGGCGTGCCCGATCGAGTGCATCGACATGGGCGGCATCGACACCAAGGGCCGCTTCCACGTCCACTGGGGCCCGCCGGAGACGTACGGCGAGCGCCGCGAGGAGTCCGCGATCCGCCGGTCCGGCCGGACCGTGCCCGACGCCGCGTTCGCGCGCTTCGACCCCGTGGACACGGGTGCGATCGACGAGATCATGGAGCGCCACGACTACGACCCCAAGGCCCTGCTCGCGATCCTCGAGGAGACGCAGGCGGAGTACGGCTACCTGCCGGTCGGCGCGCTCAAGCACATCAGCCGCGTGACCGGCGCCTGGTACGCCTACATCTACGGCACCGCCAGCTACTACCGCCACCTCCGGTTCGAGCCCCCGATGATCGAGGCCGCGCCCGCCGCGGGCACCGCGCACGCCGCCATCGAGCAGGGCTACCGGTCCGCGCTCGACGCCTCGCTCGGGTACAAGAGGAAGGCCAGCTGATGGGCGCCTTCCTCAAGACGCCCAAGGAGTGGCCGCACGTCCTGACCGGGCGCGCGGCCGCGCTGTCGGGGAACGCGGGCGACCTCGACCTCGCCGTCCGCAACGGCGCGTTCGAGGGGCTGCGCAAGGCCGTGCGCGACCTCGGCGCCACCGGCACCATCGCGACCGTCGCCTCGTCGGGCCTGCGCGGCCGCGGCGGCGCGGGCTTCCCGACCGGCGCGAAGTGGCGGGCCGCCGCGAACCAGCCCGCCGGCCAGCGCTACGTCGTCGCGAACGGCTACGGCGCCGACCCGTCGGTCAGGACCGACGCGACGCTCATGGCCGCGGACCCGTGGACGGTCATCGAGGGCATCACGATCGCCGCGTTCGCGATCGGGGCCACCGAGGCGATCATCGCCGTCCGCGCGGAGGACACCGCGCTCGTCACGCTGCTCGAGGGCGCGATCCTCGCGGCCGAGGAGGCCCAGTTCCTGGGCGACGACGTCCTCGGCTCCGGGTACCGCGTGACCGTCACCGTCCGGCCCGTCCAGGGTGCGTACATGCTGGGCGAGGAGACCGTGCTCCTCAAGGCGCTCGAGGGTCGCCGCGGCCAGCCCGAGCAGCGGCCGCCCTACCCCACCGAGCGCGGCCTGTTCGACCGGCCCACCGTCGTCAACAACGTCCAGACGCTCGCGGCCGTGCCGTTCATCATCCGCGAGGGCGCCGCGGTGTTCGCCGCGATCGGCAGCAAGGCCAGCCCGGGCACCGCGCTCGTCCAGCTGCGCGGGCCCGAGGGCGCCGGCATCGCCGAGGTCCCGCTGGGCACGCCCGTGGGCGAGCTCGTCCGCCTCGCGGGCGGCATCGGCAAGCGCAGCCTCAAGGCGCTCCTCGTGGGCGGCCCGACCGGCGGGCTGCTGCCCGCCGACCTGCTCGACACGCCCTACGAGTACGACGCCCTGCGCGACGTCGGCGCCCACGTGGGCTCGGGCTCGATCGTCGTCGCCGACGACCGCGCCTGCGTCGTGGACCTCGCCCGCCTGCTGACGAAGTTCTCGGCCGACGAGGCGTGCGGCAAGACCATCCCGTGCCGCATCGGCCTGCGCCGGCTGTACGAGATCGGCGACCGCGTCGCCACGGGCACGCCGAAGCCCACCGACACCGTCCTCCTGGAGGACCTCGCGCACGACATCGCGGCCTCGGCGCTGTGCCAGCACGAGCGCCTGGCGACCCTTCCGTTCACCAGCGGGATGCGATACTTCCGGTCCGAGCTCGACGACCACCTCCTCCGCAGCACCTGTCCCGCCGGGGTCTGTCACCCCATCGCGGTCGGTGCCGCCGCGACACCGGGACCCCGCTGATGGCCGACCTGATCGTTCGCCCCGACGACGCGCCCCTGCCGCGTCGGGACGCGCGCCCCGACACCCCCGCCGTCTACGACACGACCACGCCCCGCGAGGACTCGCTGGCCGAGCGCCTCATCACGACCCAGAGCCCGCAGCGGCCCCAGAGCACGCCGCGGATCCGGATCGAGGTCGACGGGCGCGTCGTGGAGGGGTTCGAGGGCCAGACGATCCTCGAGGTCTGCCGCGACAACGGGATCGAGATCCCGACCCTGTGCTACGAGCCCAAGCTGCCGGGCTTCGGCGCCTGCCGGATGTGCGTGTGCGAGGTCGAGGGCGAGGACCAGCCGCCGATCTCGTGCTCCCGCGAGGCCGAGGCGGACATGGTCGTCCGCACCCAGACCGACGAGCTGCGCCGGATCCGCCGGACCAACCTCGAGCTGATCTTCTCCGACCACAACGCGTACTGCCTCCCGCCGTGCCAGAACAAGTGCCCGAGCCACATCGACATCCCGGGCTTCCTCAAGGCGAACGCCGAGGCGAACTGGACGGAGTCGACGCGGATCTTCAAGCGCACGATCCCGTTCCCCAGCGTGCTCGGTCGGGTGTGCCCCGCCCCGTGCGAGGAGCACTGCCGGCGCGACGAGGTCGACGAGGCGATCGCGATCCGCGACAGCCACCGCTACGCCGGCGACCAGGTCATCAAGGCGATGCTCGACGACGGCATCGACCCGCCGCTCCCGTTCGAGCGCCAGGCGCCGTCCGGCCGCCGCGCCGCGGTCATCGGCTCCGGCCCGGCCGGGATGAGCGCCGCGTACTACCTGCTGCTCGCCGGCCACGACGTGACCATCTACGAGCGCGACGCCGCGCCGGGCGGGATGCTCCGCTACGGCATCCCGCAGTACCGCCTGCCCAAGGTCGAGGTCCTCGAGGCCGAGTACGAGTCCGTCGTCCGGCTCGGCGGCAAGATGGTCTGCAACCAGGAGCTGGGCAAGGACTTCACGCTCGACGACCTCCAGAACCGCGGCTTCGACAGCGTCGTCATCGCCATCGGCTGCTACGACACGAACAAGCTGGGCATCCCCAACGAGG
Source organism: uncultured Chloroflexia bacterium (assembly GCA_963768035.1). GTDB lineage: Bacteria > Chloroflexota > Limnocylindria > Limnocylindrales > CSP1-4 > CAIXZV01. The sequence continues at coordinate 71,220 of CAVYGJ010000005.1, forward strand.
ACGCCGACGGCGTCATCGACGGCCTCGAGTACCTGCGCACGGCGACGCTCGGCCTGACGTACCCGGGCCACGAGGGCTCGCGGGTCGTCGTCGTCGGCGGCGGCTTCACCTCGATGGACTGCTCGCGGACGTCCGTCCGCCAGGGCGCCGCCGAGGTCACGCTCGTCTACCGCCGCGACATGAAGGACATGCCGGCCGCGGGCGAGGTCCACGAGGCGATCGAGGAAGGCGTCACGGCCATCTTCCAGGCCGGCCCGACGCGCGTCATCACGGACAAGAAGACCGGCAAGGTCACGGGCATCGAGTTCATCCGGATGCAGCTCGGCGAGCCCGACGCGTCCGGCCGGCGCCGCCCGGAGCCCGCCGCCGGCACGGAGTTCACGATCCCCTGCGACCGCGTCCTGCTCGCGATCGGCCAGGGCCCCGAGCTCACCTGGATCGGGCCCGGCTCGGAGCAGGTCGAGGCGACGAAGAACCGGCGCCTCAAGGCCGACGCGGTGACGTTCGAGACGACGCGGCCCGGCGTGTTCGGGACCGGCGACGTCCGGATCGGCGCCGCGACGGTCGTCCAGGCCATCGCCGAGGGCCGGCGCGCCGCCTACGCGGTGGACGCCTACCTCAAGGGCAACGACCTCACGACGATCCGGACCCGCCAGACGCTCGCGGAGCCGCAGCCCGAGTTCCTCTCGATCGTCCCGTTCACCGGCGAGATCAAGGAGCCGCGCTACCGCCTCAAGGCCCTCGAGCCCGAGGCACGCAACAGCAACTACATCGAGTACGAGATCCCGTACACGCGCGACGAGGCCGTCGCCGAGTCCACGCGCTGTCTCCAGTGCACCTGCGAGGCGATCGGGTTCTGCGACCTGCGCCGCCTGGGCATCGAGTACGGGACGACGCTCAAGACGCTCGAGCCGCAGTTCCACCAGGGCGCGGGCTACCGCTCGGTCACCGAGAACCGGTTCACGGGCTACAACCACGACTACGTCCGCGACGACAGCCACGCGTTCATCCTCCGCGAGCCGTCGCGCTGCATCGACTGCGGCCGGTGCGCCAACGTGTGCGCCGAGGTCGTGGGCGCCGCCTGCTACGACTTCATGCGGATCGGCTTCGACACGCTGGTGACGACGCCGCTCGACATGAGCCTCAACGACACGCCGTGCGTGTCCTGCGGCCGGTGCGCCGAGACGTGCCCGACCGGGGCGCTGATGCCCAAGCCGCGCGTCCTCCAGAAGTACGAGGTCGACGAGAGCCGCTGCATCCTGTGCGGGATCTGCGTCGACGCGTGCCCCTACGACGCGGTCCGCGACAGCGACCAGTTCGAGCTCAGCCACACGTCCCGCGAGGAGCCGATGATCGACCTCCTCGCGCTGGCGTCCGTCGGCCGCGAGACCGAGATGACCTACATCCGCCGCGAGCGCGACTGGGCGGAGCGGGCACGAGCCGAGGGACGACTCCTCGACGAGAGCCGCCTCCTCCCCGTCCTGCCTCCCTCGCTCGTGGGCGGCAACGGGAACGGCAACGGGAACGGGCATGGCCACGGCCATGACGCCGGGAACGGGTCCGCCCACGTCCACGATCACTGAGAGGGACGCGTGACGCTGCCGGAGACGATCCCGTTTCTCGGGTTCGGATGGGACGACCTGCTGTTCATGAGCCTCGCCGGCGTCATGATCGGCGCCGCCCTGCTGGTCGTCACGATGAAGGACATCATCCGCTGCGGCCTCGCGATGATCGTGTGCTTCGCCGCGCTGGCCGGGCTGTACGTGCTCGCCGGCGCGACGGTCGTGGCCGCCGCCCAGGTGCTCGTGTACATCGGCGCGATCAGCGTCCTCGTCCTGTTCGCGATCATGCTCACCCAGACGAAGGCCGGCCCCGGCGCGCTCGTGTTCCAGACCCAGGCGTTCCCGGCCGCGATCGCGTCCGCGATCCTCGCGCTGCTGATCGCGATCGTCGTCGTCTCGACCGACTGGCCCGAGGCGGCCTCGCGCATCCCGACCTCCGCGGTCGACCTCGCCAACAGCCTGTTCTCCGACTACGTCCTCGCGTTCGAGGTCGTGAGCGTCCTGCTCCTCGCCGCCGTCATCGGTGGCGTGTTCCTCGCCAAGCGTGAGCGCGGGGGGAGCAGCTGATGCTGAGCGCCCTCGACGGCATCTCCCAGTCGCTGGACGCCTACCTCGTCCTCGCGGGCCTCCTGTTCGCGATCGGCAGCTTCGGCTTCCTCGCCCGGCGCAACGCGATCTCGATGCTGATGTCGATCGAGCTGATGCTCAACGCCGTCAACCTCTCGATCATCTCGTTCGGGGCGTTCAGCACGTCGCTCAACGTGGACGCGTCGGTCATCGCGCTGATCGTCATGGCGGCCGCGGCCGCCGAGGCCACGGTGGGCCTCGCGATCGTCATCGCCATCTACCGCAACCGCAAGACGCCACTCGTCGACGAGTACGACGCGATGCGGCAGTAGGCGACGATGCACCTCCTCCCGATCCTGCCGTTCGCCGCGACCGAGGCCGCCCCGATCTCGTTCGTCGACGCCTCGATGTACCCGCTGCTGATCTCGCTCATCCCGCTGCTGCCGATCCTGGGCTTCGCGTTCACGGCGCTGTTCGGGCGTCGCCTGATGGCGAAGTGGGGCCGCGGCGCCGCCGAGATCGTGCCCGTGGGCATCGTGATCGCCGTCTGGGTCATCGCGCTGGCGGTCATCGTGCCCGCCCTGACCCACGCCGAGCCGTTCGGCGAGCACGGCTTCGAGATGAAGCTCTGGACGTGGATCCCGGCCGGCAACTTCCAGGTCGACCTCGGGTTCCACGTGGACGCGCTCACCGCCGTCCTGCTGCTCGTCGTCACGACGATCGGCATGCTCGTGCACATCTACTCGATCGGGTACATGGCGCACGACCCGGCGACGTGGCGGTTCTTCGCCTACCTCAACCTGTTCATGTTCTCGATGCTCGTGCTGGTCCTCGCGTCCAGCTGGGTGCTCGTGTTCGCCGGCTGGGAGCTGGTGGGCCTGTCGAGCTACTCGCTGATCGGGTTCTGGTACCACAAGCGGTCCGCGGCGCTCGCCGCGAAGAAGGCGTTCATCGTCAACCGCGTCGGCGACGTCGGGTTCGCGCTGGGGATCATGGCGATCTTCGTGAACACCGGCACGATGAACATCCAGGAGTCGATCTCCAAGCTCATCGAGGCGCCGGCCGGGTCGCTCCCGATCGCGCTCCCGATCGTCGCGCTGCTCGTGTTCGCGGGCGCGATGGGCAAGAGCGCCCAGTTCCCGCTCCACGTCTGGCTGCCGGACGCGATGGAGGGCCCGACCCCGGTGTCGGCCCTCATCCACGCGGCCACGATGGTCAACGCGGGCGTCTACCTGGTCGCGCGCGCCAACCCGCTGTTCGCCTCGGCGCAGGAGGCGATGGTCGTCGTCGCCGCGATCGGCATCTTCACCGCGATCTTCGCGGCCTCGATCGCGTTCACCCAGACCGACATCAAGCGCGTGCTCGCGTACTCGACGCTGAGCCAGCTGGGCTACATGTTCGCGGCGCTCGGCGTCGGGGCGTGGACGGCCGCGATCTTCCACCTGATGACCCACGGCTTCTTCAAGGGCCTGCTGTTCCTGGGCTCCGGCTCGGTGATCCACGCGGTCCACGAGGAGCAGGACATGAACCGCATGGGCGGCCTGTGGCGGAAGATCCCGATCACCCACTGGACGATGCTGGTGGGCACGATCGCCATCGCCGGGATCCCGCCGCTCGCGGGCTTCTTCTCGAAGGACGAGATCCTGGGCGAGGCGTTCAAGTTCGCCTGGTTCGACGGCGTGGCGATCGGCTACGTCGTCTGGGGCGTCGGCCTCGTCGTCGCGATGATGACCGCGTTCTACATGTGGCGGCTCATGGGCAAGACGTTCTACGGGCAGTCCCGCGTGGACCCGCACGTGGAGCCGAAGATCCACGAGAGCCCGTGGCCGATGACGCTGCCGCTGATCCTGCTCGCGATCCCGTCGGCGATCCTGGGCATCGTCCTCACCTGGCCGGGCCCGCCGCTCGGGCCGCTGTTCGGCGTCGAGGGCACGGCCCCGCTCACGCACTGGCTCGAGCCGGTCTTCGCCACGTCCGAGGAGATCCTCCAGCGCGGCGGCGAGGAGTACCAGCTGTTCGGCATCGACGGCTGGCTGATCCTCGCCAGCGTCGCGGTGGCCACCATCGGCCTCGTCGCGGGCATGATCCTGTTCGGCTTCTTCCGGACCCGCGGCCGCCCGGCGACCGTGGCCTCGGTCACGAACGCGAACGGCGTCACGCGCTTCCTGTTCCGCGCCTCGCTCAACAAGTGGTGGATGGACGACCTCAACGACCTGCTGTTCATCCGGATGGGCGGGCGCGTCGCCGCGTTCCTGTGGTGGTTCGACCGCACGGTCATCGACGGCGCCGTCAACGGCGTCGGCCTCGTGACCCGCGACGCGGGCGGCGGGCTGCGCCGGATCCAGACGGGCCGGGTGCAGAACTACGCCCTGGGCATCGCGATCGGCCTGCTGGTCATGGCCGGCTCGTTCCTGCTGATCGTGGGGCAGCCGCGATGAGCCTCGGAGGCCTCCCGCTCGTCTCGCTCGTCACCTTCCTGCCGCTCCTGGGCGCGGTGATCATCGCGTTCCTGCCCAACGACCGGCCGCAGCTCATCCGCTACGCGGCGCTCGGCGTCGCGCTCGTGACCTGGGTCGTGTCGATCGCCCTGCTCGTCGGCTTCAGCGCCGCCGATCCCGCGTTCCAGTTCGTGGAGCGCGCGGACTGGATCCCGATGTTCGGCATCCAGTACAAGGTCGGCGTCGACGGCCTGAGCATGGCGCTCGTCGTCCTCACGACCACCCTGACCGCGATCAGCATCCTCGCCTCCTTCGGCCCGATCCAGAACCGGGTGAAGGAGTACATGATCTCGTTCCTCATCCTCGAGGTCGGGATGACGGGCGTGTTCGTCGCGATGGACCTGTTCCTGTTCTACATCTTCTGGGAGCTGGTCCTCGTCCCGATGTACCTGATCATCGGGATCTGGGGCGGCAAGAACCGGATCTACGCGACGATCAAGTTCGTCCTGTACACGCTCGTCGGCTCGCTGCTGATGCTGGTCGCGATCCTCGCGGCCGCGTTCACGTTCCAGGCCTCGCAGGGCAGCTGGCAGAACGCGTTCGACGTCCAGACGCTCAGCGCGTTCGCGCAGACGGGCGCCTTCGGCGGCACGTTCGGGTTCCTCGCGTTCGGGGCGTTCTTCCTCGCCTTCGCGATCAAGGTCCCGATGTTCCCGTTCCACACCTGGCTGCCGGACGCCCACGTCGAGGCGCCGACCGCGGGCTCGGTGATCCTGGCCGGCGTCCTGCTCAAGCTCGGCGGGTACGGCTTCATCCGGTTCGCGCTGCCGCTGTTCCCCGAGGCCGCCCACACGTGGGCGCCGGCGATCATCGTGCTGAGCCTGATCGGGATCATCTACGGCGCGATCGTCGCCCTCGTCCAGCCCGACCTCAAGAAGCTCGTGGCGTACTCGTCGGTCAGCCACATGGGCTTCGTGACCCTCGGGATCTTCGTGTTCCAGGAGCAGGGGCTCCAGGGCGCGATCCTCCAGATGATCAACCACGGGCTGATCACGGGGGCGCTGTTCCTCCTCGTCGGCGTGATCTACGAGCGGACCCACGACCGCACGATCGCGAAGATGGGCGGGCTCGGGTCCGCGATGCCGGTCTACGCCGCGGCGTTCGGCTTCTTCATCTTCGCCTCGGTCGGGCTGCCCGGCCTGTCCGGCTTCGTCGGGGAGTTCCTGACGCTGATCGGGGCGTTCCAGGTGAGCTACGCCGCCGCCGCGATCGCCACGTTCGTGATGATCTTCGCGGCCGGCTACCTGCTGTGGATGTTCCAGCGGGTGGCGTTCGGCGACCTGTCCGAGTTCCTCAAGGGGCTCGGCAGCCACCTCACCGACATGAAGCCCATCGAGGCGATGACGCTCGTGCCGCTCGGCGCGCTCGTCGTCATCTTCGGCCTGTTCCCGGGTCTCATCCTCGACCTCGTCGCCGGCTCCGTGAGCGCGACCCTGGCCGCCGTCGGGGAGGCCGCACCGGTCGCCCTCGGGCTGTGGCGGTAGGAGGGCCCCGGTGACCGCTTCCGACCTCACGATCATCGCGCCGTTCGTCGCCGCGATCCTGCTCGCGGCCGCGATCCTCGTCATGGACTTCATCGCGCCCGACCGGACCGTCCCGGCGCTGTTCGTCACGTTCATCGGGCTGACGATCATCGGGGCGCTCATCGTCATCACCGGCCAGCACCCGGGCTCGGCGTTCCGCGGCGGCTACGTCGTCGACGAGCTGACGACGTTCCTCGACCTGCTGTTCCTCTCGATCGTCGCGCTCACGATGCTGTTCGCGCCCGACTACCTCGAGGGACGCGGCCTGCCGGTCGCCGAGTTCGCCGCGGTCCTCGTGTTCGCGATGTCGGGCGCGATGCTCATCGCCGGCTCGGCCGACCTCCTCGTGCTGTTCCTGGGCCTCGAGCTCATGGTCCTGCCGGGCTACATGCTCGCGGGCTACCACAAGACCGACGGCTACAGCACCGAGGGTGCGATCAAGTACTTCCTCCTCGGCTCGTTCTCGAGCGCGATCTTCCTGTTCGGGCTCGCGTTCGTGTGGGGCCTCACGGGCACGACGAGCATCGCGGCGGTCGGGACGTACCTCGGCGAGGTGGCCAACGGGACGGGTCCGATGGCGCCCGGGCTCGGCCTCGGGCTCGCGTTCCTGACGACGGGCGTCGCGTTCAAGATCGCTGCGGTCCCGTTCCACTACTGGACGCCTGACGCCTACCAGGGCTCGCCGACGCCGGTCACCGGGTACCTCTCGGTCGGCCCGAAGATCGGGGCGTTCGCGCTGATCATCCGGCTGTTCGGCGAGGCGCTCTGGCCGCTCGCGGACCAGTGGCTCGTCATCGTCATGGTCCTCGCGGCGCTCACGATGACGCTGGGCAACCTCGTCGCGCTGACCCAGGACAACGTGAAGCGGATGCTCGCGTACTCGTCCATCGCGCACACCGGGTACATGCTCGTCGGGTTCGCCGCATACGCCGCGGGCCAGATCCAGGGCCTCGAGGGGCTGCTCTACTACGGCGCCGCGTACACGTTCATGAACCTCGGGGCGTTCGCGGTGATCGCGGCGCTCCAGCGCCGGCTGGGCGTCACGTCCAACCTGTCGACGTTCGCGGGCCTCATCCGCCGCGAGCCCGGCCTCGCGATCCTCATGACCCTGTTCCTGCTCAGCCTCACCGGCATCCCGCCGACGGCCGGGTTCTTCGGCAAGTTCTACGTGATCCTCGCCGCGGTCCAGGCCGGCGGCTGGATGACGGCCCTCGCCATCCTCGCGGTGCTCAACGCGGCCGTCGCGGCCTTCTACTACCTGCGAGTCGTCGTGTACATGTTCATGCGCGACCCGCAGGGCGACCTGCCGAAGCTCGAGCACGGCCGCCTCGTGTGGACGGGGCTCCTCGTCGCGACCGTGCTCACCGTCGGGCTCGGCCTCTTCCCGAACGTCATGCTCGGCATCGTCGAGGACGCCGCCCAGGCGGTCACCCAGCTCGCGGGCTAGGCCCTCGCGCGGGGCGTGGCCGTCACGCGCCAGTCGACCCCCGCTCGTTCCGCATCGCTCGATCGTCCATTCGCCCGTTCCCGGCGAATGTCCACCGAGCGGACCGTATGCGAAGGGTGACGCCCATCACGGGCGTGGCCGTGCGGGTGCGATCAGGCGGTTTCTGTCACGTGTCCGCGGGGCGGGCGGTAGGCAGGAATTCGCTGCCTACGGTCCGCGGGACGGACGCAATGGCGTTTGCCAGGCCGTCGATGCGCGTCAGAGCCGCGTAGGGTCCTTGTGGCGGGCATCTGACGGGAACGCGCGGGGCGAACGGGGCGCGGTGAGCGCCGGCGCAGACTGCCGATCCCGAACGCCTCCGACGGGATCGAAGCGGACGGCGACGCGGCGCCGACGGTGAGCAGCGCCCGACTCCTCCGGCGACGCGCCCGTCGACGGCAGAGGGCCGCCGGAGAGCTCGACGGCGAGGGCACCGGCGATGCGCTCGCCTCCGTGACCGGGGAGGCGGTGGGGGCCGCGGTGGGAGCCACCGGACCGGGCGTCAGCACGACGACGCCAACGACGATCGCCGCCCCGACGAGCAGGCCCATGACGAGGCCGCCACCGACCGCCGCTTTCCCTCCCATTGCGAGGGAGCGTACCAGTACCACTGGGAGGAGGGCATGAATCCCGGGCCTCAAGTACGATTCGCCGCCCATGGGCTTCCTGAACACGATCACGTCCCGCATCCTGCCCGCGCTGCTGACCGCGCTGGGCGTCGTGCTGATCACGGCCGGGCTCCTCACCTACCCCGGCCCCACGACCGCGGGCACGGTCGTCGTCCCGACCCCGGACGTCGTCGAGCTGCCGTCCGAGGTGGCGCTCGAGTCGCCGTCGGAGTCGGCGTCGGCGTCGCCGTCACCCTCGGTCTCGCTCGAGCCGGGCGTCTCGCCCGCGGCCACGCCCGCACCCACGAAGCACCCGGCCGGACGCGAGACCGCGACGCGGGTCGTCGTCCCCGCGCTCGGGATCGACCTGCCCGTCATCTCGGGCACCGACTCCTACCCGTACTGCAATGTCGCGATGTACCTCACGACGGGCAAGAAGGCGAAGGACGACGTGTTCGGCCAGCCGGGCGAGGGCCGCGCGACGTACATCTACGCGCATGCCCGGGACGGCATGTTCGGGCCGATCTACAACAACGCCATCCGGGACCGCACGCCCAACAAGATGCTCGGGATGGTGATCCAGGTCTACACGAGCTGGAACCGCCTCTACCTGTACGAGGTCCGCGCCGTGCGCCGCCACGTGACGAGCCTCGACAACGCCCTGTCGCGGGCCAAGGAGGAGGTCTGGCTGCAGACCTCCGAGGGGCCCAAGGGCACGCCGGGCAAGACCCAGGTGATCGGGCGCTTCCTGTCCGTCGAGGACTCGACGAAGAAGGAGGCGCAGCCCAAGGCACACCCGGTGCGCTGCGGCTGACCCAGGCCTGGCGCGGGGCCGCCTAGATCCAGTCGATCCGGCGCAGGACCACGGCCGTGATCGCCGCGCCGACGACGATGAGCGCGGTGATGACCCAGAAGCCGCTCGCCTCGCCGTTCGCGATCGCGGTCCCGGCCTCGCTCATCCCGAACACCCCGGCGAACGCACCGATGCCGGCGAGGATCACGGTGACACCCGTGAGCCGCTTCATGATCGTCGACAGGTTGTTGTTGATCGTGGACAGGTAGACCTCGAGCGTGCCCGCGACGAGCTCGCGGTCGTTGTCCAGCTCGTCGGTCACCCGGATGAGGTGGTCGTACACGTCGCGGAAGTAGACGACGTGCTCCGCCTTCACGAGCGCCAGGTCGCGGTTGGTGAGCTGGTTGAAGATCTCGCGCGCCGGCGACATCGCCCGACGCAGCCGGATCAGCTCCTTCTTGAGCGCGAACAGGCGCTCCAGCGTCCACGAGGTCGGCTTCTGGATGACGTCGTCCTGGAGCGCGTCGATCTCGTCGTCGAGCGCGTCGAGGACCGGGAAGTACCCGTCCACGATGCCGTCCGTGATCGAGTACAGCAGGAAGTCCGGGCCGCGCTTGAGGATGTGACCGACGTCGCCCCGCAGCTGCGGCAGCGCGAACGGGTCCCAGGCGGGGCTGTGGACGGTGAGCAGCGAGCGCCGGCTGAGGACGAGGTCCACCTCGTGCTCGGTGATGGCGCCCTCGTAGGCGATCCAGAACATGACGATGTGGACCGAGCCCTCGGTCTCCTCGACCTTCGCCCGCTGGTTCCGCTCGCCGATGTCCTCCGCGACGAGCGGGTGGAGCTCGAGGAGCTTCGCGACCTCGCCGATGTCGTGGTGGCTCTCCGCGTTGACGTCCACCCACACCGTGGCGTCCGGGTCCGCGAGGGTCGATGCGCAGCGCGTCGATGCCCTCGAGGGTCCGCGTCGTGCCCCCGCTCCACGCGACGACGCGGATCCGCGGCCCGCGTCGCCGGCGTCGGCGGATCGGTCTGCCGCCTCAGCCGATGAGGGCGATGTCGGTGCGTCCATCCGGGTCGGGTGCTCCGCTGGCGCTCGGGGCGGGCTCCGTGCCCGGCGGGGCGAGCATACGCCGCCGCCGGTCGAGCAGGAGCGACGGCGGGACGGCGGCCGCGGTGACCACCGCCGCCACGAGGAACACGCCGACCATGATCCGGGCGGCCTCGTTCGCGGCCCACGCCTCGAGCGCCTCGACGACGATCGGGTCGCGCAGCGGCCGGTTCTGCAGCGCCGCGGGGATGAACTCGAGGTAGGCGTCCGGCGTCGCGTACACGCGGTCGTAGAGCCGGTCGATGGTCGTGGAGCCGTAGGCGGTGAGGATCGCGAGGCCGACGGCCATGCCCACCATCCGCGCGACGGTGACGGTGGACGACGCGATGCCGTACGCCTCGCGCGCGACGGACTCGACCGCGGCGGTGGAGCGTGGGGTCACGGTGAGGCCGAACCCTGCGCCGAACACGGCCAGCGCGACCGCGGCCTGCTCCACGCTGATGTCGGGCGTCCAGCCCGCCATCACGAGCAGCGCGACGATCGACGCCCCGAGGCCAACCAGCGTCACGAGCCGCAGCCGCAGCAGCCGCACGAGGAAGCCCGATGCGAGCGCCCCGACGGCGGTCGCGCCCGCCAATGCGCCCAGCGCGAGGCGCTGCTCGTCCGGACCGCCGTAGAGCACCCGGTCCACGTACACCGCCGCGCCGACGATCGCGGTCGCGAAGCCGTACCCCGTGAGCCCGGAGACGAGCGTCGCCGACGAGAACGAGGCGGACTTGAACAGGCGTGGATCGAGGAACGGGTCGCGCACCGCGAAGCCGCGGACGATCGTGACGACGAGCGCCAGGACCCCGACCCCGGCGAGCGCCGCCGAGAGCACGGCGGGGTCGATGCCACCGGGCGTCTCGGCGCGTGCGCCGAGCATCGTGAGCGAGCCGAGGACGCCGACGAGGAACGAGCGAGAAGATCGCGGCGCCCACGATGTCCACGCGGCCCTCGCGACGCGGCGTCTCCCATCCCGCGCTCGCGGCCCACGACACCGCCAGCACGATCACGCCGATCGGGACGTTGACGTAGAACACCCAGCGCCACGCCGGCGCGAGCATCCCGGCGAGCGCACCCGAGGCGGGAATGCCAAGGCGAGACAGCGCGACCTCGGGGTGGAACGATCCCAGGATGGCCGCGCCGACGACCGGCCCGGCGGCCATGCCGAGGAAGGTCAGCGCCCCGATGACGCCCAGGGCCCGCGGTCGCGAGCCACCCGTGAACAGGTGCGACGCCGCGGAGGTCGCCACCGGGACGAGGACGCCGCCGCCGGCCGCCTGCACGAGCCGGGCGACGACGAGGAGCTCGAGCGTCGGCGCCATCCCCGCCAGGAACGAGCCGACGGTGAACAGCGCGAGCGCGCCGAGGAACAGGCGCCGGTTGCCCCACAGGTCGGCGAGCCGGCCGGCCAGCGGCATCGTGATGACGTAGACGAGGAGGTAGCCGTTGATGATCCAGGACGCCTCGCGGAGGCGGGTCCAGTCCGCGAGGTCGACCACGATCGCCGGCAGCGCGACCGCCGTGATCATCAGCTCCATGCCGGCGAGGAACACGCCGACGCCCAGGACGGCGAGCAGCACGAGCGCGTCCCGACGGGGCATCGTGTCCATCCCCGGGAGTGTATTCGCGATCGGCGCTCGCTCCCCGCGGGGGCCGGCGCCTACCAGCGGATCGTGACCCCGCCCGAGACGTTGGGAACGCGGGTCCACGCGTCCCAGTAGAGGTCGATCAGCTTGATGCTGCTCGAGTTGCTGCTGCAGCCGCACCAGTCGGCGAGCACGACCGCCACGCCGTTCACCATGACGGTCCGGCCGCGCCAGCAGTTGCTCGCCTCGGAGCCGCAGATCGCGCGCCGCAGGCCCGGGCCGGCGGCGGCATACATGTCGGCGACGCCGGCGCGATCGGGGTGCGCCGCCATGCACACGGACTGGCCGGCGCGACAGTACCAGGACGCCTTGCCGCTGATGGAATGGCTCGTGGGGACCGCCTTGGGGAGGGGCGGCGCCTTGATGGTGACGCGGGCGGCGACGGCAGGCTGGCGGGCGGCTGGTCGACCCGTCGGGACGGCCGCCGGTCGGGACTCGGCGATCGCGCCGTCGCTCGTCGCGTCCAGGGTGCTCAGCGCGGCCGCGGGCGCCAGACTCGCTCGCGTCGGCCGTCACGCTGCCCGGCCAGACGGGCGCGAACGCGGCAACCACGGGCTGGTTTGTGGAACCCGGTGCTGCTGCGGTCGACGGCGTGGTCGTGATGGCGGCCGCCACCAACCACACCAGGCCGAGGGCGGCGACAGCCGCTCGGCGGTGGATTCGCGAGTGATGGACAGGCATGGAAGAGGTCGAAATCGACGGTGGGCAAGCGACAAGGATGCCATCAGCGGCCTCACAACGCCAAGGGACGCCCGTCGAACGGCAGGGTTTCAGCGGCCTTGCATCCGCGGATCGTGCGTGGGATCGGCGTACATGCGAGGGCACCCGTCGTCGATCGCCGCGGGCCGAAGCTCGTAGTGCCAGGGCTCGTTGCGGTAGATCTGGCAGAGCCCGTACGCGGCCCCGTGCCTCGACAGCCACCTCCGTGCCGCGGGCCCGATGTCGACCGCGTCGCCGGACACGTGGGGCGATGTCTCGGGGGTCGCCACCCATCGGGCGGCCTCCTGCTCCGAGCCGTACGTCGAGATCGCCTCGCGGAGGAGCTGCTCCTGGTACGCCGGCGAACGCCAGCCGCTCTCGACGAAGAGCTCGACCCCGACGTCCGCGGCAGCCGACGCGGCCCGGCGCAACGCGCGGAGCAGGTCGGGGTCGAGGTTGGCGACGCCCGGGACCTCGACGTCGAGAACGGTCGTGCCGTCGGGAACGACACCGTCAGCGCGGCCAGTCGGCGAGGACGCCAGCGACCGGTACGCGAAGGCGGGCGCGATCACCGCGATGACGACGAACGCGGCGATGAGAAGCCCGGGAAACCGACGGGCCATCCGTCGCGCCTGGTCGGAGAAGGTCATGCTCGTCAGTCAACGCAATCCGGTGTTGCCGGCACGTATCCGGATCTCGATACGCCGGCGATACGTGCCGGCGCGGTAGGCTCCGGGCTTGCGTGTGTTGATCGCCGAGGACGAGCCCTACATGGCGGAGGCCATCCGCGATGGCCTGCGCCTCGAGGCGATCGCGGCGGACATCGCGGGTGACGGCGACACCGCGCTCGAGCTGCTGGACGTCAACGCCTACGACATCGCCATCCTCGACCGGGACATCCCCGGGCCCTCCGGTGACGAGGTCGCCCGGCGCATCGTCGCCTCGGGCAGCGGCATGCCGATCCTGATGCTCACCGCCGCCGACCGGCTCGACGACAAGGCGACGGGGTTCGAGCTCGGCGCCGACGACTACCTCACGAAGCCGTTCGAGCTCCGGGAGCTCGTGATGCGGCTCCGGGCGCTCGATCGCAGGCGCGCCCACGCGAGGCCGCCGGTACGGGAGATCGCGGGCCTCCGGCTGGATCCCTTCCGCCGCGAGGTCTACCGGGACGGGCGCTACGTCGCGCTGACCCGGAAGCAGTTCGCCGTGCTCGAGGTGCTCGTCGAGGCCGAGGGCGGTGTCGTCAGCGCCGAGGAGCTCCTCGAGCGGGCGTGGGACGAGCACGCCGACCCGTTCACCAACGCCGTGCGGATCACGGTCTCGGCGCTGCGCAAGCGGCTCGGCGAACCGTGGGTCATCGCCACCGTCGCCGGCGTCGGCTACCGGATCGACGCGGGACCGGACGCCGGCCGCCAGGAAACCGAGCGTGCGTAGGCCGCGCGGGTTGAGCGTTCGGCTGAAGCTCACCTTCAGCTATGCCGCGATCGTGATGCTCGCCGGCACCCTGCTCCTCGCGGCCGTGTGGGTGTTCCTCCTCCGGTACGTGCCCGACGGCCCCCTCATCGCGGAGCGGTTCATTCCCAACCGGTCCGACCTCGTGCGTGCCTTCGTCCCGGCTGCGGCCGCGGTGCTGGCGTTCCTGCTGGCGTTCGGTCTCGTGGGTGGGTGGCTGCTCGCCGGCAGCATGCTGTCTCCCCTGTCGCGCATCACCGATGCCACCCGCATGGCCGCGGACGGATCGCTCGCCCATCGGATCTGGCTGGAGGGCCGCAACGACGAGTTCCGCGAGCTCGCCGACGCCTTCGACACCATGCTCGCGCGGCTCGAGGCGCACGACGCCGAACAGCAGCGGTTCGCCGCCAACGCCTCCCACGAGCTGCGCACCCCGCTGGCGATCACCCAGACGCTGCTCGACGTCGCGCGCAGCGATCCGGACCGCGACACCGACGAGCTCGTCGAGCGCCTCCACGCCGTCAACGCCCGGGCGATCGCCCTCACCGAGGCGCTGCTGCTGCTCAGCCGCACGGACCAGCGCTCGTTCACCCGGGAGCGCGTCGACCTGTCCCTCGTCGCGGAGGAGGCGGCCGAGACGCTCCTCCCCCTCGCCGAGGCGCGCGGCGTCACCATCGAGACCGCCGGCGACGTGGCGACCACCGTCGGCTCCCACGCGCTGCTGCTGCAGCTGACGACGAACCTCGTGCACAACGCGATCGTCCACAACCTGCCCGGAGGGGGCACCGTGTGGGTCACGACCGGCGCCCAGGCGAGGACCGCCGTGCTCACGGTCGAGAACACCGGCGACGTGCTCTCGCCGCAGCTCGTCGCCACGCTCGGCGAGCCGTTCCGGCGCGGCACCGAACGGATCCACGCCGACCACGCGGGCGTCGGCCTCGGGCTCGCGATCGTGGAGAGCATCGCCCGGGCACACGACGGAACGCTGACCCTCACCCCGCGTGCCGGCGGCGGGTTGCGCGTCATGGTGCAGCTGCCCGCCGCGCCTTGACATGCGCCCGGGCGGGCACGTAGCATCAACGCCCGTTGATATAAACCTCCGTTGATCCGACGGCGGCATCACGCGCAACCAGGTCCGCCTCCCTTGTCCCCCTCCCCCGCCCGCATCCGGAGCACGATCGCGAACGTCGTCGTCCAGCCCGACGACCTGCGCGAGCTCCGGCGGTTCCACAAGACGCTCGCAGACGTCAACCGGCTGCGCATCTGCCGCGTCCTCGCCGAGCGCCCGGCCACCGTCACCGAGCTGATCGAGGCCGTCGGCCTCTCGCAGCCGCTCGTGTCGTGGCACCTGGGCAAGCTCCGCGAGGTCGGCCTCGTCACCGCGCGCCGGAACGGCCGCGAGACGGTCCACACCATCGTCCCCGAGGCGTTCACGCAGTTCGCCGACCGCCAGGCCCGCGCGCTCAACATCGCCGACGGGTCCGGCATCCGGAGCGCGGTCTCGTGAGCGGCTCGTTCATCTCCCCTGAGCTCCGGGCTCGCGTCCGCGGCCTCATGGTGCCGATCGCCGTCGGCCTCGGCAGGCTCGGCTTCACGCCCAACGGCCTGACCCTCGTCGGCTTCGGCATCGCGATCATCGCGGCCATCCTCGCGGGGCTCCAGCTGTGGTTCCCCGCCGGGCTGCTGGTCGTGTTCGGCGGCGTGTTCGACCTGTTCGACGGCGGCCTCGCCCGGGCGACCGGCCAGGTCAGCCGGCTCGGCGGCTTCATGGACTCCGTCTTCGACCGCTGGGGCGAGGGCGTCGTCTACGTCGGCGTCGTCATCGGCTGCCTGTTCGCGGACTTCGACTGGGGCGTCATCCTCACCGCCGCCGCCATGACCTCCGCGTTCATGGTCAGCTACACCCGGGCCAAGGCCGAGAACCAGGGCTTCACGCCCGGGTCCGGCATGGCCGAGGTGGGCCTCGCCCCGCGCGAGGTCCGCATCGCGATCCTCACGATCGGCATGCTGCTGACCGGCGGGATGGCGTCCACCACCCCCCTCGCGATCGCCCTCGGGCTGATCGCCTTCCTCGGAACCATCACCACCATCCAGCGCATCGTCGTCACCATCAACCAGGCAAAGCAGCAGGGCTAGGCCCCGCGCAGGAGCAGGAGCACCACCACGTGACCACCAACGGCACCAACGGGTCCGCGCCCAAGACCCGCGGCAAGAAGATCCGCGTCGCGATCGTCGGCGTCGGCAACTGCGCGAGCAGCCTCGTGCAGGGCCGCTACTACTACGAGAACGCGAAGCCGGGCGACTTCGTCCCGGGCCTGATGCACGTCCAGCTGGGCGACTACCACATCAGCGACGTGGAGTTCGTGGCGGCGTTCGACGTCGACAAGACGAAGGTCGGCAAGGACCTCTCCGAGGCGATCTGGGCCGGCCAGAACAACACCTACAAGTTCATGGACGTGCCGCACACCGGCGTGACGGTGGAGCGCGGCATGGTGCACGACGGCATCGGCAAGTACCTGTCCCAGGTGATCGAGATCGCGCCCGGCGCGACGGCGGACGTGATCGGGATCCTCAAGGAGCGCGACGTCGACGTCATGGTCTCCTACCTGCCCGTGGGCAGCGAGGAGGCGACCAAGTGGTACGCCGAGCAGGCGATCCAGGCGGGCGTCGGGTTCGTCAATGCGATCCCGGTGTTCATCGGCCGCGAGCCCTACTGGCAGCGCCGGTTCGCCGCCGCCGGGCTCCCGGTCATCGGCGACGACATCAAGTCGCAGGTCGGCGCGACGATCACGCACCGCGTGCTCACCCGCCTGTTCATGGACCGCGGCGTGCGCATCGACCGCACGTACCAGCTGAACTTCGGTGGCAACACCGACTTCATGAACATGCTGGAGCGCGAGCGCCTCGAGTCCAAGAAGATCTCGAAGACCAACGCGGTCACCTCGATGATGGATTACGAGATCGAAGAGGGCGACATCCACGTCGGGCCGTCGGACTACGTGCCGTGGCTCAAGGACCGCAAGTGGTGCCACATCCGGATCGAGGGCACGACCTTCGGCGACGTCCCGCTCAACATGGAGCTCAAGCTCGAGGTCTGGGACTCCCCGAACAGCGCCGGCGTCATCATCGACGCCATCCGCTGCCTGCGGATCGGCCTCGACCGCGGCCTCAAGGGCACGCTCGTGGCCCCGTCCAGCTACTTCATGAAGTCCCCGCCGCTCCAGATCCACGACGACATCGCGTACAACCGCGTCGAGGCGTTCATCCGGGGCGAGGACAACGACACGCTGGTGGGCAACGAGGTGTCCAAGAAGCACTCCAAGGCGCTGGCCAACGAGGCGAAGGCGAAGGCCGTCGCCAAGTGACCTCGGGGCGCAAGCTCGAGGCGCCCCACCGGCGCCTCGAGTCCACGCCGCCGCGCATCGTCGAGAAGGCGGCCGTCGTCGGATACCGGGCGGCGACCACCCTCCTCGCGCACACCCCACCCGCGCTCTCGCAGGCGGTGATCGCCACGGCCTCGCAGGGCAGCTACCTGGCGTGGCCGGCCAAGCGCCGGTTCAGCAACACCAACTTCGGGCACGTGCTCGGGCTTCCGCCCGAGCATCCGCGTGTCCGGCGCATGGCCCTGCGCGCGTACAAGGAGTACGCGCGCTACCTCGTCGAGCTCATGCGGCTGCCGTCGCGGTCGCGCGAGGAGCTCGCGGGCTCGGTCGAGGGCGACGGCGTCGAGCGCGTCGCGCAGGCGTGGCGCGACTCCGGCCAGGCGATGATCGTCGTCGCCGGGCACGTCGGGAACAACGAGGCGGTCGCCGCCGCGATCGCGGGCGCCGGCTACCCGGCCAACGTCATCGCGGACGACTCGACGTTCCCCGAGCTGTTCGACGAGCTCCGCCGCCAGCGCGAGTCGTGGGGCGTCCACGTCATCCCGTGGCGCAACCTGCGGGAGCTGTTCACGGTCCTGCGGCGCAAGGAGATCCTGTGCCTGCTCGTGGACTGGGGCTACCGCTCCGACGGCGTCCCGGTCCGGCTGTTCGACTCGTGGACGACGCTGCCGGCCGGGCCGGCCACGCTCGCCGCCAAGACCGGCGCGATCATCGCGCCGCTCGCCATCCGGCGGACGCCGTCCGGCCGGTTCCTCATGGAGGGCTACGAGGCGTTCACCGTCCCGTCGTCCTCGCCGGCGGACATCCAGCGGGCGACCCAGCGGATCGCGGACTTCCTCGAGGAGGCCGTGGGCGCGGCGCCCGAGCAGTGGTACAGCTTCAAGCCGATCTGGCCGGACACGCCCGAGGAGGCCGCCGAGCTCGAGGCCCGCGCCACCGCGATGCTGGCCGAGGCGGCATGACGACGTCGCCCGGCGATCCGACCTCAGCGGCGGACGAGCGGGCGCCGCGACCGGGCCTGCGCGGCTCGGCGATCATGGGCGCCGCGTGGGTCGCCGCACACCTCCCCGAGCCGCCGCTCGTCGCCGCCGCGGACGCCGCGGGCGAGCTCTGGTACCGCACGGCGCCGTCGAAGCGGCTCCAGGCGCGGGCCAACCTGCAGCGGGTGTGCGAGGGCCTCGCCGCGAGCGGCCGCGGGCCGGCGCGCGCACGACGCGCCGCCACCGATCCCCAGGCGCTCGAGCGGCTCGTCCGGGCGTCGTTCCGGCACGCCGCGCGCTACTACCTCGAGGTGCTGCGGGCCGGCGCGTTCGACCTCGACTCCGCGCTCGCCCGGATCGACGTCGAGACGCCCGACGAGGTCCGCGACGCCCTGCAGGGCGGCAAGCCGGTCGTCATTGTCGGCATGCACTTCGGCGCCATCGAGATGCCGGTGATCGTCCTGTCGAGCATGGTCGGACACGCGGTGACGGCCCCCATGGAAACGGTCGCCGACCCCGGGCTGGCCCACTGGTTCAAGACCTCGCGCAGCCGAGTCGGCGTGAACGTGGTGTCGATCAAGGACGCCCGGCGTGCGCTGCTCGCGGCGCTCCGCCGCGGCGAATCCGTCGGACTCGTCGCGGACCGCGACCTCACGCACAACGGGATCCCGGTCCCCCTGTTCGGGCACCCGACGCCGATCGCCGCCGGCCCGGCGTTGCTTGCCCTGGAGACCGGCGTCCCGATCTACGCCACGTCGACGCGACGCATCGCGGGCGGGCGCTACGGCGCCCGGATGGTCCTCGTGCCGGCGCCCGTCGACGGCACGCGCCGCGAGAAGGTGACCGCCTACACCGCCGCTATCGCCGCAGCGTTCGAAGGCATCCTCGCCCAGGCGCCCGAGCAGTGGTGGGGCGCGTTCCACCCGATCTGGCCCGACCTGGCGGTCGAGACGGGCGACGCGGGAGCGGCAGACGCCGAGGGGCAGGACGGGGCGGCATGAGCCAGGACGAGCTCGACCGCCGCGGCCGCGCCGACCTCCACATCCACACGCTTGCCTCGGACGGCACGGCCTCGGTCACCGAGATCCTCGACACGGTGGCCGGGACCGGGTTCCTGGACGTCATCGCGATCTCGGACCACGAGCGCATCGACGCCGCGGTCGTGGCGCGGCTCATCGCGGCGGACCGCGGGCTGCCGGTCGAGATCATCGTCGGCGAGGAGATCACGACCCGTGGCGGGCACCTGCTCGGCCTGTTCCTCGAGCGCCGCGTGCCGCCCCTCAAGAGCCTCCGCTGGTCGATCGAGGCGATCCACGACCAGGGCGGGATCGCGGTCCCGGCCCACCCGCTCGTCCCGATCCACCTGTCCGCGCAGGCGTGGGTCCTCCGCGGGCTCCTGAACGACGACAATCCCCTCGTGCACCCCGACGCCATCGAGACCTTCAACCCCACCGCCATCGGCCGCTACGGGCACGCCCGGAGCGAGGCGTTCGCGGCGCAGCACGGCCTGCCCCAGCTGGGCAGCAGCGACGCCCACGCCGCGACGGCCGTCGGCAGCGCGTGGACGTCCTACCCGGGTCGCACCGGCGGCCGACCTGCGGGCCGCGATCGTCGCGGGCGAGACCGGCACCCACGGGATCTTCCACGGCTCGGTCGGCCAGCTCGGCGTGTTCGGGCGGCAGCTCCGGAAGCGCGGCCGCGACGCCCGCGCCGAGGTCCTCGGCCGCGTCCGGCGCGACGGGACCGGGCGCGACCACGGCTACCCGGGAAGCACCCGCCGCCCGCCCCGCTTCGACCCGGACGACGGCCCGCGATGAAGATCGGCCTCGTCTCGCCGTACGTCTACCCGCTCCCGGGCGGGGTGACCCAGCACGTCCGCTACCTGTACGAGAACCTCCGGCTCCGCGGCCACACCGTCCGGATCCTGACCTCGTCCCACGGCCTCCAGCGGACCTCCGAGGGCGACGTCATCCGGCTCGGCAAGGGGTTCTCGATGCCGGCCAACGGGTCGGTGGGCACGGTGACCGTCTCGCCCCGCTTCGTGTCCCAGGTCCGGGACCTGCTCGAGCGCGAGCAGTTCGACGTCCTCCACTTCCACGAGCCGTTCGTGCCGTTCCTCTCGCTCGTGATCCTGCGCGAGAGCCGGAGCGTGAACATCGGGACGTTCCACGCCTACGGGGGCTGGTCGCCGGCCTACGAGTTCGGCTCGCGCGCGATGAAGAGCTACGCGGAGCGGCTCCACGGCCGGATCGCCGTCTCGGCGGCGGCGCGCCACTTCATCGACCGCTTCTTCCCGGGCGACTACAAGGTCATCCCCAACGGCGTCGACGTGGACCGCTTCCGGCGTGCGGTGCCGCTGTCGAGGTGGCAGGACGGGACGCAGAACGTCCTGTTCGTCGGCCGGTTCGAGCCCCGCAAGGGCGTCCTCGACCTGCTCAAGGCGCACCGCATCCTGCGTCGCGAGGGCTCCGACGCCCGTCTGCTCCTCGTGGGCGGCGGACCGCAGGAGCGCGAGGCGCGGCGCTACATCGCCACCCGGCGTCTCGGCGGGGTCGAGTTCCTCGGCCGGGTCTCCGACGACGAGAAGGCCCAGCTGTTCCGGACCGCCGACGTCTACTGCTCGCCCGCGACGGGTCGGGAGTCGTTCGGGATCGTCCTCCTCGAGGCGATGGCCGCCGGCGCCCCGATCGTCGCCTCCGACATCCACGGCTACAAGGGCGTCGTGCGGCGCGGCCGCGAGGCGCTCCTGGTCCCGCCGCGCGAGCCGAAGGAGCTCGCCGACGCGCTGGGCCGCCTGCTGACCGACCACGAGCTCGCCCGGACGATGTCCGAGAACGGCCAGCGACGCGCCGAGGAGTTCAGCTGGCCGCGGGTGACCGCGAAGGTGGACGACTACTACGGCTTCGTCATCCGGCGCCTCGCGGCCGCGGGAACCCTGCCGCCCCACTTCTCCGCGGAGATCCCGCCCTCGCCCCGGGCCGCCGGCGCCGCCGACCATGCCCACGACGACGCCGCGCTGAGCGCCGGCTAGACCGTCCCCGCCTCGCCTGCCGGTCCGGCCTCGCCGGCCGCGCGCGCCGCACCCTCGGCCTCCGCCAGCCGCCAGACCCGCGCCGAGTACGCGACGACGACGCAGGCCACGACGAGGAACACCATGAGGATCGCGAAGCGCGCGTCCTGGAACGAGACCTGCGTCCCGCGCTCCACGGTGTTGACCCCGAACTGGAACGGGTACGGGTAGGTCGGCAGCAGCAGCTGGTAGGCGTTGGTGAAGCTCGACGGCAGCGGCAGCGCGGAGATGTTCGGGTAGAGGAACACGAACCAGGCCGCGACGACGCCCACGAACACGAGCACGAACCGGCGCGCGTCGCGCGCGGTGATGATCTGGCTCGCGACGAGCAGCAGCGGCACGCCGATGAGCGCGGCGAACGCCTCGGGCACGATCTTCTGGATCGAGAGGATCGGCGCGTCGGTGGGCAGGAAGCGGCTCGCCGCGACGATCGTGACGAGCAGGACCGCGATGATCCCCAGCGGCGCGAGGTCGCGGATGGTGAGCCGGCTGTCCGGCCGCTTCTGGACGAGCGTCGTGACGAGCGTCACGAGCATCACCACCACGCCGATGACCGCGATCCCGATCCAGGCGGCGGCGAGCGTCACGCCGAGGCTCCCCTGCGTGCCGCTGCAGGCCTGCGAGCCCGCGTTCACCGACTCCACGTTCGCGACCGCGCACAGCGGGCCGCGCAGGAGCCACAGGATCACGGGACCCATGAGGGCGACGGACGCCGCCACCCGGGCGAGCAGCCAGGTCCGGCGCGACGCCCCGTGCCACAGCTCCCCGATGAAGTAGCCGAGGGCGAGGACCACGAACGGCAGGCTCGTGTAGTAGTGGTACTGGAACGCCGCGCGGTCGATGCGCGCCCAGCTGATCCACTGGGCGA
Source organism: uncultured Chloroflexia bacterium (assembly GCA_963768035.1). Taxonomy (GTDB): domain Bacteria; phylum Chloroflexota; class Limnocylindria; order Limnocylindrales; family CSP1-4; genus CAIXZV01. The sequence goes on from CAVYGJ010000005.1 coordinate 93,451, forward strand.
GGAAGGCGACGAGGATGAGCGCGAGGGCGAGGCTCCGGCGCCGGAACGCCTGGTAGGCGACGAACGCCATCGCCGGGATGCCCAGCCACCAGATGACCATGTTGCCCGCGTCGTAGATCGAGGCGGCCGTCGAGTAGGCGAACGACCCCTGGTAGAACCAGACGGGCTTGAGGTTGAGCGGCCAGGCCCACCATGGCGAGCTCGCGGCATGCGCCGCCGTGAGGTCGTTGTGGTAGCGGTACATCGCGCCCGTGAGGTCGATGAGCGTCTGGCCCGTGTGCCCGGCCGGGAAGCCCGCGACGAGCTGGTGGTTGTCGATGAACGCCCACGGCAGGTAGAGCAGCACGTAGACGGCGAGCGGGATGCCGATCAGGCAGGCGACCATCCAGACGATCGGGAGCCCGAGGCCCGACCCGAGGCGGAGCCAGCCCTCCGCGGGCTGCGAGGCCGGTTCGACGAACGCCTCCACGGTCCCGGGCTCCGGCGTCCGCGCCATCGGCCCCAGCCCGTAGCGGCCGCCGACCTGGAACGCCGCGTAGGCGAGCCCGCCCGCGACGACGAGCGCGAAGCCGAGCGTCAGCGGGTTGATGAGCAGCGGCCCGACGGCGACCTGGGCGTTCGCCTTGCCCAGCGCGATCGCGGTGAGCGCGAGGAGCCCGCCGATTGCGGCCGGCCCACCGACCGCGAGCCGGACCTCGTCGTCGGACCAGGCGATCGGGTGGTACACGGTCACGACGACCGCCCCCAGCGTCAGCGCGATCATGATCAGCGGGAACAGCAGGTTGCCCGAGACCGTGCTGTCGGTCGGGACGGCCATCGCCATCCAGCCCAGCAGCCCCGTGACCACGACGAGGCCGGCGATGAGGACGATCCGCCCGAGCGCGGAGCGCACGAGCACGAGGATCCCCAGGGCGCCGATGGCGTAGGCCGCGACCCACTTCGACCCCAGCGCCAGGCCGAGCAGCACGCCGATCGCGGGCATGACCAGCCAGAACGCGGCCGCGCGTCGTCGCTCGAGCCACAGCCAGGCGAACAGCAGGTACGCCGCGAGGATGAAGAAGCCGGTGTAGACGTCGTTCATCGCGATCCGGCTCTGGACGAAGAACATGCCGTCGAGGAGCACGAACAGGCCGACGAGCACGGCGACGGGGCGGCGCGCGAACAGCAGCCTGCCGAGGAGGTAGAGCAGGCCGATCGTGAGCGCGCCGAGGATCACGCCGGGCATCCGCCACGAGAAGTGGTAGCTGCCGACGTCAACGGCGGCGGTCGAGCCCTCCGCGCCGAACGCGAGGATGCTGCCGTGACTCTCGCTCGGGAAGTCGCCGTTGTGGTCGAGGACCCACGCCGTGGGCTCGAACGGCAGCTGGTGGTCCGCGAACACCGCCCGGCCGTGGGGCTCCACGACGTAGATCGTCGGGCCGCTGCCGTCCTGGCTCGTGCCCAGGACCTCGACGAGCTCGGACGCCTCGTCGAACACGATCCGCTCGCCGGCGCCCGGCAGCTCGAACGTCGTCCACAGGGCCGGGCCGTTCTCGGCGCCGGTGCCGATCGCATAGATGATCGCGACCTCCGGGACGCCGTCGGCGTCGGCGGACGTGGCATAGATCTGGGAGCCCTCGTCGATCCCCGAGACGAGCGCCACCGACGTCGCGCCACCCTCGAGCGGCACGGTGCTGATGGCCGTGCCGGCAGGCCCGACGAACGTGACGCCCTCGCCGCCCGCCACGGCGAGCTGGCCGACGGGCTCGATCGTGATCCCCGGCAGGCGGCCGTTCGTGATCGCGTCGTCGAGGTTCGTCCGCGCGTCTTCGGTGAGCTCCGCGTCGATGAACACGCGGTCCGCGCCGGACCGCAGCTGGTCGAGGTACGCCGTCTCGTCCCCGCCGAGGACCGCCACGAGCTCCTTGGCGAGCGCCTCCGGGTCCGTGACGTCGGCCGTCCGGGCGACGATGGCGTCGGCGGAACCTGCGGCTGTCATCTCGCCCAGCGCGGGGACCTCGAGGCGGCCGCGCTCCGCGCCCGTCGATGGATCGAGGATCGCGAGCGTCGTCGGCCCGAGCTGCGCCGCCAGGGACCCGCCGCCGTCGAACAGCGCGAGCCGCTCGATCGGGCCGTCGATGGTGCCGACCTGGGTCGCCTCGACGGGGACCTCGTCGGGGGCCGCGCCGGCGCTCGACCCCAGCATGTCGTCGACGAGCGCGCCGTCGATCGTCCACAGCTCGCCCGTCGACGTGCCGACGAACAGGCGCACGCCGTCCCCGTCCCACGCGACCGAGATCGCACCGGCGATCGGCAGGTCGAGCACGGGCTTGCGGGTCAGGAGGTCGAACGCCCGGACGCCGTCGCCCGTCGCGACCCAGACCCGGTTGCCCGCCCGCGTCGCCGAATCGCTCTCGCGCCGTGGCTCGATCGCCGCGTCGGTGACCGTCGACCCGATCTCGCTGCTCGCCGCGACGTCGTGACCCGCGAACAGGACGATGCCGCCCGCCATCGCGTACTTCGCGAGGTGGGGGTGCGTCCACTCGTAGATCGAGTGGTCGATGCCGTAGCGCCAGCTCTGGAGGAACTCCGTGGCGGTCCGCGCGTGGTAGACCTCGTCGAAGTGCATCCGGGCGGGCTCGGCGACCCGGAACATGCGCAGGCTCATGCCCGCGATCACGAGCACGACGAGGATCCACAGGTCCAGCCGGTTCAGGTCGGCCGCCGCCCTCGCCACGCAGGAGACGTGAGCGATCGGGCCGGATCGGGGTCTCGTTGATCCGGGCGCGCAGCCAGCCAATCGGTCCGGCGTCCGCCCACGAGGTGCGCTCGTACCAGGCGGGGATGCGGCGGTTCGTGTCGGGGGTCGGCCGCCGCGGCGGCTCGGCGGCCGCGAACGCGATGGCACCCGCCGCGGGCGTGGCCGGCGCGGGCATCGGCGGCGGGACCACGACCACCGGCTCGGCCTCCTCTGATGGCTCCTCGCCGTGCTCCACCTGCCCGTCCGCGAGCTCGGTCGCGAGCGTCCGGCGCGCCGACCCCCGCAGCTGGAGCAGCCCGAACACGAAGACCGCGGTGTGGAGGATCGCGACCATCGTGACGGCGCCCGCCGAGCGCGTCGCGTCGCCGATCGCGAGCCAGTCCGAGATGCTCGGGTTCATGTACCCGTACAGCGCGACGAGGACCGCGTACATGTTCATGAACGTGGCGAGGGTCGCGATCAGGTACGCGGCCCGCCAGCGCCACGAGAACGCGAACAGGATCGCGGCGAGGCCGAACAGCGGGTAGAGGTAGCGCTCGTGGACGCGGGTCGGCACCGCGAAGAACGCGAGCGACAGCACGCACACGCCGACGAGGATCGTGAGCCGGTCCGGCCGGCGGGCGACGAGCGTGGGGACGATCACGAACAGCAGCAGCCCGAGGAGCACGCCGCCGACCACGACGGCCGGGAACGGGCCGATCTGGGCCCACTGCGCGGCGTCGGCCATCGGCGCGTCGGGGATCCACTGGCCGTTGGTCGCCGTGCTCTCCCCGTTGACCGGGAACAGCGCCCACAGGTTGTAGGCGTTGACGGTCACGTAGGAGTACGTCGCGGCGGTGCTGAACACGAGCCGCAGGAGGCTGCTGTCGAGGTACGGCGCCACGGTCGAGAACGAGACGACCGACAGCCCGAACGGCGCGGCGATGACGACCGCCGTGACGAACCCCGCGAGGCCCGTCGTCAGGATCCGGATCCAGCCGCGCCATCGCTGCTCCCAGCCGAAGCCCGTGCGCTCGGGCGCCGCCTCGTCGCCGTAGCCGCCGTCCGGCCACAGGGCGCGCCGGATGGTGACGAACGCGACGATCGGGATGAGGATCGCCAGCTGGGGCTTGATGAGCGCGGCGGTCACCGCGAGGATCGCGGCCCGCTCCGGCCGGTCCTTCCACAGCTCGCGGACGGCGAGCAGCAGGAACACCGTCCCGAAGCTGTCGACCTGGCCCCAGATCACGGAGTCGAACCACGTGATCGGGTTGACGATCACGACGAACGCCGCGAGGCGGGCGCGACCCGACGTGACGCCCAGGTCGAGGACCATCCGGTAGACGACGTACGCCAGGACGACGTCGGTGATGATCGCCGGCAGCTTGATCAGGTCGCCCGCCCCGCCGATCCAGCCGCCCACGACGCCGACGGCCCACAGGGCGTACAGGTAGCCGGGCGTGTAGTCGGCGAAGAACCCGCGGTCGTAGAACCCGAACGGGCCGTGCTCGGCGAGATCCGCGGCCCAGAAGTGGAACAGGTCGAGGTCCGACCCGAACCCCGATCCGCGGAGTCCTTCGATGCCGTATGCCATGATCAGGCGGACGATCAGGCCGACCAGCAGGATGGCCGCGATCTGCCAGCCCTGACCTCGACGAGAGGTCTCCCGGCCGGGCGAGCCCGTACCCGAAACGGTGATGGGGGAGCCTCCTGACGCAGCGTTGAAGGTGCAGCGGAGTATAGCCGAGGGCCCCGATCGGGCCTCCCAGCCCCAGCCTGTCACGGGCAGCCTCACGACCGTCGTCGTGGGGCTGTTGATCGCGCTCGGCGCAATGGGCGTCTACGCGCTCTCGAACCCCGAGCACTACAACCAGTACAACCACTTCGTGTGGCAGGCGGACGCGTTCCTCCACGGCCGCGCCTGGATCCCCTTCCCGGAGGCCGCGACGGCCACCTCCCCGGGCAACGAGTACTTCCAGGACGTCTATCCCGTGCTCCAGGACGGGGCCTACACCGGGCGGGTGCTCCTGCCGTTCCCGCCCCTCCCCGCGGTCCTCCTGCTGCCGTTCGTCGCGCTCTGGGGCCTGGCGGTGGACCAGGAGTCGCTGGCGATCGCGCTCGCCGGCGTCGGCGTGTTCACGGCCTGGTGGATGCTCGGCGGGCTGCGGATCACGCTCGGCGTCCGGGCGCTCACGACGCTCGTGTTCGCCACCGGGACCGTCTGGTGGTGGGCCGCGGCCGTCGGCAGCACCTGGTACCTCGCCCATCTCGTCGCGGCCGTCGCGGCGCTGCTCGCGGTGGGCGTCGCGCTCCGCGCCGACCCGGCCGCGGCCGAGGAGAACCCGTGGGACGAGGGCGACCGCGTCCGGGAGGCCGCCGAGGCCCGGCTGCCCGCCGACGGCACGGGCAGGCCCGGCCTGCTGGCGCGCATCGCCGGGCTGGCCTGGCCGCTGTCCGGCGCGCACGTGCTCGCCGGGCTGATCCTCGGGATCGGCGCGACCGCCCGCCTGCCGCTCGTGTTCGCCGCGCCGTTCCTCGTGCTCGTGGGCGGCGGCGGCTCGTCGATCCGGCGGACGATCTCGGCGGCCGTCGGCGCGGTCCTTCCCGTGGCCGCCCTGCTCGCCTACACGTGGCTCACGACGGGCTCCGTGCTCCACCCGGGCTACGACTACCAGTACCAGCTCGAGGCCAACGGCTACCCGACCCTCGGCTACCACCCCGAGTGGGCGGTCGAGGACATCCGCTACGTGCCCCAGAACCTCGGGATCATGCTCGGCGCGCTGCCCGAGGTCATGCCCGCGGTCAAGCCCGACACCCTGGGCGTCTACCCGACCGTCATGTTCTGCTCGGCGCCCGACGCGACTCGCGGCCTGTTCGACCCCGACTGCCCGCTCGCGCTGCCGATCGACATCGGCACCAGCGTCCTGTTGTCCTCGCCCGGGCTGCTGCTGGCGCTGTTCGCGATCCGGCGCCGACCCATCGCGCGCCTCACGCTCGGATCCGGGCTGACCGTCCTCGTCATCGGCCTGTTCAACCTCGCCCACTTCAGCCAGGGCTGGGTCCAGTGGGGCTACCGGTTCTCGCTCGACTTCATCCCGTTCCTGCTGCCCCTCGTCGCGCTCGGCGCCGCGCGCGCCGGTGATGGGCGCCCACGGGCGACCGCGATCGTGCTCCTGGTCGCCGGCGCGGCGCTCAACCTGTGGGGCGTCGTCTGGGGCCAGCTCCTTGGCTGGTAGCCCCGAGGCGGCCCCCGGCGGCTCGCGTGTCCGCATGCCCGACGCCACGACGCTGGTGGCGATCGGGACGTTCGTGCTGGCGCTCGTCGTCTACCGCGCGACGATGCTGCCCGGGGTCGGCGCGTGGGACACGGCCGAGAACCAGACCGTCCCGCCGCTCCTCGGCACGATGCACCCGACGGGGTTCCCGGCGTACGTGATCCTCGGCTGGATCGCGAACCAGGTGCTCGCGCCGCTCGGGTCGACGGCGTTCCGGATGAACCTCCTGTCGGGGATCCTCGCGGCGGGGGCAGGCGCCATGAGCGTCCTCGTCTACCGGCGGCTCGGCGCGCCCGCCCTGCTCGCCGGCGCGATCGCCGTCGCGTTCGCGCTGGCCCCGATCACCTGGCACATCGGCGTCTCGGCGGACGTCCACTCGCTCCACGTCTTCCTCGTGGTGCTCGTCACGCTCCTGCTGCTGCGCTGGGACGCGGCGGTCCAGGACGCACGCGAGGCGCCCGACGACGAGCAGCTGGCGAGACGCGCCGACCGCAGGATCGTCCTCGCGGCGGCCGTCTTCGGCGTCGCGGTCGCGAACCACGCGCTGTCGCTGCTGCTGGTCCCCGGGATCGGCCTGTTCGTCCTCGTGACGGACGCCGGCATCCTGCGCCGGCCCAAGGTCGTCCTCGCCGCGCTCGGGGCATCGATCGGCGTCGCGGCGCTGCTGTACCTCCAGCTCCCGCTGCGGGCCGGGCCATTCCGTGCCCCGCTCGTCTACGGGCATCCCGAGACCCTGACCGGCCTGCTCGAGATCGTGATCGCGCGCCAGTTCCAGGGCGACATCGTCGGCGGCGGCGTGGGCGCCCTCGTCGCGGCGTTCGTCGACCTCGCGCGGGCCCAGCTCGGGCCGCTGCTGTACGTGGTTCCGGTCGCGTTCGTCGTGACCGCGATCCGGCGGCCGCGCTACGCGGCCTACTCCGGCCTGGCCGTGCTCATCACGGTGCTCTTCGCCGCGACCTACGCGAACGCCCGCATCGACCGCTACTACCTCGGCCCGCTGTTCTTCGCCTGGTCATGGGTCGCGGTGACCGGGGGCGAGCTCGTCGCCCGGCTGGTCGGGACCGGGGACGGCGAGCGGGAGACGCCCGTCGCCGGCGTCGACCTGTCGCGAGCCGCGCTGTCGATCGTCCTCGGGCTGGCGCTGCTCGTGCCGACGGCCGTCGCGATCCGGGACCGCTGGTCGGACCAGGACCTGTCGACGAACACCCTGCCCTCGGACTGGCTCGACGAGGCGTTCGACGCCATGGACCCGAATGCCCTGGTGCTCTCGTGGTGGTCCTACTCCACGCCCATGTGGTACGGCCAGCTGATCGAGGGCCGTCGGCCCGACATCGCGATCGTCGACGACCGGACCCGGCTCGACGAGCACCTCGGCGACGTCGTGGACGTCATCGAGGCCAGCATCGACACCCGGCCCGTGTACCTCATCCGCCTCGACCCCGCCGAGGTCGAGGCCCTCACCGACCGCTACACCATCGAGGCAATCGGCCGTCCCGGTAATCTGTTCCGTGTGACCGGCCGCAGAGAGCCCACACCATGAGCGCAGCGACGCTCCCCGGGGAGGAGATCCCGGCATCCGCGCGCGTGCCGCGGCTCTCGTACTTCTTCCCCGCCCACAACGAGGAGGCCAACCTCGAGGGCCTGGTCGAGGAGGCGCTCGCCACCCTGCCGGCGATCGCCGACACGTTCGAGATCATCGCCGTGGACGACGGCTCGAAGGACGGGACCCTCGCGGTCGCGGAGCGCCTGGCCGCTGCGCACCCCGACATCGTCCGGGTCGTCCACCACGCCACGAACCGGGGCTATGGCGGCGCCCTGCGCTCGGGCTTCGAGGCGTCCCGGTACGAGCTCCTGTGCTTCACGGACGGCGACCGCCAGTTCCGGATCGCGGACCTCGCCCGGCTGACGGCGCGGATGGCGGAGCCCGACGCACCCGACGTCGTTGTCGGCTACCGGATCAAGCGCGCGGACCCGTTCATCCGGATCGCCTACGCGCGGACATACAAGCTGGCCAACCGGATCTTCTTCGGCCTCAAGGTGAAGGACGTCGACTGCGCCGCGAAGCTGTTCCGCCGCGAGGCCCTGGAGGGGGTTCGGGTGGAGTCCGGCGGCGCGTTCTTCTCGGCGGAGCTGCTGATCCGGACGCGCGAGCTGGGGCGAACCATCGTCGAGGTCGGCGTGCCGCACTACCCGCGGACCGCCGGCTCGCCGACGGGCGCGAAGCCGAGCGTCATCGGGCGCGCGGTGAAGGACTTCTGGATGCTCCGCCTGCGCCTGTGGGCGAACCGGGACCGCGCGCTCCGGCGCGGTCGCCCGATCCTCGGCCGCGAGGACGGACCCGCGGCCTAGCTGTTCGACGAGCCGCCGCGCTGGTCCTGGTCGGGGTCCAGCGAGTTCACGAACTCGCGGAAGATGTCGAGGCGTGCGGCATCGATCGGCTCGCCGGTCTCCTCGAGCGCCGCCGCCGACAGCCGCTTGGGCGAGTCACCGGGCTCGTCGCCCTCCTCGTCCTCCTCGGCGTCCGGTGACGTCGCGGCGCGGTCGAGGACGTCCGCCGTGGCGAAGATCGTCGAGCCCAGGCGCACCCCGAGCGCGATCGCGTCCGACGGCCGCGAGTCCACCTCGTGCCGGGCGTCGGCGCCGACGAGGACGATCCGCGCGTGGTAGGTCTCCTCGGCCAGGTCCGAGATCACGATCTTCTCGACCCGGATGCTCATCGCCTCGAGCACGTTGACCATGAGGTCGTGGGTGAGCGGCCGCTCCGGGGTGACGCCCTGGAGCTTCATCGCGATCGCGTTCGCCTCGTTGACGCCGACCCAGATCATCAGCAGCCGGCCGCGGCCGGTCTCGCGCAGGACCAGCACGTGTCGCCCCGTGCGCATGTGCACGCGGACGCTGTCGACGACCATCTCGATCTCGGCGGCACCGTCTTCGGCCATGCCCCGATTATCCCACGGACCGGCGGTCACGCAGGCGGAACGGGAGGGCGATGAGCGCGCCCGCGACGAACCCGCCGATGTGGGCGAAGAACGCGACGTTGCTCTCGACCGCGTTCGAGGCGCCGAGCGACCCCAGCCCGTCGATCACCTGGAGCAGGAACCAGAACCCGAGCACGATCGCGGCCGGGACGGCGATGAGCTGGTAGAAGAAGCCGAGGAACACGAGCGACTGGATCCGAGCCCCCGGGAACAGCACGATGTATGCCCCGAGGGTCGCCGCGATCGCACCGGACGCCCCGATCATCGGCTCCGTGGACGAAGGGTCGATGAGCGTCTGTGCCGCGACCGCCGCGACGCCGCCCGCGAGGTAGAACAGCAGGAACAGGACCCGGCCCATCCGGTCCTCGACGTTGTTGCCGAAGATCCACAGGTAGAGCATGTTGCCGAGGAGGTGGAGCCAGCCGGCATGCAGGAACATGCTCGTGAACACGTCCAGGACCGGCTCCGAGACGAGCTGGCCGGCCTTCAGCGCCGCGGTGAGCTCCGCCGGGATCGTGCCGTACTGCTCGATGAGCGCGATGAGCGCGTCCTCGCCACCCGACGCGAGCGCGAACAGCTCCACGCCGAACGCGACGAAGCAGGCGATGACGATGGCGAGGGTGACGACCGGCGTCCGTCGCGTCGGGTTCGCGTCACGGAGCGGGATCACGGGCGCGCGGCCGCGACCACCGTGGTCACGGCTTGGCTGTCGGGCTCGGCTTCGTGGTGGCGTCGGTGCCGGGGGAGGCCTCGCCGCTCGCGCCCGGGCTCGGCGACGCACCGGGCTCGGCGACCGCCTCGAGCAGCGAGCTGTGGAGGCCCGTCGAGGAGATCCACCACATCGAGGACGGCGCCTCGGCGTCCGGCGCGGGCAGGACGACGAACCCCTGGAGGTCCTCCCAGGCGTTGGCGTCGCCGGTGGGCCGGTACTGCTCGATGTACTTGCCGTTCGCCTTGTTGAAGGCGACGACGCGGTGGTTCTTCGCGTCGAACGCGTACAGCACGCCGTTGCGCCGGCTCGACGAGCCGTCGGGGCGGTCCGGCGACGAGATCATCGTGTAGTCCGGGTCCGGCCGGACCGACGTGTCCGACGGCCCGCTCGCGTCCCAGCCCGAGGCCGGGATGACGCGCTCCACGGCGCCGCCCTCCGCGACGTAGATGTCGCCGTCGATGAGCAGGTCGGTGATCCCCGAGACGTCGCGGTCGGTGGGCAGGCGGGGATCGGGCTTGTCCAGGTAGCCCGAGCCGTCGCTCGAGGGCGACTGGACGTTGATGTTCTGCGAGGACGGGTCCACGACGTAGATCTTGTACAACGCGGCATCGAAGTTGGCGACGAAGGTCGCGATGTCCTTGACGTCGTCGCCCCACGACGCCGAGTCCTTCATCTTGACCCGGACGAGCGTCCCCTTGCTGCCGCTCGGGTTCGACGGCCGCCAGCGCCAGAGGTTGTTCTTCGCGTCGAGGACGAGGACGTCGGTGCCGCCCGTCGTCAGGAGCTTCGGCGCCGCGGCACGCGCCCCGGAGGCGCGGGTCCCGTTCTTGAGGATGGCCGTCGCCTTCTGCTTCTTGACGTCGATCCGCCAGACCGTCGCGTTGGCCGAGTCCAGCACGTACGGGGCGCCATCGGAGCCGCGGACGAGCGCCTCGAGCTTGGGCGGCTTCTCGGCCGGGAACTCGAACACGGACGTCGAGCCGACGGGTTGGACGCCGTACAGCCGGTCGAGGCCCTCGAGCGCCTTCTCGCGCAGCGGCGTGATCTGGCCGACGGGGTACGACAGGCCCTGGGCCTCGTCGAGCTTGACGTAGGCGGAGTTGAGCAGCTCGAGCGCGCGACCCGGGTCGTCGGTGATCAGGTCGACGCCTGGCCCGCTGACGGCGGCGAGCGCCGCCTGCGCATCCTCGAACGCGCGCTCAGCGGCGGTGAGCGACTCGATCGCGCCGACGTTGGGGCGCGTGCCGCCGAAGGCGTTGACGCCCACGACCAGGGCACCGGCCACGGCGATCAGGGCGAGGAGCGCCATCGCGGCCCGGCGCTGCGTCTCCATCCGGGACGTCGCCGCGGTGACCTTCCGCTTGGCGGGCGCCCGGCGCGGCAGGAGGTCCTGGACGCCCCACACGGCCTTCTGGACGCCGTTGCCCGCCGCGTCCTTCGCCCGGGTCGCGGACGCCCCGACGGCGGCCGCTCCGGCCGTCATGGAGTCGGCGAGGGGGATCGGTCCGCGGTCGGGCGCGCCTGCGAGCGGCTCCGCGGGGCGGACCGGGACGAGCGAGCGGGTCTTGTGGGTCGCGCCGATCTCGGCCGCCTCGAACGCGACCGCCCCGTCGGAGCCCTTCCCGTCGGCGGCGACGAACCGGGTGTGGAGGTGCTCGATCGCCGACTGCGGATGGAGCGTGACGAGCGCGTCCTTGAGGGCGTCGGTCCCGACCCGGCTCACGACGTTGGCTGAGACGAGGCACAGCGAGTCGCCGACGTTGAGCTCGCCGCGCCAGACCTCGGGCTCGAGGTTCTCGGCCGGGAGGCCGCGGTCGCGGTTCGGGTCGGGGAGCGTGGACAGGCGGGCCTGGCGGATCAGGTAGGCCTCGGCCGGGCCCATCGTCGAGACGTACAGCTCGCGCCCGCGGACCACTGCGACCGCGACGCCGATCGGCCCGGCGCCGTCCGCCTCGTGCCCGAACCCGTACTTGTCGCGCTGGTGGCCGAGCCGCTTGTTCGCGACCGCCATCACCTTGACGAGGCACTGGCGGATGCCCGCGGACTCGTCGTAGTAGTACTCGTTGCGGATGGTGTCGGCGACCATCCGGGTCGCCTCGAGCGCCCGGGCGCCGGCCACCCGTGACGTGACCAGCAGGTACAGGTTGCCCTTCGTCCGGCCCACGGATCCGACGGCCGGCTCGACCACGACGACGGTGTCGGGGGAGTCCGGCAGGCGGTCCTGCTCGGTGACGGCACCGAGCTTCAGCTGGAGACGGACGGCCAAGGGGCAAGCCTCATTGGGTGTTCGACGCGCCTGTGCGCGGAGTCGTGACGGCAGGTCCCGCGGACAGCGGGGATCGGATTATACGCGGGCGAGCCGGACGCCCCTGCGGGCCGTTTCGGCCCCTCGCGACGGGCCTGGAGACAGGCTCGCGACCTCGTCATTCGACCCCCCGATCGCCGGTGCTCAGCGCGCCTTGCCGGCGCCTCCGCCAGTATCGCCCCGGAGCCGCAGGTGGTGCGCCCGGGTCCCGCCGGGCGCCGTCGCGAACGCCCCCAGCAGCTCGAGCGCGCGCATCCGGAGCTCGGCCGCGACGATCGGCTCGTCGACCGCCACGACGAGCGCGTCGGGCTCCAGCGCGACGAGGCGGCACGATCCGACGGCGGGCGGGACGCGCTCCGCGATGATCGCGTCCCAGGTCGTGATCGCCCGGGCCAGCCGCAGCTCGTCCTCGAGGCCGAGGGCTCGTGCCGCCTCGGGCAGCAGGTCGCCGACCCGCGCCGGGCGCCGGCGCCGTGCCGGGGATTCCGGGTCGCGGTCATCCATCGGCGGTGTCGCGCTGGAGGCGGGACATGCCATCGGCATCCGTCGTCACCGCCCAGGCCGTGCCCACGCTGCGCAGCGCCGGGTCGATGTCGTCGAGCGTCGTCGTCGTGACGAACGCCTGGGGCAGGGCCGCGATCCGCCGGACGAGGTGGGCCCGGCGCTCCGGGTCGAGCTCGCTGAACACGTCGTCGAGGAGCAGGAGCGGCGGCCGGCCGTCGAGCGCGGTCAGCAGGTCGAGCTCCGCGAGCTTGAACGCGAGGATCGCCGTCCGCTGCTGCCCGCGCGAGGCGAACGACGCCATCGCCCGGCCGCCCATCTCGAACACGAGGTCGTCGCGGTGGGGCCCGATGAGCGTCGTGCCGTTCCAGGCCTCCTTCTCGGCGGTCTCCTCGAGGCGCCGCGCCAGCGCGTCCCGGACGGACTCGCCCGGGCTGCTGGGGCGCGTTCGACGCGTACGCCAGGCGGAGGGGCTCGGCCGCCGCCTCCTCGGGGGCGATCTCGCGGTGCGCGTCGGCCAGCGGTGCGGCGAGGGCGAGGAGCAGCCGCTGGCGCTCCTCGCGGACGGCCGACCCGGACTCGAGGAAGGTCTGGTCCCAGAACCGGAGCTCGGCGCGGGTCGCCTGCTCGTCGCGGATGGCACGCAGCAGGCCGTTGCGCTGCTGGAGCGCCCGGCCGTAGGTCGCGAGCTCGCGGACGTAGGCGGGCGACCGCTGGCCGGCCAACCGGTCGAGCGCCTCCCGGCGGAGCGACGGCGAACCCGCGACGAGCAGCATCTCCTCGGGCGCGAACATGACCGTCCGGAGCACGCCGGCGAGGCCTGCGGCACGACGCGCGACGCCGTTGACGCGGATCCGCTTCCGGGCGCCGCCGGTGCCCGTCCGCACGAGCGCGACCTCGACGGTGTCGCGCGCCTCGGGCGGGGTCTCGGGCCGGCCGACGCGAGCCTCGATGCGCGCGAGCTCCTCGCCCCAGCGCACGAGCTCGCCCTCCGTGGACGTGCGGTGCGAGCGACCCCAGGCCAGGAGGACGATGGCCTCGAGGAGGCTCGTCTTGCCCGCGGCGTTCGGGCCCCACACGAGCTGCGGTCCGGGCTCGAAGGCCGCGTCGAGCTCGCGGTAGCCCCGCAGGTCGCGGACCGAGAGGCCGCGCAGGATCGGGGCGTCGGACACCGGCCGCGGCTGCGGGTCCGTGACCCGCTCCGTCAGGATGTCGTGCGGACGGGCATCACGACGTGCACGTAGTCGTCATCGCCCACCGGCCGGAAGACGCCCGGCGAGAGGGGCCCGTTGAGCTCGAGGGCGAACCGGTCCGCCTGGACGTTGGACAGCACGTCGTTGAGGTAGCGCGCGTTGAACGCGATGGTCGTCGCGTCGCCCTCGACCGTGGCCTCGACGTCGCCCGTGTAGTCGCCGACCTCGGCGGTCGCGGTCACCACGACGCCGGCGTCGCTGCTCACGGCGAGCTTGACGATGTTCGCCGAGCTGCTGGCGATGAGCGCGGCCGGCCGGACCGCCCGCAGGAGCTCCTCGCGGTCGATCTCCGCACGCGTCGTGTGGGCCGCCGGGAGCACCTGCTGGTAGTTCGGGAACTGGCCGTCGATGAGGCGGCTCACGATGTCGACGCCCTCGAGGTGGAACAGCACCTGGTTCTTCGCCTGGGCCAGGACGAGCTCGACGGGATCGTCGGTGTCCGCGAGGATCCGGCTCAGCTCGTTGAGCGCGCGCGCCGGGATGACCACCGATGCCGCCTCGACGGGATCGAGGATGTCGATCGTCCGGACCGCGATCCGGTAGTTGTCGGCCGCGGCGAGCGTGAGCTTGTCGCCTTCGAAGCGGGCGAGGACGCCGGTGAGGATCGGCCGGGCCTCGTCGCTGGCGGCCGCGAACACCGTCTCGTCGAGCGCCCGCTTGAGGACCTTCTGGCTCACCCGCGTGGTCGGCCGCTCGCCCGCCGTCTGGATCGTCGGGAACTCGTCGGCGTCGATGCCCTTCACGTGGGTGGCGAAGCGGCCGGCGCGGACGTGGAGCGTGTCGGCGCCCTGGAGCTCGAGGTCGACGCGCTCGGAGCTGGGCAGCGACGACACGAGGTCCGTCAGCAGGCGGGCGGGAACCGTGGTCGCGCCATCGGTCTCGATCTTGCCGGGGACCCAGTAGGTGATGCCGATCTCGAGGTTCGTGGCGGTCAGCTTGAGGCCGGCGTCCTCCGTCCGGAGGAGGACGTTCGCGAGCACGGGAAGGGTGCTGCGGCTGGAGACCGCCCGGGACACGACCGACAGGCCGCGCGCCAGGTTCTCCTGCATGACCGAGAGTTTCACGTGTGGCGTCTCCAGGGGGCTGCCCGAGCGGATGGGCGTCGATCGATCCGTCGTCGAGGATCCCGGCGATCCGACGCGGACCACGTTCCGCGGGCAGGTTGTCTACAGGGTGGAATGGTTGGTCTCTATCTTCTCATTCCATCATCACCGTCATATTGCCGTGGATGTGGTGGACGGTCACGCTCCAGCGTGCGGCGCCGGGCTGTTGGCGATCGTCGGGACGCTGTGGACCGGCACATCCGGTTTCCGGGGATGCGTCGGGGGCGCAACCGTGGACGAATTGGCCGGTCGCCCGAAACCGTCCACAACGGGGTCCTGCGAGGGCATGGATGCCAACGATCCGGTCCCCTGAATCCAGGCCCGCCGCCCACCGCTGATGCCCCGTTGTCCACCGGTTCGGGGCGGTTCGTCCACCGCAGGTTGCGATGGACGGCCCAACCACGGCACGCATGGACGCGCTGGGCCTCACCAGGGGGAGTCGAGTGGAGACGCTACGCATGGCACACGACGGGCCTGCGACCCCTAGTCGGAGTAGATCAGCTCCCGGACCGCCGCGACCTCGCGACGCATCTCGTCGTTGACCTGCATCTCGCGGTTGATCTTGTCGCAGGCGTGGAGGACCGTGGAGTGGTCCCGGCCGCCCAGCTCGGCGCCGATCCGGAGCAGCGAGACGTCGGTCTCCTCGCGCATCAGGAACATCGCGATCTGGCGCGGCACGACGATGCTCTTCTCGCGCTTCTGGCCCTGGAGGGCGTCCATCGGCACGCCGTAGTAGCTCGACACCGCCTGGGCGATGCGCTCCGGGGTGACCTGGCGCTTCTTCGGGTTGTAGAGGACGTTGGACAGGACCGCCTGCGCCAGCTCGATCGAGATCGGCATCGCGCCCATCGACGCGTAGGCGACGATCCGGTTGAGCGCGCCCTCGAGCTCGCGGATGTTGGACACGACCTTGCGGGCGATGAACTCGATGACGTCCGACGTGATCGGCGTCCCCTGCTCCTCGGCCTTGGCCCGCAGGATCGCGATCCGCGTCTCCAGGTCCGGCGCCGTGAGGTCGGCGATCAGGCCCCACTCGAAGCGCGAGCGGAGCCGCTCCTCCAGGGTCAGGATCGCCTTCGGCGGCCGGTCCGAGCTGAGGACGATCTGCTTGCCGTCCTCGTGGATCGCGTTGAACGTGTGGAAGAACTCTTCCTGCGTCCGCTCCTTGTCCGCGATGAACTGGATGTCGTCGATGAGGAGCAGGTCGATCCGGCGGTAGCGGGCGCGGAACTCGTCGATCTTGCCCTGCTGGATCGAGGTGATGAACTCGTTGGTGAACTTCTCGGACGTGGCATAGACGACGCGCTTGCGCGGGAACTTCGCGGCGACGGCATTGCCGATCGCGTGCATCAGGTGCGTCTTGCCGAGGCCGACGCCGCCGTACAGGAACAGCGGGTTGTAGGCGTGACCGGGTCGCTCCGCCACCGACAGCGAGGCCGCGTGGGCGAGCCGGTTGGCGCTGCCGACGATGAAGTTCGAGAAGTGGTAGCGCGGGTTGAGGTTCGTCGCGCCGGCAGCGGCGCCCTCCGGCGCACCGACCCGGGTCGGCTCCACGCGGACGGGCTGCTTCTCGATCGCGGCGGCCTGGGCCTGGACCTCCGTGGCCCCCTGGACGACGAACTCGACCTGGACGCTGTAGCCGACGACGCGCGCGAGCGTCTGGGAGATCAGGGAGCGGTAGCGCGTCTCGAGCCAGTCCTTGGCGAACCCGTTGGGGACGGCGATCCGGAACCGCTGGTCGTCGACGTCGACGAGGTACGTGTCGCGCAGCCAGGTCTCGAAGTTGGCGGGCGACAGCGAGACCTGGAGCTCACCGAGTGCCGCGCGCCACACCTGCTTCGCGTCCATACGTGCGATCAATGTCCCGATAGCGGAGGCTGCGATGGGTAAGGCCGACTGCGGACCGCGGACCACGGGGACGCTCGCCGCGACCGTGGCGACGACACCCTGCCGGAGCCCGGAGCGGCCCGCAGGCTCCCCCTCGAGAGGGTCACCCACGGCGTCCCGGCGCCTGAGGCTCGGGAACAATACACCGCTGCTCCGGGGCCTCGCAAGGCGATTCGCGCATACCCCTGGGGGGTATCACGCTCGGGCCGCGAGGGGGTCCGCGGCCGGGTCGACCGGGCACGGCTCATGGCCCTTTGCGGATCGCGCGCGCGACATGTCGGATCGGTGACACGATGCACCGCCGACGACGCCTCGTCGACGTGCCGTCGTGCCTCGCACGCGCGAGCGTTGGCCGTTTGACACCCCTTCGCGCGCCAACGTATCCTCCCCCGGACGAACACGCGCCGTCGCGCTTTTGGGCGCTCGGCGCGTTTGCGTGCCTCTAGGGGTCGGATCTTCCGGGTCCCCAGGGCCGGACGGAGAGGATCACGGACAGTCCCGATGGGCAAGCCGACATTTCAGCCCAAGAAGCGACATCGCGCCAAGGAGCACGGCTTCCGCGCCCGGATGAAGACCCCGGGTGGCCGGCGCGTGCTCGCAACGCGACGCGCCAGGGGCCGGCAGAAGCTCTCGGCCTGACCGGCGAGCGCAGTCACAACCCGCTGCGCCTCGTCATGCTCTCCCGCCCGGGCGACTTCGCCAGGTTTGCGGAGGGCGGCATCGCGAGAAGCCACCCCCTGCTCGTCGGACGATTCGTCCGGAACGACCTTGACCAGACCCGGTTCGGACTGGCCACCGGCAAGCGGCTCGGAGGAGCCGTCGTCCGGAACCGCGTCCGGCGCCGGATCCGCGAGGCGCTCAGGGCGATGGCGCCCTCGTTCCAGCCGGGCTGGGACGTCCTCATCATCGCCCGGCCCGGGATCGTCGAAGCCGACCAGGAAGCGCTGGTCGGGGCATTGGGTCGGGTCCTCCGTTCGGGAGGCGTGCTCGGAGGTCGGTCGGAGTCGTGAGACGCGTCGGGGTCACGGTCGGGGTGGCGCTGATCCACGCGTACCGCATCGTCTTCCGATGGCTTCCGTCGAGCTGCAGGTTCGAGCCGACCTGCTCGCGCTACACCGAGCAGGCGATCCAGAAATACGGACTCCTTCGCGGCAGCTGGATGGGCGCCAAGCGCATCGCCCGCTGTCACCCCTGGAACCCGGGCGGCTATGACCCCGTCCGCTAACGGATTGAGAACCACCGCGTGACCCGCCTCCAGCAGACCCTCACCCGGCTGGCGCCGATCCTGTTCCTCGCCGGCCTCGCGCTCGTCGTGGCGGCGTGCGTGCCCGGGTCGCAGCACCGGCTCGCCGGGCGCCTCGCCCAGCTACAGCCAGGCGCCGCTCGCGCCCGCCGTGCCGGGCGCGAACCCGATCGATCTGCTGGCATGGCTGTTCACGCCGATCTTCCAGACCCTGTTCATCGGCCTGGTCCTGCTGGACCAGCTGTTCGGGAACATGGTCTTCGCGATCATCACGCTGACGATCATCCTGCGGATCCTCGTCATCCCCCTGTACCGCCGCCAGCTGACCTCCACCCGGCAGATGCAGCTGCTCCAGCCGGAGATCAAGGAGCTCCAGCGCAAGTACAAGGGCGATCGCGTCAAGCAGCAGGCCGCGGTCCAGGAGTTCTACCGCCAGCGCGGCATCAACCCCGCCGGCGGCTGCCTCCCGATCGTCCTCCAGTTCGGGCTCCTGATCCCGATGTACTCGGTGTTCAGCCAGGGCCTGACGAACCACGACATCACGCAGATGCTCCAGGTCGGCCCGATCGACCTCGCGGCGGCGCTCGGCATCACCTGCGACCCCGCGCCGATCTTCGACGCCGCCGGGCACGTCCTCAACCCCTGTCTCGACTCCGTCGTGTTCGGGATCAACTGGGGGCTCCCGGAGCCGGTCACGACGGGGATCTACATCCTCGGCTTCGGCTTCAGCATCCTGGCCGTCATCTCGTCGCTCCTCCAGCTCGTCGCCTCGCGGATGACCCTCCCGGCGTCGGACCCGAAGAACGACGATCCCAACACGAAGGTCCAGCGGCAGATGGCCTACTTCCTGCCGCTGATCTCGATCCTGTACGGCGGCCTGCTCCCCGCGGGCCTGTTCCTCTACTGGATCACGGCAACCATCATCCAGATCATCCAGCAGTACCTGATCCTGGGCTGGGGCGGCATGTTCCCCCTGTTCGGCTGGTATCCCGAGTTCGCGCGGAACCATTCGCCGCGCTTCCCCGTGAAGATGCCGGAGCCCAAGCCCCAAGACCCCAGTCAACCCAGCGCGGCGGATCGCGCGAAACCCGTCGACCGCGACCTCACGGCCAAGTCGACGATCCGGCCCAACCGAACGCGGAGCGGCCGACGAGGGAGGCGACGCTAGTCCCATGAGCGAATACCAGGAGTTCACAGGCAAGTCCGTCGAGGAGGCCATCAAGGCCGCCTGCGACGCCTTCGGGGTCGGGCTCGGGGATCTCGACTTCGAGATCCTCACCCCGGGCTCGCGCGGCGTGCTGGGCATGGGCGCCGAGCCCGCCCGGATCGTCGCCGCACCGCGCAGCGCGCTGGGTGGCTCCGCGCCCAAGCGCGAGGCCGCCGAGGCGACCCCGCTGCCCGCCCCGCGCCCGCAGGAGGACCGCCCGTCCGACGGCGATCGCCCGCCGCGCCGCGACTACGGCGACCGCGGCCCGCGCCGCGACGACCGCGGCGCGCCGCCCCCGCGCCAGGACACCGCGGATCGACCGCCCAAGCAGGACGCTCGCCCGGCGAGCGCCCCGCGCCGCGACGACCGTCCGCCCCGCCGCGACGACCGCGGCCCGCGCCGCGACGATCGCACCGCGCGCCCGGCGGCTGCCCACAGCTCCGAGCTGTCCGCCGCCGAGGTCGCCGCCGTGACGACCGCGCGTGGCTCGCTCGCCATGGAGCGCGCCGAGCTCGAGGCCGCGGAGGCCACGCCCGAGGCGCTCGCCGCGGGCAAGGAGATCCTCGAGACGCTCATGAGCCACCTGGGCTTCGAGGGCGTGACCGTCGAGATCCGCGAGGGCGAGACGAGCCGGCTCAACGTCGTCGGCGAAGGCGCCGACCGCGAGGCCCTCGGGTCGCTCATCGGCCGCAAGGGGGAGCGCCTGTCCGCGCTCCAGCACCTCGTGAACCTCATGCTGTCCCGCCGCACCGGGCAGTGGACCCGCGTGCTCGTGGACGTCGAGGACTACCGCGGCCGGCGCGAGCGCCAGCTGGCGGACCTCGCGGCACGGGCCGCCGAGCGCGTCACCGAGACCGGCAAGATGCTCCAGCTGGAGCCGATGCCGGCCCTCGAGCGCCGCTGGGTCCACCTCGCCCTGCGCGACAACGACAACGTCTCCACGCAGTCCATCGGCGAGGAGCCCAACCGCCGCGTCGTGGTCCTGCCCCGCAACCCGCAGTAGTCGCGCGCAACCGATGGGCGAGGTCGTGTCCGCCGATCCGGCCGCGCCCCGCTGGTGGCAGACCGGCGTCGTCTACCAGGTCTATCCGCGCTCGTTCCAGGATTCGAATGGCGACGGGGTCGGTGACCTGCCCGGGGTCATCGACCGGCTGGACCACCTGGCCTGGCTCGGCGTCGACGCCGTCTGGCTGTCGCCGATCTTCCGGTCCCCGATGCGCGACTTCGGGTACGACGTCGCCGACTACCTCGACGTCGACCCGCTGTTCGGGTCGCTCGCGGACGCAGATCGCCTGATCTCGGAGGCGCACTCGCGCGGCCTCCGCGTCCTGCTCGACTTCGTCCCGAACCACACCTCGTCCGACCACGCGTGGTTCGTGGACGCGCGCTCGTCGCGCGACGCCGAGCACCGCGACTGGTACGTGTGGCGCGACCCGGCGCCCGACGGCGGGCCACCAAACGACCTCGAGTCCCAGTTCGAGGGCCCGGCGTGGACGCTCGACGAGGCGACGGGCCAGTACTGGTATCACTCGTTCCTCCCCGAGCAGCCGGAGCTCGACTGGCGAACGCCGGCCGTGCGCGAGGCGATGCTCGACGTGATGCGGACATGGTTCGCGCGTGGCATCGACGGGTTCCGGATCGACGTCCTGTGGATGGTCGCGAAGGACGACGCGCCGTGGCAGGACCCGCCCGTCGGACCGGGCCCCGCCGGCGTCGTGAAGGATCAGCGAAACGCGCTCGAGCACGGCGACGGCCCGGCGATGGAGCCCCTCCTCGAGGCGATGCGCGCGGTCGCCGACGAGTTTCCGGAACGGGTGCTCGTCGGCGAGGTGTACATGCCACCCGCCCGTCTCGTCCGCTATTACGGACGGGAGGGCCGCGGCGCGCACCTGCCGTTCAACTTCGGACTCGTGTGGCTGCCGTGGCACGCGACCGCCGTCCGGGATGCGATCCGCGAGTACGAGCAGGCGCTGCCGGAGGGCGCGTGGCCGAACTGGGTGCTGGGCAATCACGATCAGCCCCGGGTCGCGAGTCGCCTCGGCGCAGGCCAGGCCCGCGTCGCGGCGATGCTGCTGCTCACGCTCCGCGGGACGCCGACGCTGTACAACGGCGACGAGCTCGGCCTGCCGGACGCTGACGTGCCACCGGACCGGATCGTCGACGTCGCCGGCCGCGACCCGGTGCGGAGCCCGATGCCCTGGACCCGGCACGACGCGAACGCCGGCTTCTCGACCGCCGAGCCGTGGCTGCCGATGGTCGCCGGGGCGGCGGCGCTCAGCGTCGAGGCACAGCGCGACGATCCGACGTCGATGCTCGCGCTCCACCGGCGGCTCCTCGCGGTCCGTCGCGCCTCGCCGGCGCTGCACGCCGGCTCGATCGAGCTCCTCGACGCGCCCGCGGGTGTCGTCGCGTTCGACCGCCGGCATGGCGGCGAGCAGGTCCGGGTCCTGCTCAACCTGACCGGCGAGCCCGCGATCGTGACGCTCGACGGGTCGTGGACGAGCCTGGTGGGGACGCGGCCGGGACGCGAGGGCACGTACGAGCACGACGCAGTGACGCTCGCCGGCGACGAGGGGCTGGTCCTCCGCCACTCCTGAGCGTGGAAGCCCTGGCCCGCGGGCCGTTGACAGCCAGACCGTGCGCGCCCGACACTCCGCCGCCATGTCGTCCGAGCTGTTCCTGCGTGGTCTCGCCATCGGGTTCGCGGTCGCGTTCGCGCTCGGCCCGATCGGGCTGCTGGTCATCCGGCGCACGATCGACCGCGGCTGGGCCTACGGGTTCCTGTCGGGCGTCGGCGTCGCGACGGCGGACGCGACGTACGGCGCGATCGCCGCGTTCGGCCTCACGGCCGTCAGCGAGGTCCTGGTCGGCATCGACCGGCCGCTCGGGATCATCGGCGGCGCGTTCCTCATCGTGCTGGCAGCAAGGACGCTGCGATCCACGCTGCGGACGACCGATGCCCCCGTGGCCCGGGCGGAGCGCGGCCGGTTCGACGGCCCGCTCGCGGCCTGGGCGTCGATGGTCGGGCTCACGCTCACCAACCCGGCGACGATCCTCTCGTTCGGCGCGCTGTTCGCGAGCATCGGCGCGGGGACGAACGGGGTCGCGGGTGCGGTCACGGTCGTCGTCGGCGTGTTCCTCGGCTCGGTTGCGTGGTGGGCGATCCTCACCGGGCTGATCGCGGGCTTCCGGGCGAGGCTCACGCCGCGCGTCATCCGCTGGCTGAACATCGCGTCGGCGCTGATCATCGGCGCGTTCGGCGTGGGGGCCATCGCGCTCGGACTCCTCGGCTAGGGGTTCGTCGCGGGCGGTGCGGACGCCGTCACCGCGGTCGGTACGATCAACGCGTGCCCCCCGCCCGATCGCTGCCCGCCGCCGTCCTGTTCGACTGGGACGGCACGCTCGTGGACACGATCCCGATGATCTATCGCGCCAACGTCGTCGCCCTCCGCGACTTCGGGATCACCCTGACCCGCGAGTGGTACCGGGAGCGGTACACGCCCGACTGGCGGCGCTCGTACCGGGAGCTCGGGATCCCCGAGCACCAGTGGGACGCCGTCGCGACGCGCTGGGGCCAGGAGATGGCGAACGGCCGGCCGCGTGCGCTGCCCTGGGCGCGACCCGCGATCCGCGGCTCCGTGCGCGCGGCGTCCGGGTGGGCCTCGTGACGGCGTCGACGCGCGCGGTCGTGGAGCACAACCTCGCACGACTCAATCTCGACGGGGTGTTCGAGGCGATCCGCTACTCCGACGACGTCGCACGCTCGAAGCCGCACCCGGACGCCCTCCTCGAGGCGCTCGACGAGATGGGCGTGGCTGCCGCGGACACGGTCTACGTGGGCGACACGACCGTGGACATGGAGATGGCCAGGGCGGCCGGGGCGCCGTTCGTCGCGGTCGGGCGGACGACGAGCCCGGAGGTGTTCCGGGCGCACGGCGTCGACACGGTCTGGCCGGGCGTGGGCGCCTGGGCGGACGACCTCCTCGGGACCCGACGGCACCGAAACGGGTCCGAGCGGCAGGGGTCGGCGGGCCGTCCCCGGGCCTAGGATCGGGGCATGTCCCGGTTCGCCGGGCGTGTCGGCGTGCTCGCCGGCCGCCTGCTCCTGCCCGTCACCGTCATCGGCCTCGTCACGGGGCTGCTCGCGGCCGCAGCCGGGCACGACGAGATCGCCTGGTGGTGCTGGACCGTCCCGTCGGTCATCGTCGGGACGCGCCTCGCGGTGTCGATCGCCCGGGACCTGCTCCACGGCGAGGCCGGCGTCGACGTCATCGCCGTGCTCGCGATCGGTGGCGCCCTGCTGTTCGGCGAGTCGCTCGCTGCCGCTGTGATCGGCGTGATGCTCGCCACGGGCGAGTGGCTCGAGCGGTTCGCCGAGGGCCGGGCCCATCGTGAGCTGTCCGCCCTCGTCTCGCGCGCCCCGCGCAGCGTCCACCGGTACGAGGACGAGGAGCTCGTCGACCGCCCGATCGCGGACGTGGCCGTCGGCGACCGGCTGGCGGTCAAGCCCGGCGAGGTCGTCCCGGTCGACGGGATCGTGCACGGGGTCGCGGCCGTCCTCGACGAGTCGGCGCTCACGGGCGAGTCGCGGCTCGCGACCAAGGGCGCCGGCGACCCCGTCGACTCGGGGACCGTCAACGCCGGCGCCCCGTTCGACCTCGTCGCGAGCGCGACGGCGGACCGCAGCACGTACGCCGGCATCGTGCGGCTCGTTGAGGAGGCACAGTCCTCGAAGGCGCCGTTCGTCCGCCTCGCGGACCGGTACGCGCTGCTGTTCGTGCCCCTGACGCTCGCCCTCGCCGGCGTCGCCTGGCTGGTCTCGGGCGAGCCCGTGCGGGCGCTCGCCGTCCTCGTCGTCGCGACGCCGTGTCCGCTCCTCCTCGCCGCCCCGATCGCGATCGTCGCCGGGATCAGCAGGTCGGCGAAGCGCGGGATCATCGTCAAGGGCGGCGGCGCTCTCGAGGCGATCGCCCGTGCCCGGGTCATCCTGTTCGACAAGACCGGCACGCTGACCGCGGGCCGGCCGCGCCTCGCGGACGTCGTTGCGGCGCCGGGGCGCGCTCCCGCCGACGTCCTCCGGTACGCCGCGTCGCTCGAGCAGCTCTCGCCGCATGTCCTCGCCTCGTCGATCGTGGCCGGGGCACGCGACCGCGACGTCGCCATCACGCTCCCCGAGGCCGTCGAGGAGATCGCGGGCGCCGGCGTGCGTGGCCGCGTCGACGGGTGCGACGTCCTGGTGGGGACCGGCGACTTTGCCACCGGCGGCGGCGCGTTCCCTGCCTGGGCGCGCGACGTCCGGCGTCGCGTCAACATCGAGGGTGCGACCGGCGTGTACGTCGCCGCCGCGGGCGAGCTCGTGGGCGTCCTCGTGCTCGACGACCCGATCCGGCCCGAGACCCCACGCGTCATCCGATCGCTGCGTCGGGCCGGCGTCGGGCGGATCGTCATGGTCACTGGCGACCACGCCGGCGTCGCGGACATGGTCGGGGCGGCGATCGGGGTGGACGCGGTGCTCGCCGAGCGGTCACCTGCAGAGAAGGTCGAGGCCGTCGCCGAGGAGCGGGCGGACGCCAGCGGGATCCTCGTCATGGTGGGCGACGGCCTGAACGACGCACCCGCGCTGGCGTCGGCGGACGTGGGGGTGGCGATGGGCGCCCGCGGCGCGACGGCGAGCTCGGAGGCCGCCGACCTGGTGATCGCCGTCGACCGCCTCGACCGCCTGCCCGAGGCGATCCGGATCGCGGCGCGCTCACGGTCGATCGCCGTGCAGAGCGTCGTGGCGGGGATGGGCCTCTCGATCGCCGCGATGCTCGTGGCGATGACGGGGGTGCTGCCGCCCGTCGCCGGCGCGATCGTCCAGGAGGCGATCGACGTCCTCGTGATCCTCAACGCGCTCCGTGCGCTGGGCGGCGGGCTCGAGCGGCTGCCGGTCGTCCCCGGCTGGTCGGTGACGGGCCCTCGCCTGGCCGCCGAGCACCGCGCGCTCGCGCCGTCACTGGCGGGCTTGCGCGAGCTGGGCGACGCGCTCGGGAGCCTGCCCGGACCCGAGGCTCGGACGAGGCTGTGGGGGCTCCGATCGTTCCTCGTGGACACGCTCATCCCGCACGAGGAGCACGAGGACCGCGAGGTGTTCCCGCTCCTTGCGACGGCCGTCGGCAACGACGACGTGACGGCGGCGCTCCACCGGACGCACACCGAGATCTTCCACCTCGTCCGGTTCCTCGACCGCCTCGTGCGCGAGGTGCCCGACGAGGGACCCGGGCCCGAGGACCTCACCGACCTGCGCCGCGTCCTCTACGGCCTCGACGCGATCATCCGGCTCCACATGGCCCAGGAGGACGAGCTCTACGTGGCCCTCGGCGAGGGGCAGGGCGTCGCGCCCGTCGCGATGCCGCGGGCGGCCTGAGGGGCTAGGCGGCGGACTCGCCCTTCATGCGGATCGCGGTCGTCAGGCGGTGGGTCAGGAGCGCGTCGTCGTAGCGGCTGATCACCCGGCTCCGGTCGCCGTGGCGGACCGCGTCGATGAACGCCCGGTCCTCGTCGCGGAACGGGTCGTTGCCGGTGGGCACGTAGCGGCTCCCGGTCACGCCCCACAGCCGGCTGCCGGTGAACCCGTCGGTCGCCGTGACGGCCTTCACCCGCGCGTCCTCGTACAGGACGCCCTGCTGGCGGATCGTGATCGCGAGGTCGTCCGCGAACAGGCGGATCTCCTGGGCGCTCGTCCCGCCGAGGATGCAGGTCGCCGTGAACGTCCCGACCGGCCCGGCGTCGTAGCGCACGATCGCCGTGGAGACGTCGGGCACGTCCATCTCCGGGAACGCCGGGTGCGGGTGGAGGTCGGCGGTCGCGGCGACCACGGTCCCCTCCCCCAACAGCCGGCGCGAGAGGTCCACGAGATGGGTCGCCTGCTCGACCATCTGGCCGCCGCTCGTCGCGAGGTCGCGCCACCACGTGACGCCCGGCAGGTTGTCATGCCAGTGGCCGTTGAGGAGCTTGACCGGCCGGCTCGCGATGACCTCGTCCACCTCGGCGAGGGTGTCCATCGCGCGCCAGTGGTAGGCGACCCCGCCGATGAGCCCGGCCGCGTCGAGGGCGGCGCTGATCCGCTCGGGCGTCTCCGCGTCGGCCGCCAGCGGCTTCTCGACCATCAGGTGGATCCCGCGCTCGATGAGCCCGAGCTCGAGCGCGCCATGGGCGTCCGGCGTCACGCACACCCAGACGGCGTCGGGGCGCTCGGTGTCGAGCATCCGGTCGAGGTCGTCGTACGGGCGGCCGCCGTAGCGGTGCGCGGCCGTCTCGGCCTTGGCGAGGCTCCGCGAGACGATCCCCACGAGCTCGGCGCCCGGCTCCGAGCCCAGCACCTCGAGATGGCGCTGGGCGATGAACCCAGGGCCGATGAGCGCGACGCGCAGACGATCCACCGTTCTCTCCTCGGATGCTGACGCCGCTCAGTATCGGGGCTCGCGACCGCCCGTTTACCATCGTCGCGTGGACGACTCCTTCGACTGCCTCCTGACCGACCGGCTCGTCCTGCGCCGGTTCGGCGCGGGGGACGCGGCGCGGTTCTCCGCCTATCGCTCCGAGCCGGATGTCGCCCGCTACCAGAGCTGGGAGGCGCCGTACCCGCTCGAGCGCGCCGAGGCGTTCATCGGCTGGCTCGCCGGACGCCATCCCGACGAGCCGGGCGAGTGGTACCAGGTCGCGATCGCCGAGCGGTCGACGCCCGGGGTCCTCGTCGGCGACTGCGGCTTCCGGGCCCGGGTCGAGGATCCGGCGGTCGTCGACGTCGGCTTCACGCTGTCGCCGGCCGCGCAGGGCCGGGGGTTCGCGACCGAGGCGATCGGCGAGCTGCTGCGCTACCTGTTCGAGGACCGGGTCAAGCACAAGGTGTGCGCGGACTGCGACCCGCGGAACGACGGCTCGTGGCGGCTCCTGGAGCGGCTTGGGTTCCAGCGCGAGGGAACGCTCCGGCAGAGCTATCGCGAGGGTCCGCAGTGGGCGGACGAGTACCTGTACGGGTTGCTCGCGCAGGACTGGCGCGGCCGCCGCGCGGACTTCGCCGGGGTGCGGTGACCCGCGCCGCCTCCGTGGTCCGCCCGGGCTAGGCTGTATCCATGACGACGCGACGGGTGGCCTGGCGACGATCGGACGAGGTCCAGGCGGACGAGCACTGCACGATCACGATGCGCGACGGCGGGCTGTCGCTCGTCGGCACGGTCCTCGGCGCGGAGGACGGCGTGCCGATCCGGGTCGAGTACCGGGTCCTCGTGGACGCCGCCGGTGAGACGACCGCGGTCCACGTCCGCGACCTCCGCGGGTTCGCCCAGCGGACGCTCACCCTCGCCCGGGACACGAAGGGCAGCTGGACCGTCGATGGCGTGCCCGTCAAGGCGCTCAAGGGCTGCATCGACGTGGACCTCGGCTGCAGCCCGTCCACGAACACGCTGCCGATCCGGCGGCTCCGCCTCGGCGACGGGCAGTCGAAGACGATCCAGGCCGCGTGGGTCCGCTTCCCGTCGCTGACCGTCGAGAAGGGCGCCCAGACGTACACGCGCATCGACGAGTTCACCTACCGCTACAAGAGCGGCACGTTCGAGGCCGAGCTCATCGTGGACGACGACGGCATCGTCGCCCAGTACGCGGAGTGGCAGCGGACCGCCGTGGCGATGGGTCCCGACGACACCGAGCCGCTCGACGGCGGTCGCTGACCGCTCCCGCATGGCCACCTGGGTCGCGCTCGTCCGGGGCATCAACGTCGGCGGCAACCGCCGGCTCCCGATGCGGGACCTCGTGACGGCGATCGAGGCGGCGGGCGGCAGCGACGTGCGGACGTACATCCAGAGCGGCAACGCGGTCTTCGACGCCCCGGCCGACCGGTCGGCGGCGTCGCTCGCCGCGGCGATCCGCGACGGGATCGAGGACGCACACGGGTTCGCGCCCCACGTGCTCGTCCGGGACGCCGCGTACCTGCGCCGGATCGTCGAGCGGAACCCGTACCCGGACGCCGTCGGTGAGCCGAAGACGCTCCACGTCTACTTCCTCGACGCGTCCCCCACCGCCCCGGATCTCGACCGGCTCGCGTCCCTCCGCACCGGCGACGAGTCGTCGTCGCTCGACGGCGACGCGTGGTACCTCCACGTGCCCGGCGGCCTCGGCCGGTCGACCGTCGCCGCGAAGGCCGAACGGCTGCTCGGCGTCCCGGCGACCGCCCGCAACTGGGCGACCGTCGCCGCGCTCCTGGCGCTCGCGGACGGCTGACGGGTTGCCTCCACGACGGATATAGGCGATCCTGCTATATGACCGATATCCGGCCGCCGGACGCACGGCCGGCGCACGGGGGACGATGCCGATGACCCGCGACCTCGAGGCCAACCCGTTCAGTCCCGGCTCTCCGCGCCCGCGACGGTTCGTGGGCCGCGAGGCGTACATCGAGGACTTCGAGGTCAGCCTCGCGAAGTGGGAGTCCGACGGGACGGCGCCGCCGACGATCCTGCTGGGCGTGCCCGGCGTCGGCAAGAGCGCGCTCCTCAACCGCTTCGCCGACATCGCCCAGGGCCGTGGCTGGCTCGTCGCCCAGCGCCAGAAGGTCACCGCGAGGACGGACCTGCGCCGCCTGTTCGGGCAGGCGTTCGCCGAGGTCGAGGCGCAGCTCATCGGCGGCAAGACGCTCAACCGCCGCGCGCAGGAGCTCCTGGCCCGGTTCAAGGAGGTCCGCGTCCAGAGCGGCTTCCTCGGCGTGACCGTGGGCCGCGTCCCGAGCCCGCCCGCCGGCAGCCTCGAGCAGGACCTCACGAGCGTCCTCATCGAGATGGCGAACCTCACCCGGACGCTCCCCGTGCTGTTCGTGCTCGACGAGCTCCAGTTCCTCCCCGAGGACAGCCTGCGCGCCGTGATCTACGCGTTCGACGAGCTCGCCAACCGGGTCGACCCGGCGACCGGCGACCGGTTCGCCGTGACGATGGTCGCTGCCGGCCTGCCGCAGGCCAAGGCGATGTGCCGCAAGGCCGGCCAGTACGCCGAGCGGTTCAACTACCCGTGGGTCCGCGAGCTCGACCGCGAGGAGACGATCCGCGCCTTCCGCGAGACCGCCCAGCTCGCCGGCGACGACTTCACCGAGGAGGCGGCGGCGCGCGGCTACGAGCTCACCGGCGGCTACCCCCAGTTCATCCAGGTCTACGGGGAGCTGGCCTGGCTGCGTGGCATCGACAGCCCGATCAGCCTGCGCGACATGGAGGCGGTCGCGCCCGTGGCCCGGGCGAGGCTCGAGGAGTCGTTCTTCTCGACGCGCCTCACGCTCGCCACGCCCGAGCAGCAGGACCTGCTGATGGCGATGGCGAGGCTCGTGGTCGAGTCGGGCGCCAAGGCCCAGACGCTCACCAACATCGCCCACGAGATGGGCCGGCCGCCGTCGTCGATCACGTACCTGTTCGCGCCGCTGGTGACCAAGGGGCTGCTGTACCAGCCGCGACCACGCGGCCCGTACGAGATGACCGTCCCGAAGTTCGCGGACTACCTCGTCAGCCTGGAGCCCTAGCCCCGGGCCGCGCGATCGCCGTGATCAGCGGATGACGATGTCGTCCGCGATGTCGTCCACGACGCCCGAGTTCGTGGTGAACGCGTCGTCGCCCTCGAGCGCCTGGGTCTGGATCAGCAGCACGCCCTGGTCGCTGCGGTCGACCACGTAGACGTAGCGCTGGGTCCCCTCGACCCAGGAGCCGGAGCCCAGGGCCGTCGCGGAGATCTTGGTGCCGGGGAGGCCCGACACGGTGACCTTCGACTGGGTGACGTCGGACCAGGCCGCGGGGTCGGTGGCGGCGGCGACGACCTCGGCGTACGTCGCCGAGCCCGAGGGCGCGACGTACACGGCGCCGACGGGGCGGCCGCTGATCGGGTCGATGCGGACGACCTTGGGATCGAACGTCGTGCAGGCGAACTCCGGCACGTCCGAGACCGTCTTCCAGCTCCCCGGGTAGGTGACCGCGACCTTCCCGTCGGCGGTCTCACAGGTCTTGGGAGCAGGCGCCGGGGTCGCGGTCGGCTTGGCCGTGGGCTTCGCGGTCGGCTTCGCCGTCGGCTTGGCGGTCGGCTCCGGCGTCGGGGTCGGGCTGGCCGTGGGCTCCGGGAGTGATCGTGACGACGACGACGGACGGCTCCGGCGTCGGGATCGCGAGCAGCGGCACGAACACGAACGTGCCGCCCGCGAAGGCGTCCTTCTTGACGGCGGTGAGCGTCAGCTTGAGGTCCTGGACGGCCCACGAGTCGGCGGCGGTGAGGCCGGTGAGGAACGTCGCCGCGTCGAGCCGGCCGGCGGGCGGGCAGGCCATCATCGTCGACGGCCCGGCCGCGATCGTGATCCGGTTGTCGCCGGACATGCTGTACGTCCCGCTGACGACGTTGCAGTCAACCTTCCCCGTCCAGGTGCCGCCGGCATCGAACCGGATCGTGTAGATGCCCTTGTCGTCGGGGGAGATCCCGGCCTCGATCGACGGGTCGACGAGCGTCGCGCCGGCGAGCGTCCACGTCTCGCCGGTGAGCGGGCTGAGCGATGGCGCCGAGCTCCCGCCGCAGGCAGCGAGCGCCGTCGCGAGGGTGAGCAGGACGACGAGCGTCGTGATGGTGGTGGGCACACGGGAGCGGCCGTGGCGGCCGTTGGGGGTCAGGCTCATCGGGGAAGTGTGCACGACACCGTCGCCCGACGCCATGTTCGCCACCGAGTCGTATCCTCCGCAGGGAGCGCCGAGGGATGCAGCGATCGAGCAACCGCGTGGCCATGGGCGTGAACGTCGCGGTCAAGGCCGCCACGATCGCGCTGCTGCTGGTCGCCCTCGCGTCGCCGGACCTGCCGCAGTTCCAGGGCAAGGCGTTCACCGGACGGGCGATCGCCTACCCGATCGCGCTCGCCGTCGTCCCGGTCGCGTGGTGGCTGTTCGGGCGCGGTCGGATGCCGTATCCCGTCGCGGTCGACATCCTCATCGGGCTGCCGTTCCTCATCGACATGGCCGGCAACGCCCTGGACCTGTACGACACCATCGACTGGTGGGACGACGCGAACCACCTCGTCAACTGGTTCCTCCACACCGCCGCCATCGGGCTGCTGCTGCGCCGGACGACGCTGCCCGCGCCGGCGCGCGCGGGGATCGCCGTCGGCTGGGCCGCGACGACGGCGATCCTGTGGGAGCTCGCCGAGTACGTCGCGTTCGTGCCCGGCTCCGCGGAGGCGTCGACGGCCTACGCGGACACGTTCGGGCGACCTGGCGCTCGGGCTCCTTGGCGGGACGATCGCGGCCGTCGCGTCCGCCTGGTGGCCGCGGGACAGCCTGGCGGATGACGCTGCGCCGGCAGATGGCGCCGGACCCGCGGTCCTCCCGGTGAGCTGAACGTGTGCCATGCGGCTGCAAGCCGGATCGCCCGCCGCAGATGGGGCCCGACGCGGCCCGGCTGACAGCATGGGCGAGATGCCCCGCCCCACGCCCGTCATCCGTCGCACCTTCGCCGCCACCCGCGTGCGCCGGCGCTCGCTCGCGATGTCGCCGCATGTCCGCCACTCGCTGACCGCCAAGGCCCCGACCCGGTCGGGCGGCGCGACCATCGCGGTCGTCCTCGGCACGCTGGGGCTGGTCGTCGCGATGCTCGCCACGGGCGTGATCGGGACGGCGGCCGTCGTCACCGTCGCGTCGATCACCGTGCTGTCGCAGGACCTCCCGGATCCGTCCGCGCTGGCCACCCTCGAGTTCGACCAGCCGACGATCGTCTACGACCGGACCGGCAAGACGGAGCTCGCCCGCTTCCAGCAGACCAAGCGGACGGTGGTCGACTACCGGGACGTGCCGCCGCTGGTGCTGGACGCGACGACGACCGCCGAGGACCGCTCGTTCTGGGAGAACGACGGCTTCGACGTCACGGCCATGGTCTCCGCGGCGGTGGCGACCGTCCAGGGGAACGGCCGCGGCGCGTCCACGATCACCCAGCAGCTGGTCCGGGCGCGGCTGCTGCCGGCGGACGTCGTCGAGCCGGGTGGCGACGTGTACCTGCGCAAGGCCAAGGAGGTCATCCAGTCGGCCCGCCTCACGGCGGCGTTCCCGGGGCAGACCGGCAAGCAGCAGATCATCACCGCCTACCTGAACCAGATCTTCTACGGCCATGACGCCTACGGGATCGCCGCGGCGGCCCAGGTCTACTTCGGCGTCAAGGACCTCGCGAAGCTCACGCCGGCCCAGGCCGCGCTGCTCGCGGCGCTGCCGCAGTCGCCGTCCGTGCTCGACCCGTATCGCTTCGCCCGCAAGAACAAGGCAGGCAAGCTCGTGGTCCCGGCGAACGCGCCGCCCGTCGTCCGGCGGGACTGGATCCTCTCCAACCTCTCGACCAGCCGCTGGACGCAGCTCGACGCGCAGGAGCTGCGCGACGCGATCGCGGCGCCCGTGATCCTCCGCGGCGACCAGCCCGCCGTGTGGCGCGCGCCCCACTTCATGTGGCAGGTGCGCGGCCAGCTCGCGTCGATCCTCGGGTCGCCGGAGAAGGTCGAGACGGGCGGGTATCGGGTCATCACCACCCTCGACTGGCGGGCCCAGCAGATCGCCGAGCGGACGGTGGCGGCGGCGGTCATCGCGCCCAACATGCGGCGGTCGCGTGCGGAGCGCCTGCTCGACCAGCTCAAGATCCCGCGCGCGGACCGCGGCTGGATCAAGGCCCTCCGCGGCAAGGACCTCCACAACGCCGCGCTCGTTGCGCTCGACTACCGCACCGGCGACGTGCGCGCGTATGTCGGCTCCGGCGGCTACTACCGCGACAGCCTGGCGAGCAAGCGGTTCAACCCGAAGTTCGACGCGGCGGGCGTGGGCGCACGACAGCCGGGATCCGCGTTCAAGCCGATCGTCTACGCGACGGCGTTCGAGCGACGGGTCCTGACCCCGGGTTCGCTCCTGCTCGACATCACGACCGAGTTCGCGCCCGCGGCCCGCTGGGCGCCGAAGGACGCGGACCGCCTGGAGCGCGGGCCCGTCCTCGTGCGCGACGCGCTCCAGATGTCGCTCAACATCCCGGCCATCCGGGCGCTCGAGCGGACCGGCAACGACGCCGTGGCGAAGCAGGCGGCAAAGCTCGGGATCCGGTTCACGGGCGGCCAGAAGGCCTTCCGCCAGGCCGGGCTCGCCGGCGCGATCGGCACCGTCGAGGTGCGGCCGCTGGACCTCACGAGCGCCTTCGGGACGCTCGCCAACAACGGCGTGCACATGGAGCCGAGGATGATCCTCGAGATCCGCGACGCGAACGGGAACACGGTCTGGAAGGCGCCCGACACCGGCAAGCGGGCGATCTCCGCATCGTCGGCCTACCTCATCACCGACATCCTCAAGGGCAACACCGATCCGCGCGAGAACGAGATCTGGGCCGAGAAGCTCCAGGTGCGCAACGGCCCCGGCGGCGCGCGGCGACCCGCGGCCGTGAAGACCGGCACGTCGAACGACGCCCGGGACCTCGCGACGTACGGCTACCTGGCGGCGCCCAAGGACAAGTCCGATCCCGCGTGGGCCGTCGGCGTGTGGATGGGCAACAGCGATCACTCGATGCCCCGCGCTCGGACGCCCGCGATCTCGCTCACCGCGGCCGCGCCCCTGTGGCAGTCGTTCGTCCGCCAGCTCACGAAGGGCGACCCGATCGCCCGCTTCAAGGAGCCGAAGGGCGTCGTGACCGCGCGCATCGACGCGTGGACAGGCGGCAAGCCCGGCCCGTGGACCCGCGAGACGACCCGCGAGCTGTTCCGCGCCGGCACGCAGCCGGGCGGCAAGCAGGAGGTCGACGACGCCGGGCTGCTCTACGAGCGCTCGTGCGGGACGTGGGTCGTCGACCCGGTCAAGGCCGAGCTCGGGCCACGCAGCTGGGACGACGACGTGCGCGACTGGCTCGCCCGCGCCCACCGCGGCCCGGGCGCCACCGGCCGGTTCGACTCGACGACCGCCTACTTCTGGGATCGCACCGGCTGGGGCGGGCCGCTCGCGGGGACGTGCTGGCGGCCGGTCATCCGCAGCGAGCACAAGGCAAAGGACAAGGCCGCGGACAAGCCCAAGGGTGACAAGCCGAAGGACCCTGGCAAGCCACCCAAGCCATAGCCGGACGCACGCGACCCGACGCGGCAGATATCGCAGATATAGGCGGATCGACAACATCCGCGATATGCGGTGGGCGGTGACGCGATCCGCTACCCTCGGCTGACCGATGACGAGGTACGAGGGCATCCGTTGACCTGCGCCAGCTGCGGGGCCGAGAACAAGGCAGGACGCAAGTTCTGCGCGGAGTGCGGGGCCTCCCTCGTGTCGACCTGCCCCACGTGCGGCGTGCCCTACGAGCCGGGCGAGCGGTTCTGTGGCGAGTGCGGGACGCCGCTCGTCGCGGGCGCCACTCCGGCACCGGTTACCGCCCGGGCGTCGGCGTTGATGCCGCCGGGTGGGCCGGTCCGCGGCTTCACGGACCTTGCGTCAGGCCCCGTCGCCGAACGCCGTCTTGTCTCGGTCCTGTTCGCGGACCTCGTGGGCTTCACGCCCTACTCCGAGGAGCGCGACAGCGAGGAGGTCCGGGAGACGCTGACCCGCTACTTCGACATCGCCACCGAGGTCATCACCCGCTACGGCGGCCTCGTGGAGAAGTTCATCGGCGACGCGGTGATGGCCGTCTGGGGCACGCCCACCGCACGCGAGGACGACGCCGAGCGAAGCGTCCGGGCGGCCCTCGAGCTCGTCGACGCGGTGCGGGTGCTCGGTTCCGGGATCCAGGCGCGGGCGGGCGTGCTCACGGGCGAGGCGGCCGTGACGCTCGGCGCGACCAACCAGGGGATGGTCGCGGGCGACATCGTCAACACGGCCGCGCGCCTCCAGTCGGCGGCGGCGCCCGGGACGGTGCTGGTGGGCGAGGCAACCCAGCGGGCGGCGAGCGCCGCCATCGCGTTCGAACCCGCCGGCGAGCAGTCGCTCAAGGGCAAGGCGACGCCCGTCCCCGCCTTCTGGGCGCTGCGCGTGGTCGCGGAGCGCGGCGGCCGTGGCCGGTCGGACGCGCTCGAGGCGCCGTTCGTCGGCCGCGACGACGAGCTCCGGCTGCTCAAGGACCTGTACCACGCGACGGTCCGTGAGGGCCGGACCCGGCTCGTCTCGGTCACGGGGATCGGGGGCATCGGCAAGAGCCGCCTCGCATGGGAGTTCGAGAAGTACCTCGACGGGATCGTCGCGACGATCTGGTGGCACCGCGGTCGGTCGCCCGCCTATGGCGAGGGCATCAGCTTCTGGGCCCTCGGCGAGATGATCCGCGGCCGGGCAGGCCTCGCCGAGACCGACGACGAGCTGGTGACTCGCGCGAAGGTCGCGGCGCTCCTCGAAGAGCACGTGCCGATCGACGCCGAGCGCCGCTGGATCGAGCCGGCCCTCCTGGCGCTCCTCGGGATCGAGACCGGCATCGGGAGCGACCAGCTGTTCGGTGCATGGCGGACGTTCTTCGAGCGGCTGGCCGCGACGGGACCGGTCGTCCTCGTGTTCGAGGACCTCCACTGGTCCGACTCGGGCACGATCGACTTCATCGACCACGTGCTCGAGTGGAGCCGCTCGCTCCCGCTGTACATCGTCACGCTCGCCCGTCCGGAGCTGCTCGATCGGCGGCCGGACTGGGGCGCCGGCCGGCGCAACTTCACGAGCCTGTACCTCGAGCCGCTCGACGAGCCGGCGATGCGCGCGCTGCTCGCCGGGCTCGTCCCGGGCCTGCCCGAACCCGCCGTCCGCGCCATCGTCGACCGTGCGGAGGGCATCCCGCTGTATGCGGTCGAGACCGTCAGGATGCTCGTCGCGGAGGGACGCCTGGCCGACGCTGGCGCCGGCACGTACACCCCGACCGGCGACCTCTCGGCCCTCGCGATCCCGGAGACCCTGACCGCGCTGATCGCGGCCCGCCTCGACAGCCTCGACCCGGCGGACCGCAGCCTC
The DNA here is from genome assembly GCA_963768035.1 of uncultured Chloroflexia bacterium. Taxonomy (GTDB): domain Bacteria; phylum Chloroflexota; class Limnocylindria; order Limnocylindrales; family CSP1-4; genus CAIXZV01. The sequence goes on from CAVYGJ010000005.1 coordinate 129,592, forward strand.
GTCCTCGACGCGGCGGTTCTCGGCCAGAGCTTCAGCCTGGCGGGCCTCGCCGCGGTCTCGGGTATCGACGAGGCGACGCTCGACGCACGCATCCGGGCGCTCGTCCGCCGCGAGCTGTTCGTCCACGAGACCGATTCCCGGTCGCCCGAGCGTGGACAGGTGGCCTTCGTCCAGGCCCTGATCCGGGAGGTCGCGTACAACACGCTGGCGCGGAAGGACCGCAAGACGCGCCACCTGGCGGCCGCCCGCTACTTCGAGACGCTCGAGACGGACGAGCTCGCCAGCGCGCTCGCCGGGCACTACCTCGCCGCACGCGACAATGCGACGGAGGGTCCCGAGGCCGATGCGCTGGGTGCCCAGGCGCGGGTCGCCCTGCGCGGCGCGGCCGAGCGCGCGGTCACGCTCGGGGCGCACGACCAGTCCGTCGCGTTCTACGAGCAGGCCATCGACGTGACCGACGAGCCGTCGGATCGGGCCGAGCTCGTCCAGCGCGCCGGCGAGCAGGCGTCGGTCGCCGGGCGCCACGACGCCGCCGAGCGGCATCTGCGCACGGCCGTCCAGCTGCGCCGAGAGCTGGGCGATCGCCCGGCGGTCGCCCGAGCCGTCGCCGCGCTCGGCCTCGCCCTCAACCTCGCCTACCGCAACGCCGAGGCGGTCGCCGTCCTCGAGCCGGGACGCAGTGAGTTCGCGGATCTCGCGGGCGACCCGGTCCTGATCGCGCTCGACGGCCAGCTCTCGCGAGCGTACTTCCTGCTCAACGACCACCGCCGGGCGATCGAGGTGGCAGACCTCGCGCTCGCGGCCGCGGAGCACGCGGACCTTCGCGACGTCGTGGCGGACACGCTGGTGACGAAGGGATCGGCGCTCGGGTCGATCGGGCGCCCGATCGAGGGACTTGGCGTCCAGCGCGCGGGCCAGGACCTGGCCGAGGCGAACGGGTTCACGGAGACGGTCTTCCGGGCAACGAACAACCGCGGCGTGGAGGCAGCGGCGCGCGATCCACGAGCGACCTTGCAGGACGGCCGCGCGGCGCTCGCGCTGGCTCGACGGCTCGGTGCCCGGTCCTGGGTCGCCGGCTTCCTCCAGGCCATCGGCGAGTGCTCGCTGCGGACGGGCGATTGGGCCACGGCCGTCGACGAGCTCGAGGATGCGCTGCTCGACGACTGGGCGGCACCGGACCGGATGGCCCTGCTCGGCGCATTGGGCGCGATCTCCGCGTTCAAGGGCATCGACCAGTCTGCCCGGCTTCGCGAGATGGACGGGTTGCTGGAGCCGGGCCTCGCAGAGTCGATGCGCGCGATCGGCCCGAACGTGGCCGGCAGCGCTGCCTTCGCGAGCGGCCGTCTCGCCGAGGCCGCCGCCGAGCTTGCGAAGTGTGCCGACGTGTACTGGGCAAACCTGCCGTCCTCGATATCGATCCGGGCGCACAGCGCCCTGTGGCTCGGGGAAGCGACGAGCGCGCAGCACCTGCTGGACGTCCTCGATGCGGCCGGGCTCCACGGCCCGGCGATCGAGGCCGACCGGATCACGATCCGCGCCGGCATCGCCGCGCTCGAGGGACGGATCATCGACGCCCTCGGGCTCTACCGGGAGGCGCTCCGGGCCTGGCGGGACCTCGGCCTCGCCTGGGACGAAGCGCTGTGCGCCATCGACATGGCCCAGCTGATCGGCCCCGGGGACCCGGAGGTGCGCGAGGCAGCTGCTGCGGCCCGCGAGATCCTCGTGCGGCTCGAGGCCGCGCCGTTCGTCGAGCGCCTCGACGCGGCGGTTGCGGCCTGGCCGCCGGCGGTCCAGCCGTCGGCGGTCCGCACGCCCGCCTGAGGTCGCCCGGACAGCAGAAGACCCGCCGGCAGTGCCGACGGGTCTTCATCGATCGCGTGGTGGTGGAGATGGGGGAGGGTCGAACTCCCCGTCCAGAACCCTTCGGATGGAACCAGCTACGAGCGTGTCCGATGATTTTCGTCAGCCGGTCGGGCGCCCATCGGCAGGCTCCCATCCGGCCCATCTACGTGTCCCTAGATCGGGCTTGGCTCCGGCGTACGCAGCCTCTGCCGGGTTGCACCTTCGCTGAGTGACACTTCCACGGCCCGCGAAGGGGAGGCCGCTTCCATGCTCACCTTACCGCCTAAGCGGCGAGGGCGAGAGCAGGCTGCTTGTTGGCAGTTACTTCGTTTTGCCGCCGGTTTAACGAGGCCTGACGGCACCTCGGCTCGCGTCTCCAAACAACCAGGCCCTGTCGAAACCACGCATCCCCACAGGACCGAACCGTCGTTCGGAGCGCGAATCCTAGCACCGGCGTCCATTCGGGCCAATCGGGCGCGCGGTTGCCTGTTCGTGGCTCGCCCGGCGTTCCAATCGGGGCGAGATCCGGTCGTTTGGGGCGCGTGTGCGTGCCATCCGGGGCCGTTTCGCCCACCCGTGGATCGCTGGGAGTTCCAGGTGACGGCTGTGGCGCCCAGCTGGAACGCGAGGCGATCCACCGGACCAATTACGTCGCCAACAGGAACGCCGGGCGTTCCACCGGGAGAGATCTCCGCTGGTTGGAACGCCCGGCGATCCAGGCGCGACGGTGAGGACGAGGGGCGAGGCGGTCAGTCCTCGAGCGGCACCCCGACGGCTGCCGGCGCGAGCCGACGACCGAGCTCCGGGGCGTGGAGCGCCTCCTCGAGCCGGCGCTTGCTCGGGACGAACAGCGCCGCGACCACCGCGACCGCGAGGACGCCCGCGCCGACCCACACCGCCGGGACCATCCCGTCGACGAAGGACTGCGGCGACGTGTAGCCGCCGTTCGCGGAGAAGACGGAGGCGAGCACGGCCACCCCGAACACGCCGCCGATCTCGCGGATCGTGTTGTTCGCGCCCGACGCGCGTCCTTCCTCCTCCGGTGCGACCGCCGAGAGGACGACGTTCGCCGTGGGCGCGAAGAACAGGGACATGCCGGTGCCCGCGATGATGAACGCGGGGACCATCACGAGGTACTCGACCGTGGGCGTCGACACCGTGGCGATCCAGGCCAGCCCGATCGACATCAGCACCATGCCGGTGACGAGGAGCGGGCGCGCCCCGATCCGGTCGGAGAGGATGCCGGCGATCGGCGCCACGAAGATCGGCATCAGCGTCCACGGCAGCGTCCGGAGCCCGGCCTCGAGCGGCGAGTAGCCCTGGACGATCTGGAAGAACTGGGCGAGCAGGAAGATCGAGCCGAACAGGCCGAACGACATCAGCAGGCTGACCGCGTTCGCGGCCGAGAACGCCCGGCTGCGGAAGAAGCGGAGCGGGAGCATCGGGTTGGGCGTGCGGGCCTCCCAGACCACGAACGCCGGTCAGGAGGATGGCCGCCGCGACGAACGCCGTGACGATGCCGGTGCTGGTCCAGCCCTGCTCGTTGCCGTGGATGAGGGCCCACACGAGGGCGAACAGGCCGGTGGAGACGAGGCCGAGACCGGGCAGGTCGAGCGCGCCGTCCGGGCCGTACGTCTCGCGCAGGAAGCGCGCGGCGAGCGGGACGAGGACGATGCCGATCGGGACGTTGACCCAGAAGATGAACTGCCAGCTGAGGCCCTCGACGATGGCGCCGCCGACGAGCGGCCCGAGCGCGATGGCGAGGCCGGCGATGGCGCCCCAGGCGCCAAGGGCGAGGCCACGGCGCTCGGCCGGGACCGCGTCGGACAGGATGGTCAGGGTCAGCGGGAGCACGATCGCGGCGCCGACGCCCTGGATCGCCCGTGCGAGCACGAGCATGTCGCCGCTCGGGGCGAGGGCCGCGAACGCCGAGGCGGTGGTGAACAGGGCCACGCCGATCGTGAACATGCGCTTGCGCCCGAACCGGTCGCCGAGCGCGGCGCCGGTGAGCAGCAGGACCGCGAACGTCAGCGTGTACGCGTTGACGGTCCACTCGAGCTGGGACAGCGACGCGTCGAGGCTCTGCTTGATGACGGGCAGCGCGGTCGTGACGACGAGGTTGTCGAGCGAGGTCATGAACAGCGCGAGCGAGGTGATCGCGAAGGTCGCGATCATGAGCCTTCGGTCGGGGACGCCTTGGGCCATTGCGGGGTACTCCTTCCCTCTCGGCGGGCTCCTGCCCGCCACGGTTGCTAGTTAGCAGTCACTATCTACAGGGTGGAAAAGGGGGTCGCGGTCAATCGAGGGATTCGGTTACCCCCTCGCACATGACGTCCCATGCGAGCGCAGAGTCGTCGAGCTGCATCGCGGCCGCGACGTTCATGAGCATCCCCTGGGCGAAGAAGTCCCGGAGGTCCGAGGCGGGAACGCCCGAGTGCTCCGAGACGAGGGTGATGAGGCCGGAGAAGCGCTGCCGGACGAAGTCCCGGATCTCGGGATCGTCGGAGGCCGCGAACGCGTGGAGCTGCATGCGCAGCAGGGACTGGTCGCTGAGCAGGCCCGAGTATCGGTGACCGATGGACGCCAGGACCGGGTTGTACTCGTAGGGCAGGTTGGTCAGCGGGTGCGCGGCCGCGTCCTCGAACATCGCCTCGATCCGCGAGAACGAGCGGTCGACCGCCGCGATGAACAGGTCCTTCTTCGTCCCGAACAGCCGGAACAGGTAGGGCTGGCTCACGCCGGCGAGGCGCGCGACGTCCTCCGTCGAGGTGCCGTGCAGGCCGCCCGACGCGAACGCCTTGACGGCGGCCTCCACGACGTCGGCACGGCGCTCGTCCGCGGACAGCCGCTGCCCGCCTCCCGTGGAGCGGGGGACGCTGGCGCCGGTCGCGCCATGGGTGGTGGTTGTCGAGCGAGGCATGGCGCGGATGTTAGTGACTACTAACTACCATGTCAATCCCCGAAGTTCGCGCGAGAATCGCGGGCATGGACATCCGCCAGGCGACCACGAGCGACCGTGACGCGGTCATCGCCCTGTGGGAGGCGACCGACCTCACCCGCCCGTGGAACGACCCCGTTGCGGACTTCGATCGCGCGCTGACGGGCGCCGCCTCGACGATCCTCGTGGGCGAGGAGGCAGGGGCACTGATCGCGACGGTGATGGTCGGCCATGACGGACACCGCGGCTGGGTCTACTACCTCGCCGTCCATCCGGGCGAGCAGGGTCACGGCGCCGGCGCCGCCCTCATGCGGGCAAGCGAAGCCTGGCTCGTCGATCACGGGATCGACGTGATCCGGCTGATGGTCCGCGACACGAACGAGCGCGTCCTCGGCTTCTACGAGGCCCTCGGCTACGAGCGCCAGGCGGTCCACGTGCTCGGCCGACGCCTCGGGCACGACGAGGCGCTTGACATAGCGCCGGACGATCGGGGAATGACCGACACACCCGCGCCCGTCCCGCCCCGCCTCGCACCGTTCCTGGCCCAGTGGGACTACATCACCGAGATGCTGTTCGAGCGCCTCGCCGGCCTCGACGACGAGGAGCTCCTCTGGGAGCCGGGCACGGATGCGTGGACCGTCCGGCTCGTCGCGGGCCGCCCGACGCCCGACGTCGAGTCATGGCCCCCGTCCGGCGACGCCGCGCCGCCGCGGACGCTGGCATGGACGCTCGGCCACCTTGGCGCCGGCTCGTTCACCCGCGCCGACTGGCTCGTCGGGAGCCATGCCATGCAGGACGGCGATCTCATCTGGCCGATGACCGCGGCGGAGAGCGTCGCGTTCGCGCGCGCGGGGCTCCAGGCATGGCGCCACGGGCTCGAGCAGATGACCGACGTGGACCTCGACACCGTCGGCCGGAGCGCGTACCCGGGCGGCATGGACCCGGAGCTGCCGCTCATCGAGATCGTGTGGTGGGTCAGCAAGGAGCTGCTGTTCCACGCCGGCGAGGCGTGGTTCGTCCGCGACCTGTACGCCCATCGCCGGCGCGACTGACCCCGTTCCGAACCTTTCCCCGGGCAGCGGCGTACGATCCGGAGATGCTGCATCCCGTTGCCGTGTCGACTGCCGCCCTGCTGCTCGGTCGCCTCCTGGTGACCTGCGGGATGGTGGCCCTCGCGGCCCTCGTGCTGCGTCGCCGCTGACCGCATCCACCCGGGGATCGTTCCGCGAGATCCATCGATCGCGAGGCTGGCTGACGCTGGTCGGCTGAAGACCCAGAAGAGGTCATGCGCGCGCGCCAGCATGCAGGCCAACGCCGCCTACATCCACATCCGCAACCTCCAGTCGAGCTCCCCGAGCAGCTCGCCCAGTTCGGCCTGACGGACGGGTGGGAGGCACGGATGGCGGAGGGCATGGGCGCGCCATGGCCACCGCCCCACGACGAGGACTGACGCCGAGGAGCGCTGACGCCGCGGCGCCGCGGGTACCATCGCCGCCATGCGGCTCATCCCCTGGGAGGAAGAACGACTCCAGGTCTTCGTGGCCGCCGAGCTCGCACGCCGGCATCGCGCCGCGGGGGTGCGCCTCAACCACCCGGAGGCCGTGGCCCTCATCGCCGACGCGATGCTCGAGGCCGCGCGCGCGGGTGCCGGGTACGCGGAGGTCGAGGCCGCGGGCCGGTCCGCCGTCGATCCCGGCGAGGTCATGGACGGCGTCCGCGAGCTCCTCGACGAGGTCCGCGTGGAGGTGCTCCTCGGCGATGGCGCGCGGGTCGTCGCGCTCACCGACCCGCTCGGACGCGGCGAGCCGCCCGACCCGCTCGGTCCCGGGGCGCTCGTCATCGGGGACGCGGCTGACGTCGTGGTCAACGAGGGCCGCGAGGCGATCGAGCTCGAGGTCCGGAGCGAGAGCCGTCGGCGGATCCGGATCTCGTCGCACTACCCGTTCGAGCGCGCGAACCAGCGGCTCGTCTTCGATCGCGAGGCGGCGCGGGGCTTCCGACTCGACCTGCCGGCCGGCGGGTACACGGGCTGGGAGCCCGGCGAGACGAAGACGGTCCGGCTCGTGCGCTACGCGGGCACGCCCGATCCGGACGAGGGCAGCCGGTGAGCACGCTCTCGGCAGAGGAGTACCGCCTGCGCTACGGCGCCACGACCGGCGACCGCGTCCGGCTCGGCGACACCGATCTCTGGGTGCGCGTCGAGGAGGATCGGACCGCGCGCGGCGACGAGCCCGTCTGGGGCTACGCGAAGAACCTCCGCTCCCGGATGGCGCAGTGGGACCGCGCGGCCGGGCCGTCGGAGCTCGACGTCGTGCTCACGGGGGCGCTCGTGATCGACCCGGTCATCGGCGTCGTGAAGGCGGACATCGGGATCAAGGACGGCCGGATCGCCGGGATCGGGCGGTCGGGCAGCCCGGCGATCAGCGACGGCATCGACCTCGTGATCGGGCCGCACACGAAGTCGTACATGGCGTACGGCCTCATCGCGACGCCGGGTGGCGTCGACTCGCACGTCCACACGATCACGCCCGAGCTCCTGGCGCCCGCCCTGTCCGGCGGCGTCACGACGTTCGTGACGGCGGGCTTCGAGGAGCCGCCGTTCGCGATGGAGCGGGTCCTCGCCGGGATGGAGGCGTGGCCGATCAACATCGGCATGCAGGCGGGCGCCCGGGCGACCGACGAGCGGCACCTCGACGAGCTCGTGGCCGCGGGCGCGGTGGGCTTCAAGATCCACGAGGACAACGGGGCGTACCCGGACCTCATCGACTGGGTCCTGCGCTACGCCGACGCGCGCGACCTCTCGGTGTCGCTCCACACCGACGGCCTCCACGAGAGTGCCGAGCTCGAGGACACGATCGCCGCGATCGCCGGTCGCACCGTCCACGCGTACCACGTCGAGGGGACGGGGGGTGGCCACGTCCCCGACCTGCTGGGTCTCGTCCGCGAGGCATCGATCATCTGCTCGTCGACGACGCCGACGATCCCGTTCGGCGTGCACACCGCCGCCGAGCACGTGCCGATGACGGTGCTCAACCACGGGCTGTCGTGGGCGATCCCGGAGGACATGGCCCTGGTCTTCGAGCGCGTGCTGGAGGCGCGGATGGCGGCCGAGGGTCCGCTCCACGAGCTGGGCGCGATCTCGATCGTCAACTCGGACTCGCAGGGGATGGGCCGCATCGGCGAGACGCTCCGGCGGACGTTCCAGCTCGCCCACGTGATGAAGGCATGGCGTCGGAGCGGGGCGGCGGACGGCGTCGCGGGCCTGCCGGACGACCCCGGCCTCGCCGATCCGGACGACCGGGACGACACGGCGCGCGTGCTGCGCTACCTGGCGAAGGCGACGATCGAACCCGCGATCACGCACGGGATCTCGGACCACGTCGGGTCGCTCCAGCCGGGCCGCCTCGCGGACATCGTGCTGTGGAAGCCCGGCTTCTTCGGGGTCAAGCCCGAGTGGGTGTTCAAGGGCGGGTTCCCGGCCTGGGGACCGCTGGGCGAGGGCAACGCGACCGTCGAGCGCGCCGAGCCGACGCGCTATCGGCCCGACTGGGCGGGCGTCTCGACTGCCGCGGCGAGGGTCTCGGCGACGTTCGTGTCGGGTGGGCTCTCCCCCGCCGAGGTCGAGGCGTTCCGATCTCGCACCGGGACACGCCGCACGATCCTCGCCGGCCTCCGGGATGCGGGGCCTGACGCGCTCGTCGCTGCTCCGCAACCGCGCGACGACCCCCGTGGACATCGATGTCCGGACGGGGGCCGTGTCGCTGGGCGGGGTGCGACTGGCCGTGGACCCGGTCGCCGAGGTACCGCTCAGCCGGCGTTACCTGCTGCGCTAGCCACGTGGCCAAGCCCGCCCACGCCACTCCGGTGCGCCTCCCGATGAAGCCGCGTCGATTCCGGGCGCACCGGTGGCACGAAGGGCGTCTTCCTGCCCCGTCGATGTCGATTCCGTGCGTCGGGGTGGCACAGATGGGGTGACCTCCATCGGGATGCGCACTCGGGTGGCACGGCTGCCGTTGCCTCCCGTGCCCCGTCCGCGCCCGCTCGCCAGGGATCATCGCGATGCGCACCGCATCACGGTGCTCGCTCACCGCACGGCCGGAGGGGATCACCCGGCGTGGGTGCTCGGCAAGCGAGCGGCCGGATGGACATCCCTTCGTCCGGGTCGGTGAGCGAGCAGCCGGACGCGGACATCGCGGTGCGGCGGATCAGCCCTCGGTGAGGAACTCGGACAGGCGGTCCCAGAGCTCGATGCCGCCCTCGACCATCCCGACCGCGATCGCGGCCTCGATGTCCTCAGGTGACCCGATCTCGCCGACCGAGCGCACCCGCGTCCGGCCGCCGAGGTCCTCGAACGTGTGGGTCTCGGGGCCGCCCTGCGGTCCCACCCCCGGGACGTCGAACATGAAGGTCCAGCGGAAGCGCTCGGGCGCCTCGATCTCGAGGTACTCGCCGTAGAACGCGACGGGCTCCCGGTCGTCCGCGCGGTTCACGTACCGCCAGGCGCCGCCGACCCGGACGTCCATCTCCTCGACGGTCGTCGTGGTGCCGTGCTTGCCCCACCAGCGGGGCACGATCTCGGGGTCCACGAACGCCTGCCACACCCGCTCGCGCGGGGCGTCGAACGTGCGCTCGAAGTAGAGGTTGCCGCCGATCGAGTAGATCGCCGTGGTCGGGGTGCTGCCGCGGTCAATCCGCGGCGCTGTCATCGTCGTGTCCATCGAACTGCTCCTGCTGGTCTGTTGGCTGCCCGGGCGCGTCGACCTCGCGGAAGTACGCGTCCAGCCGTTCGAAGCTCTCCTCCCAGTGCCGGCGATAGTCGTCGAGCCAGGCGGAGACGTCGCGCAGCGGTCCCGCGCGCAGCCGCCTCGGTCGCCACTGGGCGTCACGACCCGGTTCCACGAGCCCCGCCCGCTCGAGCACCCGCAGGTGCTTGGAGACGGCGGGCTGGGTCATCGCGAACGGTTGGGCGAGCTCCTTGACGGACGCCTCGCCGGTGGCGAGGCGGGCAAGGATCGCGCGCCGGGTCGGGTCGGCCAGGGCGGCGAACGTGGTGCTGAGCGGGTCGGGCTGCGTCATGCGAATTACCACTAGGTTATATAACCAAGAGGAACTATACGCAGCGGGACGGCCGTGTCAACCCCCAAGCCGCTACCAGAGGTCGCCGACCGTGTAGCCCTCCGGGAACGGGTCCGTCGGGTCCACGACGTAGGACGCGAGCCCCGTGATCCACGCTGTCCCGGTGATCGTGGGCACGACGGCGGTCCGCTCCCCGATCCGCGTCTCCTCGACGAGCCGCCCCGTGAACACCGTCCCGAGGATGCCCTCGTGGCGGAAGTCCTCGTCCAGGCCGAGGCGGCCCTTGGCGTGGAGGACGGCCATCTTCGCGCACGTCCCGGTCCCGCACGGGGAGCGGTCGATGACGCCGGTCCAGGTCGACGGCCGCGACCAGTCGAGCTCGCCCGTCGACACCGTGACGACGTTCCGCCACGAGTTCCGGGGATCGTGCGCCGGGCCGGACAGCTGCCCGATCGTGATCCCCGCGAACCCGGGCTGCTCCGGATGGACGACGGGCAGCTGCTCTGCCGCCGCCGCCTTGATCATCTCCGTGACCCGGGTGATGTCGCGACCCTCGTCGGGGACCAGCCGGAACCCGAGCGCCTCCGCGTCGGCGATGACGTAGAACATCCCGCCGTACGCCACGTCGACGACGACGGTGCCCAGCTGCGGGACCTCGATCGGGACGTCGAGGTGCGTCGCGAACGCCGGCACGTTGCGGAACGTCACGCCGGTCACCTTGCCGCCGGCGCAGGTGGCCCGGATCCGGATGAGGCCCGCCGGCGCCTCGAGCACGAGCTCCGTGACCGGCTCCTGCATCGGCAGCATCCCGGTCTCGAGCAGCACCGTGGCGACGCAGATCGTGTTCGTGCCCGACATGCCCGGGTACTCGACCTGCTCCATGATCACGTACCCGGCGTCTGCGTCGGGATGCGTCGGCGGCAGGACCACGTTCGCGCACAGCGCCGGGTAGCCGCGCGGCTCGCGGAGCATCAGCTTCCGGAGCTCGTCGCCGTGCTCGGCGAGGTGGCGCATCTTCTCGAACATCGTGGCGCCCGGCACGTCGAGCACGCCGCCGACGATGACCCGCCCGGGCTCGCCGGCCGCGTGGGCGTCGACCGCCTGGAGCATCCGCGCGAGCCGCATCCCGTCCTCCTCGTGGCGCCGACCGGCGTCGGACCGACCCTAGCCCTTGCGGGCCTCGGCCACCTGGCGCTCCATGTCGCGCTTCGCGTCGCGGTCGGCGATCTCGCGCCGGCGGTCCCAGGTCTGCTTGCCACGCGCGAGGCCGAGGCGCAGCTTCGCCTTGCCCGAGTCGTTGATGTAGATCTCGAGCGGGACGAGCGTGAGGCCCTTGGCCTTCGTCTTGCCCAGCAGCTCGTCGATCTCGTCGCGGTGGAGGAGCAGCTTGCGGGCGCGCTTCGGCTCGTGGTTGAAGCGCACGTCGGCGGACTCCCAGGGCGCGATGTGGAGGCCGACGATCCAGGCCTCGTCGCGCTCGATCCGGGCGTACGCGTCGGCGAGGCTCACCTTGTGGGCGCGGACGCTCTTGATCTCGGTCCCGCGCAGCACGATGCCCGCCTCGAAGGTGTCCTCGATGCTGTACTCGTGGGTCGCGCGTCGGTTCAGGGCGATGGTCTCGCCCATCGGGTGCTCCTCTCGGTCGGGTCGGGCGGCGGGATGGGCCGCGGCGACGAACATGCGGCGGACGCACGAACGCCGGCCCGTCTCCGGACCGGCGTTCGAATGCTACCGACCACCCGGCCGGGACCGACTCTAGAGGCCGGTCTCCGCCGAGGTGGTGCAGTAACTACTACTGTCGATCACTGCACATCACCTCCTTTCGTTCTTTTCGACCTTACCCGTTTCTGCCCGCGAGGGTCAAGCGTGGATTTTCTCAACGAACGTTGCAGGGATGTCGCGACCGCGATCAGGGCGTCCCGGTCGTCTGTGCGCCCAGGACCTCGAGCGCGGCGTCGAGCGCAGGGTCCTCGCCGGGCGCGGCACCGGTCGCGTCGACCGTCACGTCGGGCTCGATGCCCGCCTTGTGCACCCACGTCTTGTCGGGCGTGAGCCACTTCGCGATGGTCAGCCGGAAGCCGCCGCTGTCGTCCTCGAGCTGCGTCCACTGCTGGACCGTCCCCTTGCCGAAGGTCTTCGAGCCCACGAGCGTCGCCCGCCCTCGGTCGTGGAGGGCGCCGGCGACGATCTCGGACGCTGACGCCGACCCGCCGTCGACGAGCAGGACGAGCCGGATGGACGGGTCCGTCGCCACCCCGCCCGGGGTCGCGACCGTCGCCACGAGGGTGCCGTCGGCGTCCTCCTGCCAGAAGATCGTCCCGTCGGCCAGGAACTGGCTCGCGATGTCACGGGCCGCGGTGACGTAGCCGCCCGGGTTGCCGCGGAGATCCACGATGAGCTGCTTCTGCCCGCCGTCGACGGCCGCCTTGACCGCGGCGTCGAACTGCTCCGCCGCGTGGTCCGAGAAGCCGGCGAGCCTGATGTACCCGACGGCGCCATCGGCGAGGCTCTTCGTCTCGACCTCGGGCGTGACGATGACGGCGCGCACGATCTCGAGGTCGAACGGCGCCTCCGTCCCGCGCTGGATCGTGAGGACGACGGCCGTGTCCTTCGGCCCGCGGACCTTGTTCCTCGCGGCGTCGACGGTCAGCCCGTCGAGCGACGCCCCGTCGATCTCGTCGATGACGTCGCCCGGCAGCACGCCTGCCTTCTCGGCGGGCGAACCCGGGATCGGGGCGACGATCGCGAGCCGGCAATCGGCGCCCAGCGTCGTGCAGGTCGACGTGGCGCCCGACGCGTCCACCGTGCCGATCGTGGCGCCGATCCCCTCGAACTCGCCCGAGATCGAGCGCAGGCTGTCCTTGAACTCCTGGCTCGTCAGGTACTGCGAGTAGGGGTCGTCGAGCGAGCCGATCATCCCCTTGATCGCGCCCTCGATGAGCGTCTTGCGGTCCACCTCGCCGCCGGCATAGCGCTCGGTCACGGCACGGTAGGTGTCCCAGAACGGCTGGAAGGCCTCTGCCTCGCCCGATGGCGTGCCCGGCGTCAGCGCGGACTGGCGGCCGAGCGTCCAGCCGGAGACGAACAGCGCCGACCCGCCGAGCACGGCGACGATCGCGAGCGCCGTGACGAGCACGCTGGACCGGCGACCGGCCGCGGGTCCGGCCGCGGGCGCGGGCGCAGGAACGGGGGCGGCCTCGACCAGGACGGGTGCGTCGTCGGGCGGGAGCGCGTCGGTCATCGAATGAGATACGTGCGGACCGAGAGCCAGGATCCCAGGATCCCGAGGCCCACGCCCGTGCCGAACACGAGGATCACGGTGTCCCGGCCCACCGACCCGAGCTCGAGCGGCAGGACGTTGAAGAACCCGACCATCGCCCGGCCGAGCGGCTCCGACCCGACGTACAGGAGCCCAAGCGTGATCAGCGCCCCGAGCAGCCCCACGAGGGCGCCCTCGAACACGAATGGCCAGCGGATGAACGCGTCGGACGCGCCGACGAGCCGCATGATCTCGATCTCCTCCGCGCGCGCGACCACGGCGAGGCGGATCGTGTTGACGATGATGAACAGCACGATGAGCCCGACGACGGTGACCATCGCGACGCCGGCGGTGCGCACGAAGTCCGTCACGGTGAGGACCCGGTTCACGAGCGCGGTGATGTTGAGGACGTTGCGGACGATCGGGTCGTCGTCCAGGGCGCTCGTCACCGTCTGGAGGTCCGATGGGTCGGTCAGCTTGACGTTGATGGACGCGTAGAGCGGGTTCGACTCGAGGTACTGGGTGAGGTCAGCACGGCCCTGTGCAGCCTGGGTCGCCTTGAACCGCTCGAGCGCCTGCTCCCGGGACACGAACTCCACCGACGCGACCTCGGGCATCGCCTTCGTGGTGTCGATGAGCGTCTGGACCTGGTCGTCCGTGGCGTTCTGCTGGACGTAGGCGACGACCTCGACCTTCTGCTCCACGAACGACAGGCTCGCGAGCAGGACGTTCTGGAGGATGAAGAAGCCCGACAGCAGCACGAGCATCAGGACCATCGTGAGCGTCGCCGCGAGGCTCATCAGCGCGTTGCGCCAGAACCCCTGCCACGCGCGGCGCATCGAGAACAGGACGAACGGGATCACGCCTCGTCAGTCCTCGCGGTGATAGCCGGCGCCGGTCTCGTCGCGGATGATCCGGCCGTCCTCGAGCGCGATCACGCGCTTGCGCAGGGCGGTGACCACCTCGGCGTCGTGGGTGGCCATGAGGATCGTCACGCCGAGCTCGTTGATCCGGAGCAGGAGCTGGATGATCTCCCAGCTGATGACCGGGTCGAGGTTGCCCGTCGGCTCGTCCGCGATGATGATCCGCGGGTCGTGGACGAGGGCCCGGGCGATCGCCGTCCGCTGCTGCTCGCCGCCCGAGAGCTGGTCCGGCAGCTGCTTCGCCTGCCCGGTCAGCCCGACGAGGGCGATGACGCGCTCGACCGCGGGCCGGATCTGGCGGCGCGGCGTGCCCGTGACCTCGAGCGCGAACGCGATGTTCTCGTACACGGTCTTGCGCGGCAGCAGCTTGAAGTCCTGGAACACGATCCCGATCTTGCGCCGGATCTTGGGCACCTGGCGACGCCGGATCCGGGCGAGGTCGAAGCCGTCGATGACGACGACGCCCTCGGTGGCGAGCTCGTCACGGATGAGCAGCTTCATGAGCGTGGACTTGCCGGCGCCGGACGGCCCGACGAGGAACACGAAGTCGCCCTCGGGGACGATCACGTCCACGTCCTTGAGCGCCTCCTTGCCGTTCGGGTAGCGCTTCGTCACGTCGTGCAGGACGACGACCGCGTGATCGGGCCGGTTCGGGCGTGTGCGCCCGGTGAGCCGGTCGAACAGGGACGACGGGACCTCGGGGGAGGGAGACGCGCTCGGCTGGACGGTCATCGGAACGCGTTGCAGGGAGCCACGATCCACGGAGGCTAGCATCGCTTCGGCGACCCTGCCCGGCGACCGCCCGCCGCCGCTCAGACGACCGCCAGCGAGATCGGCAGGTACCGGACGAACGGGTGGTCGGGTCGCGACCAGCAGATGAGCCCAGGGAACCCGTCGAGGCGGAGCCCGGCGTCGAGCAGCGCGCGGGTCGCGATGTCGGCCGTGCCCGGGACCCACAGCGCGACCGGCCCGAGCGCCGGCGTCTCGCGGACGGCGACCCCGACGAGCGACGGATGGAGCGCGGGATCGAGCGCGAGGAGCGGGCCCATCCGTCCCACGCCCGACCCGTAGACATACCCGAGCGCGCGGCCGTCGCCCCGGTCCCGGACGAGGAACCCGACGCGGCCCTCGCGGCGCAGGAAGCCGTGGTCCTCGGGATGGGCGCTGCCGATCACCTCGCGGTCGAGGTCGTCGAGGATCGCCTGGAGCCGCCGCTCGCCGTCGGGCTCCGTCCCCGCGAGGGTCTCGAACGGGACCGACTCGAGCGACGCGGCGAGCTGCGGAACGGCAGACCAGCGGCGGACCTCGCCGAACAGGCGCCAGATCGGGATCCGCGGCACCATCCCCCGCCGCGCGTACAGGCCGTTCGAGATCGGCTGCACGGCGTCCGTGCACATGCCCCAGGTGTGGATCCCGCTGTCGAAGGCGTCGTCTGGCCCGGGGACGCCGGGTCCGCCCGGGTCGACGTCGGTGCCGGCCTGGGAGCGGTCCATGAGCGCCTGCCCGAGCCCTACGGCCTGGACGTCCGGGTGGACGAACAGCATCGCGAGAAACCACAGCCCCTCGCGCACGGACGCCGCGGAGAAGCCGAGGATGGCGCCGTCGGGGCCGACGGCTACCCAGAAGCGGTCCGGGTCGGTGCGCATCAGGTGCGCCAGGAGGCGGCGGAGCGGCGCGAGGTCGTCCGGCATCGTCGGCTGGTTGAGGCGGGTCTGGTAGTCCTCGATCCCGGCCTTCCAGATCAGCGTGCAGTGGCCGAGGTCGTCGGACGTCCCCGGCCGGAAGCGCACGTCGCGCACAGCGATCCCGCGTGCCGTGCCCGCGCCACGTGCACGGTCACCCGTCAGTCGTCCGAGTCGCCGTCCGCGCTGGGCGGCCGGCCGGTCGCCAGCCGCTCCAGCTCCGCCTGCATGAACGCGTCCAGGTCGCCATCGAGGACGGCGCCAGTGTTCGAGGTCTCGTGCCCGGTCCGCAGGTCCTTCACCATCTGGTAGGGGTGGAGGACATAGCTCCGGATCTGGTTGCCCCAGCCCGCCGTCACGTGCTCGCCGCGGAGCTTGCGCAGCTCCTCCTCGCGCTTCTCGAGCTCGACCTCGAGGAGCCGGGACTTGAGCACCCGGATCGCGATCTCGCGGTTCTGGGTCGCGGAGCGCTCGTTCTGGACGGCGACGACGATCCCGGTGGGGATGTGCGTGAGCCGGATCGCGGACTCGGTCTTCTGGACGTGCTGGCCGCCCGCGCCCGACGAGCGGAAGGTGTCGACGCGGATCTCGTCCCAGTTGAGCTCGATCGCGACGTCCTCGTCGGCCTCGGGCATCACCTCGATCAGGGCGAACGTCGTCTGGCGCCGGTTCTGGGCGTCGTAGGGGCTGATCCGCACGAGGCGGTGCACGCCCCGCTCGGCCCGCATCCAGCCGTACGCGAACCGCCCCGTCAAGGTCACGGTCGCGCTCTTGATCCCGGCCTGGTCGCCCTCCTGCGAGTCCACGACGTCGGCCTTGAACTTGTGGCGCTTCGCCCACTGGAGGTACATCCGCAGCAGCATGTCCGCCCAGTCGGTGGCCTCGGTGCCACCGGCGCCGGCGCTGATCGAGAGGACCGCGTTCTTCGCGTCGTACTCGCCGCTGAACAGGAGCAGCGTGCGCTCCCGCTCGAACTCCGTCGCCAGGGCCGCGGCCTCACGCTCGAGGTCGGCCTCGGTCTCGGCGTCGGGGGAGTCGGCGAGGAGCTCGGTGAGCTCGGTGATGTCGTTCGCGCGCTTCTCGATCGCGCGCCAGAGGGCGACCTCCTCGCGCAGGCCCTCGGCCTCGCGGGTGACCTTCTGCGCCTCGCGCTGGTCGTCCCAGAACCCGGGCTCGATGGCGCGCGCGTCGAGCTCCGCGACGCGGACTTCCTTGGCGGCTAGGTCAAAGACGCCCCGAGGTCGCCCGAATCCGCTCCGCGAGGTCCCTGATGGCGGCGGCGTCCAATTAGCCGCGGCCCTGCAGGTCGTGGAGCAGGATCGGACGGAGCTCGATCAGCCGAAGGGCGGTCTTGCTCCGGGCGACGACGGGGTTCACGCAGGGGCAGTACGAGTTGTGGGGACAGACACCGCAGTTGCCATCGCAGTCAAGGGCGGCGGCGTAGCTGCAGTTTCGGCAATCCTTCTCGCAAGCGATCAGATCGACGAACTGGGCTTCCTCAGCCTGCTTCACAAGCTCCCTCACTCCTGTCCTTCGCTTGTCGGTCGGGCGTGACGATTGGGACGGGGCACCGAGGAGAATCTCGGGCGCGATTGGGGCTGCGGCGCCGGTCCCTGGGGGCGAAGAACTCGTCCGAGTATAGGCGGGGGTTCCGCGCATTCCAAGGGGGTGACCGGAGTTTGCGACCGTTATTTGCCGGAAACGTCCTGATCGACGTGATCGTTCACGGGAATCGTTCCCCGTGCGGCGTCTCTCAGCCGGGCGGGAGCCCCACCGGCGACGTCCTGCCAGTCGCGAGGTAGACGGCGAGCGCACCCAGCTCATGGGTGGTCGCCCGCAGCCACCGCTCGAGGTCGCGCGTCACGGGCGAGGTCCGCGTCGGCGACCCGAACGCCTCGAGCCCGAGGTCCGTCGCGATCCGCAGGACGCGGTACATGTGGGTCGGGTCGGAGACGAGCACGGCGGACCGCAGCCCGCGCCGATCCAGCTCGCCGGCGACCGCGCGCAGCGAGTCGAGCGTGTTGTGCGCCTCGTCCTCGCCGAAGATCGCCGCCGCGGGCACGCCGTGCGCGATCGCGTAGTCGCGGGCGACGGCCGCCTCGGTCGTGCGATCCCCTGCCCGCTTGCCACCCGTCACGACGAACCGCGGGGCGACGCCCGCCCGGTAGAGCGCGACCGCATGCTCGAGCCGCGCCTCGAACACGGGGGACGGCCGGCCGTCGTACTGGGCCGCACCGAGCACGACGATGGCGTCGGCCGGTCGCTCCTCGTCGGTGTCGCCCTGCTGCCAGATCCGGGCCACCGCGAACGCACCCACGAGGGCGGCGGCGAGCCCTGCGATGACGGTGACGCGCACGAGGATCGAGGCGCTCCGGGCGATCAGGCCCCGTGACACTTCTTGTACTTCTGGCCGGAACCGCACCAGCACGCTTCGTTGCGCCCGATGCGTGCCCCGGACGGGGTGAAGCCCTGCCGGGTCCCGCCCTCGGCTGCCGCGTCTCCGGGGACTTCGCGCGCGGTCTTCATGGGATCCGAGGGGAGGCCACTCATCGGAGCCGCGCCACGCGTGGCGGTCGCGGTGCTGACCGCACCGAACGCACCCGCGCTCGTCGCCGACCCGCCGCCAAAGCCGACCAGCCCCACCCGCGACGCCGGTCCCGGTCGAGGACGAGCCACCGCCCGGCGCCTCGTCGTGGGCCGGACCCGGGTGCACGGACCCGTCCGCGTGGGTGTGCTCCTGGCCGCCGCGGGCAGGCTGGCCGGGGCCGGAGAGCGGCACCGTCGCCGCCTCGCGCTGCACGGTGACCCGGAAGATGGTCGTCGCGACCTGGCGGCGGATGAGGTCCGAGAGCTCCTCGTAGAGGCGGAACGCCTCCTTGCGGAACTCGTTCAGCGGATCCTGCTGCGCGTACCCGCGGAGGCCGATGCCGCGGCGCATGTCGTCGATCTCGGTGAGGTGCTCGACCCACAGGCTGTCGATGGTCCGCAGCAGCACGAACCGCTCGACCTGCGACCAGACCTCGTCGCCGTGCTGGGAGACGCGGCCCTCGATCTCGGCGTCGACGAGGTCGTGGAGGTGATGGACCAGCTCGTCGCGGGTCCGGAACTCGTCGAGCGCCTCCTCGGTCACGGCGTCGGCCGGCAGGCCCATCGTCTTGAGCGCGACCGACAGGCCCTCGAGGCTCCACTCCGCGGGCGACATGCCGCCGAGGTACTGCTCCGCCATCGCGTCGACCTCGGCCTCGAGGAAGTCGCGGACGGTCTCGGTCAGGTCCTCGTTGCGCAGGACCTTGTCGCGCTCGCCGTAGATGGTCTCGCGCTGCTTGTTGATGATGTCGTCGAACTCGACGACGCGCTTGCGGATGTCGAAGTTGAAGCCCTCGACCCGGTTCTGGGCGGAGGCGATCGTCTTGGACACGAGGCTGGACTCGATCGCGACGTCGTCCTCGAGGCCGAGTCGCTCCATCAGGCCCGCGACGCGGTCCGAGGCGAAGCGCTTCATGAGGTCGTCGTCGAGCGACAGGTAGAAGCGCGACGAGCCCGGGTCGCCCTGGCGGCCGGAGCGGCCGCGGAGCTGGTTGTCGATCCGGCGCGAGTCGTGGCGCTCGGTGCCGATGATGTGGAGCCCGCCGGCGGCCACCACGACCTCGTGGTCCTGCTCGGTCTCCGCCTTCGCCTCGTTGACGGCGGCCTCGTACGTCTCCGCGTCGACCTCGGCGGGGTTGAGCCCGCGCTTGTGCATGATGTCGGACGCGATGCCCACCGGGTTGCCGCCGAGCTGGATGTCCGTGCCGCGGCCGGCCATGTTGGTGGCGATGGTGACGGTCCCCGACCGGCCCGCCTGGGCGACGACCAGCGACTCGCGCTCGTGCTGCTTCGCGTTGAGCGTCTCGTGCTTGATGCCGCGCCGCTTGAGCAGCGTGGACAGGACCTCGCTCTTCTCGACCGACACGGTGCCGACGAGCACGGGACGCCCGGCGGTCGTCATCTCCTCGATCTCGTCGATGAGGGCGTTGAACTTGCTCGCCTCGTTCTTGTAGACGAGGTCCGGGAGGTCGTCGCGGACCATCGGCCGGTGGGTCGGGATCGCCACGACCTCGAGGTTGTAGATCTTGTGGAACTCCTCGGCCTCGGTCATCGCCGTGCCGGTCATGCCGGACAGCTTGTCGTACAGCCGGAAGTAGTTCTGGAACGTGATCGTGGCGAGGGTCCGGCTCTCGCGCTGGACGCGCAGGCCCTCCTTCGCCTCGATCGCCTGGTGGAGGCCCTCGCTCCAGCGGCGGCCGGGCATCTTGCGCCCGGTGAACTCGTCGACGATGACGATCTCGCCGTCCTCGACGATGTAGTCCCGGTCACGCTTGTAGAGCGCGTGGGCCTTGAGCGCGGAGTCGAAGTGGCGGGCGAGGCGCGGGTCGGCGTCGTACAGGTTCGGGATGCTGAGCAGGCGCTCGATCTTGTCGACGCCCTCCTCGGTCGGCGAGACCGCCTTGTCCTTGAGGTCGACGAAGTAGTCGCCGCCGTCCTCGGCGCCCTCGGGGCGCTCCCCGAGCTTGGGCACCAGCCGCGCGAACGTGAAGTACAGGTCCGCGGACTCCTCCGCCTGGCCCGAGATGATCAGCGGCGTCCGCGCCTCGTCGATGAGGATGTTGTCGACCTCGTCGACGATCGCGAACGAGCGGTCGCGCTGGACCCGGCTGCCGAGCTCGTCGACCATGTTGTCGCGCAGGTAGTCGAAGCCGAACTCGTTGTTGGTGCCGTAGGTGATGTCGGCCGCGTACGCCTCGGCGCGGGTCACGGGACGGAGGTTGATGAGCCGCTCGTCGGTCGTCGGGAAGCCCGGCTCGAACAGGTAGCTCGTGTCATGGGTGATGACGCCGACCGACAGCCCGAGGAAGTTGTAGACAGGCCCCATCCACTGCGCGTCGCGGCGGGCGAGGTAGTCGTTGACGGTGACGAGGTGCGCGCCACGGCCGGTCAGGCCGTTGAGCGTGAGGGCCAGCGTCGGCACGAGGGTCTTGCCCTCGCCCGTCTTCATCTCGGCGATCTTCCCCTGGTGGAGGACCACGCCGCCGATGAGCTGGACGTCGAAGTGGCGCATCCCGAGCGTCCGCTTGCTCGCCTCACGGGCGGCCGCGAAGACCTCGGGGATGACGTCGTCGAGGGACGCGGTGATCGCCTCGTTCTCGCGCTTGCGACGCGCCTTGCGGAGGTCCGAGCGACGCTCGCTGTCGGCGTGGTGGAGCTCGTCGTCGGACGGCTCCTCGCCCTCGGCGACCTCGTGGATCTCGGCCTTGAGGACGTCGATCCGCTCGCGGATCTCGGTGTCGGACAGGGCGGCGAACTCGTCCTCGAGCTCGTTGATCTCGTCGATCAGGGGCTGGACTCGGCTGACCTCGCGGTCGTTGGTATCGAAGAATCTGGGAGACGAATCGCATGGCCGGGAGAGTATAGGGTGCTTGGCCGGGGCGCCCCGTTCAGCGGACCGCTCGCGCGTCCGCGCAGCCGCGGGCGGCGCACCTACCACTGGAGCGAGTGTTCGCCTCCCGGACCGGCGCGCGTGGGTCCTGCCTCGGCTGAATCCGGCCAGCGGGCGCCGTCAGGGCTGGTCGGTCACCACGATGTCGCCCTTCTCGTTGGGTATCGCCACGTCGATCCCCACGGGCATCGGGACGGGCATGCCGACCGCCGGCTGGACCGCGATCCCCTTCTCGAACATCATGTTGCCGCCCCACGCCATGTTCACCGTGCCGCCGTTCGGGAAGAGGGTCGCGGCGAGCGCCGCCGCGCCGAAGACGATGGCCGTTCCCAGCCCCAGGACGCCGCTGACGACGAGTGATCTGTGCATCGTGACCCCCTGACGCCGGTCGCCCCGGCGCGGTTCCCGGTCCTAGCCCGGGAGCGAGAAGAGGCGCGCGCCGTACCCGGCGACGATGACCCCGAAGGTGATCAGCGCGAGCACCACCCAGAAGAGGACGGATCGCAGGGTGCTCGTGGGGTGCATCTCGGGGTTCGAGAGATCGGGAAGCTTGCCGCCCTTGAGCGACGCGCCCCAACGCGGGGAGCGGAGCTGGTTCCGCCAGTTCTGGTCCGTGACGGGCCGGGGCTCGAGGCCGCCCTTGCCGTCGGGGCGGTGCAGCTGCAGGCTCATGGGTCTCCGGGTGGGTGGGCCGGTCAGGCGCCGGCCGGTGCGGGCATCGGTGATGGTACGTCGTCGTCCGCGGGTGTCGTGTCGTCGGGCGCGGCGGACGGGCTCGTGCCTTCGCGCCGGCCGCCGCCGACGCCGTCCTCCCACAGGAGCATCTCCTGGGTGAACGAGACCTCGGAGCTGAACAGCGCGCCCACGGACTCGCCCCGGTGGATCCGCTTGATCGCCTCGCCGATGAGCGGCGCGACCGAGAGGACCTTGAGCTTGTCGATCTGGCGCGACGGGGAGAGCGGGATCGTGTCCGTGATGACGACCTCGCGCAGCGCGGAGTTCGCGATCCGCTCGACGGCCGGGTCGGACAGCACGCCGTGGGTGGCGCAGGCGTAGATCTCGGTCACGCCCTCGCGCTCGAGCGCGCGGGTGATCTCGATGAGCGTCCCCGCGGTGTCGATCTCGTCGTCGACGATGATCGCCCGCTTCCCGCGGACCTCGCCGATGACGTTCATGACCTCGGCCCGGTCGAGGTTGCCGTGGCGGCGCTTCTCGACGATCGCGAGCGGCGCGTCCACGAGCTCGGCGAACGCGCGGGCGCGCTTCGCGAACCCGAGGTCGGTCACGACGACGAGGTCCTCGAGGTGCATGTCGACGAAGTAGCGGCTCAGCATGTGGACCGCGGTGAGCTCGTCCACGGGGATGTTGAAGAACCCCTGGATCTGGCCCTGGTGGAGGTCCATGGTGAGCATCCGGTCCGCGCCCGCGACGGAGATCATGTCCGCGACGAGGCGGGCGGTGATCGGGACGCGCGGCTGGTCCTTCTTGTCCGAGCGGCCGTACGCGTAGTACGGGATCACGGCCGTGATCCGCCCGGCGGACGCCCGCTTGAAGGCGTCGATCATGATCAGGAGCTCCATGATCGACTGGTTCACGGGTCGCGACGTCGGCTGGACGAGGAAGATGTCCTTCTCGCGGACGTTGTCCAGGATGCGCACGAAGATGTTCTCGTTCGCGAACTGGAAGACCTCGGCCTGACCGGGCTCGCTGCCGAGCCAGTGCGCGATCTTGCGCGCCAGCTCGGGGTTGGCGTTGCCGTGGTAGATCTCGTACTGGTCTACGTACACGCCTGCCTCCCGGTCGCCGAAGGCGGTCACGGCGAGCGATCCCCGCCGTCCGCCGGTCCCGCACCGTCGGCCTGGGGATCGTCATTGTCACCGATGGCACCCCGCTCCGCCAGCCCCTCCCGGAAGGCCGAGATCGCCACGACCTTGTCGCCCTCGCCGAGCCGCATGACGATGACGCCGCGGGCGCCCGACGAATAGCGGTTGATCGAGTTCGTCTCGGTGCGGATGACCTGGCCGCCGGCGGAGATCAGCATCAGCTGGTCGTCCTCCTCGGTGACCTGCTGGACCGCCGACACGAGGCCCGTCTTGCGGCCCTCGAGCGCGATCAGGCGCACGCCCTGGCCGCCGCGGTGCTTCTGGCGGAACTCCGAGAGCGGGACACGCTTGCCGTAGCCCGTCTCGGTGAGGACCAGGAGGTCCGACTCGGGCTCCACGACGCTCATCGAGACGACCGCGTCACCCTGGCGGGCGAGCCGGATGCCGATGACGCCCGCGGCGTCGCGACCCATCGCCCGGACCTCGTCCTCCGAGAACCGCGCGAGCATGCCCTGCGACGTGGCGATGATCACGTGGTCCTCGCCCGAGCTCACGTCGACCCACGCCAGCTCGTCGCCGTCGCTGATCGTGATCGCGCGGATGCCCGTGGAGCGGACGCGCTCGAACTGCTCGAGCGGGGTCTTCTTGATGATCCCGTTCCTGGTCGCCATGACGAGGAAGTGGCCGGGCTCGAAGTTGGGCAGGCAGATCGTCGCGACCGGGATCTCGCCCGACTCCACCTGGACGCCCGGCAGGTTGATGATCGCCATCCCCTTGGCCTGGCGGCTCGCGTCGGGGATGTTGTGGACCTTCGCGCTGAACACGCGGCCCTTGTTCGTGAAGAACAGCGCCCAGTCGTGCGTGTTCGCGGCCAGGAGGTGCTCGACGGCGTCCTCCTCGCGGGTCACGTGGCCGATGATCCCCTTGCCGCCACGGTGCTGGCGGCGGTAGGTCGCGACCGGCTGGCGCTTGATGTAGCCGCGCCGGCTGATCGTGACGACGACGTCCTCGTCCGCGATGAGGTCCTCGTCGGTCATCTCGCGGCTGGAGTCGTCGACGACGCGCGTGCGCCGCTCGCCGGCGTACTTGCGCTTCAGCTCCGCGAGCTCGTCCTTGATGATCGAGAGCACGCGCGCCGGGTTGGCGAGGATGTCCTCGAGCTCGGCGATGAGCTGGATGACCGAGAGGTACTCCTCCTCGATCTTCTGGCGCTCGAGCGCGGCGAGGCGGGCGAGCCGCATGTCGAGGATCGCCTGCGCCTGGAGCTCGGACAGGGCGAACCGCCCCATCAGGTTGTTGCGCGCCTTCTCGACGTCCGCGGACTCGCGGATGGTCTTGATGACCTCGTCGAGGTTGTCGAGGGCGATCTTGAGGCCCTCGAGGATGTGGGCGCGTGCCCGCGCCTTCTCGAGGTCGAACTCCGTCCGGCGCCGCACGATCTCGCGGCGGTGGGTGACGTAGTGGCTGATGACGCTCTTGAGCGACAGCGTCTGCGGCTGGCCGTCGACGAGGGCGAGC
Source organism: uncultured Chloroflexia bacterium (assembly GCA_963768035.1). Taxonomy (GTDB): domain Bacteria; phylum Chloroflexota; class Limnocylindria; order Limnocylindrales; family CSP1-4; genus CAIXZV01. Next base: position 154,129 of record CAVYGJ010000005.1, read on the forward strand.
ATGTTGAGGTTGAACGACGTCTGCATCGCCGTGTGCTTGAACAGGTTGTTCAGCACCTTGTGCGGGTTCGCGTCGCGCTTGATCTCGATGTAGATCCGCATCCCGTCGCGATCGGACTCGTCGCGCAGGTCGCTGATGCCGTCGAGCTTCTTGTCCTTGACGAGGTCCGCGATCTTCTCGAGCAGCGACGCCTTGTTCACCTGGTACGGCAGCTCGCTGACGATGATCGCCGTGCGGTCCTGGCGCGCCTCCTCGAACGTGCACAGCGCGCGCATGATCACGCGCCCGTGGCCGTGCGCGTACATCTCGCGGATCGCGTCGATCGTCTCCTGCTCACCGGTCAGCGGGTTGCGCCGCGTCTCGAAGCGGAAGATCGAGGCGCCCGTCGGGAAGTCGGGGCCCTTGACGATCTGGCACAGGTCGTCGTTCGTGACCTCGGGGTTGTCGATCAGCGCGACGACCGCATCGACGACCTCGCCCAGGTGGTGGGGCGGGATGTTGGTCGCCATGCCGACCGCGATGCCCGACGACCCGTTGATCAGCAGGTTGGGGAGCTTCGCGGGGAGGACGGACGGCTGCTTCTGCGTGCCGTCGTAGTTGTCCTCGTAGTCGACGGTGTCCTTGTCGATGTCCGCGAGCATCTCGCCGGAGATCGCCGTGAGGCGCGCCTCCGTGTACCGCATCGCGGCGGCGGAGTCGCCGTCGACCGACCCGAAGTTGCCCTGCCCGTCCACGAGCGGGTAGCGCATCGAGAAGTCCTGGGCCAGCCGGACGAGGGCGTCGTACAGCGCCACGTCGCCGTGCGGGTGGTACTTGCCCATGACCTCGCCGACGATCGCGGCGCACTTGCGGTAGGAGCTCGTGTTGCTGAGCCCCATCTCCCCCATCGTGTAGAGGATCCGGCGGTGCACGGGCTTGAGGCCGTCGCGCACGTCCGGCAGCGCCCGCGCGACGATGACGCTCATCGCGTAGTCGAGGTACGAGACGCGCATCTCGTCCTCGATGCGGATCGAGCGGATGTCGCCCAGGTTGTCGGTCACGAGGTCGCTCTCCTCAGGTCAGGAAGGTCGTCTTCGGGTGCAGGTGGTAATCAGGGTCGCTCGACGATCGGACGTTCCGCGGGGGGAACGTCGACGCCGAGGCCGATGAACGCGGCGGCCGTCTCGGCCGCCCGGGATGTGGTGGGCGCGTTGGGGCGCTTGCGGACGCCGTCGACGGTGCGCCGGAGCTCGTCCGCGATGGGCGACGGGAGCTTCTCCAGGCTGTCGCGGACGACCCACGCCCGATGGCCGTCGTCCGTCGCAGCCGCCTGCGCGGCCTCGGCATGGAGGAACGCGACGGTCGCGTCCGGGTCGACGACGCTCATCGAGCGGAGCGCCCACGAGAGGGCCTTCTGGACGTCCGGCTCGGCGTCGCCGATGAGGTCCCGGACGAGCGCGAGGCCGCGGCGGGCGACATCGGGCGTGCGGCCGGCGGTGCGATCGGTGCTGGGGATCACCGCGATCGTCGAGCCCACGAGCCGGCGCTCCCAGCGCGACGGCGAGTACACGAGCTGCTCGAGCTCCGCCCAGCGGTAGGTCTCGGCGAGGATGCCGCGCGCCATGACGTGCGCGAGCGTGTCCACCGTGATCCAGCTGTCGGCTCGGCCGGCGGCGGCGCGGGCGAGCTGCCAGGAACGCTCGGGCTCCTCGAGGATCGTCCGCTCCAGGAGCCCGAAGGCGATCCAGTGGAGCTCGAGCAGGTCCGCGCGGAGCAGCTGGCCGGCGACGTCGAGCACGGTCGAGCTGCGGTCGTCGCGCATCGCCGTCATGAGGGCACGTGTCGTCGCGTGGAGGAGCGGCTGGCGGACGCCGGCGATCGGCCCGATCCCCGGGGCGACGCGGTCCTGGCCCTCGAGGTACGCCGGATCGGCGAGCCGGGCGAGGCCCTCGCGGAGGTGGGTCACGAGCGCCGACGGGTCACCGACGAGCTCGCCGGCGTCGCGGCCGAGGGCGGTCGCCTCGTGGAGGTGGTCGGCGACGAACGCACGGGCGAGCTCGGTCGCGGCGCTCGCGGTGTGCGGGGTGGCCGTCGCGGCGGTCATCGGGCGGAACCGGCGGTCGGGACGCGATCCACCGTGGCGGGCGTCGCGGTCTCGGCGGCGTCCTCGCTCGGGCCCTCCGCCTCGAGGCGGAACCCGTAGCGCTCCTTGAGCTCCTGCTTGCGCGCCTCGGGAGCGCCCACGAACGTCGCCTCCGCGCGGGCGAGCTCCGTGCCGTCCTCGGCGTCGACGAGCACGCCCTCCGCGTAGATCACGCGCCGCTTCGTCTCGCGGACGCGGCCCTCGCCCCGGATCCGTCGGCCGATCGGGACCGGACGCCGGAAGTCGACGTTGAGGCGCGCCGTGACGCCCCACAGGTCGTGGTCGACCAGCGCCCAGGCCATCACCTCGTCGAGGATCGTGCACACGATCCCGCCGTGGGCGATGCCCTCCCAGCCCTCGAACCGCCGATCGAGCACGAGCTCCGTCCAGCAGCGGTCGCCGCCGGCGTGGAGCTCGAGATGCAGGCCGTGGACGTTGAGCGAGCCGCACGCGAAGCAGTTGTGCGGCTCGATCACGATCCGGCTGCCGCCGATGCGGACGTCCGTCGAGCGTGACGGCGCGGTCAGATGTCAAGGTTGCGCACCTTGCGAGCCTCGGTCTTGATGAAGTCCTTGCGCGGCTCGACCCGCTCGCCCATGAGCATCGTGAAGATGCTGTCGGCGACGGAGGCCTCCTCGACCTCGACCTGGAGCAGCGTCCGCGTCTCCGGGTTCATCGTCGTGTCCCAGAGCTGGTCCGCGTTCATCTCGCCGAGGCCCTTGAACCGCTGGACGCTCACGTTCTTGGTCGTGAACCCCTTGATGACCCCGTCGAGCTCCTTCTCGGACTTCGCGTACTTCGTGATCTTGCCCGTCGACACGCGGTACAGCGGCGGCTGGGCGATGTACAGGAAGCCGGAGTCGACCACCTCGGGCATGTGGCGGTAGAAGAACGTGAGGAGCAGGGTCCGGATGTGGGCGCCGTCCACGTCGGCGTCGGTCATGATGATGATCCGGTGGTACCGCAGCTTCGCGATGTCGAAGGTCTCGCCGATGCCGCCGCCCAGGGCGATGATCAGCGGCTTGACGTTCTCGGAGCTCAGGATCTTGTCGAGGCGCGCCTTCTCGACGTTGAGCAGCTTCCCCCGCAGCGGGAGGATCGCCTGGAAGCGGCGGTCGCGGCCCTGCTTGGCCGAGCCGCCGGCCGAGTCGCCCTCGACGATGTAGATCTCGCTCTTCGCGGGGTCGCGCTCCTGGCAGTCGGCGAGCTTGCCGGGGAGCGACATCCCGTCGAGCGCGCCCTTGCGGATCACGAGGTCGCGTGCCTTGCGTGCGGCGTCGCGCGCGCGGGCCGACAGGAGGCACTTCTCGATGATCCGCCGGCCGTCCGCCGGGTTCTCCTCGAGGTGCTGGGCGATGGCGTCCGCCAGCGCGCCCTCGACCTGCCCGGCGACCTCGGCGTTGCCGAGCTTCGCCTTCGTCTGGCCCTCGAACTGGGGATCGGTCAGCTTGACGCTGACCACGGCCGTGAGGCCCTCACGGACGTCCTCGCCGGAGAGGTTGCCGTCGGCGTCCTTGAGCACGCCGGCCTTCTTCGCCCAGTCGTTGAGCGACCGGGTGAGCGCGCGGCGGAAGCCGGTGATGTGGGTGCCGCCGTCGACCGTGTTGATGTTGTTCGCGAACGCGAGCACGTTCTCGGCGTAGGAGTCGTTGTACTGGAGCGCGACCTCGATCGCCGTCGAGCCGTCGCGACGCTCGCAGTAGATCGGCCGGCTGTGGAGGGTCTCCTTGTTCCGGTTGAGGTGCCGGACGAAGGAGACGAGGCCGCCCTCGAAGTAGAACGACCGCTCGCGGTCGACGCGCTCGTCCTTGAGCGTGATCCAGACGCCCTTGGTCAGGTACGCGGACTCGCGCAGGCGCTGCGAGATCGTGTCGAACGAGAAGTCCGTGCTCTCGAACATCTGGGCGTCGGGCTCGAAGATCGTCAGGGTGCCGCGGCGGTGACCCTGCGGCCCGACCTTCTCGACCTTCGTGGTCGGCTTGCCCCGCACGTACTCCTGCGACCAGACGCCGCCGTCCCGCGCGCTCTCGACGCGCAGCCACGAGGACAGCGCGTTGACGACCGAGATGCCCACGCCGTGGAGGCCGCCCGAGACCTTGTAGCCGCCCCCGCCGAACTTGCCGCCGGCGTGGAGGACCGTGTGGACGACCTCGAGGGCGTCCTTGCCGGTCGCATGGCGCCCGACCGGGACCCCGCGACCGTCGTCCCGGACGCTCATCTTGCCGTCGGTGTGGATCGTGACGAGGATCGTCGTCGCGTGTCCCGCCATCGCCTCGTCGATCGAGTTGTCGACGACCTCCCAGACGAGGTGATGCAGGCCGCGGACGTCCGTCGAGCCGATGTACATGCCCGGCCGTCGACGGACCGCCTCCAGGCCCTCGAGGACCTGGATGTTGGCCGCGCCGTACTCGCTCCCGGCCGCCGCCTTGGCCTTGCGGCCCGTGGCGGGGCGGGCGGTCGTCTCCGCCGCTGCCTCTCGATCCCCAACGTCCGTCACGCAGTTCCTCCGATCAGGCGCTCGTAGAGCCGTCCAAGCTCCTCGTCGCTGTAGTACTCGATCACGATTCGTCCGCCCTTCCGCGAGCGGCTGAGGCTCACCTTGGTCCCGAGTCGCTGGCGGAGGTCCTCCTCCACGCGCTCGAGATCCGCGTCGAGCCGCGGTGTTGCGGTCTGCTTGGCCGTGCGTGCGTCGCGCGGTTCGCGCAGCCGGCGCACCAGCTCCTCGGTCTGCCGGACCGACAGGCCCTGTCCGACGACGGTGCCGAGCACGTGGGCCTGGCCGTCGACCGGCAGCCCGCCGAGCGCGCGCCCGTGGCCCTCGGTGAGACGACCCTCGGCGATCGCCGTCTGCACGTCGGCGTGGAGGTCGAGGAGCCGGATCGTGTTGGCGACGCTCGCGCGCGACTTGCCGACGCGCTCGGCGACACCCTCCTGGGTCAGCCCGAACTCGTCGATGAGCTGGCGATACGCGGTCGCCTCGTCGATCGGGTCGAGGTCGGCGCGCTGGACGTTCTCGACGAGCGCGATCTCGAGCTGGTCGCGGTCCGCGAGCTGGCGGACGAGTGCCGGGATGCGTTCGAGGCCTGCCAGCTGGGCTGCCCTGGCGCGTCGCTCTCCCGCGACGAGCTGGTACCCCTCGAGCGTCTCGGTCACGAGCACGGGCTGGAGCACGCCGTGCTCCCGGATGCTCGCGGCGAGCTCGGCGAGCCCGGCATCGTCCATGTGGCGGCGCGGCTGGTACGGGTTCGGCGTGACGCGAGCGAGCGGCACCTCGACGACCGCGGCCGGGTTGGTCTGCCGCTGCGGGATCAACGAGGCGAGCCCGCGCCCGAGCGCGGATCCGCTGCGGTCGGCCTTCACCGTCATGCCGGCGCCCCGGCGAGCGCCGCGGCATCGCCCTTCGCACTCTTGCGGCCACGGCGGGCACGGAACTCGGCGGCGAGCCGGGCGTAGGCGTCGGCGCCCTTCGACTCCGGGCCGGTAGAGCGCGATCGGGAGACCGTGGCTCGGGGCCTCGGACAGGCGGACGCTCCGGGGGACGATCGTCTGGAAGACCGAGTCGCGCAGGTGGCGGCGGACTTCGGCCGCGACCTCGCCCGACAGGTTCGTCCGGCTGTCGTACATCGTGAGGATCACGCCGGCGATCTCGAGGTCCGGGTGGAGGTGGTCCCGGACGAGGTTGACCGTGGCGATCAGCTGCGTCAGGCCCTCGAGCGCGTAGTACTCGCACTGGATCGGGATGAGGACCGCGTCGGCGCCGGTCAGGGCGTTCACCGTCAGCAGACCGAGCGAGGGCGGACAGTCGATGAGGATCCAGTCCCAGGCGTCGGCCTCGGCGCGGATCGCGCGGGCCAGGCGACGCTCGCGCCCGTCGATCCCCGCGAGCTCCACCTCCGCACCGGCCAGGGCGATGGCGGAGGGGACGAGCCGCAGGCCGTCGACCGGGGTCTCGACATGGAGCTCCGCGAGCGGGCGATCGGCGACGAGGGCGTCATAGATCGATCCGTCGAGCGCCGTCCGGTCGATGCCGAAGCCGCTCGTGGCGTTGCCCTGGGGATCCAGATCGATGACGAGGACGCGGTCTCCGAGGAGAGCCAGATAGGTCGCGAGATTGACCACCGTTGTGGTCTTTCCGACGCCGCCCTTCTGATTGGTGCAGGCGATCGTCTGACCCACTCAGTCTCCCGTCCCAATGATGTTCATGTGCTCGAATTCTAGCATCCGGGCCCCCTTTCCCGGCCGTTCCGGGCGTGCCGGACATCATCGCCGACGACCCTCACCTGCGGCTCATCGCGTGCTTGCCTGGTGTTTCACGTGAAACAACGTCGAACGCCGGCAGTGCGAGCCGAACGTTTCACGTGAAACACGTCCGTTCGGCTCGCGAACGATCTGCGGGCGCTCAGCGACGGGCGGCGGATCACGTGAGATCCGGTGGCCATCGCCGCCCATCGGCGGTCTCGGCGTAGGCCGATCTGCGCATTGCCGCGGAAAGCGGGCCCGTGGGATACTGCGGGTCGAGCGTGCTGTCACTCCGAGGTCGCGGCCGCCCCCGTCCTTGTCCGCCCGTCGGCTCGCCAGCGGGGACCGAATCGCCACATGCACCTGATCATCGCCGCGGCCCTCGCCGTGGTGGCTGCGCTCGCTGAGTTCACCGTTGTCCCATACCTGAAGATCGGGCAGGCCGTCCCGCACCCGGTCCTCGTGTTCGGCGTCATCTGGGCCATCGCCGATGGCCTCGAGGCCGGGCTCACGTGGGCGTTCGTCGGCGGCCTCGCGCTCGACATCCTCGGTCAGCGACCGCTCGGATCCTCGGCCTTCTCGTTGCTCGTCGCGATCGGTGTCGCCTCGGTCGTCGGCGGCTTCCTGGGCAGGGTCCGGATCGCGGCACCCGTCATCGCCACTGCCATCGCGAGCGTCGTCTACTCCATGCTGCTGCTCATCACGACAACGGCGCTGTCCACGGCTCCGATCACCGACGCTGCCCTGTCGGCCGTGCTCCCGTCCGCGCTCTACGACACGATCCTCGCGGCCGTGTTCGGTCCGCTCGCGGTCGCCGTCGTCGCCCGTCGGCGCGATGCTGAACGAGCCGACTGGTGAACGACAGCTACCTCCAGTCGAAGGCCGAACGCGATCGTCGCCCGCTCCGCTTCGTCGCGTTCGGCGTCGTCGCCGTCATCGTGTTCGGGCTGCTGACGACGCGCCTCGCCTATCTCCAGGTCACCAACGGCCAGACGATCCAGACGCGCGCCGAGGCGCAGCGCACGGTCGAGGAGCCGATCCCGGCGCCGCGCGGCCTGATCTACGACCGGAAGGGCAGGCTGCTCGTCTCCAACGTCGCGTCGTGGACGGTGCGGGTCAAGCCCGCCGACCTGCCGTTCAGCCGCCGCCAGGACGTCGCGCAGCGGCTCGGCGCGCTCCTCGGGATGGACGCATCGGACATCATCGCGACGATGGACACGGCGCCCGGGTCACGCTTCGATCCGGTCCGGATCGCGTCGGACGTCCCGGAGAAGACCGCCCGGCTCGTCTCGGAGTCCACCGAGGAGCTGCCGGGCGTCGAGGTCGCCGTCGAGACGCGCCGGCAGTACCCCGACGGACCGCTGCTGTCGCACATCCTGGGCTACACGGGCTCGATCGACGGCGCCACGTACGCCCGCCTCAAGGCGAGCGGCTACCTCGAGGACGACTCGATCGGGGAGGCGGGCGTCGAGGCGACGTTCGAGGAACAGCTCCGCGGCGCCTACGGGTCCGAGCTCGTCGAGCGGGACGCCACCGGCAGGGACATCCAGGTCCTCCGGACGGTCAAGGACGCGGTCCCGGGATCGTCGCTGCGGCTCACGATCGACCGGACGATCCAGAAGGAGGCGACCCAGGCCCTCAAGTGGGGGATGAAGGCCGCCGGCCTGAAGCGTGGCGCCTTCATCGTGATGAACCCCCAGACCGGGGAGGTGCTCGCGCTCGTGAGCCTCCCGTCCTACGACAACAACCTGTTCGCGAAGGGCATCTCGGTCAAGGCGTTCTCGAAGCTGGTGAACGACAAGAACAAGCCGCTCACGAACCACGCGGTGCAGGCCCACTACCCGCCGGGATCGACGTTCAAGCTCGTCGCCGGGACCGGCGCGCTCCAGGACGGGAAGATCACGGCGAAGACGCGCATCCGGACCGCCGGCTATCTCACGCTCGGTGGGACCCGGTTCTACGACTGGAACCACATGGGGTTCGGGATGTGCACGATCTACTGCGGGTTCGGCCACTCGTCGGACACGTTCTTCTTCCAGCTCGCGGGCATGCTCGGCGCTGACCGGCTCGCGTACTGGGCACACCAGTACGGCTTCGGGAAGCCGACCGGGATCGACCTCCCCGGCGAGGCCGCGGGCATCGTGCCGTCCAACCAGTGGAAGGTCGATGAGTTCGGGCAGCGGATGACGGGTGGCGAGGTCTACCAGGCCGGGATCGGACAGGGGTACGACGTCGTCGTCCCCGATCCAGCTGATCAATGCGTACGCGGCGATGGTCAACGGCGGCAAGCTCTACCGGCCGCAGCTCGTCCGCGAGGTCGTGGGGCCCGACGGCAAGGTCGTCACCCCGTTCAAGCCCGACCTCATCCGCAAGCTCAAGGTCTCGCAGTCCACGCTGCGCACGATGCGGCTCGCCGCCCGAGCGACGGTCACGCTCCGCCACACCTACAACCTCGTGGATATGCCCGTGAAGGTGGCCGGCAAGTCGGGCACCGCGGAGTTCGGCCTCCGGGACTCGAAGGGGCGCCTGCCGTACCACTCCTGGTTCGTCGGCTTCGTGCCCAAGAACCCGTACAAGGCGGAGTTCGCGAAGACGACCTCGCAGCTCGTGTTCCTCGCGTTCGCATACGATTCGCGGACGAAGGGCAATGCGGGCACGGAGATCGCGAAGGCGTTCGTCCAGCTGCACTTCCACATCAAGAAGGACTACCTCAACCACGACCTGCTCAAGAAGGGCAACTTCTACCAGAGCAACTGAGCACGGGAGCAGCTGACCCCTCGATGCGCGTGATGCGGGCCGAACCGAACCGCTTCACCGACGTGACGACGAAGTCCGTCGGGGCTGTCTGGCGCGCCTACGACCTGCAGCTCACGGTATTCGTCGTCCTTCTCGGTGCGATCGGGCTCGTGATGGCCTACACGAACAGCGTCGAGGCGGGCGAGAGCGGTCCTTCGGAGCGGCACCACGTTCACCAGGGCGCTCATGTGGTCCGGGCTCGCCATCGTCGTGTTCATGGGCGCGACGCTGTTCGACTACCGCTGGCTCAAGACGCTCCGCTGGCCGATCTGGTTCGCGAACCTCGGGCTGCTGGTCCTGACCCTCGCGATCGGCACCGGCGTCGGCGGGTCGTCGCGCTGGATCAACCTCGGTCCGCTCACGTTCCAGTTCTCCGAGCTCGCGAAGATCCTCATGATCATCGTGCTCGCGGCCTACCTCGGGAACCGCGAGGGAAAGCTGGACTCGATCGGCTCGATCCTCGGCGCGTGCCTGCTCATGGGACCGCCGTGGCGTGCTGGTCATGCTCCAGCCGGACCTCGGGACGTCGCTCGTCCTCGTGGCGATCCTCGGCGGCATGCTGTTCATGTCCGGGGCGAGCCTGCGCTGGCTGCTCGCGATGGCGCTCGGCGTGCTCGCCGCGATCCCGATCGCGTGGACGTACATCCTGCGTGACTACCAGAAGGACCGGATCCTCTCGTTCCTCAGCCCCAGCGCCGACACGCAGGGCGCCGGCTGGCAGGTGACGCAGGCGCAGATCACGGTCGGCTCGGGCGGCTTCCTCGGGACGGGCCTCACCAACGGGACGCAGACCCGCGGCGAGTTCCTCCCGGTCCAGGAGAGCGACTTCGTGTTCGCGGTCCTCGCCCAGGAGCTCGGGTTCATCGGTGCGCTCGTCGTGTTCCTGCTCTACGGCGCGCTCCTGTGGCGGATCCTCGCGTGCGCGTGGGCGTCGCGCGATCCGTTCGGGCTCCTGTTCGGGACCGGCCTCGCGTCGATGCTCCTGTTCCAGCTGTTCGTCAACGTGGGCATGGTCATCGGCCTGATGCCGGTCACGGGGATCCCGCTGCCGTTCATCAGCAACGGCGGCGCATCGCTCGTGACGCTCGCGATCGGGCTGGGTATCGTCCAGAGCATCAACATCCGCCAGTTCGCCCGCGCCGAATGGTGAGCCGCCTGTTCAAGGGGTCGCTGCGTCTCTGGCTGCCCGTCGCCTTCGCCGGCGCCGCCGCCCTCGGCGCGCTCGCCCAGCCCGCCGTGGCGGCGATCGGTCGCCCGGCGGAGGTCGTGACGCAGAACCCGTTCTCCGGCGCCGAGGAGACGATGGAGGTCCTGATGGGCCTGTTCATCCTCCTGCTCGGCGCGAAGATCGGCGAGGAGGTGCTCCGCAGGCTGGGGCAGCCGGGCGTCGTCGGCGAGCTCCTCGGCGGCTTCCTCGTCGGACCCTACGCGCTTGGGACTCGTCACGCCGGGTGAGACGGCGCTCGTGTTCTCCGAGATCGGCGTCGTGGTCCTCCTGTTCACCGTCGGCCTCGAGGTGCGGACGGACCACCTGTTCGCGGTCGGCCGGCCGGCGATCATCACCGCCGTCCTGGGCATGGTCCTGCCGATCGTCGCCGGGTTCGCGCTCGCCGCGGCGCTCGGCTACGACAACCTCACGTCGTTCTTCATCGGCCTCGCGCTCGCCGCCACGAGCATCGGCATCACGAGCCGGGTCCTGCGCGACCTCGGCGTGCTCGATCGCCAGTTCGCGCGCGTCATCATCGGGGCGGCGCTGGTCGACGACATCCTCGCCCTCGTGCTCATCGGCCTCGCCACGGGCGCCGCCGAGGGCGACGTGAGCGCGAGCACGATCCTCGTGGGCGTCGCCGGGATCGGCATGGTGCTGCTCGGGTTCGCGGCCGCGCGGCGGGCGCGCGGCCTGCCGACGCGCGTGTTCACCTGGCCGCTGTTCGCCGACACGCCGCTCGTGCCCGCGTTCCTGATGATGCTCGCGGTCGCGCTCCTCGCCGCGGCGATCGGGCTCGCGGCGATCATCGGCGCCTTCGTGGCGGGCCTCATCGTGGCCGAGACGGAGGCCGTCGACGAGATCGAGCGCGACTTCAGGCCGCTCGCCTCGATCTTCACCCCGTTCTTCTTCGCGGTGACCGGCGCGCAGCTCGATCTCTCGCCGCTGCGCGACCCGACGATCCTCGTGTTCGCCGTCGCGCTCGGCGCGATCGGCGTCGTCACCAAGGCGCTGGGCGGCATCCTCGGTGCGCGCGAGATGGGCCGCTGGGGGTCGGTCGCCGTGGGCTTCGGGATGGTGCCGCGGGGCGAGGTCGGTATCGTCGTGGCGAACCTCGCGCTCGCGACGGGCGTGGTCGACGCGTCCCTGTTCGCGGTGATGCTCGTCGCGGTGGTGATCACGACCGTGGTCGCGCCCTACCTGCTGACGTGGGTCATCCCGCGGGTCGAGGCAGAGGCCGAGGCAGCGGCGGCGCAGGCCGCCTGAGCTCAGCGGCGGCGGAAGAGTCCGCGCTGCGAGCTCTTGTCCGAGGTCGCCGTCGCGCGCCGTCGGTGTGACCGCAGGATCTCGTCGATCTCCGCCTGGTAGGTGCGGCCGATCGGCATCCGGTCGAGCCACTCGAGGTACTCGAGGTCCGCTCGCCCGATCTCGCCCAGCGACCACCCCGCGTACCGGCCGAAGTTGAGGACCGAGCCGAACGGGCTGCCGGGAGGCGGGCCGATGGCGCCTTCGCCCTGTGGGGTGCCCATCGTGCCCTGGTCGTAGGTCCCGCCCGCGTTCGAGCGGCCGCTGGTCCAGTTGGGGGAGACGAACTGGGTGCGCGAGGCGGGGTCCTGGCCGGCCGGGTCGGTCATGCCCGGGAACCCCCACGAAGGCGAGGGGGCCGGGCCGGGGTGCCGTGCGTGGCCGCTGCCGGTCGGCGCGCCGTAGGTCCGTGACGTGGGGGACGGCGCGGGCTGCTGGGGATAGGCCGCGCGGGCCTGGGCCTGTGCGCGTGCGCGACCCTCCGCGGCCGCGGCCCTGGCCGCCGTGCCCGCGCTCCGTGCCCGCGCACGGTCAACCGCCGCCCGGCGGCTCGGCTCGCGGAGCATCTCCCAGGCCTGGTTGATGCGGACCATGCGGTCCTGCGCCTCGGGCCCGGGCGCGACGTCGGGGTGGTACTTGCGCGCCAGGCGGCGATACGCGGCCTCGATGACCTCGTCCTCGGCCTCCGGGTCCACCTGGAGCGTCTTGTACGGGTCGGTGATGGTCACGGCCGCGGACTACCGAAGACGTGCGGGACGACAGGCTCCATCCCCGGCAGACTAGCACCGTGCCTGCATCGCCCGAACCCCCCGATCGTCCCCCCGCGCGCGCCCCACGTGAGGCGGTGCAGCGATGGCGGCTCGTGCTCACGAGGACGCCCCTCGCGGGCGAGATCGGGCAGCGCGAGCAGCTGGCGGCGTGGGACCAGAGCCTCGCGGCGAGCGGGCTCCCGGTCGCCGGGCTCGACGCGACGCCGCCGAAGGCGCGGTTCGCCCCCGCGGCGCCGCTCTCCGCGTCGATCCCGGGAGAGGCCGAGCTCGCCGACGTGTGGCTGACCGAGCGCGTGCCCGCGTGGCGCGCCCGCGAGCGCATCGCGGCGTCGGTGCCCGAGGGCTACGGCCTCGTGGACGCCTACGACGTGTGGCTCGGGGCACCCGCGCTCCCGGGCCAGGTCAGCGCTTCGGTCTATCGGGCGACGCTTCGCCCCGGGCGCCGTGGACGCGGACGCCCTCAAGCTGGCCGTCGACGCGCTGCTTCGCGCGGACGCGCTCCCGCGCGAGCGACAGAAGGGAACGACCACCGTGTCCTACGACCTGCGGCCGTTCCTGGACATCGCTCGAGGTCGACGAGCGCGACGGATGCCTCCGGATGACCCTCCGCCACGACCCGGAGCGGGGGATCGGCCGCCCGGAGGAGGTCCTGGCCGCCCTGGGCGAGCAGCTCGGCGCCGGCCTCGAGCCGTCGTCGCTCGTACGCGAGAGCCTCGTCCTCGCGGTGCCGCCGCCACCCGGCTGCCACGGGTCCGCGACCCCGGTCCTCCCGTCAGCCGGTGACGCCGGCGAGCCGCCCGAGGAAGTAGTCCCAGCCCTCCGCGTGGCCCTCGCGCTCGCCGTCGGGCAGGCCGGTGTGCCGGACGCGAACCCGGGTGCCGCCCGGCACCTCGAGGAACGTCACCTCGACCGTGCTGCCGCCGGGCCGGACGACCTCCGCCGGGTCCTCCCAGCCCCAGGTGAAGACGAGGCGCCTCGGCTCGTCGAGCTCCACGATGGCGCCGGACATCACGGCGCCGTTGCCGTACTCCACGCGGATCGGACCGCCGGGCCGGGCATCGATCGTCGCCCGCGTGCCCATCCAGCGCACGAGCTGCGCCGGGTCGAGCCAGTACTGCCACACGACGGCGGGCGGGGCGGCGATCTCGATCTCGCGCTCGACGGCCTGGTCGATCACCTCGATCCCTCCGATGTCGTCGGAGCGGTCGCCTTCGACGGTCGACTTGAGCGCCTCGAGCGAGTCCGCCCAGAAGCCGTCGACCCAATCGCGGAGCGGCTCGAGGCCCTCGCGCCGCGTCCGGTAGAGCCGCCTGGTTCCCGCCCGTCGCTCCGCGACGAGCCCGGCCTGCCGGAGCACGGCGAGGTGCTGGCTGATCGCCGGGCGGGTGACCTCGAACCGGGCCGCGATCTCGCCCGCCGACAGCTCGCCGTCGCCCAGCTCGCGGAGGATCTGCCGCCGCCGTGGCTCGGCCAGGGCGAGGAACGTCGTGTCGACCATGGGCGATACGTTAGCGAGTGCTAACGTAAGTGTCAACTAACGCAACGCGTACCGATGCCGGCGCACCCGGAGCCCGACGGACCCGATCGTTGACGCTTCCGGCGGTTCCGACCTACACTCCCCCTTCGCGCCCGCGAGGTCCGCAGGCGTCTTTCCATGTCCGCGCCGGTGCCGTGCCCCGGCCGCGCCCTGTTCCGAGGCCCCATGTACGCAGTCATCGAGACCGGCGGGAAGCAGTACCGCGTCGAGGTCGGCACCGAGCTCGAGGTTGAGCTGCTCGACGTCGAACCCGGCCAGTCGATCACGCTGGAGCGCGTGCTCCTCGTCGCCGACGGGTCCGACGCCACCATCGGCACCCCCGTGGTCGACGGTGCAGCCGTCGAGGCCGAGGTCGTCGGCGCCACCCGCGGCGACAAGGTCATCGCCTTCAAATACCGCCCCAAGGCGCGCCGCCGCGTGAAGAAGGGCCATCGCCAGGACTACACCGTCCTGCGCATCGCCGACATCCGCTTCGGTGGCAAGAGCGCCGCCGCCAGCGCCCCGAAGAAGGACGCCAAGGCCGCCGATCGCAAGGCGCTCGAGGAGGCTGCCGCCCGGCAGGCCGCCGAGGACGCCGCGCTCGCAGCGAAGCTCAACGTCGCCGCCGACGCGCCGGCCGAGAAGCCCGCGAAGAAGGCCAAGGCCGAGACGACCGCAGCGAAGCCCGCCGCCGCGAAGGCAACCGACGAGGCGAAGGCCACCGACGAGGCGCCCGCGGAGACGAAGACCAAGGGCTTCGAGATCTACGAAGGCAAGGCCGGCGAGTGGCGCTGGCGCCTCGTGGCGTCCAACGGCGAGCCCGTCGCGATCTCCGAGCAGGGCTTCAGCACGAAGGCCGGCGTCGTCAAGACGCTCGACGTCGTGCGCCGCAACGTCGCCGAGGCCGAGGATCACGCCGAGGCCCAGGTGGCCGAGGACGGCTCCGAGGTCAAGGGCGGCAAGGGCTTCGAGATCTTCGAGGACGCGACCGGCGGCTGGCGCTGGCGGCTCCGCGCGGCGAACGGCGAGCTCGTCGCGATCTCCGAGCAGGGCTTCAGCAGCAAGTCGGGCGTGGTCAAGGGCCTCGACGTCGTCCGGCGCAACGCCGCGGCGGCCGAGGGTCACACCGAGCCCGAGGCGGCTTCCGAGAGCACCCCCGACGCGGCGCCCAAGCGCGCTCGCACCAAGAAGGACGCGTAACCGATGGCGCACAAGAAGGCGGGCTCAAGCTCGAAGAACGGCCGCGACAGCGTTGGCCAGCGACTCGGCGTCAAGGCCGGCGACGGCCAGCTCGTGCACGCGGGGTCGATCATCGTCCGCCAGCGGGGGATGACCTTCAAGGCGGGCGAGGGCGCGGGCCTCGGACATGACTACACGGTCTTCGCGACCGTCACGGGCAAGGTGCGCTTCGAGCACGAGACCCGCGACAAGAAGCGCATCCGGGTGATCCCGGTCGCGGCGGAGCCGGCGGCGGCCGAGGCGTAAGCCTCGCCATAGCGGCGACCACCGGCGGGCAATGGCCCCGTACGGACGGCGTCGAAGGAGCACACACGTGAAGCCCGAGATCCACCCCCGATACGTCCAGTCCAAGGTCCATTGCGGATCCTGCGGCACGGAGTTCGAGGTCGGCAGCACCCGCGACGAGATGCGCGTGGATGTCTGCAGCAACTGCCACCCGTTCTACACGGGCAAGCAGAACATCATCGACACGGCCGGCCAGGTCGAGCGCTTCCAGAAGCGCCTCGAGCGCCAGGCCCGCGCCTGACCACGCGGCCGGCTCGTCCGGCCATCCGACCACCGAACGCGGCGCCCGACCAGGGCGCCGTTTCGATTCCCGGGCTACAGCTCCCGTGAACGGAAGGCGAGCTGCGCCCCGACCGCCGCGACGACGATGAGGGCTGTCGTCCCGAGGACCGCGCTGAGCGCCGCGCCGGCGTCCGTGACGGCACCGTCCGAGGCGAGCTGGATCGCCGGCGCGGTCAGCGCGGGCGGCAGGAGCCGGTCGAGGGTCGGGACGATCGACGCGAGGCTGATGACGACGATCCCCACGAACCCGATGCCCGCGGCCGCGGTCGTGGAGCCGGTCGCGGCCGACGCGAGGAACGTGATCGATGCCCACGCCATGAGCGCGAGCCACGAGAGCGCGGCCATCGCGACCCAGCCGGCGACCGGCAGCGGCTCGAACAGGATCGCGGTGTAGATCCACGCGACGACGCTCGCCGCGACGACGCTCGACGCCGAGCACGACCCCGATCGCGACGAGCTTCGCGCCGAGGAACGCGGCCCGGGTCGCCGGCTGCGCGAGCACGAGGGCTGCCGTCCCGCGGTCGAGCTCGCCGGACACGCTGCCCATCGCCAGGGCGATCGCGGCCAGCGCGCCCAGCTGGCCGAGGTTCTTCTGGAGCTGTGCGAGCGCGTCGGCGGCGACCGGCGTCGGGATCGAGATCTGCACCTGGCCGCCGAGCGCCTTGATGATCTCGGGGAGGTAGCGCGCGGTGAGCGGCGACACGATCCCGACGACGAGGAACAGGACCGCCACGACCGGCAGCCGGCGCGTGCGCCACGCCTCGAGGAGCTCCTTGCGCAGGAGGATCGCGAAGCCGTTCATGCCGATGCCTCGACGGTCCGGGGAGCGGCCTGCTCGCCGGTGAGGCGGAGGAAGACGTCCTCGAGCGTCGGCCGCGCACGGGCGACGGAGATGACGCTGATCCCGGCCTCGGCCACCGCGGCGAGGATCGAGCGCCCGGCGAGCACGGGATCCGCGACCGCGACGGTCAGCAGGCCGTGCTCGAGCGCCGCCGCGGTCACCCACGGTTCGGCGCGCAGGCGCGCGGCAAGCCGCTCCACCGCCTCGCCCTGGCCGGGCTCGGGCTCGATCCGCCACACGGGCAGGGCGTAGCGGTCGAGGAGGTCGGCGAGCTCGCCCTCGACGACGAGCCGGCCGTGGTCGAGGATCGCGACCCGGTCGCAGATCCGCTCGACGTCGGCGAGGACGTGGGTCGAGAACAGGACGGTCGTCTCGCCGCGGAGGCCCGCGATGAGGTCGAGGACGTCCCTGCGGCCCTCCGGGTCGAGGGCGCTGACCGGCTCGTCGAGGACGACAACGGGCGGCCGATGGACGAGCGCCCCCGCGATCCCGAGCCGCTGGCGCATCCCGCCCGAGTACGTGCCGGCGCGGCGGTCCGCGGCCGACGACAGGTCAACGCGCGCCAGCGCCTCGGCGACGGCCCGATCGAGCGCCGCCCCGTCGAGACCGTGGAGCCTGCCCAGCATCGCGAGCTGCTCCCGGCCGGTCATCCATGTGTAGGCCCGCGGGTCCTGCTCGAGATAGCCGAGGTGACGCCGGACGCCGATGGGGTCGCTGGCCACGTCGATGCCGGCGACGGCGGCGCGGCCCGACGAGGGGCGCGCGAGCCCGGCGAGCAGCCGCAGCGTCGTCGTCTTGCCGGCGCCGTTGGGGCCCAGGAGCCCGAACACCGAGCCCTGCGGCACGACGAGCGTCAGCGCGTCGAGGGCGAGCACCCCGCCCGGGTAGCGGCGGGTCAGCGCATCGATGCGGACGGCGGGCGGGGCGTCGGGATCGAGGGCGACGCGTTCCGCCGCCACCGCCGGCGGCGGAGCGGCGATCGGCGCGGCCGGTGCGACCGGAGCGCCGACGGAAGCGGCGGCGGCCACGGGCGGGTCGTGCGGGCTGCCCCAACCGGGCACCGCGCCAGGCGCGGGCGCCGTGTCCTCGGGCACGCCGTCGACGCGTCCGACGAGGAAGTACAGGATCGGCCCGATGAGGTTGACGAACACGATGACCACGGCCCACAGGCCCTTGTTGCCGCCCCGGACGGCCCGGTCGTCGCGGAGGAGGTCGACGATCGCGGCGACGAGCAGCCCCAGCTGGAGCAGGATCACGGGGATCACCAGCGCGATGACCTGCGGATCGATGCTCGGCAGGTTCATCGGCGGGGCTTCGTCGACATCGAGAGCAACGATACCCGGACCCGTCGAAGGACCTTCGGACCGCGCTGCTAGACTCGATCGGCCCGGCTCCGGCGATGTCCGCCCGGATCCCGTCACGTTCCGGAGGAGCACGATGACCGACGACCGCGAGCGCTGGGCACTGATCCTCGGCGCGTCCTCGGGCATGGGCCAGGCGACGGCGCTCACGCTCGCCGCGAACGGCTACAAGATCGCGGGGGTCCACCTCGACTTCCGCGCGGCCCTCGCGCACGTCGAGGAGCTCAAGGCGAAGATCACCGACCTCGGGTCCGAGGCCCTGTACTTCAACATGAACGCCGCCGACGACGAGAAGCGTGCGACGGCCCTCGCGGCACTCCGCGAGCGCTTCGACCGGTCCGCCGCGGAGGGCCGGACGCCGTACGTCCGGGTCGTGATGCACTCGCTCGCCTTCGGCTCGCTCGTCCCGTTCCTCACCGAGGACCCCAAGGCGGGCGTGGACCGCAAGAAGATGGAGATGACCCAGGACGTCATGGCCAACAGCCTCGTCTACTGGGTCCAGGACCTGTGGCGCGGCGGGTTCCTCGCGCCGGGCTCCAAGATCTACGCGATGACCTCCGAGGGCTCGACACGCGTCGTGCCGTCATACGGCGTCGTCTCGTCCGCGAAGGCGGCCCTCGAGTCGCACACGCGGCAGCTGGCGATGGAGCTCGCGCGGCTCGGCTCGGGCGTCACGGCGAACACGATCCGCGCGGGCGTCACGATGACCCCGGCGCTCATGAAGATCCCCGAGAAGGACGCGATCATCGAGGCGGCGACGCGCCGCAACCCGACCGGTCGCATGACGACGACGCAGGACGTGGCGAACGCGATCCTCGCGCTGTCCGGCGAGGGGACCGAGTTCATCAACGGCGAGGTCATCGGCGTCGACGGTGGCGAGTACATCACCGGTTCGTAGGCGCCGGTACGGAAGGGAAGGGAACGGGTGACGCTCCGATGAGCGGTCGGGTCCTCGTCGTCGGGTCGGTCAACGTGGACCTCGTCGTCCAGACGGAGCGCCTGCCGCTGCCCGGCGAGACCGTGGTGGGCGGGACGTTCAAGCGGTTCCACGGCGGCAAGGGCGGCAACCAGGCGGTCGCGGCCGCGCGCCTCGGCGCTCCGGTCATGCTCGTGGCCGCGCTCGGCGACGACGAGTTCGGGGGCGACGCGCGGGCCGCGCTCGCGCGCGAGGGGATCGGGACCGACGTCCTGGTCACGCTCGACCACACCGCGACGGGGGTCGCGCTGATCCTCGTCGACGCGAAGGCCGAGAACCAGATCGCGGTCGCCCCGGGCGCGAACGCGGGCCTCACGGCCGAGCACGTCCGCATCGCGCTCGGCCGGCTCAACCCGCACAAGGGCGACGTCGTCATCGTCACCCACGAGATCTCGACGGCCGCGGCCCGCGAGGCGCTCCGGATCGGGACCGAGGGCGGCGCGTGGACCGTGCTCAACCCGGCGCCCGCCGACGGGATCGACCGGACGATGCTCTCGCTCGCCGATGTCGTGACGCCCAACCGCGGCGAGCTGGCGCGGCTGGCGGCCGAGGACTCGCGCCGGTCCGGCCGCCCGACCTCGGGCAGCGAGGACCCGATCCGGTCGGCGAAGACCCTCCTCGAGACGACGTCGGAGGGCCCGGGTGCGCGCACGGCCTTCCTCGTGTCGCTGGGCTCGTCGGGTGCGGTCCTCGTGCCCAACGACGGGAAGCCCGTCGACATCAAGGCGCCGAAGGTCAAGGCCGTGGACGCCACGGGCGCGGGCGACGCGCTCAACGGGTCGCTCGCCGCGGCCCTCGCGAGCGGGCTCGACCTCGAGACGGCGGCCCGCCGCGCCGTCGTCGCGGCGTCCATCTCGGTGACCCGGGCCGGGGCGCGGGAGGGGATGGCGACCGCCGCCGAGCTGGCCGAGGCGCTCGGCGAGCCGCTGGGCGGCGAGGCCGTGGCCGAGGGAGACGCTGCCGCCCCGCCGCCGGCCGCGCACACCGGGACGCCGCCGGCCGGTTGACCGGTCCAGCGCACGGCTTCAGCCGAGACGCGACTCCGCCACCCACAGCGAGCGGCCGCGCGCCGCGGGCGACATCCCGAGCCGCCCCTCGTCCGTGACCCACCAGGCCGCGAGGTCGCGCGCACGGGCCTCGTCGGCGATCGCGGCGCGACCGGCAAGGAACAGCGCCTTCGTCCAGACCTCCGCCCACGCCGGATCCGGGCCGGCGACGGTCACGGCGAGCAGCCCCGTCCGCGCCGGCTCGCGGGTTCGCGGATCGACGAGGTGGTGGACGGCACGGCCATCCGGCGCCACCCAGTGCCGGACGCCCACGGACGAGGTCGCGACAGCTCCATCCTCGACGAGCACGACGGCGACCGGCTCGGCGTCGGGCGTGCCGGCCATCGCGGGATCCTCGATCGCAACACGCCACGCCCCCACCGGCGGGACGCCCGCGCACACGATGTCGCCGCCCGCCTCGAGGAGCAGGCCCGCGTCCGTCGGCAGGACGATCGCCGCACGGTCCGCCGCCCAGCGGAGCGCGAGCCCCTTGCCGATGCCGCCGGTGTCGATCGGGCTGGGCGGGACGGTGATCTGGCGGGGCCGCTCGAGCGAGCGACCGGTCGTTGTCGCGTCGCCCGTGCCGCCGTCGCCGACGGGTGCGCCGTGCTCGCCCAGGCGCTCGAGGTCCGCGAGGACCGTCGGGTCGAACCGGCCGCCGGTGAGCCGCGACGCGCGGGCCATGACCGCGACCGCCTCGCGCAGCCGCCACGAGACGGCGACCGACCGGTCAGACCCGGCCAGGCGGTTGAGCGCCGTGAGCTCGCTGTCGTCCCGGAACCGCGACAGCGCGAGGTCCACGGCGTCGAACTCGGCCCGGACGACCGCCCAGGCGCCGGCCGCGGCCGCGAGCGGAACGGAGTCTGGGCAGCCGGACGTGGAGGCGCAGCGCGGACCCGAGCGCCCGGCCCGCGAAGGTCTCGACGCGGTCGTCCGTGTCGGTGGCGGCGTGGGTCACCGTGCCATCAGCCGCCCGACCCACCGGTCGTGGACGTCGACCGCGGCGCGGACGAGCCGCCCGACGACGACCGGGTGGTCACCGCCCCGTGGATCGTGACCTTGGGCAGCGAGATCCGTGTCGGGAGCGCAGCCGCGGACCCCTCGACTTCCGCGACGAGCGCCGCGAGGCCGTCGAGGCGGGACTGGTACGCGGCCACGTCCCCGCCAACCGAGTCGTACTCGGACGCGAGCCAGCGCGCATCGGCACCGGCCCGGACGAGCGAGCGCTCGAGCGCGTCGTTGGCGGCACGGACCTCGGCGACCTGGTCGACCCACGGCTGGCGTCGAGCCGCGACCTGCGCGTCGGTCGACGCCTGGAGCGTCGCGATCCCGGCGAGCGTGACGGCATACACCGCCGCCGACCCGCCGAGGAGCATCCCGGCGCGGGCCGGGGTCGTGAGGAAGCCTTCCCGACGATGGGCGGTCGCGGGCCGTGCGACGGGGACGCGGCGCGGCGTCGCGACCGGGTCGGCGATGCCCAGGCCGGCCGGAACGGGCAGGGAGATGGCCGGGAGCGTGCGGTCGGTCATCGGTCGATTCCCTCGTCATCATCCTCGCCGGAGCCCGACGATGACGACGTGGCGGACCCCGAGCTGCCGGCCGTGGACTGCTGCGCGGCGGCCCGGTTGAGCGCGGCCTGGCGCGCGGCGGCGTCGTTGAGCGCCGCGAGCCGCCGCTGGGCGGCCTTGAGCTGGCCCTGCAGCCTCGCGAGCCTCGTTGACGCCGCGTGCAGCTTCGCCTCGAGTGCATGCGCGCTCCCGGCATCGGCACTCACCGTGTCGTCGGCCGTCACGAGCGCCCCGCGGAGCGTCGCGACCTGGCCCGCGACGTCGGAGATCTGGCCGCCGAGGTCGCTCGACCGCACGGCCTCGGCGGCGAGGTCCGCGTCGAGCTGGCTCATCGCGACCGGCGCGACGTCGAGCGGCGCGCTCTCCGCCCGCCATTGCGCGGCGAGGCCCACGGTGAACACGCCCGCCACGATGACACCCAGCGTCATCGCGAGCACGAGCGTGCGCCGCACGAGGCGGCCTCGAAGCTCTCCGGACATCAGGATTCCTCCGTGCTGACGGCCGCCGGTGCCGGGCGGCCGAGGGACAGGGGGCGAGCGCCCGCCACTGGGGCCGGTCGCTGCGGGCGCGAGCGCGCGGTCCACGAGCGGTGGACGATGCCGGCGAGGATCGGCAGGCCGGTGATGACGTACAGCGGCATGAGCGCCCCGCCGTCCGTGCCGGACAGCACGGCATGGAGCCACGTCATGAGGAACGTGAGCGCCGCGACCCGGTGCACCTTGAGCCACCAGCCCGACGGCAGGAGCCGCGTCCACTTGGCGGTGATCGCCGTGAACAGCATCGTGTACGCCGCCACGGTGCCGAGGGCGATGGCGGGCGTGCGGAACGCTGACAGGCCGGGAACCAGCGCGCCGAGCCAGCCGACGTTTGCGTACCGGTCGACCGCGAGCAGCACGCCGTGGATCGCAAGGAAGCCGAAGGTGAACACCGTGAGCAGCTCGTGCCACGGGAAGACCTGCTTCGTCTTGCGCCAGGCGGCGGTGTTGCGCGGGTGACTGAGGACCAGCCCGGTCGCGACCTCGAGCGCGAGCAGCAGGTACGCCATCACCCCGAGGGCGCGAGCCGCGATCCACGGGCGCAGCTCGGCGGTCCGCGCGTCCGTCGCGGGAAGGACCTGGTCGGTGACGCCGATGGCGACGAGCGCGGCGATCGCACCGATCGCGATGAGGAGCGGGGCGCTCACCCGCATCTGCGGGTCTCCCCTGGCAGGCGCGCCCGCGATGCGGCGCTGGCGAATGGTTCGAGCTGACCCATGGCGACTCCCCGTGCTGGTCCGGTGACGTTCTGAGTCACCGGACCAGCGGAAGGTTTCACCCGGGCGGGAATCAGCCCTCGAGCGCCGCCATGACCTGGTCGACGTTCCAGCGCATCATCGACTCGTAGGTGTCCTGGGGGGCGTCGCCGACGGTGTCGGTGTAGAGGCTCGAGACGATGGTCGCCCCCGTCTCGTTGGCGATCGTCTGGGCGAGATCCGGGTTGAACTGCGCCTCGGAGAAGATCGCCTTGACCCCGTGCTCCCGGATCGCCTGGACGAGGGCCGCGATGGCGCCCGCGCTCGGGTCCTGGCCCGGCGCATCGACGATCGTGCCGTCGATCGTGAGGCCGTACGCCGCCGCGAAGTAGGGGAACGCATCGTGGAACGAGACCACGTTCCGGTTCGCCTCGGGGATGGCGCCGAGCTGGTCGCGGGCGTAGGCGTCGAGGTCCGCGAGCCGCGCCTGGTAGGCGGCGAGCCCGTCCCGGTACGCCGTGGCGCCCTCGGGATCGACCTTCGTGAGCTCCGCGGCGATCCGCTCCGCGTACAGCGAGCCGTACGCCACGTTCATCCAGAGGTGCGGGTTGACGGCCTCGCCGGAGCCCTCCTCGCCCGCGATCAGCGTCACGCCGGGGAGGTCGGTCCCGAGCGCCACGAGCGGCGCGGACGTGCCCGCGTCCTCGATGAGCGACGCGAGCCAGTCGTCGAGGCCGAGGCCGTTGCGGAACGCGATCTCCGCCTCGGTGATCCGCCGGATGTCGCCGGGCGTCGGGTCGAACGTGTGGACCTCGCCGCCCTTGGGGACGAGGCTCTCGACGCTCACCCGGTCGCCGCCGATCTCGCGGACCATGTCGGCGAAGATCGTGGTCGTCGTGATGACCTTCACCCGGCCGTCGTCGCCACTCGCCGGTCGAGCCGCAGGCCGTGACGCACGAGGACGACGATCACGAGCAGCGCGCCGAGGACGAGCCTCCGCAGCCGGTCGAGCGCCGTCACGAGGGCCGCGTCGCGGGCATCGGCTGGCCGCCGGCCGCCTGGCACGCCGCGCACAGCCCGAAGATCTCGAGGCGGTGCGTCGTGACCCGGAACCCGGACCGGCTGCCGATCGCCGCGAGGACGTCCGCGAGGCCCTGGTCGTCGACGTCGAGGGCGCGCCCGCAGCGCGTGCAGATCGCGTGGTGGTGGTGCGATCGCTCGCAGGCGACGTACGCGTGCTCGCCCGCGGGCAGGTCCACGCGCTCGACGAGGTTGAGCGACGCGAACAGCTCCAGCGCGCGGAACACGGTCGCCCGGCCGAGCCCGGGATGGCGTCGCCGCGCCTCGTCGATGAGGTCGGCGGCGGTGAAGTGGCCCTCGCGGCCCGCGATCATCTCGGCCACGGCGCGCCGCGGGTCCGTGAGGCGGTAGCCGGCGCCCTCGAGCGCCTCGACGAGCTCGTTCGCCGCCGCGGGGGCCGCCGTCATGCCGGCGCTCCGACGGGTCCCTCGTCGTCCGGCTCGGCCGTCACGAGCCCGCGCCGGCGAGCGACGAGGCCCCGCGGCCCGAACGCGAGCACGAACAGGAACGCCGCGGTCTGGACGAGGACGATCGTGGCGCCGCTCGCGACGTCGAGCCAGTACGAGAGGTAGAGCCCGACCACCGAGCTGAGGATGCCCACCAGCGCCGCCGTCACCATCAGCCTCGTGAAGCGGACGGTCAGGAGCTGCGCCGTGGCCGCGGGCGTGATGAGCATCGCGACGACGAGGATGATCCCGACGGCCTGCAGGCTCACGACGATCGTCAGCGCGACGAGCGCGAGGAACAGGTACTCGAGCCGGTCGACGGGGATGCCCGACGCCGCGGCGCCGAGCGGGTCGAACGTCGCGTACAGGAGCTCCTTCCACAGGAGCGCGACGACGACGACGACGCCGGTGCCGAGGACGAGCAGGGCGATGAGGTCCGTTGCGCCGATCGCGAGCACGTTGCCCAGCAGGAAGCCGAACAGGTCCGCGACGTAGCCCTTGATCGCGCTGAACATGAACACGCCGAGCGCGAACGTCCCCGCGAACAGGACGCCGATCGCCGTGTCCTGGCGGATGCCCGCCCGCTTCGTCACCCAGCCGATCGCGAGCGCCGTGGAGACGGCCGCGACCGCTGCGCCGATGTAGAACGGGATCCCGAGCATGTACGCGGCGACGACGCCCGGGAAGCCGGCGTGGGCGATGGCGTCGCCGATGAACGCGATCCCGCGGAGCACGACGTACGTGCCCACGACCGCGCACACGACGCCGACGAGCGCGGACGCGACGAGCGCGCGGATGAAGATCATCGTGCCCAGCGGCTCGAGCAGGAGGTCCATCAGCGGCCACGCTCGTGGAAGTGCCGCTCGCCGGGCGCGGCGTCGTCGTGGTGGTGGGCGTCGTCGAGGAGGACGCGTCCACCGCCGAGCAGCAGCAGGTGCCCGCCGTAGGCGCGGGCAAGGACGTCGGCGTCGAGGACGATGTCCGACGGGCCGTACGCCACGACCGTCCGGTTGACCGCGAGGACCTGGTGGAAGCGATCGGCCGCGGCCGCGAGGTCGTGGGTCGTGGCGACGACCGTCTTGCCGCGCTTCGCCTGGGCCTCGAGGAGGTCCATCAGGAGCTCCTGGGTGGTCGGGTCGATGCCGGTCACGGGCTCGTCGAGGAGGAACAGGTCCGGCTCGGCGGCGAGCGCCCGGGCGAGGAACACGCGCCGTCGCTGGCCGCCCGACAGCCGCCCGATCTGGGTCCGGAGGTGGGCTGCCATGCCGACCTGCTCGAGCGCGTCGCGGACGGCGCGACGGTCGTCCGCGCCCGGCCGGCGGATGGGCCCGAGCCGCGGGAAGCGGCCCATCATCACGACGTCCTCGACGGTGACGGGGAACGCCCAGTCCACGAGCTCGGCCTGCGGGACGTACGCCACGCGCCTGGCCTCGCGACCCGACGGCGCGCCGAGGATCTCGACCCGGCCGGACCACGGCTGGAGGAGCCCCGCCATGAGCTTGAGCAGCGTGCTCTTGCCCGCGCCGTTGGGCCCGACGACGGCGAGCAGGCTGCCGGGCTCGACCGCGACCGAGACGTGCTCGAGCGCGGTGCGGTCGCCGTAGCCCGCCGAGACGTCGCTCAGCCACACGTCCGCGTGGGCGTGCGCATGCGACGGGTCGAGCGGGCCGTCGTGCGTGTGCGGTGCACGGCCGGGATGCGCGTGCGGCTCGTCGTCGGCGGTGGCGGGGGGCAGCGGGTCCGTCATATGAGACTAAGTATCAACTACGCATCGGCGGTACGCAACCGCACGGCCGCGCGCCTCGCCGGCGGACCGGGCCGCACGGCCCGCGCCTCGGGCCAAAGGTCCCTTCCGGCGCATGGGCGACCTCGGCGACGCTGGGACGGGCGAACATGCGCCACACTTTGTCGCGCGTCCTGCGCAACGCCATCACGACCGGAGGCCTCCCCTGAGCGCGAGCAAGCAGCCGAACAAGCCAACGACCCGTCGCGATCGACGGGCAGCCGCGCGCGACGACCGGTTCTCGAGCTCGCGTGACGCCCGTCGTGCGAGGACGTCCTCGTCCGGGGGATCGGGCCGGTCGTGGCTCAACACCACGACGATCATGCTCGGCGCGCTCGCGATCGGCGTCCTCATCGTCGCCCTCGTCGCGATCAACCAGCTCGGCCCGCGTGCCACCGGCACGCTCAAGGACCCGGGCATCGTGTACCCGGCCGCGCTCCTCGACGGCACGACGATCGGCAGCGCCGACGCCCCGGTGACGCTCGAGGTCTGGGAGGACTTCCAGTGCCCGGTGTGCGCCAGGCACTCGCTGTCGGTCGAGCCGATCATCGTCGAGCGCTACGTCAAGCCGGGGACGCTCCGGATCGTCCACCACGACCTCGCGTTCCTCGGCCGGGGCACGCCGGACGAGTCGGAGGTCGCGGCGTCGGGCGCGGTTTGCGCGAACAAGCAGGGCAAGTACTGGGACTACACGCACTGGATCTACGCCAACCAGGACGGCGAGAACGCCGGCGGCTTCCGGCCCGAGCGGGTCAAGGCGATCGCCGAGGCGGCGGGCGTGGACGTCACGGACTGGGACGCCTGCGTCGCGGATCCCGCCGTCCTCGCCGAGGTGCGAGCCTCGACCGAGCAGGGCGTGGGCCTCGGCGTGAACTCCACGCCGACGATGTTCATCAACGGCACGCTCGTCGACCCGCCGGGGCTCCGGAGCCCGGACCAGCTCGGCGCGCTCATCGAGGAGGCGGCCGCGAGCGCCAGCCCGACCCCCTGACCTCCCGGTACCGCCGGCACCGGTCCCAGTCCGGAGGGGACGATCGTCGGGGTGGAATCCGCCCCGCGAGCGCCTAGGATGCCGCCACCTGCGCCGGGGCGCGGGTCCGACGCGGCCGGTCAGTCGCGGAAAGGAGGGATCGATGGCGTTCGCCGCCCTGCGGTCCACCCTCAGACGACCGACCGCGACACCCGACGCACCCATCGCCGCGTCCGTCGCCATGTCCGGCGCGCCCGCCGTGGCGTTCGGCTCCGCAGCCGACCAGTACGCGCCCGTGTTCGCCGACCCCGTGGCCGGCGGCGGCACCGATGGCCAGGCGTTCAACTGCCCGTCCTGCGGCCGCACCCTGACCCGCGGCGCCCGCCGCTGCGAGGACTGCGGGCAGCGGCTGATCCTCGACGTCCCGATGCGCCGCGCGGCGATCCTCTCCGGGGGCGGTGCCCTCGGCGGGATCCTCGTCACGGTCCTGCTCGTCAACCTGTTCGCACCGCCCGCCGCGCGGACCGCGCCCGTGGTCGACCCGTCGACGACGGGCCAGGGGACCGGTCTCGCGCCGGTCGCCCTCGACATCCCGTCGGGCGCGATGGCCGCCATCCGCGGCACGACCGCGATCAACGGCCGCCTCGCGGCCGAGGCCGCGCCGCTGGCGAAGGCCCTCGCCGGCAAGTCGTTCAACACGAATGAGGTCATCAAGGTCCTCCGCCGGATGACCATCGACACCCGCGCCGGCGCCGGAATGCTCAAGGCGATGGCCGTCTGGCCCGAGGCCGCCGGCCAGCAGGCCGCGCTCCAGGCGTTCTACGAGGACCTCGCCGGGCGGATCGACAGCGGGCTCGGCGCGTCGGTCAACAGCACGAGCGCCTACAAGCGCGCCGCGAAGAACATCATCGCGACGCTCAAGGACGTCCCTGGCCTCGACGCCGACGCACGCGGCCTCGCGGCGATGGGCGGCCTGGAGCTGCCGGCCGTCACGATCCCGGCGGCGCTCCGCTAGGTCGCCTCGCCGCCCTGCTCGGCGCTAGCTGCCCGGGGCGTAGCCGGTCAGCTCGACGTACGCCTGCCCGCCGAGGGTGGTCCCGCCGCGCCGCGCGGTGACGACCTGCGATCCCTCCCAGTACACGACCCCGGTCGTGGCCCGGGTGTCCAGCTCCTGCTGGGCCACCGTCGGCGCGAGGACGATCTCCAGCGCCTCGGTCGGCAGCGTGACCGTCCAGCCCGCCGGGTACACGGCACCCGTCGCGGGGCTCGTCCACGTCGGGCCGGTCTCGACGACGATGTCCTCCCCGGCGAGGTGACGGGTCGTGCCGTCGGGCGCGACGACCGTGCCGTACACGAGCGGGTACGTGCCGTCGGCCGCCCGCACGAGCGAGAGCGTGACGTCCGTGCCGTCGTCGAGGTTGACCGCGAACCAGTCCCAGCCGCCGCCGCCGACGGAGATGAAGTCGCCCCACTGGTGGTCGAACCAGGCGTCGCCGGTCACGGTGAGGTTCCTGTCGCCGAGCGTCACCGAGCCGGTTGCGGTCATCGCGGTCCGGGAGTAGTAGTACGAGCCGCCGGCGTCGCCGAAGTCGATCCAGCCGTCGGTGTCGTGGAGTGCCGGCACCTTCCGGCTCGCGAGCGAGAGGTCGAGGCCGAAGGCATCGATGGCGTCGCCCGCCACCTCTGCGCCCTGCGCCTTCGCCGTGAGCCGGTCCGTGCCCAGCTCGCCGGCCATCGTCCACGGGGTCGAGCCGGGGACCGTGGCCCCGGTGAGGTCCGTGCCCGCGACCGTGAACGCGAAGCCCGTCGGTCCGTCATCGCCGACCGGGGACCGGTCGACCTGGGGCCCGATCTCGGCGCGCTGCGCGTAGTGGAAGGCGTCGCCGGTCTCGTCGGTGAGGGCGAGGTGGGAGGCCCACGACACCGGGAACCCGCCGCGCTCCGCCCTGAACACGACGTACTCGAACCCGAGCCGGGTGCCGTCGTCGGCGGCGAGGTGACCCGTGTAGTACCACCACTCGGTGAGGCGGTCGTGGGGGCCGTCGTCGCGAGGGAGCTCGACGGGCTGCGGATCGGCGGGTCTGGCGGTGGGGCTCGGCACGGGCGTGACGACCGGCCGGTCGGCGGCCGGGTTCGCGAGGACCGGTCCCGAGCACGCCCCGACGACGAGCGCGAGCAGGACGAGAAGGAGGACGCGGGACGGCGGGACGTCAGCGGGCGGTTCATCGGACGGCGGCCTCCACCTCGGCCTCGGTGCGCGGGAGGATCGGCTGGAGGGCGGCGTCGAGGCGCTTCGGGACCCACCAGTTCCACTTCCCGAGCAGCCGCATCGTCGCCGGGACGAGCAGCGCGCGGACGACCGTGGCATCGAGCGCCACCGCGATCGCGACGCCGAGCCCCAGCGCCTTGATGAGCACGATGTCGGCGAACGCGAACGACCCGGCGACGACGACGACGATGAGCGCCGCCGAGCTGACGATCCGGCCCGACCGCTCGAGGCCACGCGCGACGGCCTCGGTGTTGTCGCCGGTCCGGTCCCAGACCTCCTTCATCCGCGACAGGAGGAAGACCTCGTAGTCCATCGACAGCCCGAACAGGACGCAGAACAGGATGACCGGTTGCGTGGTCTCGACGAACCCGAGCGGCTGGAAGCCGAGGAGCTGCGACAGGTTGCCGTCCTGGAAGATCCAGACGAGGGCGCCGAAGCTCGCGACGATCGAGAGCGTGTTCATCGCGAGCGCCTTGATCGGCAGGACGACCGAGCGGAGGAGGACGAACAGCACGATGAACGTCGTCACGACGATGAACAGCGCCGTCCGGGGGAAGTCCGACCAGACGCGCGAGACGACGTCGTCGACGTCGGCGGCACCGCCCCCGATGAGCACCGAGACGCCCGCCGGCGGCGCGAGCGGGCTCGCCGGGTCACGCAGCTCGCGGACGAGCGCCCGGCCCTCGTCGCGGTTCGGGCCGAACGGCGTGTACACGGTGAACGCGGTGAGGTCGCCCTTCGTGGTGGCGCCGAGCGCCGTCGCGACGAACCGGTCGGGCGGCCCGGAGGCGGCGCCGTAGAGCAGCTCGTACTGGGCGAGCGTGAGCCTCGGGTCCACGTCCACGAGCGAGCTCACCCGCCGGACGCGCGGGTCTGCGGCCAGCCGGCGCGAGTAGTCGTACAGCTTCGCGAGGTTCTCCGGGCTCGTGGCGTCGCCCGTCGTGCGGACCGCGAGGATGAGCGGCGCGAACTCGCCCTCGCCGAACTCGCGGGCGAGGATGTCGTAGGTCTCGCGGGAGGGGACGGAGGCGGGGAGGATGGAGGCATCCGGGGCGTTGAACCGGACGTGGAGGAATGGCAGCCCCAGGACGAGCAGCAGCGACAGCGTGGGGACGAGGACGGCGACCGGGTGCGCCATCACGCGTCGCGCGAGGCGGGCCCACGCGCCGTCGGTCGTGGGTGCAGGGCGCACGGGTCGCACGCTGAGGCGGTCGATCCGGGTGCCGATGATCGCGAGGATCGCGGGCAGGAGGGTGAGCGCCGCGGACACCGCGAGCCCGACGACGATCGCCCCGGCCATCCCGACCGAGCGCAGGATCATGAACTCGAACAGGACGAGCCCGAGCAGGCCCAGCAGCACGGTCAGGCCGGAGAAGAACACCGCCCGACCGGCCGTGGCCACCGTGATCCGGACGGCCTCCTCCACGCGGTCGGGTCCGTCGCGCTTCGCGAGCTCCTCGCGGAAGCGGCTCGTCAGGAGCAGTGAGTAGTCGACGCCGAGCCCGAGACCGAGGAGCGTCGCCAGGTTGAGCACGAAGATGCTCATCGGGACGAACGAGGCGACGACGAAGATCCCGGCGAGCGCGACGAGGACGGCCGCCCCGCCCACGGCGAGCGGGACGCCGGCGGCGACGAAGCTGCCGAAGACGAGCAGCAGGGCGAGCGCGGCGAGCGGGAACGAGATCAGCTCCGAGCGGCGGAGGTCGCTCTCGGTCACGGCCTGGACGTCGCCGTAGAACGCCGGGCCGCCGCCGATCCGGACGGTGAGCCCGGGCACCTCGTGGAGGGCGGCCGCGACGGGCGGGATCGCGTCGGGGGAGTCGTCCGGCGGCAGGTCCAGGAACACGATGTCGTACGCCGTGTGGCCGTCGGCGCTCACCTGGTTCGGCGCCAGCACGTGGCTGAGCACGCGGGTGACGTGCGGGGAGGAGGCGACGTCCTTCGTCGCGGCGGCGACCGCGGCGAGCCACTCGGGCGTGCCGGCCGTGAGCGTGTCCGACGTGTACACGAGCACGAACGCGGACGGCTCCACGCCGAGCTCAGCCTGGAGCAGCTGCTTCGCGCGGGCGGACTCGAGGTCGTCGAGGATGAAGCCGCCCGCGGACAGGGCGCCGGGCGCCCGGGGCGCGAACGGGAGCGCCGCGAGGAGGATGACGGCCCATGCGCCGACGATCCACCAGCGACGGCGGACGGCGAAGCGACCGAGACGATCGAAGCTCAAGGCGTGGTCCGTGGTGTTGGCGGCGTGGGCGGGTGGGCGAGTTTCGTGCGTGTTGCAGGTAGCATGTTACGACACGGCGCCGGATTGCGCTGCCTTCCGCCGACGGCGTTCTGCTAGCATCGACCGGCCGCCGTCCCGCGGCGCCGAGACTCGCCCCGCCCCACCCTCCGAGGGACATCTCGCGTGACGATCTTCACGGTCTGGTTCCAGAACTTCCCGGACAACTTCGTGATCTTCCTCGCCGCGGTCACGATCGCCGGCGGGTTCGTGTTCGTGTTCTTGAGGGCCGCGCTCACCGCCGAGGGCGGCCGCCAGCCGCTCGCCCGCCGGATGACGAACCCCAACTCCAAGCTCCTGTTCGCGGGCCTGATGGTCCTGTGGGCGATCGTGTTCGGGATCGGGCTCCAGCTCGTCCCGCACGAGGGCGCGAGCTCCCCGTACGGCGGCATCGGGCTCATCGCCATGTTCAGCGGGTTCTTCATCATGATGGGCCTGATCTGGAGCGTGATCGGGGAGTAGCCCGCCCGCATCCGTCGACCTGGAGCCCGGCCGCGCGCCGGGCTTCGTGATTCTCAGGGTCCGGCGCCCGCACGCCGGCCGGGTGCTCGCTCAGCGCCCATATCGACGCATCGTTCATCGGCCCGCTCGCTGCGTGAGCTGACGGATCTGGTCAGGCCACGGCCCTGCTCGCTGGTCGATCAACACGATGCCAGGGCGCATCCCAACGATCACCAGCGCGAGCGGCGCGACGCTGTCCGACCTACGGGAGCGCGGCGACGATGGCCTCGGTGAGGTCCGACGGCGCGCCGACGACCTGGAACATGATGTCGTCCTTGGGGTAGACCACGATGTTCAGCCCGTTGGCACCCACGCGGTAGACGGACTTGCCGCCGAGGGTCGCCAGCTGGAGCGCTTTGGAGGTGCTGAACGTCGCATTGACGACGTCCTTGGGGTCGGCGCCGGGGACGCGGATCGCGAGCACGATGCCGCCCTTCGAGGGATCGACCGGGCGTGCCTCGGCGACCTGGACGTCGGCCAGCGTCTTGCCCTCCGCCTTCGCGAGCCGCTCGAGCTCGGCCGAGTCGAGCGACACGCCCAACGAGTCGACGTCCGGTCCCGTCACGCTGCTCGTGACGAAGTCGAGCCCGCCGGCGGTGGCCGGGAGCATCGCCGCGAGCTCCGGTGCGGCCTCGGGGCCGGGCGTGCGGTCCGCCGCGACCGTCGCGATCGGGGTCCCGCTCGGGGTGGCCGCGCCACACGCGCCGAGCGTGAGCGAGAGGGTCAGGGCGACGGCGCCGGCGACGACGCGTCGATCGAGGGACATGCGCATGGATCCTTTCGGCTCGGGTTCGGGCGCCATCGTACGGTGCATCGCCGGATCGGCCCGTGGACGGCCCGCCGGGCCTTCGCTATGATCGGCCTCCATTCACACTGAATAGGTTCTATGCATTCGGCGCCTCGAGACGACGCGGCGGATGCGAGCGGCGGGAGGATCCAGGACGATGGACACGGAGGCGCGGGCGGAACCCGGGTCGAGGACGATGACGGCGCCCGAGGCGGCACCGTTCGTGAACATGCGCGACCCCTCGAAGCGGCTCGGGCCCGATGGCAAGCCGGCCGTCAGCCGTCGCGCGCCGAAGTGGCAGGACGTCCCCGACGAGAAGTGGAACGACTGGCGCTGGCAGCTGTCCAACCGGGTCAACGACCTCGAGGAGATCGCCGAGATCCTCGAGCTGACCGACGAGGAGCGCGAGGGCCTCGCCGCCGACGACAAGTTCCGCGTCGACATCACGCCCTACTTCATCAGCCTCATCGACCCCAAGGATCCCGACGACCCGATCCGCCGCCAGGTGATCCCGCTCGGCCGCGAGCAGAGCGCCTTCGTCGGGATGATGGAGGACTCGCTGGGCGAGGACCGCCACTCGCCGGTCCCGGGCCTCGTCCACCGCTACCCCGACCGCGTCCTGATGCTCATCACGACGCAGTGCGCGACGTACTGCCGGTACTGCACGCGGAGCCGGATCGTCGGCGACGCGACCCAGAACTTCAATCGCAAGGACCACGAGGCGCAGCTCGACTACATCCGGCGGACGCCCCAGATCCGCGACGTGCTGATCTCGGGCGGCGACGGCCTGACCCTCGCCCCGAAGCTGCTCGAGAGCGTGATCCGCGGCCTGCGCGAGATCCCCCACGTCGAGATCATCCGGATCGGCTCGCGGGTGCCGGTGTTCCTCCCCCAGCGGATCGACGACGAGCTGTGCGAGATGCTCGCCAAGTACCACCCGCTCTGGGTGAACATCCACGTCAACCACGCCAACGAGATCACGCCCGAGCTCGCCCGCGCCTGCGACAAGCTCACCCGGGCCGGCATCCCGCTGGGCAACCAGTCGGTGCTGCTCGCGGGCGTCAACGACTGCGTGAACATCCAGCGCGACCTGGTGCACGGGCTCGTGGAGATGCGGGTCCGCCCGTACTACCTCTACCAGTGCGACCTCGTGGAGGGCTCCGGCCACTTCCGGACGCCGGTCGGCAAGGGCCTCGAGATCATCGAGGGCCTCCGCGGCCACACCAGCGGCTACGCGGTGCCGACGTACGTCGTCGACGCGCCCGGCGGCGGCGGCAAGATCCCGGTGATGCCGAACTACCTCGTGAGCTACTCGGACCACAAGATCGTGCTCCGCAACTACGAGGGCTACATCACCACGTACGAGGAGCCGCTCGAGTACAAGCAGCACGACAAGGCGCACTGCCAGTCGTGCCAGCACCCGCGACCCGAGGCCGGGCAGGGCGGGATCCACGCGCTGCTCCAGGGGGAGCGGATGTGGATCGAGCCCAAGGGCTTCGAGCAGGTCCACGAGCGCGGCAACCAGGAGGCGCACCGCCTCCAGGAGTCGTCCAAGTGGGTGCCCTACGGCGTGGGCGCCATCGAGGGATCGGTCGTCGGCGACGGCCGCGGCCTGCCGGTGCTCGAGCCGGGTTCGGTGCCCGCGACGAGCGCGTCCCCGGAGTACGCCGCCGGCGAGGAGCCGCGGCCGCCCGAGGGCGCGCCGACCGCGACCGCGAACCACGAGCTGCTCTGAGCCGCTGACGGGCGAGTCGCCGGCTCGCGAACGCTAGGCCGGCTCCCCGAGCACCTGCTGCCTGAGGGTCGCGGCGAGCCAGTCCCGCCAGGCCTCGCGCGTCCAGCCTCGCTCGTCGACGAGGCGGACGTACAGGCCCGGATCGTTGAGCAGCCAGATGATGTCGGCTGCGTTCGCCGGGTCCAGCCCGGGACGGATGCCGCCGCGTTCCTCGAGGAGCCGGACGATGTTCCCGGCTCCCGTCCGCCGCTCGGCCTCGATCTTGGCCCACACGGCGCTGACCTCGTCGTCGGCCGACGCCGCACCCCGGATCGCCTCCGAGATCGCGCCGACCCGCGTCGCGAGCACGAGCAGGAGGTCGGCGTAGGCCTCGAGGAGCAGTGGCGGCGTCGGCGCGGTGCGCACGCCCTGCGCCCACGGTCGCTGGGGCATGGGCACGGGCTCGTCGTCGCCCACGAGTGCGACGTCGTAGGCCGTCTTGAGCAGCACGCCCTTGCCCCCGACCGACGTGAACACCGTCGCCCTGCTGACGCCCGCGGCTGCTGCGATCGCGTCGATCGAGGTCCCGACGAAGCCGCGCTCGACGAACAGCCGCGTGGCGGCGTCGATCACGGCGCGCCTCGTCGTGGCCGCCTGCGCCTGGCGGAGTGGGGACTCGTACCGTCGCACGGTCGCTCTTGACATGTCGACTAGAGTAGCAAGCAAACGATCAGACTATGAGTCTGGCGAAATTGCAAGGAGACCCGATGCGACCGACCTCTCCGCCAGCCAGCGCCGCCGCCGAGGCCGTCGATCGCCTCGCGGCCGCCATCAACGCCCACGACCTCGAGGCGCTCGTCTCGTGCTTCGACGCCGACTTCGTCAACGACACGCCGGCCCATCCGGATCGCTCGTTCTCGGGCGCCGCGCAGGTCCGGGAGAACTGGGCGCGGATCTTCGCCGGCGTCCCCGACCTGCAGGCCCGGATCGTCGGCCAGACCGTCGACGACACGGCCGCATGGACCGAGTGGGACTGGACCGGGACCAGGCGCGACGGCTCGAGCCACCACATGCGCGGCGTCACGATCACGACCGTCGGCCCCGAGGCGATCACCGGCGCCCGCTTCTTCATGGAGCCGGTGACGGACGACGGCCTCGGCGTCGCGGCTGCCATCGACAGGGTGACGGGTGCGGTCGGCGGGCGATCCGCGGCCGGGAGCGAGGCGTGATCGCCATCGCGGGCGGCACGGGTCGGCTCGGGAGACTCGTCGCCGCCGACCTGGCATCGCAGGGGGAGCGTGTCCGGGTGCTCACCCGCGACCCGTCCCGCGTATCGGCGGAGCTCCGTGACCGCGTCGAGATCGTGCGCGCGGACGTGCGCGATGCCCGCGAGCCTGAAGGACGCCGTGCGTGGCGCGTCGACGGTGATCTCGGCGATCACCGGGTTCGGCGGCCCCGACGCCGGCGGGGCGAACGTCGTCGACCGCGACGGCAACGTGGCGCTTGTCGCCGCGGCGAGCAATGAAGGCGTTCGTCGCTTCGTGCTCCTGTCGGTGCTCGGCGCTGCAGGCCGATTCGCCCGTGGCGTTGTTCCGGGCGAAGCACGCGGCTGAGCAGGCGCTGCTGGCGACGACCATGGAGCCGGCGATCGTCCGCCCGACCGCGTACGTCGAGACGTGGCTCGAGATCGTCGGGCGCCCACTCGCCGACACCGGCTCGACGCGGGTCTTCGGGCGCGGGCGCAACCCGGTCAACTTCGTGTCAGCGGACGACGTGGCGGCGATCGTCGTGGCGCTTGCGACGGGGCCCGCACCCTCCAACCCGGCGGTGACGCTCGCCGGGCCCGAGGACCTGACGCTCGACGAGCTGGCGGCCTGTGCCGCGCGCGCGATCGGCGTGGAGCCACGGATCGAGCACACGCCGCCCGCGATGATGCGCCTCCTGGCCACGGTCCTCGGTCCCGTGCGGCCGGTCTTCGCGGACCAGCTCCGCGCGGCGCTGCTCATGGATGGGGCGGACATGCGGGCGAGCGCCGCCGATCGCCGATCGCGCTTCCCCCTGGCGCCGGTCACGACGGCCGACGCGGTGGCGGCGCGGCTGTTCACCTCGCGCGGCTCGGCGGCGGTCGCAGGGATCTGACGAAGGACCGCACCGCACTCGGGCGGGCGCCGCATGCGATTTGGTGGATTCTCGACCTACAATCCCCCACACGCAGCGAGCGTGGCCGGGAGCAGCGGCCCGTCGGTGCGGGTCCATGGTCACAGCCCGAGGGGACCCATGAGCTCCGGATCCAGGAAGAAGCGGCAGTCCGCCGTGCAGACCGTCGGCGGCGTCATGTTCGGCTTCGAACAGCAGGTGCTGCGGTCGATCCCGCCCGCCGAGGAGCTCGTGCATCACGCGCGCCCGGACGCGCCGATCCCGGGCCCGGACGGTGAGCTGCTGACCCTCGAGCTGCCGGAAGGCCTCGAGGTCGACGATCCGTGGGCGGGCATCGAGGACGAGGTCGCCGACGAGGACGATCCGTGGGCCGACTACGCCGCGGAGACGGAGGGCGGGACGCCCTAGCCCGCGCCTAGTTGCGCATCCCGCCGAACAGGCCCATCACCCTGGTCACGTCGGCGTGATCGGGGGCGTCGGGACGCTCGTCGAGGTACTGCCCGAGATCCTCGAGCGCCGCCGTCCACTGGCCCGTGCGGCCGAGCAGGAGGCCGCGGTCCCGGAGGTGGTCGGGCGCGGTGGGCTCCACGATCCGGAGCAGCTCCAGGGCGCCCAGCGCCTGCGGCCAGTCGCGCGCCGCGAGGTGCGCCGCCTTGAGGTTCCGGATCACGCGGGCGAGGATCTCGCGCCGGCGCGCGGGCCGGAGCATCCCCTCGTGGAGCAGCACGCCGTCGCCGAGCGAGCGGCGGATCAACGCCTGGCAGTCGTCCCTCGTGAGCTGGCGACCGCCGTCCGCCGGGTCGAGGAGGAGGCCATCGGGTCCGCCGATGATGAAGTGGCCCGGCAGCCCGACGCCGTGGAGCGCGAGGCCCAGCCGCCAGGCGACCTCGAGCTCGACGATCGAGAGGTTGATCGGCAGGCCGACGCGTCGCTCGAGCACGAGATCGAGCCGGCTGACGTCGGCGTCCGGCCGGAGCCTGCGCGGCGGCCCGAAGCCGAGCTCGCGGTAGAGGACGTCGTGGATCGTGTCGAGGATGCGGCCGGTCCCGTCGCCGAGGTCGAGGTGGACCCGGACTCGCTCGGCCAGCTCGTCGAGGCGCTGGAGGCTCGGCTCCGGGTCCAGCTCCTCGCGACCCTCGCTCGCGATGAACAGCGCACCGAGCGCGAGGTCGATCTGCGGCTCCGGGCGCGCGACGAGGCGGGCGAACCGGGAGCGGTTGGCGGCACGGGCGGCGTCGAGGCCGGACATGGCGGGGATCGTACCGCCGTCAGCGCGAACGCCCCCGTGAACGATCAGGCGGGCGCGGTCGAGCCGCGCAGCGTCAACTCGGCGAAGCCGCCATGCCCCGTTCCGGGGCGGCCATTCGCTGTGCTAGCCTTCGAAACCCGACCGGTCAGGTCGGATATCGAGAGCGCGTGATCAGCCCCTTGATGACCGTCGAACCCGGCGTCGTCGGCTCGAGGCCCGCCCCGGCCGGCCTCCCCGACCCGCACATCGCACCGCCGCAGGTCGCCGAGCCCGGCGACCCGTTCAGCACGCTGCGCGTCATCGACGCGGTGGCGCGGATGGACCGCGGGCGGCCGATCCGGCTCGACGACCTCGTGGACCGGCTCAACGCCTCGTGGCTCGACTGGCTGTTCACCCGGGCGGTCGTGGTCGACACGCTGATCGCGCTCCAGGCCAACTGGATGGCTGACTACCGGAACGCCTCGGGCATCGTCCTCGAGAGCGGCCCGTACGGGGACACCGTGACGCTCGAGGACTCGAGCCGCGTCGACCCGTGGATCGTGGGCCAGGCCGAGCGCGCCGCGCAGGCGTGCCGGGCCGCGCTCGATGCGTTCGCTCGTCGTGACCGCGTGGCGGAGGGCTGAGCGATGACGCCGATGTGTCCCAGTCTGCTCGCGGGCCGCTGCGCGTGTCTCTGGCGGGCCCGGTCGTCCTAGACCGCGCGTCCGCCTGAACCCACCGACCCGCCCCCGCGGCGGGCCTGCGTTCCCTCGAGCCACCTCTGTACACCCAGGAGCCCACCACCCCCATGACCGTGACCGGATACGCCAAGGACGTCCTCGTCTCCGCCGACTGGGCGAAGGCCAACCTCGACAACCCGTCCGTGCGGTTCGTCGAGGTGGACGTCGACACCACCGCCTACGACCAGAGCCACATCCCGGGCGCCGTGGGCTGGAACTGGACCAGCCAGCTGGCCGACGGCATCCGCCGTGACATCGCCAGCCGCGAGGAGTTCAGCGAGCTGCTGAGCGCGAGCGGCATCGGCCCCGACACCCAGATCGTCCTGTACGGCGACAACAACAACTGGTTCGCAGCCTGGGCCTACTGGCAGCTGAAGCTGTACGGGGTCGAGAACGTCCGCCTCCTCAACGGCGGTCGCAAGTTCTGGCTGGACAACAACCTGCCGCTCTCGACGGACACGCCGTCGTACCCGGCGACCGGGATCCAGCTGCCCGAGGTCGACCACTCGCTGCGCGCGTTCCGCGACGACATCCTGCCGCGCCTCGGCGAGGCGGGCCTGACCCTCGTGGACGTCCGCTCGCCGGCCGAGTTCAACGGCGAGGTCATCGCCCCTCCGGGCATGACCGAGACCGCCCAGCGCGCCGGACACATCCCGGGCGCCGCCTCGATCCCCTGGGCCCAGCAGGTCAAGGAGGACGGGACGTTCAAGAGCGCCGAAGAGCTCACGGCCCTGTACGCCGCGAAGGGCGTCGAAGGCGACGCGGACATCATCGCGTACTGCCGGATCGGCGAGCGCTCGTCGCTCAGCTGGTTCGTGCTCCGCGAGCTCCTCGGCTTCGAGCGCGTCCGCAACTACGACGGCTCGTGGACCGAGTGGGGCTCCATGGTCGGCGTCCCGATCGAGAAGGCGGTCGCCGTCCCGGCCTGACCTCGGTCGATCCTCTCGCGCCAACGACGGCGCCGCGGGCCACGTGCCCCGGCGCCGTCTTCGATTCCGGGGCTCGCCGCCGCCCGGTCGACGCTAGAGGAGGCCCGGGTTCGGCAGCATCCGCGCGGCGTCCACGAGGTCCGGCGTCGAGGCCAGGAACTGGTCCGAGTCGACGATCCGGAACCCGCGCTCGAGCAGCACCGGGAGGATCGGGTTCGGGCCGGACACGCATGCCCTGACGCTGCCCTTGCGCGCCGCGCGGGCGAGGCCGGCGACGATCGGGGCGATCGGGTCCGCACCGGGCCTGACGAGCAGCCGATCCAGCTGCCGGGTCGCGGAGTTCTGCTTCGCGCGGGCATAGCCGAAGGCGACGGGCCCCTCCTCGTCCTCGATGAGGAACGCGTCCGCGGCCGACTGGCGGGCGAAGTAGTCGTGGTCCGAGGGCCGCGCCGCGCCCGTCCACGCCTCCTCGAGCAGGGCCAGCTCCTCGGGCGTCGCGTCCCAGGTCGTGAGGCCGGGGTCGAGCGGCGGCAGCTGTCCCGCGATCCCCTCGACGAAGAAGCAGGTCCACAGCGGGGTCATGCCGGCGCGGACGTAGAGCGGGATGGCGCGCGGGTCGCGTGAGGCAAACGTCGCGCGAGCGACCGACCCTTCGAACAGCGCGGCGAGAAGCGGGCGGCCGAGGCCCTGGCCGAGGAGGTCCGGGCGCACGAACAGGTCGCTCAGCATCGTGGCGGCGCCAGTGTCCGCGACCGCCCCGAAGGCCACGACCTCGCCGGCGCGCTCCGTCACCAAGACGCGCGGTGCCGGCGCAGCAGGTGGAGCAGGTAGGGCCCGACGATGTCGACGCCGCTCCTCGCCGATGGGACCGTCGTTGTCGTGGGCCGCGAGGATCGCGCGGATGGCGGCGATGTCGTGCTGGGTCGCCGCGCGGATCGTGGTCTCCGGCGCGCCCGACGCGGCCGGTTCGCCCGCTTCGTCGCCCTGGGCATCGCGCGTCAGCTCGCCCGGGCTCGCGGCCCGCGCCCGTAGCGGGCCATGATGTCGAGCAGGCGGTCGTGCTCGAGGCGGTGGGCCGTGATCCCGTCGCGACCGGTGAGCGTCTCGCCGGCGAGCAGCGCGGCGACGACCGCGGCCTCGACCGCCTCGACCGCGGCCTGGAACAGCGGGGAGATCGCCTTGTCCACGAGCATCCGCGTGGCGACGGCCGCCCGCGGGTCGCGCTCGGTCGCACCGCGCGCGAGCCCCCGGTTGCCGGTCGCGAAGGCGATGAAGATGTCGCCCGACCCGTTCGACGCGATGCTGCCCATCCGCCCGAGGCCGAGGGTCGCGCGCTGCGCGAGCCGCTCGCACTGGTGGGGGAGGAGCGGGGCGTCCGTCGCGAGGATCACGATGATCGACCCGCCGCCCGGGCCGATGCGCGTCGAGCTGCAGCGATGGGTCGGCCTCGACGCGGGCCGCGTTCGCGATCTCCTCGGCGTCCCAGGGGGACTGGATCTCGCTCGTCGGGATGTGCTGGCCGACGGGCACGCCGTCGATCCGGAGCAGCTCCCGCGAGCCGTAGTTCGCCTGCACGAGCGCCCCGACCGTGAACCCGCCATCGGCATCGGCGGTCCGTCGCGACGCGGTCCCGATCCCGCCCTTGAACTCGTGGCAGATCATCCCGACGCCGCCGCCGACGTTGCCCTCCGCGACCGGCCCGGATCGCGCCGCCGCGAGCGCCTCGTCGACGTGGTGGGGCCTGACGTGGAAGCCGTTGATGTCGTTGAGCGCGCCGTCGTACGTCTCGCCGACCACGGGCAGCGAGAAGAACACCGAGTCCCGCGAGTGCGCCCGCGCGGCGTGTGCGACGAGCGCGTCCCGGACCACGCCGACCGAGTGCGTGTTGGTGATCCCGATCACGCCCCCGAGCTGCCCCGACTCGCGGACCCACTCGAGCCCGGTCAGCTCGCCGTTGCCGTTGAGGCGGTGGCAGCCGGCGAACACGGGCTCCGTGAACGGGTCGTCCTCGTGGGGGACGACGATCGTGACGCCGGTGCGGACCGGCCCCTCCCCGACGACGAGCGGCCCGTCCCCGCTGATGAGCGTGGTGTGCCCCACGAGGACACCCGGGACGTCGGTGATCGCGTCCTCGTCCCCCGGGGCGAGCAGGCCGATGGTCAGCCCAAGCTCTCGAGCGCGCACGATGTGTCTCCACAGCCACGTCGCCGCCTCGGTGCGGCACCCATATCATCGCCGGGTGCCGCAGTTACCGGAAGCCCGTCCCGCCGCGCGAGGCCTCGTCGCCGTCCTGCCGCTCCCCGCGGTCGCCGGGGCGGCGCCGATGGACGTCGCCGAGGCGTTCCGCGACCTGCCCGGCCTCGCCCTGCTCGAGAGCGCTCGGCCCGGGCGGACCGGACGCTGGTCGTTCCTGACCGCCGACCCCGTCGAGGTCCTCGACGCGCCGTCCGAGGGCCCGGACCCGTTCGCCGAGGCCCGCTCGCTCCTCGCCCGGCTCGACGGGACCGCCGCCGAGGGGCTGCCGCCGTTCGCGGGCGGCCTCGTGGGGTACCTGGGCTACGACCTCGGGCGGCGGTTCGAGCGGCTGCCGTCGACCGCGCGCGTCGACCAGCACCTGCCGGTCATGCGGCTCGCGCTCCACGACTGGGCGATCGCCTGGGACCGCAGGACGGCGACGGCGTGGCTCGCCGCGCGTGCCGTGGACGGCGACCGGGCCGCGCTCGGCCGGCGCGTGCGCGACGTGCTCGCCCGTGTCGACGCGTTCGAGCGCGGGGAGGTCCCCGACGCCCGGCCCGACGTCCGCGCGCGGCGCGACGGCGCGATCGACGAGCGGATCCCCGCGGCCGCACCCGACGCGCCGGCCGCGTTCGTCTCCGGGACCACGCACGCGGCGTGGGTGCGGGACGTGGACGCGGTCCGTGCCGCGATCGAGCGGGGCGACATCTACCAGGCCAACCTCACGCGCCGCCTCGAGGCCCCGTTCGCCGGCGACCCGTGGCCGCTGTTCCGGCGCCTCCGGACCGGCGACCCGGCCCTGTTCGCGGGCTACCTCGACCTCGGGCCGTCGCCCGCGACCGGGACGCCTCGGGCGCTCCTCTCCGCGAGCCCGGAGCCGTTCCTGTCGGTCGATGCGACGGGCACCGTGACCACGGACCCGATCAAGGGCACGAGGCCGCGCGGCCGCACCCGCGAGCAGGACCGCGCGCTCGCCCGCGAGCTGCTCGCGAGCGCGAAGGACCAGGCCGAGAACGTGATGATCGTGGACGTGCTGCGCAACGACCTCGGACGCGTGTGCGAGCCCGGCTCCGTGCGGGTCCCGCGGCTGCTCCGCCTCGAGCGGACCGCGGCCGTCCAGCACCTCGTCACGACGGTGACCGGGCAGCTCCGCCACGACGCGGACGCGTTCGACCTCCTCGCGGCGGCGTTCCCGGGCGGCTCGATCACCGGCGCGCCGAAGCTCCGCGCGATGGAGGTCGTGGAGGGGCTCGAGCCGGTCCGTCGCGGCCCGTACTGCGGGGCGCTGACGTGGCTCGGGCCGGACGGGCGGATGGGCTCGTCGATCCTCATCCGGACGTTCGTGGCGGACGGCGAGCGGCTGACCCTCCACGTCGGCGGCGGGATCACCTGGCGCAGCGACCCCGAGGAGGAGTGGGACGAGACGGTCGCCAAGGCGCGCGGGCCGCTCTCGTCGATCGGCGCGGTCGAGGTGCCGGGATGAGCGACGCGCTGCCGCGCTTCGTGTGGGTGAACGGCGTCGTCCTGGCCGCGGATGCGCCGCACGTGACCGTGTTCGATCGCGGCTTCCAGCTGGGTGACGGCATCTTCGAGACGCTCCGGGCGAGCGGCGGCCGGGTCACCGAGCTCGCGGAGCACATCGCCCGTCTCGGACGCTCGGCGGCCGGCCTCGACATCGAGCTGCCCGCCGACGTCGCCGAGCGCGTCGAACGGGGCATCGCCGACCTGCTCGCCGCGGAGGACCTCGCCGGCCCGGCGGCCGATGCGTCGATCCGGATCACGGTCACCCGTGGCGCGTGGGCGTCCCGCGGGCTGCTGCCGCCACGCGACGTCCACCTCGTGCCGACGATCGCCATCCAGGCCTGGCCCGTCGTGCCGGCCCCGCCGTCGCACCTCGAGCACGGTCTCCATCTCGTCGCGTCGGCCGTGCGCCGGGACCCGGCCAACCCGATCGTCACGCTCAAGACCACGAGCCGGGCCGACTACGTGTTCGCGCGTCTCGAGGCCAGGCGGGCCGGCGCGGACGACGCGCTGTTCCTCACGACGTCCGGGCACCTCTCGGAGTCCACGACCGCGAACCTGTTCCTCGTCCGGCGTGCGGCGGACGGCACCGGCGAGCTCGCGACACCCGCCCTCGAGTGCGCGATCCTGCCCGGGACGACGCGCTCGTGGCTGCTGCGCTGGGCGACCGGCGTCGGGCTGCGCCCGGTCGAGGGGTGGCTCCTTCCCGAGGACCTGGCCGGTGCCGACGAGGCGTTCGTGTGCTCGTCCGTCGCCGGCGTCCTGCCCGTCACGCGCTTCAACGGCGCCCCGATCGGCGACGGGCGGCCCGGCCCGTTCACGCTCCGCGCCCGCGCCGACCGCGAGGGGTTCATCGTCGGCGGCTAGGCTGGACCCTAGGTGCTAGCCTCCGGCTTCGGCGCCGCGGCTCTCCCGGTGATCCGCTGCAGTCGCTCGCCTCGGGCGCAGCGTCCGACGAGCTCCGCGAGCCGCTTCGCGCGCGTCTCCGGTCGCTTCGCGCTCGAGACCCAGAACGTCGCCAGGCGACGATAGCCGGCCGGCTGCGCCTCCCAGAACGTCCAGCGCCGGGATCCTCGCTGAGGGCCGCCTCGGCATCGGCGTCGAGGGTCGGGACATCGCGCTCGAACGAGTAGACGCCGTCCGGTCGTCGCGCCGCTTCGCGTACGCCGACCTCACCCGGCTCGCGCATCCGGCCCTCGGCGCGCAGGGCCTCGACGCGGCCGACGTTGCGCGCGCTCCAGATCGAGCCGTCCCGCCGGGGCGTGATCCGATGCGCCGAGCCACCCTCGACCGGCATCCGGACGCTGTCGATCCAGCCGTAGCACAGGATCTCGTCCACGAGCTCGGGCCAGGTGATCGTGGGTCCCGTCCCCTTCGCGCGGAAGCCCACCCA
Organism: uncultured Chloroflexia bacterium; assembly: GCA_963768035.1. Classification (GTDB taxonomy): domain Bacteria; phylum Chloroflexota; class Limnocylindria; order Limnocylindrales; family CSP1-4; genus CAIXZV01. Next base: position 198,944 of record CAVYGJ010000005.1, read on the forward strand.
CAGGTACGGCGCCGTCGCGTGGTTCGCGGCGAGCCAGTCGCGCAGCTCCGCCGGCGAGGCGAAGAACAGGACGTCGTGGGGGACCAGCCGGACCATCGCCATCACCATACCCGGCCTCGGCGGGCGGCTGCCCTAGACTGGCCCGGTGACCCGTGACGAGCTCATCCTGCGCACCCGCCAGCTCATCGCCGAGGGCGAGCGGCTCGACGCGGACCCCTCGATGACGGCGCTCACGACGTGGCTCCAGCTGTCCGACGACCTGCTGTCGCACGCCTGGGGGACGATGGACCGCTACCACCTCGCGTGGCTCATGGTCGGCAAGCCCAAGGGCATCGTCCGCGGCCGGCCGATGACCCCGGACGAGGAGGCGGGCTACGTCCGCGAGGTCGTGAGCCAGAAGACCGCGGCGCTCCGGATGAGCCTCGACGCCGTGGAGCGCCAGGGGATGCCGTTCGTGGGCGAGACGGGTGGCGTCGGCCCGGGGCGGGGCACGGGCGAGGTCGTCGCCGAGGCGCCGGCCACGGGCGACGCGCCCGGCTCGCGACGGTCGATCCCGCTCGACCCCGAGATGCAGCGCCGCCTCGACGAGGCTCGCCACGCGGCGTCCGAGCACACGACGCACGATGCCGGCGCGGGTCCCGCCGCGACCCGCAGGGCGCCTCGGCCGGAGCGCCTCCAGCGGTGACCGCCGATCTCGGGCGCACCACCGCCGTCGGGGGAACCCGCGACGTCCCGGTCCCGGATCCCGTCGCCCGCGACTACATCCTCCTCGCGCTCCGACTCGACCAGCACCTGCCCGGGATCGTCGACGGCTTCTTCGGGCCGGCCGCGCTCAAGGCCCAGGTCGACATGGAGCAGCTCCGGGCGCCCAGGCGTCTCGCCGACGACGCCGCAGCCCTGCGTGGGCGCCTCGATGCCGAGGTGACCGACGCCGCGCGTCGCCACTGGCTCGACCTCCAGCTGGTCGCGCTCGAGACGCTCGCACGGGTGCGGGCCGGCGAGGACATCCCGTACCTCGACCAGGTCCGGCGGTGCTTCGCGATGACCCCGTCGCGCCGGCCGGACACCCGGTTCGAGGCCGCCGCCTCGGCGCTGGACGAGCTGCTCCCCGGCGACGGCACGCTCGCGGACCGGCTGGCGGCCGAGGACGCGCGCTGGACCGTCCCGCCCGACCGGGTCCGCGCCGTCGTGGACGCGCTCGTGCCGCGCTACCGCTCGTGGGCCGAGGGTCACTTCGACATCCCGCCCGGCGACGACCTCGCGGTCAACCTCGTCACCGGCCAGCCGTGGAGCGGCTACAACTGGTACGACGGCGGGTATCGCTCGCGGGTGGACTTCAACCTCGACCTGCCGATCCAGCTCCCCCGGTTCGTGGGCGTCGTCGCGCACGAGACGTACCCCGGCCATCACCTCGAGCACGCGACCAAGGAGGCGGTGCTCGTCGAGCAGTCCGGTCACGGCGAGTCGAGCGTGCTGCTCCTCAACACGCCCGAGTGCCTCGTCTCGGAGGGCCTCGCGAACCTCGGCCGCGAGCTGGTGGTGCCGCCCGAGGCGCTCGCGGACCTGCTCGTGGAGCTGGCGCCGATCGCCGGTCTGCCATCAGCCGCCGACGGACCCGCCCTGCGTGACGCCGCGGCCCGGCAGGCGGCGATCCGCCAGCAGCGCGAGATCCTCGACGAGGCACGCCTCAACGCGGCGCTGCTCCTCCACGCGGACGGCCGGCCGCGCGACGAGGTGCTCGACTACCTCGTCACCGTCGGCCGGTTCGATCCCGCGACCGCGGCGAAGCGGCTCGAGTTCATCGAGCACCCGCTGTGGCGGCTCTACGTCCACGTCTACTTCGAGGGCGAGCGACAGCTCCGCGAGTGGCTGCACCTCGTCCCGCCGGCGGCGCAGCCCGCGCGCTTCGGGCGGCTGCTCACCGAGCCGCTCACGCCGGTCTCGATCCAGGCGGAGATCGACGCCGCCTGATCGACCCGCGATGCCTCGATCAGCTGGGCGCAGCGGCCACCCGGTACGAGGTCGTGATCTTCTGCTCGTCGGTCGGCGTCATGTAGCAGGTCACCTCGCGGTCGCCGCCGGACCAGCCGTCCGCGGTCGGCCAGAACGCACCCGCGCTGATGTCCTCGCGGCTCTCGTACGTCGCCCCGACGTAGTCCGTGAACACCTGGCCGAGGCAGTGGTCGCCGACCCACGTCTCGAACTGGGCCTGGCTGGGACGCGCCTCCGAGCCCTCGTAGTTGGCGATGAACAGGACCTCGCCGTCGTGTGCCTCGTTGCACGGGTGGTGCTGGACGTCCTTGATCTCGGTCCCGACCGGGACGTCGAAGCAGTCGCCGACCTTGAGGTCGTCGACGTTGCTGCTCGAGCCGGTCGCGGAACACGATCGCGCCAACGGCGACGACGAGGAAGCCGACGAGGAGCACGATCCGGCCTGCGCTCATTTGCGATCCCTCCCTGTGTGCTGCGCTTTCACGCGGGGATTGTCGCGCGGTCGCAGGCGCTCAGCGCGCCCGAATCGCCGCGACGGCCGCCGCCACGGCGACCTCGACGTAGCCCAGCAGGCCGTAGCGCTCGTTGATGTACTCGATCGGGCCGAGCACGCCGCCACCGAGGCGTGCGATGAGCGACTCGAGGACGAGCCCGGCCGCGATCGCGAGCCCGGCGATCACCGCGGCGACGAGCGCGCGCCGGCGGATGGGCGCACCGGCGGCGCCCCACACGAGCGCGAGCGCGATGGCCCAGCCCGCGAACGCAGCGATGGCGAGCGTCCCGAGGCCGATGTCGACCTGGCCGATGACCGCGCGCCCGATCGCGACGACGAGGGCGACGCTCGTCGCGGCGAGCAGCGCGCGCCGGGCCGAGCCCTCCGGGCCGTGCGTGGCCGCGGCTGCCCCTCCGCCGGCGTCGGCCTGCGCGCCCCCGGGGCCTGCGGGCGGCGTCCCGCCGCGATAGCGCTCGCCGGGTGCCCGGTCGAGCTGGCGCGGGCGGCCCTCCGGCTCGGGTTTGTCGGTCATGACCAGATGCTACGCGGCGCCGTTCCGGACGGTATCCTTCGCTCCGTGAGCCACCCCTCGCTCGGCAAGCCGCCGCGCAGCCTCGACACCGGGTTTCCCGAGGCCGCCGCCCGTCTCCGCACGGAGCGGAGCCGGCTCGCGACGCGCGCCCTCGAGTCCGCGGTCGCCCAGGACCCGACGTTCCGGACGCGCTATGACGAAGCGGGCCTGCGGGGCCTGCTGCAGGACGCCGAGGTGTTCGTGGACCGGCTGGCGATGTGCGTCGCGGGCAACGACCCCCACTGGCTCAAGGAGTTCGCGGACATGACCGCGCCCGCCTACCGACGCAAGGGCGTCGCGATGGACGACGTCGTCCGGCTGCTCGAGGGCATCCGTGCGGGCGCACGAGGCGTGCTCTCCGAGGCCGAGACCGCGCCCGCCGATGCCGCCATCGACGAGGCCGTGACCGTGTTCAAGTGGTACCGCCGCCTGGCCGGCGACGCGCGCAAGCGCAACCCGATCCTCGCCGCGCTGTACAAGGGCGGGTAGGGAGCCGAGATGACGATCAAGTGGGTCAAGTCCGACCCGCTCGTGATGAACGGCGAGCCGTTCTGCTACGGCTCCCGGCTCACCGTCCGCCAGGTCCTCCAGGCCCGCGCGAACGGGATGACGCTCGTCGACATGCTCAAGGACCACCCGGAGCTGCGGGTCGTCGGGATCGCCGAGGCATACGCGTTCGCGGCCGACAACAGGGACCGCTACGCCGAGTTCTTCGAGTCGGACGGCTCGCTCGTCGGGCCCGGCTACAGCGCCGCAGAGGCCGCCGCCCTCCCCGACCGCCTGCGGATCGCGGGCGTGGTCATCAAGGCAGCCGCCCCGGCCTGACGCGCCCGGCACCGTGAGCGGCCATTCGGTCATTTCCGACCATGATGGTAGGATTTCGACACGATGACCGACACGCAGCCCGCCACCGCCACCGATCTCGCCGCCGCACCGGAGTTCGACGCCCAGCGTCGCGCGACGGAGCTCGCCATCCTCGACGCGCTGCGCGCCGTCGTGGACCCCGAGATCGGGATGAACGTGGTGGAGCTCGCGCTCATCAAGCAGATCATCCTCGGCCCGGACACGACCGAGGTGAAGATGATCCTGACGACCCCGTTCTGCCCCTACGCCGGCGCGATGATCGCCCAGGTGAAGGAGCAGGCCGAGAGCGTCGTCGAGCACGACGTCAAGGTCACCCTGCTGGCAGAGCGCTGGGACCCGCGCGACGCCGGCCTCATGTGGTGAGCCGGCCGCCATCCGCCTGGCGACCGCCAGCCCCACGCCCGGAGGCCGTCCGATGACCCGCTCCGAGCTCCCCTTCGACTCCGTCGTCGCGACCGGCAAGGGCGATGACGGCACGACCGGCCTGCTGTTCGGCGGCGCCCGCGTGCGCAAGGACGACCCGCGGACCGACGCCTACGGCACGGTCGACGAGGCGGTCGCGGCCCTCGGCCTCGCCCGCGCAGAGCTGGGCGCGATGGCCGATGACGCGTCGTCCCCCGACTTCGGCGACCTGGCCGGCCTCATCCTGCGGATCCAGCGCGAGCTGTTCGTGGTCGGCGCGGAGCTCGCCACCAACCCCGACGCGCGCGACCGCCAGCAGGAGGGGACGACCCGCGTGAGCCTGGCGATGGTCGACGCGATGGGCGAGACGCTTGCCGCGGCCGAGGCCGCGATCACGCTCCCGACCGAGTTCGTCGTCCCGGGCGAGACGCGGGTCAGCGCGGCGCTCGAGCTTGCCCGCACGATCACGCGCCGCGCGGAGCGACGGGTCGTGACGCTGGCAGCCGAGGACACGGCGATCGGCGGAGGCCATATCCTTCCCTACCTGAACCGCCTCGCTGACCTGCTCTGGATCCTCGCCCGGCAGGCCGAGCAGGCGGAGGCAGCATGACGCGACCGTCGCGCGACCCGGATCGCAGGCGCGGTCGGCGGGGCAGCCCGTCGTCCGCCGAACAGAGGAGCGAATAGATGACCGCCAATCCCCTCAGCCCCTCGCAGCTGGGCGTCCGCCCGGCCCCCGCGCTCGTCCAGCAGCTGCTGGTGGGTGCGTTCGGGTGGATGTTCGTCGGCCTGCTGCTGTCTGCGGGCGTCGCCTATCTCGTCGGCACCAACGTGACCCTGCTCACGACGGTCGCCGACTGGTGGCTGCCGCTGCTGATCGGCCAGTTCATCCTGGTCATGGCCATCTCGGCCGGGATCAACAAGCTGAGCGCGACCGCGGCGCTGGGCATGTTCTTCCTGTACGCCGCGACGATGGGCCTCACGATCGGCGTCATCGTCTGGTCGTACCTCCAGACGCCGGGTGGCAGCACCGCGGTCGCGTCCGCGTTCCTGTCCGCCTCCGCGATGTTCGCCGGGGCCGCGGTCTACGGCGCGGTGACCAAGCGCGAGCTCGCGAAGATGGGCGGCATCCTGTTCATGGCCCTCATCGGCCTGATCGTGGCGTCGGTCGTGAACTTCTTCCTCCACTCGAGCGCGGTCGACTGGGTCATCTCGATCGCCGGCGTGCTCATCTTCGTGGGCCTCACCGCGTACGACGTCCAGCGCATCACGCGCGGCGACTACGCGGCGTTCACGCAGAGCAAGGAGAAGGCGTCGGTCCTCGCGGCGCTCCACCTCTACCTGAACTTCATCAACCTGTTCCTGTTCATGCTCCGCATCTTCGGCGGCAACAGGGGCTAGTCGGCGCCGGGCGCGGCTCTCCCGTCCCGCGGTCGCGGGTGCGGTGCCCCACACCGTGAGATCGCCCATCGCGGGCTCGCGGAGGCCCGGATGCGGTCCGTGACACCGCGGATCCACCCGCCTCGCGCCCTCGCGAGCGATTCCGTGGTGCTGGACGCCGCGGAATCGCGCATCGGGTCGCCCGACGGGCGTTCTCACGGTGCCGGAGACCGCACGCGGCGGAGCCGCGAACATCCGCGGGCCCGGGATCACCGGCAGTGCTGTCCACGCAGACGATCAACGGATTCGCCCGTGTAGTGCCCGCTCAGATCACCCGCGGTGATATCCAAGCCGGCCGGCACGTGGCGCGCGGGTCCACGTCTCGACGAAGCCGCCAGATAGCACCCGCGGTAATGCCGGGCGGCCCGACGCGCCGCTCAACCCAGGGGCAGCGTCACCGGATCGGCGCCTGCCGCCGAGAGGATCGCCTCGAGCTCGTCGGGCGGGAGCGGCCGGGCGAAGTAGAAGCCCTGGCCGCGGTCGCAGGCGAGGTCCCGGAGGCACGCGAGCTGCCCCGGCCCCTCGATGCCCTCGGCCACGACGCTGATGCCAAGGCCGTGCGCGAGCGAGATGACCGCCTGGACGATCGGCAGGTCGACCGCGGCCTCGCGACCGTCGAGGCCGAGGCCGGACACGAACGACCGGTCCACCTTGATCGTGTCGAGCGGCAGCCGCCGCAGGTACGACAGCGACGAGTAGCCCGTCCCGAAGTCGTCGAGCACCAGCTGGACGCCGAGCGCCCGGAGCGCCTGGAGCCGCTCGATCGATGCCTCTGACTGGTCCATCACGATGCTCTCGGTGATCTCGAGCTCGAGGGCGGCGGGATCCAGCCCCGTGTTGTCCACGATCGCCGCGATCGTCGGCACGAGGTCCGCCTGCGCGAACTGCCGGGCTGACAGGTTCACCGAGACCACGAGGTCCGCGGCCCCCGGGATCCGGCGCTGCCAGTCGCGCACCTGGGCGCACGCGGTCTCGAGCACCCATTGGCCGATCGGGAGGATGAGCCCCGTCTCCTCGGCGAGCGGGATGAACGACAGCGGCGAGACGAGCCCGCGGACCGGGTGGAGCCAGCGGAGGAGCGCCTCCATGCCCACGATCCGGCCCGTCCCGAGGTCCACGAGCGGCTGGTAGTGGAGGCGCAGCTCGGAGCGGTCGATCGCCCGCCGGAGGTCGTGCTCGAGGGTCGCCCGATCGAGCGTCTGGGCGTGCATCTCGGGGTCGAACAGGATCGTCGAGCGGACCGGGTCGATCTTCGCCCGGTGGAGCGCGATCTCGGCCTGCTTGAGCAGGTCGCCGGGGTACGTCACCGCGGCTCGACCGACCGCCAGGCCCTGGCTCGCGCCGACGTTGACCTCACGCCCGTCGAGGTCGAACGGCTCGGCGATCGCGGCCTCGATCCGCGCGGCCACGCGCTCGGCCTCGCGGACGCTGCGCACGGGCCCCAGCAGCACGCCGAACTCGTCGGAGCCGAGCCTCGCGACCGTGTCGGTGGACCGGGCCGTGGCGAGGAGGCGCCGGCCGACCTCGACGAGGAGGAGGTCGCCCGCATCGTGGCCGAGGCTCTCGTTGACCACCTTGAACCGGTCGAGGTCCATCAGGATGAGCGCGATCCGGGGGGCCGTCCCGTGCGCCCGCGCCGTCCCGCCCGGTGTCGGAGGCGGTCCGTCCGCATCCAGCTGCTCGGCGAGCCGGGTGAGCAGGAGGGTCCGGTTCGGCAGCCCCGTGAGCACGTCGTGGAGGGCGGCGTGCGTGCGCTCGCGGACCTCGGTCTGCGCCCGTTCGAACAGCCGGGCGTTGTCCAGCGCGATCGACGCGAGCTGCGCGAACCTGACGAGCGCCTCGACCTCGCGCTCGCTGAACGGCCGCGACACGTCGCCGGACGCCAGGCCGATGTTGCCGAGCACCTCACCGGCGGACGTCAACGGGACCGCGACGACCGCCCCGAACTCGGAGGCCGGGAGGTCCGGCGCGCGGTGCTCGTAGGTGCTGTAGTCCTCGACGACGGCCGGCAGGCCGGTCCGCGCCACCTGCCACCCGACGCCGCTCCCGTGGGGCAGCCGGTAGCCGTCGTAGTGCTCGAACATGCCGGTCCCCACCCGGGCGACGAGCGTCAGGCCGCCATCGGCGTCGACGTCGTCCTCGAGCAGGTACAGGAAGCCGTGCTTCACGCCGACGAGGCTCGCGGCGCGCTCGACGATCTCGTGGAGCAGCTCCCGCGGCTCGAGGCGCTCGAGGACCCGGAGCGTCGTCTGGTCGACGGCCGCGAGGTAGAGGTCGCGGGTCGGGTCGTCGCCGGTGGACCTCGAGCGTGACAGCGGCTTGGCGAGGTACAGCGCGCGGTCCGCGGCCGTGACCAGCTCGTCCTTCAGCCAGCCGTCGCCCGGGTAGGTCGCGAGGCCCACGCTGACGGTCACGAGCGGCCCGACGGTCTCGGTGAGCCGCGCGACCGCCGTCTTGAGCCGCTCCCCCACCTCGCGCCCCTCGGCGGGCTGGATCCCGGGCAGGATCACCGCGAACTCGTCGCCGCCGTAGCGGTAGAGCCGGTCCTCCGCGCGGATCGCGTCGGTCATCGCCACGGCGACGCGCGCGAGCAGCGCGTCGCCCTCGGGGTGTCCGTTCGTGTCGTTGTAGGCCTTGAACGCGTCGAGGTCGAGCATCAGGAGGCTGAACGGTTGCTCGCGTTCGACGAGCGCGCCGATCTCGAGCTGGAACGCCCCGTGGTTGCGGAGGCCGGTCAGCGCATCCCGCTCCGCCTTCGTCAGGACCGCCCCGTGGGCCTCCGCGTTGCGCAGCGCGATCGACGCCTGGCCCGCGAACAGCTGCACGAGCTCGAGCTCGTCACGGCTGAAGTGCGCCTCCTCCTCGCCCATCCGGGCGAGGTTGAGGGTCCCGATGACCTCGCCGCCGACGAGCAGCGGGCAGACGATCATCGACTCCGGCTCCTCGGGCGTGCCCGGGATCTGCATCGAGCGCATGTCGAGGTGCGCGTCGTTGGCGAGGACTGCCTCGCCGTTGCGGATCGCCCAGCCGGTGATGCCGGCGTCGAGCGGCCCCTCGTGCTGGAGGATGAGGTCGGCAAACCGGTCGCGCGCGACGACGGCCCGCCGGACCCACGCCGTTCGGTCGACGCGGTAGATCGTGAGCGAGTCGTACGTGACGACCGCCTTGAGGCTGTCCGCGATCATCTCGAGCACGCCCGAGGGGTCGAGGGTGGCGAGCAGCCGCTCGTTGACCTCGAGCAGGCGGCGCTGGCTCTCGAGCCGGTGGTGGAGCTCCTGCTGCTGGCGCCGGACCTGGCCGAACGCCTCCGCGTTGACGAGCGCCTGGGCCGCGTAGCCGGCGAAGATCTCGAGCGTCCGCTCGTCGTCCTCGTCGAACTGGTCGTAGCCGAGCTTGGACAGCACGATCACGCCGAGGACGCGCGACTCGTAGGTCATCGGGACGAGCAGCATCGACTCCGGGCCGCGCGACTCGCCGACCTGCCGGCCGCGCGGGTCGAGCGCGGCGTCGCCAAGGCGCATCGAGCGGTTGTGGAGCGCGACCCAGCCGGTCAGCCCGTCGCCGATCCGCACCCGGAGCATGTCCGCGGTCGGCGTGCCGATCCCCAGGAACTCGCCGTGGAACGCGATCGGCTCGCACAGCTGCGTGGCGTGGTCCACGCGGTAGACCCGGATCGTGTCGTGGGCGATGAGCCGGTCCGCCTCGGACACGATCGTCTCGCCGATCCCGTTGACGTCCTGGATCCGGTTGAGGCGCGAGCTGAGCTCCTGGATCGCCTTGAGGCGGGCCGCGCCCTCGCGGACGGTGTTGAACAGGCGGGCGTTGGCGACCGCGGTCGCCATCTGGGCGGCGAACGTCGCGCACAGCTCGAGCTCGTCCGGCGTCCAGTCGTAGGGCCGGCGGTGGTACAGGACGAGGAGCCCGACGGGTTCGTCGCGGAACACGAGCGGGACGAAGTTGATCGTCTTGAACCCCTGCCGCGCGTAGATGTCGGCGAAGTTCGGGGCACGTGTCGGGTCGTCGAGCACGATCGCGCGGCGCTCGGCGATCGCCCGGTTGCCGATCACGGGGTCGTCCTCGGTGATCGCGGCGACGGCGGCGATGACCGTGCGCGTCGAGGTCCCGGTGCGCCACGAGCTCGTACGGGTGGCGTCCGGGGTTGAGGAGCCACAGCCCGGCGACCTCGGCGCCGAACAGCGTCAGCGACGAGTCGAGGACGTCCTGGAACACCTTGTCGAGCTCGAGGGTCGCGCTGGACTCCGCGACGATGCGCCTGAGCGCCTCGACGCGGGCGTCGGCCTCCGCCGTGTCGAGCCCTGGGTCATCGCCGAGCACGCCGCGACCGCCCCTTGCGGATCGGGGCCGACCGACCGGTGTGCTGTCGTCGAGGGCGAGCGCCATTCGGGTGGCTGTGGATACCCCATGGACGGAAAGGCCGGTCCCGAGACGGGTGCCGGCGAGGTGTCAGGTGGCACCGTACGCGGGGCAATCCCGAGCGAGCGATAGGCCGTCCGTACCCGTTCACCCGTACCACCGGCGAACCTCGTGAGCGCCCGGTTGATACTGGTGGACACCTACGTGACGGCGACGCTCCGCGACGGCTGGTACGGGATGTGGCGGCCGGGCCTGACCCGCGCCGCCGTCATCGTCGCGGGCGACAACCGGAACGAGGCGATCGGGACAGTCACGCCGGCGCCGTAGTCACCTCGTCCGGCCGCCAGATGTAGATCGGCTCGTGTCCGTTGGCGCCGAGGACCTGCGCGACCTCGCCCACGTGGTAGGCGTCGTGGCTCAGCATGCGAAGCAGGATCTGGGCGCGCGAGTGGTGCTGCGTCCCGGTCGGCATGACCCGGGTGAACCGCTCGTCGAGGTCGGCGGCGGTCCACCGGCCGAGGCAGTCGTCGACGATCCGCCACGACGAGCCGAGCACCGAGACGAGCTCCGCGGCGCTGCGTGGGTGGGTCGGGTCGTCCTCCCAGCCGGGGTCGTTCACGGGGTCGGGGAACGGCGTCGTGTCCGCGCCCGGTTCGCCCAGGATGCCGCACAGCCAGTAGACCCTCGCCCCGGCGAGGTGCGCGACGGTCGCCCACACGGGCATCTGGTCCGGTGCGGCCCGCAGCGCGAGCTGCTCGTCGGTCATCGCCCCGACCGCCTCGACGATCGCCGTGTTGTACGTCTCCCAGGCCCGGAAGACCGGCCGGATCGGCTCCTGGTTCGTCGTCATCGGTCAGCCCTCGTCGTCGGCGGGGGTGGGGAATCGCGCCTCGAGGGCGCCCTGCGTCCGCGCGAAGAAGCGGTACGCGTAGGCGAGGAGGAGTCCGAACGTCACGACCGCCGCGATCGCCGCCACGAGGAACGACGGCCCGACCGGCACCCCCGCCAGCAGGCCGCCGATGAGTGCCAGCACCCCGCCCAGCATCGCGACGATGAGGCCGATCATGCCCGTCGAGGTCGTGAGGCCGTAGAGGATGCTGCGGATCCCGCCGGCCGGGGCGGTCGGGTAGCCGATGAGGACGCCACGCTGGTCGTCGTGCGTGCCGGTCGTGAAGTAGGGCAGCACGACCGGGGCGATCTCCCCGTAGCCGTGGCGGATCCGCGCCATCCCGTAGACGGCCAGGTAGTCCTCGTAGTTGGCCGCGACGATCCGGCCGTACGTCGTGAGGCCGATGACGATGTCGAAGCCGATGACGAGCGCGGCGACGAGCAGGAAGTCGGGTCCGGCAGACATGGCCCCCGCGACCAGCGCGAGCGCGACGAACGACATCGACAGGAAGCCCAGGAACATGCCGCCGCGGGTGAACGCCTCGTTGTACGCGAGCGACCGCGCCGACAGCAGCCCCCAGTGCTCCGTGCTCAGGATCTGCACGGCGCGTGGGTCGTGCAGCGAGGTGACCGGCCCGGGCGGCGCGGCCGTCTCGCGGGGCTGGGTGGCGTCGTCGGGCATGGCCAGTCCTCCGGGTCGCGGTACCGGCCTGCATTGTTGACCCCGGGGCGACGTGCTGCCAAGGCGTACGCGCGGAGATCCCGCCGGACGCGTCGCCGACGGGATCTCGAGGTGCTGGGTGTCGGCCTGCCGGCTACGGCGCGAGCGCGTCCACCGGGTACCGGTACAGGACCCCTTTGCTGTCCGAGGGAATCCAGATGGAGCCGAACGCGATCGCGGGGCCGTCCGGGTCCAGGCCGTCGTCGAGCGTCTCGGCTCGGCCGGTCGGACCGGTCCTGCCGAGCTCGACGATCTGGGAGCCCTCCGGGTTGTTCGCTGCCGTGAGCCCCCACATCGACGACCCGATCGGCACGACGCCGCCGATGACGTCATACGGCACCTCGTACGGCGTGCCGACGGTGCCGCGTGGCCGCGTCGATCGCGGCGATCACGCTGCTGTCCGACCGCCGCTGGTAGACCCACGGGTTGCCGGCAGCGTCGATCGCGATCGACCGTGCCGCGTCGACCGGGATGGGGATGCGTCGACGCTCCTCGCCCGTCGCGGGATCGACCTCGACCGCAAACGCCTCGGTAGCCGCCGGCCCGGTCTCGGACCGCGTGATGTACCACAGGGCGCCGGGCACGACGGCGAACGAGTACGCGGGGGGCAGTCGGAGGTCGACCTCGCCCGTCGACGGATCGATCCGGACGGGGCCGGTCACCTTGTCGAGGACCCACAGGCCGCTCTCATCCAGCTGCAGTCCCCGCGGGGTTCACGACCGAGGCCTGGGCGGTCTGCACCCCCGACGCCCGATCCAGCCGCATGATGCGGTTCCCGAAGTAGTCGGCGGCCCAGATCGCATCCGAGGTCGCGACCACGCCCGTGATGTCCGTTCCGCCGAACGGGACCTCGTGCCTGGTGGCCACCCCGGTCTTCGGGTCGATGGACAGGACGCCGTCCACGACGGTCGCCCAGATCGCATCGTCGCTCGTGCCGACGAAGATCGTGCCTTCCGCTGCCGGAAGGGGAACGACCGACTGGAGCGTGAACGTGGGGCGTCGCAGCGAGCCGGCGACGAGCGCACCCCCGACGAGCAGGAGCAGGAGCGCCGCGGCGACGACGAGGACCGCCCTCGTGTTCATCGCCGGCGCCTTGGCGGGTGACGTCGTCCCGGCGCCGGGGACCCATCGGGCCCAGCGGTGCTGGGAAGTTCGTTCGACCATGAGGAGAACCTCCGGGAGGTAGTCGGGCTTCCCGCCTCCAGTGGATTCGGCAGCCCAGGTGGCAATCACGTCATCGGGGTCGTAGCGGTACGTCATGCGACGCCTCCTTCGAGGGCGGCGCCGGGTCTGGCGTCGGCTTCGAGCGCGGCCCGCAGCGCATCACGGCTCCGGGACAGCGTCGACTTGACGCTCCCCTCGGGCATGTTCAGCGCCGCGGCGACGTCCGCGACCGGGAGATCGAGGTAGTAGAAGAGGGCGACGGCAGACCGCTGGACGGGATCGAGCCGCCGGAACGCCCGCTCGAGGGCGTCGCGGTCGACCGCGGAGATCGATGCATCCAGGATCGCGGGGTGATGCAGGTCGGTGAGCGAGACCTCCACGATGTGGCGGCCACGTGTCCGCCGCAGCTCGTCGATGCACGAACGCACCACGAGTCGCCGCAGCCACGCCTGGAACTGCTCCGGGTCGCGCAGGCCCGGCAGCCCCTTCCAGGCTCTGAGGAGTGCCTCCTGGACGGCGTCACGAGCGAGGTCCGGGTCACGCAGCGTCAGCCGCGCGACGCCGTCCATCCACGGCAGGGCGACGCGGGCAAGCGTCGCGAACGCCTCCCGATCACCCTTCCGGGCCCGCTCGACGAGCGAAGTGTCCATGGCACCGTTGGTAGCGAGTCCGGCGACCGTCTGCCGCCTTCATACCCTCTGTCGGTCGGGACGGGCGCGCGGTTCCACCTTCGCCGCTGCGGCCCCTCGCCGAGCGCAAGCATGCACGGTCCCGCGGCTCGTTGACGCTCAATCGGGCCGGGTCTAGACTCAATCCCGACGAAATCGGTCGGATTTCCCCGGCACGGCGGCATCGACGCCGCGGGCGACCTCCCGGGGAACCTTCGACCGTTCGACGAGGACACCTCCCTGACACAGCGCGCAAGCTTCCACGGTTCCGGCGCCGTCGCCTTCAGCACGAAGGGCGAGTACGGCGTGCGGCTCATGGTCCAGCTCGGGCGCCGCTACGGGACCGGCCCCGCGAGCCTCGCGGAGATCGCGCTGGACGAGGACCTCCCCCGCGCCTACCTGGAGCAGCTCGTGACGAGCCTCCGCGAGGCCGGGCTGGTCGTCTCCACGCGTGGCGCGCGCGGCGGCTACGAGCTCGGTGCGCATCCGTCCGAGATCCGGATGAGCGACGTCCTCCATGCCCTCGAGGGCCCGATCGCGCCGATGATCTGCGCCTCGGACGCCGAGGAGCACCTCGCGTGCGACCGCTCCGCGCGGTGCACGGTCAACGTGCTGTGGGTCCGCGTCAGGGACGCGATCACGAGCACGCTCGAAGGCATGACCCTCGCTGACCTCGTCCCGGCCAGCCACATCACCCTCGACCCGCGGCCCGCCGCGGTGCCCGACGGTGACGCCCACCCCACGACGCTCGAACCCACCCTCTCAGGAGCCCCTTCGTGACGATTGCCGACGACCGCGAGCTTGTCATCAGCGGCCTGCGGGTCGCCCCCGCGGCGAACCCCGACCTCGAGATCCTCCAGGGGATCGACCTCACGATCCGCAAGGGCGAGGTCCACGCGATCATGGGCCCCAACGGCTCCGGCAAGACGACCCTGAGCTACGCGCTGATGGGCCATCCGGCGTACGTCATCAAGGGCGGCGAGGTCCGCTGGAAGGGCTACGACCTCCTGAAGCTGTCCGCGGACAAGCGGTCGCGCCTCGGGCTGTTCCTCGCCTTCCAGTACCCCACCGCCATCCCGGGCCTGTCGGTCGCGTCGTTCATCCGGAGCGCGCTCAACGCGAAGCTCCAGGGCATCGACAAGAACCCCGAAGTGGACCCGACGGACTCCATCCGCGGCGGCGTCTCGATGCGCGACTTCCGGACGAAGATGCGCGAGAAGATGGCCCTCCTGCGGATGGACGACGGCTTCGCGGCCCGCTACGTCAACGACGGCTTCTCGGGCGGCGAGAAGAAGCGCCTCGAGATGCTCCAGATGGCGATGCTCGAGCCGGAGTTCTCGATCCTCGACGAGACGGACTCGGGCCTCGACATCGACGCGCTGCGGATCGTCGCCGAGGGCGTGAACGCCCAGCTCAACCCGAACATGGGCGTGCTCCTGATCACCCACTACCAGCGGCTGCTCAACTACATCGAGCCGGACTACGTCCACGTGCTCGCGGCCGGCCGGATCGTCACGTCGGGCGGCAAGGACCTCGCGCTGCGGCTCGAGGAGGAGGGCTACGGCCCGATCCTGCGCGAGAACGGCTTCGACACCGACCTGCCGGACGAGGCGCTCGCCGTCCCGCTCGAGCCCGAGGCCGCCGGCGCCGGCCGGTAGCACGCCATGACCACCGAGACCCGGCCCGCCGTCGTCGCCCCGCCCATCGCCACGAGCGACCCGCTCGACCCGGCGAAGCTCAAGGCCGACTTCCCGATCCTCGACCAGGAGGTCTTCGGGCACCGGCTGGTCTACCTGGACTCGGCGGCCACGTCGCAGAAGCCGCTCCCCGTCCTCGCGGCGATGGACGACTACTACCGGCACGACAACGCGAACGTCCACCGCGGGATCTACCAGCTCTCCGAGCGCGCGACCGCCGCGTACGAGGGGGCTCGCACGAAGGTCGCGGCCCTGATCGGCGCGCCCGACCCGCGGACGATCATCTGGACCCGCAACGCGACCGAGTCGATCAACCTCGTCGCGTACAGCTGGGGCCGGAAGAACATCGAGCGTGGCGACGTCATCGTCCTCACGGAGATGGAGCACCACGCGAACCTCGTCCCGTGGCAGATCCTCGCCCAGGAGAAGGACGCGGACCTCGAGTTCATCCCGATCACCGACGACGGGATCCTCCGCCAGGACGTGTTCGACGTCCTGCTCCGGCTCAAGCCGAAGCTCGTCGCGTTCACCCACGTGTCGAACACGCTGGGCACGATCAACCCGGTCGTCGAGATGACCCGCAAGGCGCACGAGGCCGGCGCGCTCGTCCTGATCGACGGCGCCCAGGCGGTCCCGCACCTGCCCGTCGACGTCGCCGAGATCGGCTGCGACTTCTACGCGTTCAGCGGCCACAAGGCGCTGGCCCCGACCGGGTCCGGCGTCCTCTGGGGCCGCCGCGAGCTGCTCGAGGCGATGCCGCCGTTCATGGGCGGCGGCGACATGATCCGCGAGGTCCACCTCCGCCGGTCCGACTGGAACGAGCTGCCCTGGAAGTTCGAGGCGGGGACGCCCGACATCAGCGCCCAGATCGGGCTCGGGGCGGCCGCCGACTACCTGCTCGCCATCGGCATGGACAACGTCCGCGAGCACGAGCGGGTGCTCGTCGCCTACGCGCTCGAGACGCTCGCGCGCGAGGTGCCGGGGATCGAGCTCTACGGCCCGCCCGCGGACCAGCGCGGCGGCGTCGTCCCGTTCAACCTGCCGGGCATCCACCCCCACGACGTCGCCCAGGTCCTCGACCGCGTCGGCGTCGCCGTCCGGGCCGGCCACCACTGCACGATGCCGCTCCACGAGCGGCTCGACCTCGCCGCGACCGCACGCGCCTCGTTCGGGGTGTACACGACGCGCGAGGACATCGACGCGCTCGCCGCGGGCCTGGTCGAAGTCCAGCGCCTGTTCGCGGGCTGAGTACACTCGAGAGACCCATGGACGACCTGTACCGCGACTACATCCTTGAGCACTATCGGAAGCCCCACAACTTCGGGGTCATCGAGGAGCCGAGCGCGACCTACGAGGGCGCGAACCCGCTGTGCGGGGACCGGATCACGATGCAGCTGGGCGTGAAGGACGGCGTGGTCGAGGAGATCGGCTTCACCGGCCGCGGCTGCGCGATCAGCCAGGCGTCGGCGTCGCTGCTCACCGACGAGGTGAAGGGCAAGCCCGTCGAGGCCGTCGCCGGGATCGAGGCCACGGACGTGCTCGACCTGCTGGGCATCGACATCAGCCCCGCGCGCCTCAAGTGCGCGATGCTCAGCTTCGAGTCCCTCCAGCACCTGCTCGCCGACATCGGCGCGAAGCCGCTCCCCGAGAAGGAGCTCGCGTGATGGGCCGCTGCGCGTGTCGCCGGCCGGCCTGAGCCGGCCCTCGGGATCCGCCGCCGCGTCCAGCGCGTCGAGGCGGAAGCCTCCACCACCGAACCCACCCGAACCCGCCCCGCCGGTCCTCACCGTCGGCCCGTCGTCAACGGAGCATCTGCCCCACCCATGCCGAAGACCTATTCCGAGCTTCTCCGAGAGGCCCGGGCCGAGATCCCCGAGGTCTCGCCCGCGGAGACGGACGCTCGCCGCCAGCGCGGACCCATCGCCATCATCGACGTCCGCGAGGCGTCCGAGTGGGACCAGGGCTACGTCCCCGGTGCCACCCACGTCTCGAAGAGCTACCTCGAGCAGCAGATCGAGGCCGCCGTCCCGGACCGCGCGACGCCCGTGATCCTGTACTGCGCCGGCGGCGTGCGGTCGCTGTTCGCGGCCCAGACGCTGTCCGAGATGGGCTACACCGACGTCGCCTCGATGACCGGCGGGTTCCAGGCCTGGAAGTCCAACGGGCTCGACTGGACGACGCCGCCCAAGCTCACCGAGGAGCAGAAGCAGCGCTACAGCCGGCACCTGCTGATCCCCGAGGTCGGCACCGAGGGCCAGGCACGGCTGCTGGGCTCGAAGGTGCTGCTCATCGGCGCGGGCGGGCTCGGCTCGCCGGCCGCGTTCTACCTCGCCGCGGCGGGCGTGGGCACGATCGGCATCATCGACTTCGACGTCGTGGACCTGTCCAACCTCCAGCGCCAGATCCTCCACACCAACGACCGGATCGGCGAGAAGAAGGTCGACAGCGCCCGCCGGACGCTCAACGCGCTCAACCCGGACGTGAAGGTCGTCGCGCACGAGGAGATGCTCGTCGCGGACAACGTCGAGCGGATCATCGCCGGCTACGACGCGATCCTCGACGGGACCGACACGTTCGAGACGCGCTACATCCTCAACGACGCCGCGGTCGCCGCCGGGATCCCCGTGATCCACGCGTCGGTGTTCCGGTTCGAGGGCCAGCTCACGACCTTCATCCCGTACGAGGGGCCGTGCTACCGCTGCCTCTACCCGACGCCGCCGCCGCCCGAGCTCGCCCCCGGCTGCTCCGTGGCCGGCGTCCTCGGCGTGGTGCCCGGGATCATGGGCCTGCTCCAGGCGAACGAGGTCCTCAAGGTGCTGCTCGGCATCGGCGAGACGCTCGCCGGGCGCCTGCTCCTGTTCGATGCCCTCGAGACCGAGTTCACCGAGCTCAAGCTCCGCCGCGACCCGAAGTGCCCCGTCTGCTCCGACGAGGCGAAGGCCGCGCGCGAGGCCGGGACGCCGCTCCCGGTATCCACCTTCACGGACGGCGTGTTCACGCTCAACGCCCCGGCGGAGGCGACGCCGCTCGTCGCGACGCCGCTCGGCGGGCCGCGGTGAGCACGGTCAAGTTTCCGGCGGTGCTGCGCGCGAACGTCGGCGGGGCCCGGGAGGTCGACGCCACCGGGTCCACGATCGGCGAGGTGCTGGACCAGCTCGTGGGGACGTTCCCGTCCCTGCGCGACCAGCTGTTCACCGAGGACGGCGAGCTCAACCGGTTCGTCAACGTCTACGTGAACGGCCAGGACGTCCGCTATCTCGATGGCACCGCGACGGCGGTCGACGACCGTGACGAGGTGCGGCTCCTCCCCGCGATGGCGGGCGGGTGACCGACCCCGCGGGCCGGCGACGACACGAATCGATCCTCGATTCGATCGGCCACACGCCGCTCGTCGCCATCCCGCGGATGAGCCCGAACCCGGCGGTCCGGCTCTACGCGAAGCTCGAGATGTACAACCCGACCGGGTCCGTGAAGGACCGTGCCGCGAAGTACCTCGTCGAGGACCTCGAGCGGCGGCAGCTGCTCGGGCCGGACTCGATCATCCTCGAGCCGACGTCGGGCAACACGGGGATCGCGCTGGCGATGATCGCCCGCCGCAAGGGCTATCGGGTCGCGCTCGTCATGCCCGACAACGTCACCGCGGAGCGACGCCAGGTGGCCGAGCTGTTCGGGGCCGAGATCATCGACTCGCCGGGGTCGTTGGGATCGAACGGGGCGATCGCCAAGGCGAAGGAGCTGGCCGCGTCCGATCCGCGGTACGTGATGCCCTACCAGTACGGCAACCCGGCCAACCCGCTCGCGCACTACGAGACGACCGGCCCGGAGATCCTCGCCGACTGCCCCGAGATCGACGTGTTCGTGGCGGGCCTCGGGACGTCCGGGACGCTGATGGGCGTCGGGCGCTACCTGCGCGAGCACAAGCCGGGCGTCCGGATCGTGGCCGCGGAGCCGCTGCCGGGGGAGCAGGTCCAGGGGCTGCGCTCGCTCGACGAGGGGTTCGTGCCCGAGATCCTGGACCCCTCGATCCTCGACGCGAAGTACCTCGTCTCGAACCGCGATGCCGTGGCGGCGCTCCGCGATCTCGTGTCCCGCGAGGGCGTGTTCGCGGGGCCGTCGTGCGGGGCCGTGCTCGTCGCGGCCGCGCGCGAGGCGAACCGGATGGCGTCCGGGACGATCGTCGCGCTGCTCCCCGACGGCGGGTGGAAGTACCTCTCGGCGGGCACGTTCGAGCGCGACCTCGACGAGATGGAGGACGACTTCGAGGGTGGGGTGAGCTGGTGGTAGGCGAGCACCCGGGCCCTGCCTCCGTCGCCCTGCCGCGCGCCATCGCCGACGCGATCGTCGCCCAGGCGCGGGCCGAGTACCCGAACGAGGCGTGCGGGGTCATCGCCGGGACCGCGGACCCTGGCGCTGGCGGTGAGGCGCTCCGATACGAGGTCTGCCGGAACGCTGCCGCCTCGCCGTATCGGTATCTCATCCACCCCGACGACAGCTTCCGGGTCCTCGTCGCGATCGACGACGCCGACGAGGCGGTCTGGGGGATCGTCCATTCGCACGTCCGGTCGCCCGCGGTCCCGTCACCCACCGACACCGGCCTCGCGCAGTTCCCCGAGGCGCTCTACCTCCTCGTGTCGCTCGCCGACGACCAGGCCGACCCGGCAACCGGTGCGCCGTCGCTGCGCGCGTGGCGGATCGTGGACGAGGCGATGTTCGAGGTGGGGCTGGAGGTCGGGTGAGCGGACCGACGGCGCCGGCTTCGGCTCCTGCTCCGGTGCCCGCGCCTGCCTCGTCGATCGACCGCGGCCGGCTCGCGTGGCTCGGGCTCGGGATCGCGGCGCTCGTCGGCGGGACGCTGCTGGGCTGGAACGGCGACCTGCTCACGGCGATCGCGACGCCACCGGCGCTCGTGCGCGCCGCGCTCGTGGGTGCGAGCGTCGTGGTGGCGCTCGCGCTGCTCGCGAAGGCCCTCCGACGCCTCGAGGAGGGACGCAACGCGCCCGCCGGCGAGCTCTCCGGCCGCGACCTCGCCGGGCTCATCCGTGGCGTGCGCTACATCTTCCTGGCGGTCGCCGCGTTCGCGGCGGCGGTCGGCTGGCTGCTGGGCGACCCGCTGCCGTTCGTCATCGCGCTGATCATCGCGGGGGTGGACGTGATCGAGACCTCGTTCCTGCTGCTCGTGGTGGCGCTCCGCCGGGACGAGTAGCGGAGCCCGCGCGCCACGGCCTTCGCGCCGCATCGCTCCCTACCCACCTCCGTCGCTCCCGCATTACCAGCGGTGCTATCCGCGGGCATCGGCGCACCCGATGCGCACGCGAGAGGGCCATATCGCCGTCCCGATCACATCCGGTGATATCCGCGCCGACAACCGAGGCCAGCGGATGGCTGACGCGCTCGACTGCGGCCGGATAGCACCGCGAGTGATGTGCGCGGGCCTGAGAGACGGGCGCGGCGCAGGCGGAGGCCGGCGCGGGCATGGCGAGCCCCGGCGGGCGGCCGCGTGATCACGAATTGGAAACCATCGCGGGGTAGGCTGTGGAGGCCACAAGGAGATCCCCTTCGATGACCGCGACCGACGCCCTTCCCCCGACCGCCGCCGGGCCCCTGTCCGCGGACGAGCTCCACCTGCTCGACGCGTACTGGCGTGCCTCGAACTACCTCTCGGTCGGCCAGATCTACCTGCTCGACAACCCGATGCTGCGCGGCCCCCTGGAGCCGCAGCACGTCAAGCCGCGCCTCCTCGGGCACTGGGGCACGACCCCCGGCCTGAACATGATCTACGTCCACATGAACCGGGTCATCAAGGCTCGCGACCTCGACGCGATCTACATCATCGGGCCCGGGCACGGCGGGCCGGCGATCGTCGCGAACGCGTACCTCGAGGGGACGTACAGCGAGGTCTACCCGTCCATCACCCGCGACGAGGACGGGATGCGCAAGCTGTTCCGCCAGTTCTCGTTCCCGGGCGGGATCCCGAGCCACGTCGCGCCGGAGACCCCGGGCTCGATCCACGAGGGCGGCGAGCTCGGCTACGCGCTCTCGCACGCGTACGGCGCGGCGTTCGACAACCCGGAGCTGCTCGTCTGCGCGGTCGTCGGCGACGGCGAGGCGGAGACCGGCCCGCTGGCGACGAGCTGGCACTCGAACAAGTTCCTCAACCCGGCGCGCGACGGCGCGGTCCTGCCGATCCTCCACCTCAACGGCTACAAGATCGCCAACCCCACGGTCCTCGCCCGCATCCCGCGCGAGGAGCTCACCTCGCTCATGGAGGGCTACGGCCACAAGCCCTACTACGTCGAGGGCGACGACCCGGAGTCCGTCCACCAGCAGCTCGCCGCGACGCTGGACACGGTCCTCGACGAGATCCGCGAGATCCAGCGCCGCGCCCGCGAGGAGGGCGTCACCGAGCGGCCGCAGTGGCCGATGATCGTGCTCCAGACGCCGAAGGGCTGGACCGGTCCGAAGGAGATCGACGGCCACCAGGTCGAGGGCAACTGGCGCAGCCACCAGGTCCCGATGAGCGAGGTCCGCACGAACGCGGAGAACCGCGCGATCCTCGAGCGCTGGATGCGCTCCTACCGGCCGGCCGAGCTGTTCGACGACGAGGGGCGCCTCCTGCCGGAGCTCGCGGCGCTGCCGCCTGCCGGCACCCGGCGGATGAGCGCGAACCCCGTCGCGAACGGCGGCGAGCTCCTGCGCGAGCTCAAGCTGCCCGACTTCCGCGACTACGCGGTCGACGTCCCGTCGCCGGGCGGCAGCACCTCGGAGGCCGCGCGCGTCCTCGGCACGTACGTCCGCGACGTCATGAAGCAGAACACCGACAACTTCCGGATGTTCGGGCCCGACGAGACCGCCTCCAACCGGCTCGGCGCGGTCCTCGAGGTCACCGACCGGACGTGGATGGCCGAGATCGTCGACGGCGACGACCACCTCTCCCCGGAGGGGCGGGTCATGGAGGTGCTCTCGGAGCACCAGTGCCAGGGCTGGCTCGAGGGCTACCTGCTCACCGGGCGCCATGGCGTCTTCAACTGCTACGAGGCGTTCATCCACATCGTCGACTCGATGTTCAACCAGCACGCGAAGTGGCTCAAGGTCACCCGGGACATGCCCTGGCGGCGACCGATCGCGTCGCTCAACTACGTGCTCTCGAGCCTCGTCTGGCGGCAGGACCACAACGGCTTCAGCCACCAGGATCCGGGCTTCATCGACCACGTGGTCAACAAGAAGTCGGACGTCATCCGCGTCTACCTGCCGCCCGACGCGAACACGCTGCTCTCGGTGGGCGACCACTGCCTCCGCAGCCGCCACTACGTCAACGTCATCGTCGCCGGGAAGCAGCCGAGCCCCAACTGGCTGACGATGGACGAGGCGATCCTCCACTGCACCCGCGGGATCGGGATCTGGGACTTCGCGAGCAACGACGACGGCGGCGAGCCCGACGTGGTCGTGGCCGCGGCCGGCGACATCCCGACCCTCGAGGCGCTCGCCGCGGTCGACCTGCTCCGCCAGCACCTGCCCGACCTCAAGGTCCGGTTCATCAACGTCGTCGACCTGATGCGCCTCCAGCCCACGTCCGAGCACCCGCATGGCCTCACGGACACGGAGTTCGACTCGCTGTTCACCCGTGACAAGCCGATCGTGTTCGCCTACCACGGCTACCCGTGGCTGATCCACCGCCTCACGTACCGCCGGACGAACCACGCGAACATGCACGTCCGGGGCTACAAGGAGGAGGGGACGACGACCACGCCGTTCGACATGGTGATGCTCAACGACCTGGACCGGTTCCACCTCGCGATCGACGTGATCGACCGGGTGCCGGGGCTCGCGTCGCGGGCGGGCCACGTCCGGCAGCTGCTCGTCGACAAGCGCATCCAGGCGCGGGCGTACACGCGGCTCGAGGGCGAGGACGCACCCGAGATCGCGAACTGGTCGTGGCCGACGCCCGAGGCGTGATCCTCGTCGTCAACGCGGGGTCGAGCAGCCTCAAGCTGCGGTTGCTCGATCCGTCCGACGGCGTCCTCGAAACGGCGGACCTGCCCGCGGTGCGCGGCGCGGAGGACGCGCGGCTGATCGCGGACGCGATCGCCGGTTGGGGGGCGGCGCCCGAGGCCGTCGGGCACCGGGTGGTCCACGGCGGGACGCGGTTCGTCGAGGCGGTCACGCTCGACGACGCGGCGATCGCCGGGATCGCCGCGCTCACGGCGCTCGCCCCGCTCCACCAGCCGAAGTCGCTCGCCGCGATCGAGGCGGTCCGGGCGGTGCTGCCCGACGTCCCGCACGTCGCGTGCTTCGACACCGCGTTCCACTCGACGCTCCCCGCGGCCGCGTCCACGTACGCGATCCCGGCGCCGTGGCGGCGCGAGTGGGGGATCCGGCGCTACGGGTTCCACGGGCTCAACCACGCGTACGTGTCGAGGCGCGCCGCCGTCCTGTGTGGGCGCGAGGGCGACCCCTCGTTCCGCGTCGTCACCTGCCACCTCGGCGCGGGGGCTTCGCTGGCGGCCGTGCACGGCGGCCGGTCGGTCGACACGACGATGGGCTTCACGCCGCTCGAGGGCCTCGTCATGGCGACGCGCTCGGGGACCATCGACGCCGGGATCGTGACCTGGCTCGCCTCGGAGCGCGGCCTGTCGCCCGCGGAGATCGGCGACGCGTTGGAGCACCGGTCGGGGCTGCTGGGCCTCGGCGGGAGCGAGGACATGCGCGAGATCCTGGCCGGCGCGGCGAACGGGAGCCCCGCGCCGATGCTCGCGCTCGGGGTCTACGTCCACCGGCTCCGGGCGTCGATCGCCGCGATGACGGCGTCGCTCGGCGGGCTGGACGCGCTCGTGTTCACGGGCGGCATCGGGGAGCGGTCCGCGCCCGTCCGCGGGATGACCGCGGCCGGGCTGGCGTTCCTGGGCGTGGAGCTGGACGACGACGCGAACGAGGGCGCCGGCGCGGACGCGGACAGCGAGATCGGGACGCCGGGCGCCGCGGTGCGGTCGTTCGTCATCCCCGCCCGCGAGGACGTGGAGATCGCCCGCCAGGTGCGCGAGGTGCTGGGAGCCTAGCCCCGGCCGCGCTCAGCGCGTCCCGCATCACCGTCGGTGCTATCGCGCGTCAATCGGGGCAACCGCCCCCCGCCGCATGCCGTCAACGGCGGTCGCGATCACACCCGGTGATGTCCGGGCCGATATCAAGCATCGAATGGCCGCCTGGACCGCCGAATGCGGTCGGATAGCACCCGGAGTAATGCGGCGAGCCGATCGAACCCTGGCGGGCCTAGTGGGCTCCCCGGACGACGAGCACCGAGCACGGGGCGTGGACGAGGACGTTCCTGGCGACCGAGCCCAGGAGCATCCGGGCGATGCCGGTGTGGCCGCGGGTGCCCATGACGATCGTGCCCGTGCCGTGCTCGGCGGCGAAGCGGACGATCTCGCCCGCCGGCTGGCCCTCGAGCGCGACCGGGACGGCATCGAGGCCGCACTCGTGGACGCGCTCGGCGGCGGTCGCCGACTCGTGGGCAATCTCCTCGCGGGCCATGTCGACGGACGTCGCATAGCTCGCCACGACCTGGTCGTGGAGGCCGGACACGAAGCCGGCGGCGACCGGGACCGAGGTCTGGCCGACGGTCACGACGTCGACGTGGTGCCCGGCGAAGATCGGCCAGGTCGAGAAGACCGCCTCGGCCGACCGGGCCGTCGTCGATCCGTCGTCGGCGAACGCGATCGACCCGAGCGAGCTCGAGCGAGCGACGAGGACGGGGCACGGCGCGTGATCCACGACCTCGGACGCAGTGGACCCGAGGACCATCGTCGCGACGGCGCCGTGGCCGCGCGATCCGAGCACGATCAGATCGGCCTGGAACGAGGTCGCCTCGTCCACGATCGCGGACGAGGATCGGCCGCGCAGGAGGAAGGACTGGACGTTCAGACCGGGCCGGCGGAGCGTGAGCTCGGCGCGGTCGAGCGCCTCGCGGCGATACCGCGCGTCGGCGGCCGCGTCGGTCTCCACCGAGTGGCCCATCGGGCCGCCGAAGCTGGCCAAGGACGTCGAGAGGACGTCCGTCGAGGTCCGCTGGACGGAGACGACCCGCACGATCGAGTCGGGCGGCAGGGGAAAGCTGGATACGAGCTGGGTGGCGCGGTCACTCGAGACCGAGCCGTCGACGGCAAGCAGGATGCGCATCGGGAACCTCCGATCACGCTCATCGTCGTCGCCTGACCCCTCGGCGCGTTACGGCCGAACGGCCCGCGATCCCGCCCGACCGGCCCGTTTCAGGCGAGTCGTTCAGCCATGCCGCCGACCCGTTCGACGAGCCGCTCGAGGAACGCCTGCGCGTCCGCCTCGACGACGAGGTCCACGTTCGGCGTCCGGCCCCACAGCCGCCGGAAGTCGGCGATCGTCTGGCCGTCGCCAAGGCCGCCCGACGTGTCGACGTCCACGGCGACGGGCTCCGTCCGGACGAGCGTCGGGTCGAGCGCCACCGCGACCACGAGCGGGTCGTGGATGAACGCGCCGTAGAACCCGTCGTAGCGGGCATGGAACTCGAAGTAGAAGCGGAGCGAGTCGGCGACGAACCGGATGACCGGGTTGCTGGCGACGCTCCGGCGCTCGAGGTCGCCGGGCTCTCGGTCGGGGTCCAGCGTGTCGTCCGCGGTGGAGCCGGCCCGGCGCGCGAGCGCCACGACGTGGTCCGTCCCGATCCGCGCCCGCTCCGTGACGTCCAGGCCGAGCGCCAGGGCGCGCGGCGTCGTGGGATCGCGGTCCACGGCCGCCTGCCACGCCGCGAACGCGACCTTCGCCGCCTCGGGGTCGCAGTGGACGTTCCATTCGGTCACCGGCGACGTGTTGCCGGGCGCCCGGAAGGTGCCGCCCATGAGGATCCAGCGCTTGAGCAGGCGCGGCAGCTCCGGCTCGATGAGGACCGCGATCGCGAGGTTCGTCAGCGGCCCCAGCGTCACGAGCGTGAGCTCGCCGGGTCGCCGCCGCGCCTCGTCGACGATCAGCTGCGGCCCGAACCGCTCGCTCCGCGGGCGCGTCGGCTCGGGGAGCTCGGCATACCCGATCCCGTGCGGGCCGTGCGTCTCGGGCGTGACCTCGAGCGGACGGAGCAGCGGGACGGGACGGCCCGCGGCGACCTCGATGTCGGTGCGCCCGGCGAGCTCGAGGACGGCCCGGGTGTTGCGCTCGGTGTCGTCGACGTGGACGTTGCCCGAGAGCGCCGTGATCGCGACGATCTCCGCTTCCGGGCTGCTCGCCGCGTACAGGAGCGCCAGGCTGTCGTCGATGCCGGTGTCGACGTCGAGGATGAGGGGGATACGGTCGCTCGTGCTCACCCCTCGATCGTACGGGACGCGGTCAGTCGAGCGAGGCCATCACCGCGCGATCGGCGAGGCCGAGGGGCAGCGAGCCCGCGCTCGCGATCGTGTCGTGGAAGTCGCGGATCGCCTCGACCGGGACGTCGGCCGGCGCGACGCCCGCGAAGCCCCGCGCATCGAGGTAGCGACGCCGGATGTCGAGGATCTCGAGGCACCCCGTGAGGTACGACGACGCCTGGGTGGGCCACCAGCAGTAGCGGCCGACCTCCGCGATCGCGACGGGCTCGGGCAGGGCGGCCTTGTCGCGCATGAACGCGACCGCCTCGTCGAACGTCATCTCGCCCAGGTGGAGCGAGGTGTCCACGATGATCCGCGCGGCGCGGAAGATCGTCGCCGACAGGTGCTGGAGCTCGTGGAGCGGGTCCTCGAAGAACCCGCGTTCGCGCATCACGCGCTCCGTGTACAGCGCCCAGCCCTCGTTGAAGTAGGGCGTCCCGTAGACCTTGCGCACGCGCGACGACGGGGCCGACTTGCGCATCACGAGGTGCCAGTGGTGGCCCGGGTACGCCTCGTGGACCGAGGTCGTGGGGATCGACCCGAACGAGTTGTTCGACAGGCGGCCCTGGATCTCCTCGTCGGTGGCGCCGTCGGGCGCGAACGGGACGAAGAAGTGCCCCTTGCGCGAGTCCGAGAACGCGGGCGGCGCGATGTACGACGCCACGCCGAGCACGGGCCGCTGGAACACGGGCGACGGGACGACGGCGCACGTCTCGCCGTCGGGGAACGTGACGAGCCCGGTGTCGACGAGGAACGCGCGCGCCTTCTCCGTCCACTCCGTGTAGGCCTCGAGCATCGCCTCCTCGGTCGTCGGGTGGTCCGCGTCGTTCTCGCGCAGGACAGCGACGTAGTCCGGGTTGCCGGTCGCGTCCTTGGCGAGGTCCGTCATCTCGGCGTCGAGGCGGTCGAACTCGCGCTGGCCGCGCTCGCGGAGCTGGCGCGCGTCGTCCGGGAGGACCTCGCGCTCGCGCAGGATCCGGGTGTAGCCCTCCTCGCCCAGCTGCCAGGAGCCGTTCGCACGCGGCAGGAACGCCTCGAGGTGGGCGACGAAGCGCCCGAGCTCGCCGGCCGCTCGTCCCCCCGCGGCGCGCATCCGCTCGCGGGCGGGGTCGTCCGGGAGGTCCTGCCACGCCAGGTCGCGGACGTAGCGCAGCGCGCCCATGGCGGCGTTCCGGCCGCGCTCCACGATCAGCGGGTGCGCGAGGCTCGGGTCGAGGTTGGCGATGCCCGCGTCCACGAGCGGCCCGACGGCGTCCAGCCGCGCGGTCGCGGCCTCGGCGAGCTCCTCGTCCGGTCGCAGCCGGTGGAGGAACAGGGCGAACACCCCGCTCGTGACCGGCCCGGAGTAGGTGACGGGGTCGCGCTTCCACGCCTCGAACGGCGCCATGATCAGCCGGCCGCGGAGCACGGCCCGCGCGAGGTCGCGGTCGATCGCCTCGTCGGTCGTGAGGCCCTCGTCGCCGACCGCGTCCAGCCGCGCGAGGAACGCCGCCGCGTCCGCGTCACGCCCGCGGAGGGCGTCGGCGGAGACATCGTCGAGCTTGTCGTCGTATTCGGTCAGGCCGTAGCCGGTCGCGCTGACCGGTGACGCGGCGAAGTCCGCGGCGAGCAGGTCGGAGAGGATTGCATCGAGCTGCGAGTTCGGCATTCGGGGTACTCCGGGGGAGCGCGATCAGGGGGCCTTGCGGTCGACCATCCGGCATCGATCGCGGATGGGACACAGGTCGTGCTTGGGGTTCTGCGCGTGGCAGATGACCCGGCCATGGTGGATGAGCAGGACGTGGGCGGCGTACATCTCGTCGGGCTCGAGGATGCCGAGGAACAGGTCGTGTGCCTGGTCCGCGGTCGCCTTCGGCGGCAGCAGCCCGATCCGCTTCGAGACGCGCTCCACGTGGCGGTCGACCGCCATCACGGGCATCCCGAAGCAGAATGCGAGCACGATCGAGGCGGTCTTCTTGCCGATGCCGTCGATCTGGGTCAGCCAGTCGCGCGCCTCGAGCGCTGGCATGTCGCCGAGGAACGCGAGGCTGTAGTCGCCGCGCTGCTCGCGGATGTGGCGCAGCGTCGCCTGGAGCCGCGGCGCCTTCTGCGGGCCGAGGCCGCCCGGCCGGATCACGTCGATGAGCTCGGGCAGTGGCGCATGCTCCACGGCCGTCCAGTCCGGCGGCGCGGCGGTGCTGAGCCCGTCCCCGCCCCAGCCGATGCCCGGCCTGTGCTCCTCGGGCGCACGGTCGCTGGGGTACGCGCGGCGGAGCGCCTCGTACGCCTTCTCGGCGTTGGTGTCGGCGGTGTTCTGGGTGAGGATCGTGAGGATCAGCTCGCTCGTGGGGTCGAGACGGGCCTCCCAGGTCTGCTCCCCGTACTGGCGGGTCAGGCCCTCGAGCACGTACTCCTGGAGTCCCGGCCGGTACCGCCGGAGGTAGCTCGCCCAGGCCTTCGCAGGGTCGGCGGGCTTCTTCGGGCGCTTCTTCGGCTTCGCCTTCGTCGCCGCGGGCTTGCGCGCCGTTGCGATGGCCGGGTGCGTCGCGCTGGTCGTCGGACTCACCAGATGGTCGTGACCTCATACCGGTGGATGGCGCTGTCCGCAGTCAGGAGCGTGGCCCCCTCGATCCTCGCCTGGGCGACAAGGAGGCGGTCCCACGGATCCCGGTGGTGTCCCGGCAGGAGGCCGGCCTCGATTGCGTGCTCGGTCGACAACGGTAGCTCGACGAGACCGAACGCGGCGACGCGGGTGTGGATCCAGTTTCGCACCTCGTCCGGCAGGGCGAGCCGGCCCACCGCGTGCTTCATCGCGATCTCCATCGCGCTGACGGGGCTGAACAGCAACTCCTGAGAGCGATCGCCGATGATCGCCTCCGCGGCGGGCGAGAGCCGCGCGTCGCCGAGAGCCGCCCAGAGCAGGACGTGCGTGTCGATGAGGATCCTCACTCCGCGTCCGGCTTGAGCAGCTCGTCCTCCACGTGGCCGCTGAAGTCGAAGTCCGGGATCGGATCGTCGAAGTTGTCGTGGATCACGATCCGACCGCGATCCATGCCGATGGGGCGTCGCGGGCGGGTCTCGGGCTCGAGTGCGACGAGCATCGCGACAGGCACGCCGTCGCGAGCGATCGTGATGCGCTCACCGAGCCGGGCTCGCTCGACAAGGCGCGAGAAATGGGTCTTGGCATCGTGGATATTGAACGTCTCGGCCATGGTGGCAATGTGGACTAACCCGTGGACTAATGTCAACCGGCGCCGGGCGCCACGAGGCGCGCGAGCCGCTCGCCGCAGCGTTCGACAGGCCCGATGCCGGCGGCCATCGCCTCCTCGACGGACTGCGGTCGCTCGGTGACCGGGACCGCAACCGCATCGACGGCGGCGAGCGCGTCGATCCCGCCGGGCGTCACGCCGCCGCCGACCGCGATGCACCGCTTGCCGGCGTCACGGGCGCGTCGGGCGACCCCGAGCGCCGTCTTGCCGTACGCGGTCTGCTCGTCGATCCGGCCCTCGCCGGTGAGCACGAGGTCCGCGCGGGAGAGCTTGGCGTCGAAGCCGGCTTCCGCCATGACGAGGTCGATGCCCGGCTCGAGACGCAGCTCCGCGAAGCGGTCCGCCAGGCACAGGAGCCCGAAGCCGACGCCGCCGGCGGCGCCCGCGCCCGGCGATTCGCGCTCGAGTCGTCCGGTCGCGCGCTCGAGGGCATCGGCGAAGCCGGCGAGCCGGCGGTCGAGGACGGGGACGTCGGCAGGCGTCGCACCCTTCTGTGGGCCGTAGGTCGCGGCGGCGCCGCGCTCGCCGAGGAGCGGGTTCGTCACGTCGCACGCGATCCGCAGGCGTGTCTCCGCGAGCCGCGGGTCCAGTCCGCCGAGATCCACCGAGGCCAGATCGTCCGAGACGGTCGCCCCGAGGGCACGCAGCAGGCCGGCGCCGCCATCCGTGGTCGCGCTGCCGCCGATGCCGAGCGCGATCTCGCGGATGCCCGCGTCCAGGACCGCGCGCAGGACGTCGCCCGTCCCGCGGCTCGTGGCGCCCGCGGCGTCGCGCTCGTTCGCGGCCACGAGGCTCAGCCCGGACGCCGTCGCCATCTCGACGAATGCCGCACCGCCGTCGTCGCGCGCGAGCCATCGGGCGCGGATCGTGCGGCCAAGCGGGTCGTGCGCCTCGGCCTCGCGCCAGGTCCAGCCGCCCGACGCCTCGACCGCGACGAGCGTGCCCTCACCCCCGTCCGCAAGCGGCGCGAGGGCGACCTCGTCGTCCGGACGGGCGCGGAGCCAGCCGGTTGCCAGCGCACCGGCGACCTCGACGCTCGTCAGCGATCCCTTGAACGAGTCAGGCGCGATCAGCAGGCGCATGTGCCGCTCACGTGCCGTCGCCGGTCTCGCCTCGCCGCTTCTCGAGGTACTCGGGGATGCGGATCATCGGCGGCCGCTCGTGGTCGGCGAGCTCGTGGACCTCGAGCGAGAGGCGGCCCCGGCCGGAGCGCGGCAGCTTCATGGTCGAGCCCAGCTCCGCGAACAGCCGCGCGCGCCGCCGCTCCTCGAGCCGCTTCATCACGGCCTGGAGGATCACGAACGACATCCGCGACAGCCCCTCGAGCTCCTGGTTGCGGTGCACCCGCCGCTCGAGGTCGACCTGGCCCAGCCCCTCGATCCCGGCCCGCTCGGACGCATCGATGAGGTGGCCGATCTCCACCGCGTAGCCCGTGAAGAACGGGATCTGCTCGAGCAGCGTGCGCCGCCCGGCGTACTCGCCGGCGAGCGGCTGGATCATCCCCGACAGCTCGGGGAAGAACAGGTTGATGAGCGGCCGCGCGACGAGCTCCGTGACCCGGCCGCCGCCGCCCTCCTTGAGCACGCCGCCCTCGACGATCGGGCGCTGGTAGTAGCCCTTGACGTACTGGAGCCGCGGCTCCACGAGCAGCGGGCCGAGCGTCCCGTAGACCATCCGGTGGTGCCAGTTGCGGACGTCGGTGTCGGCCCAGACGACGATGTCGCCGCTCGTCTCGAACAGGGACTTCCAGAGCGCCTCGCCCTTCCCCCGGTACGAGCCGTAGCGCGTGAGCACGTCCGGGTGCGAGACGACCCGGGCGCCCTCGGCCTCGGCGATCGCGACCGTGTCGTCCGTGGACTCGGAGTCGATGACGAGGATCTCGTCGAGCAGCGGGTAGCGCTCCTGCATCTCGCGGATCGCGCGCCGGACGATGGGCGCGATGGTCTCCGACTCGTTGAGCGTCGGGAGCACGAGCGAGACGGTGAGCCCCTGCTTCTCCTTGAGCGCGGTCAGCCGCGCGAGGTCGCTGAACTCGGAGTGGTGGAAGTTCGCCTCCGCGAACCAGCGGTCCACCTTCGCGGGGATGGCGCGCGACTCCTCCGCCAGGCGGTCCGCGGCGGCGAGCGACTCCGCGCGCTGGGCGAGCTGCTCGAAGGTGGAGCGGCTGATCGGGTCGCGTGTCTTCACGACGATGACGGTGGGCTTCGCGCGCTGGGCGATCGCCTCCGGCAGGGCGCCGAACAGCGAGCTGCCCGCGTCGCCCGGCGGCGCGGAGGCGCCCATCACGACGAGGTCGGC
Organism: uncultured Chloroflexia bacterium; assembly: GCA_963768035.1. Taxonomy (GTDB): domain Bacteria; phylum Chloroflexota; class Limnocylindria; order Limnocylindrales; family CSP1-4; genus CAIXZV01. Next base: position 231,124 of record CAVYGJ010000005.1, read on the forward strand.
GCGCTCCGCCTCGCGCAGGATCGCGGTCCGGACGTTGTTCGTCTCGCGCAGGATCGGCTCGCTCTTGGCCGTCACGTGCTGGCGGGCGAACGCGGCGAGCGCGTGCTCGGCCTGGACGCGCACGGCCTCGGTCACGCCCTGGGGCACGAGGTGCATCACGGCGACGGTCGCGTCGTGACGGTGGGCGAGCGCGTCCGCGATCCGCAGCGCGAGCTCGGCGTGGGGGCCGCCGCGGACCGGGACGAGGATCCGCCGGATGTCGCGCGCGCCGCGCTGCTTGATGACCGCGATGTCGCACGGCGACTCGCGCACGGCCTCGTCGATCGTGGGGGAGATGACCGGGCCGCCACCCTCGCGGTGGGGACCCGACTTGCCGCCCCAGCCGAAGATCATGAGGTCGGCTTCCTGCTCCGCGGCCGCCTCCACGATGCCCGCGGCCGCGTGCCGGCCGATCCGGACGAGCGGGTGGATGACCGTGCCCTCGGGGGCGTAGTCGAGGACCTTCTGGAGGAGCCGCCGGGCCTGCCTGGCGCGGGTCGCGCCCTCGGACAGCGGCATGCCCTCGGGCACCTCGACGATCCCGAGCGCCGTGAGCTCGCCGGTCCGCGGCTCGAGCAGCGAGGCGCCGATCCGGATGAGCTCCTCCGCGGTCAGCGGGTTCGCGACCGGGATGAGGATCCGGGACGGCAGCGGCTCGCCGGCCATCAGGCGCCGGCCTCGTCCGCGTCCATCGCGCGCCAGCGGTCGGCGAGGTAGGGCTTGAGGAGCTCGAACTCGCGTGCCTGGCGCTCCACGCGCTCCTCGGCGTCGGCCGTCGTGACGTTGCGGTTCTCGATGATGAAGCTGCCGACCCTGCCGAAGTAGATCGGCACGAGCGCCGCGACGAGCGTGCCCGTGTCGACGTCGCCGCGCCGGGTCGCGATCACGAGGTCGTAGATGCAGCGTGCCCACAGGTCGTCGGGGAAGTGGAACGCCCCAAGGGCCTCGGCCATCTCGATCGTCGTCGGGGAGCTCGCGCCGGAGCCACCCTCGCCGCCGACGCCGAGCGTCCGGTTCGCCTTCTCCGCGGCCTTGCCCGCCTCGGCGGCGAGCTCGAGGACCATGTCCACGTTCTCCTTGGCCAGCGTCCGGCGCCAGGTCTCGGCGACCGTGAGCGAGCCCCCGTGGAACTCCGACAGGAGGCGGATCGAGTTCACCTCGAGCGGCGGCGGGTCGATGATCCGCTCGAACCCGTAGACCGGGACGTCGTGGCTGCCGCGGATGTCGAGCCAGGCGTCGGGGTGCGCGGCCGCGAGCCGGAGGATCGTGCCCACGACCTGGCGGAACATCGGGCCGAGGTCCGAGCCCGGGTCCTTGGGATCGTGGATCTTCGCGCCGAGCCGCGTCTGGCACACGGCGTACCCGCCGGTGAGCGCGGACGTCGTCATCCACACGTCGATGCCGAACTTGCTGATGTCCTCGGTCCAGTCGTCGAGCTCGAGGTAGTGCCGGACGAGGTCCCCCGACACGCCGAAGTCGCCGCCGATCGGCTGCCGGATCCGGTGCCCGTACAGGGCGCGCGTCAGCGGGTAGGTGACCGTGTTGGTGATCGTGCCGTCGTACTTGTAGCGCGCGTAGAGCGGCGTCACGAAGTCGTAGCCGCCCTTGAGGATCGGGCCGGCGAGGAGCTCGATCCACTCCGGGACGATGCTCCGCAGGTCGCTGTCCACGACGACCAGCGCCTGGACGTTGAGCGCGGCCGCGATCTCGAAGATCGTGCGCAGGGCCGCCCCCTTGCCGCCGACGCCGTCGATCTCGGGGTAGGTCAGCGTGACCCGGTCGAGCCGGTTCGTGGGCCGGACGAGGAGGATCCGCTCGACGTAGTCCGGGGGCTCGGTCTCGATCACGACGCGCTGCGTCCCGTCGGGGGAGCCGGCGTCGGAGTTGACGAGGACGGGCTTGAGGTCAGGGAAGTACTGCACGAGCCCCGCGTGCGCCGCGCGCACCACGTAGCCGATCGTCGCGGCGTTCTTGAAGCTCGGGATGCCGACCATGATGTCGGCGTGGCCGAGGCGGGCGATCTCTTCCCGGATCGCGGGCGTCAGGGTCGTCGCTGGCACGGGTTCACCCTACCACCGTCGTGTTGCCGCGGGGGTTGCAGGCGCGTGGCGCGAGCACTGCCGGGCGCCCGTTCGGGCGGACCCTCAGCGGGGCGCGACGGGCTTCGGGACGCCGACCGGGGCGTCGGGGGCGCGGGTGATCGCCCAGTCAGGATTCTCCTGGCCCGCGAGGTAGCGCGAGTTCGCCGCGCGGTAGCTGAGGTCCCTGAAGCCGAGGGCGCCCCAGGTCACCAGCGTCAGCACCGCCGACGGCCGCACGATCGAGGAGCGGCGCACGAGATACGCCTCGTCGAGCACGCCCTCGAGGATCCGCCGGCGCTCGAGCAGCGGGACGTCGAGCAGCGACTGGCCGTCGAGCCAGAGCAGGTCCGTGGCCACGAAGGCGTGGCGCTCGCCGCGTTCCAGCGCCTCGCGCACGGTGGGCTCGAGGCGGGCCGCGGCCGCCTCGTAGTCGCGAGCGCGCACGAACGGGTCGTCCTTGACGTCCTTGCGCAGCGCGCGCGGGACGAGGATCGGCGGCCGCTCCACCTTGGGCATCGTCGGGTAGGCGCCCTCGGACGAGCGCAGCGCGGTCGTCGTCACGTGCCCCTCGACGACGGCGTCGACGGCGCTGAACATGTCGAGCAGCGCCCGCAGGAGCTCGTCCGGCACGACGACCTCGCCGCCGCCGCTGTAGAGGCCCGCCTCGTCCTCGGTCAGGGCGGCGACGACGCGCATCCCGCCCCAGTCGGGCTCGACGATCGCGTCGGGGATGTCCTTCGCGCCGCGGCGGCCCGGCCGCTGCGGCTGCCACGCGGCCGCGATCTCGCGCGGGTGAGGGTCGTCGACCATGGCGCGGATGCTACCCGACGGCGGGATTCGTCCCCCGCGACGTCGGGAATCCGGCCCGCGCGTTCATCGTCGCCGCCTATGATCCGGCAACGCCGGGAGGCCCAGCCCGGTCTCGAGGAGAGTCCGATGTCGGCGTCAACGGCCCCGGCGATCCCGCATCACGACGCGGCGCACGACCCGAACCTGCGGACGCGCGCGAAGACCGCCTGGTCGCTGTACGACTTCGCGAACACGATCTTCTCGTTCGCGATCGTGTCGGGCGCGATCGGGCTGTGGCTGACCGACGACTCGCGGTTCGGGCCGGCCACGGGCCAGGCGGTCCTGTCGCTCGCGATCATCATCAGCGTCGGCCTCAACGCGATCGTGTCGCCGGTGCTCGGTGCGCTCTCGGATCGCGGCGGCCGACGACTCCCGTTCCTGCTCGCGTTCACCGCCCTGTGCGTCGCGCCCACGGCGGTGATCGGCATCAGCGGCCCGATCGTCGGCGTGCTCCTGTTCATCCTGGCGAACTTCTCGTTCCAGGCGGCGCTCATCTACTACGACGCGTCGATCAAGCTCGTGTCCACGCCGGCGACGCGCGGCCGGCTGTCGGGCATCGGGACCGCGATCGGGTACTGCGGCACGGTGTTCGTCGGGCTCCTGATCTTCTTCTTCGACATCCCGGTCGAGGCCCGCTTCCCGCTCTCGGCGCTGCTGTTCGCGCTGTTCGCGATCCCGATCTTCGTCGTCGTGAAGGAGCACCCGGAGCTCCACGGCGAGGGGCTCACGATGGCCCAGGTCGCCGAGTCGTGGGCGCAGCTGTCCACGACGATCCGCCACGCGCGCGAGGTCCCGGGGCTGCCGCGCTTCCTGCTCGGCAGGTTCTTCTACTCCGATGCCGTGAACACGGTCATCGTCGTCATGAGCGTCGTCGCGGTGGAGGCGGTCGGCCTGAGCAAGCAGACGACGAACCTCGTGCTGCTCAGCCTGACGCTCGTCGCGATCGTGATGTCGTTCGTGTGGGGCGCGCTGACGGACCGGCTGGGACCGCGCCGGACGCTGATCATCGTGCTCGTGTCGTGGGCGGTCGGGCTCGTGCTCGGGGCGTTCTCGCTGTCGCTCAACGGCACCGACGCGACCGGGGCGCCGACGCCGTCCGCCTCGGGTCTCGCGCTGTTCCTCGTCGCGGGGGCGATCCTCGGCTCCGGCCTCGGCGGCGTCGCGGTCGCCGACCGCGTGTTCATGGTCCGCCTCTCGCCGCCGGCCCGGGTCGGCGAGTTCTTCGGGATCTACGGCCTCGTGGGCAAGGCGTCGCAGGTCATCGGCCAGGCGCTCTACGGCGCGATCGTGTTCCTGCTGTTCGACTCGATGGGCGTCGGCGCGTACCAGGTCGCGATCCTGTCGCTGATCGTGACGATGCTCATCGGGCTCTGGCTCGTGTGGCCGGTGCGGGACACGTGGGCGGGCTCGGGCGAGGTCCACGTCCACGGCGGGCGACGTCGCGCCGCCGCTCCGGCCCCTGCACCCTAGTCCGCGTACCCCTCGGGGTGCGCCCGGCGCCAGGCCCAGGCGGAGCCGATCATCTCGTCGAGGCTCGAGCGGCGCGGCTCCCAGCCGAGCACCGAGCGGGCCCGCGCGTTCGACGCGACCAGCACCGGCGGGTCGCCGGCCCGGCGCGGACCGACGGTGTGCGGCACCGACACGCCGGTGACCCGCTCCGCCGAGGCCAGCACCTCGCGCACGGAGAACCCCGTCGACGTCCCGAGGTTGCAGATGAGCGGCGCGCAGGCGCCCTCGGCCGGTCCGGTGCGCGCGTCGCCGGGCTCGGTCGCGACCAGCGCCGCGAGATGCGCGTCCGCGAGGTCCGCGACGTGGATGTAGTCGCGCACCGGCGTGCCGTCCGGCGTCGGGTAGTCGTCGCCGTAGAGCGTGAGCGGCGGGCCACCCTCGATCGCGAGCAGCGCGTTCGGGACGAGGTGCGTCTCGGGCCGATGGACCTCGCCAAGCCGCTCCGTCGCGCCAGCGACGTTGAAGTACCGCAGGATCACGCTCCGGAACCCGTACGCCTGGCCGTACCAGTGGAGGGCGCCCTCGAACGTCCGCTTCGTCTCGCCGTAGGTGTTGATCGGGCGGAGCGGGTCGTCCTCCTCGATCGGCGTTCGCGACGGGACGCCGTAGGTCGCCGCCGTCGAGCTGAACACGAGGCGCCGCACGCCGGCCTCGCGGGCGGCCTCGAGCAGGGTGATCCCGCCGGCCACGTTGTCGCGGTAGTACCTCGCCGGGTCCCGGCCGCTCTCGCCGACGAGCGATCGCGCCGCGCAGTGGAGGATCGCGTCGATCCGCTCCTCCTCGAGCAGCTCCCGCACGAGCTCGCCGTCGCCGTACGACCCGCGAACGAGACGCGCGGCCGGGTTCGCGATCGCGGCGTGCCCGGTGGAGATGTCGTCGAGGATCACGACCTCGTGGCCGGCATCGACCAGCGCGTCCACCGACACGCCACCCACGTAGCCCGCCCCGCCGGTGGCGAGGACCCTCACTCGCGCTTCCGGGTGAACAGGTGGCGGACGCGGTCGAGGCCCGGCAGCGTGGGGGCGTGCGGCGACTCGGCCGGCGGCCACTCGCCGGGTGCGGCCGCTCGCCCCGTCGCCCCCGCCCTCCGAGACGGTCGCGTCGTGGGCCTCGTCCTCGGCGACCGGGAACCCGTCGTCCGCCGCGCGACCCGCCGAGTCCTCCGGTTCCGTCTTGGTGTCCGGGCGGAGGTCCGACTCCGGCCAGCTCCTGGGTGTCCATCGGCGTGTCCGAGGGCGTCGCCGCGGCGGCCTCGCCGGTGATCCGGGCCCACGCCTCGCTGGCCTCGACCGGCGCGAGCGCGGGCGCGGTGCCGCGACGGGTGCCGCCACCGCCGTCGCGGTGACGGACGCCGGGATCGGCTGGCCCTGGTAGCGCCAGACCTCCTCGAACCGCTCGACCATCCGTTGCGCGGCCGCGTTCTCGGGGTCGATGGTCAGCGCCCGCTTCGCCTCCTGCCACGCGAGGACCTCGTCGCCGCGCTCGAGCGCGACGCGCGCCAGCCCGACGACCGCGATGGAGTTGCGCGGGTCGGCGTCGGCGGCCTGGCGGTAGAGGCGGTCCGCCTGGTCCACGAGGCCCATGGACAGCGCCCGCTCCGCCTGGAGCAGCAGCTCGATCACTTGGATCCCTCGTCCTGCATGTCTGCAAGCATGCCCTGTGCGAGCAGGAGCAGTGTAGGCGGCTCGTTGAGCGCCGGGTCGGCGATGACCAGCTCCACGAGCTCGTCGATCATCCGGCCGAGCCGCGGGCCCGGCTCGAGCCCCAGCTCGCGCATGAGGTCGTTGCCGTCGATGCGGAGCGCGGAGCGGTCGAGCGCGGCCTCCGCCGCGATCTCGGCGTCGATCCGGGCCCGGAACGCGAGCAGCGCCGGGTCGTCGGGCGGGAGGCCGCTGCCGATGTCGTCGGCGCGCCGGAGCGCGAACAGGGCGTCGATGCGGTCGAGGCCGATCCGCAGGATGAACCGCCGGATCGCGGCGTCGCTGGCGTCGGGGTCAACCGTGAACATGTGGTTGCGGATGAGGTGCTCCACGACCTCGGCCGCGGCGCGCGGGTAGCGCAGCCGTCGGAGCAGCTCGCGCGCGAGGTCGGCGCCGGCCGCGTCGTGGTGGTGGAAATGACCGTCGGCGAGCGTCGCCGGCTTGCCGATGTCGTGGAGCAGCGCGGCGAGCCGGACGACCGGGCGGTCCGCGGGCGCCGCGTCCACGGTCCGCAGCGTGTGGTCCCAGAGGTCCTCGCCGTCGGTCTTGTTCTGTGGGATCCCGCGCTGGGCCGCGAGCTCGGGCGACAGGACGGCGACCAGCCCCGTCTCCTCCGCCAGCCGGAGCCCGACCGACGGGACCGGGGCCGCGAGCAGCTTCGCGAGCTCCGCCCCGATCCGCTCCCCGGAGAGGTGCGCGACGAGCGGCGCGGTCTCGCGCATCGCCGCCAGCGTGCCGGGCTCTACGGTGAGCCCGAGCGTCGTCGCGAGGCGAACCGCGCGGACGATCCGCAGCGCGTCCTCGCGGAACCGGGTCGCCGGCTCGCCCACGGCGCGGAGGACGCGTGCGTCGAGGTCGTCGAGCCCGCCGAACGGGTCGAGGAGGACAGGCGTCTCGTCGTCGCGGCCTCGTCCCCAGGCGAGCGCGTTGATCGTGAAGTCGCGGCGGGCGAGGTCGGCCGTGATGTCGTCGCCGAACTCCAGCCGGTGCGGGCGGCGGAAGTCCGCGTACTCGTGCTCGAGCCGGAACGTCGTCACCTGGAGCACGTCGCCGTCGCGACGGATGGCGACGGTCCCGAACGCGTTCTCGTACACGGCGCCGGGGAACAGCGCGAGCATCCGCTCGGGGCGGGCGTCCGTCGCGAGGTCCCAGTCGTGGGGATCGCGGCCGAGGAGCACGTCGCGCGGCGAGCCGCCGACCACGAACGCGTCGTGACCCGCCGCGTGGAGCTCGTCGATGAGGGCGGTGACGCTGGGCGGCACGACGGCACCGATGCGGGACGCGGCGACGGCGAGGCGCGCATCGGCGACGGGACGCGATGGAGAGCCCACGGGTGCTAGTTCCGGCCGAGGAAGAGGTAGTTCCTCCAGGCCTCGTTGCGATCGTCCTCGAGGTACCCCGTGAACAGGCTGTAGACGTCGCTGCGGGGCTCGAACGGCTGGCGCAGGAGCCGGAACCGGGCCTCCTCGGGCGTGCGGCCCCCCTTGCGGTGGTTGCACGGCTTGCACGCCGCCACGAGGTTCTCCCAGGTGTGGCCGCCGCCCCGGTGACGCGGCATCACGTGGTCGAGCGTCAGGTCGTTGGCGACCCGGCCGCAGTACTGGCAGGTGTGCCGGTCGCGCGAGAAGATCTCGCGCCGGGTGAGCTTCACGCGCGGTCGCGGCCGGCGGATGTGGTGCTGGAGCCGGATCACGGACGGGGCCCGGTAGACGGCGCGGACCGTGTGGATGTCCGCGTGGTTGTACTCGATGACCTCGGCCTTGGATCCGAACAGGAGGCGGAACGCCCGCGGGATGTTGCAGACGTTCAGGGGCTCGTAGTTCTGGTTCAGCACCAGGACGACACCGTCCATGGGCCGCACGCTACCACGGCCGTCGGCGCGGCCGGCCTCGTGCGGGACGTCGTGCCCGGGCGTGGCCTGGAAGAGCGTGGGGACGAACGCGGTGTCGGTCGAAGGCTCCTCTCGCCGCTAGACCTGCGGCGGGTCCATGGCCCGCTCGATGCGGGCGATCTCGACCTCGATCCGACCGACCTCTGCCTGCGCGGTCTCCCAGTCGTGGCTGCCGCCCACGGCGGCATTCCGCCGGGCGCGTGCCTCCTTGTGGAGGACGAGGAGCTCTTCGCGGGTGGTGGGGAGGCTCGTGGAGCCGCCCTCGGCCTGGACCATGGTTCCTCCGTGTCGATCTGCGGGGATCGTACCCGCTCCGCCGCCGTTCGTCCCCTCGGGCTGCGGCACACGCCGAAGCCAGTGGATCCTCGTCGCGTACGGCAGCCGGACGACGTCGAGCCCGGCCGTGACCGGGTCGGTGCGGAGGAGCTCGGCCACGCGCGCCTCGACGTCCGCCCGACGGTCCGGCGGCGCCGCGGCGACGACGCTGATCGAGCGCAGGCGATCGATGACGCCGTCCGGCGTCAGCTCCTGGGCGTGCGGCGTCTCGGTCACCTCGAGATACTCGAACAGCGGGGTCCGGCGCGCCTCGGGGAGCCACTCCTCCAGCTTGTGGCGGGGCTCGCCGCCCACGAGCTCGTCGACGATGTCGCCCATCGTCCGGACCCAGGTGATCGACTCGTCGCGGACGTTCCAGATCAGCGCGAGCAGCCCGTCCGCGCGGATGACCCGGTGGAGCTCCGCGAACGCGCGCTGAGGTTCGAACCAGTGGAACGCCTGCGCACACGTCACCGCGTCCACCGACGCGTCAGGCAGCGGGATCGCCTCCGCCGTTCCCGAGAGCGAGGTGACCGAGGGCGCCGCGGCCTCCAGTCGCGCCCGCATCGCCTCGAGTGGCTCGACCGCGACGACCGTCGCCCCGCTCGGGACGAGCAGCCGGGTGAGCTTGCCGGTCCCCGCACCGAGATCGAGGACCGTGCGCCCAGGCCGGAGGTCCATCCGCGCGACGAGGGCGTTCACGGCTGCGGCCGGGTAGTCGGGCCGCGAGCGCTCGTACGCGTCGACGCCCGCGGTGAACCCACGGGCGGCGGTCGCCGACACGACGGTCTCGGGACGCGGCTCGGTCACGCGATCCCGATCACGAGACGCGCCGCGTAGATCGCGGCCTGGACGGCATCGATCGGCGCCGTCGGGCTACCCCACGAACCGGTGAGGTAGACGTAGACGAGGTCGTAGGCCGGGTCGATCCACAGCCTCGTGCCCGAGACGCCGCCGTGGCCGAACGCCCGCGGCGAGGCGATCGTGTCCGCGCGCGGCGTGCCCCAGCCCAGCGCGTAGTGGTCGGCCGCGAGCGGGTTCGCGTTCCAGCCGATGCCGCCCGCGGCGCCGACCGGGGCCGTGACCTCGCGCGTCATCAGCGCGACCATCGCCGGGGAGAGGACGCGGACGCCGTCGAGCTCGCCACCGCGGAGCATCGCGCGCCCGAACCGGAGCAGGTCCGAAGCCGAGCTCCACAGCCCGCCGCCACACAGGTGAAGGTCCGTGAACGCGCCGACGAGCGCGGGGTCCTGCGTCGATGTGATGGCCCTCGAGGCCGCCGACGACGATCGGCGCCATCCGCGGTGCGAGCGCGGGATCGGGCCGCGGATCGAACGTGGTCGACGACATCCCCAGCGGGTCGAGGAGCGTCCGCCGCAGCAGCGTCTCGAACGGCTCGCCGGTGCGGCGGGCCACGGCCTCGGCGAGGAGGTCGTACGGCACGGAGGCGTAGTGGTACGTCGTCCCCGGCCTCGTCACCTGCCCGGCACGGGACAGGCGGTCGAGCAGGTCGGCGCGGCCGCCCCCACCCCGCATGACGGCCTCGAGGTCCACGTCGTCGATGCCCGACGTGTGCGACAGGACGTGCCACGGCGTGACCGGCGCCCAGTCCGGGTTCACGAGCTCGGGCGCCCATGTCCCGACGTTGCCGGCGAGCTCGACCCGACCCGCCTCGACCTGCTGGAGGACGGCCGTCGCGACGATCGGCTTGGTGATCGAGGCGAGCAGGCACACGGCATCCGTCCCGATCCGCGGTGCGTTGGGCGGGGACACGGCCTCGAGCCTGAGGACGCCTTCCGCGTCGGCGACGCCGAGGATCACGAACGGGGCCACGCCCTGATCCACCTGCGTCCGGGCGAGGTCGAATGCGGGCTGGAGCGCCCGGCGGCGCTCCGCCTGGCTGGCGGTCGGCATGCGCCGATGCTACTCGTCCCGGCCGGCCGCGGCCCGCCGGGCGCCGGAGCTCGACCCAAATCGGCTAACATCGCTGAGCAGGTTTTGCCCGCTCGCGCACCTCGCCCATGAACCGCAGGGATGCCACGTGACCATCGCCACTCGCGCCCAAGGCCAGGAGCCGGAAGCGGTGACGTCGATCACCGAGGAGATCCGCCTCCGCCTCGCCGACGCGTGGGGCGAGATGGGCGCCGCGTGGGGCGTCGCGCCGGCCATCGCCCGCGTCCATGCGTACCTCATGACCAGCCAGAGTCCGCTCACCGAGCGCGAGGTCCGCGAGGCGCTCAACCTCTCGCACCGGGCGGCATCGCTCGCCCTGGCGGAGGCGGAGGCGTGGGGGCTCGTCGAGCGGGTCGCGGAACCCAGGCGCGTCGGCCGGCGCGGTCCCGCGGGCACGGCGTACATGGCGATCGGCGACCACTGGCGCTGGTTCGGGCGCGTCGTGGCGGAGCGCAAGGTCCGCGAGGGCGACCCGATCATCCTCGTGCTCGAGCGGACGCTCCTCGAGGCCAACACGGCGATCGTCACGCATCCCGGCGACGCCGAGCTGCTCCGCCTCCGCGACTGGCTTTCGACGTTCCTCGTGTTCGTGCGGTTGTTCGACCGTGCCGTGGGCCTCGTGTCGCGGCTCGAGCCCACCGAGCTCGAGCGCGCGCTCCGGCTCCTCGGCGACGTCCCGGACGACACGATCCTGCGTCTCGTGAAGCTGCTCGACGGCCTCCCCGACGACGACGTCCTCGGTCTCGTGGATGCGCTGTCGCGCCTGTCGCCGACGTCGGCCCGGCGCGCGACGACCCTCATGAGCGGCGTCGTCAGGACCCTCGTCCGCTAGGCGCCCGGGCGTGGAGCGCGCAGGACGACCCGTTCGACCTCAACCGGTTCGTCGGTGCGCAGTCCGGCACGTACGATCTGGCCCTGGCCGAGCTCCGCAACGGGCGGAAGGACGGCCACTGGATCTGGTTCATCTTCCCGCAGGTGGCCGGGCTCGGGATGTCGTCGATGTCCCAGGCGTACTGCCGTCACCGGAATAGACGAGGCCCGCGCCTACCTCGCCCACCCGCTGCTCGGCCCGCGGCTGCGCGCCTGCTTCGATGCGCTGCTGGCCGTCGATGGCCGCACCGCGGACGCGATCCTCGGTGCCGTGGACGCCGTCAAGGTCCGCTCGTCGGCCACGCTGTTCGCCCGCGCTGACCCGAGCGATCCCCGGTTCCAGGCCGTTCTCGACCGCTACTACGGCGGCGCAGCCGACGCTCGCACCGACGAGCTGCTCGCCCGCTGACGCTCTCCCGTCTCCCAGTCGCCCTTGCCCCAACCGGACTGCCGCCACGCAACCAAGCCGGTCCTTGGGAAACTGCCGGATCGCGTGCGATAATTCGACGGTGACGTCGGACCATCCGGCTCGAACGGGCGACGACCCCGGGGCCAGCCGCCCGGCCGCCAGTCACGCGAGCTCCCGGAGAACCCGCTGACCATGACCGAAACCTCCACCTGGGCCACCAAGAAGGGCCTCGCCCAGATGCTCAAGGGCGGCGTCATCATGGACGTCGTCACACCCGAGCAGGCCAAGATCGCCGAGGATGCCGGCGCCGTCGCCGTCATGGCGCTCGAGCGCGTCCCCTCCGACATCCGTGCCGCCGGTGGCGTCGCGCGCATGTCCGACCCGTCGATGATCGTCGGGATCATGGAGGCGGTCACGATCCCCGTCATGGCGAAGGCCCGGATCGGCCACTTCGTCGAGGCGCAGGTCCTCGAGGCCCTCGGCGTCGACTACATCGACGAGTCGGAGGTCCTGACCCCGGCCGACGAGCGCAACCACATCGACAAGCACGCCTTCAAGGTCCCGTTCGTGTGCGGCTGCCGGAACCTCGGCGAGGCGCTCCGGCGGATCAACGAGGGCGCGGCGATGATGCGCACGAAGGGCGAGGCCGGGACCGGCAACGTCGTCGAGGCCGTCCACCAGCTGCGCGACGTCCTGAGCGAGATCCGCAAGCTCCAGCACATGCGCGAGGACGAGCTGTTCGTCGCGGCGAAGGAGCTCCAGGCGCCGTACGAGCTCGTGAAGTCGGTCGCCGAGGCGGGCCGCCTCCCGGTCGTCAACTTCGTGGCCGGCGGCATCAGCACCCCGTCGGACGCGGCGCTCGTGATGCAGCTGGGCGCCGAGGGCGTGTTCGTCGGATCGGGCATCTTCAAGAGCGAGGACCCGGCCCGCATGGCGAACGCCATCGTCCAGGCGACGACGCACTTCCAGGACGCCAAGATCATCGCCGAGGTCTCGAAGGGCCTGGGCGCACCGATGCGGGGCATCGCGATGGAAGCCATCCCGGAGCAGGAGCGGCTCGCGGTCCGCGGTTGGTAGTGCGACCCGTCGGCACAGGGCCGGCTCGATGAAGATCGGGGTCCTCGCCCTCCAGGGTGCCTTCGCCGAGCATGTTGCCGCCCTCCGCGCGATCGGCGTGGAGGCGGTCGAGGTGCGCCTGCCGGAGCAACTCGACGACGTCGATGGCCTCATCATTCCCGGTGGTGAGTCGACGACGATGCGCAACCTCATCCGCCGCTGGAACATGCGCGAGCCCATCCTCGCGCTGGCGGAGCGCGGCGCCCCGTTGTTCGGCACCTGCGCGGGGATGATCGTGCTCAGCCGGCAGATCGAGGGCGGCGAGGAGCCCATCCTGCCGCTGCTCGACGTCACGGTGGAGCGCAACGCGTTCGGCCGCCAGCTGGACTCGTTCGAGACGGACCTGTCCGTGCCCCTGCTCGGCGACACGCCCGTCCACGCGGTGTTCATCCGCGCCCCCGTGATCGAATCCGTTGGGCCGGACGTGGACGTCATCGCGCGCCTGGACGACGGGCGGATCGTGGCGGTCCGCGAGAAGAACATCGTCGCGACCTCGTTCCACCCCGAGCTCGCGGGCGAGACGCGCTTCCACCGGCTGATCGCCACGATGGCCGCGGAGCACGCGGACCCCGGCGAGGGGACCGGACGCCGGCCGCATCCCACCCGCCGCACGCAGCAGGGACGGTAGCGCCGTGGCCCGGTCGGGGAAGGTCCGCGCCGCCCGCTTGACGGATCTCGCCGCGCTCGGCGAGCTGTCGCGGCTGGCCCAGGCCGACAGCGACGGGACGCGCTCGCTCGGCCTGCCGGTGTCGGGACCGCCGATCGGCGTGTTCAGCCTGTTCCGGCTGCCGCTCGGGTACTTCCAGCCGCACGACGTCCTGTATGTCTTCGATCGCGAGTCGCACATCGCCGGGCTGCTGCGCGTCGAGCGCGAGAGCAGCCGCGACGAGTGGACGGTCGTGGAGCTCGACGCCGTGGGCGACCTCGACGCCGGCGACGTCCGGTTCCGGCTCGTCCAGCACCTCCTGCGCGACGGCGCGAAGCGGGGGGCGGTCCGGTTCCACGTCGCGTGCGCGGACTCGGACGACAACGTCGAGCTGTTCATGCAGGCCGGCTTCATGCGCTACGGCGAGGAGCGCGTGCTCTACCGCGCGCCGGGCGAGCCGCTGCCGGCAGTCCTCTCGGACGAGGACGCGGCGGCAGCCGGGATCCGGCCCGCGTCGCCGCTCGATGCGCTGCCGCTCAGCCGCCTCTACTCGAGCGTCACGCCGAAGCCGGTCCAGCGCCTCGAGAGCGTGCGGGTGCTCGACTGGGAGCGCCAGGGCAGGGACTGGCGCGTCCCGCGCAGCTCGCTCGCCCCGATCCTGCGGTTCGCCGACGTCGAGGCGTTCGTCCTGCAGTCGCCGGGCGGCGGCAACGATGGGACGCAGCTCGACGGGTTCGTCCAGGTGGGCGTCGCGAAGGAGGACCAGCCGCACTACCTCAAGCTGCTCGCACGGCCGGACGCAGACGTCGTCCCGCTCCTGCGATATGCACTCGGTGTCATCGCAGCGCGCGCGGATGCCGATCGCGTGCAACGATCCGGTGTGCTCGCACCCGTCCGGACCTACGAGGCGCCGCTCGACCGGCGCCTGGAAGAGGAGGGCTTCGCCTCGGTCGCCTCGGTCACACTCCTCATGAAGGAAACCCTCGTCCGCGTCGCCGAGCCGCGCCTCGTGCCGGCTGGCGTCCGCTAGCGGTTGGAAGGAGGACAGTCCAGCGTGGGATCCCAGGATCGGCAGCGCGAAACCCCCGACGACCTGCGCGTCCTGCTGGCGGCCCTGCCGCCGGAGATCGTCACTGCGATCGACGCCCTGCCCGACCGCGAGTCGCTCATCGAGGTCGTGATGGACCTCGGCCGGCGGCCCGAGGCCCGCTACCCGTCGTCCGAGGTCGACCTGCTCGAGCGCGAGATCAGCGAGGCCGACATCGCGTACGTCGTGGAGCACATCGGCTCGTTCGGTGACGACAACCGCGCGGGCATCGAGCGGACCCTCCACCGGATCAGCGCGATCCGCAACCGGAACGGGAAGGTCGTCGGCCTGACGTGCCGGATCGGGCGTGCCGTCTACGGGACGATCGAGATCATCACGGACTTCGTGGAGAGCGGGAAGTCGATCCTGATCATGGGCCGGCCGGGCGTCGGCAAGACGACGATGCTCCGCGAGGCCGCGCGCGTGCTCGCCGAGGAGCAGCGCAAGCGCGTCGTCGTCGTCGACACGTCCAACGAGATCGCGGGCGACGGCGACATCCCCCACCCGGCGATCGGGAAGGCCCGGCGGATGCAGGTCCGGACCCCGAGCCTCCAGCACGAGGTGATGATCGAGGCGGTCGAGAACCACATGCCCGAGGTCATCGTCATCGACGAGATCGGGACCGAGCGCGAGGCGCAGGCCGCCCGCACGATCGCCGAGCGCGGCGTGCAGCTGATCGGCACCGCGCACGGCAACAACCTCGACAACCTGATGCTCAACCCGACCCTGTCCGACCTCATCGGCGGCATCCAGTCGGTGACCCTCGGCGACGAGGAGGCGCGTCGGCGCCGCTCGCAGAAGAGCGTCCTCGAGCGCAAGCAGCCGCCGACGTTCGACGTGATCGTCGAGATCCAGGAACGCGAGAAGGTGCTCGTCCACGCGGACGTCGCGGCGACCGTCGACGCGATGCTCCTCGGCGAACCCGTGGCGCCCGAGCTGCGCTGGCGGGACGAGGAGGGCGTCCATCGCTCCCAGTCCCGCCCGAAGCCGTCGGCACGCGAGTCGCTCGGCGGCGACCGGTTCTCCGGGCTCACGGGCGGCGGCGCGGGTGGCGCATGGGGTCGCGAGCCCGGCTGGCGCGGCGCGTCCACCTACCGCACGGGCGGCTACGCCGGCGAGGACCGTGCGCCGACGGCTCGACCCGGGTACCGGCCCGGCCAGTCCGGTGGCTGGCGCGGCGCCCCCCGCGGCTCCGAGCGCGGTGGCGAGCGTGGGGCACCTGCCCGGGAGGGCGACCGATCGGACCCGACGGGGGTGATTCCCGGGGAGCGGTTCGCCACTCCCCCCAACGCACCGTTCGTCTCGGGTGAGATCGCCGACCGCGGGCCCCTGGAGCGCGCCGAGAACGTGACCCAGGCCGCGCTCGACGTGCGTGCGCGCGACGCCCGCGAGCTCCAGCGCCAGCAGGCCTGGCGCGCGGAGGCCCGCAGGGCCCTGGACACGCTCGCCGAGGAGGAGGGCACGCGGCCGGTCAACGCCGCGCAGCTCGAGGCCGCCGAGGAGGAGCGGATCGCCCGCATGGTCCCCGGCGAGGAGGGCTTCGTCCCAGTCGACGTCGACCCGCTCGAGGACGACGAGGACGACGACGCCGCCCTCGGCGACGACGCACGGACGATCAGCGACGGGACCCTCCCGACGCTCCGCGTCTTCCCGCACGGCGTCTCGCGCAAGCGGCTGGAGCAGGCGATCAAGGACCTCCAGCTGCCGGTCATCATCGCCCGCGAGCCGGACGAGGCGGACGTCGCGATGACCCTGCGCTCGGAGTACCGCCAGAAGCCACCCGCCCTGCGTGAGGTGGAGGACCGCGGCCTGCCGATCTACGTGCTCAAGGCGAACACGATCGCGCAGATGCAGGCGTCGCTGACGTCGATCTTCTCGCTCGAGGTGGACCCGCGCGACGCCGCGCTGTCGGAGACCGAGCAGGCGATCCGGATCGTCATGAAGGAGCAGGAGCCCGTGGAGCTCTCGCCCCAGAACGCCTACATCCGCCGGCTCCAGCACCAGATGGCCGAGCGCGCGAACATCGTCTCGCGGTCCCGTGGCCGTGAGCCGTACCGGCGGGTGCGGCTGTACCCGGAAGAGGCGCGAACCGCCTGGCGGTAGGTCGCTCTCGGCGGCGCCGCCCGCCCAGCGAGCGGTAGACGCGCTGCGGGAGCCAAGCCGCCCTCTCGGCGAGCGGTCCATGGCGCGTCGAGCGCGAGGTGCCATGAACAGCCCTCCGGGCGAGCCGTCCGTCGCGCCGGGTGCGCGCATCGCCCGCTGGGCGAGCGGCGAACGACGAACGGCGATGAACCGGATCGGCTGCCCACCGGATAGACACACCATGAGCACCGAGGAGGATCGATGACGCTGCGAGTCGGCGAGGTGGTGATCGACTGCGCGGAGCACGGGGCGGTCGTGGACTTCTGGCAGGCCGCCCTGGACTACGACCGCCAGGACGTGAACGAGCAGTACGTCGGCCTCGCGCCGCGCGACAAGGAGCCCGGTCGCCCGCCGATCCTGTTCCAGAAGGTGCCCGAGGCGAAGACGGTCAAGAACCGGGTCCACCTCGACTTCCGGGCCGAGTCGATGGCGGACGAGGTCGCCCGGCTCCAGGGCCTCGGCGCGACGTTCATCGCGGAGCGCTCCCTCGGCACGCTCACGTGGACCGTGCTGGCCGACCCCGAGGGCAACGAGTTCTGCGTGCTCCTGACGGGACCGTTCAGCGCCGCCCGAGCCGCCGTCGTGCTGCGTGCGCCGCGTGGCGGCCGCCCATCCCGTGGACACCGCCGCCCGGTGGCGTGGACGATGAGCACAGGAAGATCGCCGGGTCCGGCGTCGTGTACGGGTTCCAGCGGACGACGGGCCGGAACAGGAGCTGCCGCCAGTCGCCGATGCCGCCGTTGATGTCGCCGCCGACGTAGTTCGCGTCGTAGGCCTCCATCGCCGGCGCGTCCTTCGTCGCCCGGGCGAGGATGCAGTCGCGGAACCCGGGCGCGAACCGCTCGACCTGGGCCTCGATCGCGGCGGTCATGTCCACGGTCGAGCCGTTGGGGACGTGGCAGTAGGCCCACGCGACGTGCTTGCCCTCCGGGGCGCGCGACGGGTCCGCGATCGTCGGCTGGACGAGCAGCACGAACGGCACGCTCGGCGTGCCGGCCCCGGCCCACCGCCTCCTCGGACGCGGCGATCTCGCGCATCGGCCCGCCCAGGTGGACGGTTCCCGCGCGCGCCGTCGCGGGGTCGGCCCACGGGATCGGCCCGTCGAGCGCCCAGTCGACCTTGAACACGCCCGGCCCGTAGCGGAAGCCCTCGAGCTGGCGCCGGTACCGCGCCGGGAGGCGGTCGCCGGCCATCGCGAGCACCTGGCGCGGCGTGACGTCGAGGAGGTAGGCCCGCGCGGGCGGCAGGTCCGCGATCGCATCGACGCGATGGCCCGTGACGATCTCGACCCCGAGCGACCGTGCCTCGGCCTCGAGCGCGGCGGCGATGGCCGCGCTCCCGCCACGCGCGACCGGCCAGCCGACGGCGTGCGCGAGCAGCCCGAGCACGAGCCCGAACGACGCGCTCAGCGGCGCGTGGAGCGGCAGCATCGAGTGCGCCGCCATCCCCGCGAACAGCGCCCGGGTGGCGGGCTCGCGGAAGGCGAGCCGGGCCAGGTCCTCGGCCGGCAGCAACGCCGGCAGGCCGAAGCGCGCCATGAGCAGCGGGTGGCGCGGCGGCCGGATGACGGGCGACAGGAGCATCGGCACGAGCCGCTCCCACTCGCCCACGAGCGCCCCGAAGACCCGGCGCCAGTTGTCGGCGTCGCGGCCCAGCGCCGCGTCGAGGGCCGGCCCGTCGAGCTCGCGCGGGAGCACCACGCTCCGGCCCGGCGCGTACGCGTGTGCGACCGGCGCCTCCGGGTGGACCCACTCGAGCCCGTGGCGACCGAGGTCGAGCGAGCGGAAGAACGGCGAGGCCAGGCTCAGCGGGTGGACCGACGCGCACGGGTCGTGGACGAACCCCGGCAGCGTCAGCTCGGCGGAGCGAGTGCCACCCCCGACGGCGTCGGCCGCTTCGTAGATCCGGACCGAGCGCCCGGCGCGCGCGAGCTCGATCGCGGCGGCGAGCCCGTTGGGCCCGGCGCCGACGACGATCGCGTCGAGGGTGGGCGTCATCTGGTCGCCAGCACGATCGCGCTCCGCCTCGCTAGCTCGTCACCCGTCGCCGCCGGACCCACCGGACCGGTGCCGTGACGGTGCCGACGGCCATGTGGACCGCCGCGCTGTGGCGCACGTTACCCGCGTGCTTCCACTGGCGCCGCTTGTCGACGCAGACCTTGGTCGTCTCGACGACCGGCTCCGCGACGCCGAGCGACGTCGCGAGGTTCGCGAGCGTCTGCTTCCAGAACGCGTCGTTGGCGCGGTTCGCGCCCAACAGGTAGCTCAGCTCGATGAGCGGGTCGCTCGTGCGCTCGAGCGCCTGCGCCTGGGCGACCGTGTCGTCGCCGTCGCGATACGCGGAGAACGTGATCCATGCCGCCAGGGCGTGGCCCTCGGGGGTCATGAACGTGAACGACTCCCGGTCCGCGTAGATGACCATGACGCCGGTCGACATCTTGACGGGCGACCCGGGGAGCGGCGGCACCTCGAGCAGCGCGACCTCGCCGGGCGAGATCCCCGCGAGGGGCGCGTAGAAGGTCGACCCCTTCGGCCAGAACGTCGGGAACTTGTCCTTCCAGTGCGCGATCACGTCCTCGGGCGAGTGGTCGTCCGCCGGGACGCGGATCGCGAACGTCTTCTGCCACATCTGGCCGAAGCCCTGGACCGGCCCCGCGACGCGCTTGCCGGTGACGGTGTCCTGGCCCGAGCTCTTCGCGGTGGTGGTCAGGCGATCGACGGGGCGGGCCCACGACTCCTGGTCGCGGGGCGCGCGGGGATCCGGGGTGGTCATGGGAGCTCTCCGTGTTCGGGGTGCGGTGCGGGCCGCGGGTGTCGCGGCCCCGGAACGATCAGGCGGTGGCGGCGGCCGCGAGCGCGGCCGGCTCGTCGTCGTGGATCGCGATGGCCTCGTCGAGGCGCGTCAGCGCGAGGATCTGGCGGTAGTGCTCGGTGAGGCCGACGGCCAGGAGCTTCTGCCCGGCGCGCTGTGCCCGGACGAGCAGCGTCACGAGGAGGCCGATCCCACCGCTGTTCATGTAGTCGAGCTGGCTGAAGTCGAGGACGATCGAGCGCGCGTCGCCGGCGTCGACGTACGCGGCCATGATCGGCGGCTCGCTGCCCCCGGTGATCTCGCCGTGGATCCGGAGGATCGCCGTCGAGCCCTCGCGGCTGACGTCGACGGTGGTGTCGGTCATCGGGCTGCCTCCTCTGGAACGGACGTCGTCGGCTGGGGGTCGGCGATCGTGAGGTAGTCGGACAGGCGGGTGATCCTGAAGATCTCCCGGTAGTGGTCGGAGAGGCCCAGGGCGATGACCTCGCGGTGGTCGCGGCGCGCCTCGGCGAGCATCCGGACGATGAGGGCGATCCCCGTGGAGTTGATGTAGTCGACGTCGGCGAAGTCGAGGATCACGCGCGTGGCCCCGGTCGCCGAAGCCTCCGTGTACGCCGCGGCGAGCGCCTCGTCGGCGGCGATGTCGACGTCGCCGCGCATCGCGAGGCGCGCCTCGCCCGGGGTCGTGGTGACGACCTCCACGGCAAGCCGGTCGGTCATGACGCACCTCCTTGGGGCGTGCGGGTGAGGGTCAGGGTCACGGTCTGCAGGCCGTCGTCCGCGTGGACATCCATCCCGTCGACCATGTGGCGGATGAGGAACAGGCCCCAGCCGCGTGGCTTCTGGCGGCCCTCGAGCTTGGCGTCCAGGTCCGGCATCTCGGCGTCCGGGACGGGCCCGGACAGCGCCCGGTCGGTGACGCGGACGCGGATGGCCCGCTCGTCGGCGTCGACCCGGACGTCGACCGGCACCGCCGGATCGCCCTGGGAGCCGTACTCGATGGCGTTCATCACGGTCTCGGCGACGGCGGTCTTGAGGCGGTCGAGCCGGGCCGGCTCCAGGCCGAGCGGCGCCACTGCCTCGGCGACCCGCTGCATCGCGGCTCGCTCGTTGCCGATCGCGCCCTCGATCGTGAAGGCGAGCAGCGGCTCGGCGTCCTCTGCGACCGCCTCCGCGACCGCGTCGTCGCGGGTCACGGGCACGCCCGGAGAGTCGGCGCCGTCCACGGTGGCGGCCACGCCCGGGGCGCGCCGGAGCGTGACGAGCGTGATGTCGTCCTCCTGCTCGATCCCGGGGCCGGTGAACGCGTGGAGCTCGTCGAGCAGCCGGTCGAGGAGGGCGCTGCCGGCGTCGTCCGTCGCCATCGCCTCGCGCAGGCGCGGGAAGCCGTACATCTCGCGGCCGGGCCCGTGCTGCTCGACCATCCCGTCCGAGTACAGCAGCATCGCGTCGCCCTGGCCGACGAAGCCCTCGGTCTCCTCGTACGTGATGCCGGGCATCAGGCCGAGCGGGAGGCCGGTCGCGCGCAGCTCGATCACGCCGTCGGCGGTCCGCACGTAGGGCAGGTTGTGACCTGCGTTCGCGAACACGAAGCGCCCGGTGTCGGGCTCGAGGACGCCGTACAGGCAGGTCACGAACATGCGGGCCGGCATCTCGGGGGCCAGGAGCTCGTTCGCTCGTGCCAGGACCTTGCCCGGCTCGATGAGCCGGGGCGCCTCTGCGCGCAGGATCGAGTGCGTCCGGGCCATGACGAGCGCCGCGGGGACGCCCTTGTCGGTGACGTCGCCGACGACGACGCCGATGCGCCCCTCGCCGAGGTCGATGAAGTCGTAGAAGTCGCCGCCGACGACCCGGGCCGGGCCGTAGTACGCGGCGATCTGCCACTCGCGGAGGTTCGGCAGCTCGCGCGGCAGGAACTGCTGCTGGATGAGCTGCGCGACCTTGAGCTCCTGCTCGTAGCGCTCGCGCTCCGCGGCCTCGGCCGCCTGCTCGCGGACGAGCTGGGCGACGCGGATGGCCGGCGCGGCCTGGGCGGCGAGCGTCGCCAGCAGCCGGCGGTCGTCGGTCGAGTAGTCCTGCTCCGACAGGCGCGGCCCGAGGTTCAGGGTCCCGATGAGCTCGCCCTGGGTCACGAGCGGCACGACGAGCGCGACGCCGGCGGCGCGCAGCTCGTCGAGCGCCGGGGACGACGAGCTCGAGCCGGGTCAGGTCAACCGGGCCGGGCGCCGACTGGAGGTACGCGAACAGCGGGTCGGTCTCCGGGATGTCGACGGCGACGCCGGGCTGCTCGGCCGGGGCGGTCGCCACGGCCGGGACGGCGAGGTCCGCCACGTCCGGTGTGGACCGGCCGATGAGGCGTCGGATGGGGCGAGTGATCGGAGTCATCGGGTGCATCCTCCCGGGTTGACGTTCGGACATCGTTACGAAGTCTGGGCTACTCGGTCGGGGGCGTACAGGCGTCGGTCCTGCGCCCGGTCACCCCCGCCTTTCGCGAGCCACACGATCGCGGTCGAGGGTCGGACGGCCTCGTCCGCCGTCGCGGCGAGCGCCTCGCGGAGCGTCGGGAGGTCCACCTCCGTGCGCAGGCGCCCGGCAAACGCGTCCACGGTGCGCTGCCCGTCGTACCGGGCACGGTCGAAGCGACGGTCGACCGCCCGCTGGACCCGCCGCCGCAGCGGCTGGAACAGCGCGAAGGCGACGAGCGTCGATGCCGCGACGGCGAGCGTGTTCTCCTTCGTCAGCGGGCGCGAGGATCGCCTGGAGGGTGACGACGAGGGCGACGAACACGACCGCCAGCACCCCGGTGACCACGGCCCAGCCGATCGTCCGGCTGACGAGCCGGTCGATCTCGTACAGGCGGTAGCGGAGGATCGCGACCCCGATCGCCATCGGGAGCGCGATGAGCGCCACGAAGCCGACGTAGATCGCGACGTTTGCGACCAGCGAGTCGGTGAACAGCGACGCCTCCGATGAACGCGATCGGGAACGCGACTGCCGCGACCAGCGCCACGGCCAGGAGCCACTTGATCTGCTGGCGCTCGACCGAGCGTCCCGCGCCGGAAGCGAACCGCGACGGCTGCGAACGCCCCGACGAAGGCCGGCAGCGCGATGAGCGTGGAGACCGCGTTGAACGTCTCGAGCCACGGCTCGAGCGCGGGCACGCCGAACGGGTTCAGGATCGCGGGATTGCCGTTGATCGGCCCCGGCATCAGGGCTGGCTTGACGATCGCCGCGACGGTCCCGGCGACGAGCAGCCACGCCAGCCAGCGCCAGCGCGGCGACGGAAGGTGGCCGTCCGGGATAGACGAGCGGGACCCCGGCGGCGGCGATGACGATCGGCGGGACGAACAGCACGTTCGCCAGCCCACGCCGCGTACGCCGGTCAGCGGCCAGTCGCCGCCGGCGGCGACGCTGGCGGTCGAGTAGCCGCCCGACAGGTTCTGCGCCGCGAACATCACGCCGGCGGCCAGGAGCAGCCAGCCGACCCGGTTGCCCGGGACGCGGATCGCGAGGAACGCGCCGACGCCGGCGAAGGACGCCACGGCGGCGATGAAGATCACCGCCGCCGACGGATCGAACAGCCGCGGGCGGGTAGATCGTCCAGCCGACGACCGCTAGCGGCGACGCTCGCGACGGCGACGTCGCCAGCAGCCACGGCGACACACCTCGGCGTCATCGGGATGGCTCCGCGCCTCGGCCGGAGCCACAGACGAGCGACGCGGGCCGGACAGCGTCCCGTCGACGGTCGCCACCAGGTCGTGCTCGAGGCCGTCCGAGATCGACCTCGTCGCGCAGCCGCTCGGCGAAGACGTCGGCCGTCAGCTGGCCGTCGTAGCGGGCCCGGTCGAATCGGCGATCGACCATCCGCTGCACCCGTCGCCGGACCGGCTGGAACAGCGCAAACGCGACGACCGTCGAGCCGGCGACGGCGAAGCGTGTGGCTCCTGGGGTCACCGGGAGGATGCGCCTGGAGGATCACGACGCCGCCGACGAACACCGCCAGCGAGGATGGCCGTGACGATGGCCCACCCGATCGTGCGGCTGATCGAGCGGTCGATCTCGTACAGCCGGTAGCGGCTGATGGCGATGTACACGGCCAGGGGCAGGGTCGGGTAGGCGACGATGACCGGGATCCAGGCGACATCGGCGCCCGTTGGGCCGAGGGCGACCGTCAGGACCAGTCCGACGACAACGCTCGCCACGATCGCGCACAGCGACGCCACGAGCCAGCGCATCTGGACCCGGACGAGTCCGGTGGAGCGCCGGAAACGGAGGACGAGATCGATGACGGCGGCCGCCAGGAGCACGATCGTCAGGATCGTCCACCAGTCGCCCGTGAGCCCGAGTGCGGCCATCGCGTCGGGGATCACGCCGAATCTGTTGGGGACGAGGTACGAGCGCGTGCCCTCGGGGTTGACCGAAAACGACGGCGCGAGCGCTTGCGCCGCGAAGGACACGATGGCGAGGCCGAGGAGGAGCTTGCCCACACGCCCCCGCCCCTCGTCGAACCTTCCGGTGGGATACAGCACTGCCAGCGCGAGATAGGCGACGAACGTGGCGGAGCCGGCCCACGATGACAGCCACGCGCGCAGGAAGTCCGGCCAGGGCGCAGCGCCCGCGCTCAGGGCGTCGAGGTCCAGATCTGTGAGGCTGCCGGTACCCACGAACCCGAGCGCGATGACGATGAGCAGCCAGCCGATCGCGTTCCGCGGCCGCCGGAGGACCAGCAGGAACCCGACCAGCGCGTGGCAGACGAAGAACAGGATCGTGAACGGGTCGGGCACCGGGAGGGCGACGGCCGTCACGAGGCACGCGAGCAAGGCCACCCGGGCCGGAACGGGCAGTGGCGCTTCCTTCCGCATGCCGGCGCTCACACCGCGGGTCATCGGGACGGCTCCGATGTGTTCGGCCGGAGCCACACGGTGAGCGACGCGGGTCGCAGCGTCCCGTCGACAGTCGTGGCCAGGTCGTGCTCGAGGCCTTCCAGGTCGACCTGGTCGCGAAGCCGCTCGGCGAAGACATCGGCCATCAGCTGGCCGTCGTAGCGGGCACGATCGAAGCGCCGGTCCACGGCACGCTGCACCCGCCGGCGGAGCGGCTGGAACAGCGCAGACGCCACCAGCGTGGACACCGCGACGGCAAGGGTGTTCTCCTGTGTCACCGGGGTGAGCACGGCCTGGAGGAACACGACCCCGCCGACGAACACCGCCACGAGGATCGCCGTCACCACGGCCCACCCGATGGTCCGGCTGATCAGACGGTCGATGTCGTACAGGCGATACCGGAGGATGGCGATCCCTGTCGCGATCGGGATCCCGGCCGCTGCGAGGAGCGCGACGATGAACAGCCCATCGAGGCCGGTCGCGAAGGTCGCGACCAGGCTGGCGAGGAACGTCGCGGTCGCCAGCAGGAACCAGCGGAGCTGCTGGCGCTCGATGCCCCGCGACCGGCGGAAGCGGAGCAGGAGCGACGCGACCGCCAGCACCCCGAGGATCGCGATGGCCGGCAGGAACAGCGCGTTGATCATCTCGGTCGGTGCCGCGAGGGCCTGGACGCCGACGGGGTTCATGAATACGGGGCCCGCCCCTTCGAGCGCGACGGGCGCGAAGGCCGAGGCCGCCGCTCCGGCGACCGTCACGATCCCGATCGCCCATGCCACCGACACCCACCTGGGCGAGAGCACGCGTCCGGTCGGGAACAGCAGCGGGATCCACCCGAGGGGGATCGACATGGTGGGAACGAACGCCCACGCGGCGAGCCAGGCGACCCAGACGGCACCGGGCAGGGGCCACCCCGAGATGGTGGCGCGTCCGACGTACTCGGTGCTGAAGAACGAGAGCGTGAACCCGATGCCGAGCAGCAGGAGCAGCCACCCGAGCGGGTTCCGAGGGCGCCTGATGGCGAGCAGGGTGCCCACGAACGGGTAGGTCAGCATCACCGATGCCGCGATGAGGAACAGGATCGGGGACGGTCGATCGGGGAGGGCGTCGCTGCCGGGCAGGACCAGGGACGCGAACGAGAACGCCATCATCCCCAATGACACGGCGAGGAGGAGCAGCGCCAGCCCGGTGGACCACCGCGAGCGGCCGCTCCTGCGGCGTCGTCATCGCTGCCATCAGTGTGCGCTCCGGAGCCAGATCGCCTGGGTGGACGGCTTGACCGCACCATCGATCGTCGTCTGCAGGTCGGTTGCGATGACCTCGATCGCGACCTCGTCGCGGAGACGCTCGGCGAATGCGGACGCCGCGCGGTCGCCCACGACGCGCGCCCGATCGAACCGCCGGTCCACGGCACGCTGGACGCGGCCGCGGAGGGGCTGGAACAGGGCAAACGTGGCGAGGGTCGATGCAGCGACGGCGAGCGTCTGGTCCCTGGTGACGCCCGCGAGGAGTCCCTGCAGGGCGAGGACGCACCCGACGAACACGAGGAGCAGGATCCCCGTGATCACGGCCCACGACAGCGTCCGGCTGATGATGTGGTCGATGGCATACAGCCGGTAGCGCAGCACGGCGATCGCGACCGAGATCGGGATGCCGGCCAGCGAGACCCCGAACAGGATCGACCCGTCGCCGACCAGGATGGCGTTCACGCGATGCACCGGCGTAGACGGCGCCGAAGAGGACGACCGCCAGCAGCGGCCACTTGAGCTGCTGGCGCTCGACGGTCGACCCGCGTCGGAAGCGGACCACGACGGCCGCCACGCTCGCGATCGTCATGACCACCAGCCCGAGCCTGCCAGAGGCTGCCCAGCCACGCATCGAACATGTCGTTCGGCAGGACGCCGATCGGGTTCGTCGACGGTCCAGACGACCTCGTCGTCGACGAGCACGCCGAGGTCTCTGCTCGAGGGCCGCGAAGCCGAGGAACGATCGCCACCATCGTCACCTCGAGCGCGACTGCGAGATGCCAGCGCCGTGACAGGAGTCGGCCATCCGGAAACGTCAGGAGCAGGTGCAGGATCGGGAAGATCAGCAGGATCCACGACCAGCTCAGCGCCCACAGCACGAGCCACACCAGTGGGGTCACCTGCTCCGGCGGCGCCATCGACCCCAGCCAGTACGTCGCCAGGGTGCTGGCCGGGAGGACGAGCCCCGGGATCATCAGCAGCCAGCCGACGATGTTCCGCGGCTGTCGCGACACGATCAGGGCGCCCGACAGGATGAACGCAAGCATGCTGCCGACAAGCGACAGGGCCGCGATCGCCTCGGACGGTCGTCGCGTCCCTCGCCTGGATCCCGTATGTGGCGATCAGCACGCCGATGTCGGCAACGCCAAGGGCGGCGATCACCCACACGACGCGGGCGCCCGTTCGTGACGATGCGGCGGTCACGACCGTCACTGCGCGTTCCCTCGCAGCCACAGGCCCTGGCTCGACGGCTTGACCGTCAGGTCGATCGTCCGCTCGAGGTCGCCCGCCACCGCGTCGATCTCCACCTCGTCCCGCATCCGGTCGGCGAACGCGGCGGCGGTCGCCTCCGCGTCCACGCGGGCCCGGTTGAACTGGCGATCGACCGGCGCCTGGACCCGCCGCCGGATCGGCTGGAAGAGGGCAGCGACGAGCAGCGTCGAGGCTGCGACGACGAGCGTGTTCGAACGCGTCGCGTCGGCGAGCTGCGAGACGAGCACCAGGTTCACCGTGACGAACACCGCGGCGAGGATCGCGGTGACGATGGCGTACGCGATCGTGCGCCCGATGATCCGGTCGATGTCGAACAGCCGGTAGCGCAGGAGCGCGACGCCGATGGCGATCGGGAGCAGCATCGACGACAGGAACCACAGCGACCACAGCCAGTCGGCGACGAGGATGAACGGGATCAGGATGGTCGGCACGGCCCCGGCGGCGGCCACCCAGCGGATCTGTGCCCGGACGATCGCGTCAGCCCGACGGTAGCGGGATGCGACCTCCAGCACGGCGAGGATGATGCTCCCGGCGTAGAGGACGAGCGCGAGTCCGCCGAACGCCGACACGTCGAGCGCCCCGAGCGCCGGGATGCCCAGCGGGTTGTCGATCGGGGACATCCAGTCCGCCTCGACGGGACCCGGCATGAGCGTCTGGACGATGACCGCCCCCGTGATCAGGACGACGAGGGCGTCGACGAGCGCAGACAGCCTGTCGCGATGGCGTCCGTCCGGGAAGCGGATGAGGAGGAATGCGCCCGCGACGAGGAAGGCAAGCGTCGTCAGCGACTGCGACCAGATCGCCGCGACCGCAGCGACCGGCGACGGATCGCCCGGCTGCGCATCCAGCCACACCGCGAGCGCCCGGAGCCCGACGGCGCCGACGACCATGAGCCCGATCGCCGAGCGTGATCCGGGACACGGACTCCCTGGGCCGGCGGTCGACGAGCAGGGCCCCGACCGAGGTGAACCCGGCCCCGAACCCGATGGCCCAGACGATCTCCTCCCAGTCCACCGGACGGCGCGGGAAGGGCAGCAGGATCCAGCCGCTCACCACGATGACGAGCATGGCGAACAGCCACACGACGAGGGCAGGCCTGACGTGGAACGAGGTCATCGCACCGGATGGTCGGGGGTTGGCGTTCCCTGAACGTTACGGGATCATCGTCCGACGAGGTACCGTTACGCGCCATGTCGCTCGAGATCCGCGTCCTGGGCCCGCTCGAGGTCATCGTCGACGGGTCGCCCATCCGCGTCGACACCCGCAAGGCGCTCGCGATCGTCGCGCTCCTCGCGGTCGAGGGCCGCCCCTACGCCCGCGACGAGCTGGCGACGATGTTCTGGCCGGAGTCGGACGACGAGAGCGCGCGGGGCGCATTTCGGCGAACGCTGTCCGTCCTGCGTGCGGCGCTCGGGGAGCGCTGGCTGCGCGTCGACCGGGCGACCGTCGCCCTCGCCACGGACGACGACGTCAACGTCGATCTCGCGCTCCTCGACCTGGCGGCCGCGCGCGGCGACCGGGATGGGCTCGCGGCCGCGGCGGCGCTCGCGCGCGGGCCGTTCCTCGCCGGCTTCTCGTTGCGGGACTCGCCGGACTTCGACGACTGGCGCGCGACACGCGCCGTGTCCGTCGAGCGGCGGGTCGTTGACGTGCTGGAGCGGCTGACGCTCGCGTCGGAGGCGGACGGCGACATCGCGGCGGCCGCGGACGCCGCATCCCGAATCGTCGAGCTCGACCCGCTCGACGAGCCGGCCCGTCGACGGCTCATGGCGATCCTCGCCCGGAGCGGCGACCGGGCGGGCGCGATCCGCCTCTACCGGTCGACGGTCGCGACGCTCGAGCGCGAGCTCGGGGTCCAGCCGCTCGCCGAGACCACGGAGCTCTACGAGGCGATCCGCGACGAGCGGTTCGCCGCGCCCGTCCGGACGGCCGTCGAGGCCGTGGCCGTTCCCGCCATCGATCCCATCGACGCGGCCCCGGCGGCGCTGCCGATGGTCGGCCGGGACGTCGCGCTCGCCGGTCTCGCGGACGCCCACGCCGGATCGTCGGCGACCGGCCGCATCGCCACGATCCGGGGTGAGGCCGGCATCGGCAAGTCGCGTCTCGCGGAGGCGCTGGCGGCGACGGTGACGCGCACGCGGGGGACTCGTGCTCGCGGCTCGCGCGTTCCCCGGGGAGGGGTCGATCGCCTACGCGCCCATCGCCGAGCTCCTCCGCGCGGGACTCGCCCTGGACGGGGCGACGCATCGGCTGGCAGGCGTGCCCCATCCGGTGCTCGCGGAGGTCGCGCGCCTCGTGTCGCTGCCGGCCGACCTGGGCGTGCGGGAGAACCCGGCGGCCGCGGAGTCGCCCGCGGCGCGCGCCCGGCTCCTGGACGCGGTCGCCGTCGTCGTGACCGCGCTCGTCGCAGGGCCCGTGCCCGGGCTCGTCGTCGTCGAGGACGTCCAGTGGGCGGACGATGCGTCTCGTGAGGCCGTCCGATACCTCGCCCGCCGGCTGACCGGGCGCTCGCTCCTCCTCGTGCTCACGTGGCGCTCGGAGGAGCTCGACACCGCGGGCGCTGTGTTCGTCGACGCGGTCGACGCGCTGCCGGACACGGTTCGCGTCCCGCTCGAGCGGCTCGACACCGAGGACGTTGCGACGCTCGTTGCTGCCGCGGGCGCAGGCGCGACCGGCTGGGATCCCGCGAGCCTCGCCGCCGAGTCCGAGGGGCTGCCGCTGTACGTCGTGGAGGCGATCGCCGCCGGGCCGAGCGCCGAGGGCGAGGCGCCGCGCGGCGTCCGCGCCCTCCTCCACGAGCGACTCGCGAGCGTTGGCGAGACGGCGGCCCAGGTCCTCGCCGCCGCGGCCGTGATCGGGCGAACGTTCGACCTCGGGACCGTGCGAGCCGCCAGCGGCCGGTCCGAGGACGAGACGATCGACGCGCTCGAGGAGCTCGTGCGGCGCGCGATCGTGCGTGAGGCCGACCGGGGTGGCGAGCCGGTCTTCGACTTCGGGCACGCACGGCTCCGGGACGCCGCCTACGAGGAGATCGGGCTCGCACGCCGGCGACTGCTCCACCGGCGCGTCGCCGAGGTCCTGCGGTCCGCCGGGCGACAGGACGCGGCCCGCCTCGCCCAGATCGCCGGTCACGAGCTCGGCGCGGGCCGGGACGTTGCGGCCGCGGATGCCTATCGGCGACGCCGGCCTCATGGCCCGGGCGGTGTTCGCCAATCGCGAGGCGCTCGAGCACCTGTCGGCGGCGCTCGCGCTCGGCCACCCGGACGTCGTCGGTCTCGAGCTGGCGATCGGCGAGGCGCGGACGGCGGTCGGCGACTACGCGGGAGCGATCGTCGCGCTCGAGGGCAGCCGCCGCCGCGTCGGACGACGAGGGGCTCGCCGCGATCGAGCTCCGCCTGGGCCGCGTGCACGCCCGGCGCGGCGATGCCCAGGCCGCGGCCTCGCATCTCGACGCGGCGCTCGAGGGCACGACCGACGCGGCCGAACGTGCCGTCATCCTCGTGGAGCGGGGGGCGGTGGCGCTCCGCGCGGGCGACCTGGCGCTCGCGAGCTCGCTTGCGGGCGACGCGGGTGCAATCGCCGAGCACGCTCGACGATCCCCGGACCGAGGCGTCGATCGCGCGGCTCGCGGGCCTCGTGGCCCACCGCGCCGGTGATCCGGCCACGGCACATGCCGAGCTGACGCGGAGCCTCGAGCTCGCCGCGACCACGGACGGCGATGACCCCGGCCCGGCGATCGCCGCCCGGAACGCCCTCGCCCTCGTGGAGGCGGAGCGCGGCGACCGGGCCGCGGCGATCGGGCTCCTCGAGGAGGCGCTCGCCGAGTGTCGCCGGACGGGCGAGCCCCACCTCGAGGCCGCGGTCGAGAACAACCTCGCCGACCAGCTGCACGCAGCTGGTCGGTCGGAGGAGGCGATGACCCACCTCAAGCGGGCGGTCGCCCTGTTTGCCGAGGTGGGCGGCCGCCCCGGCGAGCTGGAGCCCGAGATCTGGAAGCTCGTGAGCTGGTAGCCGGCGAACCGGCTGCCGTCACGAGCCCAGCGTGAGCGAGCCCGCGTCCGTGAACGTCAGGTCGGGCCACTCGCCCGTCCCACAGATCACGCCGACGACGCCGGCTGGGAGGTCGACCATCGCGGTGGCGTCCACGCCCGCATCGGCCGACACGTCCTGGGCGGGGATCTGGACGATCCAGTCGGGGATCGCGACGTCCTGCGCGCTGAGGTCCGCCGAGTTGATCCAGGCGAGCGCGTCGGCCCACGTCTTCGGGTCGCGGACACCCGCCGCGAACAGGCCCACCGTCCTGTCGGATCGGTTGTGGATCTCGACCCGGGTCAGGCCCGCCGCGCTCGGCGTCTCGCCGTCGAAGCGACACGTCGTGCCGTCCCAGGTGACCGAGAGCGTGCCCGCGACGGCGAACGGATCCGGGCGCTGGGCGCCGCGGCGGAGGCCGGCGAGCACCGCGTCGGTGACCCTTGGCCCGTCGGCGGCGACTGCGATCCTGGCGGGGCGGCCGGCAGGGTCGCGGGTGATCCGGCCGCGCTCGTTGATGGCGACCGTCGCGTCCTCCCACGTCCCGAGGCCCGGGTCCGTGAGCAGCGTGACGGCGGCGGAGTCCCACCAGTAGTTGCCCTCGGTCGCGAGGTACGGGGTGCGTGCGTACGTCTCGTACGTGATGTCGGCGCCCGCGGCCGCGTGGTCCGGCGCGAGCAGGTCGACGATGTCCGAGGGCACCGGGACGTCGTCGGTGGCGTCGAGCGGGACGAGCGTGACCGGGACGTCGAGCGCGAGGACGTCCGCGAACGAGTCGGGGTCGGCGCCCACGTTCCACTCCACGCCGTCCGACGGCGCGATCGCGGCGGTGGCCATGTTCCCGGGGACGTCGATGGCGCCCGCCATCGCGTGGATCCCGGCCACCTTCGCGAGCGTCGCGGGATGGGCCGCGAACAGGTCCTGGAGGGTCGTCCACGGCCCCAGCGCGACGATCGTGACCGGCGCCGGGGCGGCGTCGATGACCTCGGCGAGCAGGTCCTCTGCCGCGGGCGGGAAGTCGGTGCCCACGACGGGCGGGAGGACGACGCCGTACATGTTGTCGCTCGTGGCGCGCCAGTCGTCGGGGAACGGCACGCCGTCGGGCCCCGCGTCGTCACGGCCGCAGGCGAATGGGATCTCGGGTCGCCCGAACGCCGTGAGGATGCGGCGGATGTTGCGCAGGCCGGGGCCGCAGTGGACGAGGCCGGTCCCGTCGACGGTGATCGCGCGGACGTCCACGGTCGGGTCGCGCAGGAGGACGTAGATCGCCACGAGGTCGTCCATGCCCATGTCCGTCGTGATGACGATGGGACGAGGATCGCCGGCCGCGGGCGAGGCGGACGGCTCGGTGGACGGGATGGGGGTGGGGGTGGCGGCACAGGCGACCATGGTGATCGCGAGTGCGGCGATGGCGGTGAGGGTGCGGATGGTGCGTGTCATGGCCCAAGGCTCGCCCGAGCGCGCTACGGGACCGTTACGCTCCGCCGCCGATGGCGCCGCGATCGAACCAGATCCGCTCGCCGCCGAACCGCTGAGCGCGGGCTCCCACGGGAACAGGATGAGCACGCCGAGGCTGACGGGGAGGCCCGACGGCGCGACGCCCGCCCACGGCCCGAGGTTCGTCCCCGTGAGCTCGGCGGCCTCGAACACGCCCTGCGGGCCGACCACGATGTCGGTGAGCGCGAACCGGTTGTCGGGGAATGCGCCGAACAGCTCCGTGTAGAACGCGCGGGCGCCCTCGTGGCCCTCCCAGCGCTGGCCCGTCGGCACGATCTCGTAGACGCAGTCGGGCGTGAGGGTCGCGAGCAGGCCGTCGATGTCGCGGGCGTCCTCGGCGATCGAGTGGCGGACCCAGAGCTTCTTGATCGCCCGCAGCTCGTCGGGGTCGAAGCGGCGGGCGAGCCGGGACCGGATCGAGGGCGCCGATCCCGGGCCCGGGCCGTCAGGCATCGCAGGTCCAGGTGACCGTTCCCGCCATGTCGACGGGCTCGGGCTGGATCGCAGGATCGTCCGAGAGGGTCTTGAGCCCGCGAACCGGAGCGTGCCGCCGGCCGGCGTCCACTCGAGCTCGAGGTCCGAGGCGTCAGTCGCGACGAGCCTGACCTCGCCCTGCGAGGCGAGGACGGGGCTGACGATGATCGTGAGGAAGAGGTTGTCGGCTCTCGAGTATCGCGAGTTGCGGCGCCACCGGTCGCCGGTCTCGATGAAGACGCCCACGAACTCGTTCTCGTCGATGCCATCCAGGATCTCTTCACCGTCGTCCCATACGTCGAGGCGCATGTTGATGTCCCCGCTGAGGGTCATCTCTCGGTCCCGGCCGCGTCGGACCGGCACCACGCCTCGATGCTCGCCTCGCCGGGCATCGGACTGGTCGTCGTCAGCGTCAGCTCGCCGTACCTGTCGAGAAGCTCGGGACGCGACGGGCCGATGAACTGGGCGACGGCCGCCGCCAGACCGAACACGAGGAGCGCCGCGCCCGCGAGGCGGGTCAGGCGGCGCGGGATGAGCACCAGGATCGCACCGGCGACCACGATCACCACGATGAGGAACCACGTGATGATCGTGTCCATCGTGAACCAGAAGGTCCACCGGAGGTAGGCGCCGGCCGCGTACCCGAGGATCGCGATGCCCGCGAGGACGCCGACGATCACCCATCGTCGCGACGTGTCGCGGGTCGGCGCGGTCTCCACGCGCGGAACGTACTCGAACGGGGGCCGACCGGGTGCAGGTCGATCCGCGCCTCAGCGGTTGCGGTCGCGCCTGACGAACATCACGGTCCCGACCACGATGAACACGACGCACACGGCGACCGTGATCAGCAGATCGAGCCAGAACGGGTGGAGCACGGCGAACGCGTACTCGGGCTTGCCCGCGTAGAAGATGTTCCGCGCGAGGTCGATGCTGTAGGTCATCGGCATCAGCTTGGACAGGACGCCCAGCAGGCCGCTCGAGTTCGTGGACGGGATGAGCGCCCCCGACAGGAACATCTGGGGGAACACGAGCAGGACGACGCCCAGCCCCGCGACCTTGGGATCCTGGACGAAGCCGATGAACAGGATGCCCAGGGCGCCGCCGGCGATCGCGAGGATCGGCGCGAGCATGAGCACGCGCATCAGGTCGCCCGGGTCCATCGGGATCTGCATCACGACGATCATCGCGAGGACCCCGATGAGCGAGACCATCGCGGCGACGGCCGCTCCGAGCATCTTGCCCATCAGGACGGTGTACCGGGACACGGGGGCGACGAACAGCTCGGCGGTGAAGTCGTTCTCACGCTCCTCGACGAGGTTCGTGACGCCCGTGATCGTCCCCTGGTAGAGGGTGTTCGCGATCATGCCGATGAGCATGAACGGGAGGTACGCGAACTGGAGACCGGCGCCCAGGTTCTGGCTGATGCTGCCGCCCAGGATGCCCATGAAGATGACCGGGATGATGATCGTGACCACGATCGAGACGGGGTTCCGGATCGCGCTCAGGACCTCGCGCCAGCCGATCGCGAAGGCCGCGTTGGCCTCGCGCAGGAACCCGGACCGGATCCCACCGGCGGCGGCCACCGGCCCTGCCACGACGATGTCGGCGCTCATGCCGCCTCCTCCGAGCTCGCCAGGAGCTCGACGTATGCCTCTTCGAGGCTGGGCTCGTGGACCCGGAGCACGCTCAGCGGCGTCCGGATCCGGCTGATGAGGGACTGCGCGGTGTCGCCCGCGTAGGCGACCCGGACGAGGCCGGTCGCGTCCATGACGGGCGCGAGGCCGAGGCCGCGCAGCTCGGCGAGCAGCGACTCGCGATCGACCGCGTCGAGCAGCACCGACCGCTCGAGCAGCTCGCGCTTCATGTGGTCGGGCGACCCGATCATCGCGATCCGGCCGTGGTCGACGACGCACACCCGGTCGGCCTCCTCGGCCTCCTCGAGGTAGTGGGTCGTCAGGAACACCGTCGTGCCGTCCTCGTTGCGGACGTCGCGCAGGTACCGCCACAGCGCGTTGCGGCTCACCGGGTCGAGGCCCGATGTCGGCTCGTCGAGGAACAGGATCCCCGGCCGGTGCATGAGGCTCCGGATGATCTCGAGCTTGCGCTTCATGCCACCCGAGTACGACCGCAGCGGCTTGAACAGCTCGCCGTCCAGCCCGACCACGTGGGCGAGGTGCTCCACCCGTCGCCGGTACTCCGCGGGCATCAGGCGGTAGAACGGCCGGTAGCCGTAGATCCCGTACAGGGCGACGTGGAGACGGATGTTCTCCTCGGCCGACAGGTGGAGGTCGACGGTCGGGTTCTGGAAGATGATCCCGATGCTGGCGCGGACCGCCCTGGCATCGCGATCGAGGTCGTGGCCGGCGATCGTGACCGTCCCGCTGGTCTTGGCCAGGGTGGTCGTGAGGATCGAGATCGTGGTCGTCTTGCCGGCGCCGTTGGGGCCGAGGAAGGCGAACAGCTCGCCCGCGCCGACGTCGAAGCTGATGTCGTCGACGGCCGGGGTGGGACTCTTCTTGTAGCGCTTCGAGAGGTGCTCGACGCGGATGACTGGGTCCATGGAGAGGTCCTTGATGTTCGAGGGTGGGACGACGTGACGTCGGATTGCGGACTTACCGATCGGTCAGTACCCTTGGGGACAGCGACCGGAGGTGGTACTTACTGACCGGTCGGTAAGTAGTGTAGGCGTGCCCCGGTTCATGTCAAGCCCCCGTCCGCGCGTCCAGGTCACCCCGCCACGCGTCAGCGTCGCGAAGCCACAGGTCCGGGTGGTGGTGCCGCGAGCGGGACGCGGCGGCGGTCGCGACCGCATCGTTGCGGCCGGCCTGCAGCTGTTCGGGACGCGCGGGTTCAGCGACGTGTCGATGCAGGAGGTCGCGAAGACGGCCGGCGTCACGAAGGCCGCGCTCTACTACCACTTCACCGACAAGGTCGACCTGTACACGACCGTCGCCCTGCAGCGGATCCATTCGATCCACGATGCGATGGACGCGGCCGCCGCCGAGGGCGGGACGCTCGAGGAGCGGCTGATCCGGTTGGCGATCGTGGGCTTCGAGCGGATGGCGACGGACGTGTACGCCCCGCACCTCCACGCCCACCAGCACCTCGACGACGAGCATCACATGCAGCTCCACAAGGCGATGGACGAGCTCCAGGAGCCCGTCGTCCGCTGCTTCGCCGAGGCCGGGCCCCCCGACCCGGAGCTCGCGCCGCGTGCGGCCTCCGAGCTCCTGGCCGGGGTCCTGTTCTCGCTCATCTTCGCGGCCGGCGAGAGCAACCCCGAGAGCACGCTGCCCACCGGCCAGGTCGAGCGGGCGACGCTCGCGATCCGCCTGTTCCTGCGGGGCTACTGGTCGCTCGCCGAGGGGAGCCGGCCGGAGGCCTGAGGCCCGACGATCAGGCCTCGTCGTCCGACGCATCGTCGGCCGGCGCGCCGGACTGGGAGTCGCCGGCGAGCAGGCCGTAGAGCTTGGCGCGGGTGTCGATCAGGATCACCTGGGCCGCGATCGCGGCGTTGGGCGAGCCGACGCGCTGGACCTGCATCGCGGCCTCGGCGACCTGGCGGGCGAGGTGGCGGACGTCCGTCCCGGCCTCGTGCCGGGCGTCGCCCCACGGAGAGCCGGGGCCGGCGGCCGCGGCGGTCTTGCCCTCGTCGGTCAGGGTGTAGACGCGCCGCCCGTCGACGTCCTCGCTGGTCACGAGGCCCTCGTCGGCGAGCTGCTGGAGGGTGGGGTAGACGGAGCCCGCGCTCGGCCGCCAGCGACCGCCGCTCTGGGCCTGGAGCTCGGTGATGATCTCGTAGCCGTGCGTCGGCTTGGCCGCGAGGACCGCGAGGATGAGGGGACGGATCTCGCCCCGGCGGACCATGCCGCCGCGGCCGTGACCGCCACCGAACGGGCCGCGGAAGCCGAGGCCGGCCTTGTCGGGGCCGTGGCGGGGATCCCGGCGATGACGTCGCCGGTCGTTGTGGTCGTGGGTGTCGTGCTGGAACATTCTGTGTCCTATCTTGATGTGACGCGTGGTATCGCGCGGCATCACGATATATCGCGATACGTGGCGTGTCAACCCCTTGGGTGGATCACGCAGAAGGGGCGCGGGCCGTCGCGGGGCGAGGCCTCGGAGATCGGGCGGTCAGCCCTCGTCGCGGAGGACGGTGAGTCCTCGGGCATACGCGAGCGCGAGGACGTGCGACGCCGCGCCCATGCCGGGGTCGCTCTCGCGGTCGGGCGGCTCGTCGCCGTCGTCGGCGCGTCCCACGCCGCCCAGGAGTCGGAGCGTCCCGCCGTCCGCGGCCAGCCGGTCGAGGATCCGCTCGAGGTCCTCGCCGCCGACCGCCACGTAGCGCGACCCGGTGTCGACCGAGATCGACCCGTCGGACTCCGCGTAGAGCGTGAGGTCCGCGGTCGTCCGGTCGCTGATGCCCATCGCGCTCAGCTGTCCGCCGTGACGCCCGTGAACTCGAACGAGGAGACGCGCACGGCCGGCACCACGCTCGCGCCGAGGAAGCCCCTGACGCAGCGCCGGTCCCGGCCGACCGCCTCGACGCCGGCGAGGACATCGAGGTAGGACTCGGTGAACCGGAGGTTGCGCACGGGCCCGACGATCCGCCCGCCCTCGACCAGGAACGTCCCGTCACGCGTCATGCCGGTGATGATGACCTTCTTCTGGTGGACCGGGTTGGTGTAGTGGAAGCGCGTCACGAGCAGGCCCCGATCCATCCCGCCGACGAGCTCGTCGATGGACTGGTCGCCTGCCGCCATCACCATGTTGGTCGGGAACGGGCCGTACGGGTTCGGGGCGGGGAGCCCGTGCCCGGTCGAGCGGCGCCCGGCACGGGCTGCCGTCTGGGCGTCGTACGGCAGGTCGCAGCAGACGCCGGCGGCGAGCAGGTCGAGCCGCTGCTTCGGGACGCCCTCGGCGTCGAAGCCCACCGGCAGGCCGGCCGGGTCACGCGAATCGTCCGCGACCGACACGAGCGGCGACCCGACGCGCTTGCCGCGCTCGTAGAACGAGCGGTCCTCCTGGACCGCGAGCGCCGTGAAGCCGAGGTAGCCCAGCATGTCGAGGACGTCGACGACCGCGTACGGCGTGAGCACCACCGGATAGTCGCCGGGAGGCAGCTCGACCGGGTTGATGCTCGCGCGTGCGAGCTCCGCCGCCTCGTGGCCGATCGTGTGGGCGTCGATCGCGGTCGCGTCGACGTTGCACTGCTCCGCGTAGCCGGTTCCCTTGTCGGGACCCATCGTCACGGTGAGGAGCTGGCTCGAGGTGCGCCGCTCCGACACGGCGATGCCCTTCGTGTTCGCGACCGCGAGTGCCTCCGCGTCGTGCGAGAAGCTGCCGTAGGCCGTCACGCCCGCCTCGTCGGCGGCGGCGATCACGGCGCGGGCACCCTCGGCACGCAGCTCCGGGCTGGCGGTTGCCGTGTTGTCGGACCAGGCCTCGGGGAGCGGCAGCGCCGCGTCGGCCTCGGGGAGGCCCGGCCAGTCCTCGAGCTCGTCCACGTGGGCCGCGATCGCGCCGGCCCGCTCGACGAGCGCACGCACGCCCTCGTCGTCCATGCGCCCGGTGCTCGCGACGCCCACCCGCTTGCCGCGCACGAACCGGAGGTTGACGTACACCTCGGCGCTCGCGACGTTCTGGTGGATCTCGGAGTTGGCGAACCGGGTCAGCGCGGACTCGCCCGCGACCACGAGCGCCTCGGCCTCGTCCGCGCCGGCGGCCTCGGCCGCCCGGACCACCTCCCGGGCGAGGCGCAGCGCCTCCTCGGGATCGCCGCCGATGCCGTGCCGCCCGCTCATGCCACGACCCCCACTCGCACGTTGCGGAAGCGCGCCCCGGACACGCCGTGCCCGACGTGACCCGACTGGCCGGGCTCGCCCTTGCCGCAGTTCGGCGTGCCCCACATCTTCCACGAGCTCGCGTCGCCCACGGCGTCCATCGACCGCCACAGCTCGTAGGTGATCCCGGTGTACGTCGCGTTCCGGTAGAGCTTGCCGACCTTGCCGCCCTTGATCTCGCGGCAGACCTCGGTCCCGAACTGGAAGTTGAGGCGACGGTCGTCGATCGACCACGACCGGTTGGTCTCGAACAGGAGCCCGTCGTCCGTGTCGGCGACGATGTCGTCGAAGGTCATGCCGTCCCTCGGCAGCAGGTTGACGTTGGTCATCCGGATGAGCGGGATGCGGTTCCAGCCGTCGGCGCGCATCGCGCCCCCGCTCTGGCGGCCGATCCGCGGGGCGGTCTCGCGGCTCGACAGGTAGCCGACGAACATGCCCTCCTTGATCAGCGGCACGCGCTGGGCGGCGACGCCCTCGTCGTCCCAGCCGAAGCTGCCGAGCCCGCCGTCCACGGTCGCGTCGGCGACGATGTCGCACAGGTCGCTGCCGTAGCGGAACTCGCCGAGCATGTCCGGCGTGAGGAAGCTCGTGCCGGCGTAGCTGGCCTCGGTGCCGTACGCGCGGTCGAGCTCGGTCGGGTGGCCGCAGCTCTCGTGGACCTGCATGTACAGCTGGGACGGGTGGAGCACGATCGTGCGCGTGCCCGCGGGGAGGGGCGGGGCGCTCAGGAGCTCGCGCGCCTCGGAGGCGATCCGCTCGGCGTTGCCGGCGAGGTCGAGGCCGCGGATGTACTCGTAGCCCGCGCTCGCCCAGGCGCCGCCGTTGTCGGGATAGCTCCGGCGCTGGTGCTCGTCGCCGTCGATCGCGTTGGCCTCGAGACCGGCGCCGACGTGCGTGATCAGCTGCTCGGTGTAGCTGCCGTCGCTCGCGGCGAAGGTCTTCTCCTCGCGCTGGGCCCCGAAGATCGTCTCGGTCCAGGCGATGCCGTCGACGCGTCGGAGGGCCTCGTCGGCCGCCATCAGGTCCGCGATCTTGCGGTCGAGCGGGACGGCGAACGGGTCTTCCGTGACCGGCGTCTCGTAGCGTCCATGTGCCGGGGGCCGGTCGTCGAGCCGGACCGGGGTCCGGAGCGCGGTCGCGCTCGCCTTGGCGATCCGGACGGCGTCGGCCGCGACCCGGTCTGCCTCTGCCGGCGACAGGTGGTGGCTCGCCGAGAACCCCCACGCCCCGTCGACGAGGACGCGAACGCCGAAGCCCTCGGTCTCGCCGCCCGCCACGCCTTCGAGGCGACCGGTCTTGATCGTGATGGACTCCTCGACCCGCCGGACCACTCGCACGTCCGCGTACGAGGCACCCAGCGCAGTTGCCGTGTCGAGGGCACGGCTTGTCAGATCCCGCATCGCGGCCGAGGGTATCGCGGGTGGCGGATCGGAGTCGCTAGGGCGTCGGCCCTATTGCTAGACGATGCCCATCGCCGAGATGGCCTGGCTCGTCAGGACGACGCCGACGCACAGGACGAGGACCGCGGCGCCCATCGGCACGAGTCGCGCGGCGCGGCCGACGCCGGCGCGCGCGGCCCCACGCTCGAGCGCGCCCCGGGCGTACACGAACGCCAGCCCGACGCCTGCCATCACGGCAGCCATGCCGAGCCCGAACGCGACGACCAGCACGACGCCCCACCCGGGCTGGCCGGCCGCGATCGTCGTGAGCAGGATGAGCAGCGCGTTCGTCGACGGGATGAGGCCGCCTGCGAGGCCGAGGACGAACAGCGAGCGCCACGTGATGGTCGAGCCCGCGGGCGGGACGTGGCGGTGGCTGACGCCGCCGTGCGAGTGCTCGAGGCCGTCGTCGGGATCGGCGACCGCGTGCGCGGCGTGCGTCGCCTCCCCGTGCGGCGTGCGAGTGCGCATCCCCGTGGACGTGCGCCTCCCCGTCCGCGTGCGCATGAGCACGCCCGTGATCGTGCCCGTGGTCGTGCTCGCCGGATCCCGCGGTGGCCGCACGTCGCGACGCCCGCCAGCGGCGGACCTCGGTGAGCAGCATCCAGCCGCCGATGCCGACGATCGCGAGCGCGGCGACGATCGGGGCGGACCGGACGACGAGGTCGGGCGGCAGGGCGGACTCGGCCGCGAGGACCACCGCGGCGAGCCCCAGGATCCCGATCGTGTGCGACACCGACACCGCGGCCCCGAGGCCCAGCGCGTGGCGGGGCGTCCCCCGGGTCCCGACGAGGTACGCCGCCATCAGCGTCTTCCCGTGGCCCGGCGTGAGGGCATGGCCGGCACCCAGGAGCACGGCCGTCGCGAACGCCAGCAGCGCGAGCGCCGGCGTGACCGGGAGCGACCGCAGGATGTCGGGGATCGCGCCCTCGCCGCCGGGTACCGCGCCGGTCCCCGAGGACCCGGACGTCGCGACGCCGGCCGCCGGAGCGGTCGACGCCGCAGCCGAAGCAGATGGCGAGGGAGCGAGTGACGGCGCAGGTGCCGCCGACGCGGAGGGCGTCGCGGCCGGCCCGGCGATGACGACGGGCTCGACCGGGTCCGCGTCGGCGACGTCGAACGGGGCGAGCACGGGACCACCCGGCGTCGCGGTGAACGCGGCGGTCCGGACGTCGGGCGCGGAGGCGAGCGAGGACGGGTAGCTCGTGAGGCGTCCCGTCGCGCTCTCCGCCGGCAGGTCCGTCCCGGCGATGGTGACCCCGCTCCCGGCGACGGTGATCTCGCGCCAGCCGATCCGCGCGGCCTCGAACCCGTCCGCGAACTCGACCGCGACCGGTGCGCCGAGCGGTGCCGCGAACGGCGACTCGAGCGTGCACACGAGGCGCATCGTGGACAGGCCGCCGTTGCCCGGCGGGAACGAGATCCCGGCCTCGATGAGCCGGAGCGGCGCGGCGGCGCCATCGACGGTCAGCGTCAGGTCGCGCCCCACGGAGGTGCACCACTCGAGCTCCGCACCCTGGAGCTCCTCGTCGGAGAACTCGCCGTCGCCGTCCTGGTCGAGGTCCATCGTCGCCTGGAAGGTCGGGATCTCGGCCTGGTCGATGACGACGTCGAGCAGGATCCGGTCCGGCTCGACGCGGATGCCCGCGTAGTGGTTGATCGTGAAGTTGCCCAGCGGGTGGGCGAGGGCTGCCGCGGCCACGAGCGGCACCAGGAGCACCCCCGCGAGCGTGGCGCCGGCAACCCGGGCGCGCCTCATCGCAGCGTCCCCAGCACGCCCTCGGCGCGCGCGCGGGCGACCGGATCCAGCGCCGGCCCGAGGGCCAGCGCGTCCTCGAGGTACGTGCGCGCCTCAGCGGCGCGACCCAGCTCTGCCGCGATCACCCCAGCGTGATACCAGAGTCGGGCGTCGCGTGTGCCGGCGGCGAGGGCGTCGTGCATGGGCGCATCGGCCGCGGCGGCGTCGCCGGCGTTGACGAGCGCCCAGGCCAGCGTGTCGTAGCCGTAGACGTCGGGCCGGATCGCGAGCTCGTCGCGGGCGAGGCGCACGGCGCGCTCCGGCTCGAGCCCGTGGTCCGAGAGGTAGAGCGACAGCCCGCGGTCGTAGACGCTGCCGGCCTCGCCGGCGAGGGACGCGATCGCCTCGATCGTCGCGCGATCCGCGGCGGCAGCGTCGGCGTCGCCCGGCCCGTCGCGGAGCACCAGGAGGTCGGAGCGGCGGGCGAGCCAGTCCGGCGCGGGGATCGCGTCGAGGGCGGTGTCCATGCGCGCGATCGCCGCGTCGAGGTCGCCGTCGAACGCGTCGAGCTTGGCCAGGCCGACGAGCGCCGCCGGCTGGTCCGCGCGAACGGCGAGCGCGTCCTCGAAGGCGGCACGCGCGCCGGCCTCATCGCCGGTCGCAAGGAGCGTCTCGCCGAGGGTGACGTGGTAGAACGCGAGCGGGTCGCCCTCGAGCGCGTCGGCAGTGGCCGCGGTCACCGCGGCCTCGTCGGCGGCGACCGCGCCCGCCGGATCGCCACGTACGAACGCGAGACGCCCGTCGCGGACGCTCGACGCGGCACCCGGCGCGGTCAGCCGGAGGGTCTGGTACGCACCCCCTGCCCGCGCGAGGTCGCCGAGCTCCAGCGACGCGTCGCCGAGCACGCCCAGGGCGGTCGCGTTGCCGGGATCCCGGTCGAGGATCGACCGCGCGAGGTCTCGCGCCTCGGGGAAGCGGTGGAGGGCGACGAGGACGGTCGCCTTCGACGCCTGGGCCGGGACGTAGCCCGGCTGTGCGGCGAGCGCGACCTCTGCGGCGGCGAGTGCACGGGTGTACGCGGTGACGTCGCCGGTGAGGCGCGCCTCGGTGGCGTCGGCGTCGGCGAGCTTGACGGCGGCCACGATGTCGGACGGGTCTGCGGCCACGCGGCCGGCCCAGAAGGTGACGTCATCGCGGGCGCGGCCGAGCTCGACGGCAGGATCCACGGCGCCGGCGGCGAGCGCGTCCGCGTCCTCGCCCGACAGCGGGGCGTCGAGCAGCGGCTCGTCCA
Source organism: uncultured Chloroflexia bacterium (assembly GCA_963768035.1). Classification (GTDB taxonomy): domain Bacteria; phylum Chloroflexota; class Limnocylindria; order Limnocylindrales; family CSP1-4; genus CAIXZV01. The sequence goes on from CAVYGJ010000005.1 coordinate 274,249, forward strand.
TCCCCGTCGGACCCGCGGCCGGCAGCGTGCCCGCGAGCTGCGTCGCGAGAGCGAGCACGACCGCGCCCGCGACCGCGAGCAGCGGCAGGAGGGTCGGTCGCCGGGTGGGGAGGGCGGTCATCGGTCGGGGCTCCTGGTGGGATGGTCAAGGAGACGGAGGAGAGGACGGGGAGCGCCGCGAAGGACGGCGGCGCTCCCCACCGGGCTCAGTGCGGCCCGGCCAGGTACGGGAAGGAGGAGGAGAGGGTCGCGTCGTTCGCGTTCACGCCGTCGCCGGTCGTGATCACGAAGTTCGTCAGCAGGGCGAACTCGGCGTCGATGACGTCGTCGCCCAGCTTGCGGCCGTTCAGCCCAAGCGTCCCGAGGGACGTCCCGGAGGCGAACCCGGCGCTGCTGCCCAGCGTGAGCGTGAGCTCGTCGGGGAGCAGCACGGACGCGATCGCGGCGACCTCGCCGCCGGTGTACGCCGTCGCGCCGTTGGCGGTCAGGACGTTGCCGATGGCGTTGAGGACGGTCGTGACGTTGCCCGTGGTGGTGCCGGCGTCCGCGTTCGGGCGCTGGAAGTTGAAGGCGTCCTTCTCGAGGCCGTTGTAGACCGACGAGGTGGGAAGAAGCAGGCCGTTGAACACGGTGTTGATCGCGGGCCGACCCATGCGGTCGATCTGCGCCCAGCCACCGTTGCGCGCGACGGACGTCGTGCCCCAGACGCCGACCGACTTCCCGGTCCCGCCGAGCTTGTCGTTCGGGATCCGCAGCGCGATCGACAGGACGTTGGTCCCGGCGAAGGTGTCCGCGCCCGTGAACCCGCCGAGCAGGTCGCCGAGGGCCGTGGACCCGCCGAGCAGCTGCTCCTTGAAGTTCACGAAGCCCGGGAGGTCGAAGAAGAAGGGGTCGTCCCGGGTGCCGGCGAACGCCGCGCCCCCGCCGGCGATGGACGCCGTGCGGACCGAGTGCTTGTAGGGGGTGGTCGTGCCGACGGCGACGACGGCGCCCGTCCACACGTTGCATGACGGCGAGCGAGCCGGTCGCGCGGCGGACGACATAGGCCTGGACCTTGGTCCCGTCGGACTTCGTCTTCGCGGCGCCGAAGCGGACGCGATAGGCGATGTCGGCCTTGCCGTCGTGGTTCTTGTCGACCTTCAGCTCGTAGAGCGCGTTCGTGCGGAACGTCGCGGTCTTCGAGTCGGTGGGCGACATGAGGCCGTCCACGTTCAGCACGAGCGTCGTCTGGGACGAGCTCGAGCGGAAGGCGTAGACGTCGGTGATGTCGACGCGGTGGTCGGCCTTGGCCGCCGGGGCGTCGAGATGGTCGGCGCCGCTGACGAGGAGCGGGGACGCCCCCACTGCCAGCGTGAGCCCGGCGACGGCAAGCAGGCCGAGTCGCGGGACTCCGGTGTTGGACGGACGCATCGAGTGCGCTACCTCCCTGTGGTGCCGGCACTCACCGGCCACTCGTCCCGGTCTGCGCACCCGCGGACGCAACGGATCAATCGCCTACACTCGGGGCGTGGGAGCGAGCGATGCGGAGACGAGGCCGGGCGTGTTCATCACGCTCGAAGGACCCGACGGGTCCGGCAAGTCGAGCCTCCTGCGCCGCCTGAGCGCGCATCTCGTCGCGGCCGGCTGCGACGTCGTCGCGACGCGCGAGCCCGGCTCCACGCCGCTCGGCGACCAGGTCCGGCGCCTCGTGCTCGACACGGAGCCGAAGATCGACCGGACCGGGCTCACCGACGCGCTGCTGTTCGCGGCATCGCGCGCCCAGCACGTCGCCGACGTCATCCGCCCCGCCCTCGCGCGCGGGGCGATCGTCGTGTGCGACCGCTACCTCGACTCGTCGATGGCGTACCAGGGCGCGGGCTCCGGGCTGCCGATGGACGAGCTCGCGGCGGTCCAGCGGTTCGCGACGGGCGGCCTCGTGCCGGACCTCACGATCCTGCTCGACCTGCCGGTCGAGGTGGGGCTCGCGCGCAAGTCGGCCGAGGTCACCCGGTTCGAGGCGTTCCACGACCACGCCTATCACCAGCGCGTGCGGGACGCGTTCCTCGCGTTCGCGGTCGCCGAGCCGGTGCGCTACGCGACGGTCGACGCGACGCGCGACGAGGACGCCGTGCTCGCCGACGCCATCGCGACGCTCGACCGGATCGCCGACCGGGCGCCGTGCCTCCGGACGGCCGTCGCGAGCGTGCCGTGATCGCCGGCCGCGCGTGCCCTGAACCGATCCCGCGTTCCAAACGCATGCCACGATGAACGACGCACGCCTCGAACCCGCGGCCGTGCCGGGCAGCCCCGCCGTGATCGGCGACGAGGAGCTCCTGGCCGGGCTGGCCGCAGGTCGCCTCGAGGCGCTCGACGTCCTGTACGAGCGCTACAAGACCATGGCCTACGGAATCGCCAGACGCATCACGGGTGACGACAGCCTCGCCGAGGATGTCGTCCAGGAGGCGTTTCTGGGTGCCTGGCGCAACGCCGACCGGTACGTGGCAGGCCGCGGTTCGGTCAAGACGTGGCTGCTCGCGATCGTCCACCACCGGGCGATCGACGCGGTCCGCCGACGCAAGCCGGCCTCGGAGCTCCCCGAGGAGGCCGAGGGCATGCGGACGCCCGAGCCGCTCACGCTCCCCGACGTCTGGGGCGAGGTCGCCGGCCGGCTCGATGCGGGTGCGGTCCAGACGGCGCTCACCGCGCTCCCGGCGCTCCAGCGCGAGGCCCTCGAGCTCGCCTACTTCGGCGGCCTGTCGCAGACCGAGATCGCCGAGCGGACCGGCGTGCCGCTCGGGACGGTGAAGAGCCGCGTCCGCCTGGCGCTCGTCGCGATGCGCCGGGAGCTGGGCCTGTCCGTGTCGCAGGGGCTCGACGCCGGCGAGGGGTCGCCATGACCGCGCCCCGCACCCTGACCTGCGACGAGGTCCGCGACCTCGCGCCGCTGTTCGTCCTCGACGCGCTCGAGCCGGACGAGATGGCCGCGGTCCGCGAGCACCTCGCGGGCTGTCCGGACGCGCACCTCGAGCTGCTCGAGCTGGGCGAGGCCGGGACCGCGCTCCTCGAGACGGTCGAGCCCGCTGAGCCGCCCGCGCGCCTCAAGGCGAGCCTGCTCGCCGCCGCCGAGGCAGACCTCGCGGAGGGTCGCCACCCGTCGTCGGCCGGCGCCGCCCTCGTCGACGCGCCCCTGGCGCCCGCGTCGCCGCCTGTCGCAGTCGCCGGGGACTCGTCGAACGTCGTGGACCTCGCCGATGCCCGCTCACGCCGCGGCTCGCGGATCGGCTGGCTCGTGGCGGTCGCGGCCGTGATCGCCGTGCTGGTGGTCGGCGCCTCGAACCTCGCGCTCCGCCGCGACCTCGACGCCGCGCAGGCGTACCAGGACGGCGTCAACCAGGCGCTGGACCTCGCCGCGAAGCCCGGGTCCACGACCGCGCTGCTCTCGAGCGAGGACGGGACCGTGTCGGGGTTTGCGGTCGTCGGCGCGGACGGCACCGTCCGCATGACGATGAAGGGCCTGCCCGCGACGACCGGCTCGCAGGTCTACACGACGTGGGCGATCGTGGGCGATGAAGCGCCCGTCGCCCTCGGTGACTTCACGGTCGGCGCGGATGGGGTTGCGACCGCGACCGCGACCTCGCCTGCGACCGCGCCCGGCGCGACCCTCGCGCTGACGCTCGAGCCGAACGCGGGGAACACCGCGCCCCAGGGACCGGTCGTCGCCGCCGGCGTGACCCGCGACCCGGCGGGCTAGCGAGCGTCCGCGGTCGGGCTCGACCGCAGCGCCGGCGACCGGCGCTCAGGCGCTCGCTTCGCTGACCTGTGCCGTGCCGCTCGACGCGCCGAGCGCCGCGCGCGCGGCCTCGATGAGCGAGGTCCCGTCGGTCCCGTCCTGCGGGAACCGCGCGACGCCCGCGCTGACCGTCAGCGCGTGACCCTCGACGCTCCCGAGCTTCGCGATCCCGTCGAGCACGCGCTTCGCCACGAGCACGCCGGCCGATCCCGGGGCGACGAGCACGAACTCGTCGGCGCCGGTCCGGGCGACGGTGTCCACGAGGCGGACCGTCTCCGCGAGCACGGCCGCGACCTCGCGCAGCGCGCGGTCGCCGGCGCGCGCGCCGGCCTCGTCGTTGAGCCGCGTGAAGCCGTCGATGTCGAACACGGCGACCGAGACCTCGGTCTGCTGGCGCGCCGCGCGGGCCACCTCGAGCTCGAGGACGCGGCCGAGCGTCCGGGCGTTCGACAGGCCGGTGAGCGGGTCGGTGTGCGACACCCGCTCCGCCCACTCGGCGCGCTCGGCGGCGAGCGACGAGGAGCGGAAGGCCGCGATCGCCGCGGCCGCGAGGTCCGCGATCGCGACGAGGAGCGTCTCCTCGCCCGTGCCCACCTCGTGGGCGCCCGGCCAGCCGAACGTCAGCACGCCGACGCACGCCTCCACGCCACCGCTCGCGACCACGAGCGGGAGGTCCGCCCCGGTCATCGTCGTGCCGTCGGGCGTCTCGCCCGTCCGGCTGAGCGTCCCGGTCCGATCGAGGGCCGCGTGGTGGATGGGGTGGTCGGGGTTGGAGGAGACGTCGCTCGCGAACGGCTCGACGGTGTCGTCCGCCATGCCGAGGGTCAGCAGCAGCTCGAGCGCCCCGTCGTCGCCGTCCTGGAGGAAGACCGCGGCCATCGGGGCGCCGACGGCGGCAGCTCCCGCCTCGACGATGACCCCCAGCGCCTGGTCCAGGGTGTCGGCGCGGGCGAGCGCGGCCGCGCCGGCGGACAGGACGGTCAGCGGGCCGGTGCCGGCGGCCGTGGTATCGGACACGAGTGCCTCCGTGTGCAGCTGCGACGGCGCGACCGTCCGGGACCGCCGGACATCCCCTCGCGCGAGTGCGTGGCGAGTCGGCATCGTACACCGCGCACCGGGCGTGAACGCGCGGTCCGGCGGCCGATGGCCGCGATCGCCGTCGGCTATGCTCCCGGCGATGAAGCTCGTCGTGGCAATCGTGCACAGCGAGGACGCGGGCGTCCTCGTCGACGCCCTCCTCGAACACGAGTTCCGGGCGACGAAGCTCCAGTCGAGCGGCGGGTTCCTCAAGCAGTCCAACGCCACGGTGATGCTGGGCGTCGAGGACGGCGAGGTGGACGAGGTCCTGGGGATCGTGCGCGAGAACTGCCACTCGCGGACGCAGATCGTGAACCCGATGCCGCCGATCATGGAGCCGGGCGAGTTCTTCATGCCCTACCCGCTCGAGGTCGAGGTCGGCGGGGCGACGGTGTTCGTGATGCCGGTGGAGCGCTTCGAGCGCCTCTAGCCGCTAGCTCGCCCGGAGCTGGGTCCGCGTCGCCTGCACGCCGGCCAGCACCGGCCGGACGATCGTGAACGTGCCCGTCTTGCCCGGGCCGAGCGTCGACGGGGAGACCGTCGCCACCCCCCGGTCGAGGACCTGACCGCGCGGGCCGTACCAGGTCCGCGACGCAGCGACGGACGTGACCGTCGTCGAGCCGCTGTTCCTGACGGTGCCGTGCTCGGTCACGGTGCCGTTGGCGTTGCTCGTTCTCGTGAGCGACACGAGGCTGAGCGGCCGCGACCGCGGGACGGAGCCAGTGGTCGCCTGGAAGCTGACCGAGGCGTACACGGGCACGGTGCCGCTGAGCGCGAACGGCGAGACGTCGCCGTCGCGCGAGACGCCGCGCGAAGGCACTCGTCGTCAACGTGCCGACGACGGTGCCACTCGCGTTGCGGAACGTCGCCTTGACCGTCGCCGCCCCCGTCGTGCCGCCCGTGTTGTTGATGACCTCGCCCGCGATCCGCACGACGCCGCCGCCACCCGCACCCTGGGTGACCCGCGACGACTTGATGGTCGTGCCACTGGCCAGCGGGCGGAACCGGAGGACGTAGGGCGTGTCACCGCGGCCGCCGCCGGGGAACGAGACCCTGACCCGGTACGTGCCGCCGCCGAGGCGCTTCGTCAGCTCCTCGAACCGGACGCTGCTCGAGACGTCGGCGGTCCCCAGCCGGGTGGCGCACGACGAGTACAGGTCGAGCCTCGCGTTGGCCGGGACGTCGCCGGCCGTGATGATGACCCGGTGGCTGCTGGACATCGTGAACTTGAACCAGTCCACGTCCCCGTTGCCCGAGGCATGCTCCGACACCCATGTCGAGCCGGGCGCCGACTTCGCCGAGGCGCACGTGTCGGGGGCGTCGGGGACGTAGGTCGCCACGAGGGACGTGTCGGCCACGACGGTGACGTCACGGCTGCGGACGACGCTGTCGGCCCAGCGCGAGAACCGGTAGGAGACGCCGCCGATGGTCTTCAGGAGGGGCGGGGTGACGGTCACGACCGACCCCTCGATCACCGTCGTGGTGCTCGGGCTCGTGGCCTGCGCGTCGCCCACCGAGACCACGATCCCGGTCGGCACGGTGGCGACCTGGATCGTCCTGGCGCGCGGGTACAGCTCGCGCGATGTCGTCACCGTCGACCCGTTGGAGTCCGTGGCCGAGAGCCGCAGCTCGAGGTGGGACGGGTAGGGGTGCTCGGGCGCCGGGAACGATGCCGCCTGCGCCGGTTGCCGACTCGACCGTGTGCTCGTGGCAGTCCGCGGGGCAGTGGAGCATCACGACGTCCCAGTGGAGGGAGGTCGCCGGTCAGCGCGCCGTCCTCGGTGTCGCTGGCGTGCCCCGAGAACGTGATCTCGTCGCCCACGGCCCACGTGAGATCCGCGTCCGGGGTGTCGATGACCGGGACCGGCGGATGGTTGGTGAGGTCGACGACGAGGTGGACGGTGTCCTTGTAGCCGCTCGAGCTCTCCACCTCGAGGCCCACGGTGTAGACGGCCTGCGTCGTGACGTGCCAGTCGTACGTAGCCCCGGTCGCGTCGTCGTAGCCCCCGTCGTTGTCGAGGTCCCACCGCCAGGTCAGGGTTGCGTCGGGATCCGGGTCGCTCGAGGCGGACCCGTCGAGGTGGACGGTGACGGGTGCGACCGCCTTCGAGGGATCGGCCGTCGCGCGGGCGATCGGGTTCGGCCGGTACAGGATCCGGACGACCCGGCCGAGGTCGTGATCCACGTAGTACAGGTCGCCGCCCGGTCCCGTCTGGAGGTCGACCGGCCCGTTGATCGACGTCGCGACGACCTCCATCCCGGACGCGTCGGGCACGCCGCCGGCGCCCGCCGGGAGGAACGCGAGGCAGTCACGGTCGTAGTCGACGAAGAACAGGCCGCCGGCGTACTTGGCCGGGTAGCCCGTCCCGCCGCCCGTCCCCTGGTAGAACGCGAGGCCCGTCGGGGACCCGCCGTCGGTCCCGTTCACCGGGTTGAAGCACGGCCCAGTGGGCAGCAGCGTGCTCTTGTGGCTGTACGTGTACAGCGGCTGTGTCCACGCCGACGGGCCCTGGGCGTACAGGTCCGCGCACATGTTCGTGTTGAGGTTTGCGAACGCGGTCGCGACCGCGGGACCCTCGTAGCACGGCCAGCCCACGTTCGGCAGCGTCGTCGGCGTGAGGGCGGTGGTCGGGACCGGGATCCGGTCGATCGCCTCCCAGGTGTTCTGGCCGACATGGCCCACGTAGACCTCGGAGGTGCCCGGCCGGAACGTCAGCCGGAACGGGTTGCGGAACCCGTGGGCGAGGATGCGGCGGGTGTTCGGGTCGGCGCTCGCCGACAGCGGGTTGCCAGGGGAGGCTGCGCCCGTGTCGGGATCGATTCGGATGAGCGCCCCATCGAGGGTCGTCGGGTCGGACGTCGTGCGGACGTCCTGCGATCGGAGCTGGCCGCCCTCCGCGGTCGGGGTGTCGACAGTCGGCGCGTTGCCGGGGAGCGATGTCAGGGTGACCGGGTCGTCGCACGGGTTCACCGGGGTGATCGGGTCGGCGTAGCTCGGGACGGTGCCGCCGCGCTGGCCGTAGTCCACGCCGGTGAAGCTCGCGCCGTCACCCAGCGTGACGTACAGCTGGCCGTCGGTGCCGAACGCCATGCCACCGCCGGAGTGGCTGGGATACTGCTGGCAGGCATCCCAGATGAGGTTCTGCCGGGAGGTCATCGTGTTGCTGGCGAGGTTGATCGTGAGCCGGTCGATCTTCGTGCTCGCGAGGCAGCCGTCCGTCGTCCCGCCCGGCCCGCCCGGCGCGCCGGGGCACCCGTCGCCCCAGTCCTGGGTCGTGTCACCGGGTTCGGCGCCCCACACGTAGAACGCGTACAGGTACGGCCGGCCGGTCAGGAACGCGGGATCCGGCACAACCGTGAGGAGGCCGCGGTCCCAGTAGTCCATGACGTCCGCCGAGAGGTCCGCCACCACCGTGGGCGTCGTGTCGGTGATGGAGTCGAACGCCTTGATCACGCCGCCCTTCTCGGACACGAACGCGCGCCCGTCCGACGCAAAGCGCACGGAGGTCGGCTTCGTGAGGCCCGTGAAGACCGCGATCTCGCGGAAACGCGGGTCCACGAATGCACCCACGGCGCCCGCAGGCTGGGTCGGCAGGACGCCGGCGATGGGCCCGGCGACGATCGTCGATGCGGCCATGACCGCGGCCACGAGTGCTCGACCCGTGCGGCGCAAGCTGAGCGTGTTCACGTGGCGTTGATGGTCGTCTGTGGGTCCATGGACGCGCAAGAGTACCCGTGGGACGCTCTACACGTGATTTCGTCCTCCCGAGAGCCCTCGAGGCCGCGACGTGGGTGACGACGGGCGCGACGGTCGGGACGACCGGCCGTACGTCGTCGAGACGGAGCGCGCCCGCCAGAAGGCTCCGTCGCGCGCCCCGCTCGCGCTGATCGCGGTCGCCGTCGTCGCGGTCGTGGGACTGAGCGCCTGGGGCCTCCTCGCGCCGCCGGGACCGGCACCGGCGCCATCCGGTCCACCGACTCGAGTCCGCCACTCCCGGATCTCCGTCGGTCGCGCCCGGCCCGACGCTGTCGCTGCCGAGCTCCGACGGCGATGGCCTCCCGAGCTCGATCGCCGGGACGGAGGTCGAGGCGTTCGCCGCGCTCGCCGTCTCCGGCGGCTGGCCGCAGTGCCCGATGTGGCGACCGTTCTCCGACGGCATCGCTCTCGACGCGACGACTGTCGAGGCGGCCCTCGTTGACGTGGGCGGGTCGGCCGGGATGATCGCCGTCCGCGACCGCGAGGGCGTCGAACAGCGGGTCTGGGTCGGCGGGACGGAGGACGACGCGGCCCGGGGGTTCGGCGGGTCGGCGGTCGTCCACGTCGGGGACGAGACATGGACGATGGAGCCCGCGGACGGCCTCGGGCGCGCCCTGCGGCTGGAACGCATCCCGCTGCCGGCGGTCGGCACGGACGCGTGGGAGGCCCGCGTGGTCGCGGTGCCGGCCTCGTACTGCGGCGTGTCGTTCGGCGGTCCGCCGGCGACCATCGTCGAGGTGCCAGGTACCGCGGATCCGTACCCGCGGTTCGTGTCGGAGGCGGGCTGGTACGTCTGCCGGAAGTGGGAACGCATGGACGAGGGCCTCGTGCCGGCGCCGGCGGACGTCGACGCGGCAGCCGACCTGCGCGGGCATCGCCGACGGTCCCTCCTGGGTCACGGTCCCGGTCCACTCCCGGGGTGCGGAGCTCGAGCTGCCCGTCTGGGTCGGCGACGACCCGGAGCGGGCCGGGATCAGCCATGGCTCGCGGCTCGTGGTGCTCAACACGGCGGCGCCGCGCCGGGCGTGGATGGCGGTGAGCACGGACGAGCTGCCGATGGCGGTGGCGTTCGACGTCGTGGCCACGCCCGCCGGCCGGACGGCGTGGCTGCCGACCAACTCGGCGGCCGGGCTCGTCGGCGGCTGCGAGCCCGTCCCGGGCAACGAAGGCGAGGCACCATCACCGTCACTCGGCCCCGCGCCCGCAGACGCGACCGTGCCGGTGGAGCTGCTCCGCGGGATCGCCGAACGCGTCCGCGCTCCTCGCCCAGCGGCTCGACTGGATCGACTGCCGGATGGCGACCCTGGAGCCCTATCCGGTCGCGGTCCCAGGGGCGCTGATCGACAGCGTGGCCGAGGGCCTCGGCGTGGAGGCCGGCATGCTCCAGCTCACCGTCGAGGGCGCGACGCAGCCCGTGCCGGTGTACGTCGGCACGGACATCGTGGAGCTCGCGCGGATCGAGCAGATGCCGGTCGTCGCCGTCGATGGCCGTCCCGTGATCTGGCTCGCGGACGAGACGATCACCCGGGAGTGGCAATCGATGATCACGCCACAGGGCCGGACGGCGTGGGTCGCCACCGGCGCCGCCGCGTGGCCCGACGGCGGCTGTGCCCCACCGCCCGATGCCGCGCCCGGGATCACGGGCTTCCGGTCGCTCACCTGCTGGACGGACCGCGACCGCTGCCTGGAGGCGATCGAGGTCGGCGCGGACGCTCGCCCCTGACGCGTTCGGGCCCGCGGTCGACGTCGCGGCCGGCCTTGGAGGACCGACCTGCCCCGCCCTGGCCCGGTGCCCATGGACGGGCCCCAACGACCCGGTCCTCGTGACGGTGACGCCGTCGTTCTGGACGGACACGAACGAGGTGCGGGTCTTCTCGACGGGCATGCGGCGGCTCTCGGCCGTCGCGAGCGAGCTGCCCGTCGACACCGTGGGCGACCGGACGCTGGCGCTCGCATCGCTGCCGTCGATCACGCTCCCGGTCGCCGACCCAGGTACCGACACCTGCGCGGGCGACAACCTCACAGGCCCGCTCAGCGCACGGGCCTGGGATCCGCGTGTCGCGTGGGTCGACCCGCTGTCCGTCCGCTGGCCCGCGGGATACGTGGGCATCTTCGTGCCGGACCTCCGGCTCTATGCGCCGGACGGGTCGCTCGTGGGCGGGCCGGGCGACGAGCTCTTGATCTTCCCGGCCGCCGACGGCGATGGCGCGCCGGGCGAGCTCGTCGCCTGCGGCGTCATCTCACCGCGCACCGGGGGGCCGTGACGGGCGGTCGCCCGCCGCCGCGCGCTACGCTGCGCCCATGAGCCTGCGCCCCGATCTCATCGAGTGCTGGGTGTTCCGCGTCGTGCCGCCCGCCTCGCCGGACGACGTTCGCGCGGACGCTGAGCGGCTCGAGATCCTCCTCATCCGGCGGGCCCCGCACCGGATCTTCCCCGGCCTGTGGCAGTGCGTGACCGGTGGCGTCGAGCCAGGCGAGCGGATCCCGGCGGCCGCGATGCGCGAGGTCGAGGAGGAGACGTCGTTCGGCCGCGCCGAGATCGAGCGGTTCTACGACCTCGACCAGGTCGCACCGTTCTACGACGAGGGCGCGGACTCGGTGGTCGTCTCGGCGATCTTCGCGGCGCGCGCCCGTCCAGACGCGGAGCCCAAGGCGTCGTGGGAGCACGACGCGCTCCGGTGGGTCGCCGCCGCCGAGGCGCCGGCGCTCGCGATCTGGCCCTCCTACGCCGAGAGCATCAGGCGCGTGCGCGACGTCCTCCTCGACCCCGCGCTCGAGCCATGGTTCGCGCTGGACGCTGACGGCAACCGGACCGCGCGCCGCCCGACGGCTCAGTAGCGCTCGGGCACGAACGTCTGCTCGTCGATGGGCGGGCGGACGTAGCCCCCGTCCGGCTCGCGCGGTGGCAGGACGATGGGCTCTGGCGTGAGGTCCTCGTACGGGATCAGGCTGAGCAGGTGGCTGATGACGTTGAGGCGTGCCCGTCGCTTGTTGTCGCCGTTGACCACGTACCACGGCGCCTGCTCGATGTCCGTGTGGCGGAACATCTCGTCCTTCGCCCGCGAGTACTCGACCCAGCGGGTCCGCGATTGGAGGTCCATCGGCGACAGCTTCCAGCGCTTCGTCGGGTCCGCGATGCGGGCCTGGAACCGGCGCTCCTGCTCGGCGTCGCTGACCGAGAACCAGTACTTGATGAGGATGATCCCGGAGCGCACGAGCATCCGCTCGAACTCCGGGCATGAGCGGTAGAACTCCTCGACCTCCTCGGCCGTGGCGAAGCCCATCACGCGCTCGACGCCGGCGCGGTTGTACCAGCTGCGGTCGAGCAGGACCATCTCGCCGGCGGCGGGCAGGTGCGCGACGTAGCGCTGGAAGTACCACTGCGAGCGTTCCCGTTCGGACGGCGCCGGGAGGGCAACGATCCGGGCGACGCGCGGGTTGAGGCCCGCGGTGATCGTCTTGATCGAGCCGCCCTTGCCGGCGGCGTCGCGGCCCTCGAACACGATCACGACCTTCAGGCCGCGGGCGCGGATCCACTCCTGGAGCTTGGACAGCTCGACGCTGAGCTTGGCGAGCTCGTCGAGGTACGCCTTGCGCTTGAGCTTCGGCTTCGCCGGTAGCGCGACGGGCTCCGCCGCCGCCCCCTTGGCCGCCGCCCTGGTTCGTCGTGCCGTTCCCTTGGCCATTGGCGCCGCCTCGTTGCTCCCGGCGGGCGCTCGATCGGATCGCGCCCGCAACGTGATCACCAGTATGGGCGCCGGGTCATCCGCTAGTAGACTGTCGGTCACGACCTGGAGGGATGACATTGCGCGAGAGGACGACGGCATGACCGAGACGCTGGCGAACCGGCGGGTCTTCCGCTCGAAGGTGGACACGATCCGCCCGACCTACAGCTTCGAGGACGTCTCGCTCGCCCCCGGCACGGACACCGTCGATCCGGCCGACGTCGTGCTCGCGCAGGACTTCTGCGGCATCCGCCTCGAGCTCCCGGTCGTCGCCGCGGCGATGGACGCGGTCGCCGACGTCCGGCTGTCCGCCGAGCTCGCCCGCCTCGGCGGGCTCGCGTTCCTCAACCTCGAAGGCGTGCAGTTCCGCTACGACGACCCCCGGGAGGTCCTCGACCGGATCATCGCGGCGCCCGACGACCAGGTGCAGGACGTCCTCGCCGAGGCGTACACGGCGCCCATCCGCCAGGACCTCATCGCCACCCGCATCGAGGAGCTGCACGCCGCTGGCTCGAAGGTCGCGGTCAGCGCCACGCCCGGCATCGCGCGCACGTTCGGCCCGTTCTGCGCGGAGCACGGCGCGGACCTGTTCCTCGTCCAGAGCCAGGTCTCGTCGGCGCGCCACCTCGCCTCGGGCTACGAGCCGCTCGCCCTGTCCGAGTTCACCCGCTTCATGCCGATCCCGGTCGCGGTCGGCAACACGACCAACGCCGAGGCCGCGTTCCTCCTGATGGAGCAGGGCGCCGCCGCGATCTTCGTGGGGGTGGGCCCGGGTGCCGCGTGCACGACGCGCGAGGTGCTGGGCATCGGGATCCCGCAGGTCACCGCGATCGCCGACGTCACCGCGGCCCGCGACGCGTACCTCGCGGAGACCGGTCGCTACGTCCCGGTGGTCGCCGATGGCGGCATGAAGCGTGGCGGGGACATCGCCAAGGCGGTCGCCGCCGGCGCCGACGTCGTGATGCTCGGCTCGCCGATCGCGCGCGCCGCAGAGGCCCCTGGCCACGGGACGAACTGGGGCATGGCCGCCCCGTCGCCGGTCCTCCCGCGCGGGACGCGGATCAGGGTCGGGACGGTCGGGCCGCTCGAGCAGATCCTCAACGGGCCGTCGCACGTGACGGACGGGACGCAGAACCTCATGGGCGCCCTCCGCCAGTCGATGGCCGCGCTCGGCGCGCGGACGATCGCCGACATGCACGACGTCGAGATCGTGTACGCGCCTTCGGTCGTCACCGAGGGCAAGTCCTGGCAGCTGCGCGGGAAGTAGCCGCTCCGCCGGCGCGCATGCCCGCAGGCATCATCGAGGGGCTGAAGGCCTGGCGCGTGGCCGCGAGCCCTCGCAGCGAGGCTGATGATGCCCGGTGGGCATGGCGCAACGCCTCGCGACGGCCTCGACCGTCCAATGATGCCCCGGGCATGGCTACCCCTTTCGCGCGTCCTCGCCCGGGATCCCACGCGCGGCGATGGCGGCCGCGAACCCCTCGAGGTCCTCCACGCCGTAGTACGCGGTCAGGATCCGGAGCCGACCCCACGGGACGCGTGGCTCGAAGTCGAGGCGGACGCCGCCGCGAGGGCTGCCGCAGAACGAGACGTCGCGCTTGGTGACGTTCATCCGGACGCCGATGGCCGTGATCCACCGCCACGGCCCCTCGATCCGCCAGCGGGTCACGCCCGACGATCGGAGCGGTGAACGAGAACCGGCCGAACCGCGCGCGGACGACGTCGTCGCCGAGCTCCACGTACGCACGCTCCGGCGTCACGCCGAACGCGAGGCGCAGGAACAGGCGGGACCGGGAGCCGATGCGGATGGGGTAGCGGGTCGTCATCGCCCGGATCGTACGTCTACGTCATTCGCCGGGTGGCGATTGTCGACGCCTGTCGCTGGGGTCAGCGGCCCGGCGCGGCGCAGGATGTGGTCATCGAACGCATCGGGCGCAGGGTCCGGCCCTGGACCCCGAGAACCCGGAGCGGTCGCCACAACTGAAGAACAACCGAATACGAGCCTCCTCCGACTCCTGCGACCGACCGCCAGCTCCCTACCCAGGCGGTCGGTCGCTTCTTTGTGTCCGCCGGCCTCGCTTCGGCGCCTCAGGCCAGCCCGCGTGCCGCCCACGCGACCGCGGCGATCTCGAACGGCCCGTCGGGCACCTCGCGCCTCGCCGCGAGCCGGATCGCCTCGCGCCGCTCCGCGTCCACGGTCTTCAGGTAGCCGCCTGCCGGCCCGACGCCGCGCGTGAACGGCTCCCACCACGAGTCGAAGTCCGGGTGTTCGAGGCTGATCCGCAGGGCCGTCCCCTCGACCTCGCGCAGGCCGGCCGACGCGAACAGCTCCTCGAGATGGCCCTCGCGGGTGCCGGGCAGCCGCGACTCGTCGTCGACGTCGGGGTCGAGCGAACGCGCGGCGTCCCAGAACAGCCGCAGCGGCCCCTGGCCGCCCCCGTGATCCCACACGCATGCCGCGACGACGCCGCCCGGCCGTGCGACGCGGCGCATCTCGCCGATCTCCGCCACCGGGTCTGCCATGAAGTGCACGACGAGCTGCGCGAGGACCGCGTCGAAGGCGCCGTCCGCGAACGGGAGCGCCGCGGCGCTGAGGCCTCGCGGACGTCGACCCCCGGATAGCGCTCCGCGATCGCCTCGACGAACGAGCGCGACGGATCCACGGCCGCGACGGCGTCGGGTCCGAGGCGCGCGACGAGCTCGCCGGTCAGGGCCCCGGTCCCGCAGCCCACGTCGAGGACGCGCTGGCCTGCGCGCACGGACGCGAGATCGGCGAGCTGGGCCGACAGGAGCCGCGAGTAGCGACCCATGAACCCGTCGTAGGCCTCGGCGGCGACGTCGAAGCTCATGGCCGATCGATGCCCAAGCCCCGGAGCACGTCCGCCCCTCCGGGCAGGTGGCCTGCCTCATCGAGCGCGACGATCGAGTACGTCATGGTCGGACCATACGCCGCGTCGCGGACGGTGCCAACCGCCGTCCGCTGCCGAACCGCAACCCGGCCGCCCGGTAGACTTCGCGAAAGCCATCGACACCACGCGGGAGGGGCCATTGGCCGAGTCGGAGCAGGAGCCGTCGCCGAGCGCGGAGCGCGGCAAGACCGTCCACGGAGAGCTGGCCAACGCCGGCCATCGAGTCCTCGGGTCGGACGACGCCGAGGTCGAGGCCTACCTGGAGGTCGCGCTCGACGCGCCCGCGCCCACCCGCGCGCCGTCCGACCCGCCGCCCATCGCGGCAACCGTCCCCGAGCCCGGCGTCGTCGCGATCCTGGACTTCGGCTCGCAGTTCGCGCAGCTCATCGCCCGCCGCGTCCGCGAGCTCAACGTCTACTCGGAGCTCCTGCCCCACGACACGCCGCTCGCCGAGCTGGAGGCGCGCGGGGTGCGCGCGATCATCCTCTCGGGCGGCCCGATGTCCGTCTACGACGAGGGCGCGCCCAAGCCCCACGCGTCGATCTGGAGCGGCCGCCTGCCGGTCCTCGGCATCTGCTACGGCGCGCAGCTCATGGCGCTCGAGCTCGGCGGCGACGTCATGCCGGCCGGCCGCCGCGAGTACGGACCGGCCACGGTCCAGATCACCCACTCCGACGGCCTGTTCGAGGGCATCGACCGCGAGCAGCCCGTCTGGATGAGCCACGGCGACTCGATCACCCGGATCCCCGACGGCTTCACCGCGACCGCGCAGACCGACTCCTCGCCGTACGCCGGCCTCCAGGCGCCGGAGCGCAACCTCTACGGCATCCAGTTCCACCCCGAGGTCGCCCACACGCCGCGCGGCAAGGACGTGCTGCGCAACTTCGTCACGGGCATCGCGCACATCGCCCCGGCCTGGACGTCGGCCAACTTCATCGACACGACCGTGGCCGGGATCCGGGAGCGCGTCGACGAGCACGCACGCCAGACCGGCTCCGACGGGAAGGTGATCTGCGCCCTGTCCGGCGGCGTCGACTCCGCGGTCGCCGCGGCGCTCGTCCACCGCGCCGTCGGGGACCGGCTGACCTGCATCTACGTGGACCACGGGCTGATGCGCAAGAAGGAGTCCGAGCTCCTGCGCGTGACGTTCGAGGCCAACCTCGGCATGAACCTCGTGATGGTCGACGCGCGCGAGCGGTTCCTCGCCCGGCTGGCCGGGATCACCGACCCGGAGCACAAGCGCCGGATCATCGGCGACGAGTTCATCCGGGTCTTCGAGGAGGAGGCGGCCAAGCTCGGGCAGATCGACTTCCTGACCCAGGGGACGCTCTACCCGGACGTCATCGAGTCCACGACCCCGGAGACGAAGACCGCGCAGAAGATCAAGACCCACCACAACGTGGGCGGCCTGCCGGCGGACCTCCGGTTCCAGCTCATCGAGCCGCTGCGCTACCTGTTCAAGGACGAGGTCCGCCTGGTGGGTGCCGCGCTGGGCCTGCCCGACGCGATGGTCCAGCGCCAGCCGTTCCCCGGGCCCGGCCTGGCGATCCGGATCCTCGGCGAGGTCACCGCGGAGCGCCTGGACACGCTCCGCGACGCGGACTGGATCGTCATCGACGAGATCAAGGCCGCCGGCCTGTACCGGAGCGTCTGGCAGTCGTTCGCGATCCTCACGCCGGTCCGGAGCGTCGGCGTCATGGGCGACGGGCGGACGTACGCCAACGTGGTCGCGATCCGCGCCGTGACGTCCGAGGACGGCATGACCGCGGACTGGGCGAAGCTGCCCTACGACGTCCTGGGCAAGATCTCGTCGCGGATCGTGAACGAGGTCCCGGGCGTGAACCGGGTCGTCTACGACATCAGCTCCAAGCCGCCCGCGACGATCGAGTGGGAGTAGCGGGTCCGGCCCCGCGACAGGACGATCAGGTGGACGATCGCTTGCCCGCGATGAGTAGCATGCACACATGGCCGACCCGATGACCGGCCCGGCACCGCGCTGCCAGTGGTGCTCGGCCCAGCTCCCGTCCGCGGACCTCCCGACCTGCCCGTCGTGCGGCGCCGCGCTGACCAGCACGATCGGCGGTGAGGAGATCAGGGGCGTCACGACGCTCGATCCCGAGGCGATCCTGCGCGCCCGGAGCGAGCCCCCGCGGTCGCGCAACCGGCTGCTCTCGTTCATCACCGGCGACATCCCCGTCGAGGCCGGCGGGCCCGCCGAGGCGGAGTCGCTCGCCCCGCCCGACGACGCGGTCCGGCTCGAGATGCGGCGCCTCGAGATGGAGGCCGAGCGGGCGGACCTCGAAGCAGAGACCGTCTCGATGAAGACGGACGCCGTGCTGGAGCAGGGGATCGACCTCGCGACCATGGCCGACGCGTCGCCGGCCGCTCCGCCGGATGCCTCCGCGCCACCGGTCGCCTCGACCCCCGAGGCGTCCGCGCCAGCACCCGCGCCCGAGCCGGCGCCCCCGCCCGCGCCGTCCCCGGCGCCGGACCTGGAGCACGCGCCCGCGGCGCCTCCGCCCCCGCCCGCCCGCTAGTCCGCCCGCTGCCGGCGTCGCCGGTATCCTCGGGCACGTGCCCGACCGCCTCCCGCATCCCGGTCCCTCGTACCTGCGCGAGCAGGACGTGCGCATCGGCGACCGCATCCTGCAGGCAGGCATGGCGAAGCCCGTCGACGGCCCCGACGACTGGTGGCTGGCCGTGCTGTGGGTGACCGACGAGGAGGGCGTGGTCTCGTTCCGCGACGTCGCGCCGTCCGGCGGCCCGCCGCCCGAGCCCCCGCTGCTGCGCCTCGGCCCGTCGTTCGCCGGGTCCCTGTCCGGGCTGATCCTCGAGGAGAACGGGCGCCTCGCGATCCGCCTCACGCCGCTCGTCCCGCCCGACGACAACGCCCGCCCGTGGCGCTGCCCGCTCGCGATCCGGACCGCGTTCCGGTTCGAGCCGGCCCTCGTCGCGACGCTCCGGCCCAACGAGCTCGCGGAGCAGGTCCTGACGGGCTTCCGCCGCTCCGTGGAGACGCTCCACCGGCCGTAGGCGCGCGACGCGCGATCCGCACCGGCGTGTCGTCCGATTCCCCATTCCGTGCGACCCTGATGCGGACCGGCGCCGCGCGCCGGCAGCGAGACCCCCAGGAAGCGGTGTCATGGGCGATCTGTTCGACGAGTTCATGCGCGAGCTGGAGCGGCGGCGTGCCGCGGCGGAAGGCCGCCCGCCCCGTCCCCGCCCGGGGGACGAGAAGCCGGCCGCGGACGACGACGCCCCCGACGACGACGCCCCCGACGACGACGAGCGGCCCGAGGACGCCCGCGACGACGACGAGACCCCGGACAACGAGCCGGTCCCGATCCGTCCCCGCACGGGTCGCGGCGGCCCGCGCTCGCGGACGCCCGGCGGCAGCGGCAGCGGCACGCCCCCGCCGAAGCGGCCCGTCGGCGGCCCCGACGACGGCGCGCGACCGCCCACGGTCCGCGGCATGCTCCGCCGGGTCGGGCTCGCCGCGATCGGCATCATCGTGCTCGCGATCGTCTTCCTCGCGAGCGTCGGCATCGACCTCTGGACCGACATCATCTGGTACCAGAGCGTCGGCTTCGACAGCGTCTTCTGGACGCGCCTCGGGGCCCAGGTCGGGCTGTTCGCAGTCGCCCTCGTCGTGGCCCTCGTCGCCCTCCTCGGCAACCTCTGGCTCGCCGGCCGGTTCGTCCCGCCCGCGGACCCGGACAAGCCCGGCGTCCTCCGCTCCTGGACGGACCGCCTCGCGGAGGCGCAGCGCCGGGCGGAGCACAACGCCCGGCTCGGCGGGACCGGCCCGTACGGCAACCAGCGCCAGCCCGCCGGACCGACGTTCGTGTTCGAGAGCGACGACGTCCCCGACCTCGTGCCCATCGGGACCTGGGTCGTCGCGCTGTTCGCCGTGCTCCTCGCGATCGGCGTCGCGGGCGCCGTCTCGGGCGCCTGGGAGACGCTGCTGCTGTGGGTCAACCGGGTGCCGTTCTCGACGACATCGACGGTCACGGACCCGGTCTTCGGCAAGGACATCTCGTTCTTCCTGTTCGAGATGCCGTTCTTCCGGTTCGTCCAGTCGCTGGCCAGCGCCCTCCTGCTCGCCGCGCTCGCGGTCACGGGCGCCCGCTACCTGCTCGCCACGACCGAGGGCGGCGAGGTGTTCATCACCCGCGTCCGCGTCCACCTCGCGGTCATCGCCGGCCTGTACCTCCTGACGATCGCCTTCGGCTACCAGCTCGACAAGTACGAGCTCGTGTACAGCCAGGCGGGGGTCGCGGTCGGCGTCGCGTTCGCCGATGCCAACGCGCGGTTCATGGCCTACGACGTCCTGACGTTCCTGTCGGGGATCGCGGGGGCCCTCCTCATCGCGGGCGCGTTCACCCGCTGGCTGTGGCCCCTGGGCCTCGTCGTCGGCGTCTGGTTCGCGGCCTCGCTCCTCCTCGGGCGGGTGTACCCGGAGGTGATCCAGCGCTTCTCCGTCGACCCGAACACGTACGCCCAGGAGCAGCAGTACATCGCGAACAACCTCGAGATGACCCAGCTCGGGTTCGGCATCGCCGACTGGGACAGCCGCTCCTACAACGGCACCACGCCGCTCACGCGGGAGGCCATCCTCAACGAGGCCGACACGTTCACGAACGCCCGGCTGTGGGACTACCGGCCGCTCCAGACGACGCTCGACCAGATCCAGACCGTGCGCCAGTACTACGACTTCTACGACGTCGACACGGACCGCTACGTCATCGACGGCAACCTGCGCCAGGTGATGCTCTCGGGCCGGGAGCTGGCGATCGAGAAGAACTCGCAGGCGACGAGCTGGGTCAACCAGCGGATCATCTACACCCACGGCATCGGGCTCGCGATGGTCCCCGTGAACGAGGTCACCACCGAGGGCCAGCCGACGCTCTGGATCCGGGACCTGCCGCCCGTCTCGAGCGAGGGTGCCCCGACGATCAACCAGGGCCGGATCTACTTCGGCGAGGCGGACAGCCACTACATCGTGGTGCGCGCCCAGCAGCCGGAGTTCGACTTCCCGCGCGACTCGAGCAACGGGCCCGTCGACGAGACGACCTCGTGGACCGGCGACACCGGCGTGCCGCTCAGCACGACGCTGAACCGGCTGCTGTACGCGCTCCGGTTCCGCGACCTCGACCTGCTGATCTCGGACCAGGTCACGGCCGACAGCCAGCTCCTGTTCCACCGGACGATGAGCGAGCGGCTCCGGATGGTCGCGCCGTTCCTCGAGTACGACAAGGACCCCTACCTCGTCATCGACGAGCGCGGCCACCTCGTCTACGTCCAGGACGCGTACACGATCAGCGACCGCTTCCCGCACGCGACCTGGTTCGACACCTCCGAGCTGGGCGACACGTCCGGCCTGCGCGGGTCCGAGTTCAACTACATCCGGAACAGCGTGAAGATCACGATGGACGCGTACGACGGGACGATGCACTTCTACGTGTCCGACCCGAGCGACCCGCTCATCCGCGCGTGGCAGGGCATCTTCCCGTCGCTGTTCCAGCCGATGGACCAGATGGCCGACGGCGTGCTCCAGCACCTGCGCGTCCCCGAGGAGCAGTTCAACGTCCAGACGCGGGTCTACGGGACGTACCACGTCAAGGACCCGCTGACGTTCTTCAACAAGTCCGACCGCTGGACCGTGCCGGCCAAGCAGACGAACCAGCAGAGCCTCGAGTCCGAGGCCTACTACGTCGTGATGCGC
This sequence comes from uncultured Chloroflexia bacterium, assembly GCA_963768035.1. Taxonomy (GTDB): domain Bacteria; phylum Chloroflexota; class Limnocylindria; order Limnocylindrales; family CSP1-4; genus CAIXZV01. The sequence goes on from CAVYGJ010000005.1 coordinate 295,211, forward strand.
ATGCCGGGCGAGCCGAAGGCGGAGTTCCTGCTGCTCCAGCCGATGATCGCCGCGAGCCGGCCGAACATGATCGCGTGGGTGGCCGCGCGCAACGACGCCCCGAACTACGGCGACGTCCGCGTCTACGGCTTCCGCACCGACACGACGATCTTCGGGCCGGCCCAGATCGAGGCCCGGATCGACCAGGACCCGTCGATCAGCGCCCAGATCTCGCTGTGGAACCAGAGCGGCAGCTCCGTGGTCCGCGGCAACCTCATCGTCGTGCCCGTGGGCGACTCGCTGCTGTACCTCCAGCCCGTCTACCTCCAGTCGACCTCGTCGGCGCTGCCCGAGTTCCAGAAGATCGTGGTGGCCAGCCCCACGACGATCGTGTGGGGCGACTCGCTGGGCGAGGCCCTGACGCTGCTCCTCAACGAACAGGGCGCGGGTGGCCCGTCGCCGACGCCGCCACCGTCGAGCGGCCCGTCGCCAACCCCCGGTCCGTCGTCGACGCCGACCGCGACCCCGCCGCCCGACAACGGGCTGCCGACCGACGTCGCGGGTCTCGTGGAGTACGCGAACGCGCACTTCGAGCTCGCCCAGACCGCGCTCAAGAACGGCGACTTCGCGACGTACGGGGCGGAGATGGACAAGGTCGAGGCCGCGCTGCGTGCCCTCGGGCCGCTCACCGAGGGAGCCAGCCAGCAGCCATGACGTCGGCGTCCGGCGCCGTGGGCTCCGGCCGGCGGGAGGCGGATGACGCCGCACCGACCGTCCGCCTGCGCTGGGCGGCGACGGTCAGCGGCGCGGTCGTGGTGACGCTCGTCCGGCCGCTGTCGTGGGCGGTGGGCCTCGCGGGCTTCCTTGCGGGCGGCGGCCTCGTCCTCGTGACCTGGCCGATCCTCGTGCTGCCCACGCCGACGGGCCTCCAGAACGCGCTCGGTGGCCCCGTGAGCTCGCTCGTGTTCGGGGCGCCATCGGGTGCGCTCGTCGCCCTGATCGTCGGCGCGCTCGCGGGCGGCGTCGTCCTGTTCCTCGTCGGCCTGCTGATCGGGGCGTGGGCGGAGCGACACGGGATCGAGATCGCGCTCGACGCGGCGGCGGAGGAGGGGATCGTGGCGCCGGCGGTGGACCTCGTCGGGGCGCCGGGCATGGGTCGCATCGCGCTCGTCCGCCTGCTGTCGATGGCCCCCGTCGTCATCGCGATTGCTGCTCGTCGTGGCGGCCGCTGTACGACGTGACGTACCGCGAGCTGATCCTCCCGGACGACCTCGTGACGCCACTCGCGCTCCGGGTGCTCCGGGACGTGCCGGGCCTCGCGGCGGCGATCGTCATCACCTGGCTGGTGAGCGACGCCGCGGGCGCCGTGGGCGTCAGGCGACTCGTCATGGAGCGGCGGCCGGTCCTCGTCGCGTGGCTGCTCGGCTGGGGCGACCTCGTCCGACGGCCACAGCGCATCCTGCCGACCGCGCTCGTGGGGGTGGCCGCGACCCTGCTGGTCGCGGGTCCCGGGCTCGTCGCCGCGGCGCTCGGCTGGGGCCGGGTGCGGGAGGTCATGCGCTCCGGCGACGACCCGCTCGCGGCGCTCGCTGCCGTCCTCATCTGGGTCACCGTCTGGCTCGGGGCCCTCGTGCTCGCCGGGGTCGCCGCCGCGTTCCGCAGCGCGACCTGGACGCTGGAGCTCCCGCGGCCCGCCGCCCGCGACAGCTAGGCGTCGCGGGGGCGTACGATCGCCCCATTCGTCACCCGCGCGACATGTCGCGCGTCTTGGGGACAATCCGGCCCGCCCCAGCGTGCCTGTTACACTGCCGTCCGCCGCGTGCCTCGGGGCGCGCCCTGCCCCCTCGGAGGCCCCACTTCAGCGCATGGATCAGATTCTCGGCACGATCACGGACACGATCGGCGGGTTCTTCTCGAACCCGATCGTGCAGCTCGCCATCCAGGCAATCGCGATCTACATCGTCATCCTGTGGCTCGCCGCGGCGTATTGGGCGTTCCGCGACATGCAGCTGCGCAGCGAGAACCCGGTCCTGCCGTACCTCGCCGCCGCGCTCATCATCCTGTTCACGCCGATCCTGTTCCTGGCCGGCGTGATCGTCTACCGCGTCGTGCGCCCGCAGGAGAAGATCGGCGAGGTCTACGAGCGGAACCTCGCCGAGGAGGCCCTCCTCGCCGAGGTCGAGACGATCAAGACGTGCCCGTCCTGCTCGCGGCGCGTGAACGACGAGTGGATCATCTGCCCGACCTGCCGCACGCGGCTCAACCGCGTGTGCGCGAACTGCGGTCGCCTCGTCGGCCTCGACTGGTCGCTGTGCGCCTGGTGCGGCAAGGACTTCGAGCGCGCCGACCTCGCGTCCTATGACCCGATCGCCACCGAGATCCCGCAGGCCCTCGACGCACCCGGGTCGACGACCGCGGCGCTGCGATCCGCGAGCCGGGCACCGAGCGCGCGTGGCCGCTCGAGCCAGGCGTCGCAGAACCCCTCGAGCGCGCCGGGCTCGTACCCGGAGCCTTGACCGAGCCGACGCCCGAGCGTCCGGCGCCCGATCCCGCGGACGACGCCGGTCCGCCGACCTCGACCTTCAGCCTCGAGGGCCGCCGCGTCCCCGCCCTCTACCTCCTCGGCTGGGTCGGCTCCGTCATGGGGCTGGCCGTCCTCCTGGTGTCCTTCATGGCCTCGGGGAGCGGCGCCGCGCGCTGGCTGTTCCTCGCGGGCCTCGTGGTCCTCGGCCTCGGGCTGATCTTCGCGGCGGGGTCGCAGGCCGTCGAGCGGAGCCACCGCACGGAGCTCCCGTACCGCGGGCCGTCGCCCGTGCTCGCGTTCGCCGTCGCGATCGCCATCACGTTGCTCGGGATCGTTGTCGTGCTCGGGCCGCTGTCCGCGCTGGGCATGGACGCGACGACGCCGGCCGCGACCGCCCTGTCCCTGGTCGTCACGCTGTTCGCCTACGTCGTGACGATCCGGCTGCTCGTGGTCGGGCCCGGGTCGCTGACCTGGGCCGAGATGGGCGTCCGACGGCCTGACGCGGCCGCCGTGCGCGACCTGCTGACCGGCGCCGTGTTCGCGCTGCCCGTGCTGGTGCTGACGATCGCGCTGAGCATCCTGCTGGGGGCGTTCCTCGAGCGGTCGCCGAGCGCCGCTGCCCCAGTCGGGCGACCTCGGCGGGCTGCTGTTCAACCTCGTCTCGGCGGCGGTGATCGCACCGATCGGCGAGGAGCTGTTCTTCCGCGGCTTCGCGACGACGGCGTGGGCCCGGTCGCTCGGCTCGGCCTGGCCGGCCATCGCGCGCGGCGCCGTGTTCTTCGCGATCGCCCACGTCCTGACCCTGTTCGACGCCTCGTTCGCCACGGGTGCGCAACGGGCCCTGTTCTCGTTCGTCGCGCTCCTCCCGGCGGGGGTCGCGCTCGGCTGGCTGTTCCTGTCGCGCAGGTCGCTGTACGCCGCCATCGGGCTCCATGCCGCGTTCAACGGGATCCAGGTGCTGCTCGCGTTCGCGGCCGCCGGGGCGCTCGCCCAGTAGGTGCGGGTTGCGTGCGCACGCAAGTGGCCGCGAAGCCCCGGGTGATCGGCCGGTAAGCCCTCGTCCCTAGTGTTCGAGGCGTTCCCGGGTCCGGACGGCGGGGGAAATCGGCGGGCTTCCGTCGTCCGGGTCCGGGGACGCCTGACGGCAGCTGGAGGCGGTGAATCATGACGATCGTGGACGCGACGGTGGATGAGGCTCCTCCGCATCGCCGGGCGACGCGATCGGTCCGGGACCTGCCCGCCGCCGAGCGCCCGCGCGAGCGGCTCGCCATGCGCGGGCCCGGCGGGCTCTCGGCGGCGGAGCTGATCTCGGTGATCCTCGGGACGGGCGGCGGCGGCAGGAGCGCGATGGAGGTCGCCGAGGACCTCGTCGCCCGCCACGACGGGGTGCGGGCGCTCTCGCGCGCCTCGGACGTGGAGCTTGCCGCGACACCCGGGCTCGGCGGTGCGAAGGCGGCCCGGCTCGCGGCCGCGTTCGAGCTGGGTCGGCGATCCGTCGCCGAGTGGCCCACGGGTCGCTGGACGATCCGGTCGCCGCGCGACGTGTTCGGGCCGCTCGGCGCGGACATGGGTCGGCTCGAGCGCGAGGAGCTGCGCGTCCTCGTGCTCAACACGAAGAACGTCGTCCAGCGGGTGACGACCGTCTACGTCGGCAACGTGTCGGCGTCGCTCGTCCGCGTCGGGGAGCTGTTCCGTGACGCGGTGCGGCTCGACGCGGCCGGGATCGTGCTCGTCCACAACCACCCGAGCGGCGACCCGACGCCCAGCCCGGACGACCTCCACCTCACCGCGGAGGCGATCGCGGCCGGCCGCCTGCTGGACGTCGACGTCCTCGACCACGTGGTGATCGGCCACGACGCGTGGGTCAGCCTCCGGGACCGGGGCGTCGCGTTCGACCGCGGACCGGCCCGCCCGACGTGAGCGCCTCGCCAGGCGGACTCCCTGCCCGATACTGGCGACCCGGACCAACGAGCGAGCAGGGAGGAGACCATGGGCGAGACCGCGGACGTCGTCGTCATCGGCGGCGGCGTGCAAGGGGCCAGCCTCGCCTTCCACCTCGCGTCGCGTGGGACGCGGGTCGCGGTCGTGGAGCGCTCGACCGTCGCCGCCGGGGCCACGGGTCGCTCGTCCGGTCTCGTCCGCGTCTACTACGACCTGCTGGCCGAGGCCCGCCTCGCCGCCGTGGCGATCGAGTGGTTCCGCGACTGGGAGGCCCGGGTCGGCGGGGACTGCGGCTTCACGCGCACCGGCTTCCTGTGGATCGAGCCGGGCGAGGCCGCCGAGCGCGTCCGCGCGAACGTCGCGAGCCACCGGGCGCTGGGCGTGGACAGCACGATGGTCGACGCGCCCGCGATGCGCGACCTCGCGCCGGGGCTCGCGATCGCCGACGACGAGGTCGCGGCGTGGGAGCCCGGGTCCGGCTACGCGGACCCGTCGATGACCGCGGGCTCGTTCATCCGGGCGGCTCGCGAGCGGGGCGCGACGCTCCTCACCGGCGCGGAGGTCACGGCGATCCGGGTTGCCGGCGGCCGGATCCAGGGCGTGGACACCACGAAGGGGGCGATCGACGCGCCGGTCGTCGTCAACGCGGCCGGCGGGTGGGCGGGCCAGGTGGCCGCGCTCGCGGGCCTGGAGATCCCGCTCACGGTCTGGCGCCACGACACGGGCTACCTCGGCGTCCCGGCGTCCGTGCCGCGGCCGATCCCCGTCGTCATCGACATCGCGAACTCGATGTACTTCCGTCCCGAGGGGACGGAGCTCGTCCTCGTCGGGCTCGAGGACGACAACCAGATGGGCGGCTCGCCGGACCGGGACACGGCGGCCGCGGCGCCCACGTTCCAGGACCGCGCGGCCGAGCGGATCGTGCGCCGCGTGCCGGGCCTCATCGAGGGCACCTTCCGTGCGTCGCACTCGGGCCAGGACGGCCTGTCGACGCCGGACCAGCGGCCGATGCTCGGCCCGGCCGGTCCGGACGGCTTCTTCCTCGACTGCGGCCACAGCGGGACGGGCTTCAAGACGGCGCCCGCGGTCGGCCTCGGCCTGGCGGAGCTGATCCTCGACGGCGCGGCGACGCTCCGTCGACATCGCGCCGTTCGCGTTCACGCGGTTCGCGGCGGGCCGGATGCTCGAGGGCGAGCACGGCGGCGCGCCCGTCTGGCGCTAGGCGCGCCTCAGCCGACCATCCAGCCCTCGACGAACAGGATCGTGAGGAAGGCGAGCAGGAGCGTCGAGAGGACGGTCCACGACGTGTCGAACCGGCGGCTGCGCCCCGCGATGGCGAGCACGACGAAGCAGGGGAACAGCGCCAGCAGGTAGCGGCTCGTGGACATCAGCGGGAACACGGTCTCCTGGGTGAGCGCAAGCACCAGCTGGGGGATGACGAACAGCGTGTAGCTCACCGGCAGGCGGCGGATCCCGGCGATCGTGAGGATCACGAACAGCACCCAGCTCGCCGCGTTCAGGAGCTGGGCCGGCCAGCCGTGGTCGAGCCCCCAGCTGATGCCCTCGGCGAGGCGGTCCCAGGGCAGGACCAGGTGGTGCCCGCCCCAGCCGGCATTCGAGGCGAAGTAGGACTCGCCGACGTCGATCGCCGTCCACGCCACGAAGGCCACGTAGGCGATGCCCGGGGCGATCACGGCGATGGCGGCCACGACGTCGCCCGGCTTGAACCGCGGGCCGCCCGCCTGCCAGCGGTCCGCGACCATCCGCGCCGCCTCCCAGGCCAGCGGGAGCATCAGGACGATGCCCAGCGGGCGGGTCAGCCCGGCGATGACGCCCGCGACGATGGCGATCTCCCATCGCCGGGTGCGAGCCCCGATGAACGCCCACACCACCCCGGCGAGGAAGATCGCCTCGGTGAACGGCGCGATCAGGAAGAAGGCCGCCGGGAACACGACGACGTAGAGCGCCGTCCGGCGGGCCGTCTCCCGATCGACGTCCCGGGCGACCAGCTGCTGGAGCCCGGTCAGGGCGAGGATCAGCGCGATGGCGTTGACCACCGCGAACGCGAGCGGCAGGTTGCCGCGCACGACGGCGAGCGCACCGGCGACCAGCGGCAGGAACGGGAAGAAGGTCGTCGCGCCCGTGCCCGTCGCGGTGCCGTAGCCATTCGACGCGATCGTGGTGTACCAGCAGGCGTCCCAGTGGTGCCAGGCGCCGAGCAACGGGAACGCGGCACCGCTCCCCGGCAGCCAGGCGAGGTGCGCGTCGTCCGGGCAGGGAGCCTTCGCCTGGCCGCTCAGGATCACGAAGGCGGCGATCAGCGTCAGCCCGATCCGGAGCAGCAGCCACAGCCAGACCGCGTCGGCAAGGCCGTACGGGAGGCGGCTGCCAAGCCGGGCGAGCGGGCCGCCGCCGGCCTCGACGAGGGCGGCGTCGTGCGCCGGTTCCTCGTCCGTGTCCCCCGATGTACGGGCGTCCGCAGCGCTCACGGACACAGGATACGGATCGGCCCGGCGTGCCGGGTGACGGGAGGGATCAGCCGGCTGTCAAGACCCCGGGTGCGCCTCGCGGGCGTCGCCGGTCCGGCTGATGAAGGGCACCGGGTCGTCCGGCGACCAGACGTGCCATGCGCTCGACCCATTGCCCTCTTCCTTGGCGAGGTACATCGCCTGCTCGGCCCGGAGCATCAGCGTCGTCGCCGACGGCGGCGTGAGCCCGTCGCCGTGGATCACGACGATGCCGACGGCCGCTCCGACGTCGACCGACCCGATCGGCGTCGGCACCGGGCGGTCGATCGCGTCGAGGAGCTCCTGCGCCTTGCGGATCGCGACCTCGGGCGAGACGAGCCCGGCGAGGAACACGCCGAACTCGTCGCCCATGAGCCGGCTCAGCAGGTCCTCGCTGCGGGGGAAGACGAGCCGCATCCGGTCCGCCACCACCCGCAGGGCGGCATCCCCGATCTCGTGGCCGTGGTTGTTGTTCACGAGGTGGAAGTTGGTGAGGTCGATGTAGAGCATCGTCCCGCCGGGGAGGATGCCGCGGCGGATCCATCCGACCTTGCGGTCCGCGCTCGCGACGAACGTCCGCTTGCGGATCAGCCCGGTCAGCGGGTCCGGGCCTCTCGACCTGACCGCGTCCCAGGTACCAGATCACCGCGAGGCCCACGGCGAGCGGCGCCCACCAGCCGACCGCCGCAGAGGCGATGACGAGCACCCAGATGAGCGCGACCTCGAGCACGCACCTCGCGCCGGAAGCTGTCGACCGCGACCCCGAAGACCCCTGCCCACGAGAGCCCGTCGCGCAGCTTGACCGTCACGAGGGCGAGGCCGCTCGCGACGCCCTCGAGGACGAAGCCCGCGACGAGGATCGCGGCGAACGAGGCGAGTCGCTCGTCGCCGGTCGCCGCCGTGAGCCAGCCCTGGACGACGGCGTAGGCGAGGCCGCCGGTGACCGCGGCCGTCGCGATGGCGGCGTGGTTCGCGAGCGTGCCGTACCAGGGCTGGGACTGGAGCTCGCGACGGTCGATCGTCGAGAGCAGGGCGACCCATGCGCCGGCCGTCGGGCCACCGAGGATCATCGCCGCGCCCACGAACGGCAGGTGGAACGTGAAGTGGACCGAGCCGCCGGGCGCGGAGGCCGTGCGGACCGATCCCATCAGCCCGAACATCGTCCAGAGCAGGACGCCGCCGGTCGTGCCGGCCAACGCCGTGCCGGCCAGGGAGGCGCTCGCGATGTCGGCGCCGATGGGCACCGCGACCGTGACGAATGCCACGAGTCCCAGGCCGAGGAGGATCTCCGCGGCCGTGTAGCCATAGAGCAGGTTCAGGCGACCGGTCGCGGCCGCCTCGTCACCCGGGGGTCCATCGGCGCCACCGCCCTGCACGTCGAGCAGGCGGAGGAGTCGATCGCGGAGACGGGCGAGGCGACCGCGTACCGCAGGGCGGGTGCGATCGTCCGGCGCGCCGTACGGCGCCGCGCGTGAGTAGTCCAGCGAGAGGACGTCCATCAGGAGGCACACCTGTTGTCCGACCATGTCGCGGACGGGGGACAGGTCCGCGTTGCGCCGGTGACCCGCCGGGCGGGCCCGATTCCTCCTCGGGCCTGTTGCCGTGTCGAGCCGGACCGGCGGCCGCTCGTGCGTGTGGGGCTCGGGCAAGCTCCACGGCGCCTGGGCGGCAGTCCCTCCAAGTTGGTCCGAGGTCGGTGGTCCCTGCAGGGGGTCGTCACCGGACTGCCCACATCCTCCCGCCAGCCACCCGCAGCGGCCATTCCGTGGAAGTACTGACGGGCTGCCCAGGAAGTACCAGCCCCCGTTGCGCCGCGGCACCGGCCCAGTCGCCGACGCCCGGTCCCACCAGGGCGGCCGTCGGCCCCGCGTATACTGCTCAGGCTCGTCCGCCATCCTCTGCGATCGAGTGCAGACCCCCGCCCCTCGACCCTTCCCCGCGGCCGGAACCCCGGCCGCCGCGTCGCCCTCGCCCGGCGTCCGAGTCACGCAGCAAGGATCAGTCCGACCAGCATGCTCGACCGACTTCTCGGCCTCTTCTCCCGCGACATCGGGATCGATCTCGGCACGGCCAACACCCTGGTCCACGTGCGCGACCGGGGCATCGTGATCTCCGAACCATCGGTCGTGGCGATCGACGCCAAGACCAAGCGCGTGCTGGCGATCGGGGCCGAGGCGAAGCGGATGGTCGGGCGCACGCCCGCGTCGATCATCGCCGTCCGCCCGCTGCGCGACGGGGTCATCAGCGACTTCGACGTGACCGAGCAGATGATCAAGTACTTCGTGAACAAGGTGCACGACCGGGTCGGCCTCATCCCGCGGCCGCGGATGCTGCTCGGGATCCCGTCCGGCGTGACCGAGGTCGAGAAGCGGGCCGTCCGCGACGCCGCCCTCAACTCCGGGGCCCGCTGGGCCCGCCTCATCGAGGAGCCGATGGCCGCCGCGATCGGTGCCGGGCTGCCGGTGTCGGAGCCGTCCGGGTCCCTGATCGTGGACATCGGCGGCGGCACGACCGAGGTCGCGGTCCTGTCGCTCGGCGGCATCGTCGTGAGCCGGTCGATCCGCATCGGCGGCGACGAGATGGACATGGACATCGTCGGGTACGCCCGGCGCGAGTACAACCTGTTCCTCGGCGAGCGGACGGCCGAGGACATCAAGATCGCGATCGGGTCCGCGTACCCGGGCGAGTGGGACAGCCAGCGGGTGACCCTCCGGGGCCGCGACCTGCTCACCGGGCTGCCGCGCTCGGTCGAGGTCGGCGCGGACCAGATCCGCGAGGCCATCGAGGTCTCCGTCGCCCAGATCGTCGACACGATCAAGGACACGATCGAGGAGACGCCGCCGGAGCTCGTGGCGGACATCATGGACCAGGGGATCGTGCTCGCCGGTGGCGGCGCCCTCCTCGCGGGCCTCGACCGGCGGGTCGCCGAGGCCACCCAGATGCCCGTCCACGTCGCCGACGACCCGCTGACCTGCGTCGCGCGTGGCACCGGCGTCGTGCTCCAGGAGCTGTCCAACCCGGCGATGGCGCGCGTCCTCGTCGCCGACACGTACAGCCGCCCACCGCGCTGAGCCCGGGCGTCGCCGTGCTGCCCGTCGCGTCGATCCGGACCCGGCCCGGGGTCGCACCGTGAGCTCGATGCTGGCCAACCGGCGGGCCCGCCGCCGCGGGATCACGTTCACGATCCTGATCGCGATCACGCTGCTGCTCATGGCGTTCTCCGCGAACCCGTACGTCCAGGACCTCCAGAGCGGCCTGTCGTTCGCGCTGCGGCCGTTCCAGGGTGCGATCGCCGGGGTGGCCGACTCCGTCGCCGGCGTCGCGGGGGCGGTCGGCGAGATCGAGTCGCTGCGGACCGAGAACACGACCCTCCGCGACGAGAACGAGCAGCTCCGCAACGAGAACGCCCGGCTCGATGCCGTCCGCAAGGAGAACGAGCAGCTCACCGCGCTGATGCAGCTCCAGGGCGGCCTCGACCACGAGACCGTGGCGACCCGGGTGATCGGGCGCGAGACCCTCGACACGCGGCGGGTCGTGATCCTCGACAAGGGGACCGACGACGGGATCGCCGAGGGCGACGTCGTGATCGTCGGCGGCGGGGCGCTCGCCGGTCGCGTCACGGATGCCGGGCCGACCTTCTCGAAGGTGACGCTGATCAGCGACAGCTCGTCGACCGTGGTCGGGCAGCTCGCCGAGTCGGGCAAGTCCGGCGAGGTCGTCGGCCAGGCGGGCGGGGTCCTGATCATGCGCAACATCGACTCCGCCGTGCCGATCGACACCGACGAGGAGGTGTTCACCGCGGGCATCGAGGTGAACGCGGGCATCCGGTCGCCGTACCCCAAGGGTCTCGTGATCGGCTCCGTCGTCGACGTCCAGCGCGATGCGAACGACGTGGTCCAGACGGCGTTCCTCGCGCCGGCCGCGGACCTCGACTCGTTCGAGCTCGCCCTCGTCATCACCGACTACGAGGGCGGCCTGCCGCCCGGCGACGAGGTCCCCGTCCCGTGCGGCACCAAGGGCACGATCCCCGAGGGCGAGGTCGAGTGCTACACCCCCACGCCCGCCACCCACAAGGCGACGCCGAAGCCCTGATCCTGGCGGGTCACCCGTCCTCGCGCCGCCCAGCGCCTGCCCGCTGACGCCCTTCGCCGGACGAACGATCGGTGCGCTGCCCGGCACCGATCGGCTCGCGTGGCGAACGATCTGACGCAGTGGAGGCGCCTCCAGCGCACAGACGCCTCGCCGGGCGAACGGCGTTCACGCACGGAGCGCACCAATCGCTCGCCAGCCGAGGGCTGAGGCGAGCCTCGCGCCTAGAGCATCACGATCCCGCTCGCCGACGGCCGCCGCCCCGCACGAACAGCGCGCAGGATCGCCGGTCCATCGAGCGGAAGCAGATCCCGGAAGACCTCCCGATGCTCCCGCAGCAGATTGCGATGGTGGACGCTCCGCGCAAGGACGAGGATCACCACTCCCACCCGTTCGTCGTCCCGCAGCTTGATTCGCAACCGGCGCTCGAGGGCCTGAGCGTCACCGGCGTGAGACTCACACTCCACGACGAACGGTGCCCCGTCCCCGTGGACCATGCCGTCCCAGGCTCGCAGCGTGTCGCGACCGGGCAGGAGCACTTCACGACGCATTCGAAGCGGCGGCCGCAGGACCGCCTCGAATCGCGCCGCGAGGTTGAGCTGCGCCGAGTCTCGCACCGCGTCGCCTGCCGGGAAGTAGCGGAATGAGCCCTGCAGTCCCAGAGGCCCTCCCGGCACAGCACAGCTGGACGAGGTCCGGCCGCGCGAGCTCATTGCGCTCGAGCCGGCCCCACTGGCCCGCCGACATGCCGGCTGCGCGGGCCGCGGTTGCCTGGCTGATGCCTACCGCGATGCGCGTGGCGCGCAGCTCGGCGCCGACGGACGAAGACTGGCGTCGCGCATCCGCGAGTCCAAGGTCGGTGCGGCGGACATGAGCGGTCATCGCGGCAGTATCTGGACGACGACTTCACTGGCCCTTACGTGGGCATCCGGCCGACAGGTCCCCTGCTAGCCTGTGGGCGATGAAGGGTCTCGTCCTCGCGGGCGGCACGGCGAGCCGGCTGTACCCGCTCACCATCGTCACCAACAAGCACCTGCTGCCGATCTACGACCGGCCGATGATCTACTACCCGCTCGACACGCTCGCGGGCATGGGGATCCGCGAGGTGATGGTGATCGTCGGCGGCAAGAGCGTCGGCGACGTCGTCGAGCTGCTGGGCGACGGGCGCCACTTCGGGCTCGACCTGACGTACCGCTACCAGCGCGGCGCGCTGGGCATCGCGCACGCCATCGGCCTCGCGCGGGACTTCATCGGGGACGAGGCGTTCTGCGTCGTGCTCGGCGACAACATCCTGCGCGGCGACCCGCTCGCGGCGACGGCCAAGGCCTTCGAGCAGGGCGCGTGGGGCGCCGGGACCCTCCTCTACGAGGTCCCGGACCCGGAGCGGTTCGGCGTCGCGGAGCTCGACGCGCAGGGCGCGGTCATCGGCTTCGAGGAGAAGCCCGAGCAGCCCAAGAGCAACCTCATCCCGATCGGCGTCTACTTCCTCCGCCCCGACGCGTTCGACGTCATCGAGGGCCTCGCCCCGTCCGGTCGCGGCGAGTTCGAGATCACCGACGTGCTCAACCACTACATCCCCGCGAGCGGCCTGTTCGCCGAGGTCTACACGGGCTCGTGGGCGGACGCGGGGACCGTGCCCAGCCTCCTGCGAGCGGCCGAGCTCGCCGAGCGCGAGGACATCGAGGGCACGCTGCCCGCCCCGGTCGCTCGCCCGAAGGACCCCGCGTGACCGATCACGTCGGCGCCGGCGCCCGGCTGCTCGTCACCGGCGGCGCGGGCTTCATCGGCAGCGAGTACGTGCGCCAGGTCCTCGGCCGGCGCGACGGGACGCGGATCACCGTCCTCGACAAGCTCACCTACGCGGGCAACAGGGCGAACCTCGCCGCGGTCGAGGCCGACGACGAGCAGGCCCGCCGTCTCCGCTTCGTCCAGGGCGACATCGCGGACCCGTCGACGGTCGGCCCCCTCGTCGCCGACGCGGACGCGGTGGTCAACGTCGCGGCCGAGACCCACGTCGACCGCAGCATCCTCGACCCGGAGGCGTTCCTGCGCACCGGCGTCATCGGGGTCCACGTGCTGCTCGAGGCGGTGCGCGCGCAGGCGGCGGCCGGACGCGCGGTCCGCTTCCTCCAGGTGAGCACGGACGAGGTCTACGGCGACATCGCCGAGGGCCGGAGCGTCGAGACCGACGCCCTCGCCCCGCGCTCGCCGTACGCCGCCGCGAAGGCCTCGAGCGAGCTGCTCGTCCGCTCGTACGTCGTGACGTTCGGGGTCGACGCCGTGATCACGCGCGGCTCGAACACGTACGGCCCGCACCAGCACCCCGAGAAGCTCATCCCGCTGTTCGTCACCAACGCGCTGGCGGGCGAGCCGCTGCCGATGTACGGCGACGGGATGCAGGTCCGCGACTGGCTCCACGTGAGCGACCACGCCGCGGGCATCGACTTCGTCCTCCGTCACGGCGAGCCGGGCGAGGCGTACAACCTGCCCGGCGGGACCGAGCTGCCGAACCGTGACGTGATCGGCCGGCTGCTGGACGCGACCGGGCGCGACTGGTCGCTCGTTCGGACCGTCCCCGACCGACCCGGCCACGACCGCCGCTACGCCATGGACGCCTCGAAGGTCCGCGCGCTCGGCTGGGCGCCACGGGTCCCGTTCGAGGAGGGCCTGCCGGCGACCGTCGCCTGGTATCGCGACAACGCGGCGTGGGTCGAGGCCTCGAAGGGCGGCGACTGGGCCGACTACTACCGGCGCCAGTACGAGACCCGCCTCGCGAGCGGGCAGGCGGCGGCCGAGATCGACGCGGGCTGAGGCCGACGGATGCGCGTCGCGGTGACCGGATCCGGCGGCAGGCTCGGCCGGGCGATGATCCAGGCCCTCGAGGAGGCGCCGTTCACCGGCCCGATGGGCCCGATCGCGTGGTCCCGCCCCGAGCTCGACCTCGACACGCTCACCGAGGCGGCCGTCGCCGCGCTCATCGCCCGGGACCGGCCCGAGGTCGTGGTCCACACGGCCGCGTGGACGGACGTCGACGGCTGCGCCCGGGACCCGGACCTCGCCCTCCGCCGCAACGGCGATGCGGCGGGCGCCGTCGCGCGGGCATGCGCGCAGCACGGGGTGGAGCTCGTGCTCGTGTCCACCAACGAGGTGTTCGACGGCACGCGGACCGACGGCATCGGCTATCGCCCCGACGACACGGTCAACCCGCCCAACCCGTATGGCGCGTCGAAGCTGCGGGCCGAGGAGCTCGCCCGCGCCGCGTACGAGGACGCACCCGGCGGGGCGCGCCTCGCGATCGTCCGGACCTCGTGGCTGTACGGCCCGCCCGGCAACGACTTCCCGGCGAAGATCGCGGCCGCGGCGCTCCGGGCGAAGGCCACCGGGGAGCCGCTCCGGGCCGTGGCCGACGAGACCGGCAGCCCGACCTACACCCCGGACCTCGCGGAGGCGATCGCCGAGCTGCTCGGCTCGGACGAGCTTGCGCCCGCCGGCGAGCGGGTCGCGGTCCACCACCTCGTCAACGGCGGCCGCGCGACCCGGGCGGACTGGGCCCGCGAGGTGCTGCGGGTCACCCGGATCGACACGCCCGTCGTCGAGGTGCCCGGCAGCACCTGGGAGCGTGCGTCGACGCCGCCGCGGTGGGCCGTCCTCGAGCCCACGCCGCTCCCGTCGGGCGAGCCGATGCGCCACTGGCGGGACGCCTTCGCGGACGCCGCGCCCGCCCTGATCCGCGGCCTGCCGAGGGCCTGAGCGGGCAGTCCGCGAACACGGGACGTTGCCCGGACGCACCGGCCGCGTCACACGCGTCACCACACGGGACCGCACCCCGCCCCACGGCTCTGCAGCGGCGCCGGTCCCAAAGGGCCAACGGCGTCCTGACCATCCCGCGATTGGCCCCGCATGCTCGGCAATGGAGGCTGGGAGGGCATTCATCCCCGCCCGGTCGCGTCATGCGCCGGTGCGGCGTCACCCGGAGCCTCCCGCTTGCGCAAGCTCGCCCTCCCGTTCGTCGCCCTGCTCCTCGCCGGCATCGGTGCATTCGCGCCGGTCGCCGCCCCGGTCGCCCAGGCCGCGGGCGGCCCGAAGGTGGCCGTCATCGTCGGCGCGACCCACGGCGCCACGGCCAAGTACCGCGACTACGGCAACGAGATCGCCGCGACGGCCGCGAAGTACACCTCGAACGTCGTCAAGGTCTTCAGCCCGCACGCCACGTGGTCGAAGGTCAAGGCCGCGGTCAACGGCGCGTCGATCGTCGTGTACCTGGGCCACGGCAACGGCTGGCCGAGCCCGTACACGTACGACCCGAACTACACGACGAAGGACGGCTTCGGGCTCAACTACGACGTCAACGGCGACGGCAAGCTCTCCGACTACGAGAACAAGTACTACGGCGAGCCGTCGATCCGGACGCTGACGCCGGCCAGGAACGCCGTCGTCCTCCTGTTCCACCTCTGCTACGCCTCGGGCAACTCCGAGCCGGGCAACGCCGCGCCGTCCCTGACGACCGCGAAGAAGCGCGTGGACAACTACGCGGCGGCGTTCATCAAGGCTGGCGCCCGCGCCGTCATCGCGAACGGCCACAGCCACAACCCGTACTACATCGACGCGCTGTTCACGACCCGCCAGACGATCGACGAGTACTGGCGCAACGCGCCCGACTTCCACAACAAGGTCAAGACGTACAGCTCCAGCCGCAACAGCGGCTACACGTACCAGCTGGATCCCGAGAGCTCGAGCAGCTACTACCGCTCGATCGTGGGCAGGATGTCGCTCACGACGACCCAGGTCACGGGCGCGGCCTACGCCAACACGTCCGGCGACCCGGCCACGTTCGTCGTCCCCGGCAACGCGACGCCGAAGTGGGACGGCGCCCCGGTCTACGGCTCCGTCGAGAGCGCGGCCCAGGGCATCGATCCGGTGACGACGCTGCCGATGTCCACGACGGTCCGGATCGAGAGCCAGGAGTGGTGGCGGGCGCTCGACGGCTCCCCGATCTTCCGGGTCCACACCGATGGCGGCGTCGAGGGCTGGATGACCGGCTCGACGCTCACGCCTCGCGACAGCGTCGCCCCCAAGGTCTGGGGCACGGACGAGGGGATCGGCCTGTTCTCGCCCAACGGGGACGGCAGGCAGGACGACTGGCACCTTGGCGTCGAGCTGTCGGAGCCGAGCTCCTGGACGCTGCGCATCCTCGACGGCGACGGCCACGTCCTCGACCACGAGAGCGGCAGCGGCGACACCGCGGGGATGACCTGGGCACCCGACGCCGGCTCCGTCGACGACGGCACCTACACCTGGCAGATCGAGGCGACCGACGGCTGGGGCAACGGCCCGACGGTCGAGGAGGGAAGCGTCCGGGTCGACACCACCGCGCCGGACCTCGCCCTCGCCGACGCCGAGGCGGACTCGACGCCGAGCTTCGCCCCCAACGGTGACGGCTACCGCGAGACCTTCGCCGTCGCCGGGACCGCCAGCGAGTCCGGATCGCTCGTGGCGACCGTGCTCGACGACGCCGACAACGACGTCGACTCGTTCGCTGCCGCGCTGAGCGGTGGGGCCGCGACGCTCACCTGGGACGGCAAGGGGGCCGACGGCTTCGTCCCCGATGGCCGGTACACGATCCGCGTCCGCGCCCGCGACCGCGCCGGCAACCTGTCCGACCCGCAGACGCGCACGGTGGACGTGTACGCCGCCCTCGGCTTCGTCACGTCCTCGCGGTCCGTGTTCTTTCCGCAGGACGGCGACACGCTCGCCCGGACCACGACCTTCTCGATGACGCTCGCCTCGCCCGCCAGCGTGTCCTGGACGGTGATCGACGCCGACGGGACGGTCGTGCGGACCCTGGCCACCGACGAGGCGACCGAGGCCGGCACGTGGACCCGGTCGTGGGACGGCCGCGACGAC
>CAVYGJ010000006.1:0-392589 GCA_963768035.1 uncultured Chloroflexia bacterium
TGGACGCGATCCGGCGAGCCGCCGGCGGAGGGGCTCGCATTCGGCGTGCGGCCACGTGCGTCGGACCGAGCCCGGCTCTCGCGACGCGAGCTCGAGGTCGTCAGGCTGGTCGTCGATGGTCGGTCGAACGACGAGATCGGCGCGGCCCTCGGCATCGGCGCGAAGACCGTCGAGACGCACCTCGCGAGGCTCTTCGAGCGATTTGCGATTGCCTCACGGACGGAGCTGGCGACGCGGGCGCTGCGTGAAGGTTGGCTCGATGTGCCGCCCGATTGATCCACCGGCGCCTGCGGGGCCTCCCTGGGACGCCGGCGGCGATGAGCCGACTTGAGCGAGCCGGTGCGGTCGTCGTGTGCGTCGTCAGTCTGTCGGGTTGTGCCAGGCTCAGCGACTTCCCGGATCCGACGCTGCCGCCGGATGCTGTCCAGATCCGCCTCTACACCGACGGCGGGCAGGGCGGTGACGGGATCGGAGAGTCCGTGCGGTGGTTGCTGGAAAGCGCCGGGTACCACGGCCAGTGGGGCGTCGTCACCCCCGTCCCTGAGGCAACCTGCATCGGGCTCGGCTCCCGGTGGACCCTGTCGATCGATGATCGCGGACGGGACGTCGAGCTAGACCGATCCCGCCACGACCAGTTCAGCGGGGCCTCGCCACTGGACCTTTTTGTCGACCGAGACCCGGAGGGACGGATCACGGTGACCGAGGGCGTACCCGGTTGGATGGATGGCAAGCCTCCGCTTGAATGTGCGCCGCTCGCGCAGCGCTGAAACTGCTTCGGATCTACGTGCAGGGGGCCCAACCACATGCCGGCACGGTGCCGACTCGCTCAGCCGTGTTGCCGGCCCGGTAGTTCGCCGTGCCGGCGACCGGGGCGTCATCATGTCCGGCATGACGATGTACCGCCTGGATGTCGATCCGCTGGGGCTCCTCCTCGTCGTCGCTGCCCTCGTCGCCCTGGTCGCGTTTGCATGGTGGGATCGGCGCAAGCCCCGATGACGAGACGCCCGGATCCCGAGCGGATCTAGGAGGCGAAGAAGGCAGGCTTGCTGGCCCGGATGGCGTCGTCGTGAAGCTCGATCCGGACGCCGCTGACGTCGTCGCGGCCGTCGGCCTGGGGCAGACCGTCGGTCCGATTGCCATCGGACGGCCGCGTCGCCGTTCGTGGTGAGGGCGCTCGGGATCCGCGACAACGTCGGCTCGACCGAGCTGTTCGCCGTGCCGGCCGGCAGCCGCGTCGTCCTCGGACGAGACGGCCTGTTCCCCCGCGAGCTGACGCTCATGTCATCGGACTGTGGTCAAACGGAGGTCATCTACTCGTTCGACACGAGGGCGGAGGGCGGCTCGGTCAAGATCGCCGCCGATCGCACCGTGTCACGGGAACCGGGCGGCGTCCTATGGTTCGGGGACAACGCTGCTCCAGTGACCTGCCCTCCCTCCTGACCACGACCCGGGACAGCCTCTCTGTCGTCCGCCAGCGTGCGGGAATGTCACTTGAGCGATCCCCTGTGGGGCGCCGCCGCACTTGGGCAGGTCACCCTCGGTGACGATCCCTTGAAGCTCAGGGTGATGAGCTAGCGGGCTCGATCAGGAAGAAGTAGTCGTCGGCGGGACAGCGGGAGCGGACTCCCTGCGAACTGACGTTGAGCCGGCGAGTGCAACGCGCCCGCCGCATCCCTACGGCTTGTCGGCGTCCTGTGGCGGTCGCCACCGCAGGAGCTGCCAGCCGGCGCCGACAACGAGCAGGATCCCGCCGGGGATCGCGAGGAAGTAGCCACGGGGCAGGACGCTCTCGACGTCGCGCGTCAGCTGCAGGGACATGATCCCGAGGACGACGGTCACGACGCCGGCCACAAGGAGTGCCGCCGGCAGGGCGCGTCGCCCGCGCAGGACGGCGAGCACGGCAAGGACCGTGTCCAGAGCGATGAGCGCGAAGGCCACGCGAACGTGGAGCGTCTGCAGTGCCCACAGCCGCTCGCATACGCCCGGCGTGGGGTCGAAACAGTCGCCGAACTCGAACGCGAACATGCCGATCGAGAAGAACCACAGGAGAACGACGCCCATCCCGGCGAGCGCCACGAAGGCCGTCTCGCGCACGGGCGCTTCATATGGCGGCAACTGCCACCCGGTACTGGTCGAAGTCTCCATGGCCACCCACGATCTGCGAAGGGCCGCTCTGCGTCAATGCGGGCTGTCCCGCAACGGTCCCATTTTCTCGACGCGAGACACCGGGAACGGTGAGCTCGCCGCAAACCGGTTCCCCGCACGCCGTTCCAACCTCGCCGCCTCGCCGTGGCCCTGCCTTCGCGGATCACCACTTCTTCCGGTAGACCACGCCGTACTGCGATCGGTACCCGGCATCGCCGCCCCACGCGTGCCGCTCAGCGACCTCGCGATCGCTGCGGTTCGCGAGCTCGTGCCCGTGCCGCTCGAGGATCTCCAGCTTCATGGCCATGTCTTCCGCCTGGGAGTAGTCGCGCCCAAGCGTGGTCGCTGTCCAGTTCCCGGTGTCCGTGATCGGCGCGCTCTCTCTGCCCTATCTCGTGCTGAGCGCCTGACGCGTTCTCACCGCCGCATCCGCCAGCGTGCGGGAATGTCACTCGGTGCCATGCGCACACGGCCGCCACTGCCCGCCCTACGTCGCCGCCTGATCGAGGTAGGAGCGCCACACCTGTGCCAGCGACCGATCGATGACCGCGGCGTCTTCGTGGTAGAGCTCGACGAGCTCCGGCAGGGCCTCGACGTAGGCCGCGATCGCCGCTCGCTGGTGGTTCGTGAGGAGATCGATGAAGCCGAGCGGATGCGGGCTCCGCTGATCGAGCGCCGCGATGGTGCCGATGCACCACATCTCCCCAGGCTGGTACTCGTCGAGTAGTCGGAGCATGAAGGCGGGCAGGTAGTAGCGAAGGCCCTCGGGATCCAGATGGGCAAGGTTCTCCGAGTCGAGGTCCGAGGGTGTCAGCGCCGTCCAGTCATCGGTGATCTCGAACTGACGAAGCCGGTGGGCTTCGGCCAGGCTGATGCGCTCGTAGTAGCCGTCGATCGCCTCGGCCTCGACGAGGCTGACGCCGTCGCCCAGACGGACTCCCGCAAATGCCTGGCGGATGGTTGCCTCGACGACCTTCCGTCCCTGCGGATCCGGCTCGGCCACGGTCAAGAATGCCTCCATACGTTGGGCGATCGCTCCCCCACGATAGTCGTGCGTCGGGCGATTGCGCGCCACCGTCCGCCAGTGTGCAGGAATGTCACTCGACGCATCGTGGCGACCGACGGCTACGCTCTCTGGGTCGAACAATCCAACCAAGGGCGCTACGAGTGGTTGATCATCGCGTGGCCCGCCTCCCCGACGATCCATACAGGCCGTCGCTCCCCGTCGCGGTTCTCGAGGCGGTCGAGCGCCTCGCGGCCTCGAGCGAGTTCCTGCGCGCACAGATGGACGCGCACATCCGCGACAACGGTGAGGTGCTGCCGCACGTGTACATGGCGGACGTGACGCTCGGGGTGGAGGGAGCTGCGCTGGCGGGCGACGTGTCAACGGTGCGGTCCGTGCTGGACTCGCTCGAGCAGGCACTCAGCGAAGGAGGCGAAGGCGCAGACCAGATCGAGGGAGTCGTCGCCGAGTCCTTCCTGGAGTACCTCGACGACACCGTGGCGGAGATGATCACAGATCGATATCCGCGCCTCCAAGCGCTGAACGCCGTGGTGCTTTCAGGTCTCCTTGGACCTCAACCAGCGAGCGAATCTGGGGAGTGACGCATTTGTCCGCCAGCGTGCGGGAATGTCACGTGGTGGGTCGGTCTTCCCACCAAGCCGCGTCCATCTCATCAAGGGTTGTCATCAGCAATGCGGCTTCGACAGGTGCCAGCTCCCTGCTGTTCGGGGGACTGTCCGGCCACCCCGTGAGCCACGTGAATGGGTCGCTGTCGGACTCCCATCGGCCCTGTCCGCGGTAGCTCTCGACGTAGAACGCCTCGAGCTTCTCGACCGTCCTGCACAGCGTTGGACCGAGGCCGGGATCCGTGGGCACGAAGTACCGGACGGCGTCCGTGCCGGGCAAGACGTCCCCCCAGGCAGGCTCCCCACGGGCCAGCCGCGCGCGGTCGTCGTCCAACGGGTCGCTCATTCCCGTCACCGTAGCAGTCGCGTACGCCAGCGTGCGGGAATGTCGACTTGATCGCGCGATGGCAGGGCGAGGCGGCTCGGCTTGAGGGCAGCAGGACAGGGTGCGATGGGTGGACGCCGACTCTCACCTAAGACCGACGAACGGTGGACCAGTCCGCTCCCTCACGGTCTTCGATGGAGAGTCCGGGTTCGCCGACGGTAATCCAGCGCTCGTGTCGCATCTGCCTCCATGCCTCGCCGCGGCGCGAAGCGTCCAAGAGCCACTGCGCGGCTGCGGACAAACCCTCTCGCAGCAGGAGTGCATGAATGTCCGGGCGGCGCGCGACCGGCACGGCATAGACCGAGAGACCCCGCGACGCAGGGAAACTGGGGTGTTCCTGCCACTCCGCGTGGAGCAGGGGGCAGGCCCGACGGAGGCCTCGGGCCGGAGCGTCCAGTGGCATAGCTTGCCGAGAAGGAGAGCCCTTCGAGCTGCAGACGCGCCGCGCTCAGGGCATCGGCGACCTCAGCAGGCGTCACGGGATAGGCGAACCCGCTCTTCAGGCCCTCACGGGTCATCCGCGCCCACGGTCGGGGCGATTCCGGCTCGTTCACAAATGACCCCTCGTGTCGGTCGCACGTCTAGTCAGATGCTCGCCGAGCGAGCCGACGCGCGCAAGCCACCTGCGTTGGTGGGCGGCGGGCGCCGTGAGCACGCGTCCCCGTCCGCCAACGTGCGGGAATGTCACGTGACAGAGCGCCGGAGGATCATCGCCTCGACGATCCTGAAGTAGCTCGGATCCAAGTTGAGCTTCCACGCAACCTCACGAAACGCCTCCTGCGTGGCGCCATCGACTTGTATGTGCAGCTCGACGATCTGGACGATCAGGTTCTCAAGCGCAATCTCATACTCGTCAACGTCGATCAGCTCTCGCGCGGAGGCGATCTCGTCTAGCGGCAGGTCCTGCAGCGAGGCAATCAACGCCTCAAGACGCCGCTCAATTGCCCTCGCTCATCAGCAGATCTCATGGGGTCCTTCGCAACAACGACTTGCATCCGGCGGTGAGCTTGGCGGGTCCTCCGCCAGCGTGCGCGAATGACACGTGAGCCAACGTGCGAGGGCTCGCTGCGCCAGTTACGGGCCGTCCGACCGGAGTTGGACGTCCTCGAGGAGGCAGAACTTGTTGGCGGCATCCTCGAACTCCGTGTCGGTTGCGGCCGGACAACGCGCGCCAAGCGGGAGGCGGGCGATCACGACATGGGTATGCGCAGTGGAACACGCGACACTGCGGACGCTCGTCCAAGCCTCGCCTCCGTCCGCAAGGATGCAGGTTCCCACGGGCCAATAGGAGTCGGGCGACGTGCGCAGGTCGGTGGACGGGCGATCAGTCCCGCAGCCCGCGAGCATGAGCGCCCCCGCGACGAGCGCGACTCGGCTCACTGCCATCCGCGAGGGCAAAAGACTCCTCCTTGACCACACCCACACAGGTGCCTATTGGGGTCGCGCCCTGACGGCCCTCTTGCGGCGTCGGCGCCAATGTAGCCGGTCAAGGGTTGCCGCAGGCGAGCCCAGGGAGCCCGGTACGAACGTCGCCCCATCATCCGCCAGCGTGCGGGAATGTCACCTGAGCGGCCCGTCCTCGGCGCCGCGAAGGTGGCCGGAGCACAGCCGTCCCGCTGACTATCTGTTACCCACGGAACCGCTCGAAGCCTGCCACCGAGGCTGCGAACGCGAAGCAGACGGGGGCGAGGCCGAACTGGACGTACGCGAGGTCCGTATCGAACAGGTAGATGAGAACACCGACCACGCGAGCGCCCAGGCAGCAAGATCTCCGACGACCAATGGCCATCGGATGGAACGACGGAGCCACAGTCCCAACAGTGCGACGAGCGCACCGGCCACGACGAACGGGCCGACGACGAGCGCGAGGAAGAGCGGGTAGTAGTCGGGCACGTAGCCGGACCCGAACTGCTCGGGGATCTTCGGGATCTGTGGCGCAGCCATTGCCACGAGGACGACGGCCAACGCGACATGCGGGCAGATCAGTAGAGCTTGCCGTGCCTTCATGCCGCTCTTGACGAAGAAGTCCTGTACGAAGTGTCGGTCAGGTCGAGCCAACCCGCTGGATCCTTGGATCGACAACGGAACCCATAGCACTCACGTCCGCCAGCGTGCGGGAATGTCACGTGGCCCGGCGGACGAACGTCGCGACAAAGCTTCGGGCTCTAGATTGCACCAGCAATCGATCGCACTATGGAGCCACAACTGGGATCTTTTGTCGGGCTCCGAAGTCGATCACAGCCGCGCTCGTCGACCCGTTGACGACGTCCTCCACGTATCCGACGACGATCCGATCCACCGGCACACCGAATGCTTGGCTGGCTTCGTCGAACCGGCCATCCAAGTAGCACAGCGTCGCCGGTGTACCGGGGGCGAGTCCCGGCCAGTGGGAGGAATCGTCGCCGTTCCTCGGATCGAAGGTAACAGCGCTCACCGTCGCGCGGTCCAAACCGGCCACATCGCTGTCGATGGCACCGACAACGACGAGCGGGTCGGGGAGGTCTTCTCCGAAGTCGTCGGCCACGCCGACGCAGTACTCCAGCGCCCTCTGACTTGTGAGCAGGATGCCGCTAGGAGCCGGCGAACGCGCATCACTCGAGGCTGAGCCTACTGGCGTCGGCATTGGGAGGGCGCTGTCCGTGGGGACCGCAGACGTTGTGGACGGTGTGCCCACGTCGCACGCAGCCGTGAGTGACACGACCAGGGCGATCGCGATCACGATCCGGTGCCGCATACGCCTCCAAGAATCAATCGCAGCGATCGTCTCATCGAACGAGATCGTAATGCCCGCCGCCGGCACAATTCGGTCAGGTCCGCCAGCGTGCGGGAATGTCACTTGACACGTCGGCGCGCCTTGGGGAGCCGAAAGGAAGCCAGCGAAGTCGGCCGGCCTGATCCAACCGGCTGTTCGGCTATCAGTCGCAGACGGGCCGGCCAGAGGGCGCGCGCAGGGCGAGGCCGGTCATGTTGTCGCCGCCGACCTGTCCGAAGGTCGAGACCGCACCCTCCGCCTTTGGATGACGGGCGATCACCATGCACACATCGCCCGTCGTTGCGGGGGCGGTCGCCTGCCAGCACGACGAGTTGTCGGCCCAGTCCGGCAGGGACCCGGGGCAGGACGCGCGGGCCTCGACGACGATCCTGCCACCGCTCGCGTCGAACACGCCCTTCCAGCTCCGTGCGAGGTTGTTCGCGAACAGCCTGGCGACGCCTTCGCAGTCATCGGTCTGCACGGCGGAGCACGCCGCCGTCCAGCCATCGAAATGGACCATTGCCCCGGGGTAGCTCACGACGAGGTCCGTGGGGCCAGGCGACGGCGCAGTGCTGGCTGGCAGGGTCGGCTCGCCCGTAGTCGAGGACGCCGGAGCCGTCGGCGCGGGTGAAGCGCACGCCCCGACGACCAGGAGAACGACCGCGGCGGCCGCGACAACCATCATGAGACCGTCCCCCTCTCAGTGACACTGGATCTTCGCGTTCGATAGGACGCCGCCAAGGCCGCTTGGCACCTGTGTCGGATCGGATTGCACATCATGCTCCGCACCTGGATGGCCGATGGACGACGACGGAGCGGCGTCGTGCGCATCTTCCCTCCCGTCCGCCAGCGTGCGGGAATGTCACTTGAGCGCTGTGGCGCCTGAGGCACCTACTCGGGGCGCGGCTCGGTTTGCCGCAGCCCGAGCTCGCCCTGGTGGTCTCGGCACAGGTACATGGGTCCTGGACCTGAACCGGCGCCCGTGTCCACCCAGGACGGATACGACGCGGGCACTCCGCACACCGCGCATCGGCCCCGCCCCTGGCGCCGTTCTCGCTCTTGATCCTGCTTCGACTTCGAACCCTTGCCGCTCATCGGCCCATCGTATCGAGTTGGCGCAGGAGCTGGCTGCTCCGTCCGCCAGCGTGCGGGAATGTCACGTGACGAGAACCGCGCCAATCGAGAAGCGAGCGCGGATCAACGAGATTGTTGCGATCCGAGCGCCAGCGAGCCCCATCCAATTCCGAACAGGGAGAGGCCCGCGATGGCCGTCAACGTTGGCCGATAGTCCGGGTGCCAATCGCTCATGGACAAGGCGATGAAGAAGACCACGACCACCCCGGCGCCGATCAAGACAACCGCGGCGGGACGCCACATGACGGCGATGAGCGCGAGCAAGCTGCCTACGGCCGCTATGACGAGCAAGGGTGGCAGGAGGGTTTGGGCGACTGAGACACCGATACCTGCAGCTCCAGCGGCCATCAGGAGGATCCAGCTCGCCAGGATCAACCAGCTGGCGTTCAGGAGAAGGCCTGCCACCCCAATGACGTAGTTGCGTCGGGTCGATAACGTGCTATCCACAAATAGCACGATATTGGCAACCTACGATGCCGTCAAGGGCCAGGCATTCATCTGTTTTGCACCCTCGACGCCCATCTGATCACGAGGCCGGGGCGCCGCCGCCACCTGATCGGCGGCGGCTGTCTGTCGCTGATGGCACCTGGACGGTCAGGCGGCGAGCTCGTCCTCCTCGAAGCCGAAGCGCGCGCGGCTCGGGAAGCCATCGATCGCCTCGGCAAGGTCGATGAGGCGCACGGAAACCGAATCCGCGATCGGGTCCACGATCAGGAGCATGAAGTTGGGGGCCGTCCTCCCCGCACGATGGTAGGGGCGCTTCGATGCGGCCGAGATCTCGAACAGGCCGGACGTCGGCATGGTCACGCCGTTCCGACAACGCGCGCTGTAGCCGGTCCACACGAGGTGTCGCTCGTCGCCGCCGTCAGGCGGGCCCAACACGAGCCCGTGCGCCTCGAGGTCGCGGCGGACGAAGATCCACGCGATGGCGCGACCCCCGATTTGGTCGCTGTTTGAGTTCCCCATGTCCCTACCCTGCTGAGTGTTCCAATTCGTTCCCGACTTCCAACGTTGCAGATGCACAGGCCGGACGCAAGCCCCGCGCACGCCGCTGGTCGACACTCGGTCACTTTTGCGAGGACACACCGTGGGGTCAGCTCACGGGGACCGACTCCCGATGCTGCCCGCGTCCAAGCGGTCATCGCCGATTTCAGCTACCGGGGCCTCGCCGCTCGGCGGATGGCGGGGGCTGTCGCGCTGCTACGAGGGCCGGACCGATTGCCCGCGACGAGCGTCATCGGCGCTCGGAAGGGGCGGGTGGTTGCGTTGCGTGCGAGCAGTTCATTCATAGGGCCGATGTTCCGAGCGGTCCAGAAGGTGGCAGTGCGTGGCAGCCGCAAGGCAGCGCCACGCACGTCGGAGCGTCGGGCGGGTGCACACCGCCACTGCGGAATCGCCTCTCCAAACTCGTCGGTCCGCACCGCTTGTGTGCCAGGCATATCCCTGAGAGGCTGAGAGAGCGGAGGATCAGCCACAAAGGCGGTCCGGCCGCAACGAGGACCCGAACAACGAACGTCTACGATCTGCGGGCCGAGCGATCTGGCCGCAACCTCGCTGCAATCGGACTGCGCGAGGCCACGACCCTGTCCGCCGACTACGCAACCTTCGAGGCGCTGCCCGAGGACGAGACGTTCGTGGTTGGGGACGCGTCCAAGCCACTCCGCCTCATCTCGAACGAGGAGACGACCCTCGCGCTCCGATCCGACGCGGAGGCGCTCCCGCGCTGGATCGAACCGGACATCGAGGATCACGTCGCATTCCTGATCGCTCATCCCGAGTGCGAGGTCACCGCCGAGCGGTTGATCGAACTCCGCTCCGAGATCGTGCGCCGCGCGTACCGGATCGACGGCCGGCCGCAGGTCCAGGAGGACCTGCGAGCGGCAATCGAACTGCGCATCGTCGAGGCCGCCACTGCGTACCGCCACACTGACGCGACGGGAGCGCCGATCTACGACTACCTCGCCCAGCGGAAGTCCTACATCGTCCAGCACGCCGCCGGCACCGTGTACAGCGCCGTGCGGCGAGCGAGAGCTGCCGAGAAGCGGCTGCCGATGGTCCGGATCGCGGAGGTGAGCGAAGACGACAATGACGGCGTAGTCATCGAGAGCATTGAGGACCCGCACGCTGCGCACGCCGTCGTCGGGGGCCCCGAATACGAAGAGCTCACCACCGCAATCAACGACCTCCTCTCACCGGCGCAGCGGCGGGTCTATGCGCTGCTCGAAGTGGGCGAGGAGGGCTCGGACATTGGACGCACGCTTGGGCTAGCCCGAGGCACGGTCCACAATCATATGGATGCGATTCGCTCTGCCGCGCGGGCCGTTCTCGACCGCGGTCATGGGCCGGCGCCGCTGTCGAGCCGCCGAATCTCCCGAGCGAAGGCCCAAGACCGGGCCGCTCGGCGCGCGTCTGACCGGGCGAGGGCAGCTTAGCCCAACCCCGTGCGCAGGCCGTCACGCGGAACCGAGGCTCGTCAGAGGTCCGCCTGTGCGGAGACGGACATCCGGCTCGGGTTTGCGAGGAACGCCATGACCGCCACGCCGATGGTGAGCACGGCGACGATCGTGATCACACCAGCGCGCTGGCGGTCCATCGCCATTGACTGCTGCCTCAGATCGCTCATGACCCCGCGGACTGATGCCATCTGCTGACCCCCTCGCTCATCGTTGCGCTCGTTGCACGGCGGCCGACTGTGCCGGAGAACTGCCAAGCGACGCAGGCATCGTCGCAGGCGCCCCGATCGCGGTGAAAGCCGGAACACCGCCGCCCGGGCGTGAATGCGTGGCGTCCGCCAGCGTGCGCGAATGTCACTTGACGGCTTCCTTGGAAACTGAACGCCGAACTTGTCGCTAGGGCGCACCCAGGTGTTCGAGCTGCTCGCGTGTCCCCGCGTCCAAAGACATTGCGGAGCGAACACGTCGCAAGGACGCGCGGCCATGCCAGTTGACCCCCCGGCATGGACGTCGCGACCACCGCGGCGTAGGTCAGTGCCTGTTCCTCGGTATTCGGACCTAGACCGAGTCACTCGACTAGCGCAGGACGATCAGCGCGTCGATGTCCACGCGAGGATGGCCCGACGTGCCGACCACTTCCACCGTCACCGTGTGCGTCGTCGTGGAGGCCCAGGTCTGCTGGAACAGGACGCGGCGCGCGCCGGTCGGCGACGAGTAGAGCTTGACCGTCGCGACCTTGACCCCGTCGACGTAGATCCGTGCGGCCCCGCGTCCGGACGACTTCGGCGAGACGATCGCGATCGATCGGGCGCTCACGGTCGCCCGCGCCTTCGCCCCGGCCTTCGTCGTGTAGCGCGTGTAGCCGCCCGAGGCCGACGAGGATGAGACGCGCCGCCAGCCACTCGACCACGTCCAGCGCGTCGACGTCTCCTGGTACACCGAGGTCTTGATCGTCTTCGACGACCAGGTGCCCACGTGGCCCGCCCTGTCCGTGGCCCGGACGCGGACCGTGTATGTCGATGACGGCTTGAGCGAGAGGCTTGCGCTCCGCTGCGATGCCGTGACGGACACCGACTGCCACGAGCCGCTGTCGCGCATGACCTGCAGCTGCTGCGATGCGATGCCCGTGCCCACGTCCGATGCCGTCCAGGTGAATCGCGTCGGGATTCCGCCGGTGGACGACAGCGCCGAGTCGACCTTGGGCGTCATCGCGCCCGCCGTGCTGACCGGCGACGTCAGGTCCGCACCCGGCGCGGCGGTGATGTGGAACAGCGTCGCGTCCGACGTGCCCGCGTTGAACGCGGCGGCCCCGCTGCACTCGACGACGACGCACACCCGCCAGTACAAGTCGGTCGTCGGCAGGAGCTCGGTCACGGGGAGCGAGGCGTCGTCGGAATAGCCGCGGTAGATCGCGTTGTCCCATGTGACGTCGGGCGTCGTGCCGATCATCACGGAGTAGCTCGTCGCGCCGTGGAACGGCTCCCAGCGAAGCGTCGCGTCGTCGGCCCGCACCGTCGAACCGGCGACCGGCGACGTCGGCGTGATCTCCGGGTTGCCCGAGACCGTGAACGTGCCCTGGGTCCAGGCGCCCTCGAGCTCCTCCTGGTGGTTGACGTCGAACGCCTTGCGAACGCGCCACAGATAGTTGCCGGGCGCGAGCGTCGGCAACCGGAGCGAGGCGGCGCCGGTTCCCGTCTTCCAGTCCGCCACCCAGCCCCAGACGGCGAACACGTTCTCGCGGATGAGCTGCACGTCGTAGCCCGGCACGGTGTACGGCAGGGCCGTCCACGAGAGGGTCGGGCTCGAGCCCACCCCGGCCCCCGCCGTCGGCGTGAGTAGCTGCATCGCCGGTTCGTCGCGAGTCACCGTCCGCTCGCCCGACCACGCGCTGGCCCACGAGTCGGAGACGATGACGGGCGTCTGCGCGCGGACCTTCCAGGTGAGCGTCTGGCCGTCGCGGATCGCGTCCTGGGTCGCGGCCGTCCCCGCGAACGGCGCGAACGACACCACCGGCGGCGAACCGTCCGGCGTGATCGTTGCCTGCACGGAGTAGCGCGGCGTGAACGGCAGCGCCGACGGCTGCGCGGCGACGGTGACCGGCGACCACGTGACGTGGATCGATGGCGCGGCCTGCGTGGTCCCGTTCGCGGGGCCGGTCAGCGCCGGAACCGGGATCTCGACCGCGAAATGACGCCTCGTGGTCGGCATCGTCTCGGAGCAGCCGCCCGACGGACACGCCAGCACCGCCCAGGCGAGATGTGCACCCGCCGACGGGACGAACAGCTGCTTGAGCGGCATGCCCGTGCTCGCGACGTCGAACCACGAGTCCGGACTGCCCGAGCCCCCGTCCCAGCGCACGAACACGCGGTAGGAGCTCGCATTCGCCACCGGCGACCAGGTGAGCAGCGGGATTCCGTCGAGCGACGCACACGCAGCCGAAGCGCAGTCCGCCGGACCCTGCATCGTCGCGGGCGTTTCCGCGCCGAGGGAGCCGCCGGCGGCGTCCACGGTGAAGCTCCGCCACGCTGACCAGTCGCCGAGCGGCTGCGACCCCGTGTGCGCCTGGACGCGCCAGTAGCGCGTGCCGCCGGCCGATGTCCCACCGAACACGCCCGAACCCAGCGTCCCGTCGAAGGCGTAGGCCGGTGCCGGACCGGTCGTCCCAACCTGGCCGTCGGGGTTCTCGGTGAGGGCGAGCTGGATCGAGTAGTGATCCGCGCCGGGCACGGCACTCCAGCGCAGGACCGGCCAGGCGCTGAGCGACGCCCCATCTGCGGGCGAGGACGGCGTCGGCGCGGCAGGGTCCGCGACGACGAAGGTGCGGCTCGAGGACCATGGCCCGAGCAGCGGATGGAGCGCATCGCCGAACGGCATCTCGGCCCGGACGTGCCACGTGTACGTGCCCGGATCGAGCACGTTCGTGTCGTCCACCCACGTCGCGCGAGCGCCGCCCGAACGCACGACCGTTGTGCCGTCGGGCGCGAGCACCTCCCACCGATAGCGCGCTGCGCCGGGCACCGCCTGCCAGGAGAGGGGCGTGGCATCAGGCGCCACGATCGATGCCCCATTGGCGGGCGACGAAAGGGCGGGGGCCGAGCCCGGCCAGGTGATCGTGAACGTCCGGGTCTCGGACGAGGGCGGAGCCGGCACCCCGTGCGCGGAGTCGGCGGTGCCAGGGACCATCCACCGCCACTGACCAGGGAGCCAAGAGCTCGGCACGAGGCCCGTGGGTGGCTGCCCCGCGCCGACCTCCTGATCGGTCCGCGGTTCGGACGGCTTGCCGGGGACACTCTCCCAGTCGAGGATCGGAGCTGTGGACGGGTACGCGAACGTCGCGCCGTCGGCGGGGGCGACGAGCGTCGCCGCTTGGGCGACAGTGGTGAATGTGTTCTCGGCCGGCAGGCCCTCGTTACCGTCGAAGTCGATCGCCGCGACGCTCCAGCTCGCGTCGTCGCCGGCGAAGTTCACCGCGGCCACGTACTCGTCGTTGACGGTGACCGCGTCGACCGGGACGAGCAGGCTGCCATCGCCGTGCCAGACCTTGATGTGATACCTGGCGGCGTTCGGCACGCGCTCCCACGTGAAGCTGACGATGGGATCGGTCGCCGTCGAGAAGTCCTCCGGCGTCAGGAGGACGGGGGCGGGAAGCGCCGCGTGGACCGGCGCCGCAGGGACGAGCAGGACGACCGCAACGGCCGCGACGACGGACCGGAGCGCCAGCGCATGGCGAGACGTGACCATTCCCCCCACGTACCTCAGCGGTCCCCCTCAGCGTCGCGCCACGACCGGGACCGGCGGTCGAGGACTACGTGCCGAGACAGCTCCATCGGCCGGCGGCTCGCGCAGCATATCAAGGGGACGAATTCTTGCTCTGATGCCGCGCATCGACCGTCGTGATGGTCCACACGATCGCTTCATTGTGTTGGCCACGGGACGGGGTGGGCCTAAATTCGCGAGTCCGAACCATTGGTCGCAGCGAATGGATCGGGCGAACAAAGTTCTGCCCCAGAGGTCAGGCCGACGAGTTCCATGAGTGTCGGGATACGAGCCATCGGCTGGACGCACTGTGTTCGTGACTGGATCGCTTCCTGCTTGATGAACATGATCTGGCGATCGTCGTCTCGGAGCAGCTTCGTCCACTCCCCGTCCTGGTCTAGGACGTACGCGACGACGTCAGGCTGTCCGGCGATCGCCAGGCGCTCCAGCGGCAGCCATGCCGTGCTTGTCAGCGTCAGCGACGTGGCCACAAAGAAGAGGAAGACTACGAGGAGAATCTGGCTGTTCTCCTGAGTCTCGGGCGTTGGACCCTTGCCGGCCCGGCGCACGCGGACGATCGCAAGCTCGGAAGCCAACGCCACCACGCCGAGAACGACGACAAGGACGAACGGCGTCGTCAAGATCGCGAAGATCCAGACTGCGATAGCGAGTGATGCGAGCCCCAAGACACCTCGTCCCTCATCGTGTTGGTGGCGGGCCACCATCTGCAACACGAACGCGACAAGGGGCGCGTAATACGGTGCCATCGCGAGCGCTGTCCCGATCGCGAGTCCGGCCACCCCATCGCCCGTAGCGATTGAAACGGCCACGTCGAGCTGGAACGACGCCACGGTAAGGGTCCGAGCAATGACGAGAGCGGCCGAGGCGAACGCGATTGCCACTGCGGGTTGGGCGCGGATGATCGAGAAAAGGACGTCATCTCGCTTCGCGCGTTTCGAAGGGCTCGTTGTCGGCACGTCTGCGTCCGGCTCCGCCACGGCGAGTCGCCTCCCCTACGTCCGATGATCAGCTGGTCAACCGCTTCGAGTGTACGAGCCACCCACGCGCTCGACTCTGTTGCCCGCCGCTGGGCCATCCGCCAGCGTGCGCGAACGTCACCCGGCGCCTGGCGGGCTTCGGTGACGGAGCTTGCCCGCTCGCCATTCCCGGAGGGTGTACTCAGCAAGTTCGCCGGCGAGGCGGGACGATGCCTCGTACTCGGCGACCAACTCAGCAACGGTGAGCCGATCGAGCGAATGCGTCACACCCACACGCTAGCGGTTGGCCGCAACCAGGGCTCGCACTGCACTTCACTCCGCGTCCGCCAGCGTGCGGGACTGTTACTTGAACCGATGCGAGAGGTGGCCTATCTGAGGCGAAGCGTGGCCGCGAATGCCGCGTCAATCGTGGCTGCAAACCCTGGTTCCACCATCAGAACTGCCTGCCGCAGTTGTGCTTCGTCAACGCCCGAGACGAATATCGCGTCGTCGAGCGCGCTGTAGCCCACGCTGATGATGTCGTCACCTTCGACGCTGAGCGTCGCGAACGCCCTGTGCACGACGTCCAGTAGGCGATCGTCAACACAACTGGTTCCGAGCCCCAATCCTCGCTGTGCGGCACGTGGGATCCACTCATCGAGCGTGCCCGGCGCCACCACCACGACCACCTGCCTGCCGTCATAGACCAGCGCCCGAAATCCAACGTGATCCTGCAGGTCCGTCGGGACACCTTCTAGAAGATCCGCAGGCTCGCCGGTGAGGTTCGAGAACACGCGAGGGATGGACCCAGGGCAAGACGGACGGTCACCAACCGCGACTGCAGCACTCGGAAGGGGCGAACCCGATCCGCAACCGGCCAAGATCGCCGCGATGAGTGACGCACTGCAGAGTCGTGTCCGCTCCCGGCGTCTGATGACGACCTGTTCCGGGGCGACCGCAGCAAGGACCCTCAGGAGCACAACCGGACCTCGTGCACCGTTGCTTCACTCCTCACCGGTGGGAGGGTAGTTCCTGCGCCGTCCGCAAGCGTGCGGGAATGTCACCTGAGGGCGTACCTGGCCAGAGCGTCAGGTGCTGGCCTGCTCGTCGTCGACCCGCCAAGTCAGGCTGAGGCTTGGGCGATGGGGTAGCGCCTTGAGAAACGCGGCGCGAGGCGCCGCATCCAGTTGCTCGAAGCCTGGGATCGCGATCCAGACATCGACACGATCGAGCAAGCCGAGCGGACCGCGCCAACCCGGGTGGACCCGGTCCCACATGAGTAGCCCCAGGTAGCCGACGACACCCGCCGCGATGGTCGGATCGAACGACTCATCAGCGACGATCGGCACGACCTTGGCGCCAGGGACACGATCGGCGTCATCGCCGATCGCAGCGATGACGTTCGTCCCTCCGCGCCGTTCGAGCGCGACCCGGTTCGGTCCCGTGTACTCGATCGCCCGACCGACCACACGCGTCGTCAGGCGATCCGGGGTGAGTCCCACCTCGATCACAACCCTCATGGGACCTCCGATGTGGGCCGTCGGTCTCAACCGGTGGCTATGGGTGAGGGTACAGAGCGGCAGGGTCCGCCAGCGTTCGCCAATGTCACCCGAAGGCGGATCGTCAGCAGTTCTCGGAAATGATCGCGAAAAGGGCCTGAGCGCGGGTCCGTTCAGCTTCCACCTTCGCGAGGGCCCCGGCGAGAACCGCGAGGTCGTGGCACTCGCCCGAGTTCGATCGGGTCACCTCGATCGTTGCCGCCAGGACAGCGATCGAACCAGCCAAGGATTGGAGGCTACCCGCGTCAGGCTGTCGCGCGGCTTCGACGACGGGTGTTGCCGCGGCGACGAGATCGACGCCGGGGGGCGACTTCCGCAACGCGACCGAGAGCATCATCACTGACCGGACGTACAAGTCCGTCTCCCGCTCCAGAGCATCGACCAGCTCGCGATCGACGTCATCGGCGGCGGACCATCCACCGAGATCGAAGGCTGCGGCGCGGCGCACGTTCGGGTTGGGGTCGCGAAGGTCCTTGACGAGGCGGCGACCAGTGGTCTTCCTCTGTCGTGCGTCCGGCACGGCGTCCGGGATCGCAAACCGCAGAGACGGCGGGACGTCGAATGGCAGGCTGACCTGGCTGGGCAGGAGCGAAGACGCGTCGACACCACCCGTCGCAGCAAGAACGGCCGCATTCAGCCGTCGCGCGTCGTCGAGTCCGTCCTCGGATAGATCGAAGTCGGCGGCGATGTTCCGCAAGGCAGAGATGCCAGGTGCATCTTCGGGGTCACGCTTCGGTTGGCCCATGTCTCCAATCGTAGCCGTCGCGCGAAGGGCTCTGGCGTCACGACCTGCACGTCCGCCAGCGTGCGGGAATATGTCACTCGAGCTCCCGGCTTGCCTAGGTGGAGGCCTCAGACTCGGCTACGGCCAGGCGGCAGGCTTCACTCGCCACAACACGGGAATGCTCACGAGCAGCATCACGACGGACGCAGCGAAGAGTGCCGGGTCGAGGTTGGCAATCCAGCGGTCCAGCACGTAGCTCACCAGGCCGTAGGCCACGCCGATCAGCCCGAAGGCCCGAAGGAGTGTGCCAAGTACGCGCCGAGATGACTCCTCATGCCACTTCCACCGGCTCTCACCGTTCTCGCGCGAGTCCATGCGATTCCCCCACCTCTGCGGCCGTCCATAGAGATTGTCGCCTGCCGCCCACCCGCCCGGTGGGCTATTTGGTCACGTGTGCCGTCTGCGGAACGAGCGTCAACGTCCGCCAGCGTGCGGGAATGTCACTTGAGGGCTGGGCCGCGCACTCCAGCTTCGAGCCTGGGCTAGGGCATGGGCTTCAAGACGACGGTGACCGGAACCTCGCGGTTCGGCGGGACGGTCGCCCGCTCATCGCCTGCCGGCGCTCCTTGCAGTGGCTGTCCTTGCCACCAGACCTTCGCGACGACCTTGACGGCCGGAACGTAGGGCAGGCGACAAACGCCGTCCTTGTTGGTCGTGAATGCGACGCCGGGCTCGTATGAGATCGACGGGTCGACGGGTTCCACGATGCAGTACGCATCCGCCACGGGGCGTCCGTCCTGATCCCTCACCATGAGCCTGACGGTGCCCACCGGGCCCTTCCACTGTGCCGGGCCCTCCCATGACACGGTTAGCCAGTCGGGGCGGCCGTAATGCTCGGCGATCAGATCAGCTTCCTCGCCGACGCCGCCTCGATACCGGAGCTGCACGTGGCCATCGGCGCCTACCTCCGCGCCATCGAGCTCCAACCGCTGACCGGCAAACCAGTTTCCGTCACGAAAGATGCCGGCCGCCTTCGCCTCGAGCTCCGGCACGGTGTAGGACGCCGCACGAACGTCGACGGGGGCACCGGCGGGCACGAGCTTGCGAAGCTCCTCGGCGTAGGTCTCGACGAGGCCCTTCATAAGCAGCACCACTGTCCGCCCGTCCACGAACACGCCCCCGAAGGCCTCGGGATGAGAGGCGCCGTACCCACGGACGATCGCGACGAGCTCGTGAGTGTTCGTGATCGCCCGGCCGATCTGGTCGATCTCAGCCGCCGTGAGCGGGATCTCGAAGTCGTTGTCGGCGGAGTGCGGCATCGAGGCGACCTGCTCCATCCACTCGGCGTCGAACGGGAGACCCCATAGCCTTCGGAACTCCCGCCACGTCGCGAGTTGCGCCTCCGTCGGTCTTGCTTGCGTCGACTCGACCGCGGTGGGTATCGAGGCGGGCGGCGTCACGGGAACTGGGGAGCACGCGCTGGCCGCGAGCGCAACGAGGGCCGCGACCCAGTACCGCGTCGACGCTCGCCCGCTCTGTGGCATCGGCTCCTCCTGGATCTGACGCTCGACGTGCGAGCGCTCGCCGTGGTGACGCACTCCCGGTGGGGCCATCGAGCGGCGAAGCCAGGCGGTCATGCTCGCCGATCCACCGAACACGTGTCGCCCGCATCCGCCAGCGTGCGGGAATGTCACTTGACCTGTCGCTTGCGTGTCATGCTGCGCCGGAGATCCATCATCAACGGCGGAGTGAACGCAACATCCGGGTCCGACGCGGCGTCCGCTCATGGGTATAGAAGTCCAATCGGGGAGCAGGGTGGCACGAGCACAGGTCGCGAGGGCATTGGTGAGGCTCGTCTTTGCGTCAGCGTTGGTCGTCGGGTGCGTGGCATCGCCGATCGCCCCGGCCGGGACGAGCCGCGAGAGTTCGGGTTCGCCGTTTCCCGCGGCGACTGCTACGGGCAGCCTGGACTCCGATGCCGCGATCGTTGCCCGTATTGAGGCTTTTCTCGACGCCATGGAAGCCCAGTCCGAACAGCCGGACTCGGGGGCCGACGACATCGCGCGCCTGACGACAAACGAAGCGAATGCGACGACATTGATCGACGAGCTCGCCGACGCAAACCCAGGACCCTGTCTGGAGAAACATCTGGCGGAGTTCCGCAAGGGCCTGACCGCGATGCGCGACGGCTCAAGGGCGGTACTGGCCGCAGCGCCGTCCGGGCAATCAGTCAGTGATGACGACTACGTGAGCATCCTCGGCGGGATCATGAGCATGGGTCAGTCGCTGGCGGACGCGAAGGAGTCGTGCGGCCTGTGATGGGCGCCTCCGATGCCTGTGCTGAGGAGCAACGCTCAGGAGCACGGCGGATATTCAGACGTCCGACCGCCGAGGTCCGCTAGCGCAGCTACGCGCGCGGTTCTGAGAGCCTGTGAATGAACTCCGTCGCACGATCTGACCCATTCGTGCCATAGAACCTGTCATCGCTGGTGTCAGGCTCCGCACGATGGCTTCGATGGTCGAACTGGCCAACAGCGAGTGGGCGCTGGTGGAGGATCTGTTCGACCCGCCCAAGCGTGAGGGCCGGCCCGCGACCTACTCGCGGCGGGACGTCGTGCACGCCATCCTGTTCATCGCCCGCACCGGCAGCCAGTGGCGCTACCTGCCCGCCTGCTATCCGCCCTGGGAGGCGGCCTGGCAGCAGTGGCGGCGGTGGCGCGCGTCGGGCGTGTGGGCGAAGGCGATGGAGCGGATTGCCGAGATGATCCGCAAGCGCCACGGACGGACCGCGACGCCCTCGATGGTCATGATCGACGGCCAGACCGTGCGCGGCGGTCGGGCCGGCCCGACGTTCCACGAGAAGGGCGGTCGCGGCGGGCGAACCAACGGGGTCAAGCGGAGCGTGGTCATCGACATCCTCGGGCTGCCCCTCGCTGTCTCGCTCGAATTGGCCCGTCCGCACGAGGTGAGCGCGGGCCGTCGGCTGCTCGACACGACCCTGCCGGCCCTCGGGACGGTCAAGGCGGTCGTCGCCGACCGGGTCATCGCGGCCTCGGGAAGATGACGGCGAAGAAGGGCATCAGGCTCGACATCAAGGCCCCGCCGAAGGGAACGGTCGGGTTCACGCCGATCGCCCCGCTGTACCGCGTCGAGCACGCGTTCGCGCGCCTGGGCCGCTGGCGGCGGTTGTCGCGCTGCTACGAGGGGGGCGCCGAGAGCGCCCGCGCCTGGCTCGAGGTCGCCGCGCTCGGTTATCTGTTCGCGCGGCTGCGAGCGGAGCCGGCCTGACGAGTTCTGCGCCCTATTGGGTTGCTCGAGTCACGGCGTGCATCTTCCCCTCGGGGTCCAGCCACACGACGCTCTCGACGAGAACGGGCGTCCCACCCTTGTAGATTCCCTCGGCAAGGCGCTGACCTCCCGAGTTGGCGTCTGCCATTACCGAGTAGCACGTGGTGCCGCTTGCGGCCGCCTCGGCGATCGTCCGCACGGCGTCGAGCGTGCACGAGGCCCAGAGTTCGACCTCGACGTTGTCCGCCGCGAGGGCGGGGCCCGGGTAGGCGGCGAACGCCGCCTGTGCGATGGTGCGACACGTGACCGGATCGAGACCCTGTCCGCATTCCGAGATCGTGCCGACCGTTGGCGTGCCGGT
This sequence comes from uncultured Chloroflexia bacterium, assembly GCA_963768035.1. Classification (GTDB taxonomy): domain Bacteria; phylum Chloroflexota; class Limnocylindria; order Limnocylindrales; family CSP1-4; genus CAIXZV01. The sequence continues at coordinate 21,164 of CAVYGJ010000006.1, forward strand.
GGCGAAGCAGCCCGCGAGCATGGCGGAGCTGATGATCGCGAACGCAGCACGCACCAGGCGCACCATAGGACCTCCACAGCACGACATCACCTAACGGTCGCGATGCTGTGGAGCCGGGCGCTGGTTGTCAATGTGCCGAAGGGAACAACGAATGCGCGGGCGAGGCACAGGTGGATAGAAGTTCATTCACAGGCTCTGAGAGTCGGTTGCGAGTCGCAGGCTGCGTGCATGCCCCTTCGCTTGACAAGGCAGCTCGCGCGTCGACCATGACCGGGCTTCCCTCCCCCGGACCCCCACCCCGAAGGGGTTGACGAAGAGAACCGGATCAAGACCCCTCACCAGACCACCCCCGGAGGGACCGGGCCGCGAATCGCGGTTCGGTTGACGGGAGTGGGGGTCTCTTCATCTTCCGGGCCCGGCCGAGGTGCGGCCGATCATCCGGAGGACACCACGATGGCACTCGATCTCTCTCGCTACGACCTTCCCGCGACGCCCAGCGCGGGAACGGGTCTCTACGACTTGCCCGTCCACCAGCAGGTCACCATCATGGAGTACCTGACCGACCTGTCCCGAGCCAAGACGGCCGGGGTGGCCGGCCGGGCAATCGGAGCCGCACAGCCCTTCATCGATGGTGTCGCGAGTGCGCGCGTGAAGGCTGCGCAGTCCGGCCACGATGTCTGGACCGCCGAGTGCGACAAGATGGTCGCCGAGCGCAAGGAGTGGCGGATCCGGATCGCCGACCGCGGGATCCGGGCGATCGCGCCCAGGGCGGGCGATCCCCGATCCCGGGCGCTCCAAGGCCGTCATGGCCATCGTCCGCAGGACGGCAGGCCTCGAGGCCGACGTGCTCGCGGCGCTCGAACGGGCCTTCGATGACGCAGCACGTGAGGATCGTCGGCTCGCTGCGCAGGCGCTCCCGGGCGTGCAGGAGCCATCCCTCGGGACCCTCCTGTCTCGGGCGATGCGTGCGTTCGATGCTGATGCGCACGCCGACCGAGTGCGAACGGCGATCCAGCAGGTGCCCGATGGCGCGTGGCATGCGGCGGTCGGGGCGTACCTGGGCGATCGGATCGAGACACCGTTCCGCGCAATCCTCGCCGGGCCATGGGAGGCGGTGGTGCTTGGCGATCCCGAACTGCTCACCCACGCCTGGAGCGCCGAGGCCGACGAGCTTCGCTCGGACTTCCTCGGGCTGCCGGCCGAGGCGTACCTCGACCCCGACCGCTTCTAGGCCCGCCCTACATCGGCCGCAGCGGGCGGAAGCCGAGGTCGCCGGGCCAGTCCGTGACCGCAGTGATGAACGCGTCGCCCACATCCTCCCAGTCCACGAGCCGAACTTCGGCCTCGTTGGTATCCCCAAACCGCCACTCCACGACGACGTTCCTCCTGTCCTCGTCGATCTGGTAGGCCGCGAACACTCTGCTCCCATCGAGTGTCTCGGCGGCGAGAACCACCTTGACCATGGTGGGCTCGAGGTTCGGGCGCGCCTGGCCGAGGTCGCTATCGAGCCAGGCGGCCACGCCCTCGAACACGACCGTCGGCAGCCGCCGCGGCAGCCCCATGTCGGCCAGCTCATCCATGAGGCTCGCCGCCCAGATGTAGTCCTCGGCCATGTTGTAGTCGACGTATTCCATGTTCCTGCCACCTCGGTGTGGATCGGATCGGAGCGGGCTTGTGTCGCTCTCTTGGACCCACACACAGCCAGATGGCTTCCCGTCCGAAACGCGACATCGTGGGTCCGCGCGAGCCGCGCCTAACACGTGAGCGGGTGCTTCCGGGTGTGTCCGGGGACGCCGGCAAGAGGCGCACAGACGCTGGGATACAAACCGGATACACGATGCTTGGCGTGATTACCGTCCGTCGGTGGGCCGTTCCACACGCGAAAGTGCCGCGTCGACAGACGCGAGGACGAGTCTTCGCGGCGCCGTCGGGCCGTTCGAGGCGCGACCGAGGAGACCGGCGTGCTCAAGGCGCGCCAAGCCGTCGGTCAGCCGCTCGGTCCGCCCAGGCGTCAAGCCCAGCGCCCGGATCCGGTCGGCGAGGCCGCGAACCGTGATGGTGAGATCTGGCCCGTCGAGGGCGTCCCATTCGTAGAGCAGGCGAACGAGGGTGGAGTCGTCGAGCCGGTCGATCACGGCCTGCGTCGGCCACTGATCGCGTGCCTGATGTGGCGACGCCGGCCGCCGGCCGCTGAGACCCGCGATCCGGCGGCGGATCGTGTCGTTGTCTGCATAGAGGCCTTGGCAGACGATGATCTCGCCCCCAGCGCTCCACGCGAGTCGTCCCTTTGTATTGGGCAGCAGGCGGCGGTGGTGGTCGAAGACGATCCCGTAGTCGGAAGCGTTCGGGAAGTAGCCCGAGATCCGGCCCGTCAAATTCGTCTTCAAGCCCGCCGGAATTATGGACGCAGACGCTTTTTGGGTAACGATGACCAAGTGGAATCCAGCCGCACGGCCAAGCTGGCCGATCCTCGTGAGTGACCTCACGACTCGCTCGAGCTCGGCCTTCTCAAGAAGGAGGAACAAGTCCGCGGTTTCCTCGACGACCAGTACTTGGCTCTGGGCCTTTGCGGGATCGAAGTCGCGCCCAGCAAGTTCGCGATACCGCGCGTCCATTTCGGCGGCGAATCGTTCGATCGTTGCGACGACCGCATCGGCATCCTCTGCGATGACGGCCTGCCGGACATGCGGGGCGTCCCCGAACAAGGACGACAGCTCCCGCTTGACACTATCCAAAGTCCAGATTTTCAGTCGGTCGGGCGGGTTGAGCTCGAGCAACTGGAGGAGCGGGCTGAAGACCGCGCTCCTGCTCTTTCCGGAGCCTGTTCCGCCGGCAATCAGCAGGTGCGGTGTCTCGTGCCCGAGCTCGACGTGGACCGGCTCGCCACGCGAGTCGAGCCCGAGGATGAACCGCAGCGGGTGGCGCCGGAGCGCCGGCTCGTAGCGCTCGAACACGCGCGTCCAGTCGACGGCCTCGCCCGCCGGGAACTCAGCCGCCGGCTTCGGGACGAGGGCGACGAAGCTGTAGGGATCGAGCCTCGCCTCGAGGCGCACCGCCGGTGATCGCGCGAACAGGGCGACCGCCGGCTGCAGGCCCTTCCAAGAACGCTCGAGGTCGGCCCATTCCGCCGAGGTCCGGAACGACGACCGGAACTCGATCGTGTCGGCGTCGATCCCCTCCTCCCGGCCGATGAGCCGGAAGCGTGAGCGCAGACCCGCCTCGCCGAGCGCCCGGTCCACCGCGGCGATTACCGGGTCGGGATTGGCGGGCGCTGTCACCATCGGACCACGGTCGAGCGCGATGAACAGGCCGACAGCGCCGTCGCGGAGGGGATCCGCGGCGACTCGCCGATCGGAGAGGTGCAGTGACCGGAGGTCCTCGCTTGTCCACGCCGTGTGGGCGTCAAGGACCGGCACGATCTGGTCGAGGCCTACCTTCGCGCCCGCTGCAGCCGCGACCGCAGGCGAGATCGTCACCACGAGCGCATGGAAGTCGGGCCGCGACCATGCCCGCGTGACCTCGATCCGGTACGGCCCGAGAGGCGGCCCCGCCCTCGGGTCACGTCCCTGCTGGCCGCCGGCATGGTGGTTTCCCGGCTGCAGCGCCACGTCGTACGCCGCGATGATCCCGCGCCCCAGCTCCGCGAGCTCCGTGTCCTCGGCGGTGTTCGTCCTCTCCCAGGTCCCCTGATCCTCCACAGAGAGGTCAGCGGCACGGGCGAGCCAAGCCGGCCGGACCCACACGCCCAGCTGCGAGGTCCGGCGCCCGGTCGTCCATGCTCCGCCGACGAGCCCGTACGCGGCCGCAAGCGCCGCCCTTCGACGCTCGAGGAGGACGGCGAGGACCCGGGCCGATACGCCCTCGTCCGAGATCGCCAGTCGGAGCCGCCACCACCCGAGGACGACCCAGGCGGCCGCCATCACCCCGAGCCAGATCGCGCCGCCGATGCCCAAGAGCAGCAGTCGAACGACGGCTCGCAGGACCAGCCCCACAGCCGGGTGTGTGCCGCTCGACGACCTGACCGTTGTCTTCGTCCGTGGGGAGTCCTGCGCGGGCGCCATGACCTGGGTGACCACGTAGCCAACAAACACCACGCCGACGGCACCGAGCACGACCTTCTTGACGGCCTCGCCGGCGGCGTCCGCGGCGAGCCGGAAAGCATCGATGGCGCGATCGAACGCATTCGCCGACGGATCCGCGACGAAGGCGACGATGAGGGCGAGGAACGAGATGCGCCCGACCAACCCGAACGTCGCACTCAGGCCTCGATGCCCGGAACCGAGGAGCAGGAGCGAGACCGCCGAGAGCGTGGCGGGCAGCCACAGCCATGTGCTGGCGATCGGCCCCAGCAGCTGACGCACGGGGACTGCCGCTGCGCCGCCGGCCGCGAGCAACAGGGCAACCGCGGCGAGGACGATCCCCCGTCGCCAGGTGCTCACCGCAGGTCCTGCGGGTCTTCGCCGTCCGGCCTGTTCCACCGCTCGATGAACGCTTCGACGGCGCGCTCAGGGATCCGGATCGTGGCGCGCGGGCCATACCGGTAGACCTTGGCCTCGAGCTTCCCGCTGTCGACGAGGCGCAGGATCGTCGTGCGGTGGAGGCCAAGTCGCTCTGCGACCTCGGACGTGCTGTAGAAGTGCTCCATGGGCCGACCCTGGTGCGCACGACGCAGCAGTCAAGCAAGGGACTTGGGTCGACGCGGATGAAGTGGCTTCAGCGGGTGCAGCGGATGCATTCGATGCACGGGCGGTCGACATCGCTGCGACGTTCCTGTGCAATCGCGAGATGGAAACCACTGCAACCCTTCTTTCGCCAGACCAGGTCGCTACCCAGCCGCCTCCATTCACTGCGGAAGAGAAGCGACTTCTCATCTGGACCCGCTGGTCACAGCCCGAGGACGGTGACTGGCCCGAGGACTTCCTTGACATCGACCTCGGTGCCGCGACCGCTCGCTAGCGGCGAGAGGAAGCGCACGAAACCAACGGCAATCAAGCAAGTTGGAGAAGGTAGGGCACTCGCAGCCAACGTCTCTTGCGCCGGACACCGCAGCGCCTCAGCGTGAAGTGCAGGCCCGGCACATCCGTGTCGGCAAAGGAGACATAGCAGCGATGCACGACACGGTAACCACGGTCTGGCGCCACGCAGGCGGCTACCTGCAGGTTCTCGGACTTCTGGCCGACACCGCAGAACCAAGGGATGACTTCGCGATTCAGTGGATCGAGGACCCTGACGACACCACGCTTCCGAGCGAGCTGCCCTCGTGTGTCGGCCCCATCGCGTCCGAGAGCACACTCACCGCAACGGGCTGCGGGTTCCTCCAGGTCATCCGCGTGTACGTGCTGCCGTCCTACGCTCGGCTCGTGGTCCTGCTCGAGAACCGCGAGGATGAGCGCGAGATCAAGGTGTGGCTGGCGGAGTGCACTCGGGAAGCGAATGCGATCGCCCTCGAGGCTGCTGACCGTTGGTGCCGGATCGGGTGGGCGGTGAGTGCCCAGCTCGCCGACAGCCCGGATGGCTCTCATGTCGCCACGTTCAGAGACGAGAACCACGGCCTCCGGCTCGTCGATCCTCCCTTGGACCGGGCGGCGTAGCGCGCGCGTTTCGATCGCTCTGATCGACGCGGCAGGGACCCCGGCGGCATCGCCTCGGGGTCCCTGTCGTCAATCCGATGAAGTCGATGCAGTCGATGCAGCGGCTGCACACGATGTCGACGAAGCGGATGGAGTCCGCTTCGATGGGCTGCATGAACGATCCGCTCGCAGATCTCCCCGCATGGCTCGAAGAGCGCCGCGTGACTATCCAGCCGGTAGATGCCTCGGCCATCGTCGGCATCGGGCACGCACAGGCACATCTCACCAGCCTGCTCGGTCGCCTCAGGTTCGAGACGCTCCCGGGCACGCTGCCGCCGCCGGTGCGGTCGGTTCTTCTGCACGGTCCGGCCGGCACGGGAAAGACGCTGACCGCCCGTTGGTTCGCGAGCCAGCTCGATGGGTTCCCTGCCTACGACCTCCCTGCCGAGCAACTCACGGCGGAGATCATCCGCGCCGCCTTTGCAGTGCTCGCCAATGCGCCACGAAGCATCGTCTTCCTTGCCGAGATCGACGCGATCGGGCTCGATCGACGGGACTCTGACGGAGACGGCCGGCGGGCGCTATTCGCACTCCTGGAGGCCCTCGACGGCCTCATCGCCATCCCCGCAGGCCGCGGTCCGCTCGTCATCGCCACCACCAATCGCGAGCTCGGTGAGCTTGATCGGGCGCTCACACGCCCGGGTCGGATCGGTGTCCATGTTCTCTATGGGTTGCCCACGATCCGCGAACGATCCAACCTGTTCCGCTCGATGGCGGCACCGTGGACGAGTGTTCCGGAGCCCGACTGGGGACGCCTGGCAGAGCTGTCAGCGCGCTGGAGTCCGGCGGACATCAGGGGCGCGGTCGACGACGCGGTCGGCCTGGCGCTGATGCGGGGTGGTGCAGGCACCACGCTCGCAGACGAGGACCTCGTTGGAGCGGTCCTGCGCGGCAGCCGTGTCGAACCCGAAGACGAGACCTCGCTCGCTGAACGTCCGCAGATCGCCATCCACGAGGCAGGGCACGTCGCCGTTGCGGTGGCGATGGGCCGGCCCGTTAGGTCGGTCAGGTTAGGCATCGGACGGCGCAGCTCACAGACCCAGACTGGCTCCGAGGACGCGATCACGACGAGCGCGGACCTGTGGGCCGGGGCGGTGTCGGCGTTCGGCGGGATCGCGGCCGAGGAGCTGCTCTGTGACGAGCCGACTGCCGGCGGCGAGAGTGACGTGCGGCGGGCGACCGACTTGCTGATCATGCGCATCGAGATGGGCCTCGATCGTGAGTTCGCCCCGATCTCGCGACGGGCGTGGGGTGGCGGGTGGACGCCCTTGGCGATCGACGACCTCGTCGTGCCGCGGGTGGTCGCCGAGATCTCGGTCGCGCAGGCGACGGCTCGCGCCATCGTCGAGCGGGAGGCCGAGGCCATCCTGCGATTCGCACAGTGCCTGCTCGCGAACCCCGTGTTGTCAGGCTCAGCCCTCACCGGAGCATTGCGGACGGCGGGCTGGAGCAGCGAGTCGCCAGTCGAAACCTTGGCGGATGTGAAGTCCGGTTCGCCGTCGGGCGGCGAAGCCGACGGTCATTCGGGCAACTGAGGCACCGCATCCGCGACCATCTCGCCGACGAGCTCAAGGCACTCGCCGCAGACCAGAAAGTCACGAACCATGCCGACCGCTGCGTACTCAACCGCGTCGCGACGCTTTCCACAGAACCCGCAGCGGACGTCGCCGTCCGTGCTCCCAGACGCTGTTGCGTCGGCTGAGCGTGCAGAAGCGGCCATCTCGAGCGCGCAGGACCCACACAGGTAGATGCCCAAGCCGGCGACTAAGGCTTCGACCTCGTCCGCTCCGCGGTCGCAGTTGAGGCAGCGCTTCGGGAGCACGATCTCGAACGTCATGGGTGGAGCCCTCGTGATGCCGGCAGGATTGGGCGAGCGTGGTCAGAGGGCCCGGTACTTCCCCGTTGTTCGAGGGTGACACACGTCGGGATCGGCGGAAGGTTCCACTCGCTCAGACGGTCGGGCACGTGGTCGGGCTCGCTACCGACGACGCTACGCGGCCAACCGCTGCATGTGCCTCGACCATGTGACGTGCCAGTCCTCGTCGGCGTAGGGAAACGCGGTGGCGCAGATGCCGTCATCCGTCGCAAAGCAGACGAGCCATACCATGTCGCCCGCCGGACGGACGAGCACGTACAGGACAACGCGGGCCTCGATGAGGATGTTCGTAGCTCAGACACGGAGCATGGCGTCCTCGTCCGGATGGAATGCTGACGCGTCGATGCTCGTGATCGAGCGACAGCAGCGGCGCCGACGAGCTTCCGTATCCGGGAGCCGGGTTCAAGACCTGGCTCAGGCGGCGTGACGGCGCGCAGGGAACGCCACGGCACCGATTAGGGGTCCTTGCTCGCCCGACGCCGGCTCGAATTCAGACAACCAGATCCCCACCTGTGTAGTGATCATGAGGAGCGGCCACGGCGCCGCGCGAGAGGCCGCCCCGCGAGGCTCTTCCGGGCGATCTGACGACACCCGGCAGCGCACTTCAGATCCCGAGCGCGAGGACCTCGACAAGCCCCTGTGTCGGGGGCGTCTCCGCCGTGTCGAGTCCGCGCGGCCAGACCGGGACGACGACCGCGTAGATTCCGGGCGTCGGCGGCGACGGAGGCCACGCCAGCAAGTCGAGGATCTTGGTCGTCCGGCCCGTCGGCAGCACGTGGGGTGCCGCGTTGCGGCCCTCGCAGATCAACCCGACACGGTCCTCGGGGTTGTGGCATCCGATTGATTCCCACGTCTTGCCGTTCCACCGAAGGAGCGTCGGCTCCCACGGCACGGAGATCTGGCGGGCCGTGTCGTTCTGGATCCACGAATCGCCCAGCGCCCAGACGTTCTCCTCCTCCGGCGCGACGCCGAAGGTCACATCCGCAGCCGGTGCGAGGCCGACGGCGTCGAGCGCGGAGGCGGGATCTACGCCGGCGAAGGGATCGGGGCGCAGGCAGAAGGTGTTCGACGGGGTGTCATGCTGGAGCGCGGTCCCTGCTGGGCAGGCCGCGCCTGCCGTCAGGCGCTGCGTCACGACGTGCGAGTGAGGGTCGAAACACGGGACGTTGCCCAGCGCATCCGCGCCGTTCTCGACTTGGATGCATGTACCGGCAGGCCAGATGGAGTCCGGCGACGGCCCAGGTGCGGAGCTCTGGCATCCGGCCGCAGCGACAGCGGTCGCAGCCGCCACCGCCACTATTCCCGCCAGCCTCACCACGTTCCACACACGTCTGAGCTTCTGATAATCACGGGCCGACGTCAAAGCGATCACTGCTCCAAATCGTCAGCGGCGATCAGTCGTGGTCAAGGTCTCAAGCGGCGACGCTGGCGCCGACAGCATCCTGGCCAAGGTGCGCGCGACCAGGATCCCGCCAACGAACCACGTGATCGATGCCGGGCCGAGCGCCTGCGAGGTCACCCCCGTGAGGCTGCCGACGACCGACCAGCCCAAAATCACCGGAGCCGCGACAACGAGCACCGCCGTCATGCTGACGGGCGGCAGGTCGGCGGGACCATGCCCCCGCGTGGCGAACTGGACAACGCCACCGATCAGCACGGCTCCCACGAGGCATCCGGCCCACACACCGGCATCGGGGGCGCCGAGCATGGTCCCGATGATGACACCCAGGCCGGCCCCGGCGACGATGCCCAGCAGGATCCACTCACCGCGGACCGGGAACCTCTCACGCCGCACCTGGGATCTCACTGGCAGCGACCGGCGGCCGCCGGCACCGATTCGCCGCTGGGTCCGTCAAGTACATCGGTCGATGGAACCCGCTCGGGCCGACCGTCCTCCCGGACCACTACGAACGAGTGGGCGGATGCCTCGAGCGCGATCGAGCCTGCGACCGAGCAGTCCGAGCGCAGCACTTCGAGCGTGCCCGCCCAGACGCCGAGGTGACCTAACGCGCCACCGCGACGGCCGGGCTCGAGCGCGAACACCTCGGTGGCCTCGCCCGGATCCACCGACACGTATCGGAGCAGGTATGGCTGCGACGACCGACTCTGGACGAAGGACGACGTCGCGGACATCCCGGGGCCGGCGCTGTCACCGGCGCCGGCGAGCAGGGCAGCGCCGACCTGGGCGATGACCAACACGAACACCGCCAACCCGACGAGGACTATGGCGACAACGCTCTTGCTCATGTCTCCATCGTCAGTCGCTTCCGCTCGCCATGCAAGGTGCCGTCTGTCCTGCTTCGCAACGCGAGCTTCCGCTGCGCACCCCCGCGGTCAGAAGAGGTCCTCGGCCGCTCGAAGGACGTCCGCCCACGGCTGCACGATCGCTGCGATCGTCTCTCGGCTCATCGGGTCCCGGGGCGCGCGGACGTAGCCTGGCTGCTCGAAGGCGCGTGAGCAGCTCGAGCTCTCCTTCGAAGCTGGCCACGTGGCCACGCAGCCGGGCTGCTCCACCGATCCACGAGCTTGGGTAGTTGTCCGGGCAGAACTCAAGGACAACCGAGCCCCCACGGTCCGACGAAGCGGATGTAGTCGCCCTTCTGGTGGAAGGCGATCTCATCGAGCGCGCCGCCGCGCTCCCCCAGGAAGGCGAATTCGGCAAGAACAAGATCGGCCCAGTAGCCGTCGTCGCCGCGCAGGTAGGTTCGCTCGACGTCGCCCGTGACAAGAGCATCGAGGCGTGCGCTGACCATGCCCTGAACCGTAGCATTCGGAGGCACACCGGCAAGGACAGTCGGAAGGCGTAGGTGATCAGGCGAACGTGAGGACTCGTCCATAAGGGTCCGAGCGCGCACGAGGCCGCCTTGAGGCGAGCAGGACCAACGGCACCTTGACCCGATAGCGGTCGTGGCCGACGATCGAGAGACCAATCCGGAGGGGGACACGTGACAGCGGCCCAGCAGCTCACGACGCAAAGCAACGAGGAAGCGCGCGCAACTTCGCGTGCGGGGCGAGTGTCGCTGCTCGCGGCTTCGGCGTCGGCCGGCGTTGCGACCATAGCGACGGCGGAGATGCGCAGCAGCGAGAGCGAGGTCGCGATCCTGCTGCTCGTGGCTGCGGCGGGTGTGATCGGCGCGTTGGCGGGGTACGTCCTCGCACGGCGCGCGTGGCCGACCCCTGCTGGCGCACGGCCCGTGGTCGCCGGCAGCAACCGACCAGTCATCCTCGTCGCCTCGCTCGCCTTCGGGTTGCTCGCCGGCCTGGTGCTCCTCCTCGTCGGACCGATCCTCGGCGCGCCGCCAGGCACGCTCATCGCACTCGCGCCGCTCATGGGGCTCGCTGGGGGCGAGTTCCTCCTGTGGGTCGCGCGTGGCTCGCCGAGCGGCGTCTTCCTCGCGGCGCTCGCATTCGTGCTCGGGCTGCTCGTCCTCGTAGCGATCGCCGCAAACTTGCCGAACGCCCCGGGACTCGACGTCACAGCGTCCCTGTCCGGAACGAACCTCGTCATCGAGGGCGCGACGGACCTTCCCGACGGGGCCGAGCTGTGGGTCTCGGCACAGGTTCCCAACCGGGACCCCGAGGACGCGCCGACGCAGAAGGTCCAGGTCGCAGGCCGACGCTACTCCGCCACATTCGACACCCGCGAGCTCCCCGGCGACGACTTCTTCGCTAGCGTGATCTTCATGCCGATCGCCCAGTCCGAGGAGATCAAGCTGCACTACGGCGCACTCGGCGAGAACCTGCGCGGCCCGGACGTGCATGAAGGGTCGGGTGACCGCTACGTGATGCTAACGACGGTGGTCTCGCGCTGATCGCGGGCATCGCCCTGCCCTACGCGCTCCGATGAGCGGGCGCTTGAAACGGGCGGGGCGCGCCGGTCCCCTGATCGCGGCGAACCCCCTCGCCGATGAGACAGCGGCGACCTGGCCCTGGACATCGGGCACCTCGCAGAAGATCGCATCGCCCTCCACGACCGAGGGCGACAACGTGGCACCCTCGGAGGCACGCGGACTGAAACTGCGATGCCGACGCCGATGGCTACGCGGCCCGCCGCTCGGTGGCCCACTGCGCGTGCAGCAGGTGAGCGAGTGGGTCGCCGTGCTGGGTGGCGGCTCCGAGGTTGCCGTCCCAATCCAACGTGTGCAGAAGACTGATGCCCAGGGCCATTGTCCTGCGCCGCAGGTGAGCGGGCATGCCGAGTGACGCCACCATGAGCGCGAGAGCGGCTTCCGTGGGCATCAGGTAGGGGAAGTCCGAACCGGTCAGCGCGACCAACGGCGTGCGCGCCAGCTGAAGCAGCTCTCCGAGTTCGTCAGCGCACGTTGGCTCCGAGATTCTCTCCGCGGGCATGTTCATCAGCTTGTAGCCACTCATCACAGATCCTCGATGGTCGGAACGTGCGTCGCCCCTCTATCGATCGTGGTCGTGGACGGGGTCAAGCGCAAGAGGTCGACGTGCACGACTTCGAGATCGCCGCGGCCCAAACATGGGCCTTGACAGTAGCCAGTTCCGTCTCAATACTCGCTACTGATCCGTAGCACATTGAGACGACGTGTTCGAACGGCCGTATCCGAGACGAATTGCTCTATCCGGGGCAACCGGCTTCGTCGGCCGCCACGTCACCCAACGTCTCGAAGCCGCCGGGCATGAGGTCGTGGCCCTTTCACGTCGAACCGGGTTCGATCTGGCCGCTCCGGACCGGGTCGCATTGCGCGAGGTTCTGGCCGGCTGCGACGCCGTCATCCACTGCGCGGGGATCAACCGCGAGATCGGCACCCAGACCTACGACGCGGTTCACGTCCGCGGGACGCAGGCCCTCGTCGAATTGGCCCGGGCGGCCGGCGTCAGGCACATCAGCGTCCTGAGCTTCCTGCGCGCCCGCCCGGACGGGCCGACCGCCTACCACCGGACCAAGTGGGCGGCCGAGGCGATCGTCCGCGAGAGCGGCATCCCGTACACGGTGCTCAAGGCAGGCGTCATCCACGGTCGTGGCGACCACATGCTCGACCACCTCAGCCACGCCCTCTATTCGTTCCCGGTCTTCGGACTCGTCGGCATGCACGACCAGCCGGTTCGACCCGTGGCCGTCGACGACGTTGCCCGGATCCTCGAGGCGGCCGCCACCGGTGACGATCGCCTGAGGAACGAGACGATCGCCGTGCTCGGGCCTGACGAGATGCCGCTCGGCGAAGCGGTGCGCCGGGTCGCTGCCACGATCGGGCGTCACCCCGCCTACGTGCGACTGCCGATCCTCGCTCACCTGGCGCTCGCGAGGGTCTGCGAAGCCGTCATGCGGGTGCCCCTGATCTCGGTCGCCCAGGTCCACATCCTCGCCGAGGGCGTGGTCGTTGCGGCGCCACCCGCGGGCGAACCGCCCGCCGACCTGGCACCGCAGACGCCATTCACGACGGACGTCATCCGGGCCGGCCTGCCCGAGCCGGGCGCCTTCGGCTGTCGCGACCTGCGCTGGTGGCCGGCATGACCGCTACCGAGCTCGCCGTCAAACCAAGGTTGCCCGTCATGACGCGGGGGCCGCTTGCGGTCGGGCTGATCACATGGTTCGCGGCATTGCTGGTCATGCCGGCCCCGATGGCAGCGCGGATCCTGCTGCTCGCGCCCCTCGTGATCGTGCCGCGATTGATCGCGCTCCTGCCCCCGCGGCCATGGATCGGCGCAATGGGCGGGTGGCCGTCGTTCGTTGCGGCGCTGCCCCTGGTGGTCGCCTTCTCGCTGACCCCCGGGGCGCTTGCGGCGGTGTTCGTGCTGCCGTGGCTGGCGGTTCCCCTGGTGGGTGTCGTGGCAGCTGTCCGGCACGGCTTGGCGAACCTGCCCTCGATCCTCAGACCTCGGCGGATCCCGGATCTCGGGATCGACGTGGCGCTCGGCTTCTGGGGCGTCGGAGCCGTGTTCGCCCTGCTCGACCGCCTGGCCATCGACACCGGCTTCTCGCCGGTGATCGTCCTCCTGACCGCGACCCACTTCCACTTCGCAGGCTTCGGCCTGCTCGCCCTGGCCAGCCTGCTTGCTCCCTCGCGTCCGTGGCTCCGGGCCTCGGTGGTCGGGCTCATGGTCGGGATCCCGCTCACGGCACTCGGGTTCGTCCTTGTCGCCGACCCGATCAACGCGCTCGGCGCGCTGTTCGTCGGGTCGTCGGGGATCGGCGTCGGCCTCGCGCTCCTGCGCCACCGTGTCGCCGTGCGTTCGGACTGGCTCTCTCGCGCGGCTGGCCTCGCGCTGCTGGTGGGGATGCCGATGGGCATCGCGTGGTCGTTCGCCATCCTGACGGGGGTCTCGTTCCTGGATCTCGACACGATGGTGCGAACCCACGGCGTCCTCAACTCAGTGGCAGTGCTCCTCGCGGTCGGTGCCTACCGACCTGACCGGTGAAGGTCGTCGTCGCCGGTGGCTCCGGCCTGATCGGGACGGCCCTCTGCCAGACCCTCGTTGCCGCGGGCCACGACGTCGTCATCCTCTCGCGGTCGAGCAGGCCGAGCGCGGTCCCGGGTGTTCGCAGCGCGACCTGGGATCCGCGAACACGCGGGCCGTGGACAGCCGAGATCGCGGGCGCCGGGGCGATCATCAACCTCGCCGGCGCGTCGATCGGCCGGTGGCCATGGACCTCGAGCCGCAAGCACGTCCTCCGCGAGAGTCGCCTGTTGGCGACGCGGGCGCTCGTCGAGGCGATCGGCGCGCTGCCCGAGGGCGAACGGCCGCGCATCCTCCTGCAGGCGTCCGGGACCGATCTGTACGAGGGCCGCGACGACGTTCCGGCGGGCGAGGACACACCACCAGGTGGATCATTCCTGGCAACGCTCTGTCTCGACTGGGAGGCGGAGGCAGGGGCTGCCGCGGCGCTCGGTGTACGGGTCGTCCTCCTCCGGACCAGCTCGGTGATTGCCCGCGGCGCACCCTACCTTCGCGTGATCTCAGCACCCTTCCTCCTGTTCGTCGGTGGGCGGCTGGGGTCCGGGCGGCAATGGGTGAGCTGGGTCGACATCGCCGATGCGGTCGGGCTGTACCTGTTCGCACTCCAGTCCGACGCGATCGACGGCCCGCTGAACGTGTCAGCGCCCGACCCGAGACAGCAGGTCGACTACGCACGGGCGCTGGCGACCGTTCTGCACCGCCCCCACTGGTTCTCGACGCCGGGCTGGCTCATCTGGCTGCTGCTTGACGACCAAGCCACTTTGGCCCTGGGCAGTCGGCGGGTCTGGCCGGCCAAGGCGTTGGCGGCCGGGTACGTCTTCAAGCGAGGCTCCTTGGAGGACGCCCTGACGATCGCCATTGGCTGACTCTTGAACCGCCCCCTCTGCCGGAATTCAAGCCCGCCCGCCAAAGACACGTCCGAGGAACGACTCGGTAATGCCCCTCAGAGAAACGTCCCCAGTGGCGAGCCACGGGGGACGTTCGACCGTGATCCCACGGTCGAGCCCGCCGCAAGGGCGGGGAGTTCAGACGGCACAAGCCGTCTGGGGCCGGACGTTTCCGCCTGACCGGCGAACTATTGGCTGAGCCGACCGAGTGTCAAGGGTTGTGCTCTCAGCAACCAGAGGCTCAGGTGCTGAATGGGCGACCTTCGACATCTTTCCGCCTCCGCGCCCGCGAACTCTTCGGCGGGTCTAGGTCGGGGTGGTTCCCGCTCCGTTGATGTGACCAGGTGCCTTGCCGTCTCCCTGGTATGTGTCGGCGATCGCCGCCCCGCGATCGGTGTTCCGACGCCGATGGGTCAGGCAGCCCTTCGCTCGATCGCCCCCTGCGCGTGCAGGAGATGAGCGAGTGGGTCGCCGTGCTGGGTGGCGGCTCCGAGGCCGCCGTTCCAATCCAACGTGTGCAGAAGACTGATGCCCAGGGCCATCGTCCTGTGCCGCAGGTGAGCTGGCATGCCGAGTGACGCCACCATCAAGGCGTGAGCGGCATCGGCGGGCATCAGGTGAGGAAAGGACGAACCGGTCAGCTCGACCAACGGCGTGCCCGCCAGCCGAAGCAACTTCACGAGTTCGTCAGCGCACGTTGGCTCCGAGATTCTCTTCGCTTGCATGTTCATCAGTTGATAGCCACTCATCTCAAGTTCCTCGATCGCTGGAGCATGTGTTGCCCCTCTCTCGATCGTGGTAGTCGATTGCGTGAAGCGCAAGAGGTCGACCTGCACGATTTTCGGAAGGAGTTCGGGAGGCCCGTAGCAGGCCCCGACGAGGCGGCTGCTCTCGGGCGGGCCCAAACTGCCCGCTCCGACCAAGGTCTTCACGCCGACCGCCGTAGGTGTCATCGCGGCCGACGCTGGCTCGACGCTCCAGCCGCGCTCGTCGAGGAAGCAGTCGCCGCGGAGGAAGACCGCGATCGAAGTGCGGGAAACCAGACCTAGCGCCGGATAGCATTCTCGACATGGACACCGACGTCGTGCTGCTCGTGGCGGAGGCCGCATCGGACAGGCAGGCCGACTTCCGCGGCCGACTTCGCCGTCGGCCTGGTGTGCGCGTGCGGGCCGGCGCAGATGCGCTGGTGATCGAGGTCATCGCAGACCGCATCGAGTCGGCAGGGCCGGCGCTAGAGGCAGCATCCGTAGCATCCGGGATCGTCCTTCGGCTCGCGGACTTGGACGCCGTCGTGGACTCGGCCGGTCTCGATGACCGACCTGCCGGAATCTGGGCGGCAATCGGGGACGCCGCGGACCGGCGGGCCGTCGATCGAGAGCGAGGAATGCCGGCGTCTGTGGACCTCCTCGAGTTCGTCGGCGTCGAGGGGCGCGACGGCCGGCGATTCGCAGTCGATGTCCGCCCCCAGCGCGTCGAGCCGTTGTCGCCGCCGCTCGACATGTTCCCGACCAAGTTCGACGACGCGGGCTGGCACGCGGACAGCACAGCGGCGGCCGGGCAGCCACCCGAGCACGCGTGGACGCACATGGCCCTGTATCTCACCTGGCTCATCCGACACGATCTGGTGGACACACGGATGCTCGGTCGCCGCGTGCAACGAGTGCGAGATGGAGGTCTGGTGGACGATGCGGTCATGGGGTCGGTCGACGCGAAGCTGATCTCGGACTTCATGACCGACGCGGGTGCGGAGTTCAGCGAGGCGAACTACGGCACGTACCTCAAGACGTACGACCGCCTGTTTGTGGAAGAGCCCGACTACTCGGTCGCCGCCGATGCCGCGGCCTACGCCCGCGTGGAGCCGGAACTCGACGCCCTCTGGTCGACCTGGACTCGCGGCCGCAGTGCGGCCGAGGGCTGAATTGAGGTCTGCATCCCGGCTCAGCGGCCCTGCCCTCGCGGTCGAAGTCCAGGTCGCGTCGCTCGCCTACTCGTCTCGCGCTCGCGGGCCGGCCCCGCCCGAAGCGCGGCACGGCCCGCGTCACGTCTGTGCAGTCCGCTTGCTTAGGAGCCGGCCGACGGTATTGTCTGATCGATGAAGCGGTGGATCCAGGGAGTCGTGCTATCGCTCCTCGTCTGTGCGTGCGGCTCGGTGGCCTTCACGGCTGGACCGCCAACCACAGACGCCGGCTCTGAAGCCGTCGCCGCAGTCATCGGTGTGCCAGCGCCCGCGCTCACGAGCGACTTCCTGGACGCTGGGTTCGTCCGCATCGAGCCGGAGCCAGCCGAGGTCCGTGCCGTCCAGGGCCGGCCGCTCGTGGTGGCGCTGCACGTCGCGCAAAGAGGCTTCGCTCGCGTGTCAATCTTCGGGGATCCTGTGACTCGCGTCATCTTCTCGTCGGCTACGGACGACGAAGCACTTGACGCCTTCCGCGCGCTGTTGGGGGACCGGGGACTGGTCTCAGCGCTGAACTGGCTGGAACAACAGCAGATGCGCGCTGCCGCAGATCCAACCGCCGACATCTCGGATCAAACGGTGCTTTCCAACGGCCTCGCGATCTCCTACAAGCGTGAGGTTGCTGGAAACGACCCAAGCACTGCGGTGGTTACCATTATCGTCGGCTCGTGAGCCCGGCGCCTGCTCCCTCCGTCCGCGACGACGGTGCTGCCCTTTAGGTCGCACGGAGTGGAGAAGGTCGAGCTCGTTCACAGCCTCTCGTTCTGCGGATGAGTGAACGGCTTGAGTCGTGGGTTGTCACACTCGGCACGGGTCGAAGCAAGGCGAGCGAGCTCGAAGCAAGCCGAGCGAGCGTGGAGGCGGTGTGTCTGACGACGATGAGGGCGACCTCCGCACCTTCTCCCTCGTCTTCGAAGCGGTGACCTGCGACGACTGCGACGAGACGGTCCCGGTGACGCGCTCTTGCGTGTGTGGGGCATGGACGCCGCGCGATGACGAGCACGTGACCAGGCGCCGAATGGTCGTCGCGACCCTTCGACCGCTTCTTGAAGCCCCTGTGGTCCCGTCGGCCCCGATCGAACTGGCGTCGGCCCCCACCTTCGCCGTGTGCTCGGCTTGGCAACTGCCGAGAAACGTCCCCAGTGGCGAGCCACTGGGGACGTTCGACCGTGATCCCACGGTCCAGCCCGCCACAAGGGCGGGGAGTTCAGACGGCGTAAGCCGTCTGGGGCCGGACGTCTCCGCCTGACCGGCGAACTGTCGGCTGAGCCGACCGAGTGTCAAGGGTTGTGCTCTCAGCATCCACAGGCTCAGAGCGTGTGGATGAAGACGCATGACGCGCGGGCGCCGCAGGTCATCATCGGTAGTAGAAGGGGAAACGCGCCGTGCCGCTCCGCCGCCTAGCTCTCGCTTGCCTGACAGCGATGGCCCTGGAGGCCTGCGGCGTCGCCCTGCCTTGGGATGGCAGCGCGCCTCGCCATCTTTGCGGTGACGGGCTCGACGCGGGCCAGTGTGAGGATGCGATCCAGAGGGTGGTCGCAACCATCCCGGACGTCTCGTCCGACCCACTCGTGGTGGTTCAGCCGTTCAATCCACCCGGCGTCGGGTCGTTCGGTGGAACGTCGATGCTCGTGATCGCTCCCCCGTCCCAGCCGACGACGGGTGGATTCGGATACCGACCACCAACGTGGCTCGTCTCGCACTCGGCGACCGGGTGGTCCGTGGAGTCCTGGCAACGCGAGTGGGGACCGTTGCCGCCCCACGTGATCACCGTCCTCACGGAACTGGGCATCCAGACGGAGCCGCAGTAGCTGCGTCAGGTCGGTCGGTGCGGCGCCGCGCGAACAGGTAGGCGACGCGCACGACTTCGAGCCAGGCGCGGGCACTCGCCCCGGTGCCCTCGTAACAGCGAGACAGTCGCCGCCATCGGCCAAGACGTGCGAAGGCGTGCTCGACCCTGTAGAGCGGAGCGAGCGGGACGAACCCGCTCGATCCCTTCGGCGGGGCCTTGATGTGGAGGCCGACGTGCTTGCGCTCCTTGAGCGCGGCAAGGCCCTTGTAGCCCGGTCGGTGATCACGTCGCGAACGGGCGGCAGGTCCTTGAGCCCGCTGGCGAGCAGCTCGCGTCCGACCTTCACGTCGTGCGGTCTCGCGGGATCCACCCGGACCGCGAGCGGCAACCCGAGATACTCGATGAGGATGCTGCGCTTCGCGCCGATCGTCCGTCCGCCCCGTCCGCCGGCGTTGTGAAACGTCGGGCCTGCCCGACCGCCGCGAACGGTCTGCGCGTCGATCATCACCGTCGTCGGCTCGACGTGCTTCCGCTTGGCCCGCTGGCGGATGAGGCGCGCGATGCGGCCCATCGCCCGCTCCCAGACGCCGTTATCACGCCACCGCCGCCATTGTTGCCAGGCGGCCCCCATGGCGGGTTGCGTTCAGGCAGGTAGCGCCACTGGCGGCCCGTCCGGGCGAGGAACAGGATCGCCTCGACCATCCGCCGTCGCGTGTACCGGCCTCATACGGCCTCCATCTGCGCCTCCACGTGTCGTGGGCTGGCTCTTTCAGGCACATTCGTATACTTGGCTGGATGCCCCGATCCGCGCTCGCGACCCTGTCGATGGCGCTTGCTCTACTCGCCGTGCTCGGCGGCTGCAAGGTGAACGACCCGAACGCAACGGCGAAGCCTGCGATCGAGATCCAGAACACCTCCGGTCAGCCGCTCGACGTCTTCTCGCTGAGCCCGCGAGGCGGGCAGCCGGTCAAGGAAATCACCCTCCAGGACGGACAGCTCTTCGGTAGTGAGCCCGCCGGCGACGAATGCGAGGCGCGCACCTACTTCGTCGAGGCCGCGGGCCGCCGGGTTGCAACCCTCGACCGGATGGGGTGTGGGGGGGCGAGCCTCGTTGTCACGCCCGCGATGCTCACCGGCCCCGTTGTCGTCATCTCGCCGGAGCCTTCGTGACACCGCCACCGCCCGCGGCGCGGCACTCGCGGACGCGTCGAACGTGTGATCCCGCTCATGCGTTCGCCATGCACTCGCGCAGGTGGCGGGCTGGGTTGCCTGCCGTGAGGGGGAGGTGCCCACTCGCAATGGCGGCGGCAGTGCTGGCCGTGTCGGCCTGCGGGACGCAAGTGGTGACCAAGAGTCTCCCGACGCTGTCGCAGGACACCGGCGCGTGCCTCGGTGTCGGACTCGTGGGCACTCGCCTCACTGGCAATCCCGAAGACGATCGCGTTGCCTGGCTTGTGACCACTGAAGGCCGCCGGCGCGACATCGTTTGGCCGCCAGGCTACAGCGCGCGATTCGCCCCAGCTCTCGAGGTCCTGGACGCCGCCGGCACCGTTGTCTTCCGCGAAGGTCAGCCGGTGACAGGAGCGTGCGTGTCCGATCGCACCGGCGACAGTCGCGGCCTTCTCCTCGTGCGCCCAGACGCTGGCGGACGTGCCCTGCCCTAGGGCGCGGAGCATCTCGCCAGTCGATCCATGGGGAAGGGGGTTGCCGTCGACGGTCGTGTCCGGGACATTCATCAACGCCATGTTTCCGAGAGGGGTTTTCATGTCCACATCCGTTCTGAGCAACCGCATCGCGGTCCTCGCGAGCCTCGCGTTCGCGGCCACGTTGCTCGGTGCTCCCGCGGCCGTGACAGCCGATGATGCCGTCGCGAGCACGGGGCACTCGGCTCCGAGGTCCGCGATGACCAACCGGGTGCTGCGCTGGAGGCGAGCGCGCTCGCCCATGGCGCCCTCGGGAGCTACTACGATGCCTCGAGAAGGTCGTGACCTACGTCCGGGTTGGCGGCCTACGGGCTAACAACCACCTTTGGGCCGCGGTCGCAAACCCCGCGCCGGCGTGCGGGTCGGGGCTTTGAGGGTACGCTGACGACGTCTTCCGAGCGCCACTTTCGATTGCGTAGAGGTTGCCGCCCCGTCCGACGTGTTCCCAAGCTGAATGTCGCGGGTTCGAACCCCGTCTCCCGCTCCACCTTCCCTCTTCACGACCCCGAACGCGGATCCGTGCGTGGATCGCCACCGGACCAGCTTTGCCTCGGCGTGGTTCAGCCCGGCCTCGACGTGGCCAAATCGTCGGGAACGCTCGACAGGCTGGCGACGCCGACACCGCGGAGGTCGAGCGCCAGCGCGAAGTGGCCTCGCGGGTATGCTGGGCGCTCGTCCGAGCTGGCGACCCGATGGAGGAGGACGAGCATGGATTCATCCGCCGGAGGCGGCGAAGGAACCGAGCTGGAAACGTCCCTGCGGGTGACGTCCGACAGCTTCCTGACCCGTGTCGAGCGACTTCATGCGCTCGAAGAGCAGAAGCGTGAACTGCCGGCCGACGAGATTGTCGCGATGGCCGACGAGGTCGAGAGCCTCTCGCGCGAGATCCTGGACTGGGCGGTGAAGCAGGCGGAGCTCGCGAGAACCGTCGCGTCGACGGAACCCGGAACGAGTCGGCCGATCGCGATCATCCCGCCCCGTCAGCTCTCGATCGTGCTCGGCGAGTGGCGTGCGAGCGAGCGTGTGCTGGATGGCCAGGAGCCTGGTACGGCTGCCTGGGAATCGGCACGCGCCGACGTCGAGCGGCTCCGCGAGGAGTATGCCCGCGCCTATCGGGCACGGATGACCCGTCAGGGTGACTAGCGGACGGTGACGGCCTCGGCCAGGGAGGACGGCAGCGGCACGGTTCGAACCCGGTGGTGCCGGGCCTTTCATGTTCCCGGCTCGGACGCCGCAGCCTTGGCCTAGCGACGGTGGCGCCAGTTGCTGGACTCCTCGCTGGAGCCTCGGTAGATCCGGATCATCCAGAGCAGCCCGACCACGGCGAGACCGACAACGACTGCCGCCCACACCGCGTTCGCAGGCAGCCCGAGCACCTGTGGCCGGTCATCGGTCATGCCGTGCGGGGCGAGGAGCAGGGGCGCAAGGAGGACGACGGCCAGCGTCGCGCCGATCCCGACGGCGAGCATGATCCGCGTGGGCCAGTAGGCGGGCGTCCTGTTCATGGCGCCATCCTGGACGCCGGCTGCGGGCTGTGCAATGGGCCGCCGCGCATGGCTAGCCGCCGACCATGGGTCGGACCTCGCCGATCCAGCGCTCGAGGGTCTCCTCGTCGTACGGCGCCGCCATCTCCGCGAGGAAGGTGTGGAACCCGATCGCCTTGCGCTCCGCCATGCGCTCGGCGACGAGCTCGGGCGGGCCGACCCAGAACGTGTCGTCGTCCTGGACCTCGGCCATCGGCGTCCGGTTGCGGACCATCTGCGCCTCCCAGACGGCCATCGCTGCCTCCAGCGTGTCGCGGATGATCGGCTTGCACCCGGCGGTGAACTCGATCTCGGCCGGGTCGCGCCCGAGCTCGTCGCAGTGCCGGTGGAGCACGTCCACCTTGTGGCGCAGGAACTCGACATCGCCCATGGCGTTCCACATGTCGGCATGCGCCGCGACCGTCCGCAGGGTCTTGCGCTCGCCCGATCCGCCGATGAGGATCGGCAGCCGCGCCTGGACGGGCGGGGGTAGGAGGACGAAGTCGTCGAGGTCGTAGCGACCCCCGGCAGGCGATGTCACGCGCTCGCCGGCGAACAGCCGCTGCAGGGCATCGACGGACTCCTCGAGCCAGTCGAGGCGCTGCCCGAACCCTGACCCGAACTCGATCCCGGCCGCGGTGTGCTCGAGGTCGAACCAGGCGCCGCCCATCCCCGCGATCGCCCGACCACCGCTCAGGTGGTCGATGGTCGTCATGGTCTTCGCGACGAGCGCGGGGTTGCGGAACGTGTTGGCCCCGACGAGCAGGCCGAGGCGCGTCCGCGAGGTCACCTTCGCCCATGCGGCGAGGGTGGTGTAGCCCTCGAAGATGGCCTGCTCGGGCTCGCCGAAGATGGCGTACAGGTGGTCCCACGCCCAGAGGTGGTCATAGCCGAGCTCGTCGACTCGCCGGGCGGCGGCCTCGAACTCGTCCCAGCTCGCCGCCTGGCTCCAGAGGAGCACGCCAAGCTTCGTTTCCATCAGTGTCTCCGGCCTCGCTCGTCTTCCAGCCCCGCCATTGTCGCCTGCCCGTGGCCCACGCCGAACGTCGACGGTGCTGCCATGCTTGCGGCGATGCGCACGATGACGACCGGGCCTGGCGGCGGATGAACGGTCCGCTGGTCGCGGCAGCCTGGGGCGCGCTCGCGGCGTCGTCGCTCGTCATCGGCGGCGTGCTCGCACTCCGGTTCAGACTCTCGGACCGCTTCGTCGGCCTCGTCCTCGCGTTCGGCGCGGGGACGCTCATCAGCTCCGTTGCCTACGAGCTCGTCCCCGAGGAGACGCTCGAGGCCGCGGGCACCGGCATCGCGCTCGCGGTCGGCGCGCTGGTGTTCTACGTCGGCAACGGGTTCGTCGGCCGGATGGGCGGCGGCGAGCGCAAGGACCTCGACGCGGACGAGCGCGAGTCGACCAGCTCCGGCGGGGCGATCGTCCTGGGCACCATCCTCGACGGCGTCCCCGAGTCGCTCGTGCTCGGGATCGGGCTCGCCGTCGGCGGCGCGATCAGCGTTGCGTTCCTCGCGGCAGTGTTCATCTCGAACCTGCCGGAGGCGATCGCGGCCACCGTCTCGCTCCGCGCGAGCGGGACCACGCAGTCCCGGATCCTGTGGATGTGGATCGGCATCGCCGGCCTGTCAGCCTTTGCGGCGGGTCTCGGGTACGTGGTGGCCACGACGATCGGGTCGAGCGGCTACCTCGTCCAGGCGTTTGCCGCCGGGGCGCTGCTCACGATGATCATCGACACGATGGCGCCCGAGGCCGTCGAGCAGAGCGGCGCCGAGGCCGGCCTGGCCACGATCCTCGGCTTCGCCCTCGCGGCCACGCTGTCGGGGATGGGGTAGCGGTCATGACGGCCGGCAACGTCACGTCGTCCTGCGAGCACTACGAGCCCGTCATCCGGGTCGGCCCGCCGCTCGACGCGTGCAGCGACTGCCTCGAGATCGGCGGCAGCTGGGTCCACCTCCGCCAGTGCCTCGCGTGCGGGCGGACAGGCTGCTGCAACCAGAGCCCGAACCGCCACGCGACGGCGCACTTCCGCGAGACCGGGCACCCGATGATCCGATCCGTGGCGCCCGACGAGCCGTGGCAGTGGTGCTACGAAGACGACCGCCTGTATCTTCCCGACGACCCCGCACAGGAAGGCGACCTCTCGTGACCGACGACCTCCCCGGCCCGCACGGGCCCCTCGCGAGCGTGCTCGCCGTCCGCAGCCGCACCGGCATCCTCGAGCACCGCGAGGCGCTCGTGTACACGCTCGGAAAAGCCGCCGAGCTCGAGCACCTCGTCATGCTCCAGTACCTGTTCGCGGCGTTCTCGCTCAAGCAGGACGTCCGCGAGGGCGTGACCCCGGAGCAGCTCGTCGCGATCCAGCGCTGGCGCAAGACGCTGCTCGAGATCAGCGCCCAGGAGATGCTCCACCTCGCGCTCGTCCAGAACCTGCTGACCGCGGTCGGCGCGGCGCCGCGCCTGGCGCGGCCCAACTTCCCGATGCCGGCCTACGCCTACCCGGCGGGCGTCCGGATCGAGCTGCTGCCGTTCGGCGAGGCGGCGCTCCGCCACTTCGCGTTCCTCGAGCGGCCCGAGGGCATGGACGTCGCGGACGCCGAGGGCTTCGAGGCCTTCGAGCGGGCCACCGCGTTCGAGCACGACAACGAGGACGGGATCGTCCCCCACCTCGGCGAGTTCGAGACGATCGGCGCGCTCTACCGGGCCATCGGCGTGGGGCTCGAGCATCTCGCGGGCCGGATCGGCACCGAGCGGCTGTTCATCGGGCCGGCGAACGCCCAGGCGACCGAGGAGCACTTCCGCTGGGAGGAGCTCGTCGCGGTGACCGACCTCGCGTCGGCGGCGCGGGCGATCGACACGATCGTGGAGCAGGGCGAAGGAGCGCAGGGCGAGTGGCGCGAGGCGCACTTCGGGCGGCTGCTGGGGATCCTCGACGACTACCTGGCGTTCAAGGCGGCCGATCCCGACTTCGAGCCCGCGAGGCCGGTCGTGGCGGCGAACGTGCGCCAGCAGGCGACGGGCGTCGTCGTGCCGCTCATCACGGACCCGGGGACGGCGCGGGCGATGGACCTGCTCAACGTCGTGTACGAGGTCCTGCTCCAGCTCCTGTCGCGCTACTTCGCCCACAGCGACGAGTCGCCCGAGCAGCTGCGCGTCCTCGCCGACGTCTCGGTGGGCCTGATGTACTCGGCGATCAAGCCGCTCGGCTCGATCGTGACGACCCTGCCGATCGGCTGGGACACGCCGGGCGTGACCGCGGGCCCCGGCTTCGAGCTGTTCTACCAGGTCGACTACCTGCTCCCCCACCGCGCGGCGGCGTGGGTCCTGATGGAGGAGCGGCTTCGTGACGCGGCGGCATTCGCGGTCCGCTGTGGCGAGGCGTGCACGCCCTCGCTGATGGAGCCGCTGGCGAAGGTGGCCAAGGCGCTCGAGCGGTACGCGGACCAGCTGCTGGTGGCCTCGAAGCCGTAGGACATGCGGCCGCAGCGGCCGGTCAGGAGCCGATCGCCAGCCGGATCTCGACCTCGTCGCCCTCGGCGATGCCCTCGGCCCTGCGGATCGCGTCCTTGAGCGGCACGAGATACCCGCCGTCCTTCGGGAACAGGGACGTCTTGATCTCGGTCGCGCCGATCCGGATGCGGACGGGGATCACGCCCCAGCCGTAGGTCACCATCGGCGCGATGGCCTTGATGACGTCCGCGAGGTCGGCGGGCACGGTGACGAAGTGGTACGGCGCCGGCCCGCGCCAGACGAAGACGTCGCCACTGAACGTGAGCTCGACAAGATCGGCGTCCATCGCGTCTAGAGTACGGACCGTGGACACGTACGAGCACGGCGGTCGCCTTCAGCGACGCGGCGCGATCGAGCCCAAGGGCGTCTCCGGCGCGACGCAGCTGTACCGGGCGCATCGGCCGGCCTGAGCCGCCGGATCGACGTGGCCGTCTTGCAGACGAGCCGATAATCGAGGCTGCACCGCGTCCGCGGTGGACGACCAAGCGGGCATCCGCACATGATCCAGACGCTCGAGAGCGGCAGGGACGCCGTCGCGCGGCACGATTGGGCCGGGGCGACCGAGACGCTGGCCGCGGTCGATCGGGACGGCGAGCTGTCGCCAGCCGACCTGGAGCTCCTCGGCACCGCGTACTGGTGGACGGGTCGCCCGGACGAGGCGATGGAGACGCTCGAGCGCGCGTTCGCCGGCTACACCGCGGCGGGACGCCGCACCGACGCCGCGGGCGTTGCTCTCCGGCTCGCCTATCACGCACTCCGCGGGCTCAACGCGCCGGTCGGTGGCGGCTGGCTGGCGCAGGCGGAGCACCTGCTCGCGGACGAGCCCGAGTCCGCGATCCACGCGTGGCTCGGCGTGTTCCGATCGCTCGGCGAGCTGATGGCGCAGCGGCTCGACGAGGGAATCGTGCAGGCCGGACGGGCCATGGACATCGCCCGGCGCCATGGCAATGCCGACGCGCTCTATCTCGCGATGAGCTTCAGCGGGATGGCACGCGTGGTGAAGGGCGACCTCCCGGAGGGCCTCGCGCTCATCGACGAGGCGGCGGCGGCTGCGGCATCCGGCCAGCTCGAGCTCCGCACCGCCAGCGACATCTACTGCAACACGATCTCCTGCTGCCGGAGCGTCGGTGACCTCGGGCGTGCGGCGCAGTGGGCGGACGAGGGCGAGCGTTGGATGCATCGCCAGTCCGTAGGCGGGTACCCGGGAATCTGCCGGATCCACCGAGCGGAGATCAAGATGCTCCGCGGCGACTGGGCGGGGGCGGAGCACGACGCGCGCCAGGCCGGCGAGGAGCTGGTTCGGTATCGGCTCCTGGACGCGGTCGGCTACGCCCACTACCAGGTCGGCGAGGTCCGACTGCGCATGGGCGATCTGGACGCGGCAGCCGAAGCCTTCGACCGCGCATACGAGTTCGGGCACGACGCGGAGCCTGGTCTCGCGCTCCTCCAGCTCGCGCGCGGCGACGTGGGGGACGCCCGGCGATCCATCGACCGGGCGCTGACGACAGCCGCCGGGACGGGCGGCGTGGCCGAACGCACGACCCGGGCGCGGCTGCTGCCGGCGAAGGTGGAGATCGCCCTGGCTGCCCACGATCTCGATGGCGCGAGGGAAGCCGTCGAGGAATTCGAGGGGATCGCCACCGACTACGGCCAGCCGGTGTTCCAGGCCGGAGCGTTGACCGCCCGCGGCGAGCTGCTCCTCGAACAGGAGAAGCCATCGGAGGCCTCGCCTGTGCTGGGCCAGTCCTGGCGGCTGTGGCAGACGACCAACCTGCCATACGAGAGCGCCCGCGCCCGACTCCACTACGCCGAGGCCCTGATCGCCGAGGGCGACGCGGCCACGGCCCGGCGGGACCTCGCGGCCGTCCGGAGCGTGTTCGAGCGGCTCGGTGCCACGCTGGACCTGGAGCACGTCGATGCCCTGCTCGGCGACAGTGGGGGCGAGCAGGCTGCCGCGGCGCGTGCGCCGCGCGTGACCCGGACGTTCATGTTCACCGACATCGTGACCTCTACGGACCTCGTGGGCGTCATGGGCGACGACGCGTGGTCCGAGGTCCTGCGCTGGCACGACCGGGAGCTCCGATCCGCCTTCGCCGAGCACGGCGGCGAGGAGGTCGCCCACACCGGCGACGGCTTCTTCGTCGCCTTCGAGCGCCCGCGCGACGGCATCGAGTGCGCGGTCGACATCCAGCGGCGCCTGGCGCGCCACCGGCGCGAGCACGGGTTCGCGCTCGGGGTCCGGATCGGGCTGCACACGGCGGAGGCGGCACGCGAGCGGCGTAACTACATCGGAGGCGGCGTCCACGTCGCGGCCCGGGTCGGCGCGTCCGCCGCCACCGAGGAGATCCTCGTGACGAGCGCCGTGGTCGACGGCGCCGGCCCGATCCGGTTCGGCCTGTCCGATCCACGAAGGGTCGCGCTCAAGGGCGTACGCGAGCCGATCGAGGTCCGTGCCGTCGAGTGGCGCCCGGCCTGACAGAGCGCACCCAGCCGGACGAGTGCGCGCCGCACGGCGATCGGGTGGCGCGCCGGGAGTAGGCTTCGAGACGCGGACGACGCGCCACGTCACCGGTGCGGTCCGATCGAGCAGGTGAGCCCGATGACCGAACCGCAGGCCGAAGCCCAGCCCGTTGGGACCCCGACTCGTGCGCCCAGCAAGCCCCTCCAGGTGGTCGGCATCGTCGGGATCGTGGTCGTCATCCTGCTGGCGGTCCTCGTGCTGCTCGGCCGGGGCTGGGCCGTGGACAAGGTCGACGTCGTCGCGGCGAGCATCGACGACGGCCTCGCGAAGGTCCCGCCGCTGCTCGACCGGGCGGATGACGGCGTGACGCGGGTCCAGGAGCGGATCACGATCGTGGGCGATGCCGCGACCGCCGTGTCTGCGGCGGCCAACGAGCCGCCCGAGATCGTCCAGCGGTTCTCGGCGGCGCTGACCGGCGTGTCCGAGCGCTACATCCCGCTCCGCGAGTCGTACGCGGACGCGCGGGCCCGGATCGTGTCCGTGTCCGACCGGCTCGAGACGCTCGACCGGCTGCTCCCCGGCATGAGCCTCCCGCAGGGGCCGTCGGACACGCTCGTCGCGCTCGACACGAAGGTCCAGGCGCTTGACGACAAGATCATGGGCCTCCTGACCGTGAACGAGCGCGCGTCGCGGGTGGGCGAGGCCGCCGATGCGGTCAATGCGAAGACCACCGAGGTCGTCGGGTCGCTCGACGAGGTCAAGGTGGGCATCGGCAACCTCGAGGTGCGGCTCGAGGAGACGCGGACCAAGGTCGCCTCTACGGCCGACAGCGTCCGGCTGGCGATCACGATCGGCACGCTCATCGTGCTCCTGCTGCTTGCGTACCTCGCCGCACTGCACGTCGTGCTCTACCGGTGGGCCGGCGGCCGCAACCCGATGGCACCGAAGACGCCGTCCGCCTGACGCCTGCGGGGGGTCGGCCCTCGCCGGCCCTCGCCTCGCCTCTCGTCGGCCCGTGCTCGCTCATTGATCGTTGCGATGGACGCTGCATCCTGGTGCTCGCCTGCCGAGCAACGAGCGTCCGTCCCGCATCGCCGTGCTCGATGGCTGGGCACGACGATGGATTACGCATCCGGATGATCGGAAGGCGAGCAGGCACACAGGAGACGGAGCCACAGGAATCGAAAGGCCCGGCCCCTCGCGGGACCGGGCCTCGATCGTTGCCGATCAGGCGATGAGCTTCGCCTTGAGGGCCTCGTACTGGACGTCGGTGATGACGCCTGCAGTCTTGAGGTCGGCGAGCTTCTGGAGCTCGTCGGCGGTCGAGACGCCGGACGCCGCCTTCATGGCGGCCTCGGCGCGGACCATGCCCTGGACGTCGGAGGCGGTGACCTTGGGGCGGGCGATGAGGTAGATCAGCGCGCCGAACCACGGGATCAGGATCAGGACGACGATCCAGACGGCCTTCATGCCGCCGCCGAGGTCATCACGGGCGAACAGGTCCGTGATGCACCGGAACCAGATCATGATGGCGGTGATCCAGAAGAAGATGATCGCCATCCCGATGAAGAAATCGAACAGGTTGCCGTTGAACATGTGCGGGAACACCTCGATGCGCGGGGAACGGAGCCAGATCAGCGCCGCTAGCGTTGGTCCATTCTCACCCACGCTATGGGCGATTGTGGGCCATTACGGGTCGCCTGCAAAATCGGCGTCCCGGTGCACGGGCGTCGTGGAGCCCAATCCGCGGATCAACGCGTCGATCCCGAGCCCGAACGCCGCGTCCACGTCACCGCCCAGGCGGAACGCGCCGGCCGACTCCATCGACGTGAACCCGTGGACGAACGCCGTGAGCGCACGCGCCGCGGGGAGTGCCTGATCGTCCCCGGCCAACGCGGCGGCAACCTCGAGCACCGGCCGCGCGGAGCGGGCAAGCTCGGCCTGCGGGATCGGCAGGTCCGGGCCGAGGTCGGCGAACATGAGCGCGGCGGCACGCGGACTGCGGCGGGCGAAGGCGCGATACGACGAGGCGATCGCCCGGACGCGCGCGGGCGGATCCGCGGCCGCTGACGCGAGCGCGAGCTCCAGCTCCTCGGTGAGCTCGGCGGCCGCGACGGCGATGACGCCGCTCATGAGCTCGGTCCGGTCACGGAGGTGCTTGTACAGCGACGGCGCCCTGACGCCCACCCGCGCGGCCACGGCTGCCATGGTCACGGCGTCGAGGCCCTCCTCCTCGAGCAGCGAACGGGCTGCGGCCAGGATCGCGTCGCGCGAGGTGCGGGCGGGCGCCGGGCTCACCGCCGTCCCCCGCCGAGCCGGCCGAGATGCGTGTCGGCGAACGCGGTCGGGTACTTGAGCCCGTAGCCCGCGACCCGGTCCATGCCGGTGTGGGCAATCAGGATCGCGCCCGCGGCGACGAGGGGGACGACGCCCGTCGCGAGCCCGATGCCGAGCACCACGAGCCCGCTGCCCCAGTTGTGCGCGAGGTTATAGGTGAACGCGCCGACCCTCGGGTTGGCGAGGTAGCCCGCCATCGAGATGTCGACGGCGAACAGGAGCGGGACGAGGAGGATCCACGGGGCGCCGGTGCCCACGAAGAGCGCGGCGCCGGCAGCGAGGGCGGCGACCCCTTCGAGCTGGAGCCAGCGCCGCGGCGTGCCGGTGACGGCACCCGTGAGCTCGTGAGCGGAGGACTGGACGGTGGTGGTGGCCGCGTAGGTCGTCATGGCTTGGCTACGATACATAGCCATCATCGCTACTGTCAATAGCCTTGCCGTAGTTGGCAGCCACGATGGTCAGGGCCGATGATCTGCCGGTGTCCAGCCGCGGCCCCGCCACGCTCATCGTCAGCCCGCTCGCCTCGCGGGTCCGCGCCGAGGCCACGCGCGCCCGGGTCGTCGACGGAGCTCGGACGGCGATCACGGCCCGCGGCCACGATGATCCGACTGTCATCGAGACCGGCGATCCCGCCGAGATCGCCGAGGCCGCTCGCACGGCCGTCGAGGGCGGGGCGACCCTCGTGGTCCTGGCCGGCGGCGACGGGACGATCCGCGACGCCGCTGGCTCGCTCGCCGACACGGGGGTGGACGTCGGGCTCCTCCCGTGCGGCACGGGCAACCTGTACGCGACCTCGGTGGGCGTGCCGCGATCGCTCGACGACGCCGTGCGGATGCTCGGGACGGGCACGCCCCGCGCGTTCGACGTGGGCGAGGTCCGGCTCGTCGTCCCGCCGGGCGGCGTGTCGACGGACGTCCCCACGGCACCGGTCCAGTTCGGCGTCGCCTGCGGCACGGGCTTCGACGCCGACCTCATCGGCGCGACCGACCGGGACATGAAGCGCCGGTACGGCGTGGTCGCGTACTTCCTCGCGGCGAGCCGCCTGCTCCCCCGCCTGACGGCCCGGCCGACGGTCCTCGTGATCGACGGCGTCCGCACGGAGCTCGAGTCCGTCGTCGTGCTCGTCGCGAACGCCGGCGAGGCGATCCCGGGTCTCCTCCGCCCACGCCTCCCGATCGAGCCCGATGACGGCCTGTTCCACGTCTTCGTCCTGCCGCGTGGCGGGATCATCGGCGGGATCCGCGGCGCGATGGAGCTGCTGATCGGCGAGAGTCATGGCACGTCGCCGTCGGGGCACGCGGTGCGACTCGTCGGCCGCGAGGTCCGGGTCGAGGTGGAGCCGGCCGGGCCGACCCAGGTCGACGGCGACCCGTTCCCTGCCGCGTGGCTCGACGCCCGCGTCCGGCCTGGCGGCCTGCGCGTGATCCGCGCAGGGGGTGCGTGATGGACGTGCACGACGCGCCGTCGAGTACCACCATGGACGACATGCAACCCGCAGGCGCGCCCCCCGAGACCGGTCGCCGGAGGCCGTTCGCGCTCCTCGTCCTGATCGCCCTGATGGCGACCAAGGGCATCCTGATCCTGCTCATGATCCTCGGCGCGTTCACGACTGCCGACACCGGGATCCTGCGGTCCCTCCGGATCGAGTCGATCTACGACGCCGTCCACTCGAGCAACATCGCGATCGTCGGGCTGCTCATCATCGCGACGATCCTGCTCATCTCGGCTGCCGGGCTGCTGATGTACCGGCGCTCGGGCTGGATGCTCGCGATGGTCAGCACCGGCATCTTCGTCGCGGTCGACATCCTGGGCTACTTCGCCGGCGAGGCGAACTTCATCTGGATGGCCCTCAACATCATCACGGTCTTCTACCTCAACCAGCGCGAGGTCCGGGTGAGCGTCGGGGTGGCCTCCCCGAACACGAGCGACGGGTTCGACGTCGTCGGGCGCGCCGGATGACCGACACCCTGAGCCCGACGGAGGCGCCGGCGCACGCCGACGACGAGGCGCTCCTCCGACGCTTCGAGCCCGTCCTCAAGTTCACCCACGGCGAGCTGTTCTTCCCGACGCCCGCTGAGCGCTACCTCGAGGCGTGCGACCTGCTCGCGGGGACCTCGCTCCACGACTGGCAGGTCCTGGTGCCATCCGGCGAGCTGGACGAGGCGCGCCTGGTGGAGCTCGGCGACGCCCCGCCCGGCGAGGTCCGGTTCCTGCGCTTCGTCCAGGAGCCGCTCAACCCGATCGAGCTCGCCCGGTTCAACGGACGTCCCGGCCGGCCGACGTTCGAGGCCCCCGGCCGCCTGGCGCGCGTGGGTCTGCTCGCGCGGATCCTGGACGCCGCGCTCGTCGCCTCGCTCCTCGTCCGCGGCAAGGTCCCCGGCGGCACGGCGGCCGCGGCTTCGATCAAGTACGAGGCCCTGCGCGCCAAGGATCCCCGCGTCTCGTACCACGGCCGCGTCGTCCGTCGCGCGGGCTGGATCGTGCTCCAGTACCTGTTCTTCTACCCGATGAACGACTGGCGCTCGACGTTCGACGGCGCAAACGACCACGAGGCGGACTGGGAGCAGGCGTTCGTCATCCTCGAGGAGCTGCCGGGCGGCGAGGTCGAGCCCACCTGGTTCGCGGCCGCGGCGCACGACGAGCAGGGCGCGGACCTCCGCCGGCGCTGGGACGACCCGCGGCTGGAGATGCAGGGCGAGCACGTCGTCGTCTACCCGGGCGCCGGCTCGCACGCGACCTACATGGAGCGCGGTGAGTACATCATGCGGCTCCCGCTCCCCGGCGAGCAGGTGCTCCACGGGGTGCTCGACTTCGTCCGGCGGACGTGGCGGGACTCGCTCGGCCAGCCCGACCCGGGCGACCTCGCGGAGGCGCTCAAGCGGCTGGTCTCCGTGCCGTTCGTGGACTACGCGCGCGGCGACGGCGTCACCGTGGGGCCTGGCCAGGAGGTCGAGTGGACCCCGATCGTGATCTCGGACGCGGTCCCGTGGGTGGACGGCTACCGCGGGCTGTGGGGCCTGGACACCGGCGACCGCCTCGCCGGCGAGCGCGCCCCCGCCGGGCCGAAGTACACCCGCGAGGGGACCGTCCGCCAGGCGTGGAACGACCCGATCGGGTTCGTCGGCCTGTCCGGCAGCCCGACGCCCGCCGAGGCGCGCGGGGCGATGGTCGAGCGGGTCGCCGAGCTCGAGGCCGAGCGCGCGACGGTCGAGGCGGAGGCCGAGACGCTGGCACGCGACCTGCCGAAGCTGGGCATCGAGGTCAGGGCGCTCCAGCAGGAGACCGGGGCCGCGGTCTACCGCCAGCGCCGGATCGCCGAGCTGCGCGCGGGCGAGGCGAAGCTCGCCGGCCTGCGGGCATCGTCGGCGGAGCTCAAGGCATCGATCAACGCGGCCAACGACTTCCTCCGGCGCTACGACGCCGGCTCGCGGGGCGATCCGCGCGCCCATCTCTCGCACGCCGCCGCGCCGGAGCCGCCGGACCTGACGAAGCGTCGCGTGTTCGCCGAGACCTGGGCCGCCCTGTCGGTCGGCGTCCTGGTCATCGCCCTCGCGGTCATCCTGTGGTTCCGGATCCTGCCGATCGCGCCGACGCTGCTGCTGCTCGTGATCGGCTACCTGGCGATCGAGTCGTTCGCCCAGCGACGGGTCGAGTCCCTCCTGCTCCGGATCACGGTCGCCCTCGCGGTGGTCTCGACGATCCTGCTCGGGTACCACTTCCTGCGCGAGTTCGTGCTCATCGGCCTTGGCGCCCTCGGCCTGTTCATCCTGCTCGACAACGCGGGCGAGCTCGGCCGGTCGAGGACGCGAAAGGGCGACGCGGGCGGCGGGGAAGCCGCGGAGCCGCAGGTCGTGGCGGAAGCGGTCGCGGGCCCGCTCGTGCGCGCCGAGCCCGAGGTCGTCGAGGACGCGCCACCGAGCGCCGCCGAGCAGGAGGCGATCGACCCGGGTGAGCTCGAGCTCGAGCCGGTGGCGCCCCCGACGCCGCCCGAGTGGGAGCCGCCGGCGCTGCGTCGGACGTCCGACGACGCGGACGCGGGTCCTGACGACACGCAGGAATGGCGCTAGCGGTCCGCTCCGTCGCCGTGCAGCGTCGTGGCCATCCGCCACGCTCGCTGGTGAGGATCTCCGGCGCCCGGTACAGTGCCGCTCTGCCGTCACCATCCGGAGGACGCCCCCCTGCACGTGGACGCGACTGCCGTGTCTGAGCCGCCCGAGCCGACCACGGAGCCGTCGGAGCCGTCCGCGCCGCAGCACGCCTCGACGGCCGAACGCCTCGAGCACGAGGCGAACCTGTCGGCGCTGTTCCAGCAGATCGACGAGGGGTTCTGCCTCGCCGAGGTCGTGCTCGACGAGACCGGCAACGCCATCGACTACCGGTTCCTCGAGGTCAACCCGCAGTTCGAGGCGATGACCGGTCTCCAGCGTGCCGCCGGGCGGACCGCCCTGGAGCTCGTCCCGGACCTCGAGCGGCAGTGGGTCGACATGTACGCCCGCGTCGGCCTCGGGCGGGAGGTGCTCCGGTTCGAGCAGGGCTCCGACGCCATGGGCCGCTGGTTCGACGTGTTCGCGACGCCAGTGGAGCCGCATGGACGGTTCGGCCTCGTGTTCAAGGACGTGACGGAGCGCCACGCGGCCGAGGTCGCGTTGCGCGACAGCGAGGACCGCTGGCGGGGCATCTTCGACAACGCGGCGGTCGGCGTCGCGCAGGTCGACCTCGAGGGCCGCTGGGTCCGGGTCAACGGGAAGCTCGCGGAGATCACCGGGTACTCGGCCGACGAGCTCGTGGGGCGGACGTTCGTCGACATCACCCATCCGGACGACGTCCAGGAGGACCTCGCCCAGCGGAAGCGGCTGCTCGCGGGCGAGATCGACACCTACACGCTCGAGAAGCGCTACCTGCGCAAGGAGGGCGGCGAGACGTGGGTGAACCTGACGGTGTCGCTCGCCCGCGGCCTCGACGGCAAGCCCGACATCCTCATCACGGTCGTCCAGGACATCGGCGCCCGGCGCGACGCGGACGCGCGGCTGCGGACGGCGCTCGCGATCAAGGACGAGTTCCTGGGCCACGTGTCGCACGAGCTGCGGACGCCGCTGACCGTCATCTACGGCATGAGCCGGATGCTCGTCCGGCCCGAGCTGGACCCGGCCGCAGGCGCGCGCCATCGGCGCGGACATCGCCGACACCGCCGAGCATCTCAACGGGCTCGTCGAGAGCATGCTGCTGCTCGCCCGGCTCGACCAGCACGAGGCGGAGCAGCTGCGCGAGCCGGTGCTCCTCCAGCGCTCGGCCGCGGAGGTCCTCGGGCGCTTCCGCGAGCGCGACCCGGGGCGGACGTACGAGCTGCGCACGAACACGCACGAGACGCTCGTCGACGTCCAGCCGGGCTGGCTCGCCCGGGTCATCGAGAACCTCGTGGGCAACGCCGCGAAGTACGCGGGGCCGGGTTCGCCCGTGACGGTGGAGATCGAGTCCGACCCGGCCGGCGTCCGGCTGACGGTCCTCGACGAGGGTCCGGGCGTCGACGAGGAGGACCTCGAGCGCGTGTTCGAGCCGTTCTTCCGCACCGACGAGGCGCGCCAGCGCGCCGGCGGCTCGGGGCTGGGCCTCGCGGTCTCGCCGCCGGATCATCGAGCTGCTCGGCGGCACGATCCGCGCGGCGCGCCGGCCCGAGGGTGGGTCCGCCTTCTCGTTCACCCTCCCGCTCGCCGACGAGGACGCCGCGGGCGCCTAGGCCCCGCCCTACGTCATCCGTCCACGCGCGACGGCGGTTTGCCCCATGGGCCCGGTGGGGATAGCCCCACCCCCAAGACGCCCGCTGCCCGGCTGGGCGCGCGACCCCTCCAGGACGACGATCTGGGCATCACTTCGAGCCCATGCGCGAGGCCCCACACACCGGGGTCCGCGCCACGCACCACCGTTCCTGGAGGGATGGATGCCATGACCGTGAGACGCGGTTCTCTCTACCTCGGGGCCTTCCTCGTCGCCGCCGGCGGCGTGACGCTCCTCACATCGGCGGGGGTCCTCGACCCGGCCCGGGTCGTCGACGCCCTCGCCTGGTGGCCCGTGGCGGTGATCGCCATCGGCGCCGCCCTGGTCCTGCGCCGCACCTCGGCCGCGATCCCGGCCGGCCTCGTCGCGGCGGTGACGCCCGGCCTGCTGCTCGGCGCGACGTTCGTCGCCGTGCCGGACATCTCGACGCCGTGCACCGACGCCGCCGGTGGCGGCACCCCGATCACCCGCGAGGGTGCGTTCGGGACGACCGCCGAGGTCGACCTCGAGCTCTCGTGCGGCGAGCTGGCCGTCACGACGGCGCCCGGTTCGACCTGGTCGATCGAGGCGACCAACGCCGCCGACCGCGCACCGCAGATCACGTCGTCGACCGACCAGCTCGCCGTGTCGACCTCCGCGAACCAGCGGTTCGGGTGGCACCCGGGCTCCGACGACTGGAACGTCGTCCTGCCCACGGACACGACGCTGGACCTCGACGCGACGATCAACGCCGGCCGCGGCCGCCTGGACCTGTCCGGCGCCCGGCTGGACACCCTGGGGGTGGACGTCAACGCCGGAGACATGCGGGTCGACCTCGCCGACGCGACGGTCCGACGCATGGACGTCTCCGTCAACGCGGGCGCCACCACGATCCATCCTCCCGGCCTCCGGTGGCTTCACCGGCGACGTGGAGGTCAACGCCGGCTCGCTCCAGGTGTGCGTGCCGGAGACGCTCGGACTGCGGGTGACCAGCACGGCCGCCCTCGGGTCCATCGACGTCAACGGGCTGACCCGCAGCGGCGACGCGTGGGTGACGCCCGGCTATTCCACCGCCCAGTCCCGCGCGGAGCTGGCCGTCACGGCCAACCTCGGCAGCGTGGACATCAACACCGAGGGAGCTTGCAAGTGAACCCGCGACGCCTGTACCGCAGCCGCACCGACCGCACCATCGCCGGCGTCGCCGGTGGCATGGCGGACTACCTCGAGGTCGACCCGACCATCGTCCGGATCCTGTGGATCCTCGCCGCCATCTTCACCGGCGGCCTGCTGCTCCTCCTGTACATCCTCCTCGCGTTCGTCGTCCCGACGAACCCGTACCCCGCCGGCGCCTACCCCGGCGGCCCGACGCCTGCAGGCGCCGGGTACGCGCCCGGCGCCCCGGCCGGCTGGGGCCAGCCCCCGACGGCACCCGGTGCCGCCACGTGGAGCCCGGACTGGAACGCCCAGTACGAGGCCGAGCGTGCCGCCCGCGCCGAGCGGCCCGGTCGGGCTGGTCTCATCATCGGCACCGTGCTGATCGTGTTCGGGGTCATCGCCCTCGCCGACGTCGCGCTCCCCTCGTGGATCGGTGGCGCGCTGTTCGGCCCGGCGATCCTGCTCGCGATCGGGGCGGCCCTCCTGGTCGTCTCGCTCCGCAAGCCGGATGCTCCGGTCGCCGCGCCGTCGGCCGCGGCGGCAACGTCCGGGACCAGCGGGTACCGCACCGCGCAGGCCGGCGTACGAGGCTCAGGCGTACGACGCCCCGGCGCCCGTCGCGCCCGCCCCGGTCGCCGACCCGGATGCCACCGCACCCGTCCCTGACCTCACGGAGTCCGACCCCACGTGATCGGCGTCCCGCTCCTGCTCCTCGGACTGCTCCTCGTCCTGGGCGCCTTCGGGCCCCGGGACGCGGAGCGGGAGCGGGACATCGTCACGAGGTTCCTCCGCTCCCCGCTCCACCCGGCGACCTGGCTCGCCACCGGCGCGATCGTCGCCGGGTTCGTGGTGGAGCTGTTCGCGTTCTCGGCGATCATCGGCATCCTGTCCGCCGGGCTGTCGACGCTGCTCGTCGGCATCGGCGTGGTGTTCGTGGCGGTCGCGATCGAGGGCTCCCGGCTCGTCGCCGTGCTCGAGCGGCGCCGGGCGACGCGGGCCGATCCGCGGCCGCTCGTCGCGCACGCGTACCGCCCGCTCGGTCCCGGCCTCCGCGAGCTGGTGACCGGCCTGTTCCTCGACCCGAACCGGTGGCGCGACCTCGGCTACGTGTTCATCGCGTTCCCGCTCGCGGTCATCGAGTTCGCGGCGGTCGTCGCGCTGTGGGGCTCGGTCATCTTCCTGCTGTCGGTCCCCGTGTGGGCGGTGCTGACCGGCGACCCGCTCGGCGGGCTCGCGTCGAGCGGCTGGCTCGACCGGCTCCCGGGGCTCGCGAGTCGGATCCCGGACGTCGGCACGGGGTTCGTCGCCGCCGCCGCCCTCGTCGGCGGGCTCGTGCTGCTGCCCGTGGCGTCGTTCGCCGCGCAGGGCCTCATGGCGCTCCACCGCCAGGTCATCGCGGTCCTGCTGTGCGACTCGGAGACGCGCGTCCTCGAGCAGCGGGTCGAGACGCTCGAGGAGAGCCGCAAGGCCGTGCTCGACGTCGAGGCGTCCGAGCTCCGCCGGATCGAGCGCGACCTCCACGACGGTGCCCAGCAGCGGCTCGTCATGCTCACGATCAACCTGGGGCTGGCGGCCGAGCGCATCGACACCGACCCCGAGGCGGCGAAGGGCCTCGTCACCGACGCCCGCGACCAGGCGCGGCTGGCGCTCGCGGAGATCCGCGACCTCGTGCGCGGGATCGCGCCGTCGATCCTCATGGACCGCGGGCTCGTGCCGGCGCTGGCGGCGCTCGCGGGGCGGTCGCCCGTGCCGACCATCGTGCTGTCGTCGCTGCCCGCCGGTGAGCGGCTGTCGGATGCCGTGGAGCGGGCCGCGTACTTCGTCGTCGCGGAGGCGCTGGCGAACGTCGCCAAGCACGCAGGCGCGAGGCACTGCGAGGTCCACATCCGGCGCGAGGGCCCGCTCGTCGTCATCGAGGTCCGCGACGACGGCGCCGGCGGCGCGCGGCTGCTCCCCGCGGGCGGGCTCACGGGGTTGGCCGGTCGCGTGGAGGCGCTCGACGGACGGCTCAGCGTGGAGTCGCCCGAGGGTGGGCCGACGCTCGTGCGGGCGGAGATCCCCGCGGCGGCGCAGGCGCCACGTTAGGGGACCAGGGCCGCCTCCATGATCGGAGCTGGCTGTGGCCCCTGCTGCTCCTCGAGCGGCTCGCAGAGGCGGCCAGTCCGGGCGAACGGGCCACGTGGACAGCGCGCCTGCTGGCCTCCCTGACCGGCGCCTGAGGCGGGTTGTCGTCAGCGCAGGCTCGCGGCCTCGGCCACCTCGCCGTCTCCGAGCGCCCTGTCCCAGACCCGGACACGTGCAAGATCGCCCTCGAAGCCCGCCCGCGAACCGCCACCGATGACGAGTGGCGCGTCGATGTCATCCGGCCCGGCGGCCGGGAGCGCGCCCGCGCCGCGGGCGACGAGGACGCCGTCGATGTAGAGCGCCGTGGACCCGCCGCGACGAACCCCGGCGACGTGGTGCCAGCCCACCGGGAGCGACCGGTCATTGGATGCGACGCTTCCGGCGCCCATCGAGTGGACATGCGCTGACGGCAGCGTCCCGACGAACAGCCGCCCGCCGAACAGCACCATCGACGCGGCCCGGCGGTAGCGGACGTCGGGCGTGCCATCGAGCGTCGCGAGGAGCGTCCACGCATCGTCGCCGTCGAACCGGTACACCTGCGCCAACGGCAGCGTCCCGGCGTACAGCTTCCCGTTGTACGCCTGCAGGTTCATGACCTCGGTCTCGGACCCCAAGTGCCCGGTCGACTCCCAGCCCGCGTCGCCCACCGCGTCCAGGTCCCGCGCCCGGAACACCTGCCCCGTCGGCCATGTCCCGACGTACATCCGTCCGCCATACGTCTCGATCGAGTACAGCTGGGTCGTGTCCGGCTGGAGCCCGCGCGACGTCCACGCCTCGCCACCGTCATAGCGGAAGACGCCACCGCCGCCCGTGGCTTCGCGAGCAGGGACGACGACACCGGCCTTGGTCATCGCGATGGCGCTGTCCACCTGGGCGTGGTCGTTGCCGGCCCCGTACAGGTCCCCCGCGTGGACGCCGAGGGCGAGCAGGCGCCGGCCGGGCGATCCGCACGGGCTCCACACGCCGGGGCCGTCGAATCTGAACAGTCCCTCCTGGTACATCGGCGCCGCGTACAGCGATCCGCCGAACGTGACCAGGGCGGTCACCGAGTCCGCGCCGTCGAGCTGGCCCATGTCCGCCCAGCGGGTGCCGCCCTCGTACCGCAGGATCCGGCCGCCAGGCGCCTGGTTCGCCGAGTCCTCGAGGCCGGAGCCGCCGCCACGGAGCCGCGAGACGCCCGCGTAGAGCGCTCCATCGTGGACGGCCAGGCGGGTCACGGCGTTCGCGTCCCACGGGGAGCCACAGTCGACCCACGAGGCGCCGTCGAGACGGAACACGCGACCGCGCGGCTGCGGGCCCGACTCCCACGTTGCCGCGTAGAGCGCCCCGTCGAACGCGGCGAGCGAACAGATCATGACCGTCGACTCGTCGCCCGGCCGGCCGTGATCCTCGAGGATCGGCGTCGTGCCGGCGTCCACGCCGAACCATGCCGTACGGTCGTTGCCGTGGCTTCCGCACGGTGCACCATGCTCGAACCCGAGCGTGAAACCCCGCCGGCGCACCGGGTCGAACCGGGCGAGGACGTCCCCGAGCACGGTGGTGGGACGAGCTGCGGCGTTCACCCAGGCCGCAACGGTCAGGTCGCCCCGGCCGAGGCCGCCGGGCGGATCGACGACCAGCCGCGCGTCTCCTTGGAACCGTGCGATCGGCCCCCCGAATGCGCCGCTCGCGGCCCGGTCAAAGGTGACCGGCCCCTCGATGCGTGCGTGAAGCCCGTGACCCGAGCCGTCGGCTCCATCGCCCTCGAGGTCCCAGGAGCCTGCGGGCTGGAGGTCATCGGACATACGGCTCTCCTTTCGAGCGGATCAGGCGTCTGCCGCCGCGTACACGACGTCGCCGCCCAGCACCGTTCGGGTCACGGTCAGGTCGCCGGTCGCCGGCGCCACGCGGAACTGCGTGAGGTTTGCGGTCGCCCCGATGCGCAGCGACTCGCGTCCGGCGTCCGCGGGCAGACGGAGCAGCCGCGACGGGTTCGTCGTGACCATGCGCACGGCGTCGCTCAAGGTGACGGCGGCGTGGCGGACGGCGTTCCCCACGCACACCGGCAGGCCGATCGCGGCACCGGCGAGGTAGGGCGTCCCGGTGAGCTCGAGGCGGCCCGACGGCTGGAGCGTGAGCTCGCTTCCGTCGAACATCCGGTAGTCGCCCGGGGGCAGGCCCGCGAGCGACAGCGCGTCGCTCACCAGGACGCTCCGCTCGACGCCCTTCGCGCGGACCATCGACTGCATGACCTCGGGTGGGAGGTGGTGGCCGTCGAAGATGAACCCGGCACTCAGGCGGTCCTCCGCCAGCTGGTCCCAGATGTAGTTCGGGTGCCGTCCGGATCTGCGCATGGGCTCCGTTGCCCAGGTGCGTCGACCAGCGCGCACCGGCGTCGACCGCCGCCCGGATCTGGTCGCCGTTCGCGGCCGT
This sequence comes from uncultured Chloroflexia bacterium, assembly GCA_963768035.1. Classification (GTDB taxonomy): domain Bacteria; phylum Chloroflexota; class Limnocylindria; order Limnocylindrales; family CSP1-4; genus CAIXZV01. The sequence continues at coordinate 62,709 of CAVYGJ010000006.1, forward strand.
GTGGCCAACCGAGACGAGCACGCCATCGGCGACGACCGCTCGGATGTAGTCGACCGCGCCCGCGTACTCCGGTGAGATGGTGACGATCCGGATCCGTCCGCCCGCGGCCTCCTGCCAGCGCCGGTACTCATCGACGTCCGGCGGCCGGATGTGGCGCAGCGGATGGGCGCCGCGCGGCCCGTCCTCGCTGGCGATGTGCGGACCCTCGACGTGGATGCCGATGATCGATGCCGCGGCCTGGGGATCGGCCTCGCACGCCGCCGCGACGGCACCGATCCCCGCCAGCATGCGGGCCGGGGACTCCGTGCAGATCGTGACGCATGATCCGGTCACGCCCTGCGCCCACAGGGAGCGCACCATCGCGGTCACCGTCGACCCATCGGCGCCCTCCGCATTGGGGTCGTGGCCCGCGAACCCGTTGACCTGCAGGTCGCTCCAGCCGACCGACAGCCAGCTGTCGCCGGCGACCGCGTCCGCACGCTCGAGGCCGGCGATCCGCCCGTCCCGGACGAGCACCCGCAAGGGCAGCCCGTCCTCCACGGATCGGCCCTCGAGCACGAGGTCCGATCGCTGAGGGGCGGCCTGCGAAGCGCTGGTCGACTTGGACACGGTGCCGCCTTTCCGGGAGCCGGGCCTGGGTTATCCCTTGAGGCCGGTGAGGGTGATCCCATCGACGATGCGACGGCGCAGGACCAGGAAGGCGATGAGCGTGGGCAGCATCGCGAACACGGCGGCCGCGGCGACGGCGCCGAAGTCCACCCGCGTGCTGTTGGCGAACTGCGACAGGCCCAGCTCCATCGGGAAGAACTTGGGGTCGTTGAGGATGAGCAGCGGCCAGATGAAGGCGGTCCACGCCTGGATGAACGCCAGGATGGCGAGCGCCGCCATGGCCGGCGCGAGGAGCCGCGGGACGAGCCGGAGCATGATCGCGAACTCACCCATGCCGTCGATCCGGGCGGCATCGAGGAGCTCGTCGGGCACGCTGGTGATGGTGTTCTGGCGCATGAAGAAGATGCCGTAGCTGAGGATGAGGAACGGCAGGAACAGGCCGATCGGCGTGTTCACCAGGTGGAGCGTGTTCATCTGGAGGAAGAGCGGGACCATGTAGATCTCGAACGGCACGATCGCGGTCGCGATCACGAGGATGAACAGGAAGTTGTTCCCCGGGAACTTGAACTTGGCGAAGATGTAGCCGGCCATGGTCGAGGTCACGAGGATGAACACGGTGGAGATCGTCGCGAACACCACGCTGTTCCAGAGGTAGGACATGACCGGCGCGGTCGCGAACACCTTCTGGTAGTTCGCGATGGTCCAGGTCTCCGGCAGGAGCGCGGGTGGCACCTTGATCAGCTCCGTTGCAGGCCGGAACGACGTGCTGAACAGCCAGAACAGCGGGAACACCATGAGCAGCCCGCCCGCGAGCAACAGGCCGACGACGATCCAGTAGGTGATCCGGCCGGCAAGGGTGCGGCGACTGCTGATCACGAATTCGACCCCCGCAGGAACCGGAACTGGATGATCGTCAGGACCAGGATGATGATGAACAGGTACATGGCCTCGGCAGCGGCATATCCCATGTTGAAGAACCGGAAGCCGTTCTCGAAGATGTCGTAGACGAGCACCCGCACGAGGTGGCCGGGCGCACCCTGCACGTCCGACGCCAGGACGTACACCTGCGTGAACACGTTGTACGCCGAGATCGTCGTGATCACGACCACGAACAGCGTGACCGGCGCGAGCAACGGCAAGGTGATCCGTCGGAACTGCTGCCAGGCACTGGCGCCGTCAACGGCGGCGGCCTCGTGGTACACGATCGGGATCGCCCGCATGCCGACGAGCAGGATGATCATGTTGTAGCCGACCTGCTTCCAGACCGAGAGGATCACGACCGCGACGAGCGCCATGTCGGGGTCGCTGAGCCAGGGCACCTTGGCGATCCCGAACACCCCCAGTGCGGAGTTCAGGATCCCGTGCTGGTAGTTGAAGATCTCGCGCCAGCCGAGCGTCACCGGCACCATCGGCACGAGGACGGGGGCGAAGTACAGGAGCTCGATGAAGCCGCCGACCCGGCCGCGTGACGAAGCGCGCCAGGAGCGCAGCGAGCAGCAAGGCGATCGCCACGGAGAACACCGTGGTCCCGACGGCGAAGATCGTCGTGTTCATGAATGCCAGCCGGAAGTTGTCGTCGGCCAGCAGGTTCACGTAGTTGTCCAGCCCGACGAACTTGTCGGCGGGCTTGATCAGGGCCCAGTCGAACAGGCTCATGAGCATCGCCTGTCCCGTCGGGATGACCCTGAGGTAGAAGAACAGGACCATCACGGGCGCGAGCACGAGGAACACGAACCGGTAGCGAATCCAGGTTCGCCTCGGAACCCCGCGTACGGCCGCAAGCGGACTGTTCAATCCGTGGACCCTCGTGCTTCGGTTGGGTGGTAGCGCGGGCGCCGTGGCAGTGCCGACGACGCCCGCGCGCTCGTGGATCAGCCGCCGAAGTGGCCGTTGTCCTTCAGGATCGTGTTGGTCTCGTCTGCCCAGGTGTTGAGCAGCTCCTGGATCTTGTCGGGGTTGCCGGCCAGGTTGGCGAAGTCGGCGTAGCCCTCCACGAGGTGCGTGGCGAGCTTGGTCTCGATCTCGTCGAACTCGGCGATGGGCGGCGTGACGGTGAGGGCGAAGCCGTCAGGCTTCTTGAGGAAGCCCTCGTAGGTCGGGTTCTCGGCGAGGAACGTGTCGAGGTCCGCACCGAGGTCCTGGCGAGCGGGCGGCCAGCCGGACACCTTCACGAGGTTGATCTGCTGGGCGGGCTCGCGCATGAACCGGATGAACTCCCAGGAGCACTCGGGATGCGGGGCTGCCACAGGGACGAACATGGACTCGGTGGTCAGGATGTCACCGACCGGCGGCGCGATCGTGGCGTAGTGGCCGACGAGGTCCGGGGCGGTCGTCGCGATCTCGGGGATGACCCACGACTCGCGCAGGAACTGCGCGGTCTGCTTCGTCTCGAACGCCTTCGCGTCGGCGTCGATGTTGAGGGACGTGACGCCGGCCTTCAGCATGTCGACGTACATCTGGAACAGCTTGACGCCCTCGGGGCCGTTGTACTCGGCGACCCACTTGCCGGAGCCCTCGGGGGTCTCGCGGATGAGCGTCTTGCCGGACTGGAGCAGCAGGATCCAGAACTTCTCGGCGACACCGCTGCCCTGACCGGCAAGCCGGAGGCTCCAGCCGGAGCGCGTCGGGTTCCCTGATCCGTCCTTGACGACCAGCTTGTACGCGTTTGCGATCAGGTCGTCCATCGACTTCGGCGGGCCGGTGATCCCCGCTTCGGTGTACATGTCGGTGTTGTAGTAGATGCCCGTGCCGCCGGTGAAGATCGGCATGCCCCACATCTTGTCCGCGTAGGTGTTGTCCGCGAGCACTTCCTTCGCGTAGCCGTTCGCGGTGATGGCGGCGTTGAGGTCTTCGGGCAGCGGCTGGAGCAGGTTCTGGTCGATGAACCGCGACAGGAAGTTCGTCGTCCGGACGACGACGTCACCCGCGGTCCCCGACGGGATCGCCGTCGTCAGCTTCTGCTCGAAGCCGCGAAGGTCGGTGCTGAACACGGTGAAGCTGACGTTCGGATGCAGCTTGGTGAATTCCTCGCCGGCTGCCTTGTAGACCGCGTCAACCTCGGGGTAGCCGCCCCAGACGTTGAGCGTGATCGGGTCGCCGGCACAGGCGTCGGCTGCCGCCGAGGGGCTTGCTGCGCCTCCGCTGGCTGCTGGCTGGCTGGCGGCACCCTGGCTCGCGGGCGCCGGCGTTGTAGAGCCTGACCCGCATGCGGCGACGGCGATCGCGAGGCTCGATGCCAGCGCGAATGCCTTGAACAATGCGCGGGAGCTAGTCATGTTCCTCCTCCTGGATTCCGATTTCCAACCGATTGCGCGGAGCCGACTCTCTCAACGGCCTCCGCCTCACGTGTGCGATGGATGATGTCTGGTCGAAAGGCCCATGCGGTCAGCGCTCGTCCTGGGGCCGTGGCGTGCCCCGGCGTGGATGCGGGCTGGCGCCCGTCGGCCAGCGGCCGAGTCCGAAGCTCGAGGACTGGGCGCGCCGTCCCTTGGCGGGCTCGAGCGCGTCCATGCGGGTCATGAGCAGCTCGCCCGCCTCGATCACATGGGCACGGACTGCCGCCTCGAGGAGCTCCGGGTCGCGAAGCTCGACCGCCTCGGCAATCGGGGCGTGCTGGGCGACGAGGGTCGGCGCGTCGGATGAGGAGATCTGGTTGGTGAGCACGATGCGCCGCGACAGTGCCTGGAGCGTCTCCAGCTGGCTCAGCAGCATCTCGTGGCCACAGCGTGCGAACACCGCCCGATGGAACGCCACGTCCGCATCGGCGACCGCCACCGGATCGCCACTGTGGACCACGGCCTTGAGCGCCTCGAACGCTGACAGGACGTCGCGTTGCATGGCCGGGTCTGCGCCGCTGGCCGCAAGCGCGAGACGCGACGCATACGGCTCGAGGAGCGCCCGGAGGCTTGTGATCTCCCACGTCGTGCGGACGGACAGCTGGGAGACGAACACGCCGCGGCGCGGGATGATCTGGATCAGCCCGCCGTCGGCGAGCGTCCGAAGCGCCTCGCGCACCGTGCCCCGCGACGTCTCGAGCTGGGCAGCGAGCGCGACCTCGGGGAGCCGCGAGCCGGGCGCGAACTCGCCGTGCACGATGGCGTCCTTGATGTACTGCGCGACGGCGGTCGTCAACGTCTCGGGACGTTGCAGGCTCATGGGGCGGGCTGCTCCTCCGGGTCCGAGATTGTCCGACAGTAGATCATCAGACACCGGCGGTGCAAGTCGCGTTGGCGCGGTCACGCCGAGGTCGGCGGCCATGACGTGGCGGTCCCCGCCCGGCTAGAGATTCGGCACGCGATTGCGGTACCGGGCGGTCACCTCGAGGTTCGCCTCGTCGCCGCCCGGGCTGTTCGAGCTCCGCCAGACCGGCGGCTCGATGCCCCGCGTGCGCGAGGTCCGCGATGGCATGGAGCATGATCGAGTTCAAGGCGTAGGCGTTGACCATCGTCGAGACCGGTCCGACCTTCTCCTTCACGCCGTCCACGGCCATCACGGCATCGCCGAGCGGCATCTTGGTGTCCACGACGATGTCGGCGATGTCGCACAGGTCCAGGCCACTCGGGTGGCGGCTCGGGTGCCCCTGCGCCAGACCGCGCTGGTTCGCCACCGATGTGACGGCGATGCTCAGGATGCCCCGCTCGCGGGCGTACTGGGCGCTGTCGATGGTCGCGGAGTTGATGCCGTAGGCGTTCACGATGACCAGCACGTCGCCCTCACCCATGTCGGCCTGGCCGAGGATCGCGTGGGCGTAGCCGGGGGTCCGCTCGATCGCCATCGACCTGGCGGCGCCGTGGCCGAGGTAGAAGCCGTCATCGATGAACGACCAGATGCAGGCGAGCCCACCCGCACGGGAGAAGACCTCCTCGGCGCCGATCTGGGAGTGGCCGCCGGGGCCGATGACGTAGATGAGCCGGTCCTCGGCGATCCGGTCGGCGACGGCCGTGCCCGCGCGGCTGATCGACGTCGCCTTCCTCGTCCCGGATCCGGAGGAGGAGCTCGATCGCCTTGTCGAGATACGTGTTCTGGATCGGGGCGGTCATGCGGTGTCTCCCGGTCTGCGGTGCTGGTCCGACGGTGGTTCGGGGCGGTGGCTTGCTCAGCCTCGCGGGGCCGTCGACGCAAGGTCGACGATGGCATCGACGAGGCGCTCGCCCTCGCCTGGCTGGAGCACGCTGGCGTTGGGCTCGTACGCGCCGACCTCGAACGCCTCGGCGGTGGGGATGTAGCCGATGGTGCCGTCGCACAGGGCGGCGACGCACGTGGTGTCGTCACCGAGCGCCAGCGCGCATCGCCTGGCCCAGGGCCACGAACAGCTCGCCCGACACGCCGAGGTGGAGCAGCGGGCCGATCGCAAGCGCGCTCGCGCGCAGTCGGACGGGGCCGTCGCGCTCGGGGTCCTCGGCCTGGTCCGCGATCAGCTCGGCGTAGGCCGCCGCCACGAGCGCGTGGTACGTGGCGTCCCAGGTGAGGTCCGCTGCGGTCACGGTGCGCTCCGCCTCGCGGGCCACGACGGCCGCGCGCCGCGCCTCGATCGGGTCCGGCAGGCCCTTGCGACGCAGCTCGACGATCCGGGAGGCGCCCCACACGCGGGAGGAGGTCGCGGGCGTGACGCCCTCCCGGACCGTGAGCGTGCAATCGGCCAGGATCCGCCCGTAGCGCTCCGCGGACTCGAAGGTCCGCCAGGGCACCACGACGCCGACCATGCTCCCCTCGGGTGAATAGCCCCCGGGGTTCACGTCGCCCTGCGGCCCGGTCGAGAAGATGGTGATGCCCCCGACGGCCTCGTCGACGATTCGGCACACCACGCCTGGGAAGTCGGCCGTGTAGAGCGTGTTGTTGGGGCCCAGCGTCGTCGGATGGCAGCCGTAGTTGACGAGCGTGGCGATCGGCTGACCGTCGAGGGCGTCGAACCTCGTCACCGTGACCCTGTCGTCCACGGGTCCGCCGTCGGGACGGCGGTTGGCCGCGATGCCGTCCACATGCCCGATGCCGACCCCAGCAGCCGCGTCACGACGGGCTTCCCACGCCTCGGCGACGGCGTCGGCAATGTGCCGCCCGATGGTCCGTTCGACCTCGGACGGCTCCCGCTGTGCGGGACCGCTATGGGTGTGCGTCCCGGCCAGCTGGAGGTGATCGCGGGTGATTCCGGTGCGCTCCAACACGGCTTCCGCGATCTGATTCTGGAGTCGCTCTTCGATGTGCAGGAGGTCGGCGACAACGAGCGCGACGGTCGTCCCGTCGTCACCCTCTGCGACGAGGGCCCTCGCGTGGAGCGGATCGTGGATCCCCGTGGCGCCGCTCGTCCGGGACTCGAAGCCGTCCATGCGGCAGCCGAGCGGCGGCGTGATCTCGACCCTGGCTGCGCCGACCTTCATCGTGGCCCTCCGCTGAGCGCGACTGCCCGTCCATCGCGGTCCGCCTCGTACGCGGCCTCGATGATCGCGACGGCGTTGCGCCCGTCCTCGCCGGTGACCGCGGGCGATCGCCCGGTCCGCACCGCGTCCACGAAGTCGCGCGTACTGGCGCAGATAGCCGATGGCGTTCGTCCCCCACGTCTGCGTGGCGCCGGTCCCGGCGGGCGGCGGCACATCGTCGCCGTCGTGTGGCGCAGGGACATCCGGCACGTCCCACTCCACCGCCTGCTCGCCGACGAGCCGGACGTGGCCCCGCGCGCCGTAGACCCGCAGCTCGGGCGGACGTTCTGGCGTGGCGCAGGTGGTTGCGACGATCGACCCGAGCGCCCCGTCCGCGAACCGCAGCGAGACGGATGCCGTGTCCTCGGCCTCCATCTCGTGGCCCACAGTCGCGATGTGCGCTGACACCGACACGACCGGCCCGCCGATCCAGCGGACCAGGTCGATCATGTGGATGGCCTGGTTCATGAGCACGCCGCCGTCGAGGTCGCGCGTGCCACGCCATGCGGCGCTGTCGTAGTACGCCTGTGGGCGGTGATACAGACCCTCGGTCATGACCAGCGAGATCCGGCCCAGGGCGCCGGCGGCGACCGCTTCCTGGAGCGCACGGGTGGCGGTCTCGAACCGGCGCTGCGAGATGGTGGCGACCACCAGCCCGCGCTCGCGACCCTCGGCGACGACCGCGTCCGCGTCCTCGACGCTGAGCGCGATCGGCTTCTCCACGATCGCATGGCGACCGGATCGCAAGGCGGCGAGCGCCTGACCCGGGTGGTGACCTGAGGGCGAGCAGACCGTGACGGCGTCTACATCATCGCGCGCGAGGAGCTCGTCCAGGCTCGTCGTCCACGGCACGCCCCAGCGGTCGCCGACCGACCGGGCGCGGTCGGCCGATGCGCTCATGACGGCCGCGAGCGACAGCCCGTCGACCGCAGCGATCGCCTCGAGGTGCTGCGTCGAGATGGCGCCACAGCCCACGAGGGCGAGCCGGATCGGCGCGTCGGATGTCATGCCCGGACCGCAGCCACTTTCGCGACCGCCTCGACGACGTCGTCGATGTCCTCGTGCGTGCCCATCAGGATCGACAGCGAGAACATCATGATCTCGTCCGATTCGGCCCGTTCCGCGTTGGGGCAGGCGACCGGCACCGGCCCGCCGAGGCGCGCGATCTCCGCGATGACGGCCTCGTTGCGATTGAGCGGCACGTAGCCCGCGAATACCGGCACGCCCTCGGCTCGCAGCGCCGCGGCGAAGGCGTGCTTCGGCAGCCCGCCGTCCGCGGCGCCGAGCCAGCGCCAGTGATAGGTGTACCAGCTGTGGGCCGTGACGCCGTCCGGGACCCGCAGCGGCACGGCACCCGGGATCTCCGCGAGCCGGCCGGAGAGATAGGCGGCCGCCTCGGTGCGGTGCGCCTGCTGCGCCGGCATGCGCTTCATCTGCTCGAGGATCACGGCGGCCTGGAACTCGGTCAACCGGAGGTTCCAGCCGAGCCGCACGTGCTCGTACCACTCACCACCGCGGCGGCGGCCGACGTTGCGGTACGACCACAGGAGCTCGTCCAGCTCGTCGTCGTTCGTCGTCATGATGCCGCCCTCGCCCGCGTTGACCGGCTTGGACGACTGGAAGCTGAAGGTGCCGATGTCACCGATCGCGCCGACCGGCGTGCCCCGCCACGACGCGCCGTGCGCCTGGGCGGCGTCCTCGATGACCTTGAGGCCGTGGCGGCGGGCGGCCGCCATGACGCCATCCATGTCCGCCGGCGACCCCCCATGGTGGACCGGGATGATCGCCTTGGTCCGCGGCGTGACGGCCGCGTCGATCCCGGTGGGGTCGATCAGCAGGGTGTCGAGCTCGACGTCGACGAAGACCGGGACCGCGCCGATCATGAGGGCCGCGCTCGCCGTCGCGATGAACGTGTACGGCGGGACGATCACCTCGTCGCCCGGGCCGATGCCAAGCGCCTTGAGGGCGACGGACAGCGCCATGGTGCCGTTCACCGTCGCGATGGCGTGGCGCGCGGCCTGGAGCTTCGCGAACTCGACCTCGAGCTCCTTGACGAAGGTGCCGTCGATCGATCCCCACACGCCCGAGCGCAGGGCACGCAGCAGCGCGTCCTCCTCCTCGCGACCGAAGACCGGCCACGCCGCGAAGGGCTTCGTGCGGACCGGCGTCCCCCCGTTGATCGCGAGTGCAGACATCGAAACAGCGCTCCTATGACACGAGCTGCGACGGGCGAGTCGACAAGCGAACCGCCGTCAGTGCGCGATGAGCGACGCCGCGTCCTCGTCGACGAACAGCACGGCGTCGGGATGGTCGCGGAGGACGGACGCGGGACAAGCGGTGGTCGACGGGTCCGTCGAGCGTTGCTGCAACGGCCGCGGCCTTCTGGGGACCAGGCACGACGAGGGAGATCACGCGACAGGCGCGGATGGTGGACATCGTCACGGTGAGGGCGATCAGGGGGACGTCCTCGAAGCGGTCGAAGGCGCCGTCGCGGACCTGCTGGTGGCGGCTGGTGTCGTCGATCTCGACGGGCTTGACCCACAGCGGATCGTCGAAGTCCGCGACGTGCGGATCGTTGAAGGCGACGTGGCCGTTCTCCCCGATCCCGACCAGCGCGAGGTCGATGCCGCCATCAGCAAGGATCGCACCGTAGCGGGCCGCTTCGGCCGCGCCGCCGGCCTCATTTCCGCCGTCGAGCCGCTCCACGCGACCGGGGTGCACGAGCGACCAGATGTGCTCGTCCAGCCACGTCCCGAAGGCGCGCTCATGGCCGATCGGCAGCCCCACGTACTCGTCGAGGTGGAATGCGTCGACGCGCGACCAGTCGATGTCGTCCTGCGTCGCGAGGGACGCAAGCATCTCCGACTGGGAGGCGGCCGCGGCGAAGATCACGCGGGCGCGCGGCTGGACGTTCAGGAGCGCCCGCAGGCGCTCCGCCGCGTAGGCGGCCGATGCCGCGCCGAGCGGCCGTCCGGTCGGGGTGCACCTCCGTCCGCAGGCGGCCACGGACGAGCGGGGTCATGCGTGCTCCGGGATGAACACGACGAAGAACACGTAGTCCAACGGCTCGGTCCCGGTGTTCGTGATCTCGTGCTCCGTCCCCAGCGGGATCAGGACGCTGCTGCCGGCCGAGACGTCCGTCCGGGTGCCGTCGAGGATCACGAACCCGGTCCCCGTCGCGACGTAGTAGACCTGGTCCTCGTCCACGTGCGTGTGCGTGGGGACGGTCTCACCCGGATGGATCCGGACATGGGTGACGTTCAGGCGCTTGGTCTCGAAGACCGGCCGGTAGTCGGCGTAGGCCTGGGGCTCGACCTTCAGGTCTGTGAAGTCCTTGATCATGGCTCCTCCTTCGAACCGGGTGCGGTCAAGCGCCGTCCAGCGCGCCGGTTCCCTCGGGCACGACGCCCAGCTTCACGGCGTCGAACTCCCAGCCGTTGTCCTTGCACATCTGGTGGACGTGCGTGTCCCACGTCGGCTCCGCGGGATCCGGCCCGGCGACGAAGCAGTCGATGCTCAGGTACACGAAACGGCTGTCGCCGAGACAGCGCACGGAGTGCGGCACGCCGGGCGGCGTCCGCACGAAGTCCCCGGCCTTCAGGGGGTGCTTCTCGGCAGCATCGGGCCCGACGCCGAGCTCGCCCTCGCCCTCGATGATGAAGAACACCTGCTCGGCATCCGCGTGGACGTGGATCGGCGGAGCCTCGCCGGGCTCCAGGATCACGAAGAAGGCCTCCGATGCCTTGGCCTGCGAGCGATCCATGAGCAGGTCGTTCGTGTGGGTCGGGTATCGATACCTGACCGCCTCGCGGGGCTCGAAGACGTACTGGGTCACCGAATTACCCTCAAAGTGGGTGCGCGACTTGGTTGATTGTCCTACAGTAGACCCTTGGACACAGCATCTGCAAGGTCGCATGGAGCGCATGATGGCCGCGCCGCACATGAGCCGGAGATCGGCCTCGCCACGGCGGTGAGGGACAGGAGAGGCGACAGCCCATGACCACCTTGGGGGTGTTCGACCTGAGCGGGCAGGTTGCTGCGGTGATCGGCGGGACGGGCGTCCTCGGCGGCGCCATCGCGCACGGGCTGGGCGACGCCGGCGCGGCTGTTGCCGTCCTCGGCCGGTCCGAGGAGCGAGCGGCGTCCCGGGTCGCGGCGCTGCGTGCCGCCGGCATCCGGGCGATGAGCGCTCGGGTCGACGCCACCGACCCGGCCCAGGTCGAGGCTGCTCGCCGAGCCGTCGAGGCCGAGCTCGGCCCGGTCGACATCCTCGTGAACGCCCCCGGCGTCAACAGCGCGACGCCGTTCCTCGAGATCACGCTCGATGAGTGGCACCGGCTCCTTGACGCCAACCTCACGACCGTGCTCGTGGCGTGCCAGGCCTTCGGCCGGGCGATGGTCGAGCGGGGCGCCGGCGGATCGATCATCAACATGTCATCCGCCTCGTCGGGTCCGCCGCTGTCGCGCGTGCTGACCTATTCCGTGGCGAAGGCAGGCCTCAACAATCTCACGCAGTACCTCGCCCGAGAGCTCGCGCCGGCCGGGATCCGCGTCAACGCGATCGCCCCGGGCTTCTTCCCCGCCGAGCAGAATCGAGCGCTGCTGTCCGAGGAGCGCCTGCGGGACATCGTGTCCCACACGCCCGCGGGTCGGCTCGGCGAGCCACACGAGCTCGTCGGCGCCGTGGTCTGGCTGGCGTCCGCCGCGGCGTCCGGCTACGTCACGGGATCCATCGTGCGCGTGGACGGCGGGTTCAGCGCGATGACGATCTGATGGCCGACATGAGCCCGTTCCAGGACGACACCACGACTCCACCGGCACCGACCGGCTCGGCCGACCCGCTGGCGGTCTTCCGCCATGACAGGCTGCCTCCATGGGCTCTCGTCCACCGGCGCATCGACCGCACCGAGATCGACGACATCGACGCGGCCGTGGCCGATGCAATCGGTGCCGTGGCAGGCCTGCTGCCCTCGTCGGGTCGGGCCTGCATCGCCCTCGGCAGTCGCGGCATCGACCGGATCGCCGAGGTCGCGCGGGCCACCGTGGACGTGCTCCGCGCGCGTGGTCTGGACGTGTTCGCCATCCCCGCGATGGGCAGCCACGGCGCCGCGACCGCGGACGGGCAGCTGGCGGTTCTGGCCTCGCTCGGGATCACCCCGCAATCGATCGGCTGCGAGATCCGCTCGAGCATGGATACCGTCCAGATCGGGGTGGTGGAGGACGGCATCCCGGTGTTCGTCGACCGCCACGCGTTCGAAGAGGCGGACGTCGTGATCCCGGTCAACCGGGTCAAGCCGCACACCGACTTCACCGGGCCGGTCGAGAGCGGCCTGCTCAAGATGATCGCGATCGGGCTGGGCAAGCAGCGCGGGGCGGACACGTTCCACGGTGAGGGGTTCGACACGTTCCACAGCCTCATCCCGGCGGTCGCAGCCTTCACGCTGGGCAACGTCCCGATCCCGTTCGGGCTCGCGCTCGTCGAGAACGGCCACGCGCGGCTGCGGCTGATCGAGGCCGTTTCGGCCGACTCGATGTACGAGCGGGAGCAGTCGCTCCTGCGGGAGGCGGACTCGTTCCTCGCGCGACTGCCGGTCGACGCCCTCGACGTCCTCATCCTCGATCGCATCGGCAAGGACATCAGCGGCCTGGGCATGGACTCGAACGTCGTGGGCCGGTACTACAGTGGACCGACCGGCCGGCCGCCGCTCATCCAGCGCATCGTCGTGCGGGACCTCACGGACGAGACGGAGGGCAACGCCGTCGGGATTGGCATGGCCGATGTCGTCCTCCGGCCGGCGGTGGAGCGCATGGACCGCGCGAAGACCTACATGAACTGCGTCACCGCCAAGACGCCCGAGGGTGCCCGGATCGCGCTCACCGTCGACACGGATCGGCAGGCGCTGGACGTGGCCGTCGCGTGCTGCATCAAGGTCGAGCCGGAGCGCGCCCGGATCGTGCGCATCCTGGACACGAAGCACCTCGAGTGGCTGCTCGCATCGGAGCCCCTGCTCGAGGAGCTCGTCGCGACGGGGACCTGTGACATCGCCGGCCCCGTTGCCCCGATCGGGTTCGACGACGATGGTCGCTTCACCGACGCGCTGCCCGGCTGATGACGGGCCGGACGGCCCGGGCGTTGCCCTGGCGGGCGCTCCTCGACGGCCTCGCACCCGCCCGGCGGGGAGCCCTCATCTACATCACGGCCGGACTCGTCTTCGTCGCGACCAATTCGCTCACCAAGTCGCTCGTCGCACACATCCCGGTCGTGCACGTGGTGTTCGGCAGGCACGTCACGTACCTGCTCGCGGTGCTCGTGATCGCGGGCGGGCGCCACCCACGCCGGCTGCTCGCGACGATGCGGCCCTGGACGCAGCTGGCTCGCGGCCTCGCGATGTTCATCTCGACGGCGACGTACTTCCTCGCGCTGTCCATGCTGCCGATGGCGGAGGTCAGCGCGCTTGGATCGACCGCACCACTGATGGTCATCGCGCTGGCGGGCCCCCTGCTCGGGGAACGTGTCAGCCGCTTCGCCATCGGTGGAACGCTGCTGGGTTTCGGGGGCGTGGTGATCCTCGCCGGACTCGACCCGACGCACCTCGACGGCGCGGTTCTGGTACCCCTCGCGAGCGCGTTCGCCCTCGCGATCTTCAGCCTCCTGACACGCTCGCTGCGGACCGACCCCACGGACGTCACGGTGTTCTGCTCGGGTCTCGTGGGGCTGGCCGCCGCAACGGTGCTCGAGCTGGTCGTCCCGACTCCGTCTTCGCCGCAGCCCCAGGAGTGGGTCGGGATCGGGATCGTCGGGCTCACAGCGCTCACGGGCCATCGACTGCTGGTCTCGGCCTATCGATGGGGACGCGCGAGCGACCTCGCCCCGCTCGGCTATCTGTCCCTCGTGTGGTCGTTCCTCATTGGCACCTTGGTCTTCGGGGAGGCGCTGCTGCTGCGCGCAGTCGTGGGTGCGGGCGCGATCGCCACGGGCGGCGTGATCGCGCTCCGGAGCGCCCCGCCGGCGGAGGCGGCTGCCCCGGCCCTGGTCGATTACGCCGGGCCGCTGGACGACCAGCTGGGAGGCCGCTCGGACGCGAGTTGAGCAGTGCGGGCTCATCGCCTGCCCTCGCTCGTGGGTCGCGGGGCCTGGCTCGCGTGGCGTCCCAATCGGTGCCGATCCCGGTCGATTGGGACGAGGGCCGTTCCACCTGGCGTCGATGCGGCGTTCGATGGAACTCGTGGCGTGCCACCTGATCGGTTTGCGACCGGATTGGAACGCTGGGAGATCCAGGGGCGACGGGCGACTGGCGCGAGGGGCCGGCCTACGACCCCAGGTACGTCAGCACCGCCAGCACGCGGCGGTGGTCGTTCTCCGAGTCGGGGAGCTCGAGCTTGCCGAAGATGTTGCTGATGTGCTTCTCGGTCGCGCCCTCGGAGATCGAGAGCAGCGTCGCGATGCCCATGTTGGTGCGACCCTCGGCCATCGCGGCGAGGACCTCGCGCTCGCGGGGCGTCAGCGCCTGGATCCTGTCGTCGGCCTGGCGCGGGACCATGAGCTGGGCGACGACCTCGGGGTCGAGCGCGGTCCCGCCCCGAGCGACGCGCCGGAGGGCGTCCATGAACTCGCGGATGTCCGCGACCCGGTCCTTGAGCAGGTAGCCGACGCCCCCGGCGCGGTCCGCGAGCAGCTCCGTCGCGTACTGCCGCTCGACGTACTGGCTGAGCACGAGCACCGGCGCGCCCGGGACGAGCCGCCGCGCTTCGATGGCCGCGCGCAGCCCCTCGTCACGCTGGGTCGGCGGCATCCGGACGTCGACGACGGACACGTCCGGCCGATGCTCGACGACCGCCCGCACGAGGCTCGGCCCGTCGCCGACCTTCGCGACGACCTCGCCGCCCGAGTCCGTGATGACCCGCGCGAGGCCCTCGCGGATGAGCGCCGAGTCCTCGGCGATGACGACGCGCAGGCTGGGCTGGTCCACGGGACGATTCTGCGCCACCCGTCCGGTGCGCGGAGGGCCGTCGTACGCTGCCCGGGATGCTCGACCTCTGGACCACCCTGATCCCGCTCGCGCTCGGCAGCGCGATCATCCCGGTCGAGATCGCCCTCACGATCCTCGTCCTGCGGACGCCCGGGGGCGTCCCGAAGGCGCTGGCCTGGGTCGGCGGGATGACCGCCGTGCGGCTGGCCCAGTGGGTCGTCCTCGGGCCCATCGTCGAGACGGCGGTCGACGACGGTCAGCCCGGGACCAGCCTCGTCGAGGGGGCGCTGCTCCTCGTCGTCGGGATCCTGTTTCTCGTGATCGCCGCGCGCAAGGCGACCAACCAGCCCGACGAGGACGCGCCGCCGCCCGGGTGGATGGCGATGATGGACAACGTGTCCGCCGGCCGGGCGTTCCTCATGGGCGCCGCGCTCATCGCGCTCAACCCGAAGCTGTGGGCGTTCACGCTCGGGACGCTCGGCGCGATCGGCGACGCGGAGCTGACCGGCGCAGCAGGCCTGGCCGCGTTCCTCGTGTTCGTCGTCATCGCCCAGGGGTTCCACCTGGGCGCGATCGCCCTGACCGTCGTGGCGCCGGCACCGTGCCGAGCGCGTGCTGGGCGGCATGAACGCGTGGCTCGAGCGGCACAGCCGGACCGTGCTGATCGTGTTCAGCGGCGTCTTCGGGGTCTGGCTCCTCGCGCGGTCGCTGGCGGCGTTCGGGATCCTCTAGCCGGCGGCCGGCAGGTCGACGTCGTGGTCGGTGAAGTAGCCGCGCCACGGGCCGCTCGCCGGGATGAACGCCTGCATCAGCGCGCGCTCGGCCTGGACGATGTGCATCGTGTCGTGCGCGGCCCACTGGTTGACGAGCTCGGCCATCGTCACCGTGCCCAGCACCGAGTGGACGCCGGTCTTCGGCAGGTCGTCGGGCGTCAGCGTCTCGAGCGTCTCGAGGCCCTGGGCGCGGCGGTCGGCGAGGAGCGCCACCAGCTCGCCCGCGGACAGCGTGACGCGGTCGACGTGGCCGTCCGCCTCGGGGTCGAAGCCCGGGAACGTCTCGCCGGCGAGGATCGCCAGCACCCGGGACCGGTACACGGCGAGCTCCGTGTCGACCGCGTGCTGGAGCGTCTGGATCGCGGACCACTCACCCGGCTTCGGTGGGCGGGCGAGGAGCTCCGGGTCGATCCGTGCGATGGCCGACCAGCGGTCCACCGAGGTGCGCAGCATCGAGAGGGACTGGGCGATGAGGTCGGACATCGGGCGCTCCGCGGCGGGCTGCTGTTGGTGATCCCTAGTGTGCCCCGCCGACCTGCGAAGATGCGGGCGTGCAACGTGCCATCGACTGGGTCGACGACGAGATCCGGCTCATCGACCAGACCCGCCTCCCCGACGAGCTCGTGTTCCTGCGCGTCACCGCGCTCGACCCGCTCATCGACGCGATCGCCCGACTCGCGGTCAGGGGCGCCCCGGCGCTCGGCGTCGCGGGCGCGCTCGGGGTCGCGCAGCTCGCTCGGACGCACGCCGACGACGAGGCGGCGGTCCGCGAGGGTGCCGCCCGGCTCCGCGCCGCACGACCCACGGCGGTGAACCTCGCGTGGGGCGTGGACCGCGCGCTCTCCCGCCTCGGCGACGGCGCCGCAGCCGTCCTCGAGGAGGCGCTCGCGATCCGGGACGAGGACATCGCCGCCTGCGCGGCCATCGCGGTCCGCGGCGCGGACCTCGTGGAGGAGCTCGTGGCCCGGCGCCCGATCCGGGTCATGACGATCTGCAACACCGGGGCGCTCGCGACGGTCGAGCGCGGGACCGCCCTCGGCGTGATCGGCGAGCTGTTCGCGCGCGGCACGCTCGAGGAGGCGCTCCCGCTCGAGACCCGGCCGCTCCTCCAGGGCTCGCGGCTCACCGCCTGGGAGCTGACCCAGATGGGCGCGCCGTTCCGGCTGCTCGTCGACGGCGCGGCCGCGTCGGTGCTCGCCCGAGGGCTCGCGGACGTCGTGCTGATCGGGGCGGACCGCATCACGGCGAACGGCGACACGGCGAACAAGGTCGGGTCCTTCTCGCTGGCGCTCGCCGCGCGCCACGCCGGCGTGCCGTTCCTGGCCGTCGCGCCGGAGACAACCGTCGATCCGGCGACGCCCGACGGCGACGCCATCGAGATCGAGGAGCGCGGCTCGGACGAGGTCGTCGCGTTCCGCGGCGTCCGCAGCGCCCCCGAGGGGACGCGGACGCTCAACCCGGCGTTCGACGTGACGCCGGCATCGCTCATCACGGCGATCGTCACGGATCGCCGGGTCGTGCGCACGGACCGGGGCGAGACCCCGGCCTGACCTAGACCCGGCCCTTGACCATGTCGATGAGCCGCCCGACCACCCGCTCGCCGTCCGCGCGCAGCCCGTTGTGCTCGTACTCGTTCGTCTCCCACGACCGCAGCCCGCGGACGAGCGCGGCCGTCTCCACGGCGAACGCCCGCTCCACGTACACGTCGTTGGTGTAGATCGTCCCGACGACGGGGACCTCGTTGCGCGCGAGCCGGTCCGCGTCGTAGAGCCGCGGCCACGGGTGGTCGGCGAGCAGCATCGCGGCCTCGCGGTGCCCGTGGAGCCCGCCGAAGTCCTCCCACATCCAGGGGAACACGTGCTCGGCCGTGAACAGCCCTTCGGCGACGATCTCGTCCGGCAGCAGGCGGTCGGCGGACCAGCGCGTCGGGACGCCGTCCGCGTACGACGACTCGTGGAGCGTCGCGTAGATCGGGTTCCGCGGCCATGGCGCGGCGTGCTCCACGTCGGTGAGGAACGCGTTGGAGCCGAACGGCAGCTCGATGACGTGGTGGAGGAGCTCGAAGCCCGCCGAGTCGCCGAGCCACATGCCGAGCTGGCGGAACCGGCGGGCCGTCAGGCGGTCGCCGTCCGGGAGCCGCACGTCCTCGTCCTCGAGACGGGCGAAGATCTCGCGGACCCGCGCCCGGTCGCCCGGGTAGCGGTCGAAGTAGCGCCCGTTCGCCGCGATCGCCTGGCGGTACGTCGCGCCGTAGATGTCGTCCACGGGCCGGCCCACCGGGGAGAGGCCGCCCGTGAGCAGCGACGCCGCCAGCCCCTCGGGCGCGAACGAGAGGTAGGTGAGCGTCGTGAACCCGCCGAAGCTCTGGCCGAGGGTGGTCCACGGCGGTGAGCCGAGCTCGGCCCGGATGGCCTCGCAGTCGCGGACGATGCTGTCCGCGCGGAAGTGGGCGAGGTAGTCCGCCTGGGCCCGGGCCGTGTCGCCCGGGATCGTGGACCCGACCGGCGTCGATCGGCCCGTCCCACGCTGGTCGACGAGCAGCACGCGGTACTCCTCGACGGCCCGCTTCATCCACCCCGTGAGCGGGCTCGTGGGTCGCGCCGCCTCGAAGCCGGGGCCGCCCTGGAGGAACACGAGATACGGGCGGTCGAGCCCGTCGGGCGCGGCGACCTCGCGGGTGAACACGGTGATCGTGCCGGCGCCCGGGTTCGCGTGGTCGAGCGGCACCGTGTGCTCGCGCTCGGTCAGCACCGCGCCGGGGACGCGGAACGTGACAGAGGTGGCCAAGGAAACCCTCCTACCAGCGCTGGTGGACGAGCGGGCGGATGTTCGCGTCGTAGATCTCGCGGATCCGGGCCATCGTCGCGTCGTCGAGCGGCGCGAGGTCCGCGGCGGCGGCGTTGGCTCGAGCCTGGTCGGGCGTCTTCGCGCCCGGGATCGTCGTCGTGACGCCGGGGTGCATGAGGATCCAGCGGAGCGCGAGCTGCGACAGGGTCGCGCCGGCCGGCACGAGCGCCCGGAGCTCCTCGACCGCCGCGAGGCCCGTCTCGTAGTCCACGCCGGCGAACGTCTCGCCCCGGTCGAACGACTCGCCCAGCCGGTTGAACAGCCGGTGGTCGTCCGCCTCGAACGCGGTCTCGCGGGTGAGCTTGCCGGTGAGCAGCCCGGACGCGAGCGGGACCCGCGCGAGCACGCCCACGTCGCGCCGCAGCGCCTCGTCGAGGAACCGCTCCGCGGGCCGCTGGCGGAACGCGTTGAACACGATCTGGACGGTCGCGACGCCCGGGTACTCGAGGGCCTTGAGGCCCTCCTCGACCTTCTCGACGCTCACGCCGTAGTGCGCGATCGATCCGTCCGCGACGAGCTCGTCGAGCGCCTCGAACAGCTCCGGCATGTAGTAGGCCTGGGTCGGCAGGCAGTGGAGCTGGACGAGGTCGAGCGTGTCCATGCCCAGGTTGTCGCGGCACCGGTCCACCCACGACCGGAACGACTCCGGGGTGTACTCGCGGACGTCGAGCGGCGCACGGCGGCCGATCTTGGTCGGGACGAAGAAGCGCTCGCCGGGCCGCTCCGCGAGGAACCGGCGGATGACCCGCTCGGAGCGGCCGTCGCCGTAGACGTCCGCGGTGTCGATGAGCGTCACGCCGGCGTCGGCCGCCGCGTGAAGCGCCCGGAGGCTGTCCTCGTCGTCCACGGTGCCCCACGAGCCGCCGATCGCCCACGCGCCGAAGCCGATGACGCTGACATCGCGGCCGGTCTTGCCGAGGCGGCGTTGCTCCATCGCGGGCGGGCTCCTGTGGGTGGTCCCCGGCGGCGCCGGGTCGTCCCAGCGTATCCCCGGCGGTACCGGCGCGCCGGGCAGGGCTACCATCAGGGCACGTCACGCCAAGGAGTCGTCCCCGAGATGCCCGACAAGCGCTTCGACCGCATCCACGAGTTCATCGCGCCGCTCAAGGTCAAGCCCGGCTCCAAGGTCCGGCTGCCGAAGGACTTCGACCCGCGGTACTCCGGCGACTTCGTCAGGAAGGAGCAGGCGTCGGAGCTGCTCGGCCAGGGCACCCAGTGGCTGAGCGAGTTCCAGATGCGCCTCGCCGCCCAGGACACGTGGAGCCTGCTCGTCATCTTCCAGGCGATGGACGCGGCCGGGAAGGACGGGACGATCCGGCACGTCATGAGCGGCGTCAACCCGCAGGGCGTCGAGGTGACCTCGTTCAAGGTCCCGAGCGAGCTCGAGCGCGACCACGACTACCTGTGGCGCGCCGCGCTCCGGCTCCCCGCCCGCGGGATGATCGGGATCTTCAACCGCTCCTACTACGAGGAGACGCTCGTCGTCCGGGTCCATCCCTCGATCCTCGCCGCCCAGAAGATGCCCCAGGCGTCGAAGGGCAAGGACGTGTGGCAGCGACGCTTCCGCGAGATCAACGACTGGGAGCGCTACCTCACCGACAACGGCACCAAGATCGTCAAGCTGTTCCTCAACGTCTCGCGGGACGAGCAGAAGGAGCGCTTCCTCGCCCGGATCGACGAGCCGGAGTCCAACTGGAAGTTCAGCGCGGCCGACGCGCGCGAGCGCCAGCACTGGGACGACTACCAGAAGGCGTTCGCGGACATGCTCACCCACACCTCGACGCCGTGGGCGCCGTGGCACGTGATCCCGGCGGACCGCAAGTGGTTCATGCGGGTCGCGTCCGCGGCTGTCATCCTCGACGCGCTGATGGAGATCGACCCCAAGTTCCCGGTCCCCACGCCCGAGGCACGCGCGGACATGCTCAAGGCGAAGGAGGAGCTGCTGGCCGAGGGCGGGCATCCGACCCCGGCGGCGCCTGCCGCCGAACCCTCGCAGCCGACGACCGGCCCCAAGGAGAACGCATGACCGCCCGAACCTACCGCCCCCGCCGGGTGCCGCTCGCCGACGGCGAGAGCCTCGCGCTGCGGGTCGACGGCACGATCCAGCATCTCGACGGCGCGGGCGCCGTCACGGCTTCCTGGACGCCCGATGATCCGGCGTGGGGATCGCGCGCGATCCGCTTCGGCCTCCACCAGTCGCCGCAGACGGTCCACCCGACCGGGCGCGACGTCCCGGACAGCAAACCGCCCGCCTGAGATCAGGCGGGCGGAGCGGTGACCCCCGGCCGTGGCCGGGGAGTCGGAGATCAGGCGGCGCTCACCTTGCTGGCCCGGGGGCCCTTGGGGCTTGCCTCGATCTCGAAGTTGACCTTCTCCCCGCCGAGGAGGCGGTCGAAGTTCAATGAGCTGTCAAGGCCGTCGCGATGGAAGAAGTATTCCTTCGCGTCGTCGGCGACGATGAAGCCGAAGCCGCGATCGGCGACGACCTTCTTGATGGATCCGGTGGCCATGGTTTGACCCCTTTGGTCTCCCCGAACGAGGGTGCTGCAGGCGCACGGTCCGTTCGAAGAGGTCGACCACGCGGAGCTTCATCACGAGGTGTGACGAGCCTCAACCATACCACTGCCGAATCCACGGACCTCAGCGACCGAGTCGCCACTGCCAGCGGCGGGCCGCGTGGAGGCGGGTCTGGAGCTGCTCCTCGGTCGCCTCGGTGACGCGCCGCAGGCCCGCCGAGCGGTTGAGCTCGAGGTTCACGGCCGCGTACGAGAGGCCGGAGACGCGCGCGATGTCCTTGGCCGCCTCGGCGTTCGCGGAGCGCAGCCGGTCCTTGGCCTGGCGGCGCGTCATGCCGAGGACGCCGTCCACGCTCATCGCGGCGACGGGCGGCGGCGGACCGAGCTCGATCTCGATCCCGTCGTCGGTGCCGTCGGACCAGTCGTCGGGGAGCGGCTCGTGCCACGGGGCGTCCGCGTCGCCGGCCACCGCCACGGCCGACAGGGCCGCGAACAGCGACAGCTGGTCGCCCAGCATCACGGCGTCGTCGGGACCCTGGCGGAGCGGCAGCTCGTCGTCGTCGCGGGGGGCCTTGCGCAGCGAGTGGCGGCGCGCCTCCGCGATCTCGGACGCCCGGATCCGGAGCCGCAGGTCGTCGGGGATGTACAGCCAGGCGCGCTGGTCGCGGATCCCGGGGACCCAGCGCACGAACCGGCCGACCGCCTGGCGGAAGAACAGGTCCGTGGTCACGGTCGTCGCGTAGACGCCGACGCGGAGGCGGGGGATGTCGACGCCCTCGGACACCATCCGCACCGCGACGAGCCACGGCTCGCGGCCCGTCGCGAACCCGGAGATCCGGTCGCTCGCCTCCGGGTCGTCCGAGGTCACGACCACCGCGTGCTGCCCGAAGTCACGGCGGAGCATCGCCGCGATGCCGCGGGCGTGGTCCTGGTCGATCGCGATGACGAGGCCGCCCGCGTCGGGCTGGTGGCGCCGCACGTCCGTCAGCCGCTCCACCGCCTGGCGCAGGACGGAGGGCAGCCACTCGCCCTCGATCGAGAGCGCCGTGCGCAGCCGCTGGTTGGCGAGCTGGTTCGCGAGCGGGTCGTCGAACGTCGCCGCGTGGACGTTCCCGTCGGGCGCGCTCCACTCCATCTCGCCGCCGATCCGCGGGAAGTACACGGGTCGCACGACGCGGCCCTCGCGCAGGGCGTCGCCGTAGCCGTACTCGAAGTCGGGCACGGCCTCGTCGGCCTCGTAGCGCACGAACGGGATCGCGCGGGTGTCGCTGCGGAACGGCGTCCCGGACAGGGACAGGCGACGGGCGCTCTCCCCGAACGCGAGGCGCAGGCTCTCGCCCCACGCCTGGTCCTCGCCCGCGTGGTGGACCTCGTCGAGGACGACGACGGCGTGGCGGGCGAGCTCGCGCAGCGCGGGCGCGGACACCGCCACCTGCTGGTAGCTCGTCACGACGCCGTGCATGTCGGGCGGCAGGCCGCCGTCGGCGGGCGTCCAGCGCGGGTCGAGGTGGAGCTGGAGCCGGGCCGCCGCCTGCGCCCACTGGAGCTTGAGGTGCGCGGTCGGCGCGACGATCACCACCGGCGCCGGGCGCTTGGCGAGGACCTGGCGGAGGGCGGTCAGCGCGAACGTCGTCTTGCCGGCGCCGGGCGTGGCGACGGCGAGGAAGTCCGGGTGCGGCGAGGCGGCGAAACGCGCGAGGGCCGCGTGCTGCCAGGGACGGAGCTTGACGCTGCGGGACATGGGACCACTGTGCGGGGACGGGGCGGGCTGGCCAGTGTCGCACGAGCCGGCCCGCCGGGAGGTGGCTCAGGCGGCCGGCCAGCCCTCGCTGTTGGAGAACGTCTCGAACGAGACCGCCGAGTCGAGGCTGCCGTCGTCGTCGAGGCCGGTCTTGCGCTCGTACGCCGTGGAGGCGACGTAGAGCAGGCTCTCGAACTCGGCGTCCTTGGGCATCCTCGTCGGGTCGGCGAGGACCTCGTCGTACCGGGCCTCCCCGCTGGCGATGACCGCGAGCCGCGCGTAGAGGAACCCGTCGACCGAGAGGTCGTCCTCGTCGCCCGGCCAGATCGTGCTGCCGCTCTCGCGCGCCCACGCGCGCCCGTCGAGCGCGTACAGCCGCCGCGCGAGCTGGTCCGCGAACCCCGCGATGTCGCGGTCGGGCATGTCCGAGAGCGCCTTCACCAGCGGGGCGACGACCCGCTCGTCGTCGTCCTCGGCGCGCCAGTCGAGCCGTCCGATGAGGCCCCAGAACGTCGTGTCATCCATGGCCCAAGGGTGCCGTCGGTAGAGCGGTCCCGTCAACGCGGGCGGACCGATGGAATACTGGCTCCACCCGCAACGGTGACTGCCGCGACATGACCCAGCCCAACGCCCAGCCGTCATCGAACGGCCGGCCCGGCCGCCTGTTCGCCCCCGGCTCCCGCCTCGACCGGATCGACCGCCGGATCACGAGCGTCCTCGCGGCCGCGGCGATCCCGGTCCTCCGGATCTCGCTCGGCATCGTGTTCCTGTGGTTCGGCGCCCTCAAGTTCTTCCCGGACCTCAGCCCCGCGCAGGACCTCGCGGCACGGACGATCGAGGCGCTCACCTTCGGCGTCGTGCAGCCCTCGGTCTCGCTGCCGGTCCTCGCGGCCTGGGAATGCCTCATCGGGCTGGGCCTCCTGTCCGGGCGGTTCCTGCGCGCGACGCTCCTGCTCCTGTTCGTGCAGATGGCCGGCACCCTGATGCCGCTGGTCCTCTTCCCGACCGAGACGTTCACCCAGTTCCCGTTCGCGCCGACGCTCGAGGGGCAGTACATCATCAAGAACCTCGTGCTGATCGCGGCGGCGATGGTCGTGGGCGCCACGGTGCGCGGCGGCCAGCTGGACCCGGAGCCCGAGGGCGCGCCGGCCGCCTGAGTCCTGTACGTTCCCCGCGTGGACGCGCAGCGCATCGACCAGGCGGTCTCGATCCTCCGGGCGGGCGGCCTCGTCGCCTTCCCGACCGAGACCGTGTACGGGCTCGGGGCGGACGCGGGCAACCCGGAAGCCGTCGCGCGGATCTTCGCGGCCAAGGGCCGTCCCGCGGACCACCCGCTGATCGTCCACCTCGGGTCGGCGGACCTCCTCGACGACTGGGCGATCGACATCCCGCCGCTCGCCCGAACCCTGGCGGCCGCCTGCTGGCCGGGGCCGTTGACGATCGTCCTGCGCCGCGCCGCGCGCGTCCCCGACGCCGTGACCGGCGGGCTGCCGACCGTCGGCCTCCGCGTGCCGGCCCACCCGCTCGCGCTCGAGCTGCTCCGGGCGTTCGGCGACGGGATCGCCGCCCCGAGCGCCAACCGGTTCGGGACCGTGTCCCCGACGACGGCCGAGCACGTGCGGGCCGGCCTGGGCGACCGCGTGGACCTCGTCCTCGATGGCGGCCCGAGCAACGTCGGCGTCGAGTCCACGATCGTGGACCTCTCGGGGATCGCGACGCCCGGACCCGCGATCCTCCGTCCCGGCGGGCTTCCCCGCGAGGTGCTCGAGGCGATCGCCGGCGAGCCGATCCCGGTCCGCGAGGGCGGCGAGGTCCGAGCACCCGGGATGCTCGCGAGCCACTACGCGCCCGACGCCCGGCTGCTGCTCGTCCCGCCGGCGGAGCAGGCGGCGCGGGCGGCCTCGCTCCGCGCGGAGGGCAGGCGGGTGGGCGTGCTCGCGTTCGAGCCGGGCTCGGCGATGGCCGACGCGACGATCGTCGACCTCGGGGCGACCGAGGAGGAGGCCGCGCGCCGCCTCTACGCCGCGATCCGCGAGCTCGACGAGACCTGCGACGTCATCCTCGCCTGGCCGCCCGAGGAACGCGGCCTCGGGCTCGCGATCGCGGACCGGCTCCGGCGCGCCGCGGCGGGCGGTCTGTAGGCCTTCCGCTCAGCAGATCCGGGGCAGCTGCTCCCCGACGAGCATGTCCACGATCCGCTCCGAGCCCACGATCGTGCGGATCGTGACCATCCCCGGGTGGTCGGCGACGACGACGCCGATCACCGCGGCATCGACGCCTTCGGGCACGCCCCGCATCGCGGTCAGCACCGCGTCGACGGACCCGGCAGGCACGATCGCGACGAGCTTGCCCTCGTTCGCGACGTGGAGCGGGTCGAGGCCCAGGAGCTCGCACGCGGCCCGGACGGGCGCCGGGATCGGGATCGCCGGCTCGTCGAGGACCATGCCGACGCGCGACGCCTGCGCGATCTCGTTGAGCGCGGACGACAGCCCGCCGCGCGTGGGGTCGCGGAGGACGTGGATCGCCGGTTCCGCGGCGAGCATCGCGTCGACGAGGCCGTTGAGCGCCTGGGTGTCGGACGCGATCTCGACCTCGAACTCGAGGCCCTCGCGGACCGACATGACGGCGACGCCGTGGAGCCCGATCTCGCCCGAGAGGATCACGACGTCGCCGGGGCGTGCGCGGTCGGCGGCCGGGGCGACGCCCGGCGCGACGACCCCGATCCCCGACGTGTTGACGAACAGCCGGTCCGCGCTCCCGCGGCCCACGACCTTCGTGTCGCCGGTGACGATCCGGGCGCCGGCGCGCGCAGCCGCAGCCGCGGCCGACGCGGTGATCGCCCGCAGCTCCTCGAGCGGCAGCCCCTCCTCGATGACGTAGGCGAGGCTGAGCGCGACGGGCCGGGCGCCCATCATCGCGAGGTCGTTGATCGTGCCGTTGACCGCGAGCTCGCCGATGTCGCCGCCCGGGAACCGGATGGGCGAGACGACGAACGAGTCCGTCGTGAACGCGAGGCGCTCGGCGCCGATCTCGAGGACCGCGGCGTCGTTCAGCACGCCGCCCGGCGAGGCCGCCGCGAGCGCGGGCGCGAGGACGTCGCGCATCAGCGCGGCCGAGAGCTGGCCGCCGGAGCCGTGGCCCAGGATCACCCGCGCGTCCTCGGGGATCGGCGCGGGGCAGGCGACACCGGCGGCGTCGATGGTTGCGCGCGGCTCGTCGAGGGTCGTCATCGCGGTGCTCCGGCCGGCGTGACCGGGACGAGCGGCGTCGCGCCCGCCATCCCGCTCCCGATACCGATCCCGCGGCCCGCCGAGTGGAACGCGGCACACGTGCCCTCGGACGAGACCATCGGGGCGCCGAGCGGCATCCGCGGCGTGCACAGCGTCCCGTACGCGGTGCAGTCGAGCGGCGTGGCCTCGCCGGTGAGGATCGCGCCCGCGATGCACGCCGGGTGCTCGAGGGTCCTGATGTCGCCGACGTCGAACCGCCGCTCCGCGTCGAACCGGGCGTAGGCGTCGCGCAGGTGGTAGCCCGAGTCCGGGATCGCCCCGATCCCCCGCCACGTCCGCGGCCCGACCTCGAACACCTCGAGGACCTGGCGCTGGGCGAGCGGGACGCCCTCGCGGGTCACGGCCCGCGTGTACTGGTTCTCGACCTCGTGCGTGCCCGCCTCGAGCTGGCGGACCGCCATCCAGATCCCCTCGAGCAGGTCGAGCGGCTCGAAGCCCGTGACGACGATCGGGCACCCGGTAGCGCGCCGCGATGGGCTCGTACTCGGTCCAGCCCATGATCGCGCAGACGTGGCCCGCGGCCAGGAACGCCTGGACCCTGTTCTCGGGCGAGTCGAGGAGCGCCGTCATCGCCGGCGGCACGAGGACGTGCGACACGAGCACGCTGAAGTTGTCGATGCCCCGCCGCGCCGCCTCGGCGACCGCCATCGCGTTCGCGGGCGCCGTCGTCTCGAACCCGACCGCGAAGAACACGACCTGGCGATCCGGGTTCGCGAGGGCGATCTTGAGCGCGTCGAGCGGCGAGTACACGATCCGCACGTCGGCGCCGCGCGCCTTGAGCGCGAGCAGGTCGGTCGACGAGCCGGGGACGCGGAGCATGTCGCCGTAGCTCGTGAAGATGACGTCCGGGCGGGCCGCGATCGCGAGCGCCTTGTCGACCTGCTCGAGGGGCGTGACGCACACGGGGCAGCCGGGCCCGTGGATCATCCGGACGCCCTCGGGAAGCGCCTCGTCGATCCCCTGCTTGACGATCGTGTGGGTCTGGCCGCCGCAGACCTCCATGAGCGTCCACGGCCGGGTCGTGATCCGGTGGATCTCCGCCAGCAGCTGCTTCGCGAGCACGGGGTCGCGGTACTCGTCGAGGTACTTCACAGCCGTGTCCCCACGCGCAGCGGGCCGGGCGCATCGTCCGAGACGACCGCGGGGGCGTCCATGCCCGGACCCATCGTCATGAGCTCGGGCGCGATGACGCCCATCTCGCCGAGGATCTCGAGCGTCCGCAGCGCCTCCGCCTCGTCCACGTGCGAGATCGCGAACCCGACATGGACGATGACGTAGTCGCCGACCCGGGTCTCCGGCAGGTACGCGAGACAGGCGTCCTTGCGGACGCCCCCGAAGTCGACGCGGCCCATCGGGAGGCCCGCCTCGTCGCGGATGTCGGTGACCCTGCCGGGGATGCCGAGGCACATGTCGATTCAAACCTCTCTTGAAAGGCGCGCTGCGGCGACCGCGGCCTGGCCATAGCTGATCCCGCCGTCGTTGACCGGGACCGCGCGGTTGATGAGCGGCTCGAAGCCCGCGGCGCGCCAGGCGACGGAGCAGGTCGGACGTCAGCCGGCGGTTCTGGAACACGCCACCGCCGAGGCACACGGTCCGCAGGCCCGTCTGCGCCCGCGCCTCGTCGAGCATCGCGACGGTCACGTCCACGATCGCCGCCTGGAAGCCGGCCGCGAGGCCGGCGCGTCGACCGTCCCTGCCGCGACGCCCTCGAGCAGCGCGGCCAGCGTCGGCCGCGGGTCGTAGACGAGCAGGCCGTCGACGCGGTCGAGGCGCCACGGGAGCGCGGCCGCCGGCCGGTCCCCCGCCGCGAGCTCGAGGTCGATCGCCGCCTGGGCCTCGTACTCGGCGACGTCGCGCAGCCCGAGGAGCGCGGCCGCGGCATCGAACAGCCTGCCGGCGGACGACGCGACCGGGGCGTTGAGGCGTCGCGCGACCTGCGTCCGGACGATCGCGACCTCGCGCGGGTCGAGCCGGGCGAGGAACGGCGCCGCGAGGCCGTCGTCCGCGGTCATCCCGGCCGGCTCCGCCGTCCGTCCCCTCCGCGCCGAACAGGTAGCCGAGCGCCATCCGGTACGGGGAGCGCACCGCGAGCGCGCCGCCGGGCATCGGCGCGCGCCCGAACCGGCCGATCCGCCGGTAGCCGGCGAGGTCCGCGACGAGGAGCTCGCCGCCCCAGAACGTGCCGTCGTCGCCCATCCCCAGCCCGTCGTACGCGACGCCCAGGAAGGGCCCGGTGATCCCGTGCTCGGCCGCGCACGCCGCCACGTGCGCGTGGTGGTGCTGGACGGCGATCCGCTTCTCCGCCGGGAACCGCTCGAGCGCGAGCTTCGTGGACAGGTACCCCGGGTGCAGGTCGTGCGCGACGACCTCCGGCTCGAGCGCGAGCAGCGTCGAGAGGTGGCTGAGCCCGTCGGTGAACGCGCGGTGGACGGCGAGGTCCTCGAGGTCGCCGTTGTGCGGCGCGACGTGGGCGCGGACGCCCCGGGCGAGCGTGAACGTGTGCTTGAGCTCCGCCCCGACGGCGAGCAGCGGCACCGGCGTGGCGATCGGCAGCGCGAGCGGCTCCGGCGCGTAGCCGCGACCCCGCCGGATGACGGCCTCGCGGCGGGCGACGACGCGCGTCACCGAGTCGTCGTAGCGGGCACGGATCTCGCGGTCGTGGACGAGGAAGCCGTCGGCGATCCCGGAGAGCCGCTCGAGGGCGTCGCCGTCGTCGGTCGCCAGCGGCTCGTCGGCGACGTTCCCCGAGGTGAGCACGATCGGGCGGCCGACGGCCTCGAGCAGCAGGTGGTGGAGCGGCGTGTAGGGCAGGAAGACGCCGAGCCGGGGGTTGCCGGCGGCGACCGACGGGGCGAGGGCCGGCGTCCCGTCGCGGCCGCGCCTCGAGGAGCACGATCGGCCGTGCCGGGCCGGTGAGCAGCGTCCGCTCGAGCGAGCCGATGCGGACGAGCGCGCGGGCGGCCGCGAGGTCGCGGACCATCACGGCGAACGGCTTCGCCCAGCGGCGCTTGCGGTCCCGGAGCCGGCGGACCGCGCCGTCGTCGGTCGCGTCGCAGGCGAGGTGGTAGCCGCCGAGGCCCTTCACCGCGACGATCTCGCCGGCGAGGATCGCCGCGACGGCAAGCGGCCAGCGCGTCCTCGCCCGTCGCGAGCGCCGCCGGGGCGCCCGGCCGCCGCCAGGACAGCCGCGGCCCGCACGCCGGGCACGCGACCGGCTCGGCGTGGAACCGCCGGTTCGCGGGGTCGCGGTACTCGGCGTCGCAGTCGGGGCAGAGCGGGAACGAGCGCATCGTCGTCTGCGCCCGGTCGTACGGGAGCGCGTCGATGATCGTGGCGCGCGGCCCGCAGTCGGTGCAGTTCGTGAACGGGTAGCGGTAGCGCCGGTCCGCCGGGTCGAACAGCTCGCGCAGGCACGCGTCGCAGGTCGCGATGTCGGGCGGGAACAGCCGGTCAGAAGCCGCGGAGGACGTGCTCTCGTCGATCGCGAACGGGACCGGGAGCGCCGCCGCGCCCGACGGGTCGACGCCGCATGACGACGACCCGCTCCACGCGGGCGCGCGGCGGCGCGTCGGTCGCGCAGCCGTGCGTGCGAACGCGTCGAGCGCGGGCGCCGGGCCCGCGGCCTCGATCTCGACCCGGCCGGCGGCGTTGCGGACGCGGCCCGCGAGCCCCAGCTCGGTGGCCAGGCGCCAGACGAACGGCCGGAAGCCGACGCCCTGCACGACGCCTTCGCACGTGATCGAGCGGACGTCGCGCACGCCGGGAGCGGCCGGGACGCGCACGTCCTGGGGGACGGTTGCAGCCATGGCACCAGCGTCGGCCGTATCGGCCCGCGCCAGACGTGCCGAACGGCCCCAACCCGCCCGCGATTGGTCCGCTGGACGGCTCAGGGCGAGGGCGGGGACTCCGACGACGAGGGGGCCGGCGTGGGCGACGGCGACGCCGTCGGCTCGGGCGTGGGGCTGGGCGTCGGGGCCGGCGTCGACGCCGGCTCGGGCGTCGGCGTCGGCGTGGGCTGGCGTGGCGTCGCCGTGGGCGTCGGCGTGCTCGCTGCCGCCGCGTTCGGCCGTCGGCGTCGGGTCCGCGGTCGGCGTCGGATCGGCGGTCGGCGTGGGATCCGGCGTCGGCGTCGGGGTGGGATCGGGGCTCGTGCCGTCGGGCAGGCCCGAGCGGATCGGCTGGACGAGGACCCACCGGTGATACCACTCGGACGGGCCGACGGACGACTTGACGGAGCTCCGCTTCCAGCCGCTCGTGTACGGGTCGTCGTACGGGCTGTCGGTCTCGCGGTACCACTGGAAGCGGAACCGGAGCGCACCGTCGCGCATCGTCGAGTAGCTCGTCCGGTGGTTCCGGATGTTGCTCTCGACGAGCGGGTCGGACAGGTAGACCCACTGGATCGTGAACTCGGACGAGGTGCGCGGGTCCTTGCCCGTCACGACGTACCCGGTGATGACCTGCGCGTGGCCGCCGGCCCAGGCGAGCACTCCGACCGGCATCCCGTACTTCGCGATCGCGCGGACGGCGGCCTTCATCGCCGACGCGTACGAGGTGTAGGCGCGGTCGTCGTAGACGCGACGGCTCGCGTCGGTCATCGCGCCCTTGCCCCAGCCGTAGTAGTTGAGGGCGTTCCGCCAGCCGTGGGCATCCGTGCCCGCCGAGGTGCTCCGGAGGGTGTCGTACCGCCGCGAGAACGCGAGGATCGAGGTCATGTCGCGCGTGTTCGAGGTGTCGGCGTCCTTCTTGACGCGGGTGGGCCGCCAGATGAACCCGTTGCCGCCCGTGTGGCGGTACGCGATCGTGTTGAGCATGTGCATGGCCGAGGCCGACGTGCACGCGGTGTAGTAGGGGTCCTGGAACACGAACGCGTTCGAGACGTACAGGTTCTTCGACCACGTGGCGGCGGCGGCGGCGGGCGCGGCAGGGACGAGGGCACACAGGACGAGGGCGGCGGCGAGCAGCAGGCTCGCCCGCACGCGAGCGACGGGGCGGCGTCGGGCGGCGGTCTCGGCGTCGCGCATGCGGTCCTCGATGGGTCTGGCCACTCCATCGACCATCGTCGTCCGACCCGTTCGGGGTCTATGGGACGATGGTCTCCTGATCATGGCCCGTCCGGTCAAGCCCCGTAGAATGCGAACGAGCCCGGGCAGCCGCCGCGGTGCGTGCAGGAGGGTCGAGTGCCCGAGGGCCAGGTCATCACCGTCACGGGTCCCCGACCGGCGTCAACGCTGGGCGTCGTCGACGCGCACGACCACCTGCTCATCGACTCGCCGGGGATGCCCGGCCAGGGGTTCTCCGACGTCGAGCGCTCCACCGAGGAGGCGCGCGACGGCGTCGCGAGCGGGATCGCGACGCTCGTGGAGATGACCCCGATCGGCCTCGGGCGGGACCCGGCGGGGTTGCGCGCGATCAGCGAGCGGAGCGGCCTCGCGGTGATCGCGGCGAGCGGCTTCCACCGCGACGCGCACTACCCGGCGGGCTCGTGGGTCTACGACGCCCCCGTCGAGCTCCTCCGGGACCGGATCGTCACGGACCTCACCGTCGGGATGCACCCGGCCGACTGGCACGACCCGTCGCTGCCGCTCGACGCGGCGCGTGCCGGGGCGATCAAGGGCGGCGCCTCGTACCACCACATCAGCCACGCGGAACGGCGCCGGCTCGAGGCGATCGGGGCGGCCTCGGCCGCGACCGGCGCCGCGATCCTCGTCCACACGGAGATCGGGACGGCCGCGCACGAGATCGTCGACCTGCTGGAGGCCGCGGGCGCGACGACGGACCGGATCGCGCTCGCCCACCTCGACCGCAACCCGGACTGGGAGCTCCACGCCGAGGTCGCCGCGCGGGGCGTGACGCTCGAGTACGACACGGTCGGCCGGACGAAGTACCACCCCGACAGCGTCGTCCTCGACCTCCTCGAGCGGGTCGCCGCGGCGGGCCACCTCGACCGGCTCGTGCTGGGCCTGGACCTGGGCGCCGCCTCGTACCTGCGCGCCTACGACGGCGGCCCGGGCATGCGCTACCTCATGACGACGTTCGTCCCGCGGCTCCGCCGACGGCTCGGCGACGACGCCGTGGCCCGGATCCTCGTCGCCAACCCGGCGCGCCTGTACGCGCTGCCCGCGGGGGCCGGCGCCGCCGCCTGATGGACGACCGCTACGACGTCATCGTCGTCGGGTCCGGCGCCGCGGGCTCGTCGGCCGCGATCACGGCCGGCCGCCTGGGCGCGCGGACGCTGCTCGTCGACCGCCTGGCGTTCATGGGCGGGACGTCCACCGCCGTCCTCGACACGTTCTACGCGTTCTACACGCCGGGCGAGCGGCCGCGGCGGGTCGTCGGCGGGCTCGGCTGGGAGGTCGTGCGGCGCCTGACCGACGACGGGCTCGCGTTCGAGCGGCCGAACACGTACGGCGCGGGCACGGGCGTGACCTACGACATGGAGGCGCTCAAGGTCCTGTGGGAGCGGCTCGCGGAGGACGCGGGCGTCGAGCTGCTCCTCCACACGTGGGCGACCGGCGTCCGCGCCGACGCCGATGGGCGCCTGCAGGCGATCCGCCTCTGGAACAAGGGCGGCGAGCGGTGGGTCGAGGCGGCGGCCTTCGTCGACGCGTCCGGGGACGCCGACGTCGCGGCGATGGCCGGCGTCCCGCACGACGCGCCGGGCGACGGGACGACGGTCCAGTCGCTGTCGACGCTGTTCAAGGTCGCGAACGTGGACGTCGCCCGGGCGTCGGCGGTGCCCAAGAAGGAGCTGTGGGCGCTCATGGCCGACGCCGCGGCGTCCGGTGCGTACGCCCTGCCGCGCGTCGAGGGCTCGTGGCACCGGACCCCGCACGACGGCGTCGCGCTCATCCACATGACCCGGATCCCGAACGTCGACGCGACCGACCCCGAGCAGCTCACCCGGGCCGAGGTCGAGGGGCGGCGCCAGGTGCAGGAGTACCACCGCTTCCTGCGCGACCGCGTCCCGGGCTTCGAGCGGGCGGTCATCGTCGCCACGTCGCCCTCGATCGGCGTGCGCGAGAGCCGCCGGGTCCACGGCGACTACCGGCTGACCCGCGAGGACGTCCTCGGCGGCGCCCGGTTCGCGGACGAGATCGCCCTGTGCGGCGCCCCGATCGAGGACCACCACGCGGGCGGCGACACCGACTGGCAGTACGTGGGCGACGGCGGCGTCTACGGGATCCCGTACCGCTCGCTGCTCCCGGCGGGCATCGAGGGGCTGCTCGTCGCGGGCCGCTGCTTCTCCGCGACCCACGACGCGCACGCGTCGGCGAGGTCGATGGCGACCTGCATGGCGATGGGCCAGGCCGCGGGGACCGCGGCGGCGCTCGCGGCATCGGCGGGCGGTGGCGGCACCCCGCGGGGCGTCTCCGCGGATGTCCTCCGGGGCCGGCTCCTCGACGCGGGCGCGCTGCTCGAGCCGGTCGCCGCGGGCGTGGCGGCGTAACGTGGGCCCGATGACGAGCGAGGGTGGACGGGGCCGGTTCGCGGGGCGCACCGTGCTGATCACCGGTTCCACGGGCATGGCGGCGTCGGCGGCGAAGGCGGTCGCGGCCGAGGGCGGCACCGTGTTCGCCGTGTCCCGGACCGCGACCCACCTCGCGGAGCTCGCGGGCGAGGTCGAGGCGGCCGGCGGGACCTGCAAGTGGCACGCGGCCGACCTCCGGCGCGAGCCCGACGTCACCCGGGCGTTCGCGGCGTTCGACAGGATGGGCCGGCGGCTCGACGCCGTGTACAGCGTCGCGGGCATCAGCGGCCGCCGGTTCGGCGACGGGCCGCTCCACGAGGCGACGCTCGAGGGCTGGGAGACCGTCCTCTCGACGAACGCGACGAGCCAGTTCCTCGTCGCACGGGCCGCGCTGCAGCGGATGCTCGCCCAGGAGCCCGACGCGAACGGCTCGCGCGGGACGATCCTCCTGATGTCGAGCGTGCTCGCGCAGTTCCCGGCCGCCGAGCACTTCGGGACCCACGGCTACGCGGCGAGCAAGGGGGCGATCGACGGGCTCGCGCGGGCGACCGCGTCCACGTACGCCGCCGACGGGATCCGGATCAACGCGATCGCCCCGTCGCTGATCGCGACGCCCATGAGCCAGCGTGCCCAGGACGACCCCCGGATCGGTCGCCTACCTGCGCGCGAAGCAGCCGCTGGCGGCCGGTCCGATCGACACCGAGGCCGTCACCGCGGTCGCGCTCCACCTGCTCTCGGACGACGCGCGGATGGTCACCGGACAGGTCGTCACGGTGGACGGCGGCTGGAGCGTGAGCGAGCCCGGGAGCGCCGCCGGCGCAATAGGCACTCGTCCGCATTGCGGTCGATCGGTGACGAGGCGCACCGTAGTCATGGCCCATCCGTTGTGGGCCGCCGACGGAAGTACTACCGTGTGCCGCATTCACCTCTCGGGGAGCCACGCCACATGTCCCGACTCCGCCTGATCGTCGCCATGGCGATCGCGCTCGTGCTGCGTGCTGCCTGCCGCCGCGCTGGCCGCCACCTATGACGTGAGTGGCACCGTGACCGACAAGGAGGGCGCCCCGGTCGCGGGTGCCGAGGTCACGATCCTCGTCCAGGGCACGGACCAGATCCTCTCGACGACGTCCGACGCGAGCGGCGCATGGGCGCTCCAGCTCGACGTCGAGCCCGGCGCGGTCCTCGAGGTCAACGGGACCGGCCCCACCACGAGCACGGAGCCCGACGCGGACGGCTGCATCACCACGACGACCGTGAGCGGCCAGCTCGAGGTCACGATCCCGGCCGAGGGCCCGGCGGACCCGGTGGCGCTGGCGCTCGACCGCGAGATCAGCGGCACGGTCTGCAGCGCCACGGGCACGCCCGACACCGACCCGGGCCTCACGCCCCCGCCCACCGACACGATCGCGCCGGCGACCGGGCCCGGCGGCAACGCGTCGCTGCTGCTCGTCGCGGGCCTGGCGGCGTTCATCGGCGCGACGATCGCCTTCTCGACGACCCGGCGGCCGCACCGCCGCTGATCCGCCACCCGGCGGACGTCACGACCGCGCGGCGGCGCCCTCGATCCAGCCCTCGCCGCGCGTGACGCGCCGCACCCGAAGATCGTCGTCCAGCTCCACCACGTGCGCCCGCCGCCCCGACTCGAGCCGGCCGCGGTCCGTGACGCCGAGCATCGACGCCGGATTCGCCGAGGCTGCGAGCACGGCGCGAGACAGCGGCTGACCCTTCGCGCACGAGGTTGCGGACCGCCGTGTCGAGCGCGATGTGGAACCCGCGAGCGTGTTCGTCCCGACGAGCGTGGCGCGTCCTCCGACGAACGTCGACACTCGAGCCCGCCGATGAAGCCCCGCCCCTCGGGCATCGCCGGCGAGCGGCAGCGCGTCCGACACGAGCACGAGCCGGTCCGCGGGCTTCGTGCGGGTCACGAGCGGCCACAGCGACGGGTGGACGTGGTTGCCGTCCGCGATGAGCTCCACGAACACCGCGTCGTCGGCGAGCGCGGCGACCGCGAGGCCCGGATGCCGGTGGTCCACCCCGGTCATCGCGTTGAACAGGTGCGTCGTCGTCACGGCGCCCGCGTGGTAGCCGGCGCGCGCCTCGTCGAGCGTCGCCTCCGAGTGACCCAGGGACGCGACGATCCCGAGCGCGGCCAGCCGCCGCGATCAGCTCCAGCGCGCCCGGGCAGCTCCGGCGCGATGGTGATGACCCGAAGCCCGTCGAGGAGCGCCGAGATCTGGTCGTCGGTGAACGCGGCCGGCGGTCCGGAGCAGGCCCGGGTCGTGCGCGCCCTTCCGGGACGGGCGCGAGGAACGGGCCCTCGAGGTTGAACCCGAGCGGCTCGGCGCCGTCGGCCGGCGCGTCGGGCATCCAGGCCCGGACACGCTCGGCGAACCTGGGGCAGCTCGTCCTCGGGCAGCGCGGGCGCGGTGGGCAGGAACGACGTCACGCCCTGGCGGAGGAGCGCCCGTGCCATGCCCGACAGGGCGGCGGCGTCGCCCGTCGCGT
This sequence comes from uncultured Chloroflexia bacterium, assembly GCA_963768035.1. Taxonomy (GTDB): domain Bacteria; phylum Chloroflexota; class Limnocylindria; order Limnocylindrales; family CSP1-4; genus CAIXZV01. The sequence goes on from CAVYGJ010000006.1 coordinate 98,841, forward strand.
CGTGGCCGCCCCAGCCGTGGACGTGGACGTCGATGAACCCGGGGGCGTACAGCGGCCCCGCCGACGCCACCGCGTCTGCGGATCGGGGTCCACGGACGGATCCAGCCGTCCTCGATCACGAGCCGCCCGGGACGACCTCGTCCGCGAGCACCAGTCGGCCGCGCAGGCTCCGTCGGCACTGCCTCAGGTGGGCTCTCCGTCACGGCGGAGGTTCCTGCTCCACGTCGAACAGGATGTCCAACGCGTACCGGTCCGCCGGATAGCGGCTCTCGGTGCTCTCGATCCGGCGCCCGGCCGTGTCCATGATCACCCGCCGACTCCACGAGCAGCGCGTCGCCCTTCGCGAGGCCGAGCAGGCCGCGCGTCGTCGTGGGTCGCGGGTGCGGCCGCGATCGTCGCGATCCCGCGCCGCAGGTGGTAGCCGCCGCCGGCGAGCGCGTCGTGGAGCGACCCCGCCTCGAGGTCCGCGCCGAGGACCGCGGGGCCGGTGCCACGGACGAGCACGGCCGTCTCGATCGCGATCGGCTCGTCGTCCGCGAGCCGGAGGCGGCGGAGCGCGACGACGGGCTCGCCCGTGGGGACGCCGAGCGCCGTGGCCTCGTCCGGGCGTGGACGGCCGGATCTCGCGGTTGAGGACGCGCGAGCTCGGCCGCCGGCCGCGGCGCTCCATCTCGCGGGAGAAGGTGAGCAGCCGGTCCGCGCGACGGTGGGCCGGCGGCTCTGCGACGAAGCTGCCGCGGCCGGGGACGCGCATCACGAGCCCCTCGTCGGCGAGCCGCTGCATCGCGTTGCGGGCGGTCATCCGGCTGACGCCGAACTCCGCGCACAGCTCCGCGTCGGACGGCAGGGCATCGCCCGGCGACAGGTCGGCGATGCGTTCCCGGAGCGCCTGCTCGATCCGGCGCCAGTGCGGGACGTAGCGCTCGAGCGTCAGGCGCGGCGAGCTCCCGTGGCGCGAGGTCGGCCGCCTGTTCGGCGCCGTGGACCGCGGCGCCGATCGAGCCCGCCCACGTGCCGAGCTCGGCCGCGACGATCGTCGACCGCGTCGAGCGACGTCGTTCGCACCCGGACGCGGAGCTCCGCGCGGATCGGGTCGAACAGGAGGTCGCCGGCCGCCGCGACGCCGCCGCCGATCACGACCGTGTCGGGCGAGATCACCGTGACCATGATTCGCGATGCCGATGCCGAGATAGCGACCGATCCGGGCGAGCCCGTCGATCGCCCGCTCGTCGCCGGCGCGGGCGCGGGTCACCGCCTCCTCCGCGGTCGCCGTGCCGCAGGCGAGCGCCAGCTGGTCCGCGCGTGCGAACGCCTCGAGGCAGCCGCGGTTCCCGCAGCCACACAGCGGGCCGTCGGGGTCGATCGTCTGGTGGCCCACCTCGCCGGCCGTGCCGTCGTGGCCCTGGTGGACCGGCCGTCGATCGGCGATGACCCCGCCGACGCCCGTCCCGAGCGTCAGCCCCACCATCGACCGGGCGCCGCGCCCGGCACCGAGACGCAGCTCCGCGAGCCCGAACGCGCGGGCGTCGTTGATGAGCGACGCGGGCAGGCCGAGCGCGTCGCCGACCGGTCCGGCGACCGGCCTGCCGTCCCACGTCGCCGGGGATGTTCACGAGGAACCGGGTGCACCCGGTCGCCGGGTCGTAGAGCCCCGGGACGCCGATCCCGACCGAGGCAACCCCGGGCCAGGCCGCGAGGACCTCCTGCGCTCCATGCGACGCCAGCCGCCCGACGACGGCGTCCGGGCCGTCCTTCGCGGGGGTGGGACCGTGGCCCGTCGCGAGCGTCCGCCAGTCGTCGCCGTCGTGCTCGACGAGGGCCCACTTGATGTTCGTGCCGCCGAGGTCCAGGCCGAGATGTCGTCGGCCGTGCTGGGGCTGCATCACGCAAACCAGTATAGACAGGCAGGTGGGCGCGGGCCGGGTGTAGCCTCGGTCGACGATGGCCGCGCGTGACGTTCCCCCGATCCGGATCCCGGACCACTACTCGGTCTGGGCGGCGAGCGACCTCCACGGGCAGCGCGGCGCGGTCGACCGCCTGCTCGCCCGGGCGGGCCTCACGGACGGCGGCAATCGGTGGATCGCGCCGCCCGGGACTGCGCTCGTCGTGACCGGCGACCTCGTCGACCGCGGGCCAGACTCCGTTGGCCTCGTTCGGCGCCTCGGCGGCCTCCGCTGGCAGGCTGCCCAGAAGGGCGGCCTCGTGGTGCTGCTCGAGGGCAACCACGAGATGCAGGTGCTCGGCGGCCTCGCCGGGGTCGACCGGCTGTTCCGGGCGCTCAGCACGTTCGGCGGCGCGGCGACGTTCCTGTCCGCCGGGATGGCGCCCGGCGAGTGGACCGGCAAGAGCGCCTCCAAGCTCCGCAAGCGCCTCGCCGAGCTCGCCCCCGACTTCGAGCCGGCCCTGTGGTCGTTCGCCCCGTATGCGCGCTGGCGGGACGTGCTGTTCGTCCACGGGGGTCCGGTCCCTGGCCAGACGCTCGACGAGTTCGAGCGGGGCGCGGAGCGGCTGTGGATCCGCGACGCGTTCCTCGAGCCCGCCGAGCCGTTCCCCGCGGGCGCGGGCTGGGCCCCGTATCGCGACGCCGGGATCTCACGTGTCGTCTACGGCCACACGCCGGTGAAGCAGGTGACGGCGACGCATGACGGCCACGCGCTCAACGTGGACACGTGGAAGGGGCGCATCGTCTCGCTCGCCTCGATCCCGCCGGACGGCGACCTCGGGGCGGCGACCGCGCTCACCGAGGCGGCCGAGCCCCGGCTCATCGAGGACGACCCCATCAAGGCAGCGGAGGTGCGGGCGTTCGACGAGAAGCTGCCCGCGGTCGTGGACGCGTGGCTGGAGGCCGTGGGCACGGACCACCCGCGCCGCTGATCCGCGCCGTCGTCCTCAGGCCCGGCCGGCGGAGACCTCGGCCTCGCGGGTGCGGCCGGCGAGCCGGATCAGGTCCTCGTGGAGCTCGAACCAGGCGCCGTGGTAGCTGTCCACGCGCGGCGACGCGATGAACTTCCCGTTCCCGGCCGCGGCCTGCTCGGCCGCCGACGCGAGGCGCTCGCCGTACCAGGCGATCCGCTGCGGGGCGCCGACGAGGCCGGCCAGCCAGCCGGCGACGTCCGCGTGGAGCGCCGCGAGGTCGTCCAGCACGCCCCGGTCGTACGACCTCGTCGGCGTGGTCGTTCGCGACCTGGGTCCCGTCGACCTCGCGGACCTGCCACGCGGTGACGATGGCCTTCATCCGGTGGTCGAGGTCGAGGAACGCGTCGAGCGCAGCCACCGCGCGCTGCTCGCCCCAGGTCGCGGCGTCGTCCGCGAGGAGGGTCCCGGCGCGATTCCGGCCCGCCTCCGTCAGCCGGAACGATCCCGCGCCTGGCTCGGCGAGGCCCTCGGCGAGGAGCGCGTCGAGCAGTCCCTGTGCACCGTCGAGCGCGCAACGCAGGGCTGCCCCGATGGCGTCCGGCGTCGCGTAGCCCTTGATCGCGAGGACGCGCAGGGCATCGTCCTCGTCGCGGTCCTCGGTCACGGCCGCGGCCGTCGTGGGTCGCAGGCGTCTCGCCGCCGCCTCGCCGATCGCGATCCCGGCGTCGCGCGCCCAGCCGAGCAGCATCTTCGCTTCGGGGACGACCACCGCGACGCCCGAGGTCACGCCCGCGTACACGTCCCCGGTCGAGCCGTCGATCGAGATGACCTCGCCCGCGGAGAGCGTCCGCTCCCCGATCCGCACCTCGCCGTCGCCCGGGACGACCTCGGCCGCCCCGACGACCGCGGGCTTGCCCCAGCCGCGCGCCACGACGGCTGCGTGGCTCGCGAACCCGCCGGTCGCGGTGAGGATCCCGCGCGCCCGGTCCATCCCGGCGATGTCGTCGGGTGACGTCTCGGGCCGGACGAGGATCACGTCCGCGCCACCGTCGGCCGCCGCGACCGCGTCGGCCGACGTGAGCCGGATCTCGCCCGACACGAGCCCGGGCGAGACGCCCAGCCCGCGGGTGAGCGCCGGACCTGTGTCGCCCCGGTCCACGACGGTCGTCGGCGGGTCGGCGAGCACATCCGCCACCCGCCGGACCGCCTCATCGCGGGTCAGGGGGAACGCCGGGTCCTCGGCCATGTCGACAGCCATCCGGAGCGCGGCCTGGGGCGTCCGCTTGCCGACCCGCACCTGGAGCATCCACAGCCGGCCGCGCTCGATGGTGAACTCGATGTCGCAGCAGTCGCGGTAGTGGCGCTCGAGGGTCTCCGCGTGCCGCTCGCAGCTCGGCCGCCACGGCCGGCAGCCGGTCCCCGAGCGCCGACACCGGCGACGTGGCGTGCGTCCCGGCGACGACGTCCTCGCCCTGCGCGTCGAACAGCACGTCGCCGTACAGCTCGTCCTCGCCGGTCGCGGGGTTGCGCGTGAACAGGACGCCGGTCCCCGAGTCCTCGCCGAGGTTGCCGAACACCATCGCCTGGACCGTGACGCCCGTCCCGAGGCTGTCGCTGATCCCCTCGACCGCGCGGTAGGCGCGGGCCCGATCGCTGTTCCATGACCGGAACACGGCCTCGATCGCGCCCCGGAGCTGGAGCCACGGGTCGTCGGGCGCGTCGACGCCCACGACGCCGCGGTACGTCGCCCGGAACCGCTCGTGGCAGTCGCGCGCGAACGCCGCGTCGCCGGACGCCGCGGCCAGCCCCGCCTCGGTCGCGGCGTTGAGCCCGAGGTTGAGGATCGTGTCCATCATCCCGGGCATCGACCGCGGCGCGCCGGAGCGCACCGACACGAGCAGCGGGTCCGCCGGGTCGCCGAAGCGCCGCCCGACGCGCGCCTCGAGCCGCGCCATCGTGCGTCGCGGAGCTCCTCGTCGAGGCCCGCCGGCCAGCCCGAGGCGAGGTACGCGTTGCAGGCCTCGGTCGTGATCGTGAACGCCGGCGGGACGGGCAGGCCGAGCTCGCCCGCCATCGTCGCGAGGTTCGCGGCCTTGCCGCCGAGCAGCAGCGTGATCGCCGCGGGGTCGAGGTCGTGGCGATGGTCGGACGCGTAGACGAGGGTCACCGCGGGTCGGTCCTCCGTGCCTGGAGCGCGTGCCACACGCGCTCGGGTGAGAGCGGCAGCGCCCGGATCGTGGCGCCGGTCGCTTCATGGACGGCGGACGCCACCGCGGGGGCGACGCACAGCAGCGCGCCCTCGCTCATCCCCTTCGCGCCGTACGGGCCCGGGCCGTCGCCGTTCTCGACGTACTCGCTCTCCAGCGTCGTCGGGAGGTCCATCGAGGTCGGGATCCGGTAGTCGATCGCGCCGAGGTTCCGGATCCGGCCCTCGTCGTCGAACAGGTACTGCTCCATGAGCGTGTGGCCGAGGCCCATGACCGCGGCGCCCTCGTCCTGCATCCGGACCTGGAGCGGGTTGAGCGCCTTGCCGACGTCGCTCACGGTGACGTGGCGGTCGATGGTGACGTCGCCCGTCTCCTCGTCCACGTGCGCCTCGACGATGGTGCAGTTGAACTCGAAGAACGCGGGCGCGCCGCCGAGCGGGTGGTCCGGCTCCGCGTCCTTGCGCGACTCGCCGACACCCGTGAGCTCGCCGCCGAGCCGCCCGAGCCCCGCCTTGAGCACGTCGAGCGGCGTGAGCTCGCGTGCCATCGGGCAGCCGGACGACGCCCGCGTCGACCGTGACGCCAGCCTCGTCGACGCCGTGGACGCGCGCCGCCATCGCGGCGAGCTGCGCCTGGACCTTGCGACATGCGTCGAGGACCGCGTTCCCCATGAGCACAGTGCGACGCGACGCGGAGGTCTGCTGGTCGTACGGGACGATCGCGGTGTCGCCCATCACGACCGTGACCCAGTCGAGCGGCGCGCCAAGCTCGTGCGCCGCGACCTGCGCGAGCACCGTCCGCGCGCCCTGCCCCATGTCGGACGTCCCCGCGTACACGACGACGGACCCGTCCACGAGCAGCCGCACGATCGAGTAGGAGAGCCCGGTGGTCGGGCCGGACTTGATGCCGAAGGCGATCCCGCGGCCGTGGCCTTCCGGGAGCGGCGTCCCCCACCCGGCCCGCTCGGCGGCGACCCGGGCGACCTGCGCCCAGTCGCCGTCGCACGGCGTGTCGAACGGGATGAACCGGTCGCCGCGGCGCGCCACGTTGCGCAGCCGGAGCTCGAGCGGGTCGATGCCCAGCGCCCGCGCCCCCTCGTCGAGCGCGCTCTCCACGGCCCAGTTGACCTGCGGGTTGCCGAAGCCGCGGAAGGCCGTGGACGGGACCGTGTGCGAGAGGACGGACCGGGCGAGGATCCGCACGGCCGGGATGTTGTACGGCCCGGCGCCCGGGTACGAGCCCTTGCCCACGACCCGGTCCGCGATGTCCGTGTAGGCGCCGATCAGGTAGTCGGCCGCGATGTCCTGGAACAGGATCCGGCCGTCCTCGGCGAACCCCGTCCGCACGTGCGTCTCGCACGCGGCTCGGCGGACCGCCTGGAAGGTCTCCTCGAGCGTGAGGACGAGGCGCACGGGCCGGCCGAGCCGGAGCGCCGCGAACACGACCGCCGGCTCGTACTTCGCGTGCTGCTTGCCGCCGAACCCGCCGCCCGGGTCGGGGGCGTAGACGCGGACCTTCGAGAGCGGCATCCGGAGCATCCCGGCGATGACCCGCTGGAGCCAGTTGGGGTGCTGGATCGTGCTCCAGACCGCGACCCCGTCGCCGTCCGGCGCGGCCATGAACGCGTGGGGCTCGATCGCGAACTGGGTGACCATCGGGAACGTCCAGGTGCCCTCGACGACGAGGTGCGCCCGGGCGGCCTCCGCCTCGACGTCGCCCCAGCCGACGCGGTGCTCCTTGAGCACGTTGCGTCGCCGCGAGCGGGTCGCCGGGCCGGGTCGCGGGGTCCTGGACGAGCGGCGCGTCGGGCGCGAGCGCGCCCTCGAGCGTGAACACCGCGGGCAGCGGCTCGGTGTCCACGCGGACGAGCGCCGCGGCCTGCTCGGCGAGGTCCTTGGTGTCCGCGACGACGAGCGCGACCGGCTCGCCGTGGTAGGTCGTCTCGCCCGGTCGCGAGCACCGGGCGGTCCTCGCGCTGCGGCCCGAACCGCGGCACGGGCTGCGGCAGGTCGGCGGCGGTCAGGACGAGGTGGACGCCGGGCAGCGCGAGTGCCGCCGACGCGTCGATGCCGAGGATCCGCGCCCGCGCGACGTCGAGCGTGACGAGCTTCGCGTGGAGCGGCGTCGACGTGGAGGTCCGCGAGGTACTCCTGTGCGCCGGTCACCCGCCCGATCCCGCCGACGCGGTTGGGCGACTCCCCGACCCGGCCCGGTGCCGTCACTGGTCGAGGCCCTCCTCGACGGAGCGGGCGCCGGCGTTGGCGCCGGCCGATGGCGCGGTCGGCGCGGCCACGTGGCCCTCGCCGGCCGCCGTCGCCTCGACGGCCTCGAAGATCTGCTCGTAGCACCCGCAGCGGCAGAGGTTCCCGGCCAGTCCCTCCTCGATCTCGGGTCGAGTCGGGTGCGGGACCTCGTCGAGCAGCGCCTGCGCCGACACGAGCTGGCCCGGGATGCAGAACCCGCACTGGACGGCGCCCTTGTCGAGAAACGCCGTCTGGAGCGCGGACAGGCGCCCGTCGGCCGCCGCCAGCCCCTCCACCGTCCGCACCTCGAGCCCCTCTGCCTCGACCGCGAGGACGAGGCACGCGTCGACGCTCCGGCCATCGAGGAGGACGGTGCAGGCGCCGCACTCGCCGACGAGGCAGCACTCCTTCGTGCCGGTCAGGCCGAGGTCGTCGCGCAGCACCTCGAGCAGCGTGTGGTGCGGCTCGACGGCGACGACGCGTGGGGCGCCGTTGACGACGAGTGCGATCGGCAGCGTCGCGATCATGCCGCCGCCTCGTCGAGCCGGCCGAGCGCGGCCTCGAGCGCCCGCCGGCCGAGGACGCGGAGCATCGCGAGCCGGTACTCGGGACCGGCGCGCATCGACGTGGCCGACGGCGTGGCGTCGGCGAAGATCGCCTCGAGCACGGCGGCGCGGTCGTCGTCGGTCGCGCGCGGGTCCGCGAGCGTGCCAGTCGTGTCCACGCGGAGCAGCGGCCGCGGTCCGACGCTGCCGTACGCGACCCGCACGACGCCGGCCGCGTCCACGCCGCACGCGACCGTCACCGACGCGAGGTCGTGGCCGCGACGGCGGGTCCGGCGCTGGTGGGCGCTCGCGATGCGCGACGCGGGGGCCGGGATCTCGATGGCCCGGACGAGCTCCGCGGGCCCGAGCGCGGTGACCCCGGACCGGACGAAGAACTCGTCGAGCGGGATGCGCCGGTCGCCCGCCGGCCCGGACGCGACGACGATCGCGCCGTGGACGAGGAGGGCCGGCGCCGTGTCGGCCGCGGGCGAGGCGTTGCACAGGTTCCCCGCGAGCGTCGCGCGGTTCCGGATCTGGACGGACCCGACGACCGCGGCTCCCTCGGCGAGCGCGGCCAGGTCGCGGCGGATGACCGGGTGCGCCGCGAGCTGGGTCATCGTCGTCGTGGCGCCGATGACGAGCGAGCCGCCCTCGCCGGCCGTGATCCCCGCGGCCAGCTCCGGGACGCGCTTGATGTCGACCACGACCTCGGGCCGGACCTTGCCGTCGCGGAGGTTGATCACGAGGTCCGTCCCGCCGGCGAGCAGCCGGGCGCCCGGGCCGTGCCGCTCGAGGAGGGCGACGACCTCGGCCAGCGTCTCCGGTCGGGCGTAGGCGAACGGCTGCATGGTCCCTGCCGCTAGAGGATGCGGTCCACCTCGTCCATGAGGACCTGTGGCGTGGGGGCGCGGACGAAGAAGAACGGCCGCTCGCAGAACCGGGCGACGAACGCCGCCCGCCGGGCACGCAGCTCGTCGGTGTCGAGGAGCGGCATGACGTGACCCGGGGCGAGCAGCTCGTTGGTCAGGAGGTAGTTCTGGAGCGAGTGGAGGAACTGGAACTGGCGCTCGAACGGGCCGAGCTCGTTCGTCGCCGGGTCGGAGTTGCCGTCCAGCATCGGGACGATCACGAGGTCGATGTTCGGCGTGCCCTCGTACAGGTCCCACGTGGGGAGATCGCCCCAGAACCGGACGACGCCCTTGTTCGGCGCCGCCTTGTCGGAACGCTCCGTGCCCTCCGTGCGCTTGCGCAGGAACACGTCGACGGAGCCCATCACGGCTCGCCCGTCCTCGTCGATGACCGTGGTCTCCGACGCGACCTGGAGGCCGCCGCGAGCCCCGACCTCGATCAGGCACATGCTCTTGCCGCGGTTCGACTCGCCGCCGAGGAACTGGAAGGTCTTGCCGCGGTAGTGGACGGCGGTGCTGTGCGACGGGTGGAGGCCGATGTCCTCCATCTTGAGCGCGAGCACCGCGACGATCGTCTTCTGGAGCGGCCCGGCCGCCCAGTCGCCGGTGAACGTCACGCGCCGGCCGTCATGCGTGACCGACTTCGGGCCGTCCTGGCGCCAGACGATGTCGGGCTCGTCGAGGGTCGCGTCGCGCGTGACGCGGACATCGCCCAGGCGGTAGTCGAGGAACGACAGGTCGTCGAGGACGTGCTCGCGCGGCGCCCCGCCGACGACGTCGACGCGGAGGCGGGCGGCGCCCGCCGAGAACTCCTCGGTCAGCTGCGGAACGTCGTTCATCAGGTCCTTTCGGGCGGGTTCGCGGAGACGGTCACGTCGACCGGCGCGAGCGCCGGGCGTTCGACCCAGCGGTCGGAGAGCGACCGGCGGGCGGTGGCGAAGTGCTGGCGGATGGCCGCCTCGGCGAGGTCCGCGTCGCCCGACCGGACGGCATCGAGGATCGGCCGGTGGAGCTCGGCCATCAGCCGACGGTCGCCGCCGGCAACGGCCATGTTGATGTACGTCCGGGAGTACGGCTCCAGCGTGCCCCACACGCGACGCAGCGTCTCATTGCCGGCGCGGTCGACGAGGTAGCCGTGGAACGCGGCGTCGGCGGCCGCCTCGCCGATCGTGTCGCCCTCGGCCGCACAACGGAGCATCTCGTCGAGCAGCCGCGACATCCCGTCGGTTGCCGCATCGTCGAGGTCCGGCAGCGCCAGCCGCGCCGCGAGCGCCTCGAGCTCGGCGCGGACGACGTAGGCCTCGAGCAGCTCGTCGAGCGACGGCTGTCGCACCCGGGCGCCGCGGAACGGCGAGATCTCGACCATGCCCAGCGCCTCGAGGTCGCGGAGGGCCTCGCGGACAGGCGCCTGGCTCGTGCCGAGCTCCCGAGCGACGCGCGTCTCCACGATCCGCGAGCCGGGCGGGTAGGTGCCGTCGAGGATGCTCTCGAGCAGCCGCTCCTTGACCGCGTCCGAGAGGACGCCCCGGGCGATCGCCTTCGCTGCGCCCATCGCCGTCAGTCCAGCATCGGCGCGACGGGCGACGTGGACGACGCGGCGGGCACCGTCCCGGGCGACACGCAGTCGAGGACCTCGACCGTGCCTGCGCCGCCGTCCACGCGGACGCGATCGCCGGTGTGGATCCGGGCCGTCGCGACGGACGTGCCGACGACCGCGGGGATCTCGTACTCGCGGGCGAGCACGGCCGGGTGGGCCGTGAAGCCGCCGGCGTCGGTGACGAGCGCCGTGATCCGGTTGAACAGGACCTGCCACGCCGGGTTCGTCATCTGGCAGACGAGGATGTCACCCGTCTGGACCGCGTCGAACTCGGACTCCGAGAGCACGACCCGCGCGACGCCCTCCACGACGCCCGGCGAGCCTGCGACGCCGGTGACGGCGCCGGTGTCGGCGGCCTGGCCGCGGTGGAACTTGTCGGGGAAGCCCCAGTTGACGAGGTACGGGAACGCGAGCTGGGTCTCGGTGACCGTCCCGACCCAGTCGCGGGGGCGGAACGTGTAGGCGCGCTCGCGCGCCGCACGGGCCGCGGCGACGATCGCCCGCCCGTCGATCCCCGTCGGGTCGCCGATGAACGCACGGAGCTCGTTGTAGCGGAGGAACATCACGTCGTCCGGGGCGTCGAGGACGCCCTGCGCCACGAGCTTCTCGCCGATCGCGATGAGCACCAGCCGGACGTGCGCGTTCGCGCCCTGGTCGATGTAGAAGTGGTGGTCCGGCGTGAGCGGCGCCATCCGGAGGTTGATCTCGGTCGCCGTGCGCATCGCCTCGAGGTCGTCGCCCTCGAGACCCACCAGGATCTCGTCCGCGGCGGCCCGGATGTCAGCGGCCAGCTCGGCGATCTTGGTCGGGTAGTCGTAGCCCGCCTCGAACTGGTTGCGGACGAGCTCGATGACGGGCTCCATCTGCTCCAGGAACGTCGGGAACACGAACTCGTGGCTCCACACGGCGTGCCAGCCGAACTCGCGCTGGTACGGGACGACCCGCCCCTCGATGAACCGGCGCCCGCGATCGGTCTCGCGCAGCGCCGGCAGGACGTCGGCGGCCGGGAGCCCGAACGCCGCGGCGAGCTCCGGGACGGCCGTGACCTCCTCCTTCATCGCCCAGATCGCCTTGATCTTGTCCCAGTTGCGGTCCTGGGCCGAGTTCTGGAGCCGCCCGAGCAGGCCCTCGTCGACGCGCCCGTGGGTCCGCTCCATCACCGCCCGCAGGTTGAGCGTCGCGCTCAGCTGGGCGAAGTTGAGCATCCAGTGGATCTTCCAGTGGCGGTCGTGGACGTCGATCGCGTCCTCGAGCAGCACCGCGACCTGGGCGAGCGTCAGCTCGTCCTTGCGGTCGAGCATCCCCTCGAGGAACGCGAAGTTGCGGTCCATCTCGGGGACGAGCCGGTCACGCCACGAGTCGGCGAACTCCATGCCGTAGACCGGGAGGACCACGTCGAGGTACTTCCCGATCCGCGCCGGGTACGACGGGTCCTGGGGCACGACGCCCGTCATCTCGTAGCCGTACTCCTGCGCGCCCGCCCGGAGGCCGGTCTCGGCCGGGATCGCGGCCGTGTACAGGTAGCCGTTGATGTTCTTGGCCAGCCAGTCGGTCGCGAACGGCGTCCCGAAGCGGCGGAACATGTGGTCGCAGGAGAGCCACCAGCCACCGATGTCCTCGAACATCGGGCTCAGCGGGTGGGGGCAGTGGAGGTCGTCGAAGACCCAGAACAGGTCCTTCTCGGTCTCGGATGCCCACTCCACCGGGAACGACTCGTCCCCGAAGAACGTGGCGAGGGCTGGCTCCTTGAGGGGCACCGTGGGGTTCTCCTTGGCCCTCGCGATAATCGATTACCGATGGTATGCACCGGCGGACGGGCACGTCAAGGCAACCCGACCGCCGGTCCGCGCCGTTGACCACGTGGCCCGCGGCTCGTATCCTCGATCATCGATGATCACGCCACCGGCACCGGCCGGAAGGGCGTCCGCGAAGGGAGCCCCATGAGCTATCTCGACTCCTTCAGCCTCCAGGGCAAGGTCGCACTCGTCCCGGGTGGCGGGGGCGCGATGGGCTCGGCGATCGCGAGCGCGCTGGCGGGAGCCGGCGCGAAGGTCGTCGTCGCGAACCGGACGATCGACACCGCCGAGGCGGCCGCGGCGCGGATCCGCGACGCCGGCGGCGAGGCGATCGCGGTCACGGCCGACGCGACGAGCGAGGCCGACGCGGAGCGGGCCGTCGCGCAGGCGGTCGAGCACTTCGGCTCCATCGACATCATCGTCAACTGCGTCGGCGGCGGCGCCGGCGAGGTCCTCCATGACGCGCAGTCCTACCCGCGCGACGCGTGGGACTGGATCATGGAGCTCAACGTCCGCTCGACGGTCGTGCCGACCGAGGCCGCGGTGCGCGCGATGATCGAGGCCGGCAACGGCGGCAAGGTCGTGAACCTGAGCTCCGTTCGTGCGGTCCTGGGCATCAACGCCGGCTACTCGGCCTACGTCGCCGCGAAGGGCGCCATCGAGTCGCTGACCCGCCAGTGGGCGACCGAGTGGGCGAAGCACGGCATCAACGTCAACGCGATCCGCCCGACGTTCGTCGACACGCCCCAGGTCGCGTCGCTCCTCGGCGACCCGAAGTTCAAGGCGGGCATCGTGAGCCGCATCCCGCTCGGCCGGGTCGGGGTCACGGACGACATCACGGGCGCGGTCGTGTTCCTCGCCTCCCCTGCCGCCGGCTTCATCACCGGGCAGGTGATCGGCATCGACGGCGGCCTCACGGCGACCCAGTAGGAGACCGCGCGATGGAGCAGGTCACGGACCGCATCTTCACCGAGACGAAGGTCCGGGGCTGCAACCCGAGCTTCGTGCTGACGTCGAAGGGCCCGGTCGTCATCGACACCCCGCAGCTGCCGACGAAGGCCGTCGCGATGCGGGCGGCGGTCGAGGAGCACGGCACGATCCAGTACGTGATCAACACCGAGCACCACGTCGACCACATCTTCGGCAACTACTGGTTCAAGGGCGCCGGGCCGATCATCCACCACCAGGGCGTCCACGAGCGGTTCATGACCGTGTTCCCGGAGCTCGACCCGTTCGAGTACGCGCTCGAGGCGCTCCCGACCGACGATCCCGACGGCGCCGCCCTCGTCCCCGACCGCGAGACCTACTACGCGAACATGGGCACGGCCGACATCGTGTTCACCGGCGACGTGACGCTCAAGGTCGGCGACCGGACGTTCCACCTGCTCCACACGCCGGGCCACACCCCGGGCCAGGTCGCGGTCTACGTGCCCGAGGAGCGGGCCGTCTTCACGGGCGACACGATCTTCTCCGAGTGCACGACGTGGCTCATGACCTCGGACGTGGACCAGTGGATCACCGCGCTGGACCGGATCCGCGCGCTGGACATCGACCACGTGATCCCGGGCCACGGCCCCGTCCAGACGAAGTCGTACCTCGCGACCCAGCGCTCGTTCATGCTGGAGTGGAAGGCCGCGGTCGCCGTGGCCGTGGCGAAGGGCTGGAGCCGCGAGGAGACCGTCGCGCGGGTCAGCTTCGCCGAGCGCTACCCGGTCGACATCGGGCAGGAGTACATGATGGAGTACATCCAGGAGCGCAACGCCGGCGCGCTCTACGACAAGCTCACGGCTCCCACCGAGACGAGCTACCCCGCCAAGGAGCCGCCGAAGCGCTGACGCGCGGCTGGGTCCGCGCCCTGCGGCCCGTCGCCCAGCGAGCGATCGGTGCGCCCGGCGCGATGGATGCGCCGCTGGGCGAGCGATCTGAGGCAGGTCGGGCCCGAGAACGCACGATCCACTCGCTGGGCGGACGGTCCGTGCGGGACAGCGCGGTGATCGCTCGCTGGGCGAGTGCGTCGCGTGCGCGGCGCCGGGTGCCGGGCGAGCGGCGCTGAGCGAGCGACGATCAGCCCTCGCCCGTGACCCTCGTGTACGCAGCGGCGACGAGGACGATCATCGACCCGAAGAGGATCTGGCGGACCGCCTCGGTCAGGCCGAGCGCGCTCAGGAGCGAGATCAGCACGATCAGGATCAGCGTCCCGACGATCGTGCCGCCGTACCCGCCGCGGCCGCCCATGATCGACGTCCCGCCGATGACCGCGGCCGCGACCGACGGCAGCACCTGCGAGTCGACGAGCGTCACGCTCGCGGTGTTGTTGAGCCCCGAGTACAGGAACCCGGCCATCGCGGCGATGACCGCCGACAGCATGTACAGCGCGACCAGCACCTGCCAGCTGCGTGCGCCGGCGAGGCGCGACGCGACCGGGTTGTCGCCGATCGCGTAGAGCAGCCGGCCGTACCCGGTCCGACGCAGGAGCAGCAGCACGAACGCCGCGACCGGCACGAACACGAGCAGGCTGACCGGGAGCAGCCCGGCGGCGGTCGCGGACCCGAGCCAGCGGAGCTCGGACGGCACGCCGGACCCGGTCTGGACCATGACCAGCTGCCAGACGTTCGCGAGCCCCAGGACGACGAGCCCCATGCCCAGCGTCATGATCAGCGGGTGGACGCGGAACACGCCCACGCCGATCCCGGACAGCAGGCCGGCGAGGGCCGCCACGATCAGCGCGACGAGGATCGCGACCGGCAGGCCCTGCCCGCCGACGAGCGTGGCGACGAGGAAGCCGCTCATCGAGGCGACCGCGCCGACCGACAGGTCGATGCCGCCGGTCAGGAAGGTGAGCGTCTGGCAGGCGGCGAGGAGGCCGAGCGGGATCGACAGGCGGATGATGCCGACCGCCCAGTCGACGCCGAGGATCTCGGGCTTGAGGATCGCGATGACGACGATCAGCAGCCCGAGCAGCGCGAGCAGCGGGATCAGCGGCTGGTCGCGGAACAGCGCCCGGAGGCCGGCCGCCGACGCGGGCGCCCGTCGCGGCTCGGAGACGCCTGCCGCGCCGCTCATCCGCGGCTCCTTCGAAGCTGCACGAAGCTGCCGATCATGACGACTCCGATGAGGATCAGGCCCTGGAACACGACCGCGAGGTTCGTGTCGAGGTTGAGGAAGGTCATGTCGGTGCGGATCAGCTGGAGGATGACGACGGCGATGATCGGCCCGACGATCCCGCCGCGCCCACCGGCGAGGCTCACGCCGCCGAGGACCACGGCCGCGACCGCCGGGAGCGTGTACGGCCCGGGCTTCGGGTCGCCGATGCTGGTCGACGCGACGACGCTCAGGCCGCCCAGCGCGGCGAACAGCCCGGTCAGGGCGTATGCCGCGATCTTCGTCCGCCCGACGGCGACGCCGCTCCGGAACGCCGCGAGCCGGTTGCTGCCGATCGCGTAGATCGACAGGCCGAGGCGCGAGCGCCGCAACGGGATCCAGATCACGGCGACGATGACTGCGAGGACGACGAGCGCCTTGGGCAGGAAGTCCACGCCGACAGGCCCGAGCACGAGCTCGCGCAGCCACGTGACGGCCTTGCCACCAGGGGTGTTGAGCACGAGCAGCGCGAAGCCGGCCCACACGAACGACATCGCCAGCGTGACGACGATGTCGGGCACGCGGGTGACCACGATCACCGATCCGTTGACGGCCCCGAGGAAGAGGCCGAACACGAGGACCGCGGCGACGACGAGCAGGCCGCCCTCGGGCGAGAGGCCCTCCATCTGCGAGGCGGCGATCACGGCGACGAGCGCCATCATCGCGGACACGGACAGGTCGATCCCGCCCGAGATCACGACGATCGCCTGCCCGACGGTCGCGAGCGCGAGCGGCAGGACCGCGATCGCGAGGCCCTGGAGGCCCGCGACGCCGTAGTCGGGGTTGATCGCCTTCGTGAACGCGAGGAGCAGGACGAGGAACCCGAGCAGGCCCAGCGTCCACGCGTTCCTGCGCGCCGCGGCGACGGCCGGCGAGGTGCGGGCCGGGGTGGCGGTCGCCGTCGCGGCGGTCATGCCGGCTCCTCCGTGGGTGTCGCGGGCGGCTCGGGATCGTCGGCGGCGAGCGGCTCCGGGGCGGCGGCCTCGGCGGCCACCGCGGCCTCGGCCGCCTCGGCGGCGACCGTCTCGGCGGCGACGAGCTCGGGGATCACGGCGTCGGACTTCAGGTTGTAGGCCGCCCGCAGGAGCGTCGGCTCGTCGGCGTCCTGGACGGCGATCTCGGCCACGACCCGCCCGCCGAAGATCACGATCGCGCGGTCGCAGGCGAGCTGGATCTCCTTGAGCTCGGACGTGTACAGGAGCACGGCGGCGCCCGCCTCGGCGAGGTCCCGCAGCAGCACGTAGATCTGGTGCTTGGTGCGGATGTCGATGCCGCGCGTCGGGTCGAAGCAGAGCATCGTCCGCACGCCGCCGGCGACCCAGCGGGCGATCGTGACCTTCTGCTGGTTGCCGCCCGACAGCCGCCGGACCTCGCCCTGGGCGCGGGTGTCGATCTGCAGCCGCTCGATCGCGCCGTCGACCTTCACCCGCTCCTGGCCCGTGTCGATGAGGCCCCAGCGACGCAGCTGGGTGGTGAACGGGAGCGCGATGTTCTCCTTGACCGAGCGCTGCATCAGCAGCGCCTCGGCGCGGTCCGCCGGGACGTAGACGACGCCCGCGCGGATCGCATCCGCGGGATGTCGGAAGTTGACCGTGAAGCCCTGGACCTTGAGCTCGCCGCCATCCGGGCGGGTCGAGCCCGCGAGGATGTCGAACAGCTCGTCCTGGCCCTGGCCCTCGAGCGCCACGACGCCGAGCACCTCGCCCGGGTACAGCTCGAACGACACGTCCTCGAGCTTGGTCCCCGCGGACAGGCCGGTGGCCGCGATCCGGGGCGCGGTCGCGGCGATGCGCGCCGCGGTCGCCGGGCGGCCCTCCGTCGCGGCGACGTCCTGCGACCGCCTCGCCGAGCATGAGCTCGACGATCCGCTCCTCGGAGCCCTCGGTGACGTCGACGACGCCGACGGTCTCGCCCTCGCGCAGCACGGTCGCCCGGTCGCAGACGGCGGAGATCTCGATCATCCGGTGGGAGATGAAGATGACGGAGCGCTCCCCGCCGCGCATCCGGCCGATGACCTCGAGCACCCGCTCGGTGAGGTTCGCGGGCAGCGCCGCGGTCATCTCGTCGAGCATGAGGACGTCGGGCTCGATGGCGAGCGCCCGGGCGAGGTCGACGATCCGGAGCGATCGCGAGCGGCACCTCGCGTGCCTGGCTCGAGAGGTCGAGGTCCCCGAGCCCCAGCTCGTTGACCCAGTGGCGGAACGGCTCGACCGGCGTCTGGGTCAGGCGCAGGTTCGACCGCAGGTCCAGGTCCGGGATGAGCGCCGGCTCCTGGTACACGGAGACGAGGCCGCCGTGGCGCGCCTCGGCCGGGGAGTGGACGACGCGCTCGCGGCCCCGGATGGCGATCCGCCCGCCGTTGGGCCGGATGGCGCCGGTCAGGATCTTGACGAGCGTGCTCTTGCCGGCGCCGTTGGCGCCCATGAGCGCGTGGACCTCGCCGGGACGCACGGCGAGCGACGCGGACTTCAGCGCGACGACCGCGCCGTAGGTCTTGGAGATGTCCGTCGCCTCCAGCAGGAGGTCGGTGGCGATGAGGGTCATCAGCGTCCAGTGGGTACGGGGTGTGGGGGACCCGCCGAAGCGGATCCCCCACTGGGTGTCGCGGGAGACTACTCGCCCGGGCCCTTGCAGGCGACGGCCTGCTCGGGGGTGTAGGTCGTCCAGCCTTCGATCTGGAGGCCGAGCGGCCACAGCGGATCGAGGCCGTCGACCTTCCAGGAGTCGAGGGTCTTCTTGCCGGCGTCGCTGACGTTGTCCGCGAGGACCGGCTTGAGGAGGACCGTGTTCGGCTGGCTGGCGTCAGCTGCCGTCTCGATCTTCTCCCCGGCGATGAGCTTGAGGGCCAGGTTCACGCCCGCGCCGCCGACGGCGGCGGTGTTCGTGACGGCCGCGCCCTCGAGGCCCGGGTACTTGGTGGCGTCGGTGAGCTGGCCGACGAACGCGCCGAGGTCCGCGCCGACGATCGGCACGGGCGGCTTGTTCGCGGCATAGATCGCGTCAACGACCTGGGAGTCCATGCCGGACGTCCAGATGCCGTTGATCGTGTCGTACTGCCCGCTCGAGATGAACTCGGTGATGAGCTGGGTCGTGGTCGCGGGATCCCACCCGGTCGCAACACCGTCCGCGTTCGGGACGATCTTGATGTCCGGGTAGTCGGCGAGGACTTCCTTGAAGCCCTTGTCGCGATCGGTGTCGGCCGGGTGGCCGGCGAGGCCGCGCATGTAGTACGACGGTGCCCTTGCCGCCGATCTTGTCGAACAGCCACTTGGCGCCGAGCTTCGCGTACTCGACCTGGTTGTTGTACAGGTTGTACGTCTCGGGGTCCGTGACGTAGGCATCGACCGAGACGGTCTTGATGCCGGCCGCCTGGGCCTCGTCGAGCGCCGGGTTGAGCGCGTCGGGGTCGTTCGGGTTGAACACGATGGCCTTCACGCCCTTGGCGATCAGGTCACGGATGTCCTGCAGCTGGCCGGCCGCGTCGGTGTTGCGATGGATCGTGGTCAGCGTCGAGACCTTGCCCGAGGCGAGCGCCTCGGCCTTCGCCGTGCAGACCTGCTCCTCGCGGAAGCCGTTGCCGACGCCGCCACCGTTCGAATAGCCGACGGTGGTCTTGTCGCTGCTGCTACCGCCGCTGCTGCACGCAGCCGCGATGAGCGCGATGGCGCCGATGGCGACGATCGCCCGCGCCTTGCCGAGTTGCTTCATGAACCGCGTCTCCTCCTTGTGACGGCCGACAGCTCCTGATGGAGCAAGGTCCGCCTCGAACCCTCTGCGTAGTGCGTTCCCACGAGCTCGTTGGAGCGTCACCCACCTCCTTGCTGGCCGATCGCACGGGCGAGGCGCCGCGCATGCTCTCGGTAGGCTTCCTCGAACAGCTCCCGGGACCGCTCGGGTCCGACGGCGCTCGCCCGACTGATGACGGGCGGCATGGCCCCGCGCTCCACGAGGAGCTCGGCGGTCCGGGACTTGATTGCGTTGACGATGGCCACGGCTCCCACCGTGGACAGGGGGCCGACTGGACTCTCCAGGCCCGTGATGTGCACCGTCGCGTCGGCGTGCGGCGAGCACAGGTCGAGGACGAGGTCCGCCACCTCCAGCAGGCGTTGGCCCGCGGCGGGTTCCGGCTCCGACGACATGGACTGTGCCACGGACGTGACCGCAATGACACGCAGGCCGCGCGCTTTCGCACCCTTTGCCATCTCGACGGGGACCGCGGTGAGACCGCTCGCGGAGAACACGATCATGAGGTCGCGGGGCCCGAACGTGAAGTTCGAGAGGATGACCTCGGCGAGGCCCGACTGGCGCTCGATGAACATCGCCTGGCGCTGGCCGTTGGCGCCCACGACCTGGGTGTGGAACGTCATCGACAGCTCGACGATCGGGTTGAACCCCGGGTACGAGCCGTAGCGCGGGAACATCTCCTCGACCGGCATCCGGGAGTGCCCGGTGCCGAACAGGTGGACGAGCCCGTCCGACGCGATGGCATCGGCGCACCACTGGCTGGCGGTCTCGATGCCGTCCGACTGCGTCTCCTCGACCCTCGCGAGGATCGCGGCGGCGTCGCGGAACCAGGCGCCGGCGGCCGTCATCGTCGCGGTCATGCGGGGGCCCACGCCATCAGTAGGCGCTCGAGTCCGCGGTCGCGCCGACGGCCGCTGCGGCGCCGGCCTTCCGTGCCCGGAAGTCGAGGATGATCGTCTCGGTCGCCGTGGCGCCGATCCGGGTGACGCCGAGCTCCATCACGTCGAGCAGTGCGTCGAGCGTGCGCACGCCGCCGGCCGCCTTCACCTGCACGTGCGGGCTCGTGTTCGCGCGCATGAGCCGCAGGTCGTCGTGGGTCGCGCCCGACGGGGCGAAGCCCGTGCTCGTCTTGACGAAGTCACCGCCGGCGGCCTCGGTGAGGCGGCACGCGCGGATCTTCTCGTCGTCGGTGAGGTAGGCGTTCTCGAAGATCACCTTGACGATCGCGCCGGCCGCGTGCGCGACCTCGACGATCGCCCGGATGTCGTCCTCGACGTCCTGGTCGCGGCCGCTCTTGAGGGCGCCGATCTTGATCACCATGTCGAGCTCGGTGGCGCCGTCGGCGAGCGCCTGGCGCGCCTCGAACACCTTCGTCGCCGTCTCGTGGTTGCCGTGCGGGAACCCGATCGTGGTCCCGACGGCGACGTCGGTGCCGTCGAGGATCGCCGCGGCCCGTCGCACGTCGGCCGGCCGGACGCAGACGGAGGCGACGTCGTACTTCGCGGCCAGCCGGCAGCCGTCCTCGACGAACGCGTCGTCGAGCTCCGGGCGCAGCAGGCTGTGGTCGATGGTCTTCGCGATGTCGCGCTCGGTGAGGTGTCGATGGAGAGGGTCATGTCGCTCCGGGTTGCGAGGTCGTCCTGGTTGCGGTCCGGCGTCGGGACGGATGCGGCCGGGTTGTCCTCGATAATCGATTGCCGATGGTATGGACCCGTCCGCGGGGGTCGAACCCCGCCTCCGGGCGTGGACGGGTGGTCAGTGGCAGTAGGGCCTGAGCACGTCGCGGGCGATGAGGAAGCCCTGCTTGACGGCTTCGTCGCTGCCCTCGAAGCGGCGGTCCTCGTGCTCGATGATGCAGTCCCCCTCGTAGCCCCCACGGTAGAGCTCGCCGAACACCACGCTCCAGTCCACGTCGCCGAGGCCCGGGATGCGCGGGATCTGCCAGCCCATGCCCATCGAGAACACGCCGCGCTCGTAGAGCCCGTCGACGTCGATGAGCAGGTCCTTGGCCTGGAAGTGGAGGATGTGCGGCGCGAACTCCACCAGGAACCGGCGGATGTCGATCATCTGGAGGATCAGGTGGCTGGGGTCGAAGTTGAGCCCGATCGTGCCGCCCCACTGCTCGAGGATCCGGCGCCACATGCGGGGCGTGGTCGCGATGTTGTGGCCGCCCGGCCACTCGTCGTTCGAGAACAGCATCGGGCAGTTCTCGAGCGTGATCCTGCGGCCGTGGTCCTGGGCGTACTGGACGATCTCCGGCCAGATCTGGAGCGCGCGCTCCCAGTTCTGGTCCTGGTTGAGGGCCGCGTCGCCGCCCATGAACGTGTTCACCAGCGGGACGTCCATCTTCTCGGCCGCGTCGATGACGTGGCGGAGGTGGCCGATGACCTGGTCGCGGTGGTCGGCGTCGGGGTGGAGCGGGTTGGGATAGAACCCGAGCCCCGAGATCGCGAGGCCCTTGCCCTCGATCTCGGCGCGGATCTCCTGCGCCTGGCCGCGCGACAGGTTCGCGACGTCGATGTGGCTCGTGCCCGCGTAGCGCCGGGTCGGACCCGTCGCCTGGGGCCAGCAGGCGATCTCGAGCACCTCGAAGCCCGCGCCGGCGGCCCAGTCGGCCACCTCCATGAGCGGCGTCTCGGGGAACGGGGCGGTCAGGAAGCCGAGCTTCATCGGGGCTGCACCTCTGCGGCGGTACGGGCGGTCCGGTCCACGCTCACCCAGCGGCCCTCGCGGGCGCTCTGCGCGATGGCGTCGCCGACGAGCATCTCGTCGTGGCCGTCCGCGAACGTGGGGTACGATCGGTCGCTCGGCGGGGCGGCCGGCGAGGACGTCATCGTAGATCGCGCTGAACAGCGCGCCGAACGTGTCGGCGAAGCCCTCGACGTGCCCGCCCGGCAGGCGGGCCGCCGCCGCGCCCGTGGCGTTCATCAGGGCGGGGTTCCGGAGCAGCAGCTCGTTGGGGCGGTCGCGGTGGCCGATCCACAGCTGGTCGGGCTGCTCCGAGTCCCAGGCGACGGCGGAGGAGGAGCCGTCGACCTCGTACTGGAGGCTGTTCTTGCGGCCGGCGGCCAGCTGGGAGATCGCGACCGAGCCGCGCGCGCCGCCCTCGAAGCGGAGCAGGATCGTCGCGACGTCCTCGGTGTGGATCTGGATCGGCACCGTGTCCGCGGCACGCTCCGAGGAGAACGTCTGGACGGGGCCGGTCGGCTTGTGCCGGACCGGGATGAACGTCGTGAGGTCCGCCATGACCGCCTCGACGTGGAGGCCGGTGATGAACGTCGTGAGGTCCAGCCAGTGGCTGCCGATGTCGCCGACGGCGCGCAGCGCCCCACCGCGCTCGACCTCGAGGCGCCAGTTCCAGTCGGTGTCGAACAGCAGCCAGTCCTGGAAGTAGCGGCCGGTGATGAGCCGGATGTCCCCCACCCCGCCGTCGCGGAGGAAGCCGCTCACGTGCTGGTTGAGCGGGTAGAACCGGATGTTGAAGTTGACGGCGTTCACGAGGCCGCTCTCCGCGGCGAGCCGCACGAGGTCCGCGGACTCGTCGCTCGTCATCGCCAGCGGCTTCTCGCAGATGACGTGCTTGCCGGCGGCCAGGATCTGGCGGACCTGCGGGTAGTGGAGCTCGTTGGGGCTCGTGACGTGGACGACCTGGACCCGCTCGTCGGCGCACAGGTCGTCCAGGCTGTCGTACGCGTGGCGGACGCCGACGGCCTCGGCGCGCTCCTGCCCGCGGGGGCCGGACGAGCCGAGCAGCCCGACCACGTTGACCCCGATGCGCCGCAGCGCCTCGATGTGGACGGTCCCGATGAAGCCACTGCCGATGACGGCGGTGCTGATGTCGGTGCGGCGCGCCATGACGGTTCGAACGCTCCTCCGACTGGCCGGCCCGCGGGCCGATTCGTTCCGGCAACCAGTCTATACGGCTAGACGGCTGTGGTGCTCGGGCTCGGTGGCGCAGACGGCCGATGCGTCCTGCCGGGTGAGGTCCGGGCCGTGGTCCGGTGCGGTCTCCGATCGTGACGGATCACCGGGACGCGATCGTCAGGCCCACATCGTACTTTGGCCTGTCAAGGACAAAAGTCACCGTTCGCGGCCCCTGCCGTGGCGTGTAGCATGCCGCCGTGGGCGACGACTCGATCCCCGGGCGCAACGCGGGCGACGCGGCCGCAATCGAGCACGCGCCGCTGCCCGACGAGTCGCTCGACGCGCTGATCGCCGTCCTCGACGAGGTCCGCCTCGGGCGGTCGCGGTCACGCAGCGAGCTCATCGACCGGACGGGCCTGTCGCGCTCGATCGTCGCCCAGCGGGTCGGCGAGCTCATCGAGCGCGGCCTCGTCGTCGAGGGCGAGCCCGGGCCGTCCACCGGTGGCCGGCCGCCGCGCCAGCTCACCTTCCGCGCGGAGGCGGGGCACGTGCTCGTCGCGGACCTCGGGGCCTCCTCGATCGACGTTGCGGTGACCGCGCTCGACGGGCGGATCCTCGGCCACTTCGACGAGCCCGCGGACATCGCCGCGGGGCCGGAGGTCGCGCTCGCTCGGGCGGAGGAGCTGTTCGACCAGCTGCGGGCGACGAGCCGGGACCTGCCCGGGCGGCTGTGGGGCATCGGGATCGGGGTCCCGGGTCCGGTCGAGTTCCGGACCGGCCGCCCGACCTCGCCGCCGATCATGCCCGGCTGGGACGGCTATCCCGTCCGGGAGCGGTTCGCGTCCCGGTTCGCGGCGCCCGTCTGGGTCGACAACGACGTCAACGTCCTCGCCCTGGGTGAGTGGCGGAGCGGCGTCGCGTCGGGGATCGACAACGTCGTCGTCGTGAAGGTCGGCACCGGCATCGGCGCCGGGATCATCGCGGACGGCCGCCTCCACCGCGGCGCGCAGGGCTCGGCGGGCGACGTCGGGCACATCGGCGTCTCGGACGACCGGTCGATCGTGTGCCGCTGCGGGAACACGGGCTGCCTCGAGGCGCTCGCCGGCGGGGCCGCGATCGCGCGCGACGGGGAGATCGCCGCGCTCGCCGGCCGGTCCGTGCGGCTCCGGGCGGTCCTCGACGCGCGCGGCGCGGTGAGCGCCGAGGACGTGGCGCGCGCGGCGTCGTTCGGCGATCCGCTGGCGGTCGAGCTGCTCCAGGGCGCCGGCGCGCGGATCGGGTCGATGCTCGCGGGCGTGGTGAACTTCTTCAACCCGGACCTGATCGTCATCGGCGGTGGCGTGGCCCAGAGCGGCGACGTGCTGCTCGCATCGATCCGCGAGACGGTCTACGGACGGTCGCTCCCCCTCGCGACGCGTGAGCTCGCCATCCGGCGGTCCTCGCTGGGCGGGCTGGCCGGGGTCATCGGCGCGTCCGCGATGGTCGTCGACCAGCTGTTCTCCCGCGAGTCGCTCGCCCGCTGGGCGCCCGCCGGCGAGCCCTCCGGGATGCCCGAGGTCGCGGTCGCCGCGGGCTAGGGTCTCCGCGCACGCCGCCCCCGCCTCACAGTCAACCAAATCGCGGTCGGGTCGGGGAACCACTCGAACTCGATGCGCTGAAGTCATCAGAACGGCCGAGTCCGCGGCTTCGAGCGCGTTTCTGTTGCCCACGAGGCATCGTTTCGGCGGCCCGGGGTCATCCGAGCGGAGTTTCGATGACTGTGCGGCGCCCGCTAGGATGAGGCCGATGGCCGGGTTCGAGATCGCACAGCTCAACGTCGGGCGGGCCGTGGGCGCGATGGACGGCGCCGAGATGGCGGACTTCGTCGCGCGGCTCGACGAGATCAACGCGCTGGCCGAGGCGAGCCCCGGGTTCGTGTGGCGCCTCCAGGGCGACAACGGCAACGCGACCGCGCTCCACTACACGGACGACCCGCGGTTCATCGTCAACCTCAGCGTCTGGCGCTCGATCGACGAGCTGTGGGCGTTCGCCTACGCGAGCACGCACAAGGAGCTGTTCCGGCGCCGGTTCGACTGGTTCGAGCGCAGCGCGACGCCGACCATGGTCCTGTGGTGGCAGCCCGCGGGCACGATCCCGGACATCCACGACGCCCTCGCCCGCCTGCGGACGCTCACCGACCACGGGCCCGACGCCGGACGCGTTCACCTTCAAGCAGCGCTTCCCGCCGCCCGACGAGGCCTGACCGACCCTACAGCTCGCCCGCGGCAGCCTCGTCGGCGAACACCGTCAGGCGCGGGTGGCGGCGCAGGTACGACGCGGGACAGTCCGGCCCCTCGGGCGACCGGAGCGCCCGCCGCAGGACCGGCGCCTTGTGGGCGCCCGTGACGAGGAGCCACGCCTCCTCGGCCTCGAGCAGCCGCGCGAGGCCCACGGTGATCCCGCCGGTCGGGGCCTGGACCGCGCCGTAGCGCGCCATCGCCGCCTCTCGAGACGAGCGGGCCAGGCGCACGACGCGCGTCGGGTCGTCGGGTCGCGAGCCCGGCTCGTTGAAGCCCGACGTGCCCGTTCATCCCGAGCCCGAGCAACGCGAGATCCAGGCCGCGCGCCGCCCTGTCGTGGGCGAGCGCCGCCAGGGCGTCGTCCGACGCGTCGACGTCGATCTCCACGAACCGGGGCGGCGGCGCGAGCCGGTCGAGGAGCTCACGGCGGAGCCGGACGTCGCATCGTGCCGGGTCGCCCGGCAGGAGCCCCAGCCACTCGTCGAGCAGGACGACCGTCGCCTGGGCGTACGCGCCGTCGGGGGCTCGCGCATCGCGGGCGGCCAGCTCCGCGTACAGGGGCGCCGGCGTGTCACCCGTCGGCAGGCAGACGCGGAGTCGCGGCCGCGCACGGAGCCGCTCGGTGAAGGCGTCGGCGACGACCGACGCCCACTCGGCGGCCGGGAGGACCCGCAGGTCGAACGCGTCGGCGGCGCTCACCCGCCCGCGATGACGCGGTCGACGTAGTCGCCCGAGGGGTCCTTGAGGATCAGCTTCACCCGGCCGTCGGGGAGGACCTCGCGCTTGATGACCGTGCTGCCCTCGAACAGCTCGCCCTTCGCCTCGATCCGCGCGGTCGTGCCGCCGCGCCAGTCGAGCTCGACGGGCTCCCACTGGCCGTTCTTCGCGGACCGGTAGCAGGCGTCCATGATCGCGTTGACGACGTAGCCGTCGTAGAGCGTCTCCTGGGGCGTCCCGCCGCTGTCGATCGCGTTGAACATGTCGCTGAACATGTCCACGTAGCCGAGCTCGCTGACCTCGTCGCCCACGGGGAACAGCCAGCCGGCCGCCGTCTCGGCCTTCTCCGCGACGTACCCGCTGCTGCCGCCGGCCGTGAACATCTCGAAGCCGGTGCGCAGGAAGTGGTTGAGCCAGATCGTGCCGTGCGTGCCCGCGACCTCGTCGCGCAGGTCCATCCCGCCGCGGAACGTCCAGCTGACCTCGAACTGCCCGGTCGCGCCCGACTCGAACTTGATCAGCGCGATCGCGTTGTCCTCGTCGTCGATCGGGTGGACCAGCGTGTCCGTCGTGCACATCACGGACACCGGCCGGTTCCCCTTGCCGACGAAGTTGCGGATGATCTCGATGCAGTGGCAGCCGAGGTCGATGATCGCGCCGCCGCCCGTCAGCCGGCCGTCCCAGAACCACGCGCTGTGCGGCCCCGGGTGCGTCTCCCGCGAGCGGACCCAGGTCACGTCGCCGAGCGCCCCGTCCCGCACCGACTTGAACGCCTTGAGGCTCTTGGGCGTGTAGCACAGGTCCTCGAGGTACCCGCCGAAGACGCCCGCCCCCTCGACCGCGTCGAGGATCTCCCGCGCCTCGGCCGCCGACCGGCCGAGCGGCTTCGTGATGAGGACCGACTTGCCGGCCGCGGCGACGGCCTTCACGGCCTCGACGTGGAGGTGGTTCGGGAGGGCGACGATCACGGTGTCCGTCTCGGGGTGGCGGATCGCCGCCTCCATGTCGGTCGTGAACTCGGGGATGTCCCAGCGCTCGCTGAACGCCTTGCCCCGCTCCCCGCTCCGGGAGTACACGACGCGCACCCGGTCCCGGCCGCGCTGGCCGTGGAGCGTGTTCGTGTAGAAGTCCCCGATGAGGCCGGTGCCGAGCAAGGTGATCGCGTGCGCCTTCATTCGTCACTCCATGGCGGAACGTGCGGAGTCGTCTGGACGGGTCGTGGGACGCCTCGATGATAGGAGCGACGACGAGGTCGCGGCGAGCCGCTACGACTCGAGCGTGGCGTACGCGAACAGGTGCGAGAACTGCTTGCACCAGATGAGCACGCTCCGGGCGCCGGCGGGGTCCGTGCCCGCCGGGAGGCGGACGTTGAAGCTGCCGTCGGTCGCCTTGAGCTTCGCGACCTCGATCGCGCCGTCGGCGTACGCCTTGCGCGCCGGCGAGAGGTAGACGTACAGGTCCGGCCCGTTGCGGACGCTGAAGTCGTCGAGGCGGATGGTCCACTCGCCGGGCGCGGTCTCGCGGAGCGTCGCCGTCCCGCGCCCGAAGTGGAAGTCGTCGGTGCCGGTGAAGGTGCCCGCCCGTGGCGCGGCGGGCGTCCAGGGCGGCTGCCGTCGGAGCGACGGGCTGGACCGACGGCGACGACGGCGATTGCGATGGCGAGCGCCGTGAGGCGCCGAGGCGGCGGGTGCGGCGGGCGTGGCCAGGACGACGGGCTGCGCGGCGACCGCGAGCGGCGGCTCCACGAGCTCTGTCCGGATGAACACCGGCGACACGAGGTACCACCCGACGGGCACGAGGATCACGACCGCAGCGAGGCCCGCGGCCGATGCGGCGACCGGGTGACGCCGCACGGCGTCGGCCCAGTGCCGGCGACGTGCGACGAGCAGCAGCCCCACGACGAGGAGGGCGCCGAGCACCGCGACCGCGAACCGGTTGTCATAGACGGCCGCGAGCAGCCATCCGCCGAGATCACCGAGCAACGACATGCCGCGATGCTGCGGCGTTCCCGTGACGCCCCGATGACGCCGCCGGGCGCTCCGTCACGCCCGGGCCGGGCCGCCCGGGAGCGTGAGCCAGAA
Source organism: uncultured Chloroflexia bacterium (assembly GCA_963768035.1). Lineage (GTDB taxonomy): Bacteria > Chloroflexota > Limnocylindria > Limnocylindrales > CSP1-4 > CAIXZV01. Next base: position 126,819 of record CAVYGJ010000006.1, read on the forward strand.
CGTCGTCCAGCCGCCTTCCGACGTGGCGCCGACCCGGCCCCCGGCGTCCTCGACGAGCTGGCGCACGATCGCGAGGCCGATCCCGGCGCCACCGCGGGCGCGGTCGCGTGACTTCTCGACGCGGTAGAAGCGCTCCCAGACGCGGGGCAGGTCGTCGGGCGGGATCCCCGGGCCGGTGTTGGCCACGGTGACCGTGACCCCGCCCTCGGCGCGGGCGGCCGTGACCCGGACCTCGCCGCCGGAGGGCGTGTAGCGGACGGCGTTCTGGAGGAGGTTCGCCAGGACCTGGGTCAGCTCGTCCGAGCGGGCGTGGACGAGCAGGCCCGCCGGCGCGTCCACCGTGAGGGAGATCGAGCGCCGGGCCAGCACCGGCCCCACGAGATCGGCCGACGCCCTGACCGTGGCGCCCACGTCGACCTCGCCGGCCGGCCCGCGATCGATGCCCGCGCCGCCCGAGCACGTCGAGGCTCGCCGCGAGCCGGGTCAGCCGGTCGACCTCCTCGCGCAGCGAGTCGAACGTGGCGGGATCCGGGGGGAGCACGCCGTCGCGCAGCGCCTCGAGATAGCCCTGCAGGTTGGTGAGCGGCGTCCGCAGCTCGTGCGAGGCGTTGACGATGAACTCGCGGCGGACCATCTCCTGCTCCGCGAGGCGGTCCGCCATCGCGTTGTACGCGGCCGCGAGGTCGCGCAGCTCCTGGGGGCCCTCCTCGGGCACCCGGACGTCGAGGTCGCCGTCGGCGAGGCGCCGGGCGGCGTCGGCGATCCGCTCGACCGGGCGCGCGAGCCGGCGGGCGAGGAGCATCGCGATGGCGAGCGACAGGAGCGCGGCGAGCACCGCGGCGAGCCCGAACACGAGCGCCACGCTCTGGTCGAACATCGCGTGGGCGTGGTCGGCGCTGTCCCCGGCCGCCATCATCAGCGCCGCGAACGACGACGCGCCGACCTGGAGGACGCCGATCCCGACGACGACCAGGGCGGCCGCCACGACGGCGAGCGCGGCAACGAGGAAGCGGACCCAGATCCTGTCCCGGGAGCGGCGCGGCTCGTCCATCAGCCGGCCCGACGCTCGACCGGGCTCGCCGCCCGGTAGCCGGCGCCGCGCACCGTGGCGACGTAGCGCGGCACCGCGGGGTCGTCGCCCAGCTTCTCGCGCAGCCGCTTCACGTACTGGTCGATCGCGCGGTCGGTCACGTCGCCCTCGCCCTCGCCGTGGATGGCGTCGAGCAGGCGGTCACGCGTCAGCACGCGACCGTCAGCCTCGAGCAGCGCGGTGAGCAGCCGCAGCTCGAGCGAGCTCAGCGTCACCGGCGACCCGCCGATCGTGACCGCGTGCCGTGCCGGGTCGAGGACGAGGTCGCCGACGACGAGCACGACGCCGGGTCCCACGCTCCCCTGGCGGCGCTCGACGCGGCGCAGGATGGTGCGCACCCGGACGACGAGCTCGGCCGGGCTGAACGGCTTGGGGAGGTAGTCGTCGGCGCCTTCGGTGAGGCCGAGGATCCGGTCGCCGACCGCGCTCCGCGCCGACAGGACGAGGATCGGGACGTCGCCCAGCTCGCGGGCGCGGCGGATCACGGCCAGCCCGTCGATCTCGGGGATCATGAGGTCGAGGACGACGAGCCTGGGCGCCGCCTCCTCGATGAGCCGGAGCGCCGTGCGCCCGTCACCCGCGGTGACGACCGGATACCGCTCGCGCTCGAGATACATGCGAACGAGCGTGACGATCTTGGGGTCGTCGTCGACGACGAGGATCGGGGCGGTATCGGCGGCCATCAGGGTGATCATCGCGGGCACGAGCGTGCCCGGCAACGGTGACGGACGCGTGACGGCGTCCGGGGCGAGGCGTCAGCCGGTCGCGGCGCTCGACTGCGCGGCGTCGGCCACCGCGGCGAGGGCCGCGTCGTCCGCCCAGACGGCGATCTGCGCGAGCGGCTCGGTCTTGCCGACGAGCTCCCGGTTGACCAGCAGCACGGCTAGCGACCGGGTGGGCCGCGACCCGTCGAGGAGGTCGAGATACGCCTCCGTGACCGGGAAGAAGCGGTGGCGCATGGAGAGCGCCGCCATCGGCTGGGACGCGGGCGACCGGTGCAGGTTCCCGGTGACGCGGAACGGGCCGATCTCGAGCCGCACGGGCTCGGTGATCGTCCGCAGCCGGCGGTTCGGATCGCCCTGGCGCCCCTCGACCTCGATCAGGTGCAGCTCGCGCCGCTCCACCTCGAGCTCGTCGACGACGACCTCGTGGCCGTCCTCGAGCGCCTCGAGCGTCGCGGAGTAGAACGTGAGCAGGTCGCCCTCGTTCACACGGTCCGAGAGGCGGCCCTCACCGAGGTCGACCTCGCCCTTGACGCGGCAGTCGCCCGCCCACGCGACCAGCGGCTCGCGCATCGGTTCCCTCCAACCCTTGCTGCACTTCCGCGCGCATCGTGCGAGCGCAACCTTGCACGGATCATCTCACGTAGGAGGCGGGTTGTGGTCCGGTGTGGTGCGGGGTGATCCGCGGTTCGGCAGCGTCAGGGCAGCGCGGTGATGGCCGCCGTCGCGATGTCCTCGTCGGCGGTCGTGATCACGATGGTTGCGCCGTCCCCGCTGATGACGTAGTCCTTCGCGCCGTCGGCGCCATAGTCGATCTTCGTCACGTCCTTGCCCCCGAGCGTGACTGGTGTCTGCGTCACTCCGGCGCCGGACGCCGTCAGCCACGAGTCGAGCACCAACGCCTTCGTCTTCGCGTCCGAGAGCCCATCGACCGCGACCGCGAACATCGAGATGTCCAGTGCCCCGCTCTCGTCGTACGCGTCGGCGTACTTGAGGTCGGCGGGCGTCTTGCCCGCGGCTCGCAGGGCGGCAAGGATCGCCCGACTGCCCTGGGCGTCACCGAACAGGTCGGTCCCGACCAGGCTGCTCACGGTCAGCGGCGTGCCATCGAGGGTCGCGGGCAGCAGCGCCTCGAGCTCGGGCGCGGCCGCGACAGCGGACGGGACCTCCCCGCTCGGGAGGTCGCTCGCGAGCGGCTCCTCGCTGGCGCTCGGGCCAGGGTCCACGGTCCCGACCGCGACGGCGCCGCCGTCGCCGCCGAGCGCCTTGTCGTACGCGGAGGCGATCGTGTCGACGTCCGTCCCGGCGACGTCCGAGGACCCCGCGAGGTAGACGACCACGTCGTCGTGGCGGAGCTGGATGAAGTTGGACCCGTTCTCGTCGGTCGCGGCGAACCCGCCGTCACCGAGGTCGTCACGCTCCGTGACGACCTGGTTCGCGTCCCGCGCCGCCTGCTCGGAGCGCGCGACCGCGTCCTCGGCGCCCTCGTTGAAGCAGGTCACCGTGACGTACACGACGCCCTGCGCGGCGGTCTCGTCGGCGGGGACGGGACCGAGGAACGTCACCTGCTGGCGGTTGATGTCGTACTGGGCGACGCTCAGCGTGAAGCCATCGGGGAGGTCGTCCGCGGCCGGCCGGACGTCCCATGACGCCTGCTGGCAGGAGCCCGCGCCGGGGACAAGGAACCGGGTCGCCGCGATGCCCACACCGATGAGCGCAAGCACGAGCGCGCCGAGGGCGATCCGCCGGGTCGTGCTCGCCTCGGCGGCGAGGCGGGCCCGCTCCTCGGCGGGTCGGGGACGGGCGGCGTTGGCGGGCTCGGGGCGCGGTCGGGCATTCGTCATCGCTACCAGCATGCCCCCTGCGGCTTCAAGACGCCTGAGAGGCCCTCAGCGCGCGCGGACGCGATTGTTCCTGGGGTTGTGCTCGAGCTCGACGAGGCCGAGCTCCTCGAGGAGCGGCGGCATGTACGCGCCGAACCGGCCGCGGTAGCCCTTGCGGGTCCCGTACCAGCCGCCGACGGGGTTGTCCTCGGAGCGGCCCCACGCCTCGACCGTGCCCTCGGCCGCCGGCTTCTGCTCGTCGGCCCCGCCGAGATCCACCCAGTCGCCCTGCGCCTTGAGCCAGGCGTGGAGGTCCTCGATCGCCCGCAGCTGGTAGGTGAGCTTCGTGGTGCCGACCATGCACACGATCACGGGTGGATCGGCCGCCTCGTCACGCCACATCGTGTATGCCGAGCCGCCGTTGGCGGTGGTCAGCTGCCACGGGTCGTCGCGCGTGCCGCTTCCTGCCATGTCCGCCTCCCGACGCTCGTCGATGCCTGCCAGCGGACGCTACCACGCTGGTTCCCGCCAACCACCGGCGAGGCTACGGCATGGAACGTGCGATCTCGAGCGTCGCGTCCTTTCCCAGCGCCGACTCGAGCCGGTACAGCGTCCCGTCCCGGGCAAACAACAGCGTGTCGCCGGCCAGCGCCGAGCGAACGATGCCGATGTCGCCGTCGGGCTGCCGGACGAAGAGCTCGTGCGGCTGCCCCGCTCACCCACCAGCCCGGATCGCCGTTCACGTCGACCGGCTCGATCCGCGTCCCGGGGCCGGCGACCTTGCGGAGCAGCGGCTCGTCCGCGGAGCCCGGAACGGCCATGAGCGTCAGCGCCAGGTCCGATCCGGGGATCGCAGGCTGACCCTCGGCCGCGCGCCAGCCGAGCGTGACGATCGGTTGGCCGTCCGCGTCCTGCGTCCATGCGCCGTCGGGCGGTGGGCATCGCCGCCGGCACGCGAACCCGCGGCTCGGTTGCGGCGATCGCCTCCGCGATGGGGATCGGGCTGCCGAGATCCACGCCCGCACCGGCGGACGGCGTCACGGCGACGCGCTCGATCTCGACGCCCGGCAGGCGGAACCCCAGGCCCACCGCGAGCCCAGCGACGGCGAGCGCCAGCGCGACGGCGAGGAGCAGCGGTCGGAGCGTGCGCCCGGCAGGCCGCGCGCGGATCCGACCGAGGACCCCGTCGCGCAGGTCCGGGGCCGGGGGCGCGTCGGCACCCGTGATCCGGGCGACGACGGCGGACCGCAGGTCGGGTGTCGCGGGCCAAGTCGTCTCGGCAGCCGCAGCCTCCAGCCGCCGGGCGATGGCCTGCTCGTCGATGCCCGTCATCGGGTCGCCTCCGCGGTGGTGCCGGCAGCCTCGAGCGCCTCTCGCATCCGGGCGAGGCCGCGGCGCAGCCGCGACTTCGCGGTGCCCTCCGGGATGCCGAGCGCCGCGGCGGTCTCGCGCTCGCTCAGGCCCAGCAGGTAGCGACACGCGACGACCTGCCGCTCGTCCTCGCGCAGGGTCGCCATCGCGGCACGGACCTCCGCCTGCGTCTCCCCGGCGAGCGCCTCGAGCTCCGGGCTGCGGGCAACGGCGAGCGCGTGATCCCCTTCGGCGGACGCGGACCGCGCCGTGTCCCCGCGGATGGCGTGGAGCGCCCGTTCCGCGAGGCCCTCCCGGCGGACCCGCGACCGGACCCGGTTGCGCGCCTCGTTGCCGACGATCGCGAGCAGCCACGGCCGGAACCGCGCCTCGGGTCGGAACCGGTCGAGCGCGAGGTACGCCTTCACGAACCCCTCCTGGGCCGCGTCCTCCGCGTCGACGGCGGAACGGGTGAGCACGTAGGCGACCCGGAACGCGGCGGCCTGGTGCATCGTCACGAGGTCCCCGAACGCGTCGGCGTCCCCGGCCCGGGCGCGCGCAACGAGCGCCGCCTCGCTGCGGTTCCGGAGCGCCGTCCGCGGGACGGTCAGCCTGCGTCACGCGCGACCCGTGGCCGCCGGGCCCGCACCGTGCGCACCGCCGCGACCGCGAGCCCGGCCGCGAGCGCCGCGAGGACGACGACCGCCAGGATCACGCCCGGCGTCGCCGGCTCGGCGGCGGGCTGCGTCGCCGGTGTCGCCGCGGGTGCGACCGGGGCCGCGGCCCGCGCGACCGGCGTCGGCGCCGGGGCCAGCGGCGGCGCCAGCTGCGCGGTCCGGGCCGTGATCCCGCCGAACGTGAACGGGTCGTCGCCGCCCAGCATCACCGGGCAGGTCGGAGGTGCCGTGGATCCCGATCTCGAGGTCGCGCGCCCCGCCGGCCGGGATCGCGATCCGGAACGTGTAGTGCCCGGGCGTCTTGTCGGCGGCGGCCGCGGCGCGTGTGGTCGACCCGTCGCGGCCGAAGAGCCGCAGGTACATCGGCGTGCCCTCGACCGGGTGGATGCCGTCCGGCTCGGAGACGGACACCTGGATGCCGACGAGGATCTCCGTGCCACCGGGCGTGCCCATCGGGATCGGCGCGTCGAGGCGTGCCTCGACGAACTCCTTGGCGGCGACTGGCGCGGCGAGGAGCGCCACGGCGAGCAGCGCGGCAGCGATGGCGATGGAGCGGGTGATGGGCGGCGTGGTGGTGGGTCGCATCGGGTGTCTCCGGCAAGCGGCGTGGATCGCTGTCTCTACACCGGCCGTGTCGGATCCGTTCCCGGCAGCGGTCGCGTGCGCGGCCGGCCACCCGCGAGGTGGGTCGGGCTCCGGAGGCCGTGCCCGAGGTGGCCCGCGATGAACGACGAGGCGGCGATCACGCCGTCGAGCGACGCGCCGTGGGCGATCCCGAGCCCGTCGAGGAAGTACACGAGGTCCTCGGTCGCGAGGTTGCCGACGGCGCCCGGTCCCGCGAACGGGCAGCCCCCGAGGCCGCCCGCGGAGCTGTCGACGATCGTCACGCCACGCTCCAGCGCCGCGTAGACGTTGGCGAGCGCCTGGCCGCGCGTGTCGTGCGCGTGGAGGCCGACGAGGCTGACGTCGGTGCGCGCCAGGACCGCGTCGAGCACGCGGTTGACATCGCCCGGCGTGGCGGCGCCGATCGTGTCGCCGAGGCTGAGCTCGTCCACGCCGAGGTCGAGGAGCCGTGCCGCGACGGTTGCCGTCGTCGATGGCGCGACCTCGCCGGCGTACGGGCACCCGAACGCGACCGACACGTAGCCGCGGACGCGCATCCCGCGCTCCTTCGCGACGCCGATCACCTCGGCTGCGTCGGCGAGCGCCTCCTCGACGGTCCGGTTGAGGTTCGCCCGGTTGAACTCGTCGGTCGCGCCGATGACCACCGCGATCTCGTCGGCGCCCGCGGCGATCGCCCGTTCGAGGCCGCGGGGCGTCGGGACGAGGACCGGGTAGCGGACGCCGCTGGCTCGCGAGATCGCCGGGTAGACCTCGTCCGCGTCGGCGAGCTGGGGGACGGCGCGGGGGTGGACGAACGACGTCGCCTCGATGACGCCGAGGCCGGCGGCCGTGAGCCGGTCGATGAACTCGATCTTCGCGTCGGTCGGGATCTGCGCCGCCTCGTTCTGGAGGCCGTCGCGCGGGCCGACCTCGACGATCGTGACCCGCTCGGGCATCGCCATGGCTCAGGCTCCTCGCTCGGGCGTGGGGGTCGGTTCCGGTCCATCGGCGGCGAGCTCCGCGAGCGTCTCGCCTCGCGCGACCTGGTCCCCGACGGCGACGAGCAGCCGCGCGACGCGGCCCGCGGACGGCGCCGCGATGACGTGCTCCATCTTCATCGCCTCGAGGACGATCAGGGGCTGGGTCGCCGCGACGTCGTCGCCCGCGGTGACGTGGATCCGGACGATGCGGCCGGGCATCGGGGCGGTGATGGCGCCGCCTGCCGGCGCAACCTCGGGCCGGTGGTCGCGCGACGGGGGCGGCAGCCGGCGGACCCGGTGCGCCCGACCCGCGATCGTCACGGTGTCCACGACCCGACGGCCGGTCGAGGGCCGGACGCCGACGATGCCGTCGCCGAACACGAGGGTCGCCTCGCCCTGCCCGTCGGTGCCGAGCTCGACCGTGAACCGGGCGTCGCCCACCGAGACGCGGGCCGTCCGGGCCGCGGCGTCGACGTCCACGACGGCCTCCACGCGCTCGCCGGCCGCGAGCCACCACGACCGCTCCCCGACCCCGGCGTGCCGCCACGGGCGCCCGCCGTCCCACGGGCTCGCACCGCCGGCCATCATCGCACCGGTTCGCCCGCCGCGCCGATCACGAGCGACCGCCACGCCGCCGCCGCCGCGACGGCCTCGGCGTGGGACGTCGCGCAGCCCCTCGACGATCCGGTGCTCGTCCAGGAACCCCGTGTGGAGGTCGCCGGCGCGGAACGCGGGCTCGGCGACGACCGCGGCGAGCAGGTCCACGTTCGACTCCACGCCCTCGAGCCGAAGCCCGTCGAGGGCGTCCGCGAGCGTCGCGATCGCCGACGCGCGGTCCGGGCCGTGCGCGATGACCTTCGCGACGAGCGAGTCGTAGAACGGCGAGATCACGGAGCCGGGCTCGATCCCCGTGTCCACGCGGACGCCGTCGGGGACGGTGAACGCCGTCACCCGCCCGGTCGAGGGAAGGAAGCCCGCGTTCGCGTCCTCGGCGACGACCCGGACCTCGATCGCGGCGCCGTCGAAGCGCACGTCCGACTGCCCGAAGCCGAGCGGCTCGCCCGCCGCGACGCGCAGCTGCTGCTCCACGAGGTCGAGACCGGTCACGGCCTCGGTCACCGGGTGCTCGACCTGGAGCCGGGCGTTGACCTCGAGGAAGAAGAACGCGCCGTCCTCGTCGAGCAGGAACTCGCAGGTGCCCGGCGTTCGCGTAGCCGGCCGCCCTCGCGAGCCGCAGGGCCGCATCCCCCATCGCCGCCCGGAGCGCCGGCGTCACGGCCGGGGACGGCGACTCCTCGACGAGCTTCTGGTGGCGGCGCTGGATCGAGCACTCGCGCTCGCCGAGATGGACGAGCGTGCCGTGCGCGTCGCCGAGGAGCTGGATCTCGACGTGGCGCGGCCGCTCGACGTACCGCTCGAGGAGCAGCCGGTCGTCGCCGAACGCGGCCGCGGCCTCGCGCCGTGCCGCCTCGATCGCCGCGGGCAGCTCGGTGGCATCGCGGACGAGCCGCATCCCGCGACCGCCGCCGCCGGCGCTCGCCTTGACGAGCAGCGGGTAGCCGACGCCGGGCGCCGCGCCCACGAGGTCCGCGTCGGTCGCGGCCTCGTCGTGGTACCCGGGGAGCACGGGCACGTCGTTGGCAATGGCAAGCGCCTTCGCCCGCGCCTTGTCGCCGAGCGCGCGCATCGCCGCGGGCGGCGGCCCCACCCACGCGAGGCCGGCCGCCAGGACGGCGTCCGCGAACGCCGCGTTCTCGGCCAGGAAGCCGTAGCCCGGGTGGATCGCCTCGGCGCCCGTCGCCAGCGCCGCCTCGATCACGAGGTCGCCGCGCAGGTACGACTCGCCGGCCGGACCCGGGCCGAGCCGGACCGCGTCGTCGGCCGCCCGGACGTGCGGCGCCCGCGCGTCGGCGTCGGAGTACACGGCGACGGTCCGGATGCCGAGCCGCCGGCAGGTCCGCATGACCCGCAGCGCGATCTCGCCCCGGTTCGCGACGAGGACCGACGAGAACACTCGCCGTCCCGCTACATCCGGAAGACGCCGAACGACGTCTCCGGGATCGGCGCGTTGCGGACCGCGGCGGCCAGCCCGAGGCCGAGCACGAGCCGGGTGTCGACGGGGTCGATGACGCCGTCGTCCCACAGGCGAGCCGTCGAGTAGTACGGCGAGCCCTGGCGCTCGTACGTCTCGAGCGTCGGCGCCATGAACGCCGCCTGCTCCTCGGGTGAAAGCGTCTTGCCCTCGCGCGCGAGGTTGTCCAGCCGGACCTGGAGCAGCACCGACGCCGCCTGCGTGCCGCCCATGACGCTGATCCGCGCGTTGGGCCACATCCACAGCTGGCGGGGCGAGAACGCGCGCCCGGCCATCCCGTAGTTGCCGGCCCCGAACGAGCCCCCGACGACGACCGTGAACTTCGGCACCCGCGCGTTCGCGACGGCCATGACCATCTTCGCGCCGTCGCGGGCGAGGCCCCGGTTCTCGTACTCGCGGCCGACCATGAACCCGGTGATGTTCTGGAGGAACACGAGCGGGATCCGGCGCATCGCGCACAGCTCGATGAAGTGGGCGCCCTTGAGCGACGACTCCGAGAACAGGATCCCGTTGCTGGCGACGATCCCGACGGGGTACCCGAAGATCCGCGCGAACCCGGTGACGAGCGTCGTGCCGTAGCGGGCCTTGAACTCGTCGAGCTCCGAGCCGTCCACGATCCGCGCGATGACGTCGCGCACGTCGAACGCCGTCCGCAGGTCGGCGGGGACGATCCCGTACAGGTCGGCCGGGTCGTAGAGCGGCTCGCGCGACGGCAGGACCTCCCACGGGAGCGACGGCCGCGAGACCGGCACGTTCGAGAGGATCCCGCGCGCGATCGCGAGGGCGTGCTCGTCGTCGTCCGCGAAGTGGTCCGCGACCCCGCTGACCCGGGTGTGGACGTCCGCCCCGCCGAGGTCCTCGGCCGAGACCTCCTCGCCGGTCGCGGCCTTCACGAGCGGCGGGCCGCCGATGAAGATCGTGCCGGTGCCCTTGACGATCACCGTCTCGTCGCTCATCGCCGGCACGTACGCGCCGCCCGCGGTGGACGAGCCCATGACGACGGCGATCTGCGCGATCCCGGCCGCGGACAGGTTCGCCTGGTTGTAGAAGATCCGGCCGAAGTGGTCGCGGTCCGGGAAGACCTCGTCCTGGAGGGGCAGGAACGCGCCGCCGCTGTCGACGAGGTAGACGCACGGCAGCCGGTTCTCGGCCGCGATCTCCTGGAGCCGGAGGTGCTTCTTGACCGTCATCGGGAAGTAGGTGCCGCCCTTGACCGTCGCGTCGTTGGCGACGATCGCGACCTCGCGGCCGCCGACGACGCCGATCCCGGTCACGATCCCGGCGGACGGGGCGTCGCCGTCGTACAGGTCCCACGCGGCCAGCGGGCTGAGCTCGAGGAACGGCGTGCCCGGGTCCACGAGGCGGTCGATGCGCTCACGGGCGAGGAGCTTGCCGCGCGACCGGTGCTTCGCGACGGCGTCCTCGCCGCCGCCCGCCTGGACGAGCGCGAGCCGCTCGCGGAGCGCCGCCACGAGCGCGAGGTTTGCCTCGCGGTTGGCGTCCCACTCGGGGCCGTGCGGCAGCTCCGGGATGACCGACACGTCAGCGGCCCTCGAACCGGGGCGGCCGCTTCTCGGCGAACGCCTGGAAGCCCTCGCGGCGGTCGGCGGAGACGAGCACCTCCTCGTAGAGGGCGTCCTCCCCGGCGATGCCCTCGGCGAGGGAGCGGTGCGCCGGCGGCGATGGCCCGCCGCGCCTGGCGGACGGCGATCGGGGCGCCGGCAGCGATCCGCTCGGCGAGGCCGATCGCCTCCTCGAGCGCGGTGCCTGGCTCGACGACCCGGGCCACGATCCCCCATCGCTCGGCCTCGTCCGCGGTCAGCCGGCGGCCGGTCAGCACGATGTCGCGGGCGCGGGCCGGGCCGACCGCCCAGGTGAGCGTCTGGGTCCCGCCGCCACCGGGGAACACGCCGACGCCGACCTCGGGCAGGCCGAACACCGCGTCGCGCGACGCGACGACGAGGTCGCACGCGAGCGCGAGCTCGAACCCGCCCGGCGAGCGCGAACCCCTCGACCGCGGCGACGACCGGGACCGGGAGCTCGTGGACGCGGGTGACGAGCCGGACGATGTCCCGCCGCTGGGCGCGGAGCGCGTCGTCGTCGAACGTCGCGCGCTCCTTGAGGTCCATCCCGGTGGAGAACGCCCGGCCGCCGTCGCCCGCGATCACGACCGCCCGAACGGCAAGCGGCTCCGCGTCGAGCGCGGCGCCGAGGTCGTCGAGGGCGGCGTGGAGCGCGGCCAGCAGCGCGTTGTCGATCGCGTTGAGCGCGTCGGGTCGGGAGAGCGCGAGGACGAGCACGCGGCTCCCGTCGCCGGCGCGCGTCGAGCGGAGCACGGGGTCGGCGGTCATGCGGCTACCGGTCCTCCAGGCCCGTGGAGCCGCCGTGCGCGGCCCGGGGCGTCATTAGCGCGCCGCGACCGCGGGCGTGTCAAGCGACGCCGTCGGCGTGCTGGCGCTCGTCGCGGTGCTCGTAGACCGAGGTCAGCGGATCGCGCCGGCCGAGGACCGCCCACGCGATCGCGCCACCGACCACGGCGGCCGCGCCGCCGAGCAGGAAGGCCGCCCGGAGGCCGGCGAGATAGGCGTCGCCGTAGCCCGCGATGTCGTCCGGATGGACCGCCCCGATGAGCGACGTGAAGGCGGGCGTGCCGAAGACCGCGAGCAGTCCCGCGAACTGGTCGTGCTGGGCGGCGGCCGCGTCGGCGCTCACCCCGGCCTGCGCGAGGGCCGCGTCGAGCGTCGCCAGGCCGACCTGGCCGATGACCGCGGCCGAGATGAGGATGCCCGCCCGCGCCCCGACCTGGATCGAGGCCTCGTTCATCGCGGCGGCGGTCGCGGGCAGCCCGCGCGGGACGCTGGCGAAGATGATCGCGGTCCGGACGGTGGTCGCGATGACGAAGCCGCCACCGATCAGGATGAGCGGCAGCACGAAGCCGATGTAGCTCGCGTCGCGCCCGAGGATCAGGCCCATCGCGAGGTTGCCGATGCCCACCGCGACGATGCCGCCACCGACGAGCGTGCGCGGCGAGACGCGCGCGAGCAGGTACCCGGCGACCGGGCCCGCCAGGACGAGCGCGACGAACAGCGGCGCGACCGCCACGATCCCGAACAGCGGGCCGTACCCCAGGATCACCCCGAAGTAGTTGGGCAGCTGGGACATCGGGATGTTCTGGGCCACGGCGATGACGAGGCCCGCGAACAGCGCCACCGTCACCGGCCGTCGCTCGACCCGGATCCGCTCGGGCTGGAGGACGCGCCGCCGGCGCTCGAGGACCACGTAGGCGCCGAGCAGCAGCAGGCCGGCCGCGATGATCCCCAGCCGGATCGGGTTGGTGAGCCCGCTGCCCAGCCACAGGACGCCGGTCGCGAGCGCGACGATCCCGCTGGCCCACAGCGCGGTGCCGACGATGTACGGCCGCTCGGCGGGCCGCGGCTGCGGGAGCTCGAACGCGGTTCCCCACGCGAGGCGGAGCGCGATGAGGGCCGCCACGAGCACGGCAACGAAGCCCGGCGCGTACGAGCCGGGCACGACCTCGAGCAGGATCGGCATGACGGCCTGGCCGATGCCGAACGCCGCGTAGCCGATCCCGATCGCGGTGGCGCGGGCGATCCCGTTGAACGCGAGGGCGATCGAGGCGAGCGCGACCGGGAACACGATCGCGCCCGCGAGGTTGGACACGATCCGGGCGGCGGCGAACATGGCGGTGTCGGGCAGCAGGAGCCCGACGAGCGCCGTGCCGACCAGCACGACGAGGCCTCCCCGGATGAGCGGCCGCGCCCGCGACAGGTCGCCGATCGCGCCGCCGGCGAGCAGCACGATCGCCGCCGCGAGGCCGTTGAGCATGATCAGCGAGTCGAGCCCGGGCTGCGCGCGGACGGCGGCCTGGACGGTCGTGAGCTGGGGCGCCCAGATCCGCGGGTCGATGCCCGCGGCGAGGAGGGCGGCGGCGCCCGCGACCAGCGTCCGGACCCTCGTCCGATCCGCGAACAGGTCCCCGACGACGGACTCGAGCGGCGGGAGCTGGGGGCGCGCCATGGCGCCCGGATGCTACCAGCCGTCCGGGGCGTCGGATGGGCCGGGACCGCGCGTCGAGGGTCCGGCGCCCGTCGTGGCGTCGGCGTCGCGTCGTGCGGTCAGCCCGCGCCGGGCTCGGCGTCGTTGGTGGGCCGGGCATCCTCGCCGCGGTCGCGCTTCACGACGCTGATCTGGCCGTTGCCCTCCATCGCGGCGGCCTTGACCTCCGACAGGTCCTGGATGCCCTGGAGGCGCAGCTGGGTCATCAGCTCGGCGTCGCTGATGAGCTCGCGGGCGAGGTTGCGCCGGTTCAGCCGCCCGTTGCGGACGAGCTCCCGCGGCTTGGGGTGGACGAGGCGTCCGACGCGTCTCCGGGTAGCGGTACGCGAGCCAGTCGAGCGCGTACGCCCAGCCCACGATCGTCCCGACGAGCAGCATCCCGTCGGTCCACGTCGAGTAGTCGGCGGCCATCGCGTTCTGGGCCGCGTCGGCGATCAGGACGATCACGAGCAGGTCTGTCATGCCGACCGTGCTCGACGAGCGGTTCATGGTCAGCCGGAGCAGCGCGAACAGCACGAAGTAGGTCAGCGTGCCGCGCAGGACGATCTCGAGGACCGGCGTGTCGGGCACGAAGATCCGGCCCAGGTCGATGTTCATGGCGGAGTCCTACCGCGCGCGACCGCCGATCCGGACGACAGTCGCGACCGTGATCCGTTGCGACGGGCTGCCGAACCGCGGCGCGAGACGACCGGTCAGCCGCCCGTGAGCTCCGTCCGCCGCCCGGAGGCCGCTGCGGAGCGCGCCCTCCATGAGCGCGTGCCACTCGCCCGCGGTGTGCTCCCCGGCGAAGTGGAGCGGCCCGACCGGCCGGCACAGCGCCGTCTCGTCGAGCCGCGAGGCGAACGAGTGCGCCGAGTACGCGCCGCGGGTCCACGGGTCGTCGGCCCACGTGGACAGGACCGCGTCGTCCGCCCGCACGGCGAGATCCGGCCGCAGGTCGCGAACCGCGGCGATCCAGCGGTCCGGGCCTTCGGCGACACCGAGGCGCTCGATCGCGAGCGGCGACCCGGCGAACGACCCGGCGACCGGGAGCGGGCGGCCGTCGGGTGCGAGCTGGGTGAACGTCCAGAACCGGTCGGGCACCGACAGCGTCGCGCTCGGCGGGGCGTCCTCGGCGAGGGGCAGGAACAGCTTCGCGGCCTGCCCGTAGCGGACCGCGGCCAGGGCCGAGGCGGTGGGTCCGGGGAGCGGCGGGTCGAACACGATCCGGTCGATGACCGACGCGGGCACGGCGATCACCGCGGCGTCGGCGGTGGTCTCGCTGCCGGCGGCGGTGACCCGCACGCCGTCCGCGCCCCAGGCGATCCGCTCCACCGGCGCCCGCAGGTGGACGCCGTCGCCGAGCCGCCGGGCGAGGCCCAGCGCGATCCCCTGGTTGCCGCCCGCGACCGAGTGCGTCGCGAACCCGCCGACGCCGGCGCCGCTCTCCGCGAGGACCGCCGCCTCCTGGTCGTCCGCCGGGTAGGCCGTCGACACCTCGAGGCGGGCCCGGATCGCCTCCCGCGCGCCGTCGCTGATCGGCAGCCGGGCGAGCGCGTCGACGACGGTCCCGTCGCCGAACGTCCCCGCGTCGCACGAGGCGCGCACGGCCGCGTAGCCCGCGAGCAGCTCGGCGCGGGTGACCGGCGTCCCGCCGCGCGGCTCGCGGTCGCCGTACGTCGTCCCCTTCTCGTACAGCGCCAGGCCCAGCCGCTCGGCGACCTCGCGGATCACCGTGTTGTCGGGGAGGATGAACTCCGCGCCCATCTCGACGACGCCGCCACTCGGCAGCTCGCGCGACCAGACCCGCCCGCCGACCCGGTCGCGGGCCTCGAGCACGACGACGTCGACGCCGGCCGAGGCGAGCGCGTCCGCGGCCGCGAGCCCGGCGAACCCGGCCCCCACCACGACCACCCGCATCGCGTCCTCCTCGTGCCTGTCTGCGTCCATCCACCGTAGCCCACGGGACGTCGAGTGGGCGCCGGCGACCCGCCCGGTGGTTCGCGGCTACACTCGCGGCCGAGGTCCGGCGGTCGCCGGGCCGCTTCCGATCCAGGGGAACCGCGTGCCGCTGCTCGCCCTCGGCTCGGTCCGGTGGCGAAAGGTCTGGCGCGACCTGGGGGAGCATCGGGTCCGCAGCCTGCTCGTCGTCCTGTCGATCGCGGTCGGCGTGGCCGCGGTCGGGACGATCGCGGGCGCGAACGCCCTCCTCGAGCAGAACCTGCGCGAGGGCTACGCCGCGACCCAGCCGAGCTCCGCGAGCCTGTTCACGACCGTCCCGTTCGACCAGGGGCTCGTCGACACGGTCCGGCGGATGCCCGACGTGGCCCAGGCGGAGGGGCGACGGAGCGCGTCGGCGCGGATGGTGACCGGCCCGGACGAGTCGCTCGAGGTCCAGCTCACCGCGATCCCCGACTTCACCGCCCAGCCGATGGACCTCGTCACGCCCGAGGAGGGCTCGTGGCCGCCGAAGCGGGGCGAGATCTGGTTCGAGCGGTCGAGCCGGACGCTGACCGACCTCGAGATCGGCAGGGACGTCACGATCCAGCTCGGCCCGGACAGGACGAAGACCCTGCGGACGGGCGGCATCGCGCACGAGCCCGGTGCGGCGCCCGCGTTCTTCTTCGGGCAGGTCCTCGCCTACGTCACCTTCGACACGCTCAGGGACCTCGGCTTCGACGACTCGTTCGACGAGCTCCGCATCCGGACCGACATCGACAACCCGACGCGCGCGGAGAACCGCGCCATCGCGACCGAGGTCAAGGACCGCCTCGAGCGGGCCGGGTCGCCCGTCGCGTTCGTCCAGGTCCCGACGCCCGGCGAGCACCCGGCGCAGGACGTGCTCAACGCGGTGTTCCTGATCCTCGGCGCGATCGGCGGGCTGAGCCTCCTCGTGTCCGGGTTCCTCGTGATCAACACGATCAGCGCGATCCTCGCCCAGCAGACGCGCCAGATCGGGATGATGAAGGCGGTGGGCGCGAGGGACGGGCAGGTCGCCGGGATCTACTTCGGCGTCGTGCTCGGGTACGCGCTCATCGCCCTGCTGGTGGCGCTGCCGTTGGGTGCCCTCGGGGCATGGGCGCTGACCCGGTTCACGGCCGGGCTCGTCAACTTCGAGGCGACCGAGTTCTTCCTGCCGGCCAACGTCCTCGCGCTCGAGATCGCGATCGGCCTCGTCGTCCCGATGGCGGCCGCGGCATGGCCGGTCTGGCGCGGCGTCCGGATCACGGTCCGCGAGGCGATCGCGAACGGCGGCCTCGCCGACGGCTTCGGGCGCAGCCGCTTCGACCGCTTCATCCAGTCGATCCACGGGCCGTCGCGGCCGACGCTGCTCTCGATCCGGAACACCTTCCGGCGCAAGATGCGGCTGGTCCTCACGCTCGCCGCCCTGACCCTCGGCGGCGCCGTGTTCATGAGCGTGTTCACGCTCCGGGCGAGCCTCGTCGGGACGATCGACGAGACGCTCGACTACTTCAACTACGACGTCCAGGTGGGCCTCGTGACCCCGGCCCGCACCTCGATCCTCGTCAGGACGGCGGAGCAGGTCCCGGGCGTCGTGGCCGCCGAGCCGTGGACGTTCGCGAATGCGCAGCGGGTCCGCCCGGACGACTCGACCGGGTCGACGCTCATCGTGTTCGGGCTCCCGGACGGGGCGAAGACGGTCCGGCCGAAGCTCGAGGAGGGGCGGTTCCTCGTCCCGGGTGACGGCAACGCGCTCGTCGTGACCCGCAACTTCCTCGACGACGAGCCCGACGTCCACGTCGGCGACCAGGTCACGCTCCGCTCGAAGGGCCGCGACGCGACGTTCACGCTCGTGGGGATCGTCCAGTCGCCCACCCAGCGCCCGTTCCTCTACGCGCCGTCGACGGCGCTGGACACGCTGACCCGGAGCGCGGGCAAGGCCGGGATCCTGATGACGATCACCGAGCAGACCGACGCCGACTTCGAGCGGACGACCGCGACGGCGCTCCGCGACACGCTGGAACGGGCGGGCTTCGACGTCTCCGCCACGCAGACGCGGTCGGAGATCAAGGCGACCATCGACAGCCTGTTCAACGCGATGCTGCTGTTCGTATCGGTGATGGCGCTCCTGCTCGGCTTCGTCGGGGCGCTCGGCCTGGCCGGCACGATGACGATGAACGTCGTCGAGCGCTCGCGCGAGATCGGCGTGATGCGCGCGATCGGCGCCCGGGACCGGGCCGTCCTGCTCGTGTTCCTGACCGAGGGCCTGCTCATCGGCTTCCTCGCCTGGCTGATCGGCGTGATCATCAGCCTCCCGATCTCCAAGGTCCTCTCCGACGCCCTGGGCGAGTCGTTCGTCCAGCGGCCGCTCGCGTTCACGCCCGCGCTCGACGGAATCCTGTTCTGGCTCCTCGCCGTCGCCATCCTCGCGGTCGTCGCGAGCTTCCTGCCCGCGTTCCGCGCCACCCGCCTCGCCGTGCGCGAGGTCCTCGCCTACGAATGACGCCGCTTCCCGGCATCATCACCTGACCATCACGAGGTCCACGAGTCCATGACCAGCGCCAGTCCCCAGCCCGTCCCCTCGTCGCGCCGCCGCGGCCTGACCGCCGGCGTGGTCACCGTGCTCGTCATCGCGGTCCTCGTCGCGATCGGGTCCGGCCAGGGCTGGTTCGGTGGCGGAGCGACGTCGCCGTCCGCGTCCGCGGATGCGTCCGTGCCGGGCGTCGTCCCCGCGGACCAGGGCGTCGTGGCCGAGGGCCGGGCCATCCCGGTCCACGCGATCGAGCTCCAGGCAGCCGTGCCGGGGACCGTCGCCGGGCTGCCGGTCGCCGAGGGTGACGCGGTGACGCAGGGCGAGATCCTCCTCGCGCTCGACGCGACGGCCGCGACCGCGCAGGCCGCACAGGCGCAGGCCGGCGTCGACGCGGCGACGGCCGGCGTCGCACAGGCGAAGGCGGGGCTCGCCCAGGCCGAGGCGGGCGTCGGGATCGCACAGGCGGCGGCACGCGAGGCCGCGGCCGGTGTGCGGGTCGCCGACGCCGCGCGGGACGCGCTCCCGGGCGCCGCGACGAACGACCAGGAGCGGCAGGCGAACGCGCAGGTCGACCAGGCGCGGGCGGGACTCGCGCGTGCGCGAGCCTCCCGGACGCAGGCGATACGCGCAGGTCGACGCCGCCCGGGCGGCCGTCGCCGCCGCGGAGGCGGACCTCGCTCGCGCGACGGCGTCGCTCGACGCGGCGAACGCCGCGCTCGCGGACACGGAGATCCGGGCGCCGTTCGCGGGGACCGTCGTGTCGATCGAGCCCGCCATCGGCGACCAGGTCGCGCCGGGCGTCCCGCTCGTCCGACTCGCGGACCTGTCCGCGTGGCGGTTCGAGACGAGCGACCTGTCCGAGACGTCGATCGCACGCGTCCACGAGGGCGCGGCCGCGACGATCACGGTCGACGGGCTGCCGGGCGAGGAGATCGCCGGGACCGTCGAGTCGGTGGGCGGCTACGGGACCTCCGTCCAGGGCGACATCACGTTCCGCGTCGTCGTGGCGCCGACCGGCGACGTGCCGGCCGGGCTGCGCTGGAACATGACGGTGACGATGGAGATCGAGGGCGCACCTGCCGGCTGATCGGCCCTGCCGACGGGCACTTGTGGAGGCGCGGGGGAACGCGCACGCTCGGGATCCCTACGAGGACGCCACGCATGACCACCCGCAAGGCAGGCTTCAGCATCGACGAGGCACGCGCGATCGCCGACGCGATCGGCATCGACCTGACCACCGCGCCGTTCACGCTCGAGGAATTCCGCTCCGGCCTCGACGTGGAGCTGCGAGCACGGCCACCGCGACCCGGCGACGAACGTCACCGGTGACGACCCGGTCATCACCGGGCGGATCGCGCTCGCGCACCTCCACGAGCTCCCCGACTACTACACGCGACTCCGCGCGATGGAGGCCGAGGCCGGCTCCTGACGCCCTCCGTGAACACGAAGACGCCCCGGCTGGAGCGACCCGGCCGGGGCGTCGGTGTGCGACGGTCAGTGGACGGGCTGGTCCGGGGAGGCACCCTCGTCGGCCGTCTCATCGGGAGCGGCGGGGGCCGTCACCGTGACGGATCGCTCCTCGGTCCCCCGGACGAGCACCAGCTCGAGCGGGAAGCCCGCGTCGCGCAGCAGCTCGTGGAGCGCGTCGACGTCGGTGACCGGCTTGCCGGCCGCGGTCACGAGCAGGTCGCCCTCGGCGATCCCGGCGGCCTCGGCGGGCGAGCCCTCCTCGACGCCACGGACGAGGACCCCGTCGAGCTCCGGGAGCCCGACGGACGCGCGCAGCCGCCGGGCCACGTGCGACGGGGCGACCGCGATCCCGAGGCGGGGACGCTCGCGCGACTCGCCGCGGGACAGGGCGTCCACGCGGGTCCTGAGCGCGGAGTCGGCCGGCAGCGCGAGGTAGAAGCCCTCGCCGACCCGGTTCGTGTTGAGCCCGACGAGCGCGCCGTCCGCGTCGAGGAGCGCGGACCCGGACGACCCGGGCGCGAGCGGCGCGGTGTGCTCGAGCGAGCCGGAGATCCGGCGTCCGCCCGGGCCGCGGAACGCCCGCTCGACCGACGAGACGAAGCCGAACGAGACGCGAGCGGCGCCCGACGGCGTGGCGGCTGCCGCGAAGACCGCGGAGCCGATGGTGCCGGCGCTCGTCGACCAGGCGATCGGCGTCGCGCCCGTGGTGTCGACGTTCACGACGGCGAGATCGCCGTCCCAGTCGACGCCGGCGACGGTGCCGCGGGTGGCACGTCCGTCGGCGAAGCGGACCGTGACCTCGGGGCCGCGGAGGTTGTGGGCGTTGGTGAGGACGGCGCCGTCGGCGATGACGACCCCGGACCCGCGGGTGCGGGAGCCGATGCCGACGACGGACGGGGCGGCGGCGGTCGCGACGGCGGCGACGGCCTCCTGGAGCTCTGCGAGCAGGGACATGGTGCGGTGGTTCCTCGCTGGGGTTCGGGCACCGGCAGGACCGGTGTCACTAGTAACTTGCGATTTGCAATCTACTACCATGTCCGACGCGATGCAAGCCCTCCCCTACCATTGAGCCGATGACCGAGCCCGACGCCGCCAGCGTTCCCCCGACCGCGCTCGCCGCCGCCCTCGACCGGGTCGGCGACCGATGGAGCCTGCTCCTCGTCGGGTCGCTCCTCGGCGGATCGCGCCGGTTCAACGAGCTCGGCGAGGCGGTGCCGGGCATCGCGCCGAACATCCTGTCGGACCGGCTGCGGCGGCTCGAGCGAAACGGGATCGTCGTGGCGACGCCCTACTCGCGGAAGCCGGTCCGCATGGAGTACGCGCTGACCGCCGACGGGCGGGAGCTCGCCGGCGCCCTGCGGCTCCTCGCCGACTGGGGATCGCAGCGCGGCGGCACCGGCGAGCCGCTGCGGCACGAGGCGTGCGGGACCCCGCTCGAGGCCCGCTGGCACTGCCCGACCTGCGACCGCTCGGTCAGCGAGCCCGAGACGGACGAGCTGACCCGCTTCTAGTCGGAGCCGCCCGCGTCAGGCGCGCGCGGCCACGTCGATCGCGAGCGGGTCGAACGCCTCGGTGCGCTCCGCGACGCTGTCCGCGCCGAGGCTGGCCCGGATGCCCAGGGGCTGGTCCACGATCGAGCCCCAGCCGCGCTCGTCGATCGCCTCGAGCGTGCGCAGCGCCGCGGCGACCGCGCCACGGGCATGGGCGGCCGCGGTCCCGGTGAGCTCGGGCGGGACGCGCGAGGCGCGCAGGCTCGCGGCGACCTGGAGCATCCCGCGCGTCGCCCGGGCGTTGTCGTGTGAGCGGCGCACGACCGTCTCGGCGGTGCCCGCGTCCGGGAGGAGCGCGCTCGCGACCGCCTGCCACCGGGCGCACCCGTCGTCGTCGAGCGGCGGCTCGATGAACGCGACCGCATGCCCCGGGAGGAGCGCCCGGCGCAGGGCGACCTCGGCCGCGGCGCGGGCCGGGAAGTCGGGCTCGTCCACGAGCCAGTCCGGGATCGCACCCACGATCACCGCCTCGGCCGGCAGCCCGTCGCGGCGCGCGAGGATCACCGCGAGCAGCTGGAGGGCCAGGGCGCGTCCGGCGCGCGTCGCCGTGTCGGACGGGACGCCGGTCGCGAGGTCCGGGCTGACGAGGAGCGGCCCGCCGGGGATGAGGATGTTCGTCCCCCCGCGGGCCAGCAGCCGGTGTGCGAACACGTGGTCGGTGATCGCGCGGTCGGGGTCCACGCGACCGGACACGATCTCGCGCATCGGGTCGGCGATCACGAGGTCGATGCGCTCGAACGCGGCGACCACGGCCTGGTCGGGCGCGGCGAGCGCCGGGGCGTCGGTCGCGATGCGGACGTAGCGGCGACGGCGCGCGCCCGCCTCGTCGACGAACCGGCGCAGGACGGCGAGCGCGCGCTGCGAGCCCGTCGGGATCGGCGTGCCGGACGGGTCGAACGCGTCGAGGCCCCCGCGCGACGCGGCCGATGCGTGCCACGCCTTGAGCGGCGCGCCGATCCGGGCCATCCGCTCCGAGAGCTCCCGGCTCGGCGGCACGTCCACGCGGACGAGCTCGGCGCCGGCGTCGATGGCGATCCGCGCCTCGTCGAGCGCGTCCACGATCGCGGGTGCGGCGAGCGCGGCCCCGAGCCACGGTCGCGGCGGGTCGCCGAGGACCGCGAGCAGCTCCCGGCGTGCGGTGCGGTTGGCGTCGATCCGGTCGAGGGCCGCCCGCGAGAGCGCCGTGGCGCCGGCGACGGCGACGGCCCGTCGGTCCGACTCGGCGAGCAGCGCGGCCTCGAGTCCCAGGTCCACGTTGCCGGCCGCGACCTCGAGCGCGAGCTCGTGCGGGGTCAGGTCGTACTCGGCCATGCCCATCGCGAACGGGAGCGCGATCCCGTCGCCGAGCCGCCGCGGGTCGGGCGCGATGTAGCGGTCCACGACCTCCGCGGCGAGCGGGCGGCCCGCACGGTCGAGCCCGGCGACGCCGAACAGGCGCAGGATCGCGCGCTCCTGGCCCACCGACGTCGAGCCGGCCGCGGTGCCGCCCCACGCGGCGGCGAGCGTCGTCGCCCGCGCGACGAGTGCCTCGAGCTGCTCCGGGTCCCCGATCGGCTGCATGCGCGCAGTATGGCGGGCCGCGACCGGCCGGGAAGGGCGACGAACGGGGGATCGGCGCCGGTACCAGGCTCAGGCCGGGGCGTCGGGACCCGTGCGCGCCACGTCGCCGATCCACACGACGCCGTCCTCGAACCGCTCGGCCTTCCAGATCGGCGCCCGCGCCTTCGTCTCGTCGATGGCGTAGCGCGCGGCCGCGAACGCGGCGTCCCGGTGCGGCGCGACGGCGACGACGACAACGGAGGCCTCGCCCAGCGGCACGCGCCCGGACCGGTGGACGATGGCGACCCGCGCGACGCCGAACCGCGTCTCGATCTCGTCCGCGATCTGGCCGAGCACGCCGAGCGCCATGGGCTCGTACGCCTCGTACTCGAGCTCGTCGACGACCCGGCCCGCGTGTCGCGCCGCCTCGTCCTCCTGGCCGGGAGCCGGCGTCCCGGGCGTGACCCGCGTCCGGCCGACGAACGCCACGACCCCGCCGTCCTCGTCCGTGGCCAGCTCGTCGGCGAGGGTCGACGCGAGGTCGCGCGGCAGCGGGTCCGCCTCGATCCGCAGGATCCGGTTGGCGCCCGGTCCGGCCGCCCCACCCGACACGGGCGGGATGCACGCGATCTCGTCGCCGTCGGCGAGCGGCTGGTCCTCGTCCGCGTACTCGCCGTTGACCGCGAACCGGAGCGAGGCACGGCCCGGGGCGAGCGTCGGGATCGTCCGCACGACCGCGTTCCACGCGTCGTCGACGGTCGCGCCCAGCGGCACCTCGACCCGGAGCTCCCGCATGCCCGCCGCCTCGCGTTGCATCGCGAACAGGCGGACACGGATCCGGAGCGGCGGGATCGCGGCGGTCACCGGGGCACCCTACACCAGCAGCCCGGCGCCGAAGTACAGCCCCGCGGCGAGGATCGTGCCCGAGGTGATCGTGCCCACGTTGATGTAGAGCAGGCCCGTCGCGCTCTCCATCGAGCGCGTCTTCGCGGTCTGGAGCGCCGCCCACGAGACGACGAGCGGGAACACGAGGCCCACGATCAGCCGGAGCCAGACGAACAGCGCGTACGGCCCCACGAGCGCGGCGAACGGGCCGCCGGTCGCGCCCGGGCCGATCCCGAAGCCCACCCATCCCGCGAACAGCGCGAGCTGGATCGCGACGATCCACAGGAGCCGGCGCGACACGAGCACCAGCGGCGCCTCGGGCAGCTTGGGCGTCACGAGGTACCAGTGGCCGAGGATCATCGCGGCGAACACGCCGCCGGTCGCGGCGGCGAGGATCAGCAGCTGGACGGCGAGCGGGACCGCGCCCATCGGGCTCCCGCCCCACGTGAGCGCGCCGAGCACGAGCGTGAGGACGCCGGCGCCGAGCCCCAGGACGAGCACGACCCGTGCCTGCCGGCCGCGCGCGATGAGGATCATCGAGAGGACCGCGATGACGCACGAAGGCGACGAGGGCGACCCGGCGCGGCAGGTCGTACGTCGGGTCGCCGGTGACGGTGGCGCCGGCGCCGATCACGGGGAGGCTCGTGTCCGACAGGTAGGCGAGCAGGCCGAAGCCCGCGGCACATGCCGCCGTGAACGCGAGGAACCCCTTCGTCGCGGGCGTCACGAGGCGCGCGAGCGCCACCACGATGAACGACCCGACGGCGAGACCGACGAGGACGGTCCAGTTGATCAGGGGAAGGGTCGTGGCGATCTGCTGCGCGGGCACGGGCGGAGTGTAGCCGTGAAGGGACGCGCAGCCCGCCGGACAGCCCAGTCAGGCCGATAATGGCGCCGCGGGCCGTCCCCCGCCGACACGTTGGAGGCACCCATGGCGCTCGGGCGCGACACGACGATCACCTGGCTCGGCCACGCGGCCGTCGAGGTCCGGTCTCCGGGCGGCAAGACGATCCTGTTCGACCCATGGCTCACCAACCCGATGAGCCCCCGGACGCCCGACCAGCAGCAGGTGCTCGACCTGATGCTCGTGACGCACGGGCACGGCGACCACATGGGCGAGGCCGTACCGCTCGCCAGTCGGCTTCGTCCCGCCTGGCCATGCATCCACGAGATGGGCCTGTGGCTCGCCCGGCGGCTGCCCGGCGGCTCGGACCAGGTCGTCGGCATGAACAAGGGCGGCACCGTCGAGGCGGCGGGGCTCCGGGTGACCATGACGGGCGCCGACCACTCCGCGGGCGACTGGAACCCGGGCGCAGAGTCCACGCTCTACCTCGGCGAGCCGGCCGGCTTCGTCGTCGAGATGGAGAACGGCTTCCGGATCTACCACGCCGGGGACACGCAGGCGTTCGGCGACATGGCGATCATCCGCGAGCTGTTCCGGCCTGACGTCGCGCTGCTGCCGATCGGCGGCCACTTCACGATGGACCCGGCCGGGGCCGCGCTCGCCGCTGACCTGCTGGGCGTCACCCACGTCCTGCCGATCCACTGGGGCACCTTCCCGCTCCTCGCGGGCACGCCCGCGCAGCTGGCCGACGCGATCGCGGCCCGCGGCGGAACCGCCGAGGTCGTCGACTGGAAGCCGGGCGACACCTTCGACTGAAGGGCACGTGACGCACGCGGAGCGAGAACTGCAACGTCCCTCTGGCATCGTTGGCTGGCTCCGCGGGTCGCGGCGAAGACCTTCTGGGCTGCGTGAGGGCGGGTCGCAGGTCGCGGGATGCATGTGACCATTTGCGTCCGTGATCGCCGCGATGTGCGATCCGGGGCAGCAGTCACGGAACGTCAGTGCTCTGGGTGGGGGCCCAGCGTCTCCAATGCGTCGGCTAGCTCAACCGCCGCCAGCTCGTCTGCTTCCCGGCGGACCCGGGTGCGCCGGTACACCTCGATCATCGCGTCCAGGTCAGTGCCCATGTAGACGGATGCGAGGCCAACCATGGCGCGGAGCCGTATCGCGCTGTCGCCTTGTCGCAATGCGCGACGGAAGTACGCCGTCGCCACTCTCCGCCGCCCTTCCCTCATGGCGATGGTTCCCGCAGCGAACGCCACTGCCGCCCGGCGTCGCCGGGCGGATCGCCGCGCCGAGTCAACAGACACATCGAGCGTCTTCCGCTCGCGCGGGTCCAGTGCCTCAACGAAGGACGGTCCCACGTCCAGGTTGCGCAGCATCTCCTTCGTCATCGTCGCGGAGACCTGGTCGTCGTGGCGCCGGTAGAAGCCCACGACGTGATCCACCGGCGCGAACCGCCCGACCCTGCACAGCTGGAGCCACGTCGGATAGTCGACGTTCGGGAGGCCCTCGGGCTGGTGAAAGCCACCGACTGCCAGCAACGCACTCGTTCTGCACAGCACCGTGCACGCGGGAATGCTGTTTCCCTCGAGCAGCAGCTGGACGGTCTGGGCCGCAGTCCTGTGCTGGTGCCTGCGGAGCTGGCCCGGCGCGGGGTGGAGGCGCCGGGCTTTCCCTGACGGATCGGTCTCCACCGCCAGGCCCCACGAGAGCACGACCTCGGGGTCCTCGAATGCAGCAAGCTGCTTCTCGAGCTTGTCCTGCGGCCAGAAGTCATCACCTTCGAGAACGGCGACATACGCCCCACGCGCCATTCGGAGTGCCAGGTTGTAGGCGTCCCCCAGACCCGCGATGCCACGGTGGTCTTGGGCGACGAGGCGGATCCGCGCATCCGTGAATTGACTGACGATCTCGGCTGTGCCGTCAGTCGAGCCGTCGTCCACGACGATCTGTTCCCAGCGCGGCTCCGTCTGGGCAAGAACGCTCTCGAGACAGCGACCGATATACAGGGCGTGGCGATATGTCGGCGTGATGATGCTGACGAGCGGAGCGGGCGATGTTGCGGTCATCGACGTCTGATCCTTCCGCCAAGGTGGTCGGTCCCGCGGCCGGATGGCGGCGTCCCTGAGGGTACCCAACCAAGGAGATCATCAAGCCCAGCCCGGAACCTCGGTATTCTGGGTCGACCATCTCTGGAGCCCCAACCCATCGTTGCCGCCGATCGAGAGCCTCATTCATGAACGAGCCCACTGCAATCGACGGCCGCTCCGACGCACGTCCGGAGGGCGTTCGGGCCCCCGTGTTCCCGCGTTCGGCCTTCCGCGAGCTGGAGGCCGCGCTGTCGGATCCCCTGTTCGTCGGGATTCCAATGGGCGCGACACTCAATGACTACTTCGTCACGGCCTTCGACGACGGACTCGGGGACTGGCGACGGAGGCAGAAGTGGCTGAGGCGCCTGCTCTATCACCGGCATCGGATCTCGCCCAGGATCCATCGGCGGACGGGAGCCACCATCGCTCCGGGGCGCGTTCTCGTGACCTGGAGCATCCCCAGCCATCGGTACGACCGCTTGTTGCTGCCCGTCCTCGAGCGGTTCGATGCCGGGGAGTGCGCCGTCCTGTACGGGCATGACGGCGTGGCGCCGCTCGTGCCGGCTGGCATCCCTCGCCTTCCCTACCGGGAGGTCATGGACTTCGACGCGCGGGCTTGGAGGCGGGAATACGACAGGTGCCGGCCCTCATGGGAACGCACCATCAGGGACGCCTGCGCTCGATACGGCTTCCCGGACGGGGCGTTCGAGCTCCTGTCCCTGGAGCTGATGGTCGCCAGCCAGCGGGTCTTCGGTTGCCTCCAGTTCCTGGAAGCGCACAAGCCGTCAGCGGTTCTCACCGAATACGACCGCAACAGGCTCTGGTCCTGCCTCGTGCTGGCAGCGCGGAAGCTCGGGATCCCCTCGCTGACGCTGGTCCATGGCGTCATCGAACGTGATGCCTTCGGCTTCTCGCCGATCCTTGCCGATCACATCCTCTGCTGGGGTGAGCTCGACCGAGCGAAGCTCGTCGATACGGGCGAGGCGCCCTCCACGGTGGTCGTGGCAGGGTGCCCGCGATTGAGTCGGGACCTGCCCAGCCCGTCGCTCGAGGGGCGGCGGAGGCTCGGGATCGAGCATGACGGGCCGGTGGCCATGTTGGCGACGTCCCCAGAACGCACACGATTTGCGCTAGCCGAGGCGTTCAGCACGGCGATCGAGCAGCTCCCGGGGATGTCGGGGGTCGTCAGGTTGCACCCATCGGAGGACCTGGCCTCCTACCAGACGCTGATCGCCCGCCATCCGACGGTCTCCTTCGTGGACAACAGGAGCGCTTCCACGGATGAAGCGCTTGCAGCAGTTGACGTCGTCGTGGTGCGCGCGAGCGGGTTCGGAAGCGACGCCCTGGTGAAGCGAAAGCCGGTGGTGGTACTCAGCCCGGACCAGGAGCCGACGGGTCACGACCTGGATCTGATCGAGCTGGCAGGCTGTCCGCACGCGCATGATTCGGACGAGCTGGCAGCGGTTCTTGGCCGGCTGACGCAGGATCCGCGCTTCCGCGCCGAGCGTGAGATCGCCGCCGAACAGTTCGTGACGCGGTTCTGCGCGGCGTTCGGAGACGAGTCGGCGGCCATGACCGCGGCTGCGGTTCGCGCGGCGGCGGACCGGCACATGCCGCTCGAGCCATCGCCGCCATCGGCGGGCGGGGTTCCCGGTGCCGTCCGTCACCACGCCGCTTCCTGATCACGGCTCGACCGGTCGGCACTCCACTACGATGCGAACGTCTTCGATCCAGCCTGGGGGTCAGCAGTCCGTGGCATCTGGTACGCGCAATGAGAGTGCCGCTTGGCTGTGGCGCCGAGCATCGATATGAGCGGGCATGACCTGACCATCACTGTCGGCATCCCCACGCTCGACCGGTACCCGTACGTCGCGACGCTCCTGGACGATCTGGCGGCGCAGACTCGCCCGCCCGATGAGGTGCTCATCGTCG
Organism: uncultured Chloroflexia bacterium; assembly: GCA_963768035.1. GTDB lineage: Bacteria > Chloroflexota > Limnocylindria > Limnocylindrales > CSP1-4 > CAIXZV01. Next base: position 155,020 of record CAVYGJ010000006.1, read on the forward strand.
ACCAGACGGCCCCCCACAAGCGTCGCCCGATAGCCACGACCACCTGGAGCCACGCGTTTCCCGTCCGTGTGTTGATCCAGGAGGTGCGCGGCACCACGAAGGCCAGGAACCGGCTGCTCAAGGAGTGTGCGTCCGACATCCTCCTGCAAGTCGATGACGACAGCCGGGTCGAGCCTGACTACGTGGAACGCCACCTCGGACCCTTCGCTGACGACCGCGTGGACGTCGTCTGTGGCCCCGTCTACGAGTGGGACGGGGACGCCCACGAGTGGTACGTCAAATGGAAGAACCACCTCATGATCGGGGGGTGGAATGGGCCCCCGTTCGTGAGCGCGCACTTCTTCGCAGGGGGCAACAGCAGCATTCGGGTTGAGAGCGCGCTCGCCATCGGGGGATGGGACGAGCACATCCTCACGCACGGCGAGGACGAGGATCTCTCGGACCGGCTGCATGCCGCGGATGCCGTGGTCGTGTGCGACCCGAGGGCGCTCCTGCTCCACCTCCGGGCGCCGACCGGAGGGGAGCGCGCGTCCGAGTGGGGTCGGGGGCCGGACGGCAACTGGCGCGTGCTCGCCGGATACCTGTACTACTACCTGGCCAACCGACCCGCGTACGAAACCTGGCGAATCATGGTCGGCTACGCCCTCCGCCCCCTGTGGCATGTCAAGCACGCCCGCCCGCTTGTGGGCATGAAGCTGCTGCCGCGCGTCGTTGCGGCGATCCCGGTTGCCCTGTGGCGATGGTCTAGAGGTCGGCTGCTCATCGACCCGGCGAGCGAGGATCGGGAAGGTCCGGCGGATCTCCAAGAAGGAGGTCGCGCAGTGGACGGGTCGATTGGCAGCGAAGAGCCCTCGGATCGTCCTGCCCGATCGGGACGCACCGACGCTACCGCGGTAGCGTCGCGTCAGCGACCGAGTCGGCGACCGCATGGGCTCTACAGGCCCAGCAGGTTCGCTTGGTGATCGAAGCGCGGCACCGCACTTCGAACCTCCTCGAAGGTCCCCTGTGCCAGCAAGCGGCCACGGTCGAGGTAGATGACCGTGTCTGCGCGCCGGACGGTAGCCAGCCTGTGCGCGATCGTGATGGTGGTCACGTCTGACCTCAGTTCCTCGATCGTCTGGGTCACCAGATTCTCGGTCTCGGCGTCGAGGGCACTCGTCGCCTCGTCCATCACGAGCAGCCTCGGGTCGGTGTACAGCGCGCGAGCGATCCCGAGACGCTGCCTCTCGCCACCGCTCAGCTGCACACCACGCTCCCCGACTTCGGTGTCGAGCCCGTGTCGGGCGCCCGCCAGGTAGTCCGCGAGATGCGCTCGCCGCAATGCAGCCCAGACCCGGTCATCGTCGATCTCGTCCTGCGTGAGTCCGAGCGCGACGTTGTCCCGCACCGAGCCCGAGACCAGGGCGACCGACTGCGGAACGTATGCGACCAAGCCGGGATAGCGGCGCACGAACTGCCCCGGAGACAGGCCGCCGATCCGGACCGAACCCGTCGAGGGCTCCACGACCCCGAGGATGGCATCGGCAAGCGTGGACTTGCCGCCGCCCGAGGGGCCGACGACCGCAAGTGCCCCGCCCGGTGGCAGCGTGAAGGAGATCCCGTTCAGTGCAGGGGTGTCGGAGCCCGGGTAGTCGACCTGGAGATCCCGGACAGCGACCTCGAGGACGAGTGCGGGCTCGTCAGCGATCCCGATGCCACCGCCGGTTCGGACGCCGCGCTGGGCCGCTGTCCTGGAGCGTGGCCGATGTCGAGTGGTCCCGGATGTGGTCCGCCATCGTGAACGCGTAATCGGCGCGGGGCCCCAGGGACCGCAAGGTGATCCGGGACCCGTTCAGCCGCAACATGGAGGGCATGACACGAGTCGCGGCCGTGAGGAACAGCGCGAGGGAACCAAGGGCGGATTCCACGGTGCCGAGCTGGAGCAGCGCACCGACCAGCAGGACTGCGCCGACGACGAGGGCGACCTCCATCCCGTACCGGGGCAACTGGGTGATGAACTGCTGGTCGGCATACGCCTCCGAGCCGGCGTGGCGAAGCGAGTGGAAGCGGTCGATGTAGTGCTGTCGACGATGTCGCGACGGTGATCTCCCGATACGTCGCGATCCCGTCCTGGACGTTCAGATTGGACTCCCAGTCCGTCTCGGCCATGACCTTGCCGGTCCTGTAGGCCCACCCCTTGAGCGTCTGGTTCATGAGGATGCCGATCAGCCCGAAGTACCCGACGGCGAACAGGGTGATGCGGGGATCGAGCAGCAGGAGGGCCCCGCCAAGGACGCCAAGGAGGGTGAGCTCTACCCAGATGACCATCGCGTTGGTGAGGGTGGCGACGACCGCCCCGGTCACGCCGTGCACCAGGGCGAAGGCCGACCATTGGCTTGCGAAGCGATTGACCTCCACGATCGGAAGTGAGAAGAACGCCGCACACATCTGGCCGGAGACTCGCGCCGACGCGGTCGTGAGGAATGTCGTGACCCAGCGCAGGATCCACAGGGAGGCGATGCTCTTGAGGATCAGCAGCACGGCGGCGATGCCCGCGAGGACAAGGCTCGCTGTGCTCGCTGAGGCATCGGCCAGGCCAATCCAGGACAGGACCGCCTGGATCGGAGTCCGGGATCGCGACTCCCTGGGCAGCGGACGATGCGATGACTCCCACCATCCCCAGCAGCAGCACCCCGGCCAGGTCGAGCACGGATGTCGCCATCTGGAGCCCCACGGCCACCCAGTAGGTGCGCCGCTCGCTGGGGCTGAGCAGCGCAAGGGAACGCCTGACCTCACGGCCGATCGACAGGGACGCTCCGGCCTCCGACGCTGTTCGCGCTGCGTCATGGGCAGGTCACGCTCGGGTCGCCTCGCGACCCTGCGCCACGTCGTTGCCGTGCGGGACGAACGGACGAGCGGTGCCCCGGCACGTGCTTCCCGGCGAGCGACGACCCCCACGACGGTCCCACTCGTGGGAGCCCGCGCCAACTGGATGTCACGTGCCTCCCTTGCCGCGTGGGCCCCCGGAACGGGCGAGCGGTGCCCGTGCGCGCAATCGGCCGTCCGGCGCAGCGGACGGCGTCACCCGCTCCTCGATCGTCCGCAGCACTATACGCGACACGATCGCCGGCCTTCGCCGCCGGCTCCCACGGCGACGCGGTGCACCTCGCCACGCGGATCCCGCCAGACCCCCTGCTAGTATCCGAACTCGTGATCTGGCGCGAGTCTCGGTTGGGCGGGGGATGACTTCTTGAGCACGATTCTTGTCACCGGCGGTGCCGGCTATATCGGTTCGCTGGTGTCCCGCGAGCTGCTTGCCCGGGGCCACCGCGTCGTCGCGGCGGACGCGCTCCTGTTCGGCGGCGAGGCGCTGCTCGACCTGCTGTCCAACCCCGACTTCTCGTTCCGCAAGGTCGACATCCGCGTCCCCGGCGGACCTCGAGGCGCTGTTCGCGGGCCAGCGGTTCGACGCGGTGGTCCATCTCGCCTCGATCGTCGGCGATCCGGCCTGCAAGGCCGAGCCCGAGGTCGCCACCAGCACCATCTGGGACGGCTCGCGGAGCCTGCTCGAGTTCAGCGATCGGCACGGCGTGGGCCACTTCCTGTTCGCGTCCACCTGCAGCAACTACGGGAAGATGGAGACAGATGCCGTCCTCGATGAGGACGCACCCCTCCGCCCGGTCAGCCTCTACGCGCAGCTCAAGGTCCGGTTCGAGGAGCTCCTCCTGGCCCGTACCGTGGCCCTGGACTTCACCATCCTGCGCTTCGCCACCGTCTATGGCCTGTCCCTCCGCCCGCGCTTCGACCTGACCATCAACGAGTTCGCGCGCGACGCCCTGCTCAAGGGCGAGCTGGAGATCTTCGGGCCGGAGTTCTGGCGGCCCTACTGCCACGTGCGCGACATCGCCAACGCCGTGGCCATGATCCTCGAGCAGGACCGGGGGCGTGTTGCCGGCCGGGTCTTCAACGTCGGCGCCGACGAGGAGAACTACCAGAAGCGCGCGATCGCGGAGGCGGTCGCCGAGCAGATCCCGGTTCGCCTCAGCTACGTGGAGCGGGCCGAGGACCCACGGGACTACCGGGTCTCCTTCGAGCGCATCGCCGCCCTCGGGTTCACGCCCCGGATGCGCCTGCGCGACGGCATCCGCGAGGTGGCGGAGGCCATCGCGTCGGGACTGATCACCGACCCCTACGCGACCCGGTACCGCAACTCCTAGCGCGAGGACGCCCATGATCCCGCTGTCCGAGCCGGTCCTCGGCGGGCGCGAGCTCGAGTACGTCACCCGCTGCTTGACCACCGGCTGGATCTCCTCGAACGGGGGGTTCGTTACTGAGATGGAGCAGGTCCTGGCGTCCTATCTCGGCGTCAAGCACGTCGTCGCCTGCAATTCAGGCACCTCGGCCATCCACATCTCGCTGATGCTGTCCGGCGTCCAGCCCGACGACGAGGTCATCGTGCCCACGGTGACATTCATCGCCCCGGTCAACGCGGTGCGCTACCTGCATGCCTGGCCGGTCTTCGTCGACTGCGACGAGTACTGCAACATGGACGTCGAGGGCGTACGGACCTTCCTGGCCGAGGAATGCGTCGTCCGCGACGGGGTCCTGACCAACCGGACGACGGGCCGGCGCGTCTCGGCCATCGTGCCGGTCCACGTGTTCGGCACCTCGGCAGACATGGATCCCATCATGGCCCTGGCCGCCGAGTACGGCATCGCGGTCGTGGAGGACGCCAGCGAGAGCCTGGGCTCGCGCTACAAGGGCCGCATGTGCGGCACCCTCGCGCCGATGAGCTGTCTCAGCTTCAACGGCAACAAGATCGTGACCACCGGCGGCGGCGGCGCGATCGTGACCGACGACGACGAGCTCGCCCGCCAGGCCCGCTACCTCACGACCCAGGCCAAGGAGGACGGCGTCGAGTACGTCCACAACAGCGTGGGCTACAACTACCGGATGAACAACGTCCTGGCCGCGATCGGCCTCGCGCAGCTCGAGAACCTCGACGAGCGGATCGCGATCAAGCACGCCAACTTCGCCCGGTACCAGGAGGCGCTCGGCCCGTCTCGCCTGCTCGGGGAGCCCACCTGGAGCGAGTCGAACCGCTGGTTCTACGCGCTCCTGTGCGACAGCGCCGACATGAAGCGCGAGCTTCTTGCGGCCGCCATCGCGGCCGGGTCCAGGTCCGCCCGCTGTGGTACCTCAACCACCTGCAGCAGCCGTATCGGGAGATGCAGGCGCACCGCATCACACGTGCCCCCCGGTTCTACGACACCGTGCTCAACCTGCCGTGTTCGGTCTCGCTGACGGCGCAGCAGATCGCGGTCGTGGTCGCCCTGGTGGAGGCGGCCGGTCCCCGACGACAGGCCGAGCCGGCCTAGGCCGGCCGCCGACGACGAGCCCGCACGATGGCAGCGAGCGACCCGGGCGATCGACGGCCGCGCGGGCCGGGAGGTTCGCGCATGAGCGACGGCGGCGGCACGGTCGTGGTCCTTGGCGGGGGAGGCCATGCCAAGGTGCTCATCAGCGTCATCCGCAAGCTGCCCTGGACGATCGCCGGCTACGTGGATCCGCGTGATGTCGGACCCGTGCTGGGCGTCCCCCATGCGGGCGGCGACGAGGTCCTGCCGGCCCTGCTGGCCCGCCACCCCGGCTGTGCGGCGGCCATCGGCGTCGGCAAGGTGGACGCATCGACGCGCCGAGCCGACATCCAGACAGCAGCCGAGGCGCTGGGGTATGCGTTTCCCACGCTTGTGTCTCCCGACGCCGTCCTCAACCGCGAGGTGGAGCTGGGGGCCGGCACGGTCGTCTTCGACGGGGCCGTCGTCAACCCGGGCGTGGTGACCGGACCGATCTGCATCGTCAATACCAACGCCACCGTGGAGCACGACTGTCGCCTCGGCATGAACGTCCACATCGCGACCGGCGCCACGGTGAGCGGCGGCGTCACGATCGGCGACCACACCTTCGTGGGTGCCGGAGCCGTGGTCATTCACGGCGTCCGAATCGCGGCGGGCTGTCTCATCGGCGCGGGAGCGGTGGTCACGGAGGACCTGACCGAGCCGGGCACCTACGTCGGCGCTCCGGCGCGGAGGCTCCGATGAGCGCGGGCGGCGCCCTCGCGGTGATCCCCGCCCGTGGCGGATCGCGGCGGGTGCCTCCAGGAACATCCGCGAGATGCGCGGCCGGCCGCTGCTCGCCTACTCGGTCGGGGCCGCGCTGGGCAGCGGCCCCTTCGCCCGGGTCGTGGTGTCGACGGACGATCCCGAGATTGCCGCCGCGGCCCAGGCGCCGACGTCGCGTTTCTCCGGGCTCCCGCCCTGGCCGACGACATCACGCCCGACTCGCGGGCGACGATCGACGTCGTCGAGCGCCTCGGGAACGCCCGCGAGGCGTACGTCGAAGTCTGTAAGTGATGCCAAACGGCCCGCCCTATGAATACGCAGGCGTCAGCGACTTGTGCGCTGCCTTCGGGTGGGAATCCCTCCCGCATCATCGGCGATACTGTCACGGCGGGGCAGAGAAGAGTGGAGCCACAGCCATCACGATCACTCGGCTCGCCGTGTCGGGGCGGACCGTTGCCGGGACGCGCTGACCGGTGGCGTTGTCCAGGATCGGGGTAATGATCCTGAAGGGAGTCGCATGTCGGGGACCGTCCAGGTTGTTCATTGCATTGACACTGAAGGCCCACTTCATGAATCCCTGGAAGCCACCTTTGAGCGTTTGAGGGCCATGTTCGGCCTCGAATTGGATGCGAGCCCGGCGATGCTTCGTCGTCTGCAGGATGGTGAGGTTGACCTCGCAGGCAGGGAAGCCGCAGTCCAGAGGGTGGTCGATCCGAGCCTGCTCGCCTACAACGACACCTGGGACAAGATCGATCTGATGCTAGACGATTGCATGTCCACGAACTTTCGCGAACGTATGCGTGATTCGGAGGGCGGCGGTTGGGTCTACAACTGGTTCTGTGTGGATCACGTCGATTACGACGCCAACCCCAGACGGCGCGACATGGGCTACCACAACATCTTCGATCACTATCGTCGCGCCGTTCTCAATCCGGACTCGCTGAAGGATGGACTTCATTTCCACTATCATCCTCACAACTTCGGTCGCGACGCGCATCGCAACGCGACGCACTGGTGGGCGTCCTCCGACAGCCTCCAGCAGGTTATCTCGCGGCGGGTGATCGATCGAGAGTGGTTCCCGACGGTCAACCGTCCCGGATTCCACGTGATCCGTCCTGACAGTCACTGGTTCCTCGAGCAGTTCGTCCCTTTCGACTACTCAAGCCAGGCCATGGCCTCCGATGTAGGCGAAGACACACAGTCACCGTCCAGTTCCGGGCGCTGGGGTGACTGGCGCCGAGCTCCAGCTACGTGGGACCCCTACCACCCCGCTCACGATGATCACCAAGTACCTGGTGCCTGTCGTCGCTGGATCGCTCGGTGCCTGAACGTGGGAACCCGTTTCCGTGTACTCACCGAAAGCGATGTGCGTCAAGCCTTTGTGGAGGCCCAGGAGGGGAAGCCTGTTGTTATGGCCTTCACGAATCACGACCATCGCGACATGCGTCCCGACGTGAATGCCGTCAGGGCCATGCTCTCATCTGTCTCGACCGAATTCCCGGACGTCACATTTCGTTTCTCTGAAGCAGTTGATGCGATGCGATCTGCCCTGCAACTTCCGTTTGCGCCGGCGTGCGAGCTAGACGTCCGTTTTGCGTCGGTTGAGGGTGGCGGTCATGTTCTCGAGGTTCGCACCGAGACACCCACCTTCGGGCCGCAGCCCTGGTTGGGGATCAAGACACGCACTGGCGGTTACCACCACGACAACTTCGATATCGAGATCCCCCATCATGAGTGGCGCTATGTCTTCGATGGGGACACGTTCCCCCTGGAGGCCGTGGAGGCGGTGGGCGTAGCGGCCAACAACTCTTACGGAACGGCCACTGTACGTGTGCTCTATCCGGAAACGGGAAGGGTCACGAAGCGTCTCTGGGGTGCATGATGGCTGTCAGAGTCCTCATCTTGGGACTCGGTTCGATCGGCCGGCGACACGCCACGCTTCTTAGCCGGCACTTCTCTCATGAGGTCGAGCTGGCATCGATGCGCACGCACATCGGCCCGGACTCGAACGATCTGGGGATCCCGGAGATCTCCGGATGGGACGAGATCAGTGCACAGCGTTTCGATGTTGCGCTAATCGCCAATCCGACAAACATGCACATCGACACAGCCATCCGGTGCGCGGAGCGGGGGCTTCACCTCTTCATCGAGAAGCCGATCGATTGCAGGCTTGATGGCCTGGATCATCTCCTGAGCATCGTCGCCGAACGGCGACTCACGGCATACGTCGCGTATCCCATGCGGTTTCACCCGGTTGTGCGTGAGCTCAAGAGTCGACTGGTTGGGCGCAGGATCTTGCACGCCAACATGGTCTGTGCCTCGTTCCTGCCGGCTGGCGACCCACTCAGGATCATCTCAAAGGGTACTCCGCCTACTGGGACCGGGGCGGTGGGGTACTTCTTGACATGTCACACGAGCTCGACATGGCTGAGTACCTGTTCGGGCCCGTAACTGGAATTGAAGGGACGTTGGGCCGCGTTGGGGACGTCACCGTAGACTCGGACGATTGGGCAGACGTCCTTGTCTCCCATGAATGGGGTACGACCAATATCCACCTGAACTCAGTCAGCGAAGTGCCGAGGAGATCTGTCGAGATCGACCTCGCCCACGGCCACCTTCACGGCGACGTGCGACGACAGACCGTGACGGATTGGGAGGAGGGCAGGATGTCCGAGGCTGCATTCTCGAACGATGGGGACTGGATGTACGTGGAGCAGCTTCGCTACTTCTTGGAGAACCTCGGGCGCGACGACTTCGAGAACAGCCTGCTACGCGCCAGCGGACTCTACAAGAAGATGATCGATTTCCGGGAGGCCCGAGCGACATGGACCCGCTGATAACGATCTGTGCCCGGAGTGGATCGCAGAGCGTCAAGAACAAGAACATCCGCCCACTGCTCGGTAGACCGCTAATCGCGCACTCGATCGACTGCGCGCTGCAGTGGGGAGGAGCGGATCGGGTAATCGTTTCCACAGACTCGGAGGACATCGCGCGGGTGGCAAGGGCTTTTGGGGCCGAAACGCCATTCATCCGACCGGCGAGCCTGGCCGGAGGGGAGGTTCCCAAGATGGCGGCGGTGCGGCACGCGCTTCACCAAGTCGAGCGGGCTACCGACAAGCGTTACGAGGTGGTAATAGACCTCGATGTCACGGCTCCGCTACGGCACGTGTCCGACGTCGAGAATGCCTTCAACCTGCTAATCAACCGTGGACCGCTGACGGTATTCTCCGTGGTAAATGCGCGGAAGAATCCATACTACAACGTTGTTGAGGCCGACTCCGATGGTTTCGCGCACGTCGTGAAGGAGTCCGGTAGAACGGTTACGGCCCGCCAACGTGCCCCGCCGGTCTACGACATGAATGCATCGATTCACGTCTACACCCGGGAGTACTTGGTGGACGAGCGCAATTGGCACGTCTGCTCGTCCCGCTCTCTTCCCTACGTGATGGACGATATGACGGCAGTGGATATCGATTCCGAGCTGGACTTCAGATACGTGGAGTTCTTGTTGAAGGACGGAGCATACGTCCCGTGATGAGTGCCTTCGATCTGAAGTCCAAGGTCGTGGTGGTTACCGGTGGAGCCGGCCTGATTGGACGCGGGCTGGTCGAGGGCCTGGCCAGCGCTCACGCCGAGGTGTTCGTGGCGGATGTGGATCTGCGCGCAGCTGACGAGCTCGCAGCTAGACTTCGACTGGATGGCTTGTCTGTGTCCTCCATCGAGCTTGATATCAGTGATTACGACTCGATCTCCCGATGCGTGAACGAGGTTCTAGCGGCGGCAGGATCGCTAGATGTCTGGGTGAACAGCGCCTATCCGAAAATTGCCGGAGCCGCAAGAGACTTGGAGGATGTGTCACCGGAAGTGTGGCGGGCAGACGTCGACGTCCACCTGAACGGCTATAGCTTCTGCTGCCGAGAAGCTGCCCGGGCAATGCGCGCGGGAACAGGCGGATCAATCATCAACTTGGCGTCCACGTACGGAATCGTCGCCCCAGATTTCTCGCTCTATGAGGGTCTGGACATGACAACGCCGGCCGCATACGCAGCCATCAAGGGCGGAATTGTCAATTTGACTCGATTCCTCGCTTCCTATTACGGCAAGAACGGGATCCGCGTCAACTGCGTGTCGCCCGGGGGGATCGCCAATAGCCAACCCGACGTATTCGTCAGAAGGTATGTGAGTAGAACTCCTTTGGGGAGAATGGGTACTCCTCAGGATATCGCTGGCGCAGTGGTATTCCTGGCGTCGGAGGCTGCAGCGTACGTGACAGGACACAATCTGGTCGTTGATGGCGGATGGACCGCGGTCTAGCCGCCGCGGAGCCTTCGCGGCTGCCTCGTAACCCGTCCGGTTCTGTCGGCTTATGGCTGGGATAGTTGATCAGGGCAGGACGTCGGCACCTTGCCTGAATGCGACCTCTCCGCACCGCCGACGACGTGATGGCGAGCCATCGCCAGTCCACCGAACAGCCGGCCGACGCGCAGATCTCGGTCGCGCGGTACGCTGGCAGAGTCCTGGTGGGCGATGCGCCGGGCGGCCGATGGTTCGCTGGACCCCCGGATGCAATGCGACAACGCAGCCAGGACCTGCCCGAGCTCTACGGTCCCACGGGAGCCGTCTGGTGGGCCCGGACGGACGCCCGCCGCCGTGCGGGGACCTTCCACCTTGCCGGCCGGACCGGCTGGGACATTGACTGGACGCATGCGATCGACATCGACACCGAGGACGGCTGGCGGCTGGCAGACGCGTTGATGGGGCGTACATGAGCGCGATCGCCCTGTACACCGCCGTCTACCCCGGTGCCGTCCCCTTCCTTGACGAGTGGTACGCGTCGGTCCAAGCACAGGCCGACCGGGACTTCGATCTCTGGATCAGCCTGGACGGCCTGACCGAGACGGCGGTCACGGCCCAGCTGGGGGATCGACCGGCCGCGACCTTCGTCGTCGCCGAACCCGGGTTCACGCCCGCCCAGGTGCGCCAGCAGGCCCTGGCCCGAATCGCCGACCGTTACGAGGCGGTCATCCTCGTTGACAGCGACGACCTCCTGCACCCGGATCGCGTCGCCGCGGCACGCGCCTGGCTGGACGGCGCCGATGTCGCCGCCTGCGGCCTGCGCCTGGTCGACGAGGCTGGACAGCCGCTGGGCCTGTCGCTCGCGACGCCGGGCGAAGGGGAGACCGAATCCGCCCTTCCGCGCACCAACGCGTTCGGGCTCTCGAACACGGCCTACCGGTCCGACGTGCTGCGAGCCTGCCTTCCGATCCCGGCGGAGGCCGCCCTGGTGGACTGGTACCTGGTCACGATGGCCTGGCTACAGGGTGCACGGCTTGCCTTCGATCCGACGGCACGAATGGACTATCGCCAGCACGGCGCAAACATGGCCAGAATCAGGTCGCCGTTCACGGAACCGCGCGTGCGGGCCGACACGGCGCTGGTCCGGGAGCACTTCCGGCTGGTGCTCGACGGCCTGCCGGCCGGGGCACTGCCGGTTCGAGCGGCGGAGGTCCGCGATGCCGCCGCCGATGTCGCGGCCTTCGACGAGCGCGTCGTCGAGGAACCGGCCCAACTATCCCGCTATGTCCGGGCGCTGAACGCGGCGCCTCCGCCCCTCGTCTGGTGGGCGTCCGTCGCCCACCCGCCCCTGCGATCCCAGTGGACCACCCCGAAGGAGCCAGCGTGAGACCCGTCAGCCTGGGAACCGTCGCCGTCGGCGGCGACAACCCGCCCTACATCGTTGCCGAGATCGGCTCCAACCACAACGGGGACATGGATCTCTGCCTGCGGCTGATCGACGCCGCTGCCGAGGCGGGCGCCGACGCGGTCAAGTTCCAGTCGTGGACGGAGACGTCGCTCATCGCCCAGGAGGAATACGAGCGGAACCCCACCTACGCGGACAAGAAGAAGCACTTCGGGTCGCTCCGCGAGATGGTGCGCGCCTACCAGCTCACGCCCGAGCAGCACGTCGTTGCCCGCGACCATTGCTTGGAGCGCGGCATAGCCTTCGCCTCCAGCGCGTTCGCCCCGGCGGAGGCGGACCTGCTCGTCGGGCTGGACGTCCCGTTCATCAAGATCGCTTCGATGGACGTCACCAACCTGGCGCTCCTGGCACACGTCGCCCGGACCGGGAAGCCCGTCGTGCTCTCGACCGGGATGGCCACGCTGGGCGAGATCGAGCGAGCGCTGGACACCGTGCGTGCCGAGGGCAACGAAGAGGTGATCCTGCTCCACTGCGTCGCTCTCTATCCGGCGGCGCCGTCCACCGTCCACCTGCGCAACCTCGAGACCCTGCGCCGCGCCTTCGATGTTCCCGTGGGCTTCAGTGACCACACCCTGGGGACGGCGATCCCGCTCGCCGCCATCGCCCTGGGCGCCTGCTTCATCGAGAAGCACTTCACTCTCGACCGGGAGATGGAGGGCTGGGATCACGCCATCTCATCCGATCCCACGGTGCTGCGGGCCGTCGTCGAGGAGGGGCGCATCATCCACGAGGCGCTGGGCAGCACGCGTCGGATGCTGTCGGAGGCCGAGATCGTCAAGCGCCGGCAGTTCCGGCGGAGCCTGGTCACGCGGACCGCGCTGCCGGCCGGCCACGTCCTCACCGAGGCGGACCTGGATGCGAAGCGTCCGGGAACCGGGATCGGTCCCGACGAGCTCGGGTATGTCGTCGGCCGCGAGCTGGCCGTGGACCTCGTCGAGGACCAGGTGCTCCGCTGGGAGCACCTGCGCTGAATTCATCGTCTCCCCTGCCACGAGGATCACCATGGCGCGCCCGGTCTACGTCGTCCACTGCGTCCTCAACGACCCGGCAGCTGCCGTCGCGGCCAGCCGCGGGTCCTGATGGTGGACGACGACCGCCCGGATACGCTTGCGGCCGTCGTCGCGCCGCCCGAGCTCCGCATCGCCGACGCCATCTCCCAGCTGGACATGGCCGGGACCGGCGGGCTGGTCCTGTGCCATCCGGACCGGCAGGTCGCGGGACTCCTCACCGATGGCGACATTCGTCGCGCGGTCCTGCACAAAGTGTCCATGGCCGACCCATGCGGCTCCATTGCCACCCCGAATCCCGTCGTCGCGAGTGCGCCCATCGAACCGACCGAGGCGCTGCAGCTGATGCTGGAGCACGACATCAACCACCTTCCGGTTGTCGACGAAGGCGGCGTCCTGATCGACTTCCTGCTTCGCAAGAACCTCGTCGTCGATGTGCCCGGGGACCTGTCGGCCGTCGTCATGGCCGGCGGCTTCGGCACCCGCCTCCTGCCGCTGACGGAGAGCATCCCCAAGCCCATGCTGCCGGTGGGCGAGCGGCCGATGCTGGAGCGCACGATCGACCAGCTGCGCGAGGCCGGGATCAGCGAGGTCCACCTCACCACCCACTATCTGCCCGAGACGATCGTCGATCACTTCGGCGACGGCGAGGCATTCGGGGTCCGCATCAGCTATGCCACCGAGGATGAGCCGATGGGCACGGCGGGCGGCCTCCGGCTGATCCCGCGTCCAACCGGGCCGTTCCTCGTGATCAACGGCGACATCCTGACCCGGGTCTCCTACCAGAAGATGCTGCGCTTCCACCGGAAGCACGCCGCAACGCTGACCGTCGGCGTCCGCGCTTACGAGGTGGAGGTCCCATTCGGGGTGGTGGAGTGCGACGACGCACGCGTCATGGACCTGACCGAGAAGCCGCGCATCCGCCTCCTCGTGAATGCCGGCATCTACCTGCTCGAGCCCGGCGCCTGGGACTTCATCCCGGGCGGCCGGCGCTTCGACATGACCGACCTCATCCGGCGCCTGCTGGACGAGGGCCAGGTCGTGGTTGGCTACCCGATCATCGAGTACTGGCAGGACGTCGGCCGCCACGAGGACTACAGCCGCGCCCAGGAAGACCTGCGCGATGGACGCTTCTGACGGGCGGGCGGATCCCGCCGACCTCGGGGACGCAACCGGGGCCCCCGGCGCGGCGATGCACGCCCTCGCGCGACGCCTCTTCCCGATCACCCGGAGCATCACCGGGGACGGTGTGCGCGAGACGCTCCGCATCCTCGGCGAGCACCTTCCGCTGGAGATCCACGAGGTCCCAACCGGCACCCGTGCCTTCGATTGGACCGTCCCTCCCGAGTGGACCATCCGGGATGCCTACATCCTTGACGAGCACGGCAACCGGATCGTCGATTTCCAGCAGAACAACCTGCACGTCGTCGGCTACTCGGTCCCGGTCGACCTCACCCTGTCGCTTGCCGAGCTCCAACCGCACCTGCACTCGCTGGTCGACCAGCCGACCGCGATCCCGTACATCACGTCCTACTACGAGCGGCGGTGGGGCTTCTGCCTGTCGCATGCACAGCGGCAGAGCCTGCAGGACGGCCAATACCGGGTCGTGATCGACAGTGAGCTCAAGGACGGCTCCCTCACCTACGGCGAGCTCATCATTCCCGGGGCCACGCCGAGCGAGGTGTTCCTGTCCACCTACGTCTGCCATCCGTCGATGGCCAACAACGAGCTCTCCGGCCCGGTGGTCACGACGTGGCTCGCGAAGTGGATCGCCAGCCGGCCACGCCGCTACACCTACCGCCTGGTCTTCATCCCCGAGACCATCGGCTCGCTGGTCTACCTGTCACGCCACCTCGACGCCCTGAAGGCCAGCGTGGTGGCAGGCTTCAACGTGACCTGCGTCGGCGATGACCGGGCGTACTCGTTCCTGCCGTCCAGGAACGGCGGCACGCTCGCGGACCGGGTCGCGCTCCACGCCCTCGAGGCCGGGCATCCGGACTTCGTCCGCTACTCGTTCCTCGATCGCGGCAGCGACGAGCGGCAGTACTGCAGCCCGGGCATTGACCTTCCCGTCGTGAGCGTGATGCGCTCCAAGTACCAGGCGTATCCCGAGTACCACACGTCGCTGGACGACCTGACGGTCGTCACGCCGGCCGGCCTCGAGGGCGGCTACTCCATCCTGCGCGACTGCCTGGCGGTTCTGGAGGGCAACCGGACGTACCGGTCGACCGTCCTCGGCGAGCCGCACCTCGGCGGCCGTGGCCTCTATCCGACGCTCGGCACGAAAGCCAGCTACCGGGCGGTTCGGACGACCATGAACCTCCTCGCGTACGCGGACGGAACGCACCACCTGGTCGGGATCGGCGACATCATCGGGGTGCCGGCCATGGAGCTCCAGCACATGGCGGAGCAGCTCGTGGAGCACGGGTTGCTCGCGGAGGTGCCGGGGCCACGCCTGTCGGGCCGATAACGGCGCCCGGGGCCGCGCTCGCCGCGGAGCTGCTGGGCGTCACCCACGTGCTGCCGATCCACTGGGGCACCTTCCCCCTGCTCGCGGGCACGCCCGCACAGCTGGCCGACGCGATCGCGGCCCGCGGCGGGACCGCCGAGGTCGTCGACTGGAAGCCTGGCGACACGCTCGACTGAGCGGCATCGATGCGCCCCTGACCGACGGTACCGAGGTACCGCGATCAGTGGTACCTCGGCGCGCGTGCGGCGACCACGCACGGTCCGGCGCTTGGACGGGCCTCGGCAGCGTTGCGTCAGCGCACCCGGGCGGCGTGGGGTTGCGGGGGTGTCCGGGGTGCTCGGGGGTGGGCGCGGCGGGCTGCCTCGACGCTCCCGGCGAACCGAAGGCCTATGGAGTCGCGACGGACAGCGGCGTAGGTTGCGATTGATCGCGCGCGGAGGACAGCCATCCGCCGTGACACGAACGGGCAAACCCGGGGCGACCCGGGGACGCAAAGCCACGGGGCTGGCGCTCGCCAGTCAGCCGGGCTACCGAAAGTCACCGGTCGGGCCGTGCCCGACCGGGCACCTTGGAGGTCAGCGATGCGCGCTGTCACCACCGCCGCTTCTGCGGCACGGCATGTCACCGGCGCCCTTGTCGAGGCGGCGCTCGCGGCCGCCATCGTCGGCTCGGCACTCGTCGCCATTGCCCCACTTACAGGCCCCGCGGGCTTCTCAGCCGGGGCGGGCACTGCCGCCGCAGGCGGGAAGTCCAGCGACGCGGTATGGATCGCCGAGCTCGCCAACGCACGCGGATCGGGGCTCGGGTTCGGGAACCGCTTCACCGTGGGCTACTCCACGAGCGCCCGCCAGCCGTGGGCACAGGCGCGGTGCTACCCGACCGGATCCACTGTCTACGGACGGACGTACGCCGACGGGTCGGTCTGGGGTGAGAACTTCAGCCTGTACGCCGGTGGCCCGATGCCCAGGCGTTCGAGCTGACGGACCCGATCGGCGGCAACTGGACCGGCGGCGGCGCGGACTGCGTCCTGCGCCTGGTGAAGTACTCGAGCGACTTCAGCAGGTACACGGTCATCGCCACGTCGACCTTCGCCGTCAAACCCTGACGCAGGACAAAGAAGAGGGCCGGCCCGTCAGGGCCGGCCCTCTTTCGTGCTGGCGTCGGTCGGGGGCGAAGTCGTTCGTCCCCACCGAATGCGTCCTTGGCGAGGATCTGCGTGATCTCGTCGCCGCAGGCTGTCGTGAAGGTGTTGTTGAACTGGTCGCCGCTGTACGTGGCGGTCCAGTAGTAGAAACCGCTGGCGGTGACCGTCACGCCCGTTGTCGTGTTGGCCGCTCCACCGACGATCGACGAGTCGGTCTCGGATCCAACAAGGCTCGCGGGGGTGCACGAGCTGTTGCTGTAGACCCGGAACACGACGTTGGCCGAGGATGCGTCGGAGGCTCCGGCGCGGATCCCGGTGATGGCGATGCTGTCCTTGATGACCCACGTCTGGACGGTCGAGCCGGCCGGCGACGCCTTGGTGTCGTCGTTGGTGATCGAGCAGGTGGCCGAGCCGCCCTCGTCGAGGGTGATCTTGTCCGGGCTGACGAAGGTGCCGCCCGAGCAGGACCAGATCGTGCCCGCGCTGTAGCCGGTCGGCGCACCCGACTCGGACAGCGTGTACTGGACGTTGGACTTGACGTTCGCGGTCTTGCTCGCGTCGTTCTTCGTCACGTCGGCGTTCTGGGTGCCGACGCCGCTGAAGCCGCCGCTGCCGGTGGCCGTGAGCGTCCAGGCAGAGGCGAGTGCGCTGCCGCCGTTGTCGTTGACGACGATCTTCTTGAGCGTGAGGCTCGGGGCGACGTCGTCGTTGTTGATGGTGCAGGTGACGTCCTGGCCGAGGCCGATGGCCACCTGGCTGTTGGTGACGGTCACGGCCGTCGCCGGGGTGGCGGTGAGGGCGCAGGTCCAGGTGCCCGGGGTGTAGCCCGTCGGGCCGCCGGTCTCGGACAGCGCGTACGTCCCGATCTGGAACGTGGTGGCGTTGCTGTCGACCGGGGTGGTGCCGGTGAGCTCGATCGGGGCGCCCGTCGGGACCTTGTCCGCGTTGAGCGTCCAGTCGGTGATCAGGGCGTTGCCGCCGTCACCGTTGTCGACGGTCTTGCGCAGCCGGAGGACCGGCGGGTTGTCGGTGTTGGTGATGGTGCACGTTGCCGACTCGCCCTCGGAGAGCGTGACCTTGTCCGGTCCGGCGAAGGTGCCGCCCGAGCAGGACCAGGCCGCGCCCGCCGTGTAGCCAGTCGCACCGCCCGACTCGGACAGCGTGTACTGGACGTGGGCGTTCGCCGAGTGGGTCGAAGCTCGCGTCGTTCTTCGTGGGATCGGCGTTCTGGGTGCCGGTGCCGCTGAAGCCGCCGGTGCCCGTCGCCGTCAGGGTCCAGGCGGACGCCAGGGCGCTGCCGCCGTTGTTGTTGGTCACGATCTTCTTGAGCGTGAGGCTCGGCGCGTTGTCGTCGTTCGTGATCGAGCAGGTGGCGGACGCGCCCTCGTCGAGGGTGATCTTGTCCGGGCTGACGAAGGTGCCGCCCGAGCAGGACCAGATCGTGCCCGCGCTGTAGCCGGTCGGCGCACCCGACTCGGACAGCGTGTACTGGACGTTGGACTTGACGTTCGCGGTCTTGCTCGCGTCGTTCTTCGTCACGTCGGCGTTCTGGGTGCCGACGCCGCTGAAGCCGCCGCTGCCGGTGGCCGTGAGCGTCCAGGCAGAGGCGAGTGCGCTGCCGCCGTTGTCGTTGACGACGATCTTCTTGAGCGTGAGGCTCGGGGCGACGTCGTCGTTGTTGATGGTGCAGGTGACGTCCTGGCCGAGGCCGATGGCCACCTGGCTGTTGGTGACGGTCACGGCCGTCGCCGGGGTGGCGGTGAGGGCGCAGCTCCAGGTGCCCGGGGTGTAGCCCGTCGGGCCGCCGGTCTCGGACAGCGCGTACGTCCCGATCTGGAACGTGGTGGCGTTGCTGTCGACCGGGGTGGTGCCGGTGAGCTCGATCGGGGCGCCCGTCGGGACCTTGTCCGCGTTGAGCGTCCAGTCGGTGATCGCGGCGTTGCCGCCGTCACCGTTGTCGACGGTCTTGCGCAGCCGGAGGACCGGCGGGTTGTCGGTGTTGGTGATCGTGCAGGACTTCACGTCGCCGAGCGCGAGGGTGATCGAGCCGTCCGCGGCGCAGTCGCCCGAGATGACGCCCGAGTAGCCGGTCTGCTGGGTCTCGCTGACCGTGTAGTTGCCCGCGTCAAAGGTTCCCTGGACGCCGGACGTGACCGACGTTGCGCCGACGAACAGCGGGAAGTCGGCGACGACCTTCGTGCCGCCGTTGTCGTTGTTGACGACCTTGGTGACGGTCAGCTTCGGCCGGACCGGCCGGTTGGTGAACGTGCAGGTCGTGACCTTGCCGGACTGGATCGCCACGCCCGTGACCTTGCGGTTGTTGAGGTCCACGGTCCCGGTCGATGTCGTGCCGTCGTCGAACTTGCAGGAGATGGCCGTCAGGGACCAGTTCGTGACGGCGGCTTCCGTCACGGTCGTGGCCGGCGGGCTCGCAATCAGCACGGGAAGGGCGCTCGCGCTGCCCGTGCCGTTGATGGATCGCGTGGCGGCGGGGTTGGTCGTGGTGAAGCTGAACGTCGGGGTGGTGACGCCCGTGCCCGCGTCCTTCGCGATGACCAGGAAGCCGCCCCCCGGGCTGACGATGCAGTCGAACGGGTTGTTGTTGCCACCGTTCCCGGCAGACGGATACGAACACACGTTGGTCAGCACGGCGCCGGCCGGCAGGACCGACTTGAGAATCCTGACCTCGACGGTGCTGTCGTACGGGGTGTCACTACCGACTGCAGCGAATGGGTCCGTGCCGGTGATCAGGTTCGCCTTGGCGACCGTGCCGAGGACACCGGCATCTGCCTGCGTGGGAGCTGTGTAGGGAAGCGGACCCGTCGGCTGCGTGCAGCGATCGGGCTTGGCGTCGCTGCAGCTGAACAGGTACACGGGATGGGTCGCATCCTGCTGGACGAGCCCCACGACCGTTGGGTCGGCGTTGAGGTTCGTGACACGGGCGCAGACGACGAAGTTGATCTTCGTGTCGCCGTCGCTGTCGAACAGCGCACAGGCGTCGCCGGTCTGGCCGGTGCCGGTCCACTGGTCGATCTCGTCCCAACTCCAGAAGATCTTGTAGACGGACGCGTTGGAGTCGTCGCGACCCATCTGCGTCAGGTCACTCTGGGCGGGCACGTCATTCGCGCCCTGCTCGTCGGTGACGGTGAAGTACCCCGCGGGGATGGTCGTGATCAGGGGATTGGGAATGGTCGCGAGCACGGCCCCGACCATGAGGGCGGACATCGCGACCACCCCGAGGATCGACCCACCCCAGCGAAGGCGCGCGCGCCGACCGGTGGCACTGAATTTCATTCGACGACACTCCTCTGGACGATGTGCCTGGACGTGACGGACTGCGTCGTCGGGTCGATCGGCCGCGACAGGCCGCTTCGCAGCGCACGGTGCTCACCCGGGGCGATAGAGAAATGCCGGAGGCGCACGGTCCCAACGTCACGCTCTACGTGTCGTTACCCCGCTCCACCCTCTCTTCCCCCGGCTGGAAGATCGGTGTCTTGCCCTCACCTGTCGGAACGACTCGCCACGACGCCGCGAGAGTTGGTCGGGGCCGTGGGGAGCGGAGTGTGGCCCTGCGCACGCGATAGGTCAATAGCCTTAATCGACGCTCACGCTCGGTTGCGGGCAAGTGTCGGTAAAGTGACAGTCCGGTTGCGACGAAGCGTGCGGTCCGATCAGCCGCCGGGGGAGGGCTCCGGCGACTTCGGGCCCGCCCAGTCCGGTCGCCCGTGACCGGCGGCAGCCTTCGCCGCGTCCTTGGCGGCGTGCTTGTCGACCTTCCACTGCGCCCAGCCGGGGTGCTTCTCTCCGACGACCTTCCAGCCGCCCGCCCACGGGGGCTTGCCCTCGCCGCGGATCGCGGTGCCGTCGACGGTCTTGACATCGATCTCGGTGGATCCGGTCGCCTGCTCGCCCTCGACCTTGACGGTCTTGCCGACGTACGGCTTGAGCGGGTTCGCGTCGCCCCAGAACCAGGAAGGACCGGCCTCGAGGTCGTGGACCGTCGTGCCGACGGTCAGCGTGTAGACGGTGTTGCCCTCGTCGTCCGTGCGCGTCCCGACGGTGCCCGGTGAGCGTGACCGGGGTCTCCGGGACCTTCTCGGCCTTCGGACCCTTGCTCGGCTTCGGCTTCTCGCTGGCCGCGGGCGCGGGTGCTGCGGCGCTCCGGCCGGGTCCGCCCTGACCGAGGACCGGGACCGCGACGACGACGAGCGCGAGCGCGGACCCTGCCGCGAGGACGGCGAGCTGGCGGGAGTGGCGGGCGATCGAGGGCATCGGCGTGAGTGTGCGGCATCCGACCTTTCATCCGCAATTGCATAGCCCGTCGTGGGCGGCCTCAGGCGGGCGCTCCAGCCGACACGACGACCAGGGCGTCGACCGCGAGGGCGCCATCCGGGCCTGCGATGACCGGGTTGCAGTCGATCTCGACGATCGACGGGTCGGCCACGAGCAGGTCGCCGACCGCCGCGACGACCCGGGCGATCGCGCGGATGTCGACGCCCGGCCGACCGCGGACGCCACGCAGGAGCGACGCCCCACGCAGCGTCGCGAGGCGCTCGCGCACCTCGTCGGCCGTGACCGGCGCGAGGAGCACGGCGACGTCGTCGAGGACCTCGGCGAGGATGCCGCCCAGCCCGACCAGCACCGCCGGCCCGAACACGGCGTCGCGGGTGCCGCCGACGATCAGCTCGATCGCCGGGGGCCGCCATCGGCTCGACGAGGAGGCCCCGGAGCGTCACCCCGGCGCTCGCCGCGGCGGCCACGAGCTCCCCGACCGCGGCCCGGATCGCGCGCCTCGTCGGCCAGGCCCAGGCGCACGCCGCCGGCCTCGGTCTTGTGGGCGAGCCCCGGCGCGTCGAGCTTGAGGACGACGGGACCGCCGCCCAGCTCGTGCCAGGCCGCGACCGCTTCGTCGCCGTCATCGTCCGCGGCGACTGCCCGCACGGGCGTCACGGGGACGCCGGCCGCGGCGAGCCGCGCGAGGCTCTCGCGCTCGGAGAGGGCGACGCGGGCCGGCGCCGCGGCCTCGCGCGCGAGCGGGTCGAGCGTGTCGTCCACGCCCCACGGGAGGCGGCTGGCGGCGAGGGCCGTCCACTCGGCGCGGCGTGGCGTCGCCCCGATCCGAGCCAGTCGGCGCCGCTCCCAGCGGGTCAGCCGGCCGATCGCGCCGAACGCCTCGAGCGCCCCGCGGAGCATCGGCATGCCACCCGCGGCGTCGAGCGTCGCCTTCGTCTCCTCGCTCATGTCCCCCGCGGTGAGCGAGACGTAGACGGGGAGGATCTCGGGCCGGGCGGCGGTCGCGTCGATGAGGGCGCGCGAGACGTCGTTGGCGACCTCCACCTCGGACGGCAGGTCCCGGAACGGCGAGTCGTGGACGATCGCGAGGACGTCGTACGCCCCGGACGCCGCGAGCGCCTCGAACGACGCGCCGTACGCCGCGGGCGCCTCGTCGGCGCCCCACGGGTCGAGCGGGTTGCCGATGTAGCCCATCGTCGGCAGGTCGCGCAGGATCGCCTCCCGGGCGGCATCCGGGACGGGCGGCAGGTCGAGGCCGGTCCGCTCCGCGAGGTCCGCGACGAGCGACGCCTCCCCCGTGGAGACCGTGACGACGCCGGTCCGTCCGCGCCCGATCCCCCGACCGAGGCGGCCCATGCCGGCGACCAGCTCGGCCGCCTCCATGAGCTCGTCGAGGTCGTCGCACCGGATCACGCCCGCGGCCTCGAGCGCGGCGTCCGTGACCCGGTCCTCGCCCGCGAGGCTGCCGCTGTGCGCGATCGCCGCGACCTGCGCCTGGTGCGACCGCCCGACCTTCACGGCGAGGATCGGCTTGCCCAGCTCGAGCGCGCGGTCCGCCAGGGCGAGGAACCGCTCGGGCCGCTTGAAGCCCTCGACGAACAGCATGACGGCGTGCGTCTCGGGATCGTCGAGGCAGTAGGCGAGGTAGTCGCACAGGTCGAGCACGACCTCGGCGCCGACGCTCACGATCCGGCTGTACCCGATGCGCGTGCCCGGCGAGTGGATGAAGGCGTCGGTCACGCTCCCCGACTGCGCGAGCCCCGCGACGTGGCCGCGCTTGAGCCACGGGTTCACGTCCCCGATGTAGTTGGTCGTGTTCGTCGTCCAGTCGACCATGCCCATGCAGTTGGGGCCGAGGAGCGCGATCCCGTGGCGGAGCGCGATGTCGCGGACCTCGCGCTGCATCGCCGCGGCGGCCTCGCCGCCCTCCACCACCCCGCCGCCCGGGATGACGAGGCTCGGGACGCCGGCGTCGGCCGCCTCCTGCGCGAAGCGGGCCGCGCGCAGCGGGTTCACGGCGAGGATCACCGTGTCCGGCCGCTCGGGCAGGTCGCCGAGGGTCGGGTACGCCCGCTCGCCGTGGATCTCCTCGTAGCGCGGGTTGACGAACCAGCAGCGCGTCTCGCTGCCCATCAGCCGGAGGTTGTCGCGGACCGTGAGGCCGAGGGTCGACCGCGGGCTCGCGCCGAGGACCGCGATCGAGCGCGGCGCGAACAGCGGGCGCAGGTCGATGGCGGGTGCGAGGTCGCTCGTGGGCACGGGACGCGGCGCCGCGACGCCTAGCCGACGACCGCGTCGACGCCGCGCTTCTCGAGCGCCCGCGCGATCACGAGCCGCTGGATCTCCGAGGTCCCCTCCCAGATGCGGTCCACCCGGAGCTCGCGCAGGTACCGCTCGGCGGGGAACTCGCGCATGTAGCCGCGTCCGCCGAACACCTGGACGACGCGGTCCGCGCAGCGCCACGCGGCCTCGGACGCGAACAGCTTGGCGAGGCTCGCCTTCGCGTGGACGACCTTGGCGTTCGCGCCCGCGTCCATGAGCACGGCCGCCTCGCGGGTGAGCAGGCGGGCCGCCGACGCGTCCGCGGCCGAGTCCGCGAGCGGGAAGCTCACGCCCTGGAAGTCGTAGATCCGCTCGCCGAACTGGACCCGCTCCGTGGCCCAGGCGACGGCCAGCGTGAGCAGCCGCTCCATCGCCCCGGAGCAGCGCGCGCCGATGTGGAGCCGCTCCTCGACGAACCACTCGTTGGTCATGACGTCGGCCTCGCCCTTGCCGCCGAGCATCGCGTCGGCGGGGACGCGGACGTCGCTCAGGACGAACTGCGGGTGGCGGTCCGCGAACGTGTGGGTGTAGTCCGGGTCCGCGGTCTGGGTGACGCCCGGCGCGTCGTAGTCCACGAGGAACAGCGTCGGGAGCCGCTCGTCGCCTTCGAGCAGGTGGCAGTGGAAGATCATGAAGTCGGTGTCCGATGGCCCGGTCACGAACCACTTCTCGCCGTTGAGGACGTACTCGCCGGTCGCCGCGTCCCGGACGGCGGTCGCGGTGAGCGTCCGCGCGTCGGAGCCCTGGCCGGCCTCGGTGATCGCGTAGCTCCCGTTGCGCTCCCCGCGCAGGCTCGGGTCGAGGTAGCGGCGGCGCTGCTCCGGCGTGCAGTGGACGAGCGCGTTGTACGCGCCCGGGATGAACGACCACAGGCCGCCGGTGACCTGCCCCAGCTGCTCGTGGACGAGGACCTGCTCGAGCGCGGACCAGCCCTGCCCGCCCGCGTCGACGGGGAGGCTGCCGCCCTGGAGGCGCGCCTCGATGGCGGCCCGCTTGAGCTCCCGGATCGTGTCCGCGGGCAGCGAGTGGTGCTGCTCGAACACGCCCTCGAGCGGCTGGAGGACGTCGACGACGTAGGCTCGCGCCCGGTCGCGGAGGTCGGCCTGCCCGGGGGTCAGCGTGAGGTCCATGGCCGCAGTGTGGCCCCTCGCACGTGGGGCGGCGCACCCGGTCGCAACGGGGGGAACATGCCGCTGGGGCGCGGACCACGTACCGTAGGCAGCCGGCGGTCCCCGAGGACTTCCACCGGCGTACCCAAGGGAGTCCTCTTGACCACACGTCCTCGCCTGTTCGCGCTGCTCGCCGTCCTCGCCCTCGCCGCGGCGGGCTGCGGCGGATCGGCCGCCACCACGGCCCCTGCCGCCGCCACCGAGGCCGCTCCCGCAGCGTCCGCGACCGCACCGGTGGATCCCGCCGCCAGCGCCGACCCCGCCGCCAGCGCGGCCGCCGGTGTCCTCGGTTGCGACCGCATCTCCGACGAGGCCATCGAGGCCGTGGTCGGCGCCAAGGTCGCAACCGCCGAGCAGCTGACGCTCGGCTGCGTGTGGACGACCGAGGTCAGCGACGCGCTCCCGGTCGAGGGCACCGTCGACCTCCAGGGGGAGCCGAACGGCCAGGCGGCCCTCGACGCACTCCGGCAGGCGCAGGGGTCCGCGCTCACCGAGGAGACGTCGCTCGGGGTCCCGGCGTCGTTCGGGCCGGCGGACGCGCTGTTCTTCGTCGTCGACGACCAGCTGTTCACGCTCCAGGTCCTCGCCTACGGCGTCGACGGGCATGCCGCGGCGCTGACGCTGGCGAAGGCGCTCATCGCGGGCTCGTAGGACTCGCCGGGAAGCGGGCCGGCCTCCGGGACGTCGGCCCGCTCAGGTCGTGAGCGTCACCTTCGCGATCGTGCGCGGGTGATCGGGGTCGTGGCCGCGCGCGAGCGTCGCGTGCATCGCGTACAGCTGGGCCGGGCACGATCGAGGCGATCGGCATCAGGTGCTCGGGGACGGTCGGTAGCCGGATCCCCCAGCGGGCGGCAGCGAGCACGTCGTCGCGGTCGGACAGCGCGACGATCCCGGCGTGGAGCTCGTCACGGAGCCGAAGCAGGAGCGCCTCGACGTCGGCAGTGGCGTGCCCCGACGGGGCGACCGCGAGCACCGGGAAGCCCGCGTCCACGAGCGCGATCGGACCGTGGCGGAAGTCGGCGGCCGAGTACGGGTCCGCGTGGACGTGGGCGAGCTCCTTGAGCTTGAGCGCCCACTCGCGGGCTGTCGCGTACTCGTAGCCCGCGGCCCACGACGACGCATGCGTCACGGGACGCGAGCTCGCCGGCGATCGCCGCGACCTCGGGCGCGGTGGCGAGGGCCGCCTCGACGGCACCCGGCACGAGCGCGAGCTCCGGGTCCTCGGCGAGCGGGTCGCCCGTGCCGCCGGATCGCCGCCGCGAGGATCGCGAGCCCGAGCAGCTCGGCCGTGTAGGTCTTCGTCGCGGCGACGGCGAGCTCGGGACCCGCGCCGAGGTCGAGCACGTGCTCGGCGGCGGCGGCGAGCGCCGACCCGGGCTCGTTGGTGATCGCGAGCGTCGGGGCGCCCTGGCGGCGGGCGGCCGCCACCACGCCGACGATGTCCGGTGACGCGCCCGACTGGCTGATCCCGATCACGAGCGCGCGCCCGAACCGCGGCTCGGCCCCGTAGAGCGACAGGACGGACGGCGTCGTCAGCCCGACCGGGAGGCCGAGGCGGATCCCGAACAGGTACTGGGCGTAGATCGCGGCGTGGTCCGAGGTCCCGCGGGCGGCGATGACGACGTGCTCGACGTCACGCTCGGCGATCGACGCGGCGATCGCGGCCGATGTCGGGGGCCCGCTCGAGCAGCCCGGCGAGGACCGCGCGGCTGCTCCTGGATCTCGGACGCGAGGCTCATACGGGAGACGGTAGCCGGACGGGCACGCGGCCGCGGAACGGGATCGCGCCGAACAGGCACGCCGAGAGGGCCCGGAGCGTCGGCGCGAGGATCCCCCACGCGGCGACGTGGGTGCCCGCGGCCGGGTACGCCGCGAGGTCCCACGGGGTGCGGAGGGCGACGGTGACGACCGGCCGGCCCGTGGCGAGCAGCGCCTCCACGAGCCGGGCCTGGGCCGGGTCGGCGGACGCCACGATCGTCCCCGACGACCACGGCCGCGGCGCCGGCGGCCCGGGCCACGACGCCCGCGATCTCGTCGTCGGTCGGGGGGTGCGACGTGACGACCTCGTCGACGTCCGGCCAGCGCTCGCGGAGCGCTGCCGCGAGGCCGGGCGCGACGGACGCGGAGGTGTCGGCGGGCGTGAGCTCGCGCGGGGCCGGCATCACGGCGAGCAGCCGGTCGCCGGGCGCGAGGCGGAGCGGCAGCAGGCCGTCGCGGTCGCGGACGAGGGCGATCGAGCGCTCCGCGACCTCGCGGGCGAGCGCCAGGTGGTCCGCCGAGCCCGACGACCTCGAGCCCGGGGCGGGGCGCCGTCGCGAGCCGGGCGCGCAGCGTGGCGAGCCGCGCCGCCGACGCCCGCAGCTCCCCGTCGTCGAACAGCCGTCGCCGCGCGCCGAGCTCGACCGCCCCCTCGATCCGCGCCAGCCGATCCTGGTCCGGCGCGCACAGGAGCAGGTCGACGCCGGCCCGGATCGCCGCGATGACGTCGACGACCTGCGCGCTCCCCTGGGGCAGGGCCTCCATGTCGAGCGCGTCGGTGATCGTGAGGCCACGGAATCCGAGGTCACCGCGCACGAGGTCGTGCATGACCTCGCGGGCGAGCGTGGCGGGCAGCGTCGGGTCGCCGGTGAGCGCGGGCATGCCGACGTGCGCCGACATGACGAGGTCCGCCCCGGCGTCGATCGCCGCCGCGAACGGCACGAGCTCCGTCGCGTCCAGCCGCGCCCGGTCGTGCTCGATGACCGGCAGTCCGATGGTGGCTGTCGAGGTCGGCCTCGCCGAGGCCCGGGAAGTGCTTGATCGCGACCGCGACGCCCGACGATCGCAGGCCCCGCGTCATCGCCGCCGCGAAGGACGCGACCTCCGCGGGATCGTCGCCGAACGCGCGGATCCCGAGGTGCGGGTTCGCCGGGTTCGACGCGAGGTCGCACGAGGGCGCGTACGAGACGTTGACGCCCATCGCGAGCAGCTCCGATCCCGTCGCACGGCCCACGCGCTCGGCCAGGTCCGGGTCGCCGGTCGCGCCGAGCGCCATGCTCCCCGGGAACGCGGTGGACCCGTCGCCGAGGGCGATGAGCTGGCCGCCCTCCTGGTCGGCCGCGATCAGCAACGGGCCGTCGTGGCCACCCGCCGTCGCGGCAGCCTGCGCCGACTCGACGAGCGCGCGCACCTGGGCCGGCGTGTCCACGTTGACGTACCGGAACAGCGTGATCCCGGCGGCCGGTGCCTCGCGGAGGCGACGCTCCATCGCCGCGGGCAGCTCGTAGCCGGGGAACGCGAGCATCAGGCGGCCGCGGACGTCCGGTGCCGGGTCGTCGCGCGTCACCGCGTCACCCCTTGACGGCGCCCGCGAGCCCGCGCACGAACCAGCGCTGGGCAAGGATGAAGAACAGCAGGATCGGGAGCACGGTCAGCGTCACGCCCGCGGCGATCGCGCGGAAGTCGGACGAGAAGAAGCCCTGGAGCGCGGCGAGGCCGACCGGGAGCGTCATCCCCTCCCTCGTGTGGAGCATCAGCGACGGCCACAGGAAGTCGTTCCACGAGGTCACGAACGTGAAGATCGCGACCGCGGCGAGCGACGGCCGGATGATCGGCATCAGGATCTGCCACCAGATCCGGAACTCCCCGGCGCCGTCGACACGCGCGGCGTCGAGCAGGTCGTTGGGGACGCCCCGGAACGCCTGCCGCAGCAGGAAGATGTTGAACGCCGACACGAGGCTCGGGAAGATCAGCGCGGCGAGCGAGTCGTAGTAGTGGAAGACGTTCACCGCGAGCACGAAGCTCGGGATGTAGGTGAGCTGCGCGGGCACGATCAGGGTCGCCAGGAGCGCGTAGAAGATGACGCTCCGGCCGGCGAACCGCATCTTCGCGAGCGGGTAGGCGGCCAGCGAGGCGACCAGCACGTTGAGCAGGCTCGTCGCCACCGAGACGATCACGCTGTTGACGAAGAAGCTCGAGATCGGGAGCGCGTCGAGCACCCGCTGGTAGTTCGCGAACGTCGGGTCGCTGGGCAGGAGCTGGGGCGGGACCGAGGTGATCGGGTCGAGCGGGCCCTTGAACGACGTGAGCAGCATCCACGCGAACGGGAACACCGTCACGACGGCCAGGGCGATGAGCACGGCGTACCAGCCGGCGCTCGACGCGGCGCGGCGCGCGCGGGTGCGGGACCGGCGCCCGGGTCGCGCGACCGTCGCGCCGATCGCGCGGGTCTCCGCGGTGCCGCTCATTCCTCGGCCTGCCCGCGCTCGAGGAAGCGCACGTTGACGATCGAGAACACGAGCGTCATCGCGAGCAGCGCCATGGCGATCGCGGACGCATACCCGGCGTGGCCCAGCACGAACGCCTGCTTCCACAGGTAGAACACGATCGTCACGCCCGAGTCGAGGATCCCGCCCGTGCGGCCGGTCAGGACGTAGATCTCGTCGAACACCTTGAGCGCGGCGAGGCTCGAGATCACCGCCACGAACGTGATCTGGGGCCGCAGCCCGGGCAGGCTCACGTAGCGGTGCTTCTGGAGGTCGTTGCAGCCGTCGATCCGCGCCGCGTCGTAGAGCTCCTCGGGGATGTTCTGGAGGCCCGCGAGGAAGATCACCGAGTAGTAGCCGACGCCGGCCCAGATCGTGAGCAGCATCGCGATCGGCAGCACCATCGAGGGGTTCGCCAGCCACTGGATCGGCTGGTCGATGATCCCGAGCGACTGCAGGGTGCTGTTGATGATCCCGTTGCGGTCGAACATCCAGGTCCAGGCGAGGCCGATGGCGATCGAGCCGCTCACCGCGGGCACGAAGTACAGGGCGCGGAAGATGTGGATGCCGCGCATCGTGCGGTTGACGACGATGGCGAGGCCGATCGAGAGCGCGATCAGGATCGGCGTCACGATCAGGTAGATCAGCGAGTGCTGGATCGAGAGCCAGAACGTCTTGTCGTTCAGGAGCTGCTCGTAGTTGGCGAGGCCGACGGGGACCGGCGGCCGGACGATGTCGTAGTCGGTGAAGCTGTAGCCGATGACCGCGATGATCGGGTACACGACGAAGATCCCCAGCAGCACGAGGGCCGGGGCGAGGAACACGTACGGGAGCAGTCGCCGGCGGAGCGTCATCGGTGGGTGATCAGGCCCGGTGGGTGTCCCCGCCCGCCCCCGGAGGGAGCGGGCGGGGTGGAGGAGCTGGACGCTACTTGATGAGCTTGTTGGCGTCCGTCACCGCCCCGGAGAGGGCGGTCTGGGCGTCAACGCCGCCGAACAGCGCGGACTCGACCGCCTTGCGGACGATCTCGTTGACATCGGCCTTGGCGGGGATCGTCGGGACGATGTCCGCGTAGGTGGCGATGATGTCGCCGGCGAGCGGCCGGGCGCTGTCCTCGATCGCCGCCGGAGCGGAGGCGAAGAACGGGTCCTCGAACGCCGAGGGGCTCGACGGGTAGACCGGGACGAGCTTCGCGAACTCGACCATCGCGCGCGGGTTGGTGAAGTACTGGGCGAGCGCGATCGCGGCGTTCGGGAACTTCGTGTCGGCCTTGACGGACAGCGACATGAGGCCCTTGCCCGAGACGTTGCTCTTGCCGAGCGGCTGCTGGACCATGCCCAGGTTGCCGTACAGCGTGGCGTTCTGGTCCTTGACCTGGCGGGCCAGGTTGGGGCCGCTCGCGTAGAACGGCGAGCCGCCGGCGATGAACGCGTTGAGGCCGACGCGGTCGTCGGTCGTGGTCAGGACGGTGTTGTCCACGGTCCCGGCCTTGACCATGTCGACGTACATCTGGAGCCACGCGACGCCCTCGGGGGAGTCGAACGTGAACGCCTTGCCGTCATCGCTCAGGACCTTGACGTTGCCCTCGTAGACCATCTGGGCCAGCAGGTCGGAGACCGTGAGGCGGATGGTGCACAGCGACGCGGCCTTGTCCTTGACCGCCTGGCACAGGGCCGGCAGGCCGTCGAGCGTCTTCGGGAAGGTGTCGGCGCTGAAGCCGGCCTTCTCGAGGATCGCGTTGTTGAGCAGCTCGACGTTGAGGCCCTGGTACCACGGGAACTGGAAGTTGACGCCGTCGATCAGCTGCTCCTTCCAGAGGCCCGGGTAGTAGATGTCCTTGACCGACTGGTCGACCTTGTCGTCCAGCGGCAGCAGGACGCCCTTGCCCGCGTACTCGCTCACCCAGCCCTCGGAGACCGAGAGGTTGATGACGTCGGGGGCGTTGCCCGCGGCGAACGCGTTGTTGAGGTCGTCCTTGAACGTCGCCTGGTGGTCCTCCCAGTTGACCGTGACGCCCGGGTACGTCGCCTCGAAGCGGGCGATCGTGTCCTTGAGGTACTGGTCGAAGGTCGGGGACAGGTAGAACGTCCAGAAGTTGATCGTCGCGCCCTGCTCGACGTTCGGGATGATCGCCTCGGCGGGATCGGGCTGCAGCGCCTCGGGGCTGGCCGGGGCCGCGCTCTCGGACGGTGCGGTGCTCTCGGCGCTGGCGGGGGCGGTCGTCGGCGCGGCGGACGTCGCCGGCGCCGTCGTCGGCGCGGAACTGCCGCAGGCCGCCAGGCCCAGCACCGCTGCCAGCCCCAGGGCCAGCATCTTGCGGGAACTCACCGTGTGGTCTCCTCTCTCTCGAAACGGGTCGTGGATCGGTTGGTCAACGCGGGGACTTCTCGAGGGTCGTGACTGCCGCCCGATCGGCGACGGTCCTCCAACATGGCACGCGCGGCACTCACCTCCTCCGGGGTTGGTCGGCGGCGACCGCCGGCCTGCTGGGTTCGCCGCTCATCGGCGCTTCGTGGACCGGACCGGCCGCGGTCCGGGCGAGGACGACGGCGCCCCAGGCGCCTGCATCCGCATCTGGTGGCAGGACGCGGACCACGTCCGGGCCGAGCGCCTCGCGGGCGAGCGGCGACCGGTCGCGGAGCGCATCGAGGCCCTGCAGCACGGGGTCGCGGAACAGGGCACCGGCCCCCGTGACTCCCCCGCCGAGGAAGACCGTCTGCAGGTCATAGGTCATGACCAGCAGGTGGACGGCCCGCGCGACCGCGCGTCCAGCGCCCTCGACGATGGCGAGCGCGGCCTCGTCGCCGGCGGCCGCGGCGGCGTACACGTCGGCGGCGGTGAGCCGGCCCTTGGCGTGCAGGGTCGTGGCGAGGACCGCACCGTCCGGCCGCGCGACGTCGGCCCGGACGGCCGCCTCGGCGAGCTCGGCGATGCCGCGGCCGGAGGCGATCGCCTCGAAGCAGCCGCGCAGCCCGCACTGGCACACCGGGCCGTCCGCCTGCAGGACGACGTGCCCGATCTCGCCGGCGAGACCCCGCGACCCGCGGTAGAGCCGGCCGCCGAGGACGACGCCCGCGGAGATCCCGGTGCCGATGCCGAGGTACGCGAGGTCGGCGATCCCGGCCGTCTGGTCACGGCTCGCGAGACCGGCGGCGGCGGCCTTGACGTCGTTCTCGACCGCGACCGGCACGCCGAACCGGTCCGCGAGCCCGGCGCCGAGCGCGACCTCGTGCCAGCCGAGGTTGACCGCGAGCGTCACCACGCCGGTGTCGGGCTCGACGCGCCCGGGGACGCCGATCCCCACCGCGACCAGCTCGTCGGTGCGGCGGCCGACCTCGTGCAGCGCCGCCTCGACCGCGTCCGCGACCTGGCCGACCGCGGCCGCGGGATCGCCGACACCCGTCGCGACGACGCGGCGGGCGATCGGTCGCAGGGCGAGGTCCGTGAGGAGGACGGCGATCTTGCTGCCGCCGACGTCGATGCCCGCGAGGATCGACCGTGTCATCGGGCGGGAACCAGGCCGAGCTCGCGCGACAGCAGCAGGGCGCTCGCGCCGAGCAGCACGACGTCGTCGGCGGCGCCGCCGACCTCGATCCGCAGGTCTCGGGTCAGCAGCCCGAGCGCCCGCCGCATGGCCTCCTCGCGGACCGCCTCGAGCCAGTCCGGGCCGAGCTCCGTGACGGTCCCCAGCAGGACGACGTGGTGGATGTCGAGGACGCCGACGAGGCCGGCGATCGAGCGGCCGAGCCAGCGGCCGGCGGCGACCGCGATGCGGCGTGCCTCCTCGTCGCCGTCCGCGATGACGGCCGCGATGTCGGCTGGAGCGAGGAGGCGGCCCGCGGCGAGCCGTCGTCCGAGGGCGCCGGTCGGGTCCTCGGCGGCCACGCGCTCGGCCTCGGCCATCACGGCCCGCGAGCTCGCCACGGTCTCGAGGCAGCCGAACCGGCCGCAGCGGCAGGCCGCGCCGTCGTCGACGACGGAGGTGTGGCCGATCTCGCCGGCGCCGAACCCGTCCCCCTGGAGGAGCTCCCCGCCGATGACGATGCCGGCGCCGATGCCCGTGCCGAGCTTGATCGCGACGAGGCTGGCGGCGCGCCCGGCGAGGTCGAACAGGTGCTCGCCCATCGCCGCGGCGCGCGAGTCGTTCGCGACGTAGGCCGGGAGGCCGGTCCGCTCGCTGAGCATCCGCCCCAGCGGCAGGTCCTGCCAGTCGAGGTTGACGGCCCAGCGGATGGTCCCGGTGACCGTGTCGACGAGCCCGGGGGTGCCGACGCCGATGCCGAGCAGGGTCCCTGCCGGTGCCGCGGCGACGAGCTCGTCCACGACCCGCTCCACGGCGGCGAGCGCGGCGGCGCCGTCCCGACCGTCGATCGGCTCGATGACGCGGTGGTGGATCTCGCCCCGCAGGTCGACGAGCGCCCCGACGAACGCCTCCTCGCCCAGGTCGAGCCCGATGACAACCCGGGCATCGGGGATGACGCGCACGAGGATCGGCGCCTTGCCGCCGCTCGACGGCCCGCGGCCGACCTCCTCGATCAGCCCCTCGCCGAGGAAGTCCGTGACGACGTCGCTGACGGTGGTGCGGGTCAGGCCCGTGAGGCGCGCCACCTCGGCCCGGCTGATCGGGCCCAGGTCGTAGAGCGTGCGCAGCACCAGCCCCTGGTTGATCGCCCGGGTCTGCTGGTGGGTCGCCTTCGCGGGCAGCCGCATCCGGTGCCGTCCTCCTCCGCCCGCGGGTTGGACTTTGCCAACTCCGTGGACAAAGGCACTATAGCCACTTTGTCAAGTGGCCGGACAAAGAACGCGCAAGCCGTCGCGAGAGCGCGAAACCGTCGAGGGACCGTCGATGGGACCCGGTCGCCGGGGACTCGGAGGCGCCAGAAGCCGCGCTGAGGCCGTCCCGAGGCCGACGGCATCGATCGGCGCACGACACGCCCCGGAACCCGCGATCCAGGCACGTCGGCCGCTCGGAAGGCAGCCGTTGGTTCCCCTCACACCCCGCCGCCGCGGGGCGGTCCCCTACTGGGGCCAGGCGAGGACCATGATCCGGATCTCGGTCATGTCCTCGATCGCCCAGCGGATGCCCTCTCGGCCGAGGCCCGAGTCCTTGACCCCGCCGTAGGGCATGTTGTCGATCCGGTAGGTCGGGATGTCGTTGACGATGACCCCGCCCACCTCGAGCTCGGAGAAGCTCGTCCAGGCCGCGGCGAGGTCGGCCGTGAACACGCCGGTCTGGAGCCCGAAGAAGGAGTCGTTGACCGCGGCGATCGCCTCGTCGAGCTCCTTGAACGGGAAGGCGACGACGAGCGGCGCGAACGCCTCGTTGGAGCACACCTGCGCCGAGAACGGGACGTCGGTGATGACCGTGGGCGGGAAGAACGTGCCGTCCGCGGTGCCGCCGGCGAGGATCGTGCCGCCGAGCGCGCGTGCCTCGTCGACCCACGACTGCGTCCGGGACGCGGCCTTGGCGTCGACCATCGGCCCGACGTCGGTGGTGGGATCGGCCGGATCGCCCAGCTTCAGGGCAGCGGCGCCCGCGAGGAACTTGTCCATGAACGCGTCCCACACGTCCTCGTGGATGAACATCCGCTGGACGCTGATGCAGACCTGGCCGCTGTAGGCGAACGCGCCGACGAGCGTCCGCTTCACCGCCCAGTCGATGTCCGCGGACTTGTCCACGATGACGCCGGCGTTGCCGCCGAGCTCGAGCACGACCTTCTTCTTGCCCGCCCGCTCCTTCATCCGCCAGCCGACCGACGGGCTGCCCGTGAACGAGAGCAGCTTGAACCGCTCGTCGCGAGACCATCCGGTCGCCCAGCTCGCGGCTCATCGGCAGGATCGAGACCATGCCCTCGGGGACGCCGACGCTGTCGATGATCTCCGCCACGGCGAGCATCACCAGCGGGTCCTTGGACGGCGGCTTGAGCACGATCGGGTTGCCCGAGGCGATCGCCGGGGCGACCTTGTGCGCGGCCAGGTTGAGCGGGAAGTTGAACGGCGAGATGCCCGCGATCGGCCCGATCGGGAAGCGCCGCGTGATCCCGACCCGGTCCTTGGAGCTCGGCATGAGGTCCAGCGGGATGACCTCGCCGTAGGCGCGCTCCGCCTCCTCCGCCCCGAGCCTGAACGTGAGGACCGCGCGGTCGACCTCGGTCAGGGCGTCGCGGATCGGCTTGCCGGCCTCGGCCGCGATGAGCGCACCCAGCTCCTCGCGCCGGGCCTTGATGCCGGCGCTGATCTCGCGCAGGATCCGGCCGCGCTCGTAGGCCGGGAGCTTCCGGGTCACCTCGAACGCGCGGACCGCCGCCTCGACCGCCTGCTCGTACTGCGCCTCGGTCGCGAGGTACGTCGAGCCCGCGAGCTCACCCGGCCGGGCCGGGTTGGCGATCTCGAGGACGTCGGGCGAGTCGACCCACGAGCCTGCGAGATAGATCGGGTGCGGCTTGACGCCGGCGATGGTCGCCATCGGTGGCTCCTGGGTTGCGTTCGGCTCGGTGAGGGTACGGGCGCCCGCCTCGCGGGGCAGGCGAGCATTCTAGGCCCGGCCCGCCGGGTCAGCCGGAGACGGACCGCAGGATGGCCTCGACCTCTGCCACGTCGGCGAGGCGCGGGCTGTTCGCGATCGCCGCGTCCTCCACCGCGTCGCGGGCGATGACCGGGACGAGCTCCGGCCCGACGCCGAGCGCCGCGAGCGTCGGCCGCTGGCCGACCCGACGGAGGAACGCGTCCAGGGCGACGATCCCCGCCCGGGCCGCCGCAGGCCACTCGTCGGCCGGCGAGGCGGCGCCCAGCGCCACCGCCACGAGCGCGAGCTCCCGGTCGCGGAGGCCGGGCTGGTCGGCGTAGAACGTCAGCACCTCGGGCAGCACCGCCGCGAGCGCCGTCCCGTGCGGGAGTCGCCCGCGTGTCCCGAGCGCGTGGCCGATGGCGTGGACCAGCCCGACGCCCGTGCCGCTCGCCTGGCCGAGCCCCGCGAGGTGCGATGCGAGCAACAGCTGGCTGCGGGCCTCCATGTCCGACCCGTCCGCGACCGCGACGGGCAGCCAGGCGGCGACCGTGCGGATGACCCCGAGCGCCATCGCCTCGGCGAACGGGTTCGGGTTGCGCGAGAGGAGGCTCTCGAGGCTGTGGGTCATCGCGTCCACGCCGGTCGCGGCGGTGACGGCCGGCGGCAGGCCGACCGTGAGCTCGGGGTCGAGGATCGCGACCCGCGGCAGCACCGACGGGTGGCCGACGTACCCCTTGCGGCCGGCGGCCTCGTCGGTGATCACGC
This sequence comes from uncultured Chloroflexia bacterium, assembly GCA_963768035.1. Classification (GTDB taxonomy): domain Bacteria; phylum Chloroflexota; class Limnocylindria; order Limnocylindrales; family CSP1-4; genus CAIXZV01. Next base: position 190,804 of record CAVYGJ010000006.1, read on the forward strand.
CATAGGTGTTCGTCTCGGCGCCCGTGCCCGCGGTCGTCGGGATCGCGATGACCGGCAGGCCCGGGAGGAGCTCCTCGCGGTGGTAGCCCAGGGCGAGCACGTCGCCGCCGTTGATCGCGTGGAGCGAGATCGCCTTCGCGGAGTCCATCGACGAGCCGCCGCCGAGCGCGACGACGACGGTCTGGGGCGTCCCGAACAGGGCGAGCGCGTGGCTGCCCCGGACGATCGACGCGGTCCCCGGGTTCGGCTCCACCTCGGCGTGGACGTGGGCCGTGATCCCGCCCGCCTCGAGCAGCGCGCGGACGCGTTCGGCGACGCCGGCGGCGGCGACACCCGGGTCCGTGACGACGAAGGCGTGCCTGCCGCCGTTGTCGCGCACGAGCCCCGGCAGCTCGGCGATCCGGCCGCGCCCGAACAGGATCCGGTCCCGCAGCGGGATGTCGAGCGTGACGTGCGCCAGGCTCACCGCTTCGGCGTCCCCAGTCGCAGCTTGATCCCGGCGGCCTCCTCGACCATGCGCACCGTGGACAGCTCGCCCGCGCGGTCGCCGTACAGCGCACGCGCCCGCCGGTAGAGCTGCTCGACGAGCGCGCTGAGCTCGAGCGGCACGCCCAGCTCCCGCGCGAGGTCGACCGCGAGCCCGAGGTCCTTGGTCACGAGGTCGAGCGTGAAGCTCTCGTCGTAGTCGCCGTCGAACACGCCGTCGATGTCGCGCTCGAGGAGGACGGACGACGCCGGCCCGCTGGCAAGCGCCCGCCGGAGGGTCCCGGTCTCCACGCCGGCCTTCGTGCCCAGGACGAGCACCTCCGCCGCCGCATGCGCGTGGATGAACCACAGGAGGTTGAGGCACAGCTTGACCGCGTAGCCCGCGCCACGGGGTCCGACGTGGACCACCCGCTCGGGGTCGCCCATCGCGTGGAGGACCGGCATGACCCGCTTCACGTCGGCGGCGTCGCCACCGGCGAAGACCTGGAGGGTCCCCGCGGTCGCTCCCTTGACCATGCCGGCGACCGGCGCGTCGACGACCGCCACGCCGCGTGGGCCGCCGTCCTCGGCCGCGATCCGGCCGGCGGCCGGCGTGGAGGTCGACATGTCGATCCAGACGGCGCCCGAGCGAAGCGCCTGGAAGGCGCAGTTGAGGCCGAGCATGACGGCCTCGACCTGCGGCGGGCCCGGGAGCATCGTGATCAGCACGTCGACCGCGGCCGCGAGCCCCGGCGCGCTCTCCGCGACGCGCGCGCCGAGATCCACGAGCGGCTCCGTCGCCTCGCCGCGGACGTCGAACACGACGAGCTCGAAGCCGGCCCGAGCGACGTTGGCCGCCATCGGGGCGCCCATCCGGCCGAGCCCGATGAACCCGACGACGGGCCGCTTGCCGCCCGACGGCCAGCCCGTGCTCACGTGAGGTCCATCCAGGTGGTCTTGAGCTGCGTGTACCCGTCGAGCGCGTGGAGGCTCTTGTCGCGGCCGCTCCCCGACTGCTTGAAGCCGCCGAACGGGACCGTCACGTCCGCGGCGTCGAACGTGTTGACCCACACGACGCCGGCGCGGATCCGGCGCGCCAGCCGGTGGGCCAGCCGCAGGTCGCTCGTCCAGACGGCCGCCGCGAGGCCGAAGTCGGTGTCGTTGGCCATCCGGACGCCCTCATCGGGGCCGTCGAACACGAGGACGGTGAGCACCGGGCCGAAGATCTCCTCCCGGGCGATGCCCATCTCGGCGGTCACGCCGTCGACGATCGTGGGCGGCAGGTACGCGCCGCCGGTGTGCGTGAGGACCGGTTGCCCGCCGGTCACGACCCGGGCCCCGTCGCCGCGGGCCCGGGACACGTGGCGCATGACCTCGTCCAGGTGCGCGCCGTCGACGAGCGTCCCGAGCCGGGTCGCCGGGTCGAGCGGGTCGCCCGGCTGGAGGCGCTCGGCGAACGCGACGAGCCGCTCGAGGAACGCGTCCTTGATCCCCCGCTGGACGAGGACACGCGAGCCCGCGTTGCAGGTCTGGCCGGCGTTGTAGAAGATCCCCCAGCCGACGGCGCTGACCGCGGCGTCGAGGTCCGGCGCGTCCGCGAGCACGAGCTGCGGGCTCTTGCCGCCGAGCTCCAGCTGGACCGGCTTGAGGTTCGAGTCCGCGCTCGCGTGGAGCAGCCGGCGGCCCGTCTCGATCGAGCCCGTGAACGCGAGCTTGTCCACGCCCGGGTGGCGCGCGAGCGCCTCGCCGACCACGGCGCCGCTCCCCGGCACGACGCTGAGCACGCCGTCGGGCAGGCCGGCCTCCGCGGCCAGTCCCGCGAGCCGGAGCGCGGTGAGCGGCGAGCGGGTCGCGGGCTTGAGGACGACCGAGTTCCCGGTCGCGAGCGCCGGCCCGAGCTTCCAGGCGCGTGATGATCAGCGGGTAGTTCCAGGGCACGAGCGCCGCGACGACCCCGAACGGCTCGCGGGTCACGAGGCTCAGCGCGTCCGGCCCCGTCGGCCCGACCTCGCCGTACTGCTTGTCCGCGGCCTCCGCGTACCACTGGATGCAGTTCGCGGCCCCCGGCACGTCGACCCGGGTCGCGTCGTGGATGGGATGCCCCACGTCGAGGCTCTCGAGCAGCGCGAGCTCGTCGGCGTTGGCCCGGATGAGGTCCGCGAACCGGAGCAGCACGCGCTTGCGCTCGACCGGGGCGCGGTCGGCCCAGCGGCCGTCCTCGAACGCCTCGCGCGCGGCCTCGACGGCGCGGTCGACGTCACGGGCGCCGGCCGTCTCGACCTCCGCGATTGCCGACCCGTCACGCGGCGTCGTGTCGACGACGACGGCGCCGTCCATCGGGGCCCGGTAGTCGCCGTTGATGAACGGGCGCGTCGGCGGTCGGATGGTCCGGGCGCGCTCGATCCAGTCGGCGTGCGTGGGGCTCGCGGCGTCGGGCATCGGGTCCTCGGGGGGCAGCGTGCGGGCGGCGCGATGGGCGACCGGCGTCGGTGCCAGCCTACCGCGCGGCGTCGAGCGCGGCGGCGGCCTCCGGCGAGAGCTCGATCCCGAGGCCCGGCGCGGACGGCACGCGGAGCATCCCGTCGCCGTCGATCGCGACCGGGCGTGGCGAGCATGAAGTCGCGCCGCTCGGGGGTCCAGCCGGGCGGGTCGTACGGGTACTCGAGGTACGGCCCGCCGCCGACGCCCGCCGCGACGTGGAGGTTCGCGAGGAGCCCGATCCCGTTCGTCCAGGTGTGCGGCGTGAACCACCGGTTGCGCGCGAGCGCCAGCTCCGCGATCGTGCGCGCCCGGAGCATCCCGACCGCCAGCACGACGTCCGGCTGGTAGACGTCGAAGGCGTCGGCGTCGAGCGCGGCGAGCAGCTCCGGCATCGAGCGGGTCATCTCGCCGCCCGCGATGCGGACCCGGCCGCCCGCCCGGAGCGCGGCGAGCCCGCGGAGGTCCCCGCCGTCGAGCGGCTCCTCGAGCCACAGCACGCCGAGCTCGGCCAGCTCGTCGGCGATCCGCCGGGCACCCACGACGTCGAGGCCCGGCGACGTGTCGCCGGGCATCCGCCAGGCGGCGTTGAGGTCGACCATCAGCTCGAGCCCGTCGCCCACGGCGGCCCGGACGGCGCGGACGGCCTCGAGCCCCTCCGCCGGCCGATGGCGGTCGATCCGGATCTTCATCGCCCGGAAGCCCGCCTCGCGGATCGCGATCGCCGACGCGGCCCGCTCGTCCGCCGAGCGACGCTCGCCCGTCGAGGCATACGCCGGGAGCGCATCCACGGCGCCGCCGAACAGGACCGCCACGGGCTGGCCCGTCACCTTGCCGATGAGGTCCCACAGCGCGGCCTCGAGCGGCCAGTAGCGGCCGGCGTGGAACGCGATCGTCTCGAGCGCCCGGACGTGGCGCGCGATCCGCAGCGGGTCCTCGCCGAGGAACAGGTGCTCGTACGCCGCGAAGCCGTCCATCGTGTCGCCCGAGCCGATCCCCGTGACGCCCTCGTCGGTCTCGACCCGGACGAGCGTCGCCGCGAACGACGTCCGCGGGACGGGGTCCCAGGCCGCGAGGAACGGCGGGTCGAGCGGTCGCTCGAGCCGCGCGACGCGGATCCGGGTGATGCGCACTAGTTGCGGTGCTCGTGGTAGTAGGCGTTCCAGGGATGCCCGACCTCGGCGAGCACGTCCCCGATGGCCGGCGCCCCGCGGACCGCGGCGGCGATCGCGTCGTGCGTCGCCACCTTGTTGTTCGCGAACACGAGCGCGGCGTCGTCGGCGGCCCAGTCGATCCACACGGCGACGATCGCCAGCACCTCGTCCGCCTCGTCGGCCGGGATGAGGCCCTCGGCGACGGCCAGCGTGACGCCCGCCGCGACGCCCGCCTGCGCGGGTCCCCAGGTCAGGTTGGAATGGGTGTCGCCCCGCAGGTCGGCCTTGTTGACGAACAGCGTCATCGGCTTGACCGGGAGGTTCGGGCGCAGGACCGTGAGGAACGGGATGTACCCGGTCCGGGGCGTCGCGAGCGCGGTCGCCCATGCCGTCTCGACTGGACCGCCCTTGCGGCCGATGACGACGTTGATGTGCGCGGCGTTTGGTCCCGAGCCGGCGAACGCCTCGCCGATGATGGTGGGCGCCGCGAACGGGCGGGGATCGGCGGGCATGATCGACTCCTACTTGCTCTTGCCGCCCCCGAAGAACACGTCGAACACCCCGCGCAGGACGGACTGCCCTGCGCGCGACGTCACGACCTTGCCGGCGGTGCGGATCCCCGTCTCGATCGTCTTCTCGCGCTGCTTCGCCGCGTCGCGGGCCGCCTTCTCCTGGGCCTTGCGCTCGCGCTCCGCGGCGCGCTGGGCCGCCGCCAGCTCCTTCGCCCGCCGGTTGATCTCGCGCTGCTGCTCGGCCGGGGTCATCGTCGCGAGGCCGTCCGCCGTCGTCGGGTCGACGCCGGCGCGCATCGCCGCCTCGGCCGCCACGCTCGCGGCGGCGGCCTTCGCGTTCGCAAGCCGGGCCGTGATGATCTCGTGCGCGCTCTCCGGGTCGACTGCCGTGTTGTAGCGGGTGGCGAGCGTGGACTGGGCGACGACCGCCGCGATCTCCTCGGCCGTCAGCGGCGCCATCCGGGAGTCGGGCGGGACGAGACGGGTCGCCGCGAGCGGCGTCGGGATGCCCTTTGGCGAGAGCACGGTCACGAGCGCCTCGCCGATGCCCAGCGTGGTGATCGTCCGCTCGACGTCGTAGTGCGTGGTCATCGGGAACGTGCGCGCGGTCTTGCGGAGCGCGTCGGCGTCGTCGGGGGTGAACGCGCGGAGCGCGTGCTGGACGCGGTTGCCGAGCTGGCTCAGGACCGAGGACGGGACGTCCGTCGGCGCCTGGGTCACGAAGTACACGCCCACGCCCTTGGACCGGATGAGCCGCGCCGTGCGCTCGATCTGCTCCAGCAGCGGCTTCGATGCGTCCTTGAACAGGAGATGCGCCTCGTCGAAGAAGAACGCCAGCTTGGGCTTCGGGATGTCGCCCACCTCGGGCAGCGTCTCGTACAGCTGGGCGAGCATCCAGAGCACGAACGTCGAGTACAGCCGCGGCCGGTCCATGACGTCCGCGACCTCGAGCAGGGTCACGATCCCCTTGCCGTCGGCGGTCGTCCGGATCAGGTCGTCGGGGTCGAACTCCGGCTCCCCGAAGAAGCCGCCCGCGCCCTCCTGCTCGATGGTGACGATGGCCCGCAGGATGACGCCGAGGCTGGCGGGGCTGATCCCGCCGAGGTCCTCGAGCGCCGGCTTGCCGTCGTCCGAGCCGAGGAACTTGAGCGTCGTGCGGAGGTCCGCGAGGTCGAGCAGCGGGAGGTGCTGGTCGTCGCAGTAGCGGAAGACGAGCGACAGGATCGAGGTCTGGGTGTCGTTGAGGTCGAGCACCTTGCCCAGCAGGAGCGGCCCGAACGACGACACCGACGCGCGGACGTGCGCGCCCTCCTTTCCCGACAGCGACAGGATCTCGACGGGGTGCCCCTGCGCCACGAAGGTGAGCTTGAGCGACTCGATCCGCGAGGCGACCGGCGGGTTCGTCGGGTCGCCCGGCGCGCCGACGCCGGAGAGGTCGCCCTTGACGTCCACGGCGAACACCGGCACCCCGAGCGCGCTCAGCTGGCCCGCGAGGAGCTGGAGCGTCTTCGTCTTGCCGGTGCCCGTGGCCCCGGCGATCAGCCCGTGGCGGTTGACCCGCGACAGCGGCACCTGGACCCGGACGTCGCTCAGCACCTCGTCGCCGACGATCGGCGAGCCGAACACGACGACCGGCTCGTCGAAGGTGTAGCCGGCCGCCATCTCGGTGCGGAACGCGTCGTCCATGCGGTGCCTCCCGTGTGCCCGGACCTCGTGTGCGACGGGTCGGGGTGACATGATCGCATCGCCGCGTCGGCCGGGGTAGGCTTCCGGTCAATTCGCAATCATCCTGGAGGAGCACCTTGACCACATCCACCGGTCTTCGACGGGCGCCGCGCGCTGGCGGGCCTGATCGCCGCCACGACGTTGCTCGCGATGCTGCCCGGCAGCGTCAGCGCGGCCGCGTTCGCCGGCATCGTCAACGACAGCGACGGGTCCAACTGGTCGTGGCCGGGGATGGCCCAGACGTTCGTCCCGCAGCGGCGGCGCGCTGACCAACGTCGGCCTCACGCTCCACCGCAAGAGCACCGACACCGGCACCTACCGCGTCGAGGTTCGCGTGCTACGTCGGGCGGCGACCCCGACCGGCCACCAGACCGCGAGCACCGGCGTCGTGATCGCGCTCGCAGACGCTCCCCGCGACCGCCCTGTCGACGGACTCGAGCGCGCCCTCGTTCGTGTCCGTCGTGTTCGACCAGCCCGCCGTGCTCACCTCGGAGAGACGGTCGCCGTCGTGCTCATCCGCGGCACGAACACGGGCATCGCCTGGCACGCCAGCAACCCGGCCGGCACCGACCAGTACCCCGACGGCACCGGCTTCTTCTGCGTCATCGGCGCCTGCTGGACCGACGCGACGAGCCTCGGCCCGGTCGACTTCATGCTCACCTACGCAGGGCGACGGCGGCCTCATGGGCTCCACGCCGCGGGCGAGCGTCGTCGCGCCGAGCTCGCCGACGCGCGCGAGCGCTTTCAGCTACAAGGTCCAGTTCGACAAGACCGTCACCGGCCTCACGGCAGGCGACTTCAGCAAGAGCGGCACTGCGACGGGCTGCACGATCGACGCCCCCGTCGCCGATCTCGGCGGGACGACCTGGACCGTGCCGGTGAGCGGCTGCTCGAAGGGCACGCTGCTCCTGACCCTCAAGGCGGGCACCGTCGCCTCCGACGCCCCCGTGGCCGGCCCCAGCGCGTCGTCGCCGCGGCCGCAACCCTGCGCATCGATCGCACCGAACCCGGCAACGGCGCCCCGCGAGCCGGCTTCGCGACGAAGAAGGCCCTCCTCGGGTCCAAGCTCCCCGTCCGCGCCTCGTGGTCCACGGGCACCGACACCGGCGGCGCGGGCGTCTGGAAGTACGAGGTCGCGAAGACCACGGACGGCGGCGCCCACTGGACCTCGCTCGGCGCCACCCAGAAGCAGTCCCTCGACTACTTTGCCTCGGCGAGCGGCACGCTCCAGTTCCGCCTCCGGGCGATCGACTGGGCCGGCAACCGCGGTCCGTGGATCAAGGGCTCCGTGCAGACGCCGCGGCTCGTCCAGCAGATCGAGCTCGCACGTGCACTACAGCAGCGGCTGGACGACCCTCGTGTCGCCGGTGTACTCCGGCGGTTCGGCCAAGCAGTCGGATGACAACGGGCAGTCGGCCCGGTACGCCTTCACCGGCCGCGCGATCGCGGTCGTGATGTCGACCGATCCGAGCCTCGGCGTCGTGCGGGTGTACCTCGACGGTGCGCTCAAGGCGACCGTCGACGTGTCGACGATCGCGGCCGGCGACCGGGTCGTCGTGTACCAGTACCGCTTCGCGAGCGTCGGGTCGCACACGATCAAGATCGTGTCCGCCAACGGCACTCGCCCGGACGTCGTGCTCGACGCGTTCGCCCGGCTCTAACGACGCCACCACGGACGGCGGCGCGCGGCTTCGGCCCGCGCCGCCGTTTCGATTCCCGGGTCGTCAGTCCTCGGCGGCCCGGGGATACGTGCCGAGGATCCGGACGAGCTCGGTCTCCCGGGCGAGGTCGGCGAGCGCCTCGGCGCACACGGCCTCGGCCGGGTCCCCGTCGAGGTCAACCCAGAACAGGTACTCCCAGCGCGCCCCGCGCTCGGTCCACGGCCGGGACTCCAGCCGCACGAGGTTGAGCCCGCGGGTCGCGAACGCGCCGAGCGACCGGTGGAGCGACCCCGCGACGTTCCGGACGGCGAACACGAGCGTCGTCCGCGGCGCGCCCGTCACGGCCGCCGGCTGCGCGGCGGCGAGGGCCGCCGCGGCGTCCTCGCGCCGGGCGATGACCGCGAACCGGGTGTGGTTGTCGGACCCCGTCTGGATGTCGTCGGCGAGCACGTCGAGCCCGTAGATCGCCGCGACCCGGGCGCTCGCGACCGCCGCCGAGCCGCGTTCCCCGCGCTCGGCGACCATCCGGGCGGCGCCGGCGGTGTTGTAGGTCGTCTGGATCGTCCACGGCCGCGACCGCAGGAACGCGTCGGCCTGGGCGAGCGCCGCCGTGATCGAGTAGACGCGCTCCACGGTCTCGAGCCGCTCCCCGGGCAGGCCGAGGAGCGCGAGCCGGACGGGCACGCTGACCTCGCCGACGATCGGCAGGTCGAACGCCCACAGGAGGTCGGCGTTCTCGCGGATCGTGCCGACGAGGCTGCTCTCGACGGGGACGACGCCCGCGTCCGCCCGGCCGTCGCGCACGGCCTCGAAGACCTCCCGGAACGAGGACTGGGGAACGGTCTCGGGGGCCGCGAAGAAGCGCAGGACGGCCTCCTCGGCGAACGCGCCGGGCTCGCCGGTGTAGGCGACCTTGATCGGGCTGCCCGTCACGGGCGCGTGCCCTGGGTCACCTGGACCGCGACCGGGATCGCCAGCGTCCCGTCGGGCCGGCCGTGGGGCGCGCACAGCCGGTCGAACTCGGCGCGGATGCGCGCCTGCACGTCGGGGGCCTGGCCGGTCACGAGCGGCGGGATCCGCACCGCCGAGTCCAGCACGCCGTGCCACAGCGTGTCGGCGTCGGGGATCCGCGCCTCGTAGTTGAGGTGCGACACGCCGACCGCCGCGAACCCGGCGGCCTCGAACAGCGCCCGCAGCTCCGCGTCGGTGCGGAAGTTCGTCGGCCCGGGCGGCAGGCCGGGCGGCGGCGGCGCGTCGGCCGCCTCGATGGCATCCAGCAGCAGCCCGAGGATCCGGTTGTGGCGCGCCGCGTCCCAGGTCGAGAGCGCGAGGCGGCCGCCGGGCCGCAGGACGCGGTGCGCCTCGGCGAGCGCGACGCCCGGCCGCCCGACGTGGTTGAACACGAAGTTGCCGACGACCGCGTCGAACGAGCCTGCGCCACCGGGGATCGCCTCGAACGAGCCGACCCGGAACGGGATGCCGGGGTGCGCCATCGCCGCCCGCCGGACCATCGATGGCGCGACGTCGATGCCGACCGGGTCCGCTCCCCGCTCGGCGGCCGCGGCCGCGAGGTCGCCGGGGCCCGAGCCCACGTCGAGCAGCTGCGTGTCCGTCCCCGCCTCGACCGCGCCCAGCAGCGCCCCGATGACCCGGCCCGTGATCGGCGTCAGGAACGCGTACGAGTTGGCCCGTGCCTCCCAGCCGGCGGCCTCGAACCGGTTGAACGCGTCCGCGTCGATGGGGATGGCGGGGGCCGGCGCGCCCTCGCCGCCTAGCGGTTGAACCACTCGGTGGTGTCGAAGTGGTCGGCCGTTCGGTCGTACTCCGTCTCGGCGTCCGCGGGGTCGCCCGTCGCCCGGCGCACCCGCTGCGCGCCGGCGTCCTCCGCCGCACCCGCCCAGGACTCGTCGGCGAGCATCGCCGTGAGCGCCTGGGTGTACGCCTCGATCGACGCGGCGACGGTGTTCGTGGACGTGACCTCGCCCGTGTACCGGCCGTCGGCACGGCCGCCCTCGGCGGCGGCCGGCGGCGCGATCCGGACGGTGACCCGGCCCTCGGCGTCCGGGCCCTCGGCGAGCGCATGGACGTCGTACCCGAGGAGGAGCGGGCGCCCGCCGACGATGGGCGCGAGCGCCGTGTCGACGGCCTTGAACAGCGCGTCGACGGCGCCGTTGCCCTCGGCCGATGCCTTCCAGTCGTGGTCCGCCGCCCGGATGACGACCGCGGCCCGGCTGTTGACGTTCGACCCGGAGGTCACCGTCCAGCGGTCGAGGCGGATGGCGGCGGGGGCGGTGCGCGGTGCGTCGGTCATGCCTGCCCTCCCGGGGCTGCCCCGGTGGGCTGCCCGTTGGACGTCGTGAAGTGGCGCTCGTCGCGCCGCCGGAGCTCGGCCCCGGACTTCCAGATCGCGTACTCGAGCGAGTCGGCGAGCGCCTGGGCCGAGGCCGCGATGATGTTCGTGTCGCTGCCCATGGTGGACCAGGTGCGGGCGCCGTCCTGCGAGTCGATGATGACGCGCGTGCGGGCAGCCGTCGCGGTCGCCCCGTCGAGGATGCGGACCTTGTAGTCCACGAGGTGGACCGTGTCGAGGACCGGGTAGAACGCGCGGAGGGCCTTGCGCAGCGCCCCGTCGAGGGCGTTGACCGGGCCGTTCCCGTCCGCCGCGGTGTGGAGCACCTCGCCCGCGACCTCGACCTTGACCGTCGCCTCGGCGAGGAGCTCGCGGCCGGACCGCTGCTCCACGAGGCAGGTGTAGTCGAGGATCTTGAACGGGGCCGCGTAGTCGGCGGTCTGGCGTCGGATGAGGAGCTCGAAGCTCGCCTCCGCGCCCTCGAACGCCAGCCCGTCGTGCTCCATCTGCTTGATGAGCTTGCTCAGCTCGCGGGGGTCGATGCCCTCGAGCTCGTGGCCCAGCTGGCGGGCCCGGATCTCGGTGTTCGCCTTGCCGCCGAGCTCGCTCACGACGAGCCGGCCCGCGTTGCCGACCGAGACCGGGTCCACGTGCTGGTAGCTGCGCTCGACCTTGGCCACGGCGGCGCCGTGGACGCCGCCCTTGTGCGCGAACGCCGACCGGCCGACGTACGGCTGGTAGTCGTTGGGGGCGACGTTGGCGATCTCGGCGACCGAGCGGCTGAGCTCGGTGAGCGCCGCGAGCGACCCGCCGCCCGACGGCACGAGGTCGGACGGGGTCTTGAGCGCGAGGTTGGCGAGGATCGAGACCATGTTCGCGTTGCCGCACCGCTCGCCGTAGCCGTTGATCGTCGCCTGGACGTGGCGGACGCCGGCCTGGACCGCCGCGATCGAGTTCGCGACCGCGAGCTCCGCGTCGTTGTGGGTGTGGATCCCCCACACGACCTCGGGCGCGTCGGGGTCGCCCTCGAGCGAGCCCCGGACGTCGCCCACGACCCGGACGAGCTCGTCCGTGAGCGTGCCGCCGTTCGTGTCGCACAGGACGAGGGTCCGGGCGCCGGCCTGGCGGGCGGCCCGGAGCGTCGACAGCGCGTAGTCGCGGTCCGCCTTGTACCCGTCGAAGAAGTGCTCCGCGTCGTACACCGCCTCCCGGCCGCGGTCCACGACGAAGCCGACCGAGTCCGCGATCATGTCGAGGTTCTCGGCAGGCGTCGCGCCCAGGACCTCGGTCACGTGGAGCAGCCAGCTCTTGCCGAAGATCGTCACGACCGGGGTCTCGGCCGCGACGAGCTCGCGCAGGTTGGGGTCCTCGTCCGGCTTGTTGGACCGGTGGCGCGTGGACCCGAACGCCGCGAGCTTCGCCTGCTCCCAGCGCGTCGTCCGCGCCGCCGCGAAGAACTCGACGTCCTTCGGGTTGGAGCCCGGCCAGCCGCCCTCGATGAACGGGAAGCCGTACTCGTCGAGCATGCGCGCGACGCGCAGCTTGTCGGCGAGCGAGAGGGTGATGTTCTCGCCCTGGGTGCCGTCGCGGAGGGTCGTGTCGTAGAGGATGACGGGTCTGTCGGCCATTGGGGTGTCCTTGCGGTCGGGGTGGGGGGATCGACGACTGCTCGGGCCGGTCACCCGCCGTGGCGGCGGGCACCGGCCGTCAAATCGCGATCCGGTCCCCGATGACGCGGGCCATCTCGGCTGTCCCCACCCGGGTGCACGCGGCCGCCTCGGCGGCGTCGGACGGCAGCAGGTCGGCGGTGCGGTAGCCCTCGTCGAGGGCGCTGTCGACCGCGGCGTCGATCGCCGCGGCGGCGTCGGGCCGGCCGAGGCTCCAGCGGAGCATCATCGCGGCCGACAGGATCGTCCCCAGCGGGTTCGCCAGGTCCTTGCCCGCGATGTCGGGCGCGGACCCGTGGATCGGCTCGTACAGGCCATGGCGGCCGTACGCCGTCTCGCGCGTCCCGATGGACGCCGACGGCAGCAGCCCCAGCGAGCCCGCGATGACCGCGGCCTCGTCCGAGAGGATGTCGCCGAACAGGTTCTCGGTCACGAGCACGTCGAAGGCGGCGGGCGACTTCGCGAGCGACATCGCCGCGGAGTCCACGAGCCGGTGCTCCAGCTCCACGTCCGGGAAGTCCGCGTGGACCTCGTCGGTGACCCTGCGCCACAGGCGGCTCGTCGCGAGGACGTTCGCCTTGTCGACCTGGGTGACCTTGCGCCGGCGGGTGCGCGCGAGCTCGAACGCGAGCGTCACGATCCGCCGGATCTCGGCCTCGGTGTACCAGAGCGTGTCGATCGCGGCCCGGCCCTCGGGCGTCACGCGCTGCTCGGACGGCTTGCCGAAGTAGAGGCCGCTCGTGAGCTCGCGCAGGATGAGGCAGTCGACGCCCTCGAGCAGCTCCGGCCGCAGCGGCGAGGCGCCGATGAGCTGGGGCTTGACGGTGATCGGGCGCAGGTTCGCGAACAGCCCGAGGCCGCCGCGAAGCGCGAACAGGGCCTGCTCGGGGCGGACGGTGGCGTCCGGGTTGTCCCACTTCGGGCCGCCCACGGCGCCCAGGAGCACGGCGTCCGCGTCGCGGCACGCCTCCACGTCCTCGGGCCGGCAGGCGATGCCGTACGCGTCGATCCCGGCCCCGCCGACGACGAGCCGGTCCCACGCGAACCCGAAGCCGAACCGGCGGCCGACGGCCTCGAGGACGGAGACCGTCGCGTCGATGACCTCCGGCCCCACGCCGTCGCCCGGGATCAGCGCGATCCGGTAGGTCACGGGCGCGGCGCCGCCGGTCGAGACCTCGTCGGCGAGGCCGGCATCGGTCACGGGAGCTCCTCGGCGCGGCGGCCCACGAACGCGACGCCGATGCCGTTGATGTCGGCGCCGTGGAGCTTGTTGGCCGCGGTGAGGTACGCCTCGAGCGACGCCTCGATGATGTTCGTGCTGAGACCGTGGCCGGTGACGATGTGGGCGTCGGGGCCCTCGTCGGACGAGCGGCGACAGCGGACGAGCACCTGGCCCTGTGCGTCCTCGCCGGCGGAGACCGCCTTGATCTCGTACTCGGTCAGCACGGGCGCCCAGTGGAGGACCGGGCGGACCGCCTCGTCGACGGCCTTGAACAGCGCGTTGACGGGGCCGTTGCCGGTCTCGTTGGCGGCCTTCGCCTCGCCCGCGACGACGAGCGAGACGGAGCCCACGGAGTGCCCGCCGGACGCGGAGCTGATGCTCCAGCCGAGGAGCTCGACCGAACGCGGGACGTCGCTCTTGCGCTCGTTGACGAGCGCCAGCAGGTCAGCGTCGGTGACCTCCTTCTTCGTGTCGGCGAGGGAGATCGCCGCGCGGTAGATCGCGTCGAGCTGCTCGCCGTCGACGTCGACGCCGAGCTCCATGAGCTTGCCCTGGAGGCCGCGCCGGCCGGACAGCTTGCCGATCGACAGCGTGGACCCGGACAGCCCCACCGACTGGGGGGTCATGATCTCGTACGTCAGCGGGTTCTTGAGGTAGCCGTCCTGGTGGATCCCGGACTCGTGCGCGAACGCGTTCGAGCCGACGATCGCCTTGTTGGGCTGGACGGCGAACCCGGTGAGGTAGCTGACGAGCCGCGAGGCCGGGGTCAGCTGCTCGGTCTGGACGCCGGCCGCGAGCTGCGGGAACTGGCCGGGCCGCGTCCGGAGCGCCATCACGACCTCCTCGAGGGAGGCGTTGCCGGCACGCTCGCCGAGGCCGTTGATCGTGACCTCGACCTGGCGGGCGCCGGCCTGGACCGCGGCGAGCGTGTTCGCCGTCGCGAGGCCCAGGTCGTTGTGGCAGTGGACGGAGATCACGGCGTTGTCGCCGATCCGGTCCTTGACCCGGCCGACGAGCGCGCCGAACTCCGCGGGGATCGCGTAGCCGACGGTGTCCGGGATGTTGAGCGTGGAGGCGCCGGCCTCGGTCACGGCCTCGTAGATGTCGAGCAGGAAGTCGTCCTCGGTGCGCGAGGCGTCCTCGGCCGAGAACTCGATCTCGGCGTCGCGGCCCAGCGTCTCGCGGGCCCACTTGACCCAGCGGACGGCCTCGCGACGGGCGTCGTCGCGGTCGATCTTGAGCTTGTGCTTGAGGTGGATGTCCGAGGTCGCGATGAACAGGTGGAGGTGCGGCCGCTCGGCGACGCCGATCGCCTCGACCGCGCGCTGGGGGTCGCCGTCCTTGCACCGTGCGAGCGCCGCGACCGCGATCCCGCCCCTGGTCTCCTGGGCGATCTGGCGGACCGCGTCGAAGTCGCCCTGCGAGGCGGCCGGGAAGCCGGCCTCGATCACGTCCACCTTCAGCCGCGCGAGCTGGCGCGCGACCTCGAGCTTCTCCGCGGCGGTCAGGCCGGCGCCGGGCGCCTGCTCCCCGTCGCGCAGGGTCGTGTCGAAGATCCGGAGCCGGCCGGCCGGTACGCCCTCGCCGAAGCGGGGCGTGATGGCCTCGAACGTCATGTCAGCCCTCCCCGCCGGGCGCCGAGCTCGCGACCGCCTGCGCCTGGCCGGCGTCCACGACGACCGGCTTGAGGAACGGCATCTTCGCGCGGAGGTCGGCGCCGACCTGCTCGATCTGGTGGCCCTTGTCCTGCTCGCGCAGCCGGCGGAAGTCCTCGCCCCCGGCCTCCTGGACCGCGATCCACTTGGCCGCGAACGCGCCGCTCTGGATGTCCGTGAGGACGTCCTTCATCGCCGCCTTCGCGCCCTCGGTCACGCGCGGGCCGGAGACGTAGTCGCCGTACTCCGCGGTGTCGCTGACGCTGAAGCGCATGAAGTTGAGCCCGCCGCGGTACATCAGGTCCACGATCAGCTTGAGCTCGTGCATGGTCTCGAAGTACGCGAGCTCGGGCTGGTAGCCCGCCTCGACGAGCGTCTCGAACGCCGCCTTGACGAGCGCGGAGACGCCGCCGCACAGGAGGGCCTGCTCGCCGAACAGGTCGGTCTCGGTCTCCTCCTTGAACGTCGTCTCGAGGACGCCGGCGCGGGTGTTGCCGAGGCCACGGGCGTAGGCGAGGGTCCGCGCCCGGGCCGTGCCGCTCGCGTCCTGGTGGACCGCGAACAGCGCCGGGACGCCGCCGCCCTGCTCGTACACGCTGCGGACGAGGTGGCCGGGGCCCTTGGGCGCGACCATCCCGACGTCGACCGACGCGCCGGGCTCGATCCGGCCGAACCGGATGTTGAAGCCGTGGGCGAACATCAGCAGCGCGCCGGGCTTGAGGTTGGGCTCGATCTCGGTGTCGTAGACCGACTTCTGGAGCGTGTCGGGGACGGCGATCATGATCACGTCGGCCGCCTTGGTGGCCTCGGCGACCGTCCGCACGTCGAAGCCCGCGGCCTCGGCGAGGGGGCGGCTCTTGGAGCCCTCGGCGAGGCCGATGATCACGGACACGCCCGAGTCGCGCAGGTTGAGCGCGTGCGCGTGGCCCTGGCTCCCGTAGCCGATGACCGCGACGGTCTGACCATCGAGCGCCGACAGGTCGGCATCGGCGTCGTAGTACATGCGTGCGGTCACAGCTTGAGTGCCTCCTCGATGGAGCCTGCGCCCCGGAGCATCACGGTTGCCCCGGTGCGGACGAGCTCCTTGATTCCGTAGGAGCGGAGCAGGGCGACGAGGGCGTCGATCTCCGCTTCGGTGCCGTGTGCCTCGACGATCACGGACTCGGCCGAGATGTCGACGATGGAGCCCTTGTAGAGCTCGACGATCTTGATGACCTCGGCCCGGTTGGCGTCCGAGGCGCGGACCTTGACGAGCGCGAGCTCGTGCTCCACGACCTGGTCCTCGGTGACGTCCTGGACCTTGAGCACGTCCACCAGCCGGTAGAGCTGCTTCGCGGCCTGCTCCACCGCGACGTCGTCGCCGTGGAGGGTCAGGGTCATCCGGCTGATGTGCTCCTTGTCGGTGCGCGACACCGCGAGCGAGTCGATGTTGAAGCTGCGCGCCCGCATCAGGCTCGCGACGCGGTTGAGGACGCCGGGCCGGTCGAGGACGAGCACGACGAGGATGTGGCGGCGTGCCTCGCCGCTGCCGGGCAGGCTCCGCGCCGGGGGCGGGGTCGTGGCGTGGGCGGTGCGGCTCGGTGCCGTTGGCGCTCGGGTCGGTGCTCATTCCTCGGGCGCCCCCCACGTCTCGATGAGGTCGGACAGGCCCTTGCCCGCCGGCATCATCGGGAACACGTTCTGCTCCTCCGCGATCTCGAACCAGATGAGCGCCGGACCGTCGACCGCCTGCGCGGCCTTGATCACGGCGTCCACCTCCTCGGTCCTCGTCGCGCGGAAGGCGGGGATCCCGTAGGCCTCCGCGAGCTTGACGAAGTCCGGGCCGGGCAGGTGCGAGGAGTGGTAGTTGCCCGCGTAGATGATCTCCTGCCACTGGCGGATCATCCCGAGCTTGTGGTTGTCGAGCAGCGCGATCTTCACCGGGATGCGGTCCGCGGCGAGGGTCATGAGCTCCTGGCTCGTCATCTGGAAGCCGCCGTCACCGGCGATCGCCCAGGTCTCGACGTCGGGGTTGCCGAGCGCCGCGCCCATCGCCGCCGGGACCGCGAAGCCCATCGTGCCCAGGCCGCCCGAGCTGACGTGGCTGTTGGGCCGGCGGAACTTCGTGTAGCGCGCGAGCCACATCTGGTTCTGGCCGACGTCGGCGACGTAGGTCGCGGTGTGGTCGGTGAGCTCGCCGATCCGCTCCACGACGTAGTCCGCGGACAGGAGGCCGTCCTTCCAGGCGCCCGAGCCGTGCCACGAGCTGCCCTCGGAGTCCGCCCGCCAGTCGGCGAGCTGGGCGGCGTAGTCCGCGCGGGTGGCCGGGTCGACGTCGTGGACGAGGCGGGTGAGGCCCGCGAGGACGTGCTTCGCGTCGCCGACGATCGGCACCTCGACCGCGACGTTCTTGCCGATCTCGGCCGGGTCGATGTCCGCGTGGATGATCCGGGCGTACGGCGCGTACGTGCGCACGCTGCCGGTGACCCGGTCGTCGAACCGCATCCCGATCGCGATCAGCAGGTCGGCGGACTGGATCGCGCGGTTCACGTGCTTCCAGCCGTGCATGCCCATGTAGCCGTACGCGAGCGGGTGCTCCTCGTCCAGCGCGCCGATCCCGAGCAGCGTCCACGCGACCGGGATCTGGGTCTTCTCCGCGAACGCCTTGAGCTCGTCCATCGCGTCCGCGATGAGGACGCCGTGCCCGGCGAGGATCAGCGGACGCTTCGCCTCGGCGATCTCCCTGGCGGCCAGCTTGAGCTGCTTGGGGTGGCCATCGAGCGTGGGGCGGAAGCCCGGCAGCCCGGCGATGACGTCGTCGAGGGAGGGGTGCTCGGCGGTCGTCTCCTGCTGGAGGGCGTCCTTCGTGATGTCGATGTGGACCGGCCCGGGGCGGCCGTGGCTGGCGAGGTAGAACGCCTCGGCGACGACGTGCGGGATGTCGTCCGCGTTCCGCACCAGGTAGTTGTGCTTCGTCATCGGCAGGGTGATGCCGGTGATGTCGATCTCCTGGAACGCGTCCTTGCCGATCAGGGCGTTGGGCACGTTGCCGGTGATCGCGACCATCGGGATGCTGTCGAGCTGCGCGGTGGCGATGCCGGTGACGAGGTTCGTGGCGCCCGGCCCCGAGGTGCCCATGCACACGCCGACCTTGCCGCTCGCCCGGGCGTACCCGTCGGCGGCGTGGGCGCCGCCCTGCTCGTGGCGGACGAGGATGTGCCGGATCTCGGGGTAGTCGCCGAGGATGTCGTAGATCGGGAGGATGACGCCGCCCGGGTAGCTCCAGAGGACGTCGGTGCCCTGTGCGATGAGCGCCTCCATGAGCGCGTCGGCGCCGATCCGCGTCCGCTTCCGGCTGCGGACCTCGTGGAGCATGGCCTTCCGAGCCTGCTCGACCGCGGCCGCCGTCGCCGACCCGTCGCCGGGCACGTGGCTGCGCCGTTCCCGCGCCTGGGCCGGTGCCGCGCCTGCGGCCTCGGCGGTGGCGGACCCGGCGGTTCTCGCCGGATCGTCACCCCTGGTCATCGTCATCGCGCTGTGTCCCTCCGCCCGATCGGCCCCGCGACCTCCCGGACATACAAAAACCCTCGCCACCCGGCGAGGGTCCCTTTGGTCTTCGGTGGCGGCGCCTCAGTGGCGCTCGTTCCTCCGCGTCCCTCCGTTCTCCCGCCGGGAGCCGGTAATGAGGAGCACAAGAAGGCTCTCAAGGCCGACAAGGAGCGAGCGAAGAAGATCGAGGGGGGATACGTCCTGGTGAGCGAGATCGCGCAGGGGCACGGTGACGCGGCGCCCATCGGCCGTCACGACGACGGCGACGCGGCTGCGGCTGTGACCCTGGAAGAAGTCCAAGCGACCCGACTCCTGTAGACCTCACGCCGTGGCGAGGTCCGCGGAGTGTAACCCTGGGTCGACGCGGACGCGCAACCACCCCAACTGCAACCTTCCGCCCCGTCTTGCCGGAGCTGGATCCGCAGATAGATCCACGCGCGGCGCCGCGAGCGTCTTGGACCCGATCACGCCGACGCCGTCGGCCGTGCCCCAGGAGGGTCCAGCGCCATGTCCCAGATCCGCTCCCCGCGCTCGCTCCGGTCGGTGCGCACCGCCGTCGCCTCGGCGGCCATCGCCGGCGGGCTCCTGCTCGCGCTCGTCCCCGCGGCGTCCGCTGCAACCCCGACGGTCGACACGTGGTCCAACCCGCGCTACGGGCCGTACCTCGACTGCCCGACGTTCACCGTCTACGGCGACTGGACGGTCTCGCACCGGCTCACGACCTTCTTCACGAACGACGGGGTGCCGATCCGCGACATCGAGGTCGTCACGTTCAGCGGTCGGTTCGTGAACCCCGACAACGGGGCCTGGGTGCCGGACGCCGGGCGGACCGTGTACTTCGACACGCTCGACGCGGACTTCAACTTCCTGACGACGATGGCCAACACGCAGCGCACGAGCGCCTACGTCCACGGCGCCGGCCGGCGTGACTTCCAGCTCGACTCGTTCCGCGGCATCGACGGCGAGTCCGAGGTCAACGTCGCCGCCCTGTGCGCGGCCCTGGGCGACTGAGCCCCGCAGCCCGCGGCGGCGATCGTCACGTCGCCGCCGCGGCGCTCCCGTCCCGCCGCCGCGCTCGGGACCCCGGTCCCGCCGCGGCGCCCCAATCCCACCGACCTGCGGCGCAGCCGTCCCACCGGCGCGCTCGCCCCGTCCGTCGACCTGCGAGGTCGACAATTCGCGCACGAGGGAACGGGCTCGCCCTGGCAGGTCGAGCGTGAACGCAGTCGGCACGCATTCCGCCGACGAACGGCGTCGGCTCGCCCTCGCAGGGTGAGGTCCGTCACCCCGGGACGACACCGTCGACCTGCCAGGCAGAGGAAGCCCGGATAAGCCGCCGATAAGGCCGCCGCGGCTCTACTTGGCGCATGCCGCCCGCGATCTCGGAGACATCGGTCCGTCGCCGGCTCGAGGCGCTCAACCGCACGCTCGGCTCCGAGATCCGCCAGCTGCGCGAGGACGCCGGCCTCAGCCGGGTCGCCGTGGCGCGGGCCGCCGGCGTCGCGGATCCGTACCTCGGCCGGATCGAGGATGGGGGCCAGCACCCGTCGAACGAGACGCTGATGCGACTCGGGCTCGTGCTCGGCGCGGACCTTCGCATCCGGCTCTACCCGAACACCGGTCCCCTGATCCGCGACCGCCACCAGGCGCGGATGCTGGAGGCGCTGCTCGAGACCGTCGATCCGCGCTGGCACGCGTTCACCGAGGTCGCCGTCCAGCGGCCCAGTCGAGGCTGGATCGATGCCGTGCTCCACGAGCAACGAGCGCACGTCGCCCTCGCGACCGAGCTCCAGTCCGAGCTCCGCCGCCTCGAGCAGCTCATCCGGTGGTCCGCCGCGAAGGCCGCGAGCCTCCCGAGCTGGGAGGGCTGGGACCACCTGGGCACCGAGCCGCGCATCGACCGGCTGCTCATCGTCCGCCGCACCCGTGCGACGAGAGCCGTCGCCGCCGACTTCGCAACCCAGCTCCGTGCGGCCTACCCGGCCCACCCGGACGATGCCCTCGCCGCGCTGACTGGCGCGTGCAGCGTGGCTCGGCCCGGCGCTCGTCTGGTCCGTGGTGGACGCCCGCGGGACCCGCCTCGTCGGCGGTCGATGAGGCGGCGCTGGTACGCTGTCCGCTCCCTCGCAGCCGCAGCAGAGCATCAGCCGCAATGAGCAACCCGCGAACACTCGTCGAGAAGATCTGGGACGACCACGTCGTCTCGCAGGACGAGGGGGCGCCCGCCGTCCTCGCGATCGACCTCCATCTCGTCCACGAGGTCACGAGCCCGCAGGCGTTCACGGGCCTCCGCACCCGGGGCATCGGCGTCCGCAGGCCGGACAAGACCGTCGCGACCGCCGACCACGGGACGCCCACGACGCCGCGCGGCCTCCCGATCATGGACATGCAGGCCGCGGCCCAGATCTCGCAGCTCGAGACCAACTGCCGCGACTTCGGCATCCCGCTCCACGCGTTCGGCAGCGACACCCAGGGCATCGTCCACGTCATCGGCCCGGAGCTCGGGCTCACCCAGCCGGGCATGACGATCGTGTGCGGCGACTCGCACACGGCGACCCATGGCGCGTTCGGCGCGCTCGCGTTCGGCATCGGGACGAGCGAGGTCGAGATGGTCCTCTCGACGCAGACGCTGCTCCAGCGCCGGCCGAAGACCTACGAGGTGCGCGTCGACGGCAGGCTGAGCGCCGGCGTCAGCGCGAAGGACGTCATCCTCGCCCTGATCGCCCGGATCGGCATCGGCGGCGGCACCGGGCACGTGTTCGAGTTCCGCGGCGAGGGGATCCGCGCGCTGAACATGGAACAGCGGATGACGATCTGCAACATGAGCATCGAGGGCGGCGCGCGGGCCGGCCTCGTCGCGCCGGACGACACGACGTTCGAGTACCTCCACGGCCGTCGCCACGCGCCCCAGGGCGCGGACTGGGACGCCGCCGTGGCCGGCTGGCGGACGCTCCCGACCGACGACGGCGCGGTCTTCGACAAGTCGATCGTCCTCGACGCGGCGACGCTCGAGCCGATGGTCACCTGGGGCAACAACCCGGGCATGGGCGTGCCGATCACGGGCCGCCTCCCCCGCCCCGAGGAGGCCGCCGACGACCAGACCCGCCGCGGCCTCGAGCGCGCGTTCGAGTACATGGCGCTGACCCCCGGCGACCCGATCGCGGGCCACCCGGTGGACGTCGTGTTCATCGGCAGCTGCACCAACAGCCGGATCAGCGACCTGCGCCTCGCGGCGAGCGTGCTCAAGGATCGCCACGCCGCCGACAACGTGCGGCTGATGATCGTCCCGGGCAGCCAGCAGGTGAAGGCACAGGCCGAGCGCGAGGGCCTCGACGAGATCTTCCGGGCCGCGGGCGCCGAGTGGCGCGAGTCCGGCTGCTCGATGTGCATCGCGATGAACGGCGACCAGCTCACCCCGGGCCAGTACGCGATCAGCACCTCGAACCGCAACTTCGAGGGTCGCCAGGGCAAGGGCGGCCGGACGTTCCTCGCCAGCCCGCTCACGGCGGCCGCCTCGGCGATCGCCGGCCGGGTGACCGACCCGCGCACCCTCCCGGGCGTCGAGTCGCTCGTCACCGTCGGCGGGGGGTACTGAAGATGGGCGAGGGCTTCCGCGCCTTCAGCAGCCGGATCGTCCCGTGGGCGGCGGAGAACGTCGACACGGACCAGATCGTCCCGGCCCGCTATCTCAAGGTCACCGACAAGGAGGGCCTCGCGGACGCGCTGTTCCGCGACTGGCGGTTCGAGGAGGACGGCACCAAGAAGGACCCGCCGTTCATCCTCGACCAGCCGGGCATGCCCGGCCGCAAGGTGCTCCTCGCGGGCGACAACTTCGGCACCGGCAGCTCCCGCGAGCACGCCCCGTGGGCGCTCCGGAGCTGGGGGATCCAGGCGATCCTCTCGACCAGCTACGCGGACATCTTCAAGAGCAACTCGCTCAAGAACGGCGTCCTGCCGATCGTCGTGGACCCGGCGACCCACGAGCGCCTGCTCGACCTCGTCGCCCGCGACCCCGACGCCGAGATCCGCATCGACCTCGCCGAGCAGGGGGTCCTCCTGCCGGACGGCAGCACGATCGACTTCGACATCGACCCGTTCAGCAAGATGATGCTGATGGCGGGCACGGACGAGATCGGCTACGTCCTCGGCAAGGAGGCGGCGATCGACGCCTGGGAGGCCGCGCACCCGCCGCGGGTCGACACCCGGCTCGGGACATCGCTCGCGCGCTGACGCCCCGGCGGCGCGCTTCGCCGACCTCCTCGATACTCGCCCCGTGGACCTGAACCCCTTCGACCTGTTCGCGCTCGCGATCCTCGTGTTCGCGATCGTCGCGGGCGTCCGGACGGGCGCCCTGCCGCAGGTCGGCGGCATCCTCGGGGCGCTCGCCGTCCTCGTGCTCCTGTTCCAGCTCGCCCCGTGGCTGCTCGACGTCACGAAGGACATGGAGCCACTGGTGCGCGCGATCGTCGTGCTCGGGGTCGGTGTTCGGCGGCGTCATCGCCGGCGAGGCCCTGGGGTCCGCGCTCGGCCACACCGTCGCCGACGGCCTCGGGACGGGCGTGATCTCGGGCCTCGACCGGGCGGCCGGCGGGCTCGTGGGCGCGGCCCAGGCCGTCCTGATCATCTGGCTCGCGGGCGGGCTGCTCGCGGTGAGCGGGCTGCCGACGCTCGGCCGGGCGGCCGCGAACTCCACGGCGGTCTCGCTCGCCGACCGCTTCCTGCCCGCGCCGACCGAGGTCGTCGGCGAGATCGCCGGCGTCATCGACGCGTCCGGGCTGCCGGACGTGTTCGTCGGCCTCGAGCCCGCTCCCCTCGCGCCCGTCGACACCCCCAGCGACCCGAAGGCGGCGGCGATCGCCCGCGCGGCGATCCCGAGCACCGCCCGCATCACGAGCCGCGCCTGCGACACCCAGGTCACCGGCACGGGCGTCGTCGTCGCCCCTGGCTACATCGTCACCAACGCCCACGTCGTCGCGGGCTCCTCGGACGTCCGGATCGAGCTCCCGTCGGGCGACGCGGACGCGACCGTCGTGCTGTTCGACCCGAAGCTCGACGTGGCGCTCCTCTACGCCCCGCAGGCCGACGCGCCGGCGATGCGGTTCGCGACAGCGGATCCGCGGCGCGGCACGGTCGGCGCGGCGCTCGGCTTCGCGCGCGGCGGGCCGCTCGTCGTCCTGCCCGCCGGCGTCACGGGCGAGTACCCCGCGCAGGGCCGCGACATCTACGGCAAGACGCTCGTGACCCGCGACATCGTCGAGCTCCGGGCCGGCGTCGAGCCCGGGGACTCGGGCGGGCCGCTCATCCTCGAGGACGGCACGATCGGCGGGCTCGTGTTCGCGGAGTCGCGCACGGACGACAGCGTGGGCTACGCGCTCACGCCGACGAGCGTCGCGGTCCGGGTCCAGCCCGGGATCGGCCGCACCGGCGGGGTGGATACCGGTGCCTGCCTGCGCTGACGCGCGTCAGTGCCATGGCGGTGTCGCGAAGCCGACACTCCGGGGCGGTTTCAGAGGCCCGCATGGTCGATAGCATGACGGCCATGGAGCGGATGACCGATTCGGCTGCCCTCGACGCCCTCGCGTCCGAGTACTGGCAGGCCTATCTCGAGGCGAATCCGCTCAACGCGACCTACATCGGCGACCCGCGGTTCGACGACCAGCTCGCGACGCACACGCCCGAGGGCACGAAGGCGACGTCCGCCCGCTTCGATGCGCTGCTCACGCGGGCGAAGGCCATGGACCCGGAACGCCTCGGCACCGAGGACCAGGTCACGCTCTCCGCGCTCCAGGAGTCGCTCGCCGCGGACCTCGCCGAGCTCCGGACCGGCCTGCTCGAGTGGGGCGTCAACCCGCTCGAGGGCGCCCCGGTCGAGTTCCTGTCGATCCCCGCCTACCAGCGCCTCGAGACCCCGGAGGACGGCGAGAAGATGCTGTCCCGCTGGCGCGAGATGGCCCGCTACTCGCGGGAGCAGCTGGCGACCCTGCGAGGCAGCCTCGCGGACGGCCGCGTCGCCAGCGTGTCCCCGGTGCGCCGGACCCTCGCCGTCATGGAGGACCTCCTCGACTCGCCGGTCGAGGAGTGGCCGCTGCTCGAGCCGCTCGCGACGCTGCCGGAGCTCGACGGCTGGAGCGAGTCACAGCGCTCCTCGTTCGCGGCGTCGCTCAGCGCGATCGTCGCCGACGAGATCCGCCCCGCGTTCATCGCCCTCCATGACGCGCTCGTCGTCGAGGTGCTCCCGGTCGCGCGCACGGACGACGAGCCCGGGATGTGCGTGGTCCCCGGTGGCGCCGAGGGCTATCGCAACCTCATCCGGATGCACACCTCGGTCGACGTCGACGCCGAGACGCTCCACCGGATCGGCCACGCCGAGATCGAGCGGATCGACGCGGAGATGCTGGAGCTCGCCGGCCGGACCCTCGGCTCGACGACGCTCGCCGACGCGCTCGTCGCGCTCCGGGCGGACCCGACGCTGTTCTTCACCTCCCGCGAGGAGGTGTTCGAGAAGGCGGCCGCGAGCCTCCGCCGCGCGCACGACGCGGCACCGGCGTGGTTCGGCCGTCTCCCCGCCGCCGCGTGCACGATCCTCGAGATGCCCGCCCACGAGGAGGAGCACGCCGGGGCCGCCTACTACCGGGCGCCGGCGACCGACGGCTCGCGGGCCGGCGTGTACGTCGTCAACACCTCGAACCCCACGGAGCGGCCGTGCTACGAGGCCGAGGCGCTCGCGTACCACGAGGCCGTGCCCGGCCACCACCTCCAGGGCGCGCTGGGGCAGGAGGTCGACGGGCTGCCGGAGTTCCGGCGCCACCTCGGGCCGACGGCGTACTTCGAGGGCTGGGGCCTGTACGCGGAGCGGCTGGCCGACGAGATGGGCCTCTACACCGCCGACGTCGACCGGATCGGGATGGTCTCGTTCGACTCCTGGCGTGCGACCCGGCTGGTCGTCGACACCGGCCTCCACGCGATGGGCTGGTCGCGCCAGGAGGCCATCGACTTCATGCTCGCCCACAGCGCCCTCGCGCCGCGCGCCGTCGCCGACGAGGTGGACCGCTACATCGCGCTCCCCGGGCAGGCGCTCGCGTACAAGACGGGCCAGCTGGAGCTGATGCGCATGCGGCGCGACGCCGAGCGGCGCCTCGGCACGGCGTTCGACATCCGCGGCTTCCACGACGCGATCCTGTCGGACGGGGCGCTGCCGCTGCCGACGCTCGCGCGCCTCGTCGAGAGCTGGGCGGACCGCCTCGCCGCACCCGCGTCGCCGGTGCCGGTGCACGCCACGACGTCCTGACGCCGGTGCCCGCGCGTCCCGAACGCCGCCTCCACGCGGCGGGGCGCTCCCTCGTCCGGGTCCTGCGCAACCCCGACATCCGCGCCCTCGAGCTGTCGTGGACGATCGGCGTGGGGGTCGACTGGGCCATCCTCATCGTCGCGCTCGTCGTCGCCTACGAGGCGGGTGGCGCGGTCCTCGTGGCACTCGTGACGCTGACCCGGCTGCTCCCCGCGACGCTCGTCACCGTCGCGGTCGACACCGGCGCCTGGCGCCGGCCGGAGCGCGGGCTCGTGGGCGTGCACCTGGTCAGGGCGGCCGGCGCGGCCGCGGTCGCGGCTGCAGTCCTCGCGGGCCTGCCACTCCTCGCGTTCATCGCGGTCGCGGTCGCGTCGGCGGCCGGGGCGCTCGTCCGGCCGATCACGCTGACCCTCCTGCCCGCCGTCGCGGTCCGGCCCGAGGACCTCGTGAGCTCGAACACCGCGGCGGCGCTCGGCGAGAGCCTCGGGACGTTCCTCGGGCCGCTCCTCACCGGGATCGTCGTCGCACGCTCAGGCGCCGCCCCGGCCGCCGCGCTCGCGGCAGCCGCCGGGGTCATCGCCGCGGTCGTCGCGCTGCGGGTCACGGTCGCCGAGGCGGCCCGCGTCGCGCCCGCGGCGCGGGTCCGGGGCGTGCCGCTCGTCACCGGGCTGCGCGAGCTCGTCCGACGCGTGCCGGCCGGCGTCGTGATGGCCTCGTTCGGCGTCCAGACCATCGTCCGCGGCGCCATGACGACGTTCCTCGCGATCCTCGCGATCGACGTCCTCGGGATGGGCGACCCGGGCGTCGGCGCGCTCGGCGCGGCGATCGGGGCCGGCGGGATCGTCGGCGCGGTGCTCGCCCTCGCGCTCGGGACGGGACGCCGCCTCGCGGGCCTGTTCGCCGTCGCGCTCGTCGCCTGGGGTGCCCCGCTCGCCGTCATCGGCATCGCGCCGAGCCCGGCCCTCGCGATCCTCGCCCTGGGGGTCGTCGGCATCGGCAACGCGCTGCTCGACGTCGCCGGGCTGACGCTCCTCCAGCGCGGCACCTCGATGACCGCCCGGTCCGGCGTGTTCGCCCTGATGGAGACGATGGCCAGCCTCGGCGCGGCGCTCGGGGCGCTCGTCGCGTCCGGGCTCGTCGCGGCGGTCGGCATCGAGTCCGCGCTCATCGTGACCGGGGTCGCGCTGCCCATCGTGGCGGTCGTCGGCTGGCCGTGGGTCCGGCGGCTCGACCACGAGGGCGTGCTCCCCGACCGCCAGGCGCAGCTGCTGCAGTCGATCCCGCTGTTCGCACCGCTCCCGCTCACCGCGCTGGAGCGACTCGCCGAGGGGATGCGCGAGGTCAGCTACGCACCGGGCGAGCCGCTCATGACCCAGGGCGAGGAGGGCGACACGTACGTCATGGTCGAGGCCGGGCGCGTCCTCGTGACGATCGACGGGCGCCCCGACCACGAGCAGGGGCCGGGCGACGGCGTCGGCGAGATCGCGCTCCTGCGGTCGATGCCCCGGACCGCGACGGTGACCGCGCTCGAGCCGGTCACCGGCTTCGAGGTCAGCTGCGACACGTTCCTCGACGCGGTCACCGGCCACGAGGGCAGCAGCCGGGCCGCCCGGGCCGTGGTCTCGGCAAGGCTCGGTACGGACGAGCCGGGCGCCTGACGCGCACCGGCGCGGATCGCGGACAGGCGGCCACCCGGGCAATACTCTGGGACGACCGCGCCGCGCAGCCCGCAGACCCGCGCCGTCCACCGGAAGGAACCAGATCCGCCATGGCCGAGGACCAGCAGCTCCCCTACCACCGCCCGAGCGACCCGGCGAAGCGCATCAGCCACGCGCTCACCGACGGCCCGGACCGCGCCGGCGCGCGGGCGATGCTCAAGGCGATCGGGTTCACGGACGACGACCTCAGCCAGCCGATCATCGGCGTCGCGACGACCTGGATCGAGACGATGCCCTGCAACTTCAACCAGCGGCGGCTCGCCGAGTTCGTCAAGGAGGGCATCCGCGCGGCCGGCGGCACGCCGATGGAGTTCAACACGGTCGCCGTGAGCGACGGCGTGTCGATGGGCACCGAGGGCATGAAGGCGTCCCTCGTGTCGCGCGAGGTCATCGCGGACTCCATCGAGCTCGTGGCGCGCGGCCACCTGTTCGACGGGATCGTCTGCCTCGTCGGCTGCGACAAGACGATCCCGGCCGGGGCGATGGCCCTGGGCCGGCTCGACATCCCGGGGGTCGTCCTCTACAACGGCACGATCTACCCGGGCACGTACAAGGGCAAGCCCGCGGACGTCGTCACGGTGTACGAGGCGATCGGCGCGTACCGCGCGGGCAAGATCAGCCTCGAGGAGCTGTACGACGCGGAGAACGGGGCGTGCCCCGGCGCGGGTGCCTGCGGCGGCCAGTTCACGGCCAACACGATGTCGACCGTGCTCGAGTTCCTCGGCCTGTCGCCGGCCGGGCTCAACGGCATTCCTGCCGAGGACCCGGCCAAGGACGAGGCAGCGCGCGAGGTGGGCAGGCTCGTCATGCACCTCGTGCGCCACGACATCCGCCCGAGCTCGATCGCCACGCCCGAGGCGTTCGAGAACGCCATCGCGTCCGTGTCCGCGACCGGCGGCTCCACGAACGCCGCGCTCCACCTGCCGGCGATCGCGTCGGAGTTCGGGCTGTCGCTCACGCTCGACGACTACGCGCGGGTCGTGGACCGCACGCCCCTCATCGCGGACATGCGGCCGGGCGGCCGGTACGCGGCCTCCGACATGTACGACGCGGGCGGCGTGGCCCTGGTCATGCGCGAGCTGCTCAAGCGCGACCTGCTCCACGGCGAGGCGAAGACGGTCGACGGGCGCACGATCGCGGCCATCGCGGCGGGCGTCACCGAGACGCCCGGGCAGCAGGTCGTCCACCCCATCGAGACGCCGATCAAGGAGACCGGCGGCCAGGCGATCCTCCGGGGCAGCCTCGCGCCCGAGGGCTCGATCGTGAAGCTGGCCGGGCACGAGCGCCTCCACCACCGCGGGCCGGCCCGCGTGTTCGACTCCGAGCACCTCTGCTTCGAGGCGGTCAAGAACCGCGAGATCCACGAGGGCGACGTCGTCGTGATCCGCTACGAGGGCCCGATCGGCGGACCCGGCATGCAGGAGATGCTGAGCGTGACCGGGGCGCTCGTGGGCGAGGGCCTCGGCGAGTCCGTGGCGCTGCTCACCGACGGCCGGTTCTCGGGCGGCACCCGCGGCCTGATGCTCGGGCACGTGTCCCCCGAGGCCGCGGTCGGCGGTCCGATCGCGCTCGTCGAGGAGGGCGACATGATCGTCGTCGACGTCGACGCCCGGGAGCTCAACCTCGAGGTCGACGAGGCGACGCTCGCGGCGCGCCGCGCTCGCTGGACGCCGCCGCCGCCCAACTACACCCGCGGCGTGCTGGCGAAGTACGCGGCGCTCGTGTCGTCCGCGTCCGAGGGTGCGATCACCAACGGCGCCCAGCTCGCCAGGACGCTCGCGAGCCGCACCGACGGCACCGGCGCCTGACCGCGCCGTCCCGATGACCCTCCGGATCTCGTTCAAGACCTCGCCCCAGGGCGTCTCCTGGCCCGTCCTCGACGCGACCTGGCGCCACGCCGGCGAGCTGTCCGCGGACGGCGGTGCGACCGCGTTCGACGGCGGCTGGATGAACGACCACATCACGGACATGGACCCGGTCACGCCCGGTCCCTCGTTCGAGGCGATGACCCTGCTCGCCGCGCTCGTCCACCACGTGCCCGGGGATGCGGGTCGGGCACGCCGTCCTCTCGAACACGTTCCGCCACCCGGTGCTCGTCGCGAAGGCGGCGACCGTCCTCGACCACGTGACGAGCGGGAACTTCGTCCTCGGGCTCGGCGCCGGCTGGTTCGAGGAGGAGCACGGCCCGTTCGGCATCGAGCTGCCGCCCATCGGCGAGCGGATCTCGCGCATGGTGTCCGCGGTGGACACGATCCAGGCGCTGTTCGGCCCGGACGCCGCGGGCCTCCCGGGCGTGACCCGCGACGACCCCTACTACCCGCTCCGCGGGGCCACGAACCTGCCCGCGCCGCTGACCCCGGGCGGCCCGCCGCTGTTCCTCGGCGGACAGGGCCCGCGCGGGATCCGGCTCGCGGCGCGTGCCGCCCAGGGCTGGCTGCTCCCCGGCACCGAGGCCGGCGACGACGACTACTTCCGATCCAAGCGGGACCTGATCGTCGGGGCGCTCGAGGACGCGGGCCGCGACCCCGCGACCTTCGAGCTCGTGGGCCAGGTGTTCACGGGAACGGACGCCCCGGGCCGGGCACGGGCGCTCGTGCAGGCCCGCCGGATCGTCGCCGCGGGGGCGACCGAGATCGTGCTCGGGATGCCCGCGGCACTCGGCCCCGCCGGCCTCGACGACGTCCACCGGGAGCTGCTCCTCCCGCTGCGCGACGCCGCCGCGTGAGCGACGCCGACCGGCGCGGCATACTTCGACCGTGACGATCGACCTCAACGGGATCCGGCTCCGGAACCGGCTGCTCACGTCGGCGAGCCTGCTGGGCTACGGGGCATCGAAGCGGCGGCTGATCCTGTACGGCCTCTCCCCGATCGCCCAGTGGGTGCCGCTCGAGCGGTTCGGCGCCGTCACCACGCAGGACCCTCACCCTCGAGCCACGGCCGGGCCACTTCACGCTCAAGGAGGACTGGTCGCTCGCCGAGTTCCCGGAGATGCTCCGGCTGTACGGCAAGGCCCTCCACCGGGTCGACGCGGGCTGGCTCAACGCCTTCGGCTGGTCGAACATCGGGATCGGGCGCTACTTCGACGAGTACTTCGCCCGGACGGCACGCCTCAACCGGATCGTCAGCGTCGGCGGCTTCAGCGCGGACGAGATCGAGCAGCTGTTCGAGACCGTCAACGAGCGGGCGAAGCCGGGCGAGATCGCGGCCATCGAGCTCAACGCGAGCTGCCACAACGTCAACTTCCCGTTCGAGACGATCCTCGAGGAGAGCCTCCGGCGGGCCGTCGCGGAAGAGCCGCCACCCGGTGATCCTCAAGGTCAGCCCGGACGAGGACTACCGCTGGCAGGCGCGCCTCGCGGAGGAGCACGGCTGCGCGGCGATCACCGCGATCAACACCGTCAAGGGGCTGCGCCTCGACCCCGAGACCGGCGAGCCGTACCTGCGGAACCGCTACGGCGCCGTGTCCGGGCGCGCGATCAAGCCGATCGGGCTGCGGGTCGTGTCGGAGCTGCGCGAGGCGGGCATCCGGCTGCCGATCATCGCCAACGGCGGGATCCGCGACTTCGACGACTGCCGCGAGTACGTCTGGGCCGGCGCGGACGCCGTGAGCCTCGGATCGGCGGTCTGGCTCCAGCCGATGCCGCTGTACGCGCTCGGACCGCTCGAGGGGCTGCGCATCCGGCGGCTGATCTCACGGATGGAGCGCTACGTGCCCCCGGAGACGGCGCCCCACTGGCGGCCGGCACCGGCAGCGGACGCCGTCTCGGCGCTCGGCTGAGGCGGGTCGTGTCCGCCGCGCTGCCGCGCGTCGCCATCGTCACCACGGGCGGCACGATCGACTCCCTCGGCGTCGACCGCCTCGACCTCGCGGCCTACCTCGAGACCGGCGTCCGGCTCGCGCCCGGCGAGCTCGTCGCGGGGATCGCGCCGGAGCTGGCGATGGTCGCCCGGGCGACCGAGGTGCCGTTCCGCCGCCTCCGCGCGCACGCGCTGACCGACGGCGACCTGGCCGACCTCGTGGACCTCGTCCGCGGCCTGCTCGACCGCGACGAGGCCGACGGCGTCGTCGTCACGCATGGCACGAACACGCTCGAGGAGACCGCCTGGCTCCTCCACCTCGTCGTCGGGGACGAGCGGCCGGTCGTCGTGACCGGCGCGATGCGCCCGGCGTCCGCGCTGTCGGGCGACGGGCCGCTCAACGTGGTCAACGCGGTCCGGCTGGCGGCGTCGCCGGCTGCACGCGGTCTCGGCACCCTCGTCCTGCTCGACGACACGATCCACGGCGCGCGCGACGTGACGAAGACCGACACGATGCGCGTCTCGGCGTTCCGCGACGGCGCAGGCGGCCCGCTCGGCTGGGTCGACGGCGACGGCCGGGTCGTGCTCAACCACCGGCCCGTGCGCGGCGACGCGCTCCGCGGCCGGTTCGCCGCCACCGACCTCCGCGACCTCCCGCGCGTCGACGTCGTCGTCACCTACCTCGGCGCGGACGGCGCGCTCGTCGACGCGGCGGTTGCCGTGGGGGCGCGCGGGATCGTGAGCGCCGGGAGCGGGCGCGGGCTACCCGACGCCGGGCGAGGTCGAGGCGCTCGAGCGGGCCGCAGGGACGGGCGTCGTCGTCTGCCAGGCGACCCGGGTCGGCGGCGGTCGGGTCCCGCTGGTCGGGTCGCTCACGGCACGCGGCTGGGTCGCCGCGGACGACCTCCCGCCGTGGAAGGCCCGGATCCTCCTCCGGCTCGCGCTCGCGACGGGCCTCGACGACGCGGCGTCGATCCAGCCCCTGTTCGACGCCTGACGCGGGCCGTCAGAACCCGAACGCCTCCTGGATCTCGGGGCGGTTCGCGTACCACAGCATGAACGCGGGGAGGATGGCCTGGGAGAGGCCGTAGGAGACGTCGCCGGTGACGAGCAGGGCCCACCCGGCGCCCAGCAGCCCGATGACGCCCATGAACATCGCGAACGCGAGCGCCAGCGGCTTGAGCGACCACAGCCCGACCCCGGCCGCGATGAACACGATCCCCGCGATGGCGCTGAGCATGCCCGTGAACCAGACGCCGGTGCCCGAGCGCAGGGGGCCGAACGTGACGGCACCCATGAGGTTGAGCCCGCCCGCCAGGTAGAGCACCCCGGCGGCGACGGCCAGGATCGAGATGATCCAGATCCCGATGGGACGGCTCATGTGGTTGACTCCCTCTCGCTGGGCCGGGACGGCGACGCGGGCCGGCGGCCGGCGGGCCGGGCGGCACACCGCGCCACCCGCCGTGGAGCATACGGCGGGCGAACCTGCGGCATCATGGGTGCGTGACCGACGACGCCGCCCCGCAGCTGCCCCCCGACCCCGTTCGCTACGACGAGTACCGCAACGTGGCCGCTCGCAAGCGCGGGCTCAAGCAGCCGTACATCACGGGGGGCGAGGATCCGAACCTCCCCCAGCAGCTCGAGCGGGAACGCCCGTACGTGCTCCTGCTCGCCCTGATGGTCGCCGCCATCGTCGCCCTGGGCTTCGTCCTCGGCATCGTCAGCGCGATCATCACCGGCGCCTGAGGTGTCTCTCGCCGGCCTCGACCCGCGGCCCTCGATGGCGCTGCCCGACGCGGACTGGCAGGCCGCGCACGAGCACCTCGTGGGCTTCCTCGCGGAGCTGATCCGGATCCCGTCGATCAACCCGCCGAACCCGCCCGGCCCCGAGCTCGACGCCGCGAACCTGATCGCGGCCGAGCTCCGCTCGTTCGGCCTCGAGCCCGAGGTCCTCGAGCCGTTCCCGGGCCGCGGCTCGGTGTTCGCGCGGCTCCGCGGCGACGGCACGGGCGGCGACCCGTTCCTGCTGCTCTCGCACCTCGACGTCGTCCCGGCGAACGTCGATGACGGCTGGACCCACGGCCCGTTCGACGGCGACGTCGCGGACGGCTACGTGTGGGGCCGCGGCGCGGTCGACATGAAGGGCATGGTCGCGCTCGAGGTCGGCGTGCTCCGGATGCTCGCCGCCCGTGCCACCGCCGCGGGCCTCGACCCCGCGCGGGACCCGGTCCCCGGCCTCCGGCGCGACGTCCTGTTCGCCTGCACGGCCGACGAGGAGAACGGCGGCTGGGAAGGCGTCGGGTGGGTCGTCGACAACCGGCCGGAGCTCCTGCGCGCCGTGGGCGGCGTCAACGAGGCCGGGGGCGTGAGCGCCGACATCGGTGGGCGCCGGTTCTACCCGATCCAGGTCGCCGAGAAGGGCCACGAGGTGTACCGGATCCTCGTCCACGGCACCTGGGGCCACGGCTCGATGCCCCGCGACGACAACGCGCTCGTCATGGCCGCGGATGCCGTCGGCCGGCTCGCGACGCCCGGTGAGCCCCGGATCACGCCGGTCATCCGGTTGCTCCTCGACGAGGTGGCGGCGGCGCTGGGACCCGACCAGGCCGCGTTGCTCGCCGAGGTCGCGGGCGACGACCCGCGGCGGAGCGAGGCCGCGCTCCGCAAGCTGTGCGACCCGATGTACGCCCGGGCGCTCCGGGCGCTCATCCGCGACACGATCAGCCCCGGGATCTTCCAGGCGGGCACCAAGTACAACATCTGCCCGGGCGAGGCCGAGATCACGATCGACATCCGGACGCTGCCGGGCACGACGCCGGACGACATCCGCGAGGAGATCCTCGCCCGGCTGGGCGATCTCGCGCCGCACTGCGAGCTCGAGCTGATCCACAGCGCGATCCCCGTCGAGGCGCCGGCATCGGGCGAGCTCTACGACCTCCTGCGCTCGGCGATCCGTGCCGCCGACCCGGACGGGATCCCGGTCCCGGTGATGGCGCCGTTCGCCACGGACGGCAAGCACCTCGTCCGGCTCGGCGTGCCGCTCTACGGGTTCTCGCCGCTCCAGCTGGAGCCCGACGAGCGGTTCCTCGAGCGGTTCCACGGGATCGACGAGCGCGTGGGCGTGGAGGCGCTCCGCTGGGGGCTCCCCGTCCTGTACGACGTGACGTCCGCCTTCTGCGGCTGAACCCCGGGCGTCGGCCGGTCAGTCGCCGCCGCGCACGAGCCGGCCACGCCGGCTGATCGCATGGGTCGCCAGCGCGGCGACCCCCATCGCGATGAGCGCCCGCTCGCCGCGGGGCATCGGGCGGACGGCCGAGAGGAACTGCTCCGCGCGGGCGCGGTCGACCATCCGCAGCACGGCCTGGCCGCGCGGGGTCAGCCAGACGGAGCGCAGCCGCCCGTCGTCCTCCTCACGGCGACGCTCGACGAGACGCCGCTTGACGAGCCCGTCGACGAGCCGCGAGGTCGCGGACGGCGATCGCCCGATCGCCTCGGCGAGGTCCGCGACCGTGGTCGTGGAGCCCTCTGCCAGGACGTACAGGGCGGCGAGCTGCGTGAAGCCGAGGTTGAGCTCGCCGAGCTGGTAGGCGAACCCGACGACGAGCTCGCGCCACAGCGCCCGGCCCATCGCCACGCGCTCCGAGATCTGGCGGACGTTCTGGATCCGGGTGCCCGCCGCGACGACCGGGGCCGAGAGGTCCGCCTCGAACACGCGGGCGATGACCCGCGACGGCGCGGCACGCTTGCGGCGGGTGCGGATGAGGCCCTCGGGCAGGGCGGGACCGGCCGCCGGGTCGCTGGCGCGCGGCCGGCGGGGCCGCGGCGCCTTCGGGGCGACCGGGTCGCGGCGGCCGCGGCAGGGTCGGTCGTCGGGTCCTTCGGCGTGGTCACGGACGAATCCTCACGTCGTTGAGGCTACGCTCGCGGGCAGATTCCTGCAATCGTGCACGCATCTCACGGGTGCACGCACGGATTCAGGCCTACGCTGGACGGTGATGAGCCAGATTGCATTCGTCTTCCCCGGCCAGGGGAGCCAGTACGTCGGCATGGGCAGGGCCCTCGCCGAGTCGTCTCCAGAGGCCGCGGCCGTCTTCGCGACCGCCGATGCCGCCCTCGGCGAGCCGATCAGCCGCCTCGCCTGGGAGGGTCCCGAGGAGGACCTCAACCGGACCGAGAACTCGCAGCCGGCGCTCCTCGCAGCGTCGATCGCGTATCTCGAGGTCGTCCGCGCCCGTTGGGCGCAGCTCGGCATCGACGCGCCGGACCCGGCGTTCGCCGCCGGGCACTCGATGGGCCAGTACACGGCCCTCGTCGCCGCAGGCGCCCTCGATCTCGCGGACGCGGTCCGCCTCGTCCGCCGTCGCGGGCAGCTGATGCAGGCGTCGGGCGTCGGGCGGGAGGGCCGCATGGCCGCCCTCATCGGCCTCGACGAGGCGCGGCTCCCGGAGCTCGTCGAGCGAGCCGGTGAGCACGGCGTGTTCGGCGTCGCGAACCGGAACTCCCCCGGCCAGGTCGTGGTGTCGGGCGAGCATGCCGCCGTCGAGGCGTCGCTCGCCATCGCGAAGGAGCTCGGCGCGAAGCGCGCCATCGAGCTGCCGGTCAGCGTCGCGGCCCACTCCCCGCTCATGGCCGAGGCCGCCGCGGGCATGGCGGCCGTCCTCGAGACCATCACCTTCCACGACCCTGCGCCGCCGCTGCTGGCCAACGCCGACGCGCGGCCGCTGACCACCGCCGACGCCTGCCGCGCCGAGCTCGTCGACCACCTGACCACGGGCGTGGACTGGGTGGGCGCAATCGAGGCGATGCGAGCGCGGGGCGTGACCACGTTCATCGAGATCGGGCCCGGCCAGGTGCTGACCGGCCTCATCAAGCGGATCGCGCCCGATGCCGTCGCCATCGCGACGGACGACAAGGCAGCGTCAGACCGTCTCGCCCTCCCGTTCGCGGACGCCGCCGCCGTCGACGGCTAGCCCGCCTCCGAGCCATACACAAACCGAGAGGAACATGCGTCAACCCGACTTCACCCGCCGCGTGGTCGTCACCGGCCTCGGCGTCATCAGCCCGGTCGGCAACGACAAGGACACCGCCTGGGCATCGCTCGTCAACGGCCGCTCCGGCCTCGACGTCATCACCAAGTTCGATCCCGGCCCCTACGCGCACAAGTGGGCGGGCGAGGTCCACGACTTCGACGCCTCGCAGTGGATGGACCACAAGGCCGTCCGCCGTTCCGAGCCGTCGATGTGGTACGGCGTCGCCGCCGCGAAGCAGGCCGTGGCCGACGCGGGCCTCGAGATCACGGACGAGAACCGCGAGGACATCGGCGTCGTGTTCGGCTCCGGCGCCGGCGGCCAGAACCTGATGATCGAGAACTGGAAGGTCCTGACCGAGAAGGGTCCCGGCCGGGTCGCCCCGACGTTCATCGCGAACGGCCTCGTGGACTCCACGTCGGGCATGATCGCCATCGAGACCGGCGCCATCGGCCACAACATCTGCGTCGTCACCGCGTGCTCCACCGGCACCAACAGCATCGGCGAGGCGGCCGAGATCATCCGCCGCGGCGATGTCCACACGATCATCGCGGGCTCGACGGAGATGCCCCTGCTCGAGGTCGCGCACGCCGGGTTCGGCAACATGCGCGGCCTGGGCTCGCCGCGCGAGGGCGAGTCGTTCACCGACGTGTCACGGCCGTTCGACCGCACCCGTGACGGCTTCGTGCTCGGCGAGGGCGCGGGCTCGCTGATCCTCGAGGACCTCGAGTACGCGACCGCCCGCGGCGCGCACATCTACGCCGAGGTCGTGGGCTACGGCTCCGCGGCCGACGGCTGGGACATGGTCCAGCCCATCGAGCGCGGCTCGGGCTCCGCCCGGGCGATGAAGGCGGCCCTCGAGCGGCGCGGCGTGCCGGCCGACGAGATCGACGTCATCAACCCCCACGGCACCTCGACGCCGCTGGGCGACAAGCGCGAGGCCGAGGCGATCTGGACGGTGTTCGGCGACCGCTCCGCGCGCGACCGGAAGTCGCTCGCGATCAGCGGCACGAAGTCGATGACCGGCCACATGATGGGCGCCGCCGGCGCCTTCGAGGCCTTCGCGACCGTCATGACGCTCGCCGAGCAGTGCGTGCCCGGGACGATCAACTACCGCGACTTCGACCCGGAGGCCGACCTGTGGGTCGTGTCCGAGACGCAGGAGCTGCCCGTCCGCTACGCCCTGTCGAACAACATCGGCCTCGGCGGCCACAACGGCGCGATCATCTTCAAGCGCTGGGACGGCCGCTGAACACCACCTTGCCGGGCCGCGGCCGGGCCTGCCCTACAATCCCGGGTGCCCCGCTCCACGCCGGAGCCATCCTCGGAAAGGTATGCCGTGCCCTCGACTGACCTGTCCCGCCGCGCGGTCATCACCGGTCTCGGCGCGGTCATGCCGATCGGCAACGACTTCGAGACCTACTGGACGAACCTGCGCAACGGCGTGACCGGCACCCGCCGGATCACCTCCTTCGACGCGTCGGCGTTCGAGGTCCAGATCGCGGCCGAGGTCCTCGACTTCGACCCGACGCAGTTCATGGACGCCAAGATGGTGCGCCGGATGAGCCGGTTCATCCACCTCGCGACGGCCGCGGGCAAGGAGGCGGTCACCTCGTCGGGGATCGACTTCGCGGCGATGGACGAGGACCAGCGGGACCGGGTCGCGGTCGTCGTGAACACGGGCGGCGGCGGGATCGAGGCGATCATCGAGGGCACCCACGTCCACGACACCAAGGGCCCCCGCTTCGTCTCCGCGTTCGCGGTGCCGGCGCTCTCGGGCTCCATGGCCGCATGCATGCTGTCGATGGAGTACAAGCTCACGGGACCCGTGATCACGCAGGTCGCCGCGTGCGCCACGTCGGTCATCGCGTTCCACGACGCGCTCCGGCTCATCGCCTCAGGCGAGGCCGACGTCGTGCTCACGGGCGGCTCCGAAGCCCCCATCGTGCCGATGGGCGTCGCGGCGCTGTCCAACATGACCGCGCTGTCCAAGCGCAACGACTCGCCCGAGACCGCCTCCCGCCCGTTCGACCTCACCCGCGACGGCTTCGTGCTGGGCGAGGGCGCGGGCGTGATGGTCGTTGAGTCGGCCGAGCACGCGCTCAAGCGGGGCGCCACGCCGATCGCCGAGATCCTCGGCGGCGCGCTCACGGCGGACGCGTTCCACATCTCCGCCCCCGACCCGTCGGGCCGTGGCCAGGCACGCGCGATGACGAGCGCGCTGCGCAACAGCGGCGTCGCGCCCGACGAGATCGACTGGATCGTCG
Organism: uncultured Chloroflexia bacterium; assembly: GCA_963768035.1. Classification (GTDB taxonomy): domain Bacteria; phylum Chloroflexota; class Limnocylindria; order Limnocylindrales; family CSP1-4; genus CAIXZV01. Next base: position 229,319 of record CAVYGJ010000006.1, read on the forward strand.
CCCACGGGACCTCGACCTCGCTCAACGACTCCACGGAGACGAGGGCGATCAAGGCGGCCTACGGCAGCGCGGCCCACTCCCGGGCGGTGTCGTCGCCCAAGTCGATGATCGGCCACCTCGTCGGCGCCGCGGGCATCGCGTCCGCCCTCGCCGCGGTCGGCGGCATCCGGGACGGGGTCATCGCCCCGACCGCGAACCTCCACACCCCGGACCCCGAGTGCGACCTCGACTACGTGCCGCTCGTGGCGCGCAAGACGAAGGTCGACACGGTCGCCGTCAACGGCTTCGGCTTCGGCGGCCAGAACGCGGTCACGATCTTCCGCCGCTGGCAGGACTAGCGCACCCCGGACCGCCAGCGTCTCAGGCGCGGAGCGGCCGGCCCTCGAACGCCTCGAGCTGGGTGACGACGTCCGACGGGATCTCGCGCGGGCGGCCGTTCGCGTAGTCGTACAGGACCTGGACCCCCTCGGCGGTCGCGACCAGCCGCGCATGGCCCACCGACGTCTCCCCGGCGGTGATCCGGTGCTCGAGCGTGAACGACGTCCGCCCGATCCGCCCGATCCGGGACTCGACGGTCAGCACCTCGCCGAAGTAGACGGGCGAGCGGAACGAGACCCGGATGTCGGCGAGGATCAGCGACTCCTGCGCCCCGTGGGTGACGAGCGCGATCGGCTCGCCGGTCGCGGCCTCCCAGTACGCGATCCGGGCGGACTCGCAGTAGGTCAGGAAGCGCGAGTTGTTGGCATGGCCCATGGCGTCGGTGTCGCCGAACCGGACGTCGACGACATAGCGGTGCGGGAAGGCGCCCTCGAGGTCGCGGGGATCGGCGGGGACGTCGACGCGGGCGTGCATGGGCCGAGTGTAGGCGGGGCTCAGTCCCCGGGGAGGACCGTCAGCGTGCCCGTCATGCCCGCCTCCGCGTGCCCCGGGAACGAGCACAGGATCGGGTAGGTCCCCGGCGTGTCGAGCACGAACCTGAGGGTCGCGGTCTGGCCGGGCCGGGCGACGACGTCGAGGTTGGGGATGCCCTCGACCATCCAGTCATGGGTCACCGCGTCCTCGTTCGTGAACTCGAGCGCCGTCCACTCGCCCGTACGGATCGTGACGTCGGCCGGCTCGAAGCGGACGTCGCGGGCCGTGATGTCGAGCTGCGGCAGGGCCGCGGTCACGGCGCGGTCCGCGGCGAGGACGCCGCCCGCGAGCGCCAGGCCCAGGAGCGCGACCACGACGAGGAACGCCCCGTCGCGGAGCAGCCCGATCGGTCCCCGGCGCAGCGCCGCGACGTGACCCGGTCGGACGTCCACCGACCGCAGCCGGAGCGAGTTCGCGACGACGCTGACGCTGGACAGCGCCATCGCGGCCGCCGCGATCGCCGGGCTGAGCGAGATCCCGAACGCCGGGTACAGGACGCCCATCGCCACCGGGATGAGCAGCACGTTGTAGGCGAACGCCCAGAACAGGTTCTGGCGGATGACGCGGACCGTCGCGCGCGAGAGCGCGATCGCGGACAGCACGAGCCGCGGGTCACCGCCCACGAGCGTCACGTCCGAGGCCTCGATGGCGACGTCCGCGCCCGTGCCGATGGCCACGCCGAGGTCGGCCCGGGCCAGCGCCGGCGCGTCGTTGATGCCGTCGCCGACCATCGCGACCCTGCGACCCTCGGCCTGCAGGCGCTCGATCGTTGCGTCCTTGTCGCCCGGGAGCACCTCCGCGACGACCCGGTCGGCCGGGATGCCGACCTGGCGGGCAACGGCCTCCGCGGTCGCCCGAGCGTCGCCGGTGAGCAGCCAGACGTCGAGCCCGTCCGCGTGGAGCGCACGGACCGCCTCGGCCGATTCCGCCTTGACCGGGTCCGCGATCGCGATCGCGCCCACGGCCACGCCGTCCGCGGTCACGTAGACGAGCGTCGCGCCGTTCGACTCGGCGAGCGACGCCGCCTCGCCGAACCCGTCGAGCGCGATCCCCTCCTCGTCCATGAGCCGCCTGCTGCCGACGACCAGGGCGACGCCGTCGAGCGTGCCCCGGACGCCGCGTCCGACGATCGCCTCGAAGCCCGTCGCCTTGCCGAAGCCCAGCTCCTGCTCGCGGGCACGGCGGACGATCGCCTCGCCCAGCGGGTGCTCGGAGCCCTGCTCCAGCGATGCCGCGAGGTCGATCACGCGCGCCTCGTCGACGCCGGGCGCCACGAGGATCGCCGTCACCACGGGCCGCCCGAGGGTCAGCGTCCCGGTCTTGTCGAAGACGACGGTGTCGATCTTGCCCGCGGCCTCGAGGGCCTCGCCGCCCCGGACGAGGATCCCCGCCTCGGCGCCCTTGCCGGTGCCGACCATGATCGCGGTCGGCGTCGCGAGCCCCATCGCGCACGGGCAGGCGATGATCACGACCCCGATGAACGCGGTCAGCGCGAGGGTCACGCGCGGCTCCGGGCCGAACAGGAACCACGCGACGAAGGTCAGCGCGGCGACGACGATGACCGCCGGGACGAAGATCTCGGAGATGCGGTCCGCCATGCGCTGGATCGGGGCCTTCGAGCCCTGCGCCCGCTGCACGAGGTCCACGATCCGGGCCAGGGCCGTGTCACGACCGACCCGCGTGGCGCGCATGACGAACGAGCCGGTGGTGTTGAGGGTCGCGCCGATGACCTCGTCGCCGACGCGCTTCGTCGCCGGGATCGGCTCGCCGGTGAGCATCGACTCGTCGACCGCGGAGGAGCCCTCGACGATCACGCCGTCCACCGGGACCTTGTCGCCCGGCCGGACGCGGAGGAGATCGCCCGGCGACGACGATCGCAAGCTCCACGTCCTCCTCGACGCCGCCGCGGAGACGCCGGGCGGTCGTCGCCTGGAGGCCGACGAGGCGCCGGATGGCCCCCGTCGTGCGGCCCTTCGCTCGAGCCTCGAGCCACCGCCCGAGGAGGATGAGCCCGATGATGATCGTGGCGCTGTCGAAGTACGTCTCGGGGTGGAGGCCCGCCTCGTGGACGATCTCCGGCCACAGGGTCACGAACACCGAGTACGCCCAGGCCGCGGTCGTGCCGATCGCCACCAGCGTGTCCATCGTCATGCCGCCGTGCCTGGCTGCGCGCCAGGCGGCGCGGTAGAACCGCCCGCCGGCCCAGAACTGGATGAACGTCGCCGGCAGCAGGATGAGCTTGTTGAGGTCCTCCATCGCGATCCGCGTCTGGGGCGTGAACATGAGGACCATGAACACGACCGCGGCGCCGATGGAGACGAGGGCCTGGACGAGCGTCTCGCGCTGCGCCCGCTCGCGCTCCGCGTCCTCGACGCCGAGCTCCGCGTCGAACACGGCCGCCGCCTCGGCGTCCGTGCGCGTGACCTCGGCCCTGACCTCGTAGCCCGCCGCCTCGACGGCGCGCACGAGCTCGTCCCGGCCCGCCGCCGACGGATCCACGAGCACGGTCGCCTTCTCGGTCGCGAGGTTGACGGCCGCGTCCGCGACCCCGGGCGTCTTCTTGAGGAACCGCTCGATGCGGTTGACGCACGATGCGCAGGTCATGCCCTCGATGGGCAGGATGATCTCGATGGGTTGGGTTTCGGGCAGGTCAGCCATACTAGGGGGGAGTATAGCAAGCGGCGTCGCCCCGGCCTACCGGACCGGCAATCCCAGCGACCACGAGGTCCGCGCGGGTCGCCGTCGGCTCGATCACGCGGGCGTTGGCCTCGTCGCTCCGGAGCACCCATTCCCGGGCGGCCTCCTCCGTCCGCCCGTGGGCGACGTGGCGCGCGATGAGCCGCTCGACCCGGGTGTCGTCCCCAGTGAGGTACCACGCCTCGTGCAGCAGGGCGCGCACCGCGACCCACGGGCCGTCGTCGAGCAGCAGGTAGTTGCCTTCCACGACGACGAGCGGGACGTCGTCCCGGACGAGGATCGCATCCGGGATCGCGCTGTCGAGGTCGCGGTCGAAGGCGGGAGCGCGGACCGCGTCCCCCGCGTGGACGGCGGCGAGGAGCGCGACGAACCCGTCCGCGTCGAAGGTCTCGGGCGCACCCTTGCGGTCGCGGAGGCCGAGGGTGACGAGCTCCTCGTTCGAGCGGTGGAAGCCGTCCATCGGGACGAGCACCGCACGGCCCGCGAGCGCCTCGCACACGGCGAGCGCAAGCGTCGACTTGCCCGCGCCGGGCGGGCCCGCGATGCCGAGGATCCGCCGCTCGCCGGGGGTCGCGAGCCCGCTCGCCCGGGCGATGAGCTCAGCGAGCGACGGTGCGACGATCCGGCTCGGCGTCACTCGTCGGCGACGTCGAGCTGCCAGTCGAGCCAGGTCTCGGGCTCGATCCGTGGCCGGGCGAGCCTCGGCACGCCGCCGCGGAGGACCACCTCGGCCGGCATCGCGTGCGACAGGAACAGCGGCATCGCCTCCGTCGCGCCGTACGCGCCGACGTCGAGCACGGCCACGAGATCGCCCCTCGCCAGGCCGCCCAGGGGCGCCGCCCGGGCAACGATGTCGAGGCCGGTGCACAGCGGCCCCGCGACGGTGACGGGGCGGGTGTCCTCCGGTGCGGGTCCGGCGGCGGCGCCGGTGAGCGCCACGACCCGGTGTGCCTGGCCCACGAGCGTCGGCCGCAGCACGTGGTGGATCCCGCCGTCCAGGATCGCGACCTCGGAGCCGTCGACCGTCTTGCGCTCGACCACCCGCGCGACGTACGCCCCCGACGCGCCGACGAGGAACCGGCCGGGCTCGATCACGACGCGCGCGTCGGCGGTCGCCGGATCCGCGGCCATCCGTCCGGCGATCGTCGCGAGTCGCTCGCCCAGCGCCTCGAGGTCGAGACCCGCCTCATCGTCCGCGTACGGGATCCCGAGCCCGCCGCCGGCGTCGACGAGCCGGAGCGGGAACCCTGCCTCGCGGGCGACGGCCGCCGCGGTTGCGACGGTCGCCTCGACGTGCGCCGCGAGCACCTCCGCATCGAGCACGTTGGAGGCCCCGAAGGCGTGGATGCCGAGCGGCTCGAGGTGTGGCGATGCGACGGCGTCCGCGGCCGCCGCGCGGAGGTCGTCGAGGTCCATCCCGAACTTGCCCGCGCCGTCGTCGCCGATGATCCGGACCCGTTCCTCCCGCCGCGCGCCCGACATCGACAGTCGCAGCAGGACCGCCTGGCGCCGCCCGCGGGCGGCGGCGATCGCCGAGAGCCGCTCGAGCTCGCCGCGCGACTCCACCGTGACGACCCGGACGCCGCCGTCGACCGCCGCGGCCAGCTCCTCGTCCCGCTTGCCGGGGCCCGTGAACACGACACGGCTCGCGTCGAACCCGGCGCGCAGGACGTGCCGCAGCTCGCCGCCCGACGCGACGTCCGCGCCGACGCCCAGCCCGGCGAGATGGCCGAGGACCGCGAGCAGCGGGTTCGCCTTGACCGCAAACGCGAGGTCGAACGGGGCCGGCAGCACCGCCCGCAGGGCCTCGACCTGGGCCGTGACCACGTCGAGGTCGTAGGCGTAGTAGGGCGTCCCGAACCGCGTGGCGAGCGCCTCCGGGTCCGCGCCGCCGAGCAGGCCGTCGCGGAGGATCCCGGTGCGGGTCGCCGTCGTCGTCATCGCAGGGCGTCCTCCAGGGCGAGCCGGGCGTCGGTCCCGGCGTCGCGGTCCTTGACCAGCAGCGCGACGGAGGCGGAGAGCCCGTGCTCGCGCGCGAACTCGCCGCCGAGCGACCGCGACCCGGGCACCACGACGGCCCCGGGCGGGACCGCGAGCGGCGCGTCGGGCGAGCCGGTCAGCACCCGTCCACGGACGAGATCGTAGAGCCGGGAGGTCCCCGTGAGCACGACGCCGGCGCCGATCACGGCGCCCGCCCCGACGAGCACGCCCTCGAGGAGCGACGAGCCGGCCCCGACGAAGGCGTCGTCCTCCACGATCACCGGCCGGGCGCCGGCGGGCTCGAGGACGCCGCCGAGGGTCACGCCCGCCGAGAGGTGGACGCGGGCGCCGACCTGCGCACACGAGCCGACGAGCACGTGGCTGTCGATCATCGTGTCCTCCCCGATCCACGCCCCGACGTTCACGAACGAGGGCGGCATCACGACGACGCCCGGGCCCAGGTAGACCCCTGCCCGCACGGACGTCCCGCCGGGGACGATCCGCCACGGCCGGCCTGCGTCCAGGGCCGCGCCCGCCTCCCGCCCGTCGAGGAGCGACTTGGGCGGGAGGCCGACACGGTCGCGGAAGCGGAGGACGCCGCCGAGGTCCCAGGTCTCGGTGGCCCGGTCGCGGAAGCAGTGGAGGATGGCCGCCTTGACCTCGGGGTCGGTGCGCCAGCCGCCCGGGACGGACGGGTCCGGCGCGGCGGCCCGGCGAGTCCCTGCGTCGAGCTCGTCGAGGATGGACAGGCCGGACGCGACGTCGACGGCGCCGGTCATGCGGCGGCCGTCGCGGCGGGCTCGACGACGCGACCGCCCGCGTCCACGAGGCCGAGCGTGCGCAGCAGCGCGGTGAGCCGCGCCCGGGGCGCATCGTCGAGCGGCAGCAGCGGGGCACGGGTGTCGTCGCGCTCGATGAGGCCCATCGCGAGCAGCGCGGCCTTCGCCGGGACGGGGTTCGGGGCGCCCTGGAAGTTCGCCCGGAACAGCGGCAGCCAGCGGTCGTGGATGCGCCGGGCGCCATCGGCGTCGCCCGCGTGCCAGGCCGCGACGAGCGCGCTCATCTCCGCGGGGATCTCGTTGCTCGCCACGGACACGACGCCGTCACCGCCCATGGCGAGGACCGCGAGCGTCGCCGCGTCGTCCCCCGCGAGCACGGCCACGTCGCGCGGCCGGTCGCGACAGATCACGGCGAGCTGCTCGATGTTGCCGCTCGCCTCCTTGACCGCGACCACGCGCGGGTGCTCCGCGAGCCGGAGGAACGTGTCCGCCTCGACGTTCGAGCCCGTGCGGCTGGGCACGTTGTAGACGACGATCGGCAGGTCGCCCTCGTCGGCGATCGCCCGGAAGTGGGCGTCGAGCATCCGCTGGTCGGGGCGGTTGTAGTAGGGCGTCACGATCAGCGCCGCGTCCGCGCCGAGGGCCGCGGCGCGTCGGGTCGCCTCGATCGAGGCACGGGTGTCGTTGCTGCCGGTGCCCGCGATGACCGGGATGCGCGTCCGCGACGGGCGCTCGGCGACGGTGGTCACCGCGATCTCGATGAGCCGGTCACGCTCGGCGGCGGACAGGGTGGGCGCCTCGCCCGTGGTCCCGACGGGAACGAGCCCGTCGATCCCGGCGAGGACCTGCCAGGCGACGAGCCGGCGATAGGCCGCCTCGTCGATGGCGCCGTCGGCGGTGAACGGCGTGACGAGGGCGGTGAACGCGCCGCGGAGGCGCGGCGTGCGGGCGGTGGCGGAGCGGGTGATGCGGGCCATGGCGGTTCTCCTTCGGTCAGTGGGTGCGGGGTCAGGCGAGGACGGGGACGGGACGGTCGGCGACGAGCAGCGCGTCGACGACCGCGTCGAACGGGTGGAGCCCGGGCTCGCGCGGCTCCGCGACCAGCCATCGGGCCGCGGCGAGCGCGCCGTCCGCGTACGCGGTCCGGTCGCGGGCCGTGAGGCGGAGCTCGACCGACTCGCCCGGGCCCGTCGAAGGTCACGAGGTGCGTACCGGGTGCGGCGCCCGCGCGGACGCCGAACACCTCGAGGCGCGGCCGGGTGCCCAGGTCGTCGGCGGGGGTGTCGGGTCCGGCCCACCGGGGATCGGCGGCGACGACCCGGCGGGCGATCGCGCGGGCGGTGCCCGACGGCCGGTCGGCCTTGCCTGCGCGGTGCCACTCCACGATGGACGGCTCGAACGCGCCGGCGGCCGCGTACCAGGCAGCGGCGGTCTCCGTGAGGCGCAGGAACAGCGCGGCGCCGAGCGAGAGGTTCGGGGCGACGACCGCGGCGGCGCCGGCCCGGAGGAGGCGGTCACGGACGCGCGCCGTGTCGCCGTCCCAGCCCGTCGTCGCGAGGACGAACCGTCGGTTCCCGGCCTCGATCGCGTGCTCGAGGTTCTCGACGACCGCGTCGCCGCGCGACGCGTCCACGACGACGTCGACGGTCGGAGCCGGGCGGTGGACGCCGTCGACGGGACGACCGACGACGGACGGCGCGGCCAGCCGGCCGCCGTGGCGGCGCCGACGATCGCCGTGCCGAGGCGGCCCGGTCCGTAGACGAGGAGGTGCATGATTCGGACGTCCTTTCGCGGTACGAGCCGCGGGTTCCGGAGGTCCGAAGAATCACAAAGGCCGCGGCACCATCAGTGGTGTCCGCGGCCCCTCGGCGCCTCCAGTCCCGGAGGCTCCATGGGTCGTCGCTCGCGCGCCGTCAGAGCCCCAGGGCCCAGGCCTTCCGGCAGGGCCGCCACGGCTTCTTCTTGGCGTCGGCGGTCACGAGATACGGGTTCGACATTGCTCGCGCAGTGTGCCGCACCAGTGGATGGATTGCAAGCAGAACATGCAATGACTGCATAATGACGAGAATATTCACGTCAATCGTGCTCACGAGCGTCGCGACCGACTGGGGACCGCTGCATATTGCCGCGGGTCCGAACGGCGTCGTCGCGGCCGAGCTGCTCGGTACCGAGGAGGGATTCCGGGCCGGGCTCGCGCGCCGGCGCCTCGGCGAGACGGTCGCCGCTCGACGCCGCGACCGACGGTCCGGCGCGCGAGATCGCCGTCGCGGCCCGGGATGCGCTCGCCTCGGCGCTCGACGGCGAGTCGGTCGACCTCGGCGCCGTGCCGATCGACATCGCCGACCGGTCCGACTGGGACCGGCTCGTCCTCGACGGGGTCCGCACGATTGCGCGGGGCGAGACCGCGAGCTACGGGGAGGTCGCCCGGCGCATCGGGCGTCCACGCGCCGCGCGCGCCGTCGGCGGCGCGGTCTCCCGCAACCCCGTCGGACTGCTCGTGCCGTGCCACCGCGTGATCGCCGGCGACGGGTCGATCGGCGGCTACGGGGCGGCGGCCTGGGGTGGCGTCGAGGCTGCCCTCGAGCTGAAGCGGGCACTCCTCCGGCTCGAGGGCGTCGAGATCGGCTGAGCCTGTCGCGGAGGCGACACCCGCCAAGTGCGACTCGACATCACGAACGGCTGGACAGGACGTTTACAGTTCGAGCACGTCAGACGACGAACGCACACACAGGTCCTTCGCTCACACCCCCGAAGGATCGACAGGGAGGCCGAAATGGCTGACGACAAGGGCACAAGCCAGCTGTTCGGTGAGAGCCTGCCTGGAACCGGCGGGGACTACATCGACACGAACGACGTGGAGGGTCACATGACAAACAAGCACATCACGCCGATGCCGCCGAGCGCGGACGGCGGCGACGGCAGCCCCGAGGGCAACCGGGGTCCCGGCGGACACATCCCGACGCTCGACGGCACCGACACCGAGGGTCACCGCAAGGGTCCCGGCGGGAACATCCCGAACGCCGACGGCAGCGAAGGCGGTCCGGACGACTTCAACAACAAGAAGCTCTTCCCGGGCGTCGACGGCGACGACACCGAGGGCCACCGCAAGGGTCCCGGCGGGAACATCCCGAACGTCGACGGCAGCGCGGATGGCTACCGGGGTCCCGGCGGACACATCCCGAACGTCGATGGGTCCGACACCGAGGGCCACCGCAAGGGTCCCGGCGGGAACATCCCGAACCTCGACGGCAGCCCCGATGGCTTCAACAACAAGAAGCTCTTCCCGGGCATCGAAGGCGACGACGACGTCGAGGGTCATGGCTTCGCGAAGCGCGCCCCGGGCGAGAACCCGAACGGCGACCGCTAGCACCTCGGGGCATCGCGCCCCGGCCCACTAGCTCCTCCAGCGGCCGGCCCTCGGGCCGGCCGTTTCGTTACCCCGCGTTGTCCGCCGTAGCGGCCAGGAGCGCCTTGGTCTCGAACGGCGTGATGCCCGGATGTGCCGCGCGGATCCGGGTGGCGTACCCCGCGATGTGCGGGGCGGCGAAGCTGTTGCCCGTCACGACCATCCGCGTGCCGCCCCGCCAGGCGACATCGACGTTGAGCCCGTACGCGCCGAACTCGACCGGGGGTGCCGGGTTGTAGAACCACGCGTCGGGGCTCGGCAGGTCGTGCGCTGCCACCGACACCACCGCCGCGTAGAGCGACGGGTAGCTGGCGACCGAGACGTTGTTCGCGGCGGCGACCAGCAGGACGTTCCGGAAGTAGGCCTCGTCGGCGAGCTCGTGGAGCGGACCGAAGAACGCGTCGCTGCGCGACGAGAGCGACAGGTTCGCGACGGACGCACCGGACTGCTCGATCGTCCACCACAGGCCGGTCGCGAACGCCCCGCCGTTGCCCCGGTTGTCCGGCCCGAGGACGCGGACGGACACGATCTCCGCCTCCGGCGCGAGGGCGTGGATGATGCCCGCGCACGCGGTGCCGTGGCCCACCACGTCCATCGGCTGGGTGGGGACGACCTCCCAGTCGTCGCCGACCCGCTCGACCGCGACGCTCTCGACGAGGCGGCCGCCGACCGCCGGGTGGTCGCGCTCGACGCCCGAGTCGACGATCGCGACGCGCAGGCCGCGGCCGCTCGAGTCCCCGAACGCCCAGCCGCGGTCGATGCGGCCCCAGGGGCCCTCGTGGTGGAGCGACTCCCGGTTGCCCTCGGCGAACGGCTCGCTCCAGGCCGGAAGGTCGAGGCTCACCGGCGGAACGAGCGGGGGGCCGGACGTGCGGACCGCCGCGCGAGCGCCTCGAGGATCTCCTCGACCAGGCCCAGCTGGTCCGGGGATGCGTGCCGTGCGCGCGCAACCGCGTCGGCCAGGGCCCACAGGCGCCCGCCGCCCTCGTCGTCCAGGTGGCGCGCGATCTCGCCGACCGCCGCCTCGATGGCCGCGGCATCCGCGTCGGGGTCCGCGGAGAGGCGGGACAGCGTCTGGCGCAGGAGCTCGGCCGTGTCCCGCTCGACCCTGCCGGCCTTGATCGTGACCGCCGCCTGGCGCGCGAACACCGACGCGAGGTCGAGGTCGCGCAGCGTGTTCGACCCCTCGGCCTGCCCGTCGAGGACCTCGAGCACGCCGATGCTGCCGCTGTCGTCGAGGACCGGGACCGCGAGGATGGCCCCGGGGACGTAGCCGGTGGTCTCCGCCCGCGCGCGGTCGAACCGCGGGTCCGCCGTCACGTCGGTGACCGCGAGCGGCTGCCCGGTCGTGAACACGTAGCCCGCGATCCCGGTGCTCGCGGCGAAGGCGAGCCCGACGGCGCCCGCACCCTGTCGGCCCGCCGCCACCCGGATGACGAGCTGGTCCGTGTCCGGCTCGTGGAGCGCGATGGACGCGGCCTCGGCGCCGAACACGAGCACGGCGGCCTCGGTGATCGAGCGCAGGAGCGCCTGGCCGCTCTGGGGCTCGAGGCGCGCGGCGACGGCCGCGCGGGCGGCGATCGCCTCGAGGGCGGTGATGACGGCAGGCCCGTCGTGGGGATCGGTCACCGGCGTGCCTCCTGGGTGAGCCGCCCGGCGTCCGGGACGACGAGGATGTCGCGCTCGAAGCGGATCAGGCCGCGGCCGACGAAGTCGGCGAGCAGCCGGTTCACGGACTCGCGCGAGCCGCCGACCATGCCGGCGAGCTCCGCCTGGGTGTACGGCCAGTCGAGCCGGACCTCGGTCCCGGGCCGGGCGTCGGGCGAGGCCAGGGCGATCTCGGCGATCCGCTGTGCGAGGCGCTGTGGCAGGTCGAGGAAGTGGAGCGCCTCGACGTGGTCGGTGAGCCGGCGCAGCTCGCGGGCCAGGGCGAGCACGAGCGAGCGCCGGATCGACGGCTCGCTCTCGAACAGGCGCTCGAAGTCCACGCGTCCGAGGACGAGCGTCTCGGTCGGCTCGATCGCGACCACGTCCGCGGAGTGGGGCTGCCCGTCGAGCATCGCCAGCTCCCCGAAGAACTGGCCGCGTGCGAGGGTGGCGAGGATGGCGCCCTCGCTCGCGTCGGGCGACGGCAGGACGACCTTCACCCGGCCCGACGCCACGATGTACAGCGCGTCCCCGGGGTCGCCCTGGTGGAACACGGTCTCGTCGCGCTTGAAGCGTCGCAGGCGGAGACAGGCGAGGCAGGCGTCGAGGCCCTGAACGTCCACGTGCTGGAACAGCACGCATCCTTCCAGCGCCTCACGGGCGAAGTCCTCGTCGATCACCGCACCTCCCTGTCGCGCAATGGACACGAATGCTACCCGGGTCGGACCGTACACTCGCCCGAGTCTCTGCAGGCGCCCACCAGGAGGATCCTTGAGCCAGGCACAGGCCGCGGCCAGCGTCTCGTCGACGGCGGTGTTCCGCAAGCGCGACTTCGTGCTGATGTGGTTCGCCCAGCTGGTGTCGACCGCCGGCTCCTCGCTCACCGACCTCGCCGCCGGGATCTACGTCTACGAGCAGACCGGCTCGGCGTTCCTCGTCGGCGTGACGCTCATGGCGACCGCGATCCCGTCGCTCATCGTCGGGCTCATCGCCGGCGTCTTCGTGGACCGCTACGACCGGCGGTCCGTGATGATCGCGTCCAACCTCGGCCAGGCCGTCGTGGTGGCGCTGATCCCGTTCCTCATCGGCGTGGACACCGCGCTGCTGTTCGTCGCGATCCTCGTCAACGCCGGCATCAAGCAGTTCTTCGACCCGGCCTACGAGGCGCTCATCCCCGAGATCGCAACGGACGACGAGCTGACCGCGGCCAACGCGTTCCTCCAGATCGCTTCGTTCGGGTCCACGGCCATCGGCTTCGCGATGGCGGGCCTGCTCGCGTCGGCGTTCGACATCCGCTGGGCGTTCTGGATCGACTCGCTGACGTTCGTCGTCTCGGCCTTCTGCATCTTCCTGCTGCAGGTCCGCTCCAAGCCGGCAGGCGCCGACGAGGACACCTCGGTCGGCGTCGTCGTCCGGAACCTCACCCTGGGCATCCGCGCGATCGTCGACACCCCGATGCTGCGGCGGCTGTTCCTGCTCGGTGCGCCGGTGTTCTTCTCGTTCGGCCTGTGGAACGTCCTGCTCCTGCCGATGGCGATCAAGGAGCTGGGCGCGACCGAGTTCGAGTACGGGCTCCAGGAGGGCCTGACGTCCGTCGGGTTCGTGGTCGGGTCCCTGTTCATGGCGAAGTACGCGGGCCGGCTCCAGACGGGCCTGTGGGTGTTCGTCGGCACGCTCGGCATGGGCATCTGCGGCGTGTTCTACGGGCTCTCCCCCACGATCACGATCGCGGTCATCTGGGTGATGCTGTCGGGGTTCTTCAACTCGCCCTCGGCGGTCGCCCGGCAGACGCTGCTCCAGCGCAACACGCCGCGCGAGCTGCGGGGCCGCGTGTTCTCCGCGAACTTCGTCATGCGCGACGTGATCTTCCTCGCGGGCATGGCCGGCGCCGGGCTGGCCGACATCGTCGACGTGCGGATCCTGATCATCGCGGCCTCGCTGATCCTGTGCGTCGTCGGCGTCGTCGCGCTGTTCGTCCCGGGCATCGGGCGACCGGCGGCCGAGTGGCGGCGTGGCGTCGCTGCCCTGCGCGCGGCGAGGGCCGCCGGGACGGTTGCCGCAGGCCCGCTCGCTCGGCCCGCGACGGTCGGGGACTTCGAGCTGCTGGTCGGCCGGCTCGCGACGTTCACGCGGCTCAGCGCCACGCAGCGGTCGGCGTTCCTCGCCGCACGCGACCGTGCGCGACGTGCCCGAGGGCTCGCGGGTCATCGCCCAGGGTGACCCGGCGACATCCGCGTACTTCATCCTCGAAGGCGAGGCCGCGGCCGGGATCCCGGAGTCCGACGGCACGTACAGGGGCCTGTCGACGATGAGCGCGGGCGACTTCTTCGGGGAGATCGGCGCGCTGACCGGGAGCACGCGCACTGCGGACGTGGTCGTGACCCGCCCGTCGACCCTCATGGAGGTCCCGGCGGACGCGCTGCGCGCCGTCATGGAGGTCCCCGAGGTCAACAAGCTGCTGCTCTCGACGCTCACGGAGCGCCTGCTGCGGACCAACCAGCCCGACCTGCCGCGGCTCACGTCGATGGACCAGGGCGCCCTCCGCGACCTGCGCACGAAGGCCCCGACGGTCGAGGCGCTGCCCAAGGCGTACGGCGAGGCCTGACGCGGGCCGTGGGGGCGTTGCGGCCCGTCGGGCGGGCGAGCGTGGTGTCAAGGGGGCCTGACTCGTAGACTCCTCTGCGATGGACGTCGTGCACTGCCCTGCCTGCGGCGAGGAGAACCCCGCCAAGTTCAGGATGTGCGGGTTCTGCGGGACGTCGCTGCTCCTGCCGGTCGTGTCGTCCATCCCGTGTCCGACGTGCGGGGCCGAGAACCCGGCCGGGTTCCGGTTCTGCGGGTTCTGCGCGACGCCGCTCGACGGCTCGGCGCACGACCCTGGCGGCCGATCCCGCGGGCCACGCGATGACGCCGGGCGGGCAGGTGCCGCCGTGGGCGTGGGCGTATCGCTGGGCCCCCTGGGCGCCGCCGCCGTGGGCGTACGGCCCTCCGGGGTATCCGCCCCAGGGGTATCCGCCCCAGCCCGGCGTATCCGCCGGGCGCGTATCCGCCGCCTCCCGGGTACGGACCAGGTGCATATCCGCCGCCGGGGTATCCCCAGCCGGCGTACCCGCCGCCGGGGTATCCGCAGCCGTATCCGCCCCAGGGATACGGCCAGCCCGGCATGCCTCCTCCGTACGGCTACCCGCCCCAGGGCGCGCCGTACGCCCCCCAGCAGCCGCCTCCCGGGTACCCGCAGCCGTATCCGCCCCAGGGGTATCAGCAGCCGGGCTACCCGCAACAGCCCGGGTATCCGCCCGCAAGCCCGGGTATCCGCCGCAGGGCGGGTATCCCCCGCAGCCCGGGCCGGCGCAGCCGCAGTACGACCCGTACGCCCCGCCCGGGCTCGGCGGCCAGCCGCCCGTCGCCCCGACGCCGCCAGCGGACGACCAGCCGCGGCCAGCCGAGCCGACGCCCGACGACCCGTCGACCGAGGCGTCCACGGCGGCCGAGGCACCCGACGCCACGACCCCCGTCCCAGCCGCGCCCGAGCAGGCACCGGCCGTCGATCCCGCCCCGGTCCCGTTCCGACCCGCGGACGCCGGGCGGACGCCAGCGCCAGCCGCCAGCGCCGACATCGGCGGTGACGCGCCACCCGCACCGCCTCCGGCACACCCCGCGCCCCGTCCCCCCTCGGAGGACGACGCGATGCTGGACGGCGGCTACGGCGTCACGCCCGCTCGCACGCAGGTCCAGCCGCCGACGGGCAACGCCCACCCGCAGCCCGCCTGGTCCGGCGGCGCGCCGCCGGTGCCTCCCGACGCCGGCCGAGCGGTGGCTCGGCCGCATTCCCGGGCTTCGACACGCCCGTGGAGGCTGCCCCGCGGTCCGTGGCCCCGCTCCCCTCGTCCGAGGTCCGCAAGATCGTCACGATCATCTTCTCGGACCTCAAGGGCAGCACCGCCCTGACCGAGAAGATCGACGCCGAGGCGATCAACGAGGTCAAGGAGCGCTACTTCACCTCGATGGCGGCGGAGATCACGCGCCACGGCGGGAAGATCGAGAAGTACATCGGCGACGCGATCATGGCGGTCTTCGGGCTCCCGCGGGCGCACGAGGACGACGCGCTCCGCGCGGTCCGGGCGGCATACGGGATGACCGTCGCCATGAACGAGCTCAACAAGGACCTGCTCGCGTTCTACGGCGTCGAGATCGCCGCGCGGACCGGCGTCAACACCGGCGAGGTCGTCGCGAACAGCGACCCCAACGCCGAGCAGCGGCTCGCGACCGGCGACGCCGTCAACGTCGCCGCCCGCCTCGAGCAGGCCGCGCCCGCGAACGAGGTCCTCATCGGCGAGGTGACGTACGACCTCGTCCGCGCGCACGTCGAGGTCGAGGAGGTGGAGCCCCTCGAGCTCAAGGGCAAGGCCGAGCGCGTGCCGGCGTTCAAGCTGCTCGGCGTTCGCGACGCAACCGAGCTGGAGATCCGGCACTCGACCGCGGACGCGCCGCTCGTCGGCCGAGACGTCCAGCTCGACCAGCTTCGGGCCGGCCTCCGCGAGGTCGTCAGCCGCGGTGGTGCGCGCCTGACGACGATCGTCGGCGAGGCCGGCGTCGGCAAGTCCTACCTCGCCGAGAGCTTTCGGCAGGAGGTCGAGTCGGCGGCAACCACGCTGCGCGGGCGATGCCTGCCGTACGGCGACGGCATCACCTTCTGGCCGCTCGTCGAGGTCGTGCGCGCCTCCGCCGGCATCGTGGACGACGACACGCCCGCCGAGGCCGTGGACAAGATCGGCGCGGCCGTCGAGGGCATCCCGGCCGGCAGCGAGATCCGCGACCGCCTCGCCTCCGTGGTCGGCCTCTCGCCGGCCCGCTTCCCGGTCACGGAGCTCTTCTGGGGCGCCCGCAAGTACCTCGAGGCGCTGTCGGCGAAGCGGCCCGTCGTCCTGTTGATCGAGGACGTCCACAACGCCGAGGAGACCTTCCTCGACCTCGTCGACCACCTGCTGGATGCGACGGCCCCGCAGTCGGCCGTGCTGATCGTCGCGACTGGCCGGCTGTCGATCAGCGAGAAGCGACCCGGCTGGAGCACCAAGCCGACCGTGACCACGGTCCCCATGCCGCCGCTCGACCAGGCGGGCACCGCGCAGCTCGTCGAGGTGCTGCTCGGCGGCGCGGTGGAGCAGGTGGTCACCGATCGGGTCGTGGCGAGCTCCGAGGGCAACCCGCTGTTCGTGAGCCAGCTCGTCTCGATGCTGGTGGACAAGGGGCTCGTCCATCGCCACGACGACCGGTGGACCGCGTCGGGCGACCTCGCCAGCGCGGCGGTGCCGCCCACGATCCAGGCGCTGCTCGCGGCCCGCCTCGACGACCTCACCCGCGAGGAGCGGGCGATCATGGAGCCGGCCTCCGTCATCGGGCTGGCATTTCCCGAGCCGGCGATCGAGGAGCTCGTCCCGGACACGCTCCGCCCGCTCGTGCCGTCCCTCCTGCGGGCGCTGAGCCGCAAGCAGTTCATCGACCGGGACGCCGCCGGCGCGAGCGACGACGAGATCTACCGCTTCCGGAACCTCATGATCAAGGACGCGGTGTACGGCTCGCTCCTGAAGCGCGCGCGTGCGACGACGCACGAGCGGTTCGTCGCCTGGGCGGAGCGCGAGAACGCCGAGCGTGGCCGCGGCACCGAGTTCGAGGAGATCCACGGCTACCACCTCGAGCAGGCCTACCGCTACCGGACCGAGCTTGGCCCGATCGACGCAGAGGGTCGCGCGATCGCGGAGCGCGCGGCGGAGAAGCTGTCCAACGCCGGCCGTCGGGCGATGAACCGCGGCGACTTCCCGGCGTCCGAGTCGCTGTTCAAGCGCGCGGCGACCGTGCTCCAGACCGACGATCCACGTCGTCTCGACATCCTGTTCGACCTCGGCGAGATCCTCATCCAGCGCGGCGAGCTCGAGGCGGCGCGGGCCGTCATCCTCGAGGGCCTCCAGGTGGCCGACACGATCGGCGATGAGCGTCGCAAGGCCCGGATGGTGATCAACGAGCTCATGCACGACCAGTTCACCGGCAGCGGGAGCCTCGCGCAGCAGGTCGAGCGTGCGCGCGAGGTCATCGCGATCCTCGAGCCGTACGAGGACAACTACGCCCTGGCGCGCGCCTGGAACGAGATCGTCCTTCGCGAGGTGGCGCGCGGCCAGTACGCCGCGGCGACGGTGGCGTCGGACCGCGTCGTCGAGCTACGCGCGACGTCGCCGACAACGAGCGCCTCGCCGGGCAGGTCGCGCCCGCCGCCTCGTACCTCATGGTGCGCAGCGCCACGCCCGTGTCGGAAGGGATCAAGGGCTGCGACGAGCTCCTCGAGAGCATCCGGGGCAACCGGAAGACCGAGGCGATCGTGCTCGGTGCGCTCGCGCAGCTCAAGGCGATGGACGGGCAGTTCGACGAGGCCCGGTCGCTGTGCCAGCGCGTCCGGACCATCCTCGCCGAGCTCCGGGCCGAGATCGATGCGAACTCGACGTCGATCGAGGCGTCGCGCGTCGAGATCCACGCCGGCGACCTCGAGGCCGCCGAGGCGATGCTCCGCCGTGACGACGAGGCACTCGAGGCGCTCGAGGAGCAGTTCTTCCGCGCGACCATCGTCGGGATCCTCGCGAACGTGCTCGCGGTGCGCGGTTCGTGGCAGGACGCGGAGAAGTACGCGGTCGTTGCCGAAGGCCTGTCGGACGAGGACGACCAGGAGGCGCAGATCTCGTGGCGCACCGCACGCGCCAAGGTGCTCGCCCACGCGGGCGCGGCCGAGGAGGCCGTCGCGCTTGCCCAGCAGGCGGTCGCCCTGTCGGGCGAGGGCGAGGATGTCGGACTGAAGGCCGACGCCCTCACGGAGCTGGGCCGGGTCCTCGCGATGGCCGGCCACCGGGAATCGTCAGGGCCTCCCCTGCGGGAGGCCCTGAGTCTCTACGAGTTGAAGGGCGATCGATCTGCGATGGTGATCGTCCAGGAGCTGATCGGAGAGCTGACGACCGCCTGAGTCGCCAGCTCCCTCGATGGGCTAGCCGCTGCGGCGGATGCTGCCGTTGTGGCTCAGGTAGATGCGTGACGGTCCGTCGACTTCTTGTCGACCAGTCGAAGCAGTCGACCTTCGGCGCGTTCTTGGCGCACGCGTAGTAGGTGGCCGTCGGGTAGCCAGCCGAGCGTGGGTGAAGAAGTCCGGAGCGCCGACGCCCTTGGGGTAGGTGATGAGGAGCTGGAACGTCGGCCGGGCGCGCCGCCGTTGACGATGAGCAGGATGACCGCGGAAGCCGTTGATGACGGTCCCCAGTTGTCGTTCACGCTGGCGTACTTGTTGGCCGGCAGGTTCTGCGAGCTTCGCGTACTGCCGGTTGCCGGCTGAAGTCGCCGCGTCGTGTTCAGGGTCAGGTTGCCGAAGCCAGCGGCGAAGTCAGCGGTGCTCGAACGGTGCGTGAGCGTGTCGTTCTCGAGTCGCGCTGCTCGCCGGACGTCCCACGCGTCGCCGTGGCTGTTGTTGCCGCCGAGGACGAAGCCGGTCGAGCTCCAGCCGCCGCTCGGCGGTGACCGCGCTCGCGGACGCGGACGGCTTGACCGCGAACGTGATGACGAAGCTGTCGCCGGTGCGGACGGTCTTGAACGCGCACTTCACGGATCAGAGCGGCGACGCCTGGACGGAGCAGCCCTTGACGACCGACGCCGTTCTTCGTGGCGCTGAAGGACTCGACACGGACGTCGCCACCCGTGATGTCGATCTCGAGGTACAGCTTCGCCAGCGTGCTGCTGTCGTGTAGCTCGAACGTCGTCGTGAAGCCGGCGTAGCCGTCGTCGGCGTATCGCACCGAACGACTGAGCCGCGCGACGTGAGCGTTCGGGACTGCCGCGCTTGCGACGCCCGCCAGGAGCTGCAGCGAGAGCGCTGCGGCGGCTCCCACCGTGGCCAGCTTCCGGAATGAGTGCTTGTTCACCGTGACCTCCATGTCCCCGATACCCCTTCTCCGCCAGCGCTCCCGGCGAGGGGATGGGTGGCGACTCCGGCCACCGCGGTGACCTGGTACGAAGGTCCTTGCGCCAGTGGGTCGAATGTCACATCAAGGTGTCAGACGCCCGATCCAGTGTCAAGGTCGGGCGCGTTACCTCATGTGGACAGTACGCACCACACGAAACGTGTCGCCGATGCGACACCGGAGAGTAGAGCAGATCGCTCGGGAGCGCCGTGGAGGCCTCAGGAGCGGGGGACGGGCCGCATCGGGTAGACGCCCACGATGATCGGCGTGACCGGGTCGAGCGACAGCTCGTAGCCCACGTCGCCGCCCGACAGGAGCTCGGCCATCATGGCGGCCTCGGCGGCGGGCAGGCCGACGAACAGCGTCTTGTCGCCGATGCGCATCGGCGAGACGTCGTCGTCGCCACCCCAGACGGCGAACCGGCGGCGCAGCTCGTGCATCGGGACCCACGGCCGGCTCTTGATGAACCGGCGGAGCTGTGCGGTGGTGCAGGTGGGGCGGCCATCCGGTGCGTCCATCATCGGCCGGGCGTCCGCGACCGCGGTTGCCGTCGCGACAGGCTCCGGCGGGCGTGCCTCGGGCTGCCGCTCGGGACGAGGCTCGGCGGGGGTCATCGCCTGGGGCTGCGGTGCGGGCACGCGCGCGGGCGTGGCCGGGCGCTCGGTCGCATCGACGGTGCCGACGGGAGGGGCGATCGTGTCGACCGGCGTGACCGCGCGCGCCTCACCGGGACGCGGGTCGGCGGCGCCGGTCGCCCGCTCGGGAGCGGGGCCGCCGGGGCGCGATGGAGCGGGCTGCGGATGTCGGCCGTGACGGCCACGCCGGCTCATCGGCCGACGAAGCGGGAGGGGGCTCCCGCGAGAAGGTGCGTCATGTGCAGGGCTCTAAAGATGCCGGTGCCGGGCAGGCGACCGGGATCGCCGGATGATACCCCGGGAGCGCGACCACCGTCCGGGAGGTGCGGCCCCGATCGGCTCAGCCGGCGACGACGAGCAGGTCCCGGGTCGCCTCGTTGAGCGTGTCCGGCCCGGTGTCGCCGCAGACGACGATGTCCTCGATCCGCGCGCCGTAGCGGCCCTCGAGGTAGATGCCGGGCTCCACGCTGAACGCATAGCCCGGGGCCATCGGCTCCGCGTTCCCGGCGACGACGTACGGCTCCTCGTGCCCCTCGAGCCCGATCCCGTGCCCCGTCCGGTGGAAGAAGCTCGGCCCGAAGCCCGCGTCGGTGATGATCCCGCGCGCGACGCCGTCGATCCCCTCGCAGGCGACGCCCGGTCGCACCGCTGCCGTCGCCTCGGCCTGGGCCCGCTGGAGGACGTCGTACAAGCCGGCGGAAGTCGGCGTCCGGCCCGTTCTCCGCGTCGCCACCGGTCACCCAGACCGTGCGCGTGATGTCCGAGCCGTAGCCGCCCACCGTGCCGCCGATGTCGATGACGATCGGCTCGCCGGCGCGGATGACCCGCTCGCCGGGGTCGTGGTGCGGCGACGCGCTGTTGGGCCCCGAGGCGACGATCCAGAACTCCGCGTGCTCGTGGCCCTCCGCGAGCAGCCGGTCCCTGATCTCGCGCGCGACGTCCGCCTCGGTCCGCCCGACGAGCGGCCCGGCCGCGATCGCGAGGACCACGCGGTCCGCGGCGTGGGCGGCTTCGCGCAGGAGCGCGACCTCGTCCGCGTCCTTCGTCATCCGGAGCCGGCGCAGGACGCTCGACGCGAGCACGAACGCCGCGCCGGGCAGGACGCGCTGGAGGCCCAGCACGAACGACGCCCGGAGCGTGTCGTTCACGGCGACCGCGCGCAGGTCGGCGGCGTCGCGTCCGAGCGCGTCGCCGAGGCGGGTCGCGACGAGCCGCATCGGGTCGTCGGTCTCCTCCCAGGTGACCACCTCGACGGCGCCGCTGGCGGCGGCGGCGCAGAGGCGGGCCGGCGCCGCCTCGAGGCGCGGGGCGATGAGCGTGAGCGGCGCCGCGTCCGCGGCCGGCACGAGCAGCATCGTGAGCCGCTCGAGCGGCATCGCCTCGTAGCCGGTGAGATAGCGCAGGTCCGCACCCACGCCGATGAGCAGCGCGTCGAGGCCGGCGGCCGCAGCCTCGCCCCGAGCCGCCGCGAGTCGCTCGCCGTAGCGCGTCGCCGGGATCCCGCTCATCGCTCGTCCTCCTTCGCGGCGCGGAGCGCCGTCAGCCATGTCGTGAGCTCCCGGTCGCCGTGCTCGAACAGCGCGCGGTACGCGTGGACGCGTGACGCGCCCGCATCCTTCGCCGCCCGTCGGAGCGGGACGTCGTCGTGCTGGCCGACCGCGATCGAGGGGACGCCCGCGGCGGTCGCGCGCGCGAGCGCATCGAGCCCGTCGTACGCGCGCGCCGTCAGGTCGACGAGCACGCCGTCCGCGCCGGCGATGCCCGCGTCGAGCGCGGCAAGGGTTCGCGCCGGGATCGGGTCGCCACCCGCGCGGCGGACGCCATCGACCAGGCGCGTGGCCCAGATGAGGTCATCCGCGAGCACGACGACCCGCGGGCCGGCCGGGGCGGCGGGACGCTCCTCGCTCAACCCAGCGCGGCGGCGATGTGGCGGAACACGTCCGCGGCCGCCACGACGCCGATCGGGGTGCCGTCGTCCTCGACGACCGGGATGTGGCGGAACTCGCCGACGGCCATCTTGTGGACCGCGACGGCGAGCGTGTCCTCGCGCCGGAGCACGACCGGGTCGGGCGTCATGAAGTCGCGCACGTCGAACGCGTCGAGCCGCTTGCCGGCGACCTTCACCACGGCGTCGCGGTCCGTGAAGATCCCGACCAGCCGGCCGGCGTCGCACACGAGCAGGCAGTCCGAGCCCGCCTCGTGCATCCGGCGGATCGCCTCGGCGATCGGCACGCCCGGGTCCACCGTCAGCGGCTGGCCGAAGCCGAGCGCGTGGAGGTGGTCGCCGAGGATCGTGTCGTGGAACTCGAGCGCGGGCTGCGGGATGTCGGCGGTCCGGAGGTCGGCGCCACAGTTGGCGCAGTTGTCCTCGCCCTCGAAGTTCTCGAAGTGGCAGACGGGGCAGCGCATCTGAGGGTCTCCGGCTACTCGACCGTCCAGGTCTCGCCGGAGACGAGCGCCTTGGCGAGGTTGCCTTCGCCGGACTTCTCGATCGCCTGCTGGATCTGGGCGTCGATCAGGTCCGAGTGGGTGGGCTTGTTGACGTCGCGCAGGACGCCCACCGGGACGGGGAACTCCGGCCAGAACATCCGCGACAGGATGAGCGCCAGGGCCGGGTCCTCGGCGTGCGCGTCGTGGACGAGCAGGTCGGCCTCGGTGACGCCGCCCTCGCCGATGGTGACGACCTCCGGCCGCAGCCCGTTCAGGCGGATGCCCTTCTCGCGGTCCTTGCCGAAGATCATCGGCTTGCCGTGCTCGAGGACGAGCATCCGGTCGTCGCGGACCTCGCGCTCGGTGAAGTCGCGCCAGGCGCCGTCGTTGAAGATGTTGCAGTTCTGGAGGATCTCGACGAACGAGCTGCCGCGGTGGCGGCCGGCCTTCTCGAGCGTGCCCTGGATGTGCTCGGTGTGGGTGTCGACCGTGCGCGCGACGAACGTCGCCTCGGCGGCGAGCGCGACCGTGAGCGGCATGATCGGCCGGTCGACGGAGCCCATCGGCGTCGACTTCGTCCGCTTGCCCAGCTCCGACGTCGGCGAGGCCTGGCCCTTGGTCAGGCCGTAGATCCGGTTGTTGTGCATGAGCATCGTGAAGTCCACGTTCCGGCGCATCGAGTGCAGGAGGTGGTTGCCGCCGATCGAGAGCGCGTCGCCGTCGCCGGTGATGACCCAGACCATGAGGTCCGGGCGCGATGCCTTGAGCCCCGTGGCGATCGTCGGCGCGCGGCCGTGGATCGTGTGGAACCCGTAGGTGTTCATGTAGTACGGCAGCCGGCCCGCGCAGCCGATGCCGGAGATGAACACGATGTTCTCCTTCGGCACCCCGAAGTCCGGCATGACCTTCTGGGTCTGGGCGAGGATCGAGTAGTCGCCGCAGCCCGGGCACCAGCGGACCTCCTGGTCGGACACGAAGTCCTTCCGGGTGAGCTGGACCGGCTGCGTGCCGTTGAGCGGGGACGTCACCTGGTCAGTCATCTCGATCAGTCCTGCCCGTCGAGGAGGCGGGTGGCCTCGTCGACGATCTCCTGGATGCGGAACGGCTTGCCCTTGACCCGGTTGTAGCCCACGACGTCCACGAGGTACGTGCCCCGGAGGATGAACGAGAGCTGGCCGAGGTTGAGCTCCGGCACGAGGACCGTCCGGTAGCGCCGGAGGACATCGCCCGTGTTGGCCGGGAACGGGTTGAGGTAGCGGAGGTGCGCGTGGGCGACCGACAGGCCCTGGGCCCGCATGCGCTCCACGGCGCTCCGGATCACGCCGTACGTGCTGCCCCAGCCGAGGATCAGCAGGTCGCCCTGCTCCGGCCCGAACACGTCGAGCGGCGGGGATGTCGCGGGCGATGCCGGCGACCTTCCCTGCCCGCAGGAGCGTCATCTTGTGGTGGTTGTCGGCGTCGTAGCTGACGTTGCCCAGGCCATCGGCCTTCTCGAGGCCGCCGATACGGTGCTCGAGGCCCGGGGTGCCTGGGATCGCCCACGGCCGGCCGAGCGTCTCGGGGTCGCGGGAGTACGGGAGGAAGGTGCCCTCACCCTTGACCGCGTTGTCCACGGAGATGTCGGGCAGGTCCTCGAGCGACGGGACCTGCCACGGCTCGGCGCCGTTGGCGACGAACGCGTCGGACATGTAGATCACGGGGGTCATGTACTTGAGCGCGATCCGCGAGGCCTCGATCGCGAACGAGAAGCACTCGCCCGGGGTCGCGGGCGCGACGATCGGGACCGGGCTCTCGCCGTTGCGGCCGTAGAGGGCCATCAGCAGGTCCGACTGCTCGACCTTGGTCGGCATGCCGGTCGACGGGCCCGCCCGCTGGACGTCGATGATCACGAGCGGCAGCTCGGTCATGACCGCGAGGCCGATCGCCTCCTGCTTGAGCGCGACGCCGGGACCGGACGTGCCGGTGAGCGCGAGCGCGCCGCCGTAGGCCGCGCCGATCGCCGAGCCGACGGCCGCGATCTCGTCCTCCGCCTGGAAGGTCCGGACCCCGAAGTGCTTGTAGCCCGACAGCTGGTGGAGGATGTCCGAGGCCGGCGTGATCGGGTACGAGCCGTAGAACAGCTGCCGGTTGGCCAGCTTCGCCGCCGTGAGGAAGCCCAGGCCGGTGGCCTCGTTGCCCGTGATGTTGCGGTACGTGCCGGGGTCCAGCTTCGCCTTCGGGACGCGGTACGTCGTGTGGAACATCTCGGTCGTCTCGCCGAACGCGTAGCCCGCCTTGAGGGCCCGTGTGTTCGCCTCGGCGACGATCGGCCGCGCACCGAACTTCTGCCCGATCCACGTGATCGTCGGGTCCATCGAGCGCTCGTACAGCCAGAACATCAGGCCCAGCGCGAAGAAGTTCTTCGTGAGGTCCTTCTGCTTCGACGTCATCTCGAGGCCGTCGAGCGAGCGCTCGTTGAGGCCGCTGATCGGGACCTCGAACACCGTGACGTGCTTGAGCGAGCCGTCGGTGAGCGGGTTGCTGGCGTAGGCCGCCTTGTTGAGGTTCTGCTGGGTGAACGCGTCGCTGTTGACGATGAGCGCGCCGCCCGCGGGCAGGTCGCCGATGTTCGTCTTGAGCGCCGCCGGGTTCATCGCCACGAGCACGTCCGGCGCGTCACCCGGGGTGTGGATGTCCGAGCCCGAGAAGCTGATCTGGAACCCGGACACGCCCGGCAGCGAGCCCGCGGGGGCGCGGATCTCGGCGGGGTAGTCGGGGAACGTGCTGACGTCGTTGCCGAAGACGGCGGCCGTCCGCGTGAACTGGGTGCCGGTCAGCTGCATGCCGTCGCCGGAATCACCGGCGAAGCGGATCGTGACCCGATCGAGCTCCTGGACGTCGTGCTCGATCCGTACGTCTGTCGTCGTCATCCGCCTTCGGCCTGCTCCATGCGCTGATGGGGTCTGGGTGGGAGGTTGAGCAGCTCCTCGGGGAAGGACTCCGCGAGGAACTTGAGGATGTCCACCTGGCGCACCACGCCGACGAGGCGCCGGTCGTCGTCCACCACCGGGACGTTGCGGTAGCGGCCGGACTGCATGAGCGCGATGGCGTCCGCGACGGTCTGCTCCAGGCGGAGCGTCCGCGGCTCGGTCGTCATGTACTCCTCCACCGGCGCATCGACGCCCACCACGGCGGCGACGTCGGGGCCGACGAGGCGCCCGAAGATGTCGCGTTCGGTGAGCACGCCCGCGAGGCGCCCGTCGCCATCGGTCACGAAGACGGAATCGCCGGTGCCCGTCCGCTGGATCGCGCGGAGGCAGGCGGCGACGGTCGTCCCGGGTCCGACGGTCACGGGCTCGCGGCGCCCAACGGCCATGAGCGGCTGGGCGGCGAGGGCGGGGACGCGCGCGGCGACGGCGCGCTCGGTGAGTTCGGCCACGGGTCCAGTGTACGCGCAGGCGCCCGATCGGGCGGTTGGCCTGCCCGGCGCGAACCGGGCGGGCGCGGGGTCAGCCGAGCGCGGCGCGGGCGTCCGCGAGCTGCTGGAGCGCCCCGGCGCGGAGGAACGAGAACTCGGACCCGACGCCGATGAACGAGAAGCCGCGGGCCAGCGCGCCCGCGGCCGCCGCGCCGTCACCGAGCAGGATGCCGGCGCTCTTCCCGTGGGTCCGGCATGCCGCGACGACGCGGTCGAGCTGGGCGAGGAAGTCGGGATGCTCGATCTGCCCCGGGATGCCCATCGCGTGCGACAGGTCGGCGGGGCCGACGAACAGGACGTCGACGCCGTCGATGGCCGCGACCTCGTCGGCCGCGTCGACCGCGGCGGGCGACTCCACCTGGAACACGCCGAGGATGGCCGGGTTGACGACGGCCGCGACCTCCGCGTGCGACCGCTCGCCGAAGCCCGCGCCGCGCGTCATGAGCGCGACGCCACGGACGCCACCCGGCGGGTAGCGCAGCCACGAGACGCCGTTGCGGGCGTCGTCGGCCGAGCCCACCTGGGGGAGCATGATCCCGTCCGCCCCGAGGTCGAGCGCGCGGTCGATCCGCAGCCGCTCCACCGAGGGGACGCGCACGACCGCGGCGGTCGGCGTTCCCTGGATCGCGAGCAGCTGGGCGTGGAGGTCCGAGATCGATCCCATGCCGTGCTCGAGGTCGACGATCAGCCAGTCGTAGCCCGCCCGCGCCACCAGCTCCGCGGAGGCCGCCGAGCCGAGGTTGATGAACGCGCCGATCGTCCGCTCCCCGGCGAGCACGCGCCGGCGCAGGTCGCCGCGCGGCGGGAGGGGCGGGGCGGGCGGGAGGCTGCTGGTCGTCATCGGCCGATGATGCAGGACGCGGCGCGCAGGCGCTGCGCCGTCAGCCGCTCCGTCCGCGCGCGTCGACGGCCCAGTGGTCGACGCGGCCGTCGGCGCCGACCGCCGCGAACGACGAGACGAGGTCGACGACCGGGCAGATGTGGTTGGGCACGACGCCGACGACCTCGCCGATCCGCGGCCGCGTGCCGCCACGCGCGCAGCGACACCATCCCGTGGTAGTCGTTGAGCTTGTCGATGATCGCGCCAGGCCACGCGGGGATCGCGCCGTAGCCCTCCACGAACGATGGCAGGTCCTTGGTCAGCGCCTTGGCGCCGGCGTCGAGGACCGCGCGCCCGACCTTCGCCGCGACGACGGTCGACACGACGACCGCCGCGGGCTCGTCGGGCGCCATCGCGCCGAGCGCGACCTGCTGGCGGTCGCCGAGCGCGTACGTCCCGGCCCGGATCTCGGTGACGCGTCCCGCCGCGGAGAGCGTCCGGGTCGGCGTCGCGCCCGCGGACACGACCATCACCTCGAAGCCGGCCGCCTCGAGCGCGCTTGCCGTCCGCTCGAGCGCCGAGACCTCGTCGAGCGCCACGGCGCCCGCCGCGCCCGGTCGGTAGGCGTGCCCGCCGTGCGTGAACACCCCGTCGACGACGAGGCCCGCCGCGGCCGCCGCACGCGCCACCGTGACCGCCTCGTCGGGGCTCGCGACACCGGTCCGGTGGAGCCCCGAGTCCACCTCGATCGAGACGTGGAGCGGGCGCCGAGAGCCCGCGATCGCCGCCGCCAGCCGTTCCGCCGCGGCGACCGACTCGATCCCCACCCGCAGGTCGGCGTTGTCGTGGAGCGCGCGCAGCCGCGTAGCCTTCGCGCCCTCCGCCCACAGCGGATAGGCGAGGAACAGGTCGCGCAGGCCCGCGGACGCCATGACCTCGGCCTCGCCGAGCGTCCCGACGGTCAGCCCGCGCGCGCCCGCGTCCAGCTGCATCCGCGCGATGCGGACGCTCTTGTGCGTCTTGACGTGGGGCCGGAGCGCGATCCCGCGGGCGTCGAGGTCGGCCTGGAGCCGCGCGATGTTCGCCAGGACGCGCTCGACGAACACCACCAGGGTCGGCGTGTCGAGGCCGCCGGGGAGGGCGGGCAGGGGCGCGGGTGACGGGCCCGGGACGGGCGCGCTGACGGTCATGGCCGCAGCATACGCATCGCGCGGCCCCGCCTTGCAGCCCGGTGCGCGTTCGGGCATCGTTGAGCGCCCCACACCGCACCCGGAGGTTCCATGTCGCGGAGCGTGCTCATCGTCGACGACGAGCAGCACATCAGGCTGCTCATCGAACAGACGCTCGAGGAGCTCAGCGACGAGGGCGTGGAGCTGTACACGGCGTCCGACGGCGAGGAGGCGCTCGCGGCCATCGAGGCGCAGCGGCCGGACCTCGTGTTCCTCGACGTGATGATGCCCCGCCGGAACGGGCTCGAGGTCGCACGCGCCGTCCGCGGCGAGCTCGGCCTGGCGGACGTCCACATCGTCCTGCTCACGGCGAAGGGCCAGGCGCACGATCGCGACGAGGGGCTTGCCGCGGGCGCGAACCGCTACCTGACGAAGCCGTTCGATCCCGGACGAGCTGCTCGCGATCGCGCGCGAGGTCCTGGGCGAGGCATGAGCGAGCTGCGCCGCCTCATCGTCCGCCACCGCCACGTGGCCCCGATGGTCTCCGCGCTCCTCGCGGGGACGGACGCCGCCGTGACGATCCGCGACGCCGAGGGCGCGGTCGTCCTCGAGCGGACGGGCGCCGGCGCGGGCGACGGCACGCACCCGGTCATCGTCGACGGCGAGACCCTGGGCACCGTCGAGGGCGGACGGGCCGCCCGCGGCGTCGCCGCGGTCCTCGCGTACGCGGCCGCCCGCGAGCGCGACAAGCGCAGCCTCGCCAACGAGGCCCTCGAGCGCTACCGCGAGCTGTCGCTGATCTACGACCTCGCGGCGGCCATCGGCGGCGACACCGATCTCGCGTCGATCGTCGGGACGGCGACCGCGGAGCTCTCCCGGCTGCCGAACGACTCGCATGGGTTCCTCCTCCTGCTCGCGCCGGACGGCTCGCTCTCGCCGGCGCCCGGCGCGGCCGACGACGAGGGCGGGCTCGGCGCCGCGACGACCCGCCTCGGCGAGGGGATCGCCGGGAGCGTCGCCCAGGCCGGGATCGCCGAGCTCGTCGAGGACGCGGCCGCGGACGACCGGGCCACGGCCGCCGAACGAGGAGCCGGGAGCATCGTCGCGGCGCCGCTGCGCGCGGGCGACACGACGATCGGCGTCGTCGGCGCCTCGGCGACCGGCGGCGCGTTCCGGGCGGCCGACCTCAAGGTCGTCACGGCGATCGCCGCGCTCGCGGGTCCCGCCATCGGACGGGCGCTCGCGGCAGGGACCGGGCGCTGAGCCTCCGCGCGGGCCGATCCGGGCCCGTGCCCCGCGCAACGGGTTCGCACGACAAGGACCACGCGCGCGACGACGCGACCCTCGCGCAGGACCTCCGCGACCGGCTCGCGGAGCTCGCCGGGATCAACGCGATCGGGATCGCGCTCGGCTCGACCCACGACCTCGACGAGCTGGTGGACCGCGGGCTCGGCGAGATCGTCGGGAACCTCGGCTTCGAGCGTGGGCTGATGGCGTTCGTCGACCCGGCGACCGGGACGCTGGGCGGCTGCCGGGTCGCCGGCGGGCCGCCGGGGCTCGGCCTGCTCGTCGCGGACGTGCGGGTGCCGCTCGACGACGCGACGTCGGCCCTCGCCGCGCTCGCCCGGGCGGATGGGCCGCTCCGCTTCCGGGACGCGGACGCCGACCCCGACGAGGGCAACCGCCGCCTCGCGGCCGTGCTCGGGTCCAGCGGGTTCGTGGGGACGCCGCTGCTCACCCAGGGGCGGTGCGTGGGCGTGCTCCTCGTGGACGACCGCCGGGCAAGCCGCGACCTCCGGGCGGGCGACGGCCCGCTGCTGTACACGGTCGCGTCGCTGTTCGCGGGCGCGATCGAGTCCACCCGCCTGTACGCCCAGCTCGAGGCGCAGAACCGGGCCCTGGAGCAGCGCGTCGCCGAGCGCACGGCCGATCTCGTCGACGCCATGGCGGTGGCGGACGAGGCCCGCCGGGTCGCGGAGGACGCCAGCGAGGCGAAGAGCCGGTTCCTGTCCAACGTCAGCCACGAGCTGCGGACGCCGCTCACGTCCGTGGTCGGGTTCGCGAAGCTCAACCGCAAGCGCCTCGACGACGTCGTGTTCCCGGTCGTGCCGCGCGAGGACCCGAAGGTCGATCGAGCGGTCCGCCAGGTCGGCGACACCCTCGGGATCATCGTCGCGGAGGGCGACCGGCTCACGGGCCTCATCAACGACCTGCTCGACCTCGCGAAGATCGAGGCGGGCCGGTTCGAGTGGCACATGGCGCCGCTTGCGCTCGAGGACGTCGTGCGCCAGGCCCTCGCGTCGACCGCCGCGCTGTTCGAGGTCAGCGGCCTCGAGCTCGAGGTGACGGTCGAGGACGGCCTGCCGCCGGTCGACGGCGACCGCGACCGCCTCGTCCAGGTCGTCATCAACCTCGTCTCGAACGCGGTCAAGTTCACGCCGCAGGGTGGCGTGCGGGTCGCGGTCGGTCGAACCGGACAGGCCGGCGAGGGCGGCGAGGGCGACGGCGTCCGGGTCGCGGTCACCGACTCCGGCCGGGGCATCGCGCCCGACGACATCGAGCGCATCTTCGAGCCGTTCCGGCAGGCCTCGGACACGGTCCCGGACGGGCCGAAGGGGACGGGCCTCGGCCTGCCGATCTCGCGCCAGATCGTCGAGGCGCACGGTGGCGAGATGGGCGTCGACTCGGTGCCCGGCGAGGGCTCGACGTTCTGGTTCCGGATCCCCGCGGGCGAGCACGCACCCGCGGGCTGACCCGGCGCCCGTGCGGCGAACGTTGCGGCCGCGCACCACCACCTACTTAAGGCGACGGGGTACCAGTACCTATGGGTCATAACCCCCTGCCCGGGAGGAGGGCAACGTTCGGATTCCTCCAGGCGAGGTGGCCCACCTCGCCGGCAAGCAACTCAGAGGACTCCGGATGAAGTCGAACCTCAAGTGGTACGTGACCCGTGCCGTCATGTTCCTCGGGTCGGCAGCGCTGGCCGCGGGGTTCTTCGCTGACCGCTCCATCCGCTGGTAGCCACCAGCGCGATCACCGTCACGAGCTGAGCCGCCGGGCATACCGGCGGCTCTTCTGATTCCAGGGGGTCGGACCGGCGCCCGGCGTCAGGCCTTCCCGCGCTCCCGCCACAGGTTGCGCAGCAGGAACGAGACGTTGGCCGGCCGCTCGGCCAGGCGGCGCATGAAGTACGGATACCACTGGCCGCCGAACGGGACGTAGACCCGGACGCGCCAGCCGGCCGCGCACAGCTCCTCCTGGAGGTCGCGCCGGACGCCGTACAGCATCTGGAACTCGAACGTGTCGCGGCCGATGCCCTCCGCGGTCGCGACCTCGATCGCGCGCTTGATGATCCGGACGTCGTGGGTGGCGAGCGCGGGGTACGTCCCCGAGCGGAGCAGGCGGAGCATGAGCCGCTCGTACGCCTCGTCGACCTCGGCCTTGTCCTGGAATGCGACCGACTCGGGCTCCTTGTACGCCCCCTTGCACAGCCGGACGCGACCGCCCTCCGCGATGATCGCCTCGACGTCCTGCTCGCTCCGGCGGAGCGCCGCCTGGATCACGACGCCGACGTCGGCGCCGTTCGAGCGGTCCGCTGGGCGCAGCTCGCGCCACAGGTCGAGCGTCCGGTCGGTGTAGCGGTGGTCCTCCATGTCGATGCGGACGAAGGCGCCCGTCTCGATCGCCTTCGCGACGACCAGCCCGATGTTCTCGCGCGCGAGCGCCTCGTCGATCTTGGCGCCCATCTGGCTCGGCTTGAGGCTCACGTTGCGGTCGAGGCCGCGGGCCGGCAGCGCATCGAGCAAGGCGACGTAGCTGGCGCACGCCGCGCGGGCGTCGGCCTCGGCGGTGACGGACTCGCCGAGCACGTCCACCGTCGTCGCCATCCCATGCTCGTGCAGTCGCTCGATGGCGGGCAGCGCCTCCTCCATCGTCTCGCCGGCGACGAAGCGGCCGACCATCCCCCGCGTGACGGGGAGCTTCATCGCGAGCCGGCCGAGCGACTTCCGATGCGAGAGCGTCAGCAGCACGGAGCGCATCGCGCGCTCGGCGAGCTCGCTGGCGGCTGATCGGTCGGGCATGCGTGCCTCGCTGCGGCTGACGGGCGGGAGGGCCAGACCGAGGATAGCGTCAGCCTCCCGGCGCGGCTGGGAGGCACGGCGCGTAGAGTCCGGCCATCCGGTCCCGCCGATCCCGGCGGCCGAGCCTCTTGGAGACGCCATGGCGGTCAGCTTCCAGCACGCGCCGAGCCCGCACATCCAGACCCGCCGCAAGGTCGGCCCGCCGACCGTCGCCGGCATGGTCTCGGGCATCAACGGGCGGATCGCGCTCACGCTCACCCGCGTCGTGGGCACGATGTGGTGTGCCTACGCGTTCGCCGGGCTCGCGCTCGTGGCGCTCCCGGCCGCGCTCTCGTCGGGCAGCGTGCTGGACATCGTCCAGTGGATCAGCCAGACGTTCATCCAGCTCGTGATGCTGAGCGTGATCATGGTCGGCCAGAACATCATCGGCCAGGCCGCCGACCGCCGGTCCGAGATGACCTACAAGGACGCAGACGCGACGTTCCACGAGGCCGAGCAGATCCAGCAGCACCTCGCGGCCCAGGACGCGGCGCTCAACCAGCTGCTGGCGAAGGTCGCCGCGCTCGAGACGCAGCTCGTGTCCGCCTCGACGGGGCCGACCGGGAGCTAGGGCGGCTACGTGTCCGCGGGCGTCTTCGGCTCGACGAGCTGGGCGTCGATCTGGTCGCCCAGCTCGACCGTCCGCCGGAAGGCGGCCCAGACGGCCTCCGAGAGGACCGTGCGCAGGCGGCCGGACTCGAGCTCGTGGATCGCGGCCGCGGACGTGCCCGCGGGCGAGGTGACGGCGTTGCGCAGGACCGCGGGGTGGTCGCCGGAGTGCTTGGCGAAGCGCGCGCTGCCCTCGAGCGTCTCGATCACGAGGTCGTGCGCGATGTGGCGCGGGAAGCCGATGTGGACGGCGGCGTCGATGAGCGCCTCCATCACGAGGAACACGTAGGCGGGCCCCGTGCCCGACACCGCGGTCGCCATCGCGACCCACTTCTCGTCCTCGACCTCGAGCTCCGCGCCGAGGGCCCCGAGGAGCGCCGTCGCCTGCGCGCGCTGGTCCGCGCTCGTGGCGGGCGTCGCGAACCACACGGTCATGCCGTTGCCGATCCGGGCCGGCGTGTTGGGCATCGCCCGCACGACCTGGTCGTAGCCGAGTGCGGCGGTGAGCGCCTTCGTCGTGGGACCTGCGAGCACGGACAGGACCAGCTGCCCCGGCCGGAGGTGGGGGCCGATCTCGCGCCCGACCTTCGCCAGCATCTGGGGCTTCACGGCGAACACGATGACGTCGGCGCCCTCGATCGCCTCGGTGTTGGAGGCGACGACCCGGATCCCGTGCGTCGCCTCGAGGGCGGCGCGGCGCTCGGCGCGGGGATGGCTCGCGACGATCTGCGAGGGTTCCACCAGCTTGGCCCGGAGGAAGCCCGCGATCATCGCCTCGGCCATCACGCCGGAGCCGACCGTCGCGATCGTGCGGTTCGTCAGGGAGGACATCGCGCCGGAGGATACCACCGGGGTTCCGGCGCTCAGCGTGCTCGGGCGCTCAGGCGGCCTCGGCGCTGACGAGGAGGAAGAAGCGTCCCGTCGGCGTGAGCTCGATGCCCGAGAAGCCCGCGCGCGCGAGCGCGGCCTCGAGCAGGGCGGGGTCGTGCCAGGTCCAGGCGATGCCCGCCGGGGGGCCGCCGGCGTCGTCGGGCCGGAGGTCGATGAGCGCCAGCGTGCCGCCGGTCCGCAGGCGGGCGCGCAGCGCGGCCACGGCCCGGTCAAGTCCCGCCCCTCGGACGCGGCCGGTGAGGAAGCTCGCGACGAGCCCGTCCGCCAGCCCGTCAGCGGGCGGCGTCCACGGATCGGCGACGTGGAGGTGGGCGCGCAGCCGGTGGGCGACGAGCCGCTCTCGCGCGATGTCGAGCGCGGCCCCGTCCTCGTCGCTCGCGTGGAGCTCGCCCTTGTCCGCGAGCAGCGGGGAGAAGAACCCGGTCCCGGCGGCCGGCTCGTCGATGCGGCCCGCGAGCGGCAGCGCGTCGAGCCAGCGGGTCGCGACGTCGAGCTCCGCCGCCCATGCGGTGTCGTGGATCGCACCGCGCTCGTAGACGCCGGTGCGGAAGAACCAGTCGTCGGGGAACGCGGGCATCGCGGGTCGGGGCGCGCGGGTGGAGGTGGACGGACGTGTCGCGGCGGGTGCCGCCGGCGCCGTCGCGACGCCCGTCGCAGCGCTCGTGGCGGGGACGGTCGAGGGCGCCGATGCGGTCGACGCCCGGCCTCGCTCCGCGAGCGCCGTGCGCAGGCGCGTGCGCAGGAACGGGTTGCTGCCCGCCTTGCCGAGGCAGGTCGGACACAGCTGCGCCCAGCCCTCGAGGTCGTCGGGCGTGCGGGTCACATGGGCGGTGCCGCACCACAGGCAGTCGAACCGGTCGCGGAAGGGCATCGTGCGGGCGTCGCCGGCTAGCCGACGCGGGCCCAGCTCCCGTCCGGCGACATCCCGTCGAACGCGGCCGGGTCGATGATCTCGGCGAGCAGCTCGATGCCGTCCATGATCCGCGGGCCGGGCCGGGAGAAGTACGCGGAGCCGTCGGTCGCGAACACGCGCCCCTCGCGGACCGCGCGCAGCTCGGCCCAGCCCTCGGGCTTCGGCAGCCGGTCCCACTCCTCGACCGTCCGCGCGAGGTCGAAGCCGCAGGGCATGAGGACGACGATCTCGGGATCGACCTCGCGGACCGCGGCCCAGGTCGTCTCGACGCTCTTGCCGCCCTCGGCGCCGAGCAGCTCCCAGCCCCCGGCGAGGCGGACCTGCTCGGGGACCCAGTGGCCGCACGCGAAGGGCGGGTCGAGCCATTCGATCGCGGCGACGCGGGGCGGCACGAACCCGCCGTCGCGGCGGCCGCCGACGATCTCGTTGACGTGCCGCAGGCGCTCACGGAGGTCCTCGACGACGTCGAGCGCGGCGTCCTCGGCCTCGGTCATCGCCCCGACCGCCTGGATCGCGTTGAAGATCCCCTCGATCGAGACGGGCTCGAGGCTGAGGACCGTGACCTCGCCCTCGAGCCGGCGCGCGACCTCGTTGACCTGCTCGTAGCCCACGGCGCAGACCCGGCACAGCTCCTGGGTCAGGATGAGGTCGGGCTTCGCCGCGGCCAGCGCCGCCTCGTCGAGCTCGTACAGCGCGGCGTGCGAGCGCATCGACTCCTCGACGAGCCCGTGGATGTGGTGCGACGAGGCGCCGGACAGGTCGTGGACGCTGCGGGTCACGACGGGCAGGCCGCGCGCCTCCGGCGGGTAGTCG
The DNA here is from genome assembly GCA_963768035.1 of uncultured Chloroflexia bacterium. GTDB lineage: Bacteria > Chloroflexota > Limnocylindria > Limnocylindrales > CSP1-4 > CAIXZV01. Next base: position 264,586 of record CAVYGJ010000006.1, read on the forward strand.
CACTCGTGGGTGACGCCCACGAGCTCGTCACCGAGCCCCAGCGCGAACACGATCTCGGTGGCGGACGGGAGCAGGGAGACGATACGCACGCGACCAGTCTACGGGCGGCTGCCGGGACGACCGGCGCCGGACATGCGAAGGCCCCGCGCCAGGCGGGGCCGTCGTGTCGGGGATCCGGTGCGGCCGACTGCGGCCGCGCGCGTGATCAGGCGGGCTTGAGCTCGTCGACGAGCGTGCGGCCGGCTGCCTTGTCGGTGAACCACAGCGCGTCGGCCTGGGTGTACTGGGCCCACTCGGTCGGGAGGCTCTCCTCCGGGAAGATCGCGTTGACCGGGCACTCGGGCTCGCAGGCGCCGCAGTCGATGCACTCGTTGGGATCGATGAACAGCTTCCGGTCCGCGCCCTCGTCGTAGTGGATGCAGTCCACGGGGCAGACGGACACGCACGAGAGGTCCATCACGTCGACACAGGGTTCGGCGATGACGTACGCCATGGTCGGAAGCTCTCCTGGAAGTTCAGCGGCCGGGGGGCGCGGGCTCCCGCGCACCGCTGGAACGATACCACCGAGCACGCCCGCGTTGGTGCACGGCGGGCACGATCCACCCCGGCCGAATGGCTCCTCCTCGAGGTCCGGGTCAGCCGCCGGGCGACGTCGATGGGAGGGTCGGCGGGGTCCCGAGCGGCACGCCGCCCGCGCCGACGAACCGGACCGGGACGACCATCCCCTTCTGCCAGTGACCGGGGATGTGGCAGCCGACGAACCAGCCGCCGGCCGCGGTCGTGGCATCCGGGGGCACGACCCACGTGACGTCCATCCGCTGGCCGGAGCCGACCACGACCCGGACGCCATCGAACCCCTCGGGCTCGGGGACGACGGGCGTCGGGCCCGGCGGGGCGCCGATGGTCGCGGCCTCGGCCGCCTCCCACGCGAGCTGGCTCTCGATGTCGCCGACGACCGCCTCGTGGATCTCGAGGCCGCCGTTGATGACGTGGAGCACCACCGTCTCGCCGGGCACGAGGTCGACGATCGACGGGACGTACGAGTAGTCGCGCATCACGATGTTGACCTCGCGGGGCGCGGCGCCGACCCCGGGCGTGATGGGCGGCGTGCCGGGCGCGTCCCCCGTCCCGCAGCCGCCCGCGACGAGCGCGACGGCGACGAGGAGGGCCGCGGACGCGACTCGAGGCAGGTGCATGCCCCCATGATGCGGGAGATCGGGCCCGGGCCTCGCGTGATGGGATCGCCCTTGACACCCGCGACGCCCTGCCCGTAGCGTGCGCCCACTTCTGCACGGGCCGCAGTTCGGAGGAGGACGCGCGGGCCCCGGTCTCGTTCCCGCGAGCCGTCCGTCACGGCACAGGAGCTCCACCCCTCGTGAGCGCCAATCCCACGGCATCCGTCGTCGATCACCCGGAGGACCACGCCCACGCGGGCGACGCCCAGCCGGCCGTGCGCCTCGAGGGGCTCGAGAAGCGGTTCGGCGACGTCGCGGCCGTCGCGGGCATCGACCTCGAGATCGCCGACGGCGAGTTCTTCTCGATGCTCGGGCCGTCCGGCTCCGGCAAGACGACGACCCTCCGGATGATCGCGGGCTTCGAGCTGCCGACCGCGGGCCGGGTGCTCCTCCACGGGCACGACGTCACGCGCCTCGCGCCGTTCGAGCGCGACGTGAACACCGTGTTCCAGGACTACGCGCTGTTCCCGCACATGACGGTCGCGGAGAACGTCGCCTACGGGCTGCTGGTGCGCAAGGTGCCCAAGTCCGAGCGCGAGACGCGGGTCGCCGAGGCGCTCCGGATGGTCCGGCTCGAGGGCTACGACAGGCGCAAGCCGGGCCAGCTCTCGGGCGGCCAGCGGCAGCGGGTCGCCCTCGCGCGCGCGCTCGTGAACCGGCCACGGGTCCTGCTCCTCGACGAGCCACTGGGGGCGCTCGACCTCAAGCTCCGCGAGGAGATGCAGCTGGAGCTCCACCAGATCCAGCACGAGGTCGGCATCACGTTCATCTACGTGACCCACGACCAGGAGGAGGCGCTGACGATGAGCGACCGGATCGCGGTGTTCAACCGCGGCCGGATCGAGCAGGTCGGCGCCCCTGCCGAGGTCTACGAGCGACCCGCAACGAAGTTCGTCGCCGGGTTCGTCGGCACGTCCAACCTCATCGGCGGCGCGGCCGCGGCCGCCATCACCGGGACGCCCGGCCTGTTCACCGTCCGCCCCGAGAAGATCCGGATCGCCGATCCGGAGACGCCCGTCGGCGACGACGAGCACGGCGCGAGCGGCCGCATCCGGAGCGTCGTCTACCTCGGTCCCGACACGCGCTACCACGTCGCGCTCGACGCCGGCGAGGAGCTCGTCGTCACCCAGCAGAACCTGGCGACGACCTCGACCGAGGCGCTCGCCCAGCAGGGGCGGGCTGTCCGCCTGATCTGGAAACGGCACCACCAGCGGGAGGTCGCGGAGGCCCTGTAGCCCCGCCCGACGCTGACACGGAGGAGGAGTCACACACGATGCGCAAGCAGATTCTCGTGCTGGGCGCGATCGCGGCGATCGCGGTCTCGGCCTGTAGCAGCGGCTCGTCGGGGACGCCCGCGCCGTCCCTTCCCACCACGGTGGGCGACGGCGAGGGCGCCCTGAACCTCGTGGCCTGGGCGGGCTACGTCGTCGGCGGCACCGGCGGCGAGCAGGTCGAGGGCTACGACTGGGTCACGCCGTTCGAGACGGCAAGCGGGTGCAAGGTCACCGTGAAGGTGGGCCTCGACTCCGCGAACATGGTCCAGCTCATGAAGACCGGCGAGTACGACGGCGTCTCGGCGTCCGGCGACGCGACCCTCCGGCTCATCGCCGGCGGCGACGTCTCCCCGGTCAACACGGACATCATCCCGAACTACAAGGACGTGTACGCGGGCCTCAAGAACCAGTCGTACAACACCGTCAACGGGCAGGCCTATGGCGTGCCGCACGGCCGCGGCGCCAACGTCCTGATGTACAACCCGGCCGTCGTGACGACGCCGCCCGACAGCTGGTCGACGGTGTTCGAGGCCGACTCCCCGTACGCCGGCAAGGTGACCGCCTACAACTACGCGATCTACATCGCCGACGCGGCGCTGTACCTCATGGCGACCAAGCCCGACCTCAAGATCACGAACCCGTACTCGCTCGACGACACGCAGCTCGCCGCGGCCGTCGAGCTGCTCAAGCAGCAGAAGGGCCTCGTCAGCAAGTACTGGGGCACCGCGCAGGAGGAGATCGACGGGTTCGCGAACGGCGACATGGCGATCGGGTCCGCGTGGCAGTACCAGGCCAACACGATCAACGCCGCGGGCGGTGACGTGAAGGTCGAGGCGACCAAGCCCAAGGAAGGGGCGACCGGGTGGTCCGACACCTGGATGATCTCGTCCAAGGCCAAGCACCCGAACTGCATGTACAAGTGGATGGACTACATCATCTCGCCCGAGGCGAACGCGCAGGTGACCGTCTACTTCGGTGAGGCACCGGTCAGCGACGCCGCGTGCGCCGAGGCCGAGAAGCTGAGCCCCGGCCACTGCGACCTGTTCCACGCCAACGACGAGACCTACTTCAAGGACGTCTGGTACTGGAACACGCCGACCGTGACCTGCCTCGACGGCAGGACGGACGTGAAGTGCACCGACTTCGACGCCTGGACCAAGGCGTGGACGGAGGTCACGGGCAGCTAGGCACACAGCCCGAGGAGCGAACCAGGGCCCCCGGCGGCGGCAGCCGCCGGGGGCCCGAACCATCCCGATGACCATCCCCGACACGAGCCTCGGCCCGCTCCCCGCCCCGCCGGCATCGCCCGCGCGGCGGCTCGCGGCCGTCCTCCACCGGCACCCGCGGGTCCGCCTCGGCGGGCTGCTCGCGGCCCCGCTCGGCTGGATGGTCGTCGCCTACGTCGGCTCGCTCGTCCTGTTCTTCATCTCGTCCTTCTGGACGGTCGACTCGTTCAGCGGGAACCTCGTCACCACGCCGTCGCTCGACAACTACGTCGAGATCCTGACGACGCCCGTGTACCGCACGATCGCGGTGCGCACGGTGGTCATGGCCGCGCTGGTCACGCTGACCACGATCCTGCTCGCGTTCCCCATCGCCTTCTACATGGCCAAGATGGCCTCGACCCGGACGCGCGGGATCCTCGTCGTGTCGATCCTGCTGCCGCTGTGGTCCGGCTACCTCGTCAAGGTCTACGCGTGGCGCCTCATCCTGAGCGCGGACGGCGTGCTCAACGGCGTGCTCGAGCCGTTCGGGATCCGCGGTCCGGGCTTCGGCGAGGTGGCCGTGTGGCTCGTCGAGACATACCTCTGGCTGCCGTACATGATCATCCCGCTGTACGCGGGCCTCGAGCGCGTGCCGGGCTCGCTCATCGAGGCGTCGGGCGACCTCGGCGCGCGGAGCTGGGCGACGTTCCGGCGGGTGATCGTCCCGCTCGTGCTGCCGGCGATCGTCGCCGGCTCGATCTTCACGTTCAGCCTGACGCTCGGCGACTACATCACGCCGACGCTCGTCTCCAACACGCGCTTCATGGGCAACGTGATCTACGACTTCCTGGGCGTCGCGGGCAACCAGCCGCTCGCGGCCGCGTACGCGATGGTCCCCGTCGTGATCATGATCGTGTACCTGCTCGTCGCCAGGCGCCTCGGCGCCTTCGAGGCGCTCTGATGCAGCTCGGCCGCGGCACCCGGATCGCGATGCGCATCGCGAGCTTCGCGATCCTCGCGTTCATCTACATCCCGATCGGGATCATCGTCCTGTACTCGTTCAACGAGAGCCGCGTCGCCACGTGGCCGATCAGCGGGCTGACCCTGGACTGGTACCGCCAGGCGTTCGCCGACCCGGGGATCCGGAACGCGCTGTCGGCATCGGTCGAGGCCGCGATCGGCGCCACGATCGTCGCCCTGGCGCTCGGGACGCTCATCGCGCTCGCGGTCCAGCGCTACCAGTTCTTCGGGCGCGAGACGATCTCGTTCCTCGTCATCCTCCCGATCGCGCTCCCGGGCATCGTCACCGGCATCGCGCTGAGCACGGCGTTCCGCGCCGTCGGCATCGAGCTCGGCATGTTCACGATCATCGTGGGCCACGCGACCTTCTGCATCGTGACGATCTACAACAACGTGATCGCGCGCCTCCGGCGGACCTCGGCGACGTTCGAGGAGGCGTCGGGCGACCTCGGCGCCGACACGTTCCGGACGTTCCGGCGGATCACGCTGCCGGCCATCCGGACCTCGCTCGTCGCGGGTGCGCTGCTCGCGTTCGCCCTGTCGTTCGACGAGATCATCGTCACCAACTTCACGGCGGGCGCGAACGTCCAGACGCTGCCGATCTGGATCTTCAGCAACTACTCCCGGCCGAACCAGCTGCCGCTCGTGAACGTCGCGGCGGTGATGGTCCTCGTGCTGTCGATCATCCCGGTCTACCTCGCGACCCGCATCACCCATGGCGAGGGGGCGACCCGCAGCTGACGCGTCCCGGCGCGCCGCCGTCGGGGGTCAGCGACCTACCAGCGGATCGAGCGGTCCACCACGAGACACAGCGCGAGCGCCCCGGCCGCGAGCAGGGTGAGGCGGGTGGCGGCCACGCGGGCGCGCCGGACATGCGTGAGCATCGGGTCCTTCCTCCGCCCGGCCACGGGAACCGGGCACTTGGTCCGCCTGAACGATCCCGTCCGAGGAGTGCCCGATCGAGTGCGGACCCGCAGTGTGGCGATCGCCGCTTATCCGCCACTTACCTGGACGATCACGGACCGGGTTCGAGCGGCCGAACGGCCCTTACCGGCTGGCCACGGCGGCGTAGCATCGGCCCGATGACCGAGCCCACCGCCTTCCTCGACTCGCGCGCCGCACTGCTGGCCGAGCGGGAGCGCGCGGTCGCCGAGCTGGCGGACGCGGAGGTCCTGGCGCCCGGCCAGATCACGTACGGGTCGCAGGCCGCGTCGGCGACCCACGTCTTCGAGCAGCAGCGCGACCTCGCGCTGCGCGACCACAACCGGGTCCACCTCGAGGCCGTGGACGCCGCGCTCGCCCGGCTCGACGCCGGCACGTACGGCGCCTGCACGACCTGCGGCAAGCCGATCGGCGCCGACCGCCTCGGGGCGCTGCCCTGGGCCGCCCTGTGCATCGAGTGCCAGCGGGCCGCGAAGACCCGGTGACCGAGGAGCGTCCCGCCCCGTCCCTCGTCGAGCTGCCGGCCATCCGCGCCGCCGCCGCGACGCTGCGGGGCATCGCCGTGCGCACGCCGCTCGTGCCCTTCGGCCGCCCCGACCGCGACCAGTGGCTCAAGGCCGAGAGCCTCCAGCCGATCGGGGCGTTCAAGATCCGCGGCGCGTACAACGCCGCCGCGTCGCTCGATCCGGTCGCGCGCGCCCGCGGCCTGATCACCTACTCCTCGGGGAACCACGCGCAGGGGGTCGCGCGCGCGGCCCGGCTGTTCGGCGTCCCCGCGGTCATCGTCATGCCGTCCGACTCGCCCGCCATCAAGCTCGCGCGCGTGCGGGCCGACGGCGCCGAGGTGGTCATCGTCGGGACCGCGTCGGACGAGCGGCGGATCGTCGCCGAGCGGATCGCGACCGAGCGCGGGCTCAACGTCATCCCGCCGTTCGACGACCCGAGGATCGTCGCCGGCCAGGGAACCGTCGGCCTCGAGATCGCCGAGGACATGCCGGGCGTCGCGGCGGTCCTCGTGCCGGTGGGCGGCGGCGGGCTCGCGGCCGGGGTGGCGGCCGCGATCCGGGCGCTGGCTCCCGACGCGAAGGTCATCGGCGTGGAGCCGGAGCTGGCCGCCGATGCCGCGGCGTCGCTCGAGGCCGGGCGGATCGTCGCCTGGGACGCGGCGCTCGTGAGCCGGACGATCGCCGACGGGACGCGCACGCAGGCGATCGGGCGGCTCAACTTCGAGCACCTGCGGCGCCAGCTCGACCTGATCGTCACGGTGTCCGAGGCGGAGATCGCGGCCGCCGTGCGACTCGCGGCCGAGGAGGCGCGCCTGGTCGTGGAGCCGTCCGGGGCGCTGTCGATCGCGGCGATGCGCTTCCACGCGGCGGAGGCCGGCCTGCTGGGGCTCGACGGGCCGGTCGTGGGGGTCGTGTCGGGCGGCAACGTGGACCCGGATCGCTACCTCGAGTACCTGGAGGCGCCGATCCCGCCCGAGGGCTGACGGCCGCGCTGTCATCCAGTCACCCGACGGGTACTGGACGACGCGATGGCCGGCGAGGTCGTCGCCCGCACGCACGAGCCCGCCCATCCGCTGCTCATACAGTCGCGGGGTGGCTGCTATCCGGCGCCGCCGGCGATTGCATTCATGCGGCGACTGGATGACCACGGATCGGGCTCGCAAGGCCGATACCAGTCTCCGGATGACTGGATGACGAGAGCGCGCTGTCTACGACCCGTGGGGTGACTGCGAGGGGGGAGACGGAAGGGCGAGCCGCGAGGGAGATCGCGCGATCAGCCCCGCGCCGCGTCCCCGCCGTCGCCGCGCTCGGACGCGAGCCGGGCGGCGAGCGCGACCTCTCGCTCGCGGATCGCGGCGCGTTCGCCCTCCAGCCGGCGGTCCTCGCCCACCGTCCGCTTCTCCTCGTGCCGCATCCAGGCGAACACCAGCAGGATCACCATCGTCAGGAACGCGAAGTCGCCGCCCAGCCACATGATCCCGCCCGCGGTCTGCTGGTCCTCGAGCGGCGTCGGGCCCCACGGCCGGATCGTCGTCACGTAGTGGGCGTAGAGCGGCACCGAGGACAGGTAGATCGCCAGCGCGAGGAACGTGTTCTGGGGCATCTGCAGCCCGACGTAGAGGACCTTCACCGAGGGCGTCATCCGCCACGGCGACGGGTCCGGGCCCACGACCGGCCACCAGAAGAGGAGCGCCGCGGTCAGGAACATCGCGTGCTCCAGCCGGTGGACCCACGGGTTCTCGAGCGACAGGTCGAACAGCGGCGAGAAGTGGCTGCCCCACATCACGGCGGCGAAGAGCACCCACGCGACGACCGGGAACGACAGCGTCCGCAGGACCCTCGAGTGGAGCACCGGCAGGATCCAGCGCTTGCGGGTCGCGGGCGAGGACGCCTGGAGGAGGAGCGTGATCGGCCCCGCGTACAGCAGCAGCGGCGGCGCGACGAGCGTGAGGATGAGGTGCTGGACCATGTGGACGCTGAACAGCGTCGTGTCGTAGCGCTCGATGCCCGAGTCGAGGGCAACGAGGAGCGCGACCACGCCCAGGGTCCAGGACACCGTGCGGTGGCGCGCGATCGGGTGGGCCGGGTGCTCGCGGGCGACCTTCCGGACGCCGTACCGCCACACGAGCAGGGTCGCGATCGCGGGCAGCCAGACGAGCGGGTCGAACGACCAGTCGAACAGGAACGAGCCCGCCTCGGGCGCCGGCGGGACGCCGCTCCCGTGGGCGAGCGCAAGCCCGGCGCGACACCGACGGCGACGACGGCGAGGGCCGCCGCGACGGACGCGCGACGGACGGCGAGACGGTCCCGGATCACGGCGGCATTGTCGCCGGTTTCGGCCCGTTGCGGCCCACGGGCCATCCGGCACCGGACGATGGCCCATTTGGACCCCGAGCACGCTCCGGCTCGGGTATGATGCGGCCGTCCGGCGCCCCCTCACGGGTGGCGCGCGTCCCTCGGACGGCGAGCCCTCTTTGCTGACCGGTCGCGATCCCGGCCCGTCGACAACACTCGAGGAACCCGATGTCGATGCCTCCCCGGTCACGGACCGGGTCCGGCGCCCTCCTAGCCGGCCTGATCATTGCCCTCGTCGTCGCGGTGAGCATCATCCTGCTCGCGGCGTCGGGCGCGACCCCGACCAGCGTGTGGAACAGCTTCTTCCCCGTCCACAACGAGGGCGGCGTCACGGACCGCTCCACGAGCGTGCAGGGCCTGTACGACATCGTGTTCTACATCGCGGTCGTGATCTTCTTCCTCGTCGAGGGCCTCATCGTCTGGTCGGCGTTCCGCTACCGGCGCAAGGCGACCGACACCGAGCTGCCGCCGCAGACCCACGGCAACAACCTCGTCGAGGTCATCTGGACGATCGTCCCGACGATCATCGTCGTGTTCCTGTTCGCCCTCTCCTGGCAGACGCTCAACACCGTCGAGGCGAAGGTCACCTCGGACGTCCACGTCCGGGCCGTCGCGGCGCGCTTCCAGTGGTCGTTCGAGTACCTCGACGGCGAGGCGGCCGACGCCCCCGTCCTGTTCACCCAGTCGCTGCCGGTCGGCGAGGACGGCGGCCTCGTGCTCCCGGTCGGGGCGCCCGTGACCATCGACCTCCGCTCCGAGGACGTCATCCACGCCTTCTACGTCCCGAAGTTCCTGTTCAAGCGGGACGTCGTGCCGGGGAAGACGAACACCTTCAGCTTCACGGTCGAGGACGCCGGGACCTACCGCGGCCAGTGCGCCGAGCTGTGCGGCGCCTTCCACGGGTCGATGCTGTTCGACGTCCATGCGATCCCGAAGGCCGACTTCGACACCTGGCTCGCGGACCAGATCGCCGCGGCGAACGCCACGCCGCCGCCCGCGCCGTCGGGCGAGGCCGCCGGGCCCACCGTCGAGCTCGGGGCGGCCAACACCGCGTTCACCGCCAGCGCGCTCACCGTGCCGGCGGGGCCGTTCACGATCCACTTCAAGAACGATGACGCGAGCATCCCGCACAACGTCGAGATCAAGGACGCCTCGGGCGCCGTCGCCTTCAAGGGCGACCTGCTCACCGGCCCCGGCGAGATCAACTACGCGGTCCCGCCGCTCACCGCCGGCACCTACACCTTTGTCTGCACGGTCCACCCGAACATGACCGGCACGCTCACGGTCCAGTAAGGGAGCACGCTGGGATGGCCACGACAACCCTCGACCCGACCGCTCCCGCGTACGGGGCCCGGAGCACGCTCTACGACTGGCTCACGACGACCGATCACAAGAAGATCGGGATCATGTACCTGATCAACTCGTTCGTGTTCTTCGTCGCCGGCGGCGTCCTGGCCCTGGTCGTGCGCTCGGAGCTCGCGCAGCCCGGCCTCCAGCTGGTCAGCGAGGAGTTCTACAACCAGGCGTTCACGATGCACGCCTCGTTCATGCTGTTCCTGTTCATCATCCCGATCCTCGCGGGCTTCGGGAACTACGTCGTGCCGCTCCAGATCGGGGCCCCGGACATGGCGTTCCCGCGGATCAACGCCCTGTCGCTGTGGCTCCTGCCGCTCGGCGGCCTGCTGATGGCCTCGGGCTTCTTCGTCTCCGGCGGCTCGGCCGCGTCGGGCTGGACGGAGTACCCGCCGCTCTCGGGCGGGAAGTACAGCGGGACGGGAACGGACCTGTGGATCGTCGGTCTCGTCCTGATCGGGACGGCGTCGATCCTGGGCGCGATCAACTTCCTCGTGACGATCTTCAAGATGCGCGCGCCGGGCGTGACGCTGTTCCGGATGTCGATCCTGACCTGGACCGTCCTCGTGACCAGCGTCCTCGTCCTGATGGCGACGCCGGTCCTCACCAGCGCGCTGATCATGCTGTTCATCGACCGCAACTACGGCGGCCACTTCTTCGATCCGAACAACGGCGGCAACGCGGTCCTGTACCAGAACATCTTCTGGTTCTACTCGCACCCGGCCGTGTACATCATGGTCCTGCCGGCGATGGGGATCATCAGCGAGGTCCTCCCCGTCTTCTCGCGCAAGCCGCTGTTCGGCTACAAGGCGTTCGTGTTCGCGACCGTCGGCATCGGCGCCCTCGGCTTCTCCGTCTGGGCGCACCACATGTTCACGACGGGCGCGGTGTTCCTGCCGTTCTTCAGCCTCATGACGTTCCTCATCGCCGTGCCGACGGGCGTCAAGATGTTCAACTGGATCGCGACGATGTGGCGCGGGCAGCTGGTGTTCAAGACGCCGCTGCTGTTCGCCATCGGCTTCCTGACGCTGTTCCTCATCGGCGGGCTCAACGGCGCGTTCTCCGCGGCGGTGCCGGTCGACTTCGCGCTCCACGACACGTACTGGGTGGTCGCCCACCTCCACTACGTCCTGTTCGGCGGCTCGGTGTTCGGCGTCTTCGCGGGCGTCTACTACTGGTTCCCGAAGATGACCGGCCGGATGCTGGGCGAGGGCCTGGGCAAGGTCCACTTCGTCCTGATGTTCATCGGCTTCAACCTGACCTTCTTCCCGATGCACCAGCTGGGCCTCGCGGGCATGCCGCGCCGGATCGCGGACTACGCGGGGACGTCGGGCTGGACGGAGCTCAACCTGCTGGCGACGATCGGCGGGTTCGTGATCGCGATCTCGATGCTCCCGTTCTTCTGGAACGTCCTCGTCTCGCTGCGCAACGGCCAGATCGCGGGCGACGATCCGTGGGAGGCCAACACGCTCGAGTGGGCGACCTCGTCGCCGCCCCCGCCGTACAACTTCGACCACCTGCCGGAGGTCCGCTCGGAGCGCCCCGTCTTCGACGCCCGCCACGGCCGGACGGCCGCGCACTAGGGGACGCGACGACGATGGCAGCCGACACCACCGCCCTGACCTCCGCCGACGCGCACGCGGCACCGGACGCCCACGGCTCCGGCGGGATCGGGAACCCCGTCCTGGGGATGCTCCTGTTCATCACCTCCGAGGTGATGTTCTTCGCCGGCCTGTTCGCGGCCTACTTCAGCATCCGGGCCGCCTTCGTCGACACCGACGGCGTCCACCGCTGGCCGCCCCAGCAGTTCGCGGACATCCTCAACCCGTTCCAGCTCCAGACCGAATCCGGGGCGCTGAACCTCATCCTGCCGGCGACGATCATCCTCGTGATCTCGTCGTTCACCTGCCAGTACGCGGTGTGGGCGATCAGGAAGGACAACCGGACGTCGTTCCTGCGCAACATGGCGGTGACCGTGGTGCTGGGCATCACGTTCCTGCTGCTCCAGATGTACGACTACACCGTGCTGTTCCACGAGGGCCTGTCGATGGGCTCGACGACGTTCGGCACGACGTACTTCACGCTCACCGGCTTCCACGGCGCCCACGTCTTCGGCGGCGTCCTGATGCTCTCCGTGGTGCTCTACCGCGGCATGGCCGGCCAGTTCAGCGCGAAGCACCACGACATGGTCGAGGCGACGTCGCTCTACTGGCACTTCGTGGACGTCGTCTGGATCCTCCTGTTCTCGATCCTCTACCTGCTGTAGCGTCGAAGGAGCGGAGGAACCCCATGACCCCTCGTCGCGCAGCCCTCGTCGGCGTGATCTTCCTGTTCATCGCCGCGTTCTACTGGACCTTCCCGTACCTGGTCCAGCCGGAGCACATCGACTACGCCGGCATCACCATGCTGATCGCGCTGGGCGCGGCCATGTCGATCATGGCGTACGTCCTGGTCGCGGCCACGCGGAAGGGCTGATCACCGCCCGATGATCGAGGAGCTCTGGAGCGGCCTGATCGGGTTCTCGTCCCAGTTCATCATCCCGGACTGGGGCGGGCTCATCGAGCTGCTGCCCGTCCTGCTGCTGATCCCGGTCGTCCTGTTCATCACGTGGACGATCTACAAGTTCGCGACCGCCGGGCCGACCCGCCGCGGCAAGCACCGGCTGCAGCCCGTCGCGCCCGAGGGCATCCACATGCCCGGTCCGTCGTTCGCCCCGGTCCTCGGGGCGTTCGGCGCGTTCGCGCTCGTGTTCGGGGTCGTCGTCGGCGGGATCTGGCTGCTGGTCGGCTTCGTCGTCCTCACGATCACGCTCCTGTACTGGGGGCGCGAGGCGCTCCGCGACTACGACCACATCCCCGCGGGGGCCGGCGGCACCGCCGTCGTGGGCATGCTCGCGGCGCCGGCCGGCACGCCCCCCGAGGGCGTCCACATCCCGCCGCCCTCGTTCCGCCCGCTCCTGGCCGCCGTCGGCATGACGGTCCTCGTGCTGGGCCTCGTCATCGGGGGCTGGGCGCTGTTCCTCGGCTTCATCGTGCTCGTGATCACGCTGTTCGGCTGGCTGCTCGACGCGCGCAAGGAGTACCGCGCCGTCGAGGACGCCGACCGCACGGGGCATCTCGACATGGGTGGCTCGCCCGCGTGGCCCAAGGCGACCTTCGCCGCGATCGCGGTGCTCGTGGCCTTCGCGGCCCTGTTCTCGTCGGGCCTCCTGCCGAACTCCGCGAGCGGCGAGGCGGCCGTGGCCAGCCCCGCACCGGGTGGCGGCGCCGCTCCCCCGCCGGCGTCGTCGGCGCCGAGCCTGCCGGCCGCGGACGTCACGCTCACGGCGGCCAACATCGACTTCAACCCGAAGAGCCTCACCGTCCCCGCGACGAAGCCGTTCACCATGGCGTTCGACAACCAGGACACGGCCCCGCACGACGTCGTGATCAAGGACGCGAGCGGCACGGCGGTGTTCAAGGGCGAGCTCGTCACGGGTCCCAAGGTCGTGGTCTACGATGTGCCTGCGCTCCCGGCCGGCAGCTACACGTTCGCCTGCACGGTCCACCCGAACATGACGGGATCCATCACCGCGCAGTAGGTCTGCCACGTTCCGCCTGGTCCGCCACCGAATCCCGGTCACCGTCCTCCTGGCCCTGTCCCTGGTCGTCGCCGCGTGCGGCTCGGGCGGCGCGGTCGCGAGGACGGGTGAGCCCGCACCCGTGATCACCGGGACGGCGCTCGACGGGACGACCATCGACCTCGCGAAGTACCGCGGCAAGCCGCTCGTCCTGAACTTCTGGGCCTCGTGGTGCGTGCCCTGTCGCGAGGAGTTCCCGCTGTTCAAGGACCGGCTCGCGACCCTCGGCGAGCGGGACGGGCTCCAGGTCGTCGGCGTCCTGTACAAGGACCAGCCCGAGCTCGCCCAGGCGTTCCTGTCCGACTTCGGCGCCTCCTGGCCGTCGCTCACCGACCCGGACGGGTCGATCGCCGCCGCCTACCGCGTCGTCGCGCCGCCCCAGACGTACTTCATCGACAAGGACGGCGTCCTGCGCGGGATCCAGATCGGCGAGGTCCGGCCGGAGGACTTCGACACGCAGTACGAGAAGATCCGCCCGTGACGGTGCCGGTCGCCCCGGCGATCCGGGCCACCGGCCTCCACAAGTCCTACGGCGGACGCGAGGTGCTGGGCGGCGTGTCGTTCGAGGTCCGGCCCGGCGAGCTGTTCGCCCTGCTCGGTCCCAACGGCGCCGGGAAGACCACGACGGTCGAGATCCTCGAGGGCTACCGGTTGCCCGACGCCGGGAGCGTTGAGGTCCTCGGCCTCGATCCGGTCCGCGACGGCCGGCGGCTGCGGCCGCGGATCGGGCTGATGCTCCAGGAGGGCGGCGTGGACCCGCGGACCACCCCTCGCGAGGCGCTCCGCCTGTACGCCCGCTTCTACCGGGACGCGGAGGACCCGGACCGGCTCCTCGAGCTGGTGGACCTCGGCCGCGCCGCGACGACCCGGTACCGGCGCCTGTCGGGCGGCGAGAAGCAGCGGCTGGGACTCGCGCTGGCGCTCATCGGCCGGCCGGAGGTGCTCGTCCTCGACGAGCCGACCGCGGGCATGGATCCCGCCGCGAAGCAGGCGACCCGGGAGCGGATCGCCGCGCTGCGGGCCGCCGGGACGACGATCCTCCTCACGACCCACGAGCTGGGCGACGTCGAGCTCCTCGCCGACCAGGTCGCCGTCCTCGACCGCGGCCGGATCGTCGCGATCCGGGACCCCGGCCGAGCTCACGGGCGCCGGTGCGCCGAGGGTCCGGTTCCGGCTGTCGTCGCCCCTCGACGCGGCGGACCTCGTCGCACTGCCGACGGCACTCGGGGCGGGCGCCGGGCCGGACGCGAAGGTCGTGGCCGCGGGCGCGGGGAGCCACTACGAGCTGACCGGCCTCGCCGAGGTCCCGGACCCGGCGCTCGTCGCCGCGCTCGCCGCCTGGTGCGCGGACCGGGGGCTGCTGATCACGGAGCTCCGCCTGGGCTCGGCGAGCCTCGAGGAGCGCTACCTCGAGCTGGTCGGGGCGGGCGTCGCGGCGGACCCGGCGGCCGGAGGCGACAGCCGATGACCGGGACGACACCGCTCCCCGTTGGTGCGGGCACGCCGGCCCGGCCGGCGAGCTGGCTCGCGATGGCGGTGGCGCTGGCGGCCAACGAGCTCCGGCTCGTCCTCCGGCGCGGCGAGGGCCTCCTGGTCACGTTCGTCATCCCGGCCGGCGTGCTGCTCGTCTTCAGCTCGTTCGACACGACCGGCGGGACCGGCGCGGGGCAACCGGTGGACCGGCTGCTCCCGGGCTCGATCAGCCTCGCCGTGATCGGGGCGTCGCTCGTGTCGCTGGCGATCACGACCGGCTACGAGCGGGCGTACGGCGTCCTCAAGCGGCTCGGCGGGAGCCCGGCCGGCTCGTCGGTCGTCGTGGCGGCGAAGACGACGTCGGTGATCGTCGTCGAGCTCGTGCAGCTCGTCCTGCTCGTGGGCATCGCGGTGGGCGTGCTGGGGTTCGTCGCAGGGCCCACGGCCTCCGTCCCGCTCGTGCTCGGCGCGCTCGTCCTGGGCACGGTCGCGTTCGCCGGCCTGGGCCTCCTGATGGCGGGCACGCTGCGCGCGGAGGCGACGCTGGCCCTCGCAAACCTGCTGTTCCTCGTGTGTCTCGTCCTCGGCGGGATCGTCCTCCCGCTCGACCGCCTGCCGGACGCCGTCGCCGCCGTCGCCGGGGTCCTGCCGCCGGCCGTGCTCACGCAGGCGCTGGCCATCGGCCTCGGGACGTCGGCGGCCGACGCGACGGGGCCGATGCTGCTCCTCGCCGGCTGGGCGGTCCTGTTCGCGGTCCTCGCGGCCCGCCGCTTCCGCTGGGACTGACGCCGAGGGGGACGCGGCGCGATCAGCGCTGGTTGACGGGGATCGGCGCGGTCTGCACCTGGCCGACGACCATCGTCGCGAGCATCGCCTCGACCTCCGGGATCGCGGCCGCGACCTGGTCGGGCGGGCCGGAGAGGAAGACGGTCACGACGTGCGAGCCCGCCTGGAGGACCCACGCGCGGACGATGTCCGTCGGCGCCGAGTCGAACGCCTGGAGCGACTCCGTGAACCAGAGCGTCCCGCCGCCCTTGCTCAGCCCCGAGGTGAAGCCGACGTAGGACGGGAACGTCACGGCGGCCGGCGGCGGCGAGAATGCGCCCGGCGCGGGATTGCCGAGCGCCTTCGCGACCCCGCTCTCCGTCGCCTCGGTGCCCATCTTCGTCACCGCGAGGGTGAGATCGCCCTTGCGCAGGACGAGGACCTCGCTGTCCTCGATGTTCCGAGACCAGCCCTCGGGGACGATGAGGGCGGTCGCCGGCGTGAACGCGGTCGTGTACCAGGTGCCGGGCGCGAGCGCCTCCGGAACGAACGGCCTCGATCGGACGGCGCCCTGGAGCGCGGCCACCGCGGAGCGCAGGCGCACCCGCCGGTCCTCGGCGAGCCGTTCCGTCTTCGCGATCGCGTCAGCGGCGAACGCGTCGACGGACTCGCGGGCCGTCGCCGGGTCGGACCGACCGGCCAGCTCGGTCTGCACGTCCATGATCAGCTGGATCAGCCTGGTCTGCTCGGTGTCGTTGATCCCCAGCGGGCCCTTGGATGCGGTGATCGCCTGGTCGGCCCGGTTGCGCGCCTCGATCGCGATCGCCATCGCCGGGGTCACGGGCGCCGGCGTCAACGCCGCGAGCGGCGTGGCGGACGGGCTCGGCTCGGACGACGGCGGGACGGAGGGGACGAGCGTCGGCACGGCCTGCGTCGGTCTCGGCTCCTCGGCCGTCCGGCCGGCGATCAGCAGCGCGCCGACCGCGAGGGCGGCGATCACGAGCGCCGCCGCGAGGAGCAGCCGAGCCGTGGCGGGCATCCGTGCCCACCCGGCCGACACACCGGTGCGTCGCTGGCGGACGTGGTCGATCCGGTCGAGGGCGAGGTCGATCGCCCGGTCCGGGGCCTCCCCGGGGCCTTCGCCGAGGAACTGGTCGAGGATCCTGTCGAGCTCGTGATCGGTGTAGGTCGTCATCGCTCGCTCCCCCCGGCTGCCACGGACGTTCGCTCGTCCGCTTCGAGGGCCGCGCGCATCGCGCGGTGGGCGTAGTGGAGGCGGGATCGAACGGTCCCGGCCGGGACGCCAAGGGTCTGGGCGATCTCGGTCGGCTCGAGCCCGAGGTAGTGGTGGAGGACGAGGACCGCCCGCTGGTCGTCGGGGAGCCGGCGGAACGCGCGTTCCAGCTGGTCGCGGTCCGCCAGCGCGGCGATGTCGTCGAACCCGGCGGGCCCGTCCACCGGGAGCACGCGGATCGAGGCCGTCTGCCTCGACCGACGGCGTGCCTCCGCGTAGCACTCGTGGATGAGGAGCTTCGTCGCCCACGCGACGAAGCGGTCCGGGTCGCGCAGGTTCGGGAGCTCGCGCCAGGCGCTGATCAGGGCCTGCTGGAGCGCGTCCTCTGCCAGCCCCGCATCGCGCAGGATCCGCTGGGCGATCGCGTACAGCCGGTCGCCGTGCGTCCGGGCCAGGATGGCGAACGCCTCCCGGTCACCGTGCTGCGCCGCCTGAACGAGGTCGCGGTCCACGCGCTCCCTCCGGCAAGTCGGACATCGTGCCCACGGAACGCGTTCTGCGTTCGCCCCTCATGAGCCCGGAGCCGCACCCGGCGTTCAATCTTGGCGACGGTGTCAACCGACTGGCGGCGCCGCCTGCCGCGACGTGCGCCACGCCTTGCGGAACCCGTCGACCGAGTCGATCACGGCGATGAATGCGAAGACGAAGGCGGTGATGATCATCGTGGGCTCGAGCCAGTTGCCGCCGGTCTGGGCATCGATCGCGTCGACGAGCGCCGGGTTGAGGAGCAGGTCCTCCCGGATGAGCCACACGACGGGGATCGCGAGCGCCGCGGCGAGGACGGCGTTGGCCACGGCATACGCCCACGTCCAGCGGCCGCGGCGGTAGAGCGCGAGCGCGAACACGATCTCGGCGAGCGTCAGGCCCACGAGGTACCACAGCCACACCGACACGGCGGGATCGAACAGGGCGAAGGCGGTGCCGTCGATGACGATCGGCTTTGCGACCTGGACCCACACGATCGCCGCGAGGACGAAGGCCCCGAACGCGACCGACGCGATCGCCTCGCCGAGGCTCAGGCGGTCCGGCGCCGGCAGCTCGGGCAGGTCGTCGGGCGTCCACGGGCGGCCCGTGGCCGGGATGTAGGCCGCCCCGGCCCGCTCCGCGATCGCGAACACGAGCGTGAACCAGAAGACGATCTGGACCACGACGGTGAAGGCGATGCTCAGGCCGCTCACGATGGCCTCCCCGACCGGCTTGCCCGTGGCCCAGCTCGACGGCCCCGAACGCGATCCCGGCGATCGGCGCGACGATCGGGAGGAGCAGCCGCAGCAGGCGCTCCCACTCCGGGTACAGGCGGGGCCCGATGAGGAAGCGGGTCGCGTCGGTGTAGCGGGCCGCGAGCGCGTCCGGGTCGCCGAGCTCGACGAGCGCCGCGCGCTCGGCGGCGTCGGGCGCCGCGTTGTCCGCGTGGGCGTCGGCGGCGTCCGCGACGAGGGCCCGGATCTCCGGCTCGAGCTCGTCGCGCTGGCGCGACGGGACGGCTCGGAGCACCGCCCAGACGTAGCGATCGGTCAGCGTGGTCATGCGTCGTCTCCCTGGGCCAGTCGCCGCAGCGAGGCGTCCACCCGCGTCCAGTCCTCGAACAGGGCGGCGGCGTGCCGCTCCCCGTCCGCGCTGACGCGGTAGAACTTCCGCGGCCGTGCCTCCTGCGTGTTCCACTCGCTCACGAGGAGCCCCTGGCCTTCCAGGCGCCGGAGGAGCGGATACAACGTGTTCGCGTCGACGCTGAAGCCGAGATCCCGGAGCTGGTCCAGCAGCGCGTAGCCGTAGCCCGGCGTGCGCAGCAGGAGGAGGCAGGCGAGGACGACGGTTCCCCGCCGCAGCTCCTGCTGTCCACCCGAGAGGATCTCGTCAAACGTCATGTCCGGCACAATAGTGTGTGGTACACACTATGTCAAGCATGACGGTATGCGGGCAGGGTGTCGGGGACAAAGAAGAACCCCGGGGTGGTCGGGTCCCGGGGTTCAGGTGAAGCGAGTTGGTTGCGGGGGAAGGATTCGAACCTCCGACCTTCGGGTTATGAGCCCGACGAGCTGCCGCTGCTCCACCCCGCGACTGCCAAGGCTACCGTCGATCCCCCGATCCGTCAAAGGGCGCCCGGGGCGTGACGGTCAGCCGGTCGCCTGGTCCGGGACCCCGTCGCGGGCCGCGCGGGCCGACGCCGATGCCGCCGCGAGCGCCGCGTGGTCGGGCTGGAGGGCGTCGTACAGGCGTCGCCGCCCGATGGCGAGCCCGACCGCGAGCGTGAGCAGCGACGCCACGCCGGTGACGACGAACGGCAGCCGCAGGTCGATGGCGGCGAGGAACCCGGCGCTCAGCGACGCGATGATCGTCCCGACCGTGCCCGCCGCACCGAACAGGCCCTGGGCGGTGGACGACCGGCTGGCGGGCGACGACCGCGCGACGAGCAGGAACTGGGCCGGCTGGGCGACCGCGAACGCCGTCCCCTCGACGAGGCCGAGGAGGACGACGAACCAGACGCTCGGCACGAGGGCGTACAGCAGCCCGCACACGCCGATCCCGAGCGTCCCGATCACGAGCGCGAGGAAGCCGCCCTCGTGGTCGATGAACCGCCCCATCACCGGGGACAGGACGAGGATCGGGAGGGCGAACGTGAAGAACGTGAGGCCGATCATCCCGAGGCTCGCCCCGAGCGACGTGAGGTACAGGCTCCAGACGACCTCGTACGCGCCGCCGGCGAAGTAGCTGCCCACCCCGAGGACGAGCGCCGCGACGAGCAGCCGGTTGCGCAGCCGGGTGGGCCGGCCCGCGTCCTCGACCGCCGCGAGCCGCCCCGTCCGCGCCCTCGACGGTCGTCGGCTTGGCGGGGTGCGGCACGTCCTTGACGCGAGCCCAGACGAGCACGCCCGCCGCGAACACGAAGATCGAGGCGAGCCAGAAGGGCGTCGTCGGGTTGCCGGTGAGGCCCGCGGCGATGCCCCCGATCGCGGGCCCGAGCATCAGGCCGCCCATCTGCGCGGCCCCGTACAGCCCGAACGTCTCGCCCTGGCGCTCGGGCGGGTTGGCGTCGACGAGGTAGCCACGGGCGGCGGGGTCGTATGCGGAGGCGGACAGCCCGGCGCCGATGCGCGTGACGATCAGCGCGACGACGCCGAGGTCCACGACGAACAGCGGCGCGACCGCGAAGAACGCGGCCGCGAACAGGCCGATGACCATCATCGTGCGTCGCGGCGCGCTGTCGGCGATGCGCCCGAACAACGGCTCCCCGATGAGGCGTGCGGCCGGCCATGCCGCGACGACGACGCCGAGCATCGGGAGCGAGACGCCGTGCTGCGTGAAGTAGATCGGGAGGATCGGGAGGAGCGCGCCGAAGCCGGCCCAGATGGTCGCCTCTGCGATGAGCAGCGGCAGCATCGGGCCCCACTGGGTCATCCAGGTGCGGGCGCGGTTCGTCACGGGTGTCTCTCGAGCTGGAGGACCGCCATCGTATCGGACGGCCCTCCCGCGACCCGATCGGGACCCACCCCGCGGGCCGCGCCGCGGGACCGCCTATGATCGGCGGCATGCCCCTCCTGCTCGTCATCGTGCTCGTCGCCGCGCTCGTCGCGCTCATCCCGGTGTGGCGCCTGCGGATCGCCGGCTGGCCGCCGCGCTGGCTCGTGCTGGCCTGGGTCCTGTACGCGGCGTCGATCTTCCTGGCGGTCCGCGCCCCGCTCGCGACCCGGTTCCTGCTGCCGATCCTCGTGCTCGCGTACGTCGCGCCGTTCATCGCCGGCCCCGAGCGGCTGACGCGCGTGCTGCGCGGCCCGGGCGAGCCGCCGCGACCGGTCATCGACGTCACGCCGCCGCCGTCGGCCGGGCTGCCGGGCGGTGAGACCGGTGATGACGACGTCGGGGACTCGAGCGAGGACGGCGGCGCGCGGTGAGCGGGCTCCTCGCGCTCCACGGCGGCGGCGAGTACGTCGCGGGCGACGAGGCGGCGATGGACGCGCTGCTCGGGCGGCGATCGATGCGACGGGCACCGAGGGCGCCGGCGTCGTGCCGCGGATCGTGCTCGTGCCGACGGCCGCGGCCCGCCAACGACCCCAGGCGGCCGCCTCCCACGGCGAGCGGGCGTTCGCCGCGGCGGCGTCGCGGGCCGGCGTGACGGTCGAGATCGGCGTGGCGGGCGTCCTCACGCGTGGCGACGCGGCCGACCCCCGGGTCGTGGTGCCGCTCGAGTCGGCGCACCTCGTTCACTTCCCGGGCGGCGACCCGGACCTCATCCCTTCGACGTTCCGTGAGACGCCGGCCTGGGCCGCGATCCGTCGCGCGTACGACGCAGGGGCGGTCGTCGGCAGGGGCGAGCGCGGGCGCGATGGCGATGGCGGGCCGGTGCTGGACACCCGCCGGCGCCGTCGACGGGCTGGGGCTGCTCCCCGGCTACGCGGTGCTGCCGCACTACGCGCCGGGCCGGCTGCGCGGCTGGCGGTCGGTCGTCGACGGCGATGGGGCGCCGCCGGTCTCGTGGCTGGGCATCGACGAGCAGACGCTCGTCATCGGGCGGCCGGGTGGCCCGTGGCGGGTCGCCGGACGCGGCCGCGTCCGCGTCCTCGGACCGGACGGCGAGGAGCTCGCGGCGGCGGGCAACGGCGAGGCGATCACGATCCCGTAGGCGAGCGTGCCGCCGTTGACGGTGACGCTACGGAATCGAGCTCGGTGCCGCGTTTGGCGGGCAACGAGCTCGCCGATGACGCCTGGGTGTCAACGCTGCCGGGCTGCCGGGCGCGATCGGGCCGTCGCAGCCCGGTTTGGTTGACTCACGGTCAACGCGGCGCTCTGCGTCGCCCACGAGTCGACGACGGCGCCCTTCCGCGGGCCGCGCCACGCACAAACGGCGGATTCGTCGCCTCTCGGTCGACGTTGGCGCCGATCCGCCGCTCGATGCGGCCCCCTGGAGCCCACATCGGCGAAGTCGTCGACTGGCAGGCGACACGACGGAACGAACCGCCGTTCCGCTAGAGTCGCGGCGTGGCCCCTCCCCGAACCTTCGACCGGTCCCCGTGGCTCCTCGAGCCCGACATCTCGTACCTCAACCACGGGTCCTTCGGGGCGTGCCCGGACCCGGTGATGGAGGCACAGCGCGTCTGGCGGGAGCGGATGGAGGCGGAGCCGGTCCGCTTCCTCAGCCGGGAGCTCGAGCGCCACCTCGACGAGGCCCGGATGCGGGTCGCGACGTTCCTCAACGCGGACGCGGAGGGGATCGCGTTCGTCCCCAACGCGACGACCGGCGTCTCGACCGTCCTGGCCTCGCTCCGATTCCAGCCCGGCGACGAGCTCCTGGCGTCCGACCACGAGTACAACGCGACGCTCAACGCGCTCCGCGCCGCCGCCGAGCGCGACGGCGCGACGCTCCGGATCGTCCGGATCCCGTTCCCGATCCACGACCCGTCCGAGGCCGTCGAGGCGTACGTGCACGCGGTGACGCCCCGCACGCGGTTCGCCCTCGTGAGCCACGTGACGTCGCCGACCGCCCTCATCCTCCCCGTCACGGCGATCGTCCGCGAGCTCGACCGGCGTGGCGTGGACACGCTCGTCGACGGCGCGCATGCACCCGGGATGGTCGAGGTCGACCTCGGCGCGCTCAACGCCGCCTACTGGACGGGCAACGGGCACAAGTGGCTGTGCGGGCCGAAGGGCTCGGGCGTGCTCCACGTCCGCGCGGACCTGCGGGACCGCATCCGCCCGCTCGTCATCTCGCACGGCGCAAACGACGACCGGACGGACCGTGCGCGCTTCCGCCTCCTGTTCGACTGGCTGGGCACCGCCGACCCGACGCCCTACCTCGCGCTGCCGGCCGCGATCCGCTACACCGGCGGCATCCACGACGACGGGTGGAAGGGACTCATGACGGCCAATGCGGCCCTCGCCCGACGGGCACGGGACATCCTGTGCGGCGCGCTCGGGACGACGGCGCCGTCGCCGGACGCGATGCTCGGCTCGATGGCCGCGATCCCGCTCCCGGGCATCGCGCCGACCAGGGCGGCCGCCCAGCGCCTCCAGGCGGAGCTGTTCGACGAGGACCGGATCGAGGTCCCGATCATCCCCTTCCCGGTCACGGCGGCGCTCGACGGCGGCGGCCCGGCGCAGGTGCTCGTGCGGATCTCCGCGCAGGTGTACAACCAGCCCGACGAGTACGTGGCGCTCGCCGAGTCGCTCGCGCGCAGGCTCAAGGCGTCCGGCCCGCGCTCGCTGCTCGGCCGCCTCCGTCGCGGCTAGCCGGTCCCGGTCCGGCGCCGTGAGACCGTCATCCGGACCCGCACGTCCTCGCCCACGACGTCCGCCGCGACGAGCCGGAACGTGCGCAGGTCGCCGATCGTGGCGACGCCCGGGAGGTCGAGCAGCGGCCTGCCCGCACCGAGCACGGCCGCTCGCACGTAGCCGACGACCTCGTCCACCAGCCCCTCGGCCAGGAACGAGCCCGCGACCGTCGGGCCACCCTCCACGAGCAGCGTCGCGACGTCCCGACGGGCGAGCTCCCGCAGCAGCGCCGGCAGCGAGAGCCGGCCGCCGGCGTCCACGGGCACGCGCACGACCTCGACATGGGAGGGAAGCCCCGGATCCGGCGCCTCCGGCCCGATGACGACGAGCGTCGGCGCGGCCGTGTCCGCGACGCGCGACTCCGCGGTCACGATCGAGGCGCGCGCGTCGAGCACGACCCGGAGCGGCGGGCGGCCCGTGACGCCGTGCCGGACCGCGAGGTGGGGGTCGTCGACCCGCGCCGCGCCCGAGCCCACGAGCACCGCGTCGTGCGCGGCGCGCAACCGGTGCGCGTCCACGCGGGCGGCGCGTGACGAGATCCAGCGCGAGGTGCCGTCCGGCGCGGCGACCCGCCCGTCGAGCGTCGCGCCGAACACCCACGTCACCCGCGGCCGCGCGCGCCGCGCCATCGGCGGGCCTACCGGCCGTCGAGCGCGAGCCGGGTGCCCGTCACCGCGGCGGCGGCCGGCGAGGCCAGGTAGACGAACGCGTCCGCGATCTCCTCGGGCGTCGTCCAGGAGGCGTTCTTCGGCGTCGGCTCCGTCTTGCGCTCGTGGCGCATGTCGATGGTCCGCACGACGACGAGGTTCGCCGTCACGCCCGTGTTCGCGGTCTCGCGGGCGAGGGAGCGCAGGAGCACCTCCTCGGCCGCCTTCGCGATCGCGTAGCTCGCGCCCTTCCCCGCGGGGTTGGAGGCGAACGGCGAGGTCACCGCGAGCACGCGACCGAAGCCGCGCTCCACCATCCCGGGGACGACGGCGCGCACGACGTTGAACGTCGTCCACAGGTGCTGGTCGAGCATCGTCCGCACCTCGTCGGGGTCCAGGTCCACGACGGCCGTCCCGCCGGCCCAGCCGCCGACGAGGTGCAGGAGCACGTCGACGCGACCGAAGCGCGCCTCGACCGCGGCGACGGCCCCGGTCGCAGCCTCCGCGTCGGTCAGCTCCACCTCGATGGGCATCCAATCGTCGTCACCGAGGCCAGCCCTGGCGCGAGCGCGTCGAGCCGCTCCCGGTTGCGGCCGACGAGCGCCATCCGGGCGCCGTCCGCCGCGAACCGCTTGACGACGGCGCGGCCGAGCGGACCCGTCGCGCCCGTGACGAGGACGACCGGCGCCTCAGTGGACATCGGCCGCCTCGGGCACGTCCGCTGCCTCCGCCTGCTCGAGGCCGGGCACGCGGAACAGGTGACCGCTCTTGCGGGCCTTCGTCTCGAGGTAGCGCCGGTTGTACCGGTTGGGCTCCATGACGAGCGGGATCCGGTCGACCACGTCGACGCCGAGGGCCCGCAGCCCGTCGAGCTTGCGCGGGTTGTTGGTCATCAGCCGCACCGACCGGACCCCGAGCGACGCGAGCATGTGCGCGGCGACCGAGTAGTCGCGCTCGTCGTCGCGGAACCCGAGGGCGACGTTCGCCTCGACCGTGTCCAGGCCGTGGTCCTGGAGGGCATAGGCCCGGATCTTGTTGGTCAGCCCGATGCCGCGGCCCTCCTGGCGCAGGTAGAGGAGGATCCCGTAGGGCATCGCAGACAGCTGGCGGAGCGACGCCTCCAGCTGGTCGCGGCAGTCGCAGCGGAGCGAGCCGAGCGCGTCGCCCGTCAGGCACTCCGAGTGGATGCGGACGGGCACGGCCTCGCCGTCGACGGCCTCGTGGCCATGGACGAACGCGGCGTGCTCCTTGCCGTCGACGGGGTTCCAGAACCCGACCGCGTGGAAGTCGCCGTAGCGGGTCGGCAGCTCCGCGGCCGCGGCGATCCGCACGCAGACATGCTCCTTGCCGATGCCGGAGCAGACGTGGGTGGCATCGCGCTCGACGATGGAGTCGAAGGTGGGGATGGACATCGGTTCACCAGGTGTGGGAGCGGCCGGATCGCGGGTGGGCGCCCGGGGCGGGGCTTGTCAGGAGATACGTGTGTGGGACGCGCAGGGATGTCAGGGCTTGCCGCGCTCCTCCGTCGCGCGCCGGCCGCGGCGCGGATAGATCACGAGGATCGATGCCGGCTCGTCGCCGATGTTCTCGACGTCGTGTGGGACGGCGGGGTCCCAGGCGAGGTAGTCGCCCGGACCGAGCTCCACGCTGTGGTCGCCCTGGGTGAGCCGCCACGTGCCCGACAGGATCAGGTGGTGCTCGTCGCCGTGGTGGGCGTGGACGCCGGTCGCGTGCCCGGGAGGGGCCGTGACCTCGAGGATGCACACGTCTCGCGAGGTGCCCGCGTCGACCTCGGTGAGCAGCGCGCCGCCCGGCATCGGCGTCCGCGGTCGCTCGTTCGTGCGCACGACACGCGGCGGGGTCGTCGAGTCCAGGAGCAGCCAGGCGGGGGGCACGTCGAGGGCGCCCGCGATCGCAGCGAGCGCCTCGAGCGAGGGCACGGCCTTGTCGTTCTCGATCTGGCTGAGGTAGCCGATGTTGAGCCCGCTGGCCTCGCTCACCTGGGCGAGCGTCAGCGCGCGGGTCAGGCGCCAGCGGCGCGTCTCGCGGCCGACCTGCACGACCGGTGCCGCCGCCGTCGATGTCGTCGCCGCGCGTCGCTTGTTTTTCCACAGCCAACCTACTTGACCTCTGGCCGAACTCGTGTCAGAGTTCGCTCATCGGCAATGTTGATTTGCCCACAGCAAAACGTCAAGTGGCGCGGGTCGCGCCACGGGAGGCTCCAGCAATGACAACGATCGCGATCATCGGGACGGGGAACGTCGGCAGCGCCATCGGCGCGGCGGCCGTCAAGGCCGGCTACGAGGTCGTCTTCGCGGCCCGTGACGACGAGAAGACGCAGGCGACCGCCGACGCCGCGGGCGCCCGTGCGGCCGCCTCGGTGACGGACGCGGTCGCCGCATCGGACATCGTCGTGCTCGCCGTCCCCTACGGCGCGCTCGCCGAGGTCGCCGCCGAGATCGCGCCGGTCGCGATCGGCAAGGTCGTCGTGGACCCGACGAACCCGCTCAAGACCGACGGCTCGGGCCTCGCAACCGGCCCGGACGCCTCGGGCGCCGAGGAGCTGGCGGCCCTGCTGCCCGGCGCCAAGGTCGTCAAGGCGTTCAACACGCTGTTCGCGGGCAACACCGCCAATCCCGAGGCCCTCGGCTTCCAGCTCGACAGCCTGTTCGCCACGGACGACGAGGTCGCCAAGGACGCGATCTGCGGCCTCTCCTCGTCCATCGGCTTCCGCCCGATCCACGTCGGCCCGCTCGCGGCGTCGCGTGAGCTCGAGGCGATGGCCTGGCTCAACATCCGGCTCCAGATCGTGAGCAACGGCAACTGGAACACCGCGTTCGCGCTGGTGTCGCCGCCCGAGGCGTCGCTGACCAAGGTCGCCTGACCCTTCGCACCCGCACGCCGGCCGGGCACGCTCCGCATCGCGGTTGCGTCGCCCGGCCGCTTCCGTCTACCGTTCCCGCGTCCCCACCCCACGAGCGCCCCGATGACCGACCTGCCCACGCCCACTCCCGCTCCCGCGCCAGCCCCGACCGCCGCCCCGTCGGACCGGATGCCCGACGCTCTATCTCGGGCACGGCGCGCCGCCGCTGCTCGACGACCCGGCGTGGATGGAGGAGCTCGCCGCCTGGGGCCGCGACCTCCCGCGCCCGAAGAGCATCCTCATGGTCTCCGCGCACTGGCAGACCGCGCCGATGGCGATCGGGGCGACGACGACCGTCCCGCTCGTCTACGACTTCTACGGCTTCCCGGAGCGCTTCTACCAGCTGGAGTACCGGAGTCCCGGCGCCCCCGAGCTCGCCGCCGACGTCAAGGCGCTGATGCCCGACAACGAGCCGGTCATGGACCGCCCCACCCGCGGCCTCGACCACGGCGCGTGGGTGCCGCTCATGGCGATGTACCCCGAGGCGGACATCCCGGTCCTCCAGATGTCGCTCCCGGACCTCGACCCCGAGCACCTGTTCGAGGTCGGCCGCCGGCTCGCGCCGCTGCGCGACGAGGGCGTGCTCGTCGTGGGCTCCGGGTTCATGACCCACGGGCTGCCGTACATCGGCCAGTACTTCGACGGCCGGCCGGGCGCCCCCGCCTGGTCCGAGGACTTCGACCGCTGGGCGGCCGAGGCGCTCGCGACGGGCGACATCGACACGCTGTTCGCGTTCCGCGAGAAGGCGCCGGGCATGCCGTACGCGCACCCGACGGTGGAGCACTTCGCGCCGCTGTTCGTGACGCTCGGTGCGGCCGCCAAGCCCGACGACGCGCCGAAGACGGCGATCGAGGGCTACTTCCTGGGCCTCTCGAAGCGCTCGATCGAGGCCGCGTAGGAGTCCGGCGTCCGGCGACTGGTGAGCCCGCTGGGATTCGAACCCAGGACCAAGGGATTAAAAGTCCCCTGCTCTACCGCTGAGCTACGGGCCCGCGGCAACGATACCGCCCGGGCATGGAGACGCCCGCCGCTGCGTCGCAGCCGGCGGGCGTCGGTCGTGTCGTCAGGGCCGCGCGGCTACGGCGTCCCGGTGCCCAGCTCGAACAGCAGGTTGAACGTCGAGAACGTGGAGCTCGCGACGTTGTACACGACGTACCGCCGGGGCGTGCTGGTGAGCACGATCGACGGGTAGTCGTTGATCCGGCGCGAGCTGCTCGCGGTGTAGCTCGCGACCGTGACCGTCGTCTTCTGGTGCGCCAGGTTGTCAGTCGACTCACGCCAGCGGACGTTGACGCCCTTGGTGGATCCGCCCGTGCAGTCGGCGCGCGTGCAGCCGGACCAGGCGATCGCGACACGGCCCGTCCCGGCGAGCGAGATCGAGGTGCCGTAGCCGGCCCGGTACGAGCCCGTCGAGGTGAACGTCGCCACGGTCTTGGTCGCCTGCCAGGCGCTGCTCCGGTAGAGCTTGGCCTTGATGCCGCTCGCCTGTGTCCAGGCGAGCCCGAAGCGGGCCGAGGCGGCGCTCGCGGAGAGGTCCCAGACCTGCGCCGTCGCGAGGATCGTGGCGTCCGTCGGCCAGCTGGCGCCGTGGTCCGTGGAGATCATGGCGAAGATCTTCCCCGTGTCCTCCCCGATCCAGGCCACGAGGACGAGCGCCCCGTACGCGGCGACGACGGGATCTCCCTCGTACGCCGTTGTTGTTCGACGCCTGGCGCGTTGTGAAGCCGATGTTCTGGGCGGTCCAGCCGGAGTCGTTGTTCACGCCGCCATTGCGCGCGAGCACGATGTCGCCAGTGTCAGCGTCCGTGTACGTGACGTACCCGTAGGCGCCGGTCGGCCGCCACCGACGGATGGCCGACGCGGGTCACCGCGGACAGCGTCTTGGACGCGAGCCACGCGGTCGAGGAGCCGTGGTTGGTGTTGACGCGCAGCGCGATCGAGCGCGGCGCCGTGGGATCGAAGTTGTCCCAGTCGTCGACGACCTGGTACGCCACGTAGACGTACTTGCTCGCCGCCGCGATCGCGCCGTTCTCGGCGAAGCTTCCGCCGCCGGTTCAGGACGGCAGGAGGGTCTCGCTCACCAGCTGGTCGACGGTGACGGGGTTGGGCACGAGATCGAGCGTGGTCATGAACTCGAGCGACTGCTGCCAGCCGTCGCGGTCGATGGTCCCGTAGGCGGCGTTCGTCCTCGGGTTCTTCCACTGCGCGATCGTGGCGTCGAGGATCTGGCGCTGGAGCTCGGGGTCCTGCGCGAGGTCGGGCACGAGCGCGAAGGTCGCGTCGAGGCCCGACCTGCGGGTCGGCGGCGATCTCGTCCATTGCGCGCAGCGTCGCCGAGGTGAACGCCTTGAGCGCCGCCTCCTTGGCCGCGAGCGTCTGGGTCCCGGTCACGAGGCCGGGGCCGGGCAGCGGGACGATCGAGTCGACGGTCAGGGAGACGGTGTCGATCCCCGCGTTCTTGAGCTGGATCGGCTCGTTGTTCGCGAAGCCCGTCGCGGCGTCGACGGTCCCCTGCTGGAGCGCGGTCGCCTGGCCGAAGTCCGGGAACTCGACGATGTCCACGTCCGCGGGCGTGAGGTTCGCGGACTGCAGGAGTGCCTGGAGCATGATCCACGAGCTGCCGTACTTGCCCGGGATCCCGATCTTCTTCCCCTTGAGGTCTGCCGCGCTCTTGATGCCCGAGTCGGCCTTCGCGATGACGACGCTCGGGAACTGGCCGTAGATCGTCGCCGTGTAGACGACCGGGATGCCCTGGCTCACTGCCGGGATGACCGACGTGCCGTCGCCGTTGCCGATGTCCACGGCGCCCTGCCCAAGGAGCGTGATGAGGTCGGGGTCGATCTTGTTCTGGAGGGTGACCGTGAGCCCGCCGTCGGCGTAGTAGCCGGCCTGCTGGGCGAGGTAGAACTGCGCGAACTGGACGCTCGGGATGTAGCCCAGGCCGACGGTGAGCGCGACCGGCTCCCCGGACGGCGAGGCGGGCACGCTCGGGGGAGCCGACCCGGTGACCGAGGGCGGGGCGTCGGTCGGGGTGGCGGCGGAGGGCGTCGGGGTCGATCCGCCGCAGGCCGCGAGGACGAGCGTGAGGGCGGCGAGCAGCCCGGCGATCGGGCGAAGGCGGACGGTACGGCGGGTCGGGTGCACGGGCGGCGGCTCCTTCGGGGCGGGGGTGCGGCGGCTCACCGGTCGCCGACGAGGCTGCGTTCGATGAGGACCATGCCGAGATACAGGGCGACGCCGAGCAGCGCAAGGGTCGCCAGGGTGGCGAACATGAGCGGGATGTCGAACAACGACCCGCGGGAGATGTTGATGAGCACGCCGAGGCCCTGGTCGCCGCCGGCCCACTCGCCGATGATCGCGCCGATGACGGCGAGCGTGATCCCGACGCGCATGCCGCCGAGGATCGCGGGCAGGGCCGCCGGGATCTCGACCCGGTGGATGACCTGGCCGCTCGTGGCGCGGAAGCTGCGCGCCATCTCGCGGAGGCCCGGGTCGACGGAGCGGAGCCCGACCATCGTCGCGACGGCGACCGGGAAGAACACGATCAAGCGTCGTGATCACGAGCTTGCTCGGCAGCCCGGTGCCGAACCACAGCGCGATGAGCGGCGCGAGCGCGAGCACCGGGGTGGCCTGGGCGGCGACGAGGTAGGGGCTGAGGAGCCGTTCCGCGAGCCGCGAGCGGGCGAGCAGGACGCCGATGACGAGCGCGAGCGTCGCGCCGATGGCGAAGCCGAGCAGCACCTCGACGAGCGTCGTCGAGAAGTGCGGCCACATCGTGCCGTCGCTCCACGCGCGGACGAAACGCTGGGCGACCGTGAGCGGCCCCGGCAGGATGAACGGCGGGTAGCGCCCGATGAAGACGATCGCCTGCCAGGCGAGCAGGAAGACGGCGAGGCTGGCGAGGATCGGCCAGCCGGTCGCGACGGCCCGCCGGGCGGCTGAGCGATGGACGACGGCGCCGGTCCCCTCACCCGCCGCGGCACCGGTGGGGGCGGCGGCCGCAGTCGAGGTCGTCGGACCCGTCACCGGTCGTCCTCCGGCCGGAACGGGTCGAACCACGCGGGCGTCCCCGGGGCGGTCTCCTCGTGGGCGACCGGTGTCGTTGCACGCGTGCCCGCACCCGCCTCGAGCGCCGCGCGGGTCTCGGCGAGCGCGATCGCGTCGTCAGTCGTGTCCACGAGGTGGGCGCGGATGTCCGCGGCGATCGAGCTGACGGAAGCGGAGTCGAGGTCCGCAAGCCGGCGTGGGCGCGGGAGGTCGACCCGGATCTCGGCGACGACGCGCCCGGGCCGGGGGCTCAGGACCACGACCCGGTCGGCGAGGAACACGGCCTCCGGGATCGAGTGGGTCACGAGCACGATCGTCGTGCCGGTCCGCTGCCACAGGTTGAGCAGCTCGGCGTTGAACCGTTCCCGGGTGAGCGCGTCGAGGGCGCTGAACGGCTCGTCGAGGAGGAGCGCGGCCGGCTCGAGGGCGAGCGCGCGCGCGATCGACACCCGCTGCCGCGTGCCGCCGGACAGCGTGGACGGCTTCGCGCGGGCGAACTCCCGCAGGCCCACGAGGCCGAGAAGGTCGCTCGCGCGGGCCTCCTGGCGCGCCTTCGACCAGCCCGCAAGCTCCATCGGGAAGCGGACGTTCTGCTCGACCGTCCGCCAGGCGAGCAACCGCGGCTCCTGGAACACGAGGCCGACCGCCGGGTCCGGACCCTGGACGGTGCGCCCGTCGATCGCGACCGATCCCCGGTCGGCGGGGATGAGCCCGGCGAGGACGCGCAGCAGCGTGCTCTTGCCGCAGCCGTTGGGGCCGATGAGCGCCACGACCTCGCGCGGGGCGATGTCGAGCGAGATCCCGTCGAGGGCCGTGACCGGGCGCGCGCCGCGGAACGTGAGCGAGACGTCGTCGACGCGGATGCCGGCGCCGGGGCCGGGCGTGAGGGCGGCCGCGGGCGCGTCGAACCGGGAGTCGGTCCCGGGCGCTGCGGTCATCTGCACCTCCGTCGTACGTCGCGCACAACGGGGCAGGCGGCTGGGGCGTCGCCCGCGCGTTGCGGACGTGCCGTCGCCGATGGCCTTCTTCCATCCGGACTGTACCGTCGGCTCCGGCGGGCGGGGCTGGCGCCCCGCCTTCGGATCTGCCGCGTCATGGAGGTCGTCCATGGCGCCGCTCGTGGGCTCGTCCCGCGTCGCGGGACCCTACCACCGGTCGGGAATCGCACCCTGCCCCGAAGGCTCTGGGGCAAATCTACCACTCGCCGCGTGAGACTTCGACAGCGAGCGCCGGAAGATCAGCCCCCGCCGGGCCCCAGGGCGTGCATCGACGGGGCGAGCGCCGGGTAGAGCGACCGGTAGACGTCGAACAGGTCGTCGTAGCGCGCCCGCACCGCGGGGTCGGGCTCGATCCGCCGGTCGACGGCCGTCATCGCCACGACGCCCGCCTCGAGGTCCGTCACGAGTCCCGTCCCCGCGGCCGCGAGGATCGCCGCGCCGAGGACCGCCGTGTGGCCGATGACCGGGATCGCGACGGGCACGCCGAGCACGTCGGCCTTGATCCGGGCCCAGGTGTCGTCGTGGCTCGCGCGCCCGGCCAGCCGGAGCTCGCGGACCGGGGCGCCGGCCGCCGCAAGCGGCTCCGCGATGTGGCGCAGCGAGTACGCGGCGCCCTCGAGGACGGCCCGGGCGAGGTGCGCCCGCCCGTGCTGGAGCGTGAGGCCCACGAAGGCGCCGCGAGCCTGCTCGTCGAAGACGGGGGCCCGCTCGCCGGCGAGGTAGGGCAGGAACACGAGGCCATCAGCGCCTGCGGGCACGGCCGCGGCGGCCGCGAACAGCTCGTCGCCGGTCCAGTCGCCGCCCGTCACCGACCGGATCCAGTCCACCGCGGCACCGGTCGACGCCATCGCGCCGCCGACGACCCAGCGGCCGGGGAGCGGCGCGGGTGCGACGAACAGGCCCGGGATCGCCACCTCGCGGTCCGCGTAGATGCCGATGCCGCCCGACGTCCCACCGGTGTCGACCGCGTCGCCCGCCGCGAGGAGGCCGGCCCCGAGCATCGACGCCGTGCCGTCGTTCACGCCGGCGACGACGGGGATCCCGGGCCGGATGCCGAGCGCCGACGCCGCGTCCGCCCGCAGCGCCCCGAGCGGCGTGCCGAACGGCAGCGGGTCGCCGGTCTGGGCCCGGCGGACGCCGGCCGCCTCGAGGTCCCGGGCACCCATCGCGGTCTCGTGGCCCTGGAGCGTCTGGGCGGCCTCGCCCGTGAGCCACAGCCCGAGCGCGTCCCAGCTCGCCAGCAGCCAGCGCGCCTCGGCGGCGGCGTCGAGGTCGTTGTCCGCGAGCCACGCGATCTTGGGCAGGAGTCCCCAGCCGCCCCCGCCGATCCGCCGGTCCTGCCACGTGATCGCCGCCCGCGTCGGCTCGGCGTCCCCGTCGAGAACCGCGAGCGTCGGCCCCTGGCCCACGCCGCAGATCGCGGCGACCACGACCTCCTCCCCGCCCAGCGCCTCGATGGACCGGGTCGCGGACGCGATGGCGCGCCACCAGTCGCGTGGGTCCTGCTCGGCGCGTCCGTCGGGGCCATGGAACGTGGGGATCGCCGCCCGGCCGAGCCCGTGGAGCGTGCCGTCGAGCCCGACGAGCGCCGCCTTCGCCTCGGTCGTACCGAGGTCCAGCCCCAGGACCGCCATCCTGGGGGCGCCGGGACCACGCTCGCTCACGCGGGCCGCGGCTCGCCGTCGCGGAGGACGTCCTCGGGGAGCAGGAACCAGCGGAGGTCCTCGAAGTCGAGGCCCACGGCGCCCGGGTCGATGGACGGCCCGTCGAGCGGGTGCGGCGGCCGCGCCAGGAGCTCGCGTGCCTCGGCCAGGTACTCGGCGAGGCGGGACTCCGGCTCGCGGTGGCGGTGCGACGGGTAGGCCATCCGGGCGTCGTCGTAGCGGATGTCGTGGAGCGAGAGGGGCGGCTCCGGCCGGCCGGCGCGGTGGCGCCAGAGGCCGCTCGCCGGGTCGAACGCGTAGTCCGGGAGCAGGCGCCAGCCCTCGCTCGCCACGAGGTCCACGGCGTCGAGGATGAACTCGAACACGGCGTCGCTGATGAAGTAGTTGAAGTTGACCCGGACCCAGCCGGGCTTGATCCCCTCGCAGCCGCGCGCGATCTCGCGCTCGAACCCGTGGCTGGTCTCGAGGTCGATCCCGAGCAGCCGGTGGCCGTACGGCCCGGCACACGAGCAGCCGCCGCGCGACTGGATCCCGAACAGGTCGTTGAGCACCGCGACGACGAAGTTGTGGTGCAGGTACTTGCCCCGGTTGCGCACGACGAAGGACACGATCGACAGCCGGTCCGCCTCGTGCGAGCCGAGGATCTCGATCCCGGGGTTGGCCTCCCAGCGCGTCAGCGCCCGGTCGATGAAGTGCGCCTCGCGCTCGCGGATCGCCTCGATGCCCACGGTCGCCTTGAGCTGGAACACGAGGCCCGCGCGGATCGACTCCACGATCGCGGGCGTCCCGCCCTCCTCGCGGTGCTCGATGTCCGAGAGGTACACGTGCTCGACCGTGTTGACGTACTGCACGGTGCCGCCGCCGGGCATCGAGGGGACCGTGTTCGTGAACAGCTCGCGACGGGCGACGAGGATCCCGGGCGTCCCGGGCCCGCCGATGAACTTGTGGGGCGAGATGAACACCGCGTCCTTGTACGCCAGCGGGTCGCCCGGCGGGTCCATCTCGATCGAGACGTACGGCGCGGCCGCCGCGAAGTCGAAGAACGAGAGCGCGCCGTGCTCGTGGAGCAGCCGCGAGATCTCGTACGAGTTGGACACGATGCCGGTCACGTTCGACGCGGCCGAGAACGACCCGATCTTGAGCGGCCGGTCCGCGTACGTCGCGAGCTCCAGCTCGAGCTGCTGGAGGTCGATGTAGCCGTCGCGGTCCTCGTGGATGGTCACCACGTCGGCGAGCGACTCGCGCCACGGGAGCTCGTTGCTGTGGTGCTCGTACGGGCCGATGAACACGACCGGCCGCTGCGCGGGCGGGATCGCGGCGCGCAGGTTCCAGCGGGCGTCCAGGTCCGCCGGCAGGCGCACGTTCAGGATGTCCACGAGGCGGTTGATCGCCGCGGTCGAGCCCGAGCCGCAGAAGATCACGGCGTGCCGCTCGGGGTCCCCGCCGCAGCCCTCGAGGACGAGCCGTCGGGCCTCCTCGCGGAAGCGCGTCGTCTGGAGCCCGGTGCCCGAGGACTCGGTGTGGGTGTTCGCGTACAGCGGGAGGACCGCGTCGCGGATGTAGTCCTCGATGAACGTGAGGCTGCGGCCGGACGCCGTGTAGTCGGCGTACGTGACGCGGCGGATGCCGTACGGGCCCGCGACCGCCTCGTCGTCGCCGATCACCGACGCGCGGACGAGGTCCACGAGCGCGTTCGGGCCGGGGCGGGTGCCGGTCAGCCGGTGCCGGCCGTCGTCCTTCGGGCTCGTGGCTGCCGTGCCGCTCGTGTCCATGTGGCACGCAGCATAGGGGATGGACGGGGCGTCCCCGTCCGGCTCCGGCCTACGGGATGAGGACCTTGGTCCAGGTCGTGAACTTGTAGCGGTTGAGGTCCACGCGGCCGCCGATGCCACTCACGGTGCCGCTGGACGTGTACTGCCAGAAGGTCCAGGAGTTGCCGCCCCAGTTGTTGGCGGGAATGGTCGGCGCGGGGCCGGTCGTCCAGTGGGCGATCCACAGGACCTTGTAGCCAGCCGTGGCCAGCGCCGGTCGAGTTGCCCACGTTGTTCGTCCAGAAGCTGGGCGAGACGTAGATCGCACCCTTGATGCCGGTGAGGGTGTAGACGCGGTCCATGAACGCCTTCGTCCAGCTGGCGAGCTGCGCGTCGGTGAGACCGCCCGTGACCTCGAGGTCAAGCACCGGGATGAGCTCACCGGACACGGGGGCTGCGTTCTTGATGAACCAATTCGCCTCTGCGACCGCGTCGCCGCTCGTCGTGCTCGGCCGCGCGAAGTGGTACGCCCCGACCTTGATGCCCTGGGCCTTCGCCTGGGCGCGGTTGGTCGCGTAATGGTCGTCGATGAAGTCGGTGGACTCGCTCGCCTTCATATAGGCGAACCGCTTGCCGGCGGTCTTGACCTTCGCCCAGTCGATCGTGCCCTGCCAGTGACTGACGTCGATCCCCTCCCAATAGGAATTGGTCGGCGGGAACGTGGGCGTGGGGGTGGGCGCGGAGGTCTCTCCGGGCGACGGCGATGTCACGGGCGTCGGGGTCGGGGTTGGCTTCGGTGTCGGGGTGGGCGTGGGCTTCGGCGTGGGGTCGGCGACGGGGTCGACGTGGTGCTCGGCGCAACGCCAGTTCACGAGCAGGCCCGAGGCGGCGTACACCGTGCTCACACCGTACAGCGAGCTCACGGACGTGCCGTTGATCTGCTTGATCGCGTACCAGGTCTTGCCCGATACGGCCTTGCCGGCGCACGTGGTGCTCCAGCTGCCACCGGCTACGGTCCCGATCACGGTGACCTTCGTCCCGCGGCCAGGCTCGCCTTCTTCGTGCCGCTCGTGCTGGCGGTCGTCCGGATGCTGACGCTGTAGCAGGCCGTCTTCCGGTAGCTGAAGTTGCAGACCATTCTTGAGCGAGGCTGGAGGCGACGTAGACATAGCTCACGCCGTAGCGCGTCTTGACGTCCTTGCCGTTGACGACCGTGAG
This sequence comes from uncultured Chloroflexia bacterium, assembly GCA_963768035.1. GTDB lineage: Bacteria > Chloroflexota > Limnocylindria > Limnocylindrales > CSP1-4 > CAIXZV01. Next base: position 301,139 of record CAVYGJ010000006.1, read on the forward strand.
CCTGTACCAGGAGCTGCCCGACATCGTGCTGCCGGCGCACACCGTCCTCCAGGTGCCGCCCGACACCTTGCTCACGGCGACGACCTTGACGCCCTTGGCCAGCGTGGCGACCTTCGTGCCGACGTACGCCGCCTTCGTCCTGAGGACGACCCCGTCGCAGCGCGTCGTGAACAGCGATCAGGGCGCTCGTCGGTGATGGCGCGGCCGCGGTGATCGCGGTCAACGCGAGCACGAGCAACGCGACCAGGAGCAGGATCGGCATGCGTCCCCACGGACGGGCGGCGGCGATGCCGACGTGGGGCTGGGCGACAAGGCGTGGACTGTTTGCGGACACTGAACCTCCCTCGTGAGGGGTTCACCATCGCGGGTCGGGGTCCCACGATCTATGGCCCCATGGGGCCAGTACGTACCAGTCCGATGGGGCTAGGTGCAGTTGGGCCCCATCGGTGGTGCGCTCAGGCGGGCGGCTCGTGGACCTCGGGGTTCACAGCCGTCGGGAGCCGTTCCCCGCGCACGCCGGCGAGCAGGTTGGCGGCCGCCATCGCCGCCATCTTCCCACGCGTGGGAAGCGATGCCGAGGCGATGTGCGGCACCACGAGGCAGTTGTCGAGCGCGACGAGCGGATGCCCGACCGGCAGCGGCTCGGGGTCCGTGACATCGAGCGCGGCCGCCCAGATCGTCCCGTCCCGGAGCGCCGCCACGAGGGCGTCGGTGTCGACGACAGGGCCGCGGGACGTGTTCACGAGGACGGCCGTGGGCTGCATCCGGGCCAGGGCGCGGGCGTCGATGAGGTGGCGCGTCTCCGCCGTGAGCGTGACGTGGAGGCTCACGAAGTCCGATCCGGCGAGCAGGTCGTCGAGCGGGGTGAACGTGGCGCCGGTCTCCTCCTCGACCGCCGGCGGGAGCCGCTTGGTGTCGTGGTACAGGACGCGCATCCCGAACCCCTGCGCACGACGCGCGACGGCCTGGCCGATCCGACCGAAGCCCACGATCCCGAGCGTGCTGCCGTGGACGTCCGGCCCGAGCAGCGTCAGCGGGCCCCACGTGAGCCAGCGGCCATCGCGCACGTAGCGGTCCGCCTCGGCGACGCGGCGCGCCGCGGCCATGAGCAGCGTCCAGGCGAGGTCCGCGGTCGTCTCGGTGAGCACGCCCGGGGTGTTGCCGACCGCGATCCCGCGGCGCGTGCACGCGGGCACGTCCACGTTGTCGAAGCCGACGGCGTAGTTGGACACGACACGCAGGCCGGGCCCGGCGGCATCGAGCAGCTCGTCGTCCACGCGGTCGGTGAGCAGGGCGAGCAGCCCGTCCACGCCCGCGACCCGGCGCAGGAGCTCGTCGCGCGGCGGCGGAAGCTCGCCCTCCCAGAGGTCCATGTCGCAGGTCGCGCGGATGGCGTCGAGCCCCTCGGCGGGGATCTCGCGGGTCACGAAGACGCGCGGCCGGCCGCTCACCGCGGCGTCGACGTCCCGAGGCCGGCCACGAACGCGCCGATCCGCTCGATCGCCGCGGCCAGGTTCTCGCGGCTCGTCGCATACGAGATCCGGACGTGGTCGCCGCCCGCGTGACCGAACGCTCCCCCGCCGAGCACGCACACGCCGGCCTCGTCGAGCAGCCGGTCCGCGAAGGAGTCGCCGGTGATCCCGGTGCCGCTGACCCTCGGGAACACGTAGAACGCGCCGGCCGGGACCGCGCACTCGATCCCGGGGATCGCGTTGAGCCCATCGACGACGATGTCGCGCCTGGCCCGGAACTCGCGGACCATCGCGTCGACGTCGCCCTGGGGGCCGGTCAGCGCCTCGACCGCGGCGACCTGGCTGAACGAGGAGACGCACGAGACCGAGTTGATGACGAGCTTGCCGAACGGGTCGACGAGCGGCTCGGGGAGGATCGCGTAGCCCATCCGCCAGCCGGTCATCGCGTAGGTCTTGCTGAACCCGTCGAGGACGATCGTGCGCTCTTCGAGCCCCGGCAGCGAGGCGATCGAGACGTGCTCGCCGTCGTGGACGATCCGCCCGTAGATCTCGTCGGCGAGGACCGTCAGCTCGGGGTGGCGGAGCACGAGGTCCGCGACCCGCTCGATGTCCGAGCGGGTGAAGACGCCGCCGGTGGGGTTCGCGGGGGAGTTGATGATCAGCAGGCGGGTGCGCTCGTTCACGAGGCCCTCGAGCTCGTCGAGGTCGACGCGGAAGTCGTGCTCCTGGGTGATGGCGTAGGGAACCGGCTTCGCGCCGACGAAGCGGGCCATCGACTCGTAGATCGGGAAGCCGGGGTCCGGGTACACGACCTCGTCGCCGGCCTGCGCCAGGGCGAGGAGCGCGAAGAACATCACGGGCTTGCCGCCGGGGACGACGACGACCCTGTCCGCGCGGGCGTCGAAGCCCTTGCGCCTCGTGGCATCCGCCGCGATGGCCTCACGCAACGCCGGGAGGCCGAGGTACGGCCCGTAGTGGGTCCACCCCTCGTCGAGGGCGCGCTTCGCCGCCTTGCGCACGTTCGCGGGCGTCTCGAAGTCGGGCTCACCGATCTCGAGGTGGATGACGCTCCGGCCGGTCGCCTCGAGGGCTCGGGCGCGCGCGGCCGCCTCGAAGGCGCTCTCGGAGCCGATCCCCGTCATGCGGTCCGCGAGTCTCATCCGCCGATGCTAGCCCACCCACATCGCGCCAGGACCGGTCCCGGGTGCCCTCGCCGTACAATCGCATCGTGTCTCGCTTCTACTCGCTCGACGCCGCCAACGCCCTCGTGCCCGAGCTGGCCGTGGTCACCACCCGCCTCCGCGAGCAGCGGGACGAGCTCGTGGGCGTCCGCGACGCGTACCGCGACCGCGAGGGCGCGGTCCTGCGCGAGGTGATCGAGGCGACGACGCCCGACGAGGACGCCGACACCGACCCGGAGCTGCGGCGCCTCCAGCTGCGGATGCGCGGGATCGTGGACCAGATGCAGGCCGACGTCGCCTGGCTCGACGAGCGCGACATCGTGCTCCGCGACATCGGGACCGGGCTGGTGGACTTCCCGGCGCTCGTCTCGGGCCGCCAGGTGTGGCTGTGCTGGCGGGCGGGCGAGGCCGCGATCGGCTTCTGGCACAACGTGGACGAGGGGTTCGCCGGCCGGCGTCCGCTCCAGGCCCTCCCCGGCGAGACCGCCCGCGCCTGAACCCCGGGCGCCGCGCTCCCGAACCCAAATCCCGCTGGCATCACCACGAGTGCTATCTGGCACCGGGGCGCGCGGCGCGGGCTCCAGTCGACGCCTCTACGGCGCGGCAGATCAGCCCGCGTGATGCTGCGCGCCCCTGGACGCGTTGCGCGGGCAACGCGATCGACCAGTACGCCGCCGGATAGCACCGGGAGTGATGCGGAGCGCCTGGCCGGAGTGCGATCGAGCCGCGCTGCGCGACCCGAACACAGGGCCGGCTTCGGGTCCGCGGGTACACTCCCGCCCATGCCCGCCCAGCCCGAGCCCGCGCCCCGCCCGGACCGGATCCGCCAGGGAGACCGCGACAAGGCGTACCGCCCGCTGACCGTCGAGCAGCGGCGTGCCGCGTTCGCGGAGGGCATGGCCGCCTGGGAGCGGGGCGACTTCTTCGCCGCCCACGAGGCGCTCGAGCCGGCCTGGATGGGGACCGACGACCTCGCCGAGCGGGCGCTCCACCAGGGGCTCATCAAGGTGGCCGCGGCGTACGTCCACGCGGTCCGCCACAACCCGACCGGCATCGCCAAGAACCTGGCCGGCGCCCGGCGCCACCTCGACGGCGCCCGCGCGGCAGGCCCCGCCTGGGGCGTCGACGTCCCGGACCTGATCGCCGCCATCGACGCCCGCCTCGCCGACCCGGCGCTGGCGACGACGCCACCCGTCATCCGGAGGACCGCATCCGCATGAACCGCCCCGCGGGCATCCCCGCCGTCGATCCGCTCTACGCCGACCTCCGCCGGCACGACCCGGTCCGTCCCGCGGTCATCCTCGACGTGCGCGAGCCCGACGAGTTCCGCGACGTCCGCGTCCCGGGCTCGTTGTTCGTCCCGATGTCCCAGCTCGGCGCCCGCTTGGCGGACATCCCGAAGGACCGGCCGCTGCTCGTCCTGTGCGCCGCGGGCTCACGCTCGCAGCAGGTCACGGGCTTCCTGCTCCAGAACGGCTGGGAGGACGTCGGCAACATCGCCGGCGGGATCACGGCCTGGGAGCGGATGGGGCTGGAGGTCCGCAAGGGCGCCGTGGCCGACGGCGAGGGACAGCTCCCCGGCTGAACCGGCGCGCGCAGGGAATCGAAACGGCCGCCGGGGTCCGGCGGCCGATCGGTCGATGCGCGAGATCCGCTAGGAGCGGCGGCGCCGGTACCGCTCCACGAGCGCCCGGACCTTCTCCTTGTGGTTGAGCGCGTAGGCGACGAGGATCAGCAGGATGAAGTTGATCGCGCCGACGGTCGCGGCGTTGAGGTAGCCCAGCTGCTGGCCGACCTCGCCGTCGATCTTGAGGGCCGGGACCGTGGCACCGAGCAGGCCGAGCTGGAAGAACGGCTGCTGGGGCGCGAGGTTCGTCCTGGCGATGTCGGCGGTCACGCCCTCGGTGGTGCGGCCGGCGATGAGGAACGCGTGTGACCCGGACACGACGCCGGCGGAGCCCTCGAGGCCCTGCCCGAGGTCGGTCTGGGCGAGGTGCTTCCACCCGGGGATGACCCCGTTCGCGTCGGGCTGCGCCCACAGCGTCTCGGTGCGCGGCACGCTGCCGTCCGAGCCGCCCTGGACGTAGATCGCACCGTTGGCCGTGAAGCTGGACAGGTTCGACCTCGGCCCCGGCAGGTTCGTCTGCTCCGAGACGCGCCACAGCGCGACGATCGCGTTCGGGTCGTCGGCCGGGGCCTCTGGGCCACCCACGAGGCCCTGCTGGACCGTCGCGACGGGCTCGTCCTTGTCGTTGCTGCCGCCCATCACGAAGACCACGTCCCCGACGTGGACCGCGGTTGCGTCCACGACCGCCTGGAACAGCGGCGACTGCGCGGTCCACGCGCCCGGCGCGCCGTCCGTGTCCGTCTTCGTCTTCCACACCGTGTTCTTCGCCGCGGTCCCGTCGGTCCCGCCCACGAGGACGAGGCCATCGGACACGGCGACGGCGACTGCGCCGGCGCGCGGCTCGGGGAGGGCCGCCGCGTCGACGACGGTCCACTCCGTGGGGAGCGTGCCGTCCTGGCCGCGGGTCAGGCTGTACACCGTCGACGTCGGCTTGCCGTCGGGGCCGTAGCCACCGATGACGAAGACCGTGCTGCCGATGACGGCCGACGCGGCGTCAGCGCGCGCCTCGGGGAGGCTGGGGCCGGCCGCCCACTTGTCGAGGTTGCCGGTGCCGACGGCCTGCGAGAAGTACACGTCCTTGACGGGCGCCGAGCCGTCGGTGCCGCCCGCGTAGAGGTATGTCGTGCCGAGCACGGCGCCCGCGCCGTCCTCGCGCGCGGCCGGGAGGTGGACCTCGACGGGCGCCGTGTGCCACGGGAGCGTGGCGCCGGCCGGCGCGGGGCAGGGCAGCGTCTCGTTCTCGGGCGGGCAGAAGTTGATCGGCGACCACGCCAGCAGCCCGATGTCGACGGTCCGCTGGACCGTGAAGTAGTAGGCACGGTCGGGCAGGTAGCCCAGCAGCAGGATGATCAGGACGAACCAGGCCAGCGCGTTGATGAACGCCCACGGCCAGCCGTCTGCATCGACGAGGCCGCCGAGCGCCCGCCGCCGGACGGGACGGGGTGCGGGGAGTGAGGTCTGCGCCATGGCTCAGCTCCCTGCCGCGATGGTGCCGGTCATGTTCGGGTGGACCGTGCACACGAAGGTGTAGCTCCCAGCGGGGAGCGCCGGGATGTCGTACGTCTTGACGGCGACGCCCGGGAAGATCTCGCCCGTGAACACGTCGCTGCCGCTGGCGTCCTTGATCGCGATGTTGTGCGGGATCCCAGCGTCCTTGTTGTCGAACTCGATCTGGAACGGTGCGCCGGCCGGCGCCTTGAGGTCCTTCGTCTCGAACGCGATGTTGAGCGCGCTCTCCGTGACCACCGTGCCGGACGGGGCCGCCGAGCCGGATGCGGACGGGCTGGCCGAGGCGCCCGGGCTCGCGGACGGGGCCGCGAACTCGTCCGTCCAGCAGGCCGGGAACGGCGTCGCGCCGGGCTCCGGCTTGTAGTTCGGGTCGACCCACGGCTCGAACGTCTTCTCCTCGCCCGTGGTCTCGTCGATGACGGGCTCGAACAGGCCCGGGTCCATCACCCGGTAGGGTCCGGTCCCCTTCTCCGCGCGGATGAACGCGATGAGGTTCTCGATCTGCTTGTAGTTGAGCGGGCCGGCCGGGTTCCCGGTGTTGGACCAGATCGGCATGATCGAGTTCGGGTCGCCGCAGACGTACCGCCCGCCGACCTGCATGACGTTGTGGAGGTAGCCCTCGTTGAGGTGGGCGAACAGCTTGTCCTGGCGGTTGAGCGTCGGGCCCTTGCCGCCCTCGCCGTTGGCGCCGTGGCACTGCGCGCAGTTCGCCTGGTAGATGTTGTAGCCACGCTCGACCGCGGTGACCTGCTGCTCGTTCGCGGCCGCCTCGAGGCGCGGCTCGGTGAGCCCGCCCGGGACGCCCAGCTCGTAGAAGTAGTAGCCGATGACGAACAGGCTGACGATCGTGACCGCCAGGAACCCCACCCAGCGCGCGTTCGCGGACTGGCGGACGATCTTGGCGGCCCGTTCGGGCGTCAGGTCGTTGCGGTGGGCCGACGGCGGCGCGGAGAAGCGCTCCGCGGGCACCGGCGCGGACGTCGGCACCGGCGCGGGAAGGCGCTCCTCGGGCGGGCGGCCGGGCTGGTCGGTCATCGGTCTCCTCGGTGGGGTCGGCTGGTGACGGCGGGCTAGATGCAGCCGGTGGGCGAGCGCGGCGGCTCGATCCCGGGCTGGCCGACGGCGATCGGCAGGGGTCCGAGCGTGATCTTGCCGGTGTTGATCGTGAGGATGCCCGCCGCGTCGACCTTCACGCCGAAGCGGTCCATCCCGCGCGGCGCCGGGCCGTACTGCGGGCCGGCGGCCTTGATGCCCAGCCGGTCATAGCGCGAGCCGTGGCAGGGGCACTCCATCCAGAAGTTCTTGAGGCACGGGTTCGGCTTGCAGCCGAGGTGCGGGCAGCGCTGGTACAGCGCGCGGACGTTCACCGACGTCCCGTCGCCCACCTGGTCCTCGCCCTGGATGAACCGCTGCTGGCTCGGGTCGATGAGGATCACGAACGCCTTGGCAGATCCGACATAGGCCGGGAAGCCCTGGTCGATCGGCAGCGTGGAGTTGGCGGCCTTGATGTCGGCGAGCGTCCCGACGACGACCTCGCCACCGAACTTGCCCTCGAGGTTCGGCCACAGGAACCCGACGGTCCCGGCGGTGACCTCGAGCAGCCACAGGCCCATGCCCGCGGCCAGCGAGCCGCGCAGCAGCTCGCGCCGGGAGACGCCCTGGACCTGCTCGTGACGGACGGCCTTGAGGGCCTCCTTGGTGAGCGCCTGCGACTCGTGGACCGGCTCGACGTGGTAGTTGCTCATGACTCCGGTTTCCTTCGGATCAGAGGGCGAAGTGAAGGCCCGGCGTCCCGATCGAGAAGAACTCGAGGTACGGGATGACGAACGAGTAGCCGGGGCCCCGGAAGAAGATCCCGACGAAGGTGAGGAACAGCCCGAGGACGCAGAACAGCGAGAACAGCGTCACGATGAACTTCCGCTCCGAGGGGCGGGTGACGTGGATGTTCGCCCGGTCGATGTACGGGACGAGCGCCGCGCCCACGAGCACGAAGGTCGGGGCGAGGACGCCCGCGACGGTCGGGTGGAAGTAGGCGAGCAGCTCCTGGAGGCCCAGGAAGTACCACGGCGCCTTGGCGACCGCCGGCGTGATGTTGCCGTTCGCGAGGTCCTCGAGCGGCGCGTTGATGAACAGGCCCATGAGCAGCAGGAGGACGCTCATCAGCGTCGCTGCCATGAACTCGATCGTGAGCAGGTGCGGCCAGGTCATGACCGTGTCGTCGGGTTCCTTCTGGACCCGGACGACTGCGTCCTGCTTGACGAGCGCCAGGAGGCGGTACGGGCGCGCCGACATCGGCACGCGCTGCTTGTCGATCTCCGTCCGCCGCGCCGGGTCGACGGGCAGGACGACGCGCCCCTCGGTCGGCTTCTTCGTGTCGGTCATCTCGTCACCCTCGGCTCAGAGCGGGCCGCTGATGCCACCGTCCTTGCGGATGCGCCAGAAGTGCACCGCGAGGAAGATGGCCGCAACGAGCGGGAAGACCATGATGTGGAGCACGTAGAACCGCAACAGCGTGTTCTGGCCGACCTCGATGCCGCCCAGGAGGAGCAGCTTCGTCGGGGTGTTGGCCAGCGGCGCGTAGCCCGCCATGTTGGTGCCGATCGTGATGGCCCAGTAGGCGATCTGGTCCCACGGGAGCAGGTAGCCGGTGAAGCTGAGCAGGATCGTGAGCAGCAGCAGGACGACGCCCACGACCCAGTTGAACTCGCGCGGCGGCTTGTAGGCGCCGTGGTAGAAGACCCGCATCATGTGCAGGAACACGAAGAACACCATGAGGTGGGCGGCCCACCGGTGGACGTTCCTGGTGAGCAGGCCGAACACGACGGTGCTCTGGATGTCGAGGATGTTCGTGTACGCCTGGGTCTCCGACGGGATGTAGAAGAACATCAGGTACACGCCGGTGACCGTGAGCACGAGGAACAGGAAGAAGGAGAGGCCGCCGAGGCAGAACGTGTAGGCGAACTTCACCGCGTGCTGGCGGACCCGCACCGGGTGCAGGTGGAGGAACACGTTGTTCATCACCGCGTACGCCCGCGACCGCTCGTCGTTGGGATACGGGTTGCGGAACAGCGACCGCCAGACCGGGCTCCGCCGGATGGACTGGTCGACTCGCTCCAGGAAGCTCACCTACGCTCCTCCTGCCACGCCGGCCGTTCCGGCGAGTTGCGCGTCACGGTAGGACTCCTTGTAGAGCCGGCCGTCGCTCGAGATCTCCTGGAGCTCGAACCGCTCCATGGTGATGGCATCGAATGGGCACCGCTTGACGCACAGCGCGCAGCGGATGCACCGCTCCTCGTCGAGGATCATGGCCGCCCCCTGCGACCAGCCGTAGGCCTCCTCGACCTCGGGCAGCAGCCCCTCGGTCTTCAGCTGGTTCACGTCCACCATGTGGATGACCCCCTCCGGGCAGACGTCGGCGCAGGCGCCGCACAGCACGCACCGGAACGGGTCGAACCAGATGTTGTAGTTGCACATCAGGCAGCGCGTGGACTCGGCCACCGCCGCCGTCGCGTCGTACCCGAGCTCCACGGGGGTCGTGAAGTTCACCGTCGGGTCGGTGGACGGCATCCGCGTCTCGAGCTGCACCATCGGGATGTGCTGGCGCGGGAGGACGTCGTAGAACTCGGGCATCTCGTGGCGCCACGAGCTCGTGATCTTGACGTTCGGCGTGACGGTCACGTCCGTGCGGCCGTCGAGGTAGCGGTCGATCGCGTAGGCGGCCTTCTTGCCGTGGCCGGCCGACTCGATCAGCGTGGTCGGCCCGGTCACGAAGTCGCCGCAGGCGAACACGCCGCGGACGTTGGTCGCGTACGTCGCCGGGTCGACCTTGATCCGGCCGCGGTTGACCTCGAAGCTCGCCTCGACGGGGAGGAAGGTGAGGTCCGCGGCCTGCGACACGGCCGGGATGACGGTGTCCGCGGGGACGACGAACTCGGAGCCCTCGATCGGCACCGGCGAGCGGCGGCCTGACGCGTCGGGCTCGCCGAGCTTGTTGCGCTGGAACCGGACGCCGGTGAGCTTGCCGTCCTCGCCGAGAGCTCGATCGGGCTCACGAGGAACTCGAGGTTGACGCCCTCGCGCTCGGTCTCGCCCAGCTCCTCCTCGTCCACGACGAGCTCGGACCGCGTGCGGCGGTAGGCGATGGTGACGTTCTCGGCCCCGTACCGGAGGCTCGTGCGCGAGCAGTCCATGGCCGTGTAGCCGCCGCCGATGACGACGACGTTGCGCCCGACCTCGAGCTCCTGGCCGAGGTTGGCGAGCTTCATGAAGTCGATGCCGTACTTCACGCCGTCGAGGTCCGCGCCCGGGACGTCGAGGTAGACCGGGTTCATCGCGCCCGCGGTGATCGCGATCGCGTCGAAGTCGCGCTGGAGGTCCTCGAACGGGATGTCGATGCCGACCGTCGTGTCGAACACGAACTTGACGCCCAGCCGCTCGACGAGGCGGACGTCCATCTCGATCGCCTCGCGCGGGAGGCGGAACGCCGGGACGCCGATGAGCATCGTGCCGCCGCCGAACGGCAGGCTGTCGTAGACGGTGATCTGGTAGCCGCGCGTCGCGAGCTCACGGGCGACGGCGATGCCGGCGGGTCCCGCGCCGATGACGGCGACGCGCTCCTCGCGCGGGGTGATCGACGGCATGACGTCCGGGATGCCGGATGCCTCGTGCCACTCGACGAGGAAGCGCTTCATGGCGCGGATCGCGAGCGGGCGATCGATGTCGCCGCGCCGGCAGGCGCGCTCGCACGGGGCCGAGCAGACATACGAGCACATCGCCGCGACCGGGTTGGGCTCGCGGGACAGGATGTAGCCCTCCTCGAACCGCCCCTCGGCGGCGAGGTTGAGGTAGCCCCGGCAGTTGGTGCCGACGGGGCATGCCTCCTGGCACTCGATGTTGCACTGGAGCCAGGATGCGTCCACGGGCTGGACGAGGAATTCCTGGGTCTGGTCGATGGCCACGAAGCAGACGTGCCTTTCCTGCGAGCTGCGGCAGGGCGTCGGGAAACCCGGCGGAGCGACGCCGCCGACGGGTCGGAGATTACCAAGCCGGGACGCCGCGTGCATACCGAAGCGGGCCGTTCGACCCCGATTCGGGGGCCTGCCGACCCCTTCGAGCGCCGTTCCCGGTGCGGGACTCCTCGAATCGGCGCGACCGACCGGCCGGTCGGGACATCGTCGCGGGCCCGGACGACCTCGCGCGCGTGTTGACGCGCTCCATGGGCGCAGCTACGCTCACCCCTGTCGCGCTGGCCCTGCCGCCGGCCTCCAAGGAGTCACGTGAGCCCATCCGAGATCGCCTTCCTGGCCATCGGCCTGATCGTCGGGGCCGCGGTTGGCGCCGCCATCGCCGAGGGTCTCCGGGCCCGACCCGCGCCACGCGGGGAGGTGCGCGTCACGATCTCGCCGAACTCGGTGAGCCCACGGCGGAGCACGACGCTCTCGGATCCGTCCCTGGCCGCGGGCACCGGTCCGATGCCCGGCTCGCCCGAGGAGGGCGCCTGGAACGAGGGCCCCGCGCCGTCGCCGACCGCTCGCCCCGCGTCGGCGCCTGCGCCGACGCCGATCGCCGTCCCCGTCCGAACGCCCGTTCCATCGCCCGCCGCCGGCGTCCCGGCGACGGCGGTCGCCGTCCCCGTCCAGGCGCGCCGCGTCCGTCCCGGTCGGCCCCGGCGCGCCGGTCGCGGTGCCCGCACAGCCGGGCGGGGCCACCGCCGAGCCGGCCCAACGCCCCGCGCCGCCCACCACGCGCCAGTACCCGCCCGCCACCTCGGGTGGTGGTGGCGGGGTGCCGTACCCGCTCGCCTCGGCTGCCGCGGTGCCCGTCGATCCCGCACGCCGCGTCGCCCTCGGCGTCCTCGATCCCGATCGCGCCGCTCACCGACCTCGAGCGCGCCGAGGCGGGCCGCCCCGCGCCGCCCCAGTCCCCCGCGGCTCCGACGCCCGCGGTCCCGCGCGTCAGCGCCGTCGACGTCGGGGCCACGGCCGCCGGGCTCGCCGTCCGGCCGCGCCCACCCGTGGCCGACCCACGCCCCACCCTCGCGGGCGGCGCCATCGCGGTGCCGATCGATCGTGCGCAGGCGCACGGGCGCGAGGCATCGTCGGACGAGGCGACCGGCGGACCCGCCGGACGACCGGTCACGACGGATCCCTGCGACCCTCCACGCCTGCTCGTCGAGGAACGCTGCACGCTGGCCGCCGCCTCGCGCGAGCATGCGCGCGCCTCCACCGAGACGCTTCGCGAGGCGGAGCGCGCCTACGACTCCCTGCACGGGCTCCTCGACCAGGCGGAGAAGGCATCCGACCCGCGCGAGCTGGCCGTGGCGAAGGACGAGCTCCACCGCCGGTTCCGCGCGGCGAGCGACGCGGCGGCCGACGCCGAGGCCGCCGAGGCGGCGGCCCGCGCATGGCTGGATGCGATCAACGACCTGAACACGCACGCACGCGAGGCGCAGCGGTTCCTCGAGAGCGGCCGCGCAGAGCTCAAGACCGCGTTGCCGCGGATCGAGCGGCTCACGGTGGAGGCGGAAACGGCACGCAAGCGCGCGGAGGTGGCCGCAGCCGGGTGCCAGGAGGCGCGCGAGTCGCTCGCCGCGTGCGAGGAGGCGAGCGAGGCGCGACGCGCGCACGAGGCGGCCGCCCCGACGCCCGCCGAGGACCCGCATCCGTTCGACGCGCTCTGGCCGGGCGAGTCGGAGTCGACGCGGACCCAGCCCCTGGCCGCGCACGACGCCGCGCCGCCCGCGGTCGCCGACGCCGTCGCGCTCCGGATCCTGCGCGGCGACCGGACGGCGAGGGACCGCCTCGTTGCCGCACTGGCGGGCACCGACGCCGAGGCCTCGCGGGCATGGCACCTGCGGGTGTCCCGGCTCGTGGACGCGATCGCAGCGCGGGCGATCGAGGACGGGTACCTCGACCTCCCGGACGAGGAGGCCTTCTGGGGCCTGTTCACGTACGGGGAGCGGCGCGAGATCGTCGGCGCGCTCTCGGCGCTCGGCTACCGGTTCGACGGGCTCGGCGGGTTCGCGGACGGGCGGGTCCCGGCGCAGCGCGACCTGTCGCTCGCGGTCGGCTACGCGGGCCTGGACCGGATGCGCGTCCGGACGTGGCCGCGCGAGGCGGAGCTCGCCCGCCTGTACGAGCACGCGACCGTCGCCGCGGACGACTGGCTCGTCGACATGGCCGACGACCTGTCCCTCGGCCGGATGGTGGACGCGCTCGGTGCACGGGCCGGCGACCTCGCCGACACCTGGAACGCCTGGGGCCGCGTCCGGCCGCTGCTGCTCGCGACGGGCTGAGCCCGCCGGTCGTCAGGCGCCCTCCGCGTCCCTCGGTCCCGGGCTCGTGCGCGTGCGTCGGGCCCTCGTCCTCGTCGTCCTCGATGACGATCACGCGGTGCGCCTCGGCCGCCTCGACGCCGATCGGCTTGCCCTCGTCGCGGGCCCACTCGCGGATCCGGCCCTCGAGCGCGTCGGGCTCCTTGATCTGGCTCGCGTGCGCCCGCAGGGCGGCGATCTTGCGGTCGAGGCTCGCCGTGACGTCCACCCACGCGCTGGGCTTGTTGGACCACGACAGGTACAGGCGGCGCACCGTCCACGGCTCGAGGCCGTCGCGCGCGAGCCACGGGAACGCCATCGCGTTGCGGGCCGCCGGGTAGACGGCGTCGACCGCGGCCATCCCCGCCATGCGGTGGTCGATGTGGTTCACGCCCCCGTCGTCGTGGAAGATCGTCTCCGGGTCGATCGTCAGGACCGCGTCGGGCCGGAACGTGCGGATCTCGCGGACGAGGAGCTCGCGCAGCGCGAGGTCGTTGGCGAGCGCGCCGTCGGGCTGGTGGAGGAACGACACGCCCGCGTAGCCGACGACGTCCGCCGCCGCCTGCTGCTCCGTCTCGCGGAGCGCGCCGAGCTCGAGCGGGTCCGTCCGCCAGTCGTCGTTGCCGGCATCGCCCGACGTGCAGCACACGAGCCAGCCCGTCGAGCCCTCGTCGATCCAGCGGGCCGCCGTCGCCGCCGGCCCGAAGTCGGCGTCGTCGGGGTGGGCGACGATCACCATGAACCGGGCCGGGCGCCAGGCGTGGGGCGTGGACGGGGTCTCGTCGGGCATTGCGGGTCCTCTCCTGGGTCGGGTCAGCCGGCGTGGCTCGCGCGGGCCTCCTCGAGCGCCTCCCGGACCTGCTCGGCGTGACCCTCGGCCTTCACGTTGGCCCACGTCCGCACGACCCTGCCGTCGGGCCCGACGAGGAAGCTCGACCGGCCGATGCCCATGTACGTCTTCCCGTAGTTGGTCTTCTCGCGCCAGGCGCCGTATGCCTCCGCGACGGCGTGGTCCTCGTCCGAGAGGAGCGTGAACGGGAGCCCGTACTTCGCGCGGAAGGCCGCGTGCGCGCCGGAGCCGTCGGGGCTGATGCCCCAGATCTCCGCGTCGGCGCCCGTGAAGTCCGAGTGCAGGTCGCGGAAGGCGCAGGCCTCCGTCGTGCACCCGGGCGTGTCGTCCTTGGGGTAGAAGTAGACCACCGTCCAGGAGCCGCGTCGGTCGGACAGGCGGTGGGTCGTCCCGGTCTCATCGGGGAGGGCGACCTCCGGGGCCTGGTCGCCGGGCTGCGGGATGCTCATGCGCCGAGGATATCCCTGCCGGTCACGAGGCGGTCTCGATGACGAGGAGCCGGCCGCGCTCGACCCGGACCGAGGCGTCCTCGCTCTCGCGGACGTTGGACAGGCCGCGGGCGGGCCCCGCGACGAGCGGCTCGCCGCGCAGCGGGTAGCGGAAGCCCCGGGTCGTGACCCCGGCGACGTCACCGGCGAACGGGAGCAGGCTCACGGTCGATCCCGCTCGCCCCGGCAGCGGCCGCTCGACGGCCGCGCCGTCGGGACCGGGGGCGGTGACCAGCGACGCACGCGTCGTCGCGTCGAGCAGCACCACCGCGACGCCCGCGAGCGCCGGGTGGCCGAGGAGCCACAGGTTGGCGAGCTCGTGGTCGAGGCGGGCGCCGCCGAACGCGCCGATGACGGTGACGCGGGTCGCGCCGCGGCGGACCGCCTCGAGCAGCGCGAGCTCGGTGTCCGACTCGTCCTTCGCGACGGGCGAGCGCAGGATCTCGACGCCGTCGGCCGCGGCGGCGTCGGCGAGGGACGGCTCGAGCGAGTCGAGGTCGCCCACGAGGATCGTCGGCTCGAGCCCGACCGCCAGGGCCCGGGCGTACCCGCCGTCGGCCGCGATGACGTCCGTGACACCCGCGTCCCAGCCGGGCCAGGCGGCGTCGAGGGCCGCCCGCGTCGGGACGTCGCCATCCGCCACCACGAGCGCGTGACGGGCCTGCGTGTCGGCGGTTTGACCGGGCGGCATCGCTCGGATCGTACCCCGCGTCCGGTAGACTCCGGCCGTGCCCGAGACCCCACACCCCGCGCCGATCCAGCGCGTCGTCGATGCCGCCGCTCGGAAGGGCGTGACGCTCGACGTCCACGTCTTCGCCGAGTCGACGCACACGGCGGAGGAGGCCGCGAGGGCCGTCGATGCCGAGCTCGGCCAGATCGTGAAGTCGCTGGTGTTCGTCGCGCCGGGTGCGGACGGCTCGCTCGAGCCCGTGATCTGCCTCGTGTCGGGACCCAACCGCGTCGACCTCGCTCGGCTGGCGGCGGTCGCCGCCGAGCCCGACGTGCGCCGGGCGAACGCCAACGAGGCGCGCGAGCTGACCGGCTACACGATCGGCGGCATCCCGCCCATCGGCCACCCGGGCCCGGTCCGCGTGATCATGGACCCGGACCTCGGGCGCTTCCCCGTCGTGTGGGCCGCCGCCGGCACCCCGACCGCCGTGTTCCCGGTCCCGCCGGCCACGCTCCGGATGCTGTCCAACGCCAACGTCGCCCCGATCTGCGAGGAGCGGCGGGCCGCGGACGTCCTCGCCGAGCGCTCCGACCCGGGCGTCGGGTGCACCGGTCGGCGGCTCGCTGGGCACGACGCCGAAGACCGGCGCGGCCGGCGCCTGACGACACCCGTCCCACACGTGGCCGGCGAGCCCAGGCACACCGTCATCGCGTTCCCGGGCGGGCTGCGCGCGAGCCTCCGCTGGGCGGGCTCCGGGCGCGCGGCCGAGGTCTTCGCACTCACCGAGGCGGGCGGGCCGCTCGTCGATCACGGCGCGCTCGCGGGGCCCAACCCGGACGAGCGATGCCGGGCGGAGATCCGGGTCGAGACGCCGGCGGGACCCTGGACGGTCCGGCTCGCCTCGACGATCAGCGACGAGCCGGCGGGCCTGCTGTGGGACACCGAGGGCCTGCTCGTCATCAAGTACGGGTTCCACGTCTACGCGTTCGGCGCCCGGACCGGCGAGCTGGCCTGGAGCCACCGGAGCGCGTCGCCCGTGCTCGTCGTCATCGGGTCGTCGCGGCTGCCGCACGTCCTCGCCCAGGCCGAGGTCGAGACCTTCGCGCTCGAGAAGGACGGCGAGGTCGCGTGGCGCGTGGCCCACTCGGACGTCGTCACGGAGGCCGAGCTCGTCGGCGGTCGGCTCGTGCTCACGAGCTTCGACGGACAGGTGCGGGCGATCGATCCGCTCACGGGGCGGAGCGCCGGCTGACCCTCCGGACCAGGCGGCGTCGCGGTGGATAACCGGTGGACAACTGCACCGCTCATGCACGATCCGGGCGAAATAGGTGGATAAGCCCATTGACCCCCGGACCCGGCCGCCAATAGCGTGGATGGCAGCCCGAAGGGGCTGAGCGATGCTAACGGCGGCGATGACATCAACGTCCACGCGTCGAGTAGGTTCCTTCGGGCGACTGCATTTCCCGGACCCGTGATGGCGGCCGCGCGGCCCGTCACGGCTATCATCGCCGGGTGATCCCCCTCCTCCTCGTCCTCGTGGGTACGGCCGCGCTCGTCGCCGGCTGGTGGCTCCTCCGCGGGCTCGGCCCGAAGGCGCGCATCGGCCGGATCCTGGCCGCGACGCACGTCGTCGAGGTTGGTCGCGCGATCCAGCTCGCCGAGGCCGGCGAGCCCCGCTACGTGGGTGTCGGCGGCCGGCTCGACGCCGACGAGCCCTGGGACGACGAGAGCGGCCGGCCACTCGTGTTCCGGCGCAGCTCGCTCGAGCGCCGCGAGGGCTCCACCTGGGTCGCCTTCGAGGAGGATCGACGCAGCGTCCCGTTCCAGGTCTCCGGCGCGCTCGAGCACATCGGCGTGGACGCGGACGCCATCGGCGACGGCCTCGTCGTCGTGACCCGCGAGTCCGAGGGCACCGCCGCGGACGTCCCCGACCGCGCACCGGCCGGGACGCCGCCCACGACCCCGATCCGGCTCCGCGTCGAGTTCCTGAGCACCATCGACCACGCCCTCGTGCTCGGGAGTGCCGACCGCGACGCCCGCCGGTCCGGTGATGACGGCCGGCCTGGGCCGGCCGCTCATCGTGACCACGCTGGAGCCGGCGGAGGCGATGCGCCTGCTCGCCGAGGGCCGCCAGACGACGACCCGCGCGATCACCGGCCTGCTGCTCGGCGGCGGGCTTGTCGTGATGATCGGGCTGGGCTGGGCGGTCGCCGATGCGTTCCTCTAGCGCCGCGCGCGCGACGGGCGTCGCCGCCGCTGTCGCCGCCGTCGCGCAGCTGACCTCCGCGGCCGCCGTCCTGGCCGCGTCACCGAGCCCGACCGCGGCCGCCGCGGCGGGCGACCCGCGCAGCTCGGGCCAGGGCCCGGGGCTCGTGGGCGATCCGCTGTGGGCGCTCGCCATCGTCGTCGTGATCGGCGTCACCGCCCTGGTCGCGACGCTCGCCTACGTGCGGACGACGCGCGGCCGCGAGGACGCACCGGGCCGCTAGCCCTGCCAATGGACGAATGTCCATGTGCACGAAATCCGGACCTGCTCGATCATCGAGATGTCCCACGTCACCCCACCAGTGGAGGTTCCCGGTCCCCGTGCGTCGTACAGCTTCAGTCACGCTCCTCGCCGTGGCGGCACTCATCGCGCTCACCGCCGCGCCGGTCGCGGCCGCCCGACCCACGTCCGACTACCAGAACCCGGTCGTCGACTGGGTCCAGCCGACGGTCATCGCCCACGCGGGCGGCTGGGCCACCGTCCACGCCCAGTACACCTGCTTCGGCGGCAACGAGGGCACCCACGTCTACATCGGCGTGAAGCAGGGCCCGCAGGTCAACGCCACCGACCACACCAGCAGCCAGTACGCCGAGACGTTCTACAGCACCAACTGGAACTCCGACAGCGGCTCCAACGCGCTCGTCTGCGATGGCCACAAGCACAACCAGACGTTCACGGTGAAGCCGGACCCCTACTTCTGGAACGCCGCGAACGCGCCGCTCCTGTCGTCGGGCCAGGCGTTCGTCCAGTTCTGCATCTTCGACAGCACGAACACCGGCGAGGGCGATCCCAACGGCTTCGGGTTCGACTACTCGATGCGCCAGGTCGCCGGCAGCTAGACCGACCCGCACTCACGCGCAGACGGGCGGTCGCCATCCGGCGGCCGCCCGTTTTCGTGTGTTCCGCACCGGGTCCGGCCGGACCCGCGGGTGCCGGCGGGCACCGCCCGCGTGCACGCAACGGACCCGATGGGTACATGGTCCTATTGGCAACTCCTGTGAAGTCGGCGAGCATGGTGACGAACACCAATGCCTACCAAATCCTCCAGTCCGCCACCCATCAGCAGCCGACCCGGTGACGCGACGCTGTCGGTCACCAAGGCGGCGGGCGTGCTGGGCGTGCATCCGAACACGGTCCGGGCCTGGAGCGATGCGGGCCGCCTGCGCTACTACCGGATCAATGACCGCGGCGACCGGCGTTACCGCCTGAACGACCTCCAGCGGTTCCTCGCGGCCGCGGAGTCAGGCGCACCATTCGCGACGGACGAGGCACCGGCGACGGGCCGTGGCGGACGACGCGACACCCAGACGTCCGCCGCGCCCACCCTCTCCGAGTCGGCGGCTGGCCTCGACCTCCTCGCCGACCTCGCCGAGGTCGCATCCTTTCCGTCCGGGCTCGACCCGGCGCTCGACGAGGCCTGCAGGCGCATCCGGCTCGCGACGGGCGCCGCGCTCGTCGGGATCTGGGAGCGAAGGCCGGGCGGCCTCGTCCCCCGCGCCACGGACGTCGAGGGCCCCGGCATCACGGCGGCCCGCACCTCCGCCCCGGCCCGCACCCTGTTCGCGCAGGCCCTCGAATCACCGGATCCGATCCATGCGCGTCCCGGTTCGCCCGGCCCGGCGCCGGTCCTCGGCATGGGCACCGACGAGCTGATCGTGCGCATCCCGGGCGGTGAGGAGCCGTGGGGCGTCCTGGTCCTCGCGGGCGCGATGCAGCTCGGGCCCGACGACGGCGCGCGGCTCGCCGGCGCGATCGCCCGGACGCTCGGCGTCCTCGTCCGCGGCGCGAGCGCCACCGAGCAGGCGACGAGTCGCCTCCGCCGCAGCGAGGCCCTGCGGCGCGTGGCCACCGACCTCGCGTCGCGCCTCGACGTCGGCGACGTCGTGCGTGACCTCTCCGACCATGCGCGGGTCCTGTTCGGCGCCGACCGGGTCGCCGTGGTGCTGCGCGACGCGGAGGGCCGCATCAGCTCGCCCGGTGGCACCGGCTTCTCGGACGAGTTCCTCGCCGTGGCCCGCGACCTCGAGGAGCAGCGCGCCGCATCGCGGGACATCCCGCCGCGCCGTCCGCTGCTCCTGCTCGGCCCGGACGCGCCGCGGTCCGCGAACCCGATCCGTGCGGCCGCCGTCCAGGAAGGTGTCGACACGCTCCTCATCGCCCCGCTCGTCGACGGCCACGAGCTCCACGGCGTCCTGTACCTCGCGCACGATCGCGCGCACCGGTGGCGCGAGGTCGACCTCGACGGCGCGGAGGCCCTGGCGGGCGACGCCGCGATCGCGGTCCGGTCCGCGCGGACGTTCGGCCGGATGGCCGCCTGGGCGAACCAGCTCCAGTCGATCCAGCGGCTCGGCGCACGGCTGTCAGGCCTGACCGACGTCGCCCAGATCGGCCACGCGATCGCGACCGAGCTCCGCCAGCTCATCGACTACCAGAACGCCCGCGTCTACCGCGTCCGGGACACGAGCCTCGTGCCGGTCGCGATGGAGGGCTCGGCCGCCGTCTACAGCGACGAGAACGTCGACGACCTGATCGTCGCCGTCGGCGAGGGCATCACCGGTTGGGTGGCCCGGTTCCGCGTCCCGCAGCTCGTCGACGACACGGCCAACGACCCACGCGCGATCACCATCCCCGGGACGGAGGAGGACCTCGACGAGTCGATGCTCCTCGCGCCGATGGTCCACGAGGGCGTGTGCCTGGGCGTCGTCGTCCTGAGCAAGCTCGGCCTGCGGCAGTTCACCGAGGACGACCTGCGGCTCATGGTGATCTACGCGGCCTTCGCGGCCCAGGCCATGGCCAACGCCGACGCGACCCAGCGGCTGCGCCGCCAGTCCGACGCGCTCGAGCGCCAGCTGCGTGCCCAGCAGGAGCTCCTGCGCACGACCGAGGCGATCCTCACCACGCTCGACCAGCGCGAGGTGCTGGAGCAGATCACGGACCGGCTCGGCTCACTGATCCAGTGCGACAACATCGCCATCGAGGTCGTCGAGCGGGCGACCGGCCTCCTCGTCCCGCTGACCGCGCGTGGCATCCACGCCGAGGACTACCTCGCGCCGTGGGAGCCGGGCGAGACGGGCATCGCGACCTGGGTCGTGGAGCACAACGAGCCGGTGCTCATCAACGACGAGGCCACCGACGACCGGGTCAACCACTCCCGGATCACCGGGCCGCTCGACGGCAGCCTCATCGTCGTGCCACTGCTCGGCCCGCACGGGGCGGCCGGCGTCCTGACCCTCGAGCGCCTGGGACGCGAGCAGCCGTTCGACGAGCAGGAGTTCGAGCTGGTCAAGCTGTTCGCCGCGCAGGTCTCGATCGCGCTCCGCAACGCGGAGATCTTCCAGGCCGCCGAGGTCCGAGCGCGGACGGACGACCTGACGAGCCTCCTCAACCACGGCACGTTCAAGGACTGGCTGGCGCGGAGCGTCGTGGCCCGCGATCCGTTCGGGATCGTGATGATCGACCTGGACGACTTCAAGATCGTCAACGACACGCTGGGCCACCAGACCGGCGACCGGCTGCTGCGCGAGATCGCGGGAGCCATCCGGCACGCCGCCCGCGAGACCGACGCCGTGTTCCGCTACGGCGGCGACGAGTTCGTCGTGATCCTGCCGCGAACCGATGCACCGGGTCTCGCAGCCGCCGCCGACCGCGTGCTCCTGGCCGTCGCCGCCGTCGGTGGGCCGGGATCGGCGTGGGGCGCGGCCGGCGTCCAGATCAGCGCCTCGATCGGCACGGCGTTCTTCCCCGACGACGGTGCGACGCCCGAAGAGGTGCTCCTCGCCGCAGACCGCGCGTGCTTCGTCGCCAAGCGGCGCGGCCGCGGGAACGTCGCGACCGCCGACGAGGGCCGCGCGCTCGCGAGCGACATCGAGCTCTCGGAGCCCACGCCGGTCGACCCGCCGAGCGTCTCCGCGGCCTGACCGTCGCGGGCCCGCCCGTCACCACGGAATCGGGATGCACGTCACAATCCGGCCACCCGGAGGTCGACCCGTGCGCCCGTCACGACATCGCCAGCATCGAGCTCTCGCCGTCACGACCATCCTCGTCATGGCGCTCGCGGTGTCCGGCTGCCTGCCCGCGAGCGTGAAGCCGACCGAGCCCCCGACGCCCACGCCATCGCCGTCGCCGACGCCGCTCCCCACCCCGACGCCGACACCCGCGCCACCGACCCCGACGCCTGCCCCGTCGTTCGAGGTGTACAAGGTCAAGCGTGGCGACACGCTCACCTCGATCGCGAAGCGGTTCAAGACCGACGCGCGGTCGATCGCCTACTGGAACCGCGCCCGGTACAAGGGGCTGAACCCGGAGTCGCCGCGGTACCGGCCGGACAACATCAAGATCGGCTGGACCCTCCAGATCCTCCGCGGCCAGGCGTATGTCCCGCCCGAGGACGACGGCGAGAGCGGCGAGCAGTACACCCCGCCGCCGGACGACCTCGACCCGGAGGAGCCGACGGCGAGCCCGTCGCCGTCGGGCTGAGTGGCGCCGGCGTTCGCGGCGGCGATGGCGCCGGCGACGCGTATCCTCGGCGGATGGCTTCCGGTCACGGTCCCGCGCCCCGCGTCGTCGTCACCCTCCTCGATCCGCGCCGCGCCGCCGATCCCGCGCTCGCCGCGCGCAAGAACGCGCTGTGCGTCGAGAGCGTCGTGCGCCACGGGGCGACCGCGATCCCGCTCGACGCCACGGCGACCGAGACGGACCGGTCCGCCGCCTTCGAGACGATGGACGGGCTCCTGCTGACCGGCGGCGCCGACGTCGACCCGGCCCGCTACGGCGCGGCGCCGGCCGGGACGCGCGAGGTCGATGACGGGCGTGACGCGCTCGAGGCGGCGGCGTGGGCAGCGTCCGAACGACGCGCCCTCCCGGTGCTCGGGCTGTGCCGCGGGTTCCAGGCGATGAACGTGTTCGCCGGCGGGACGCTCCTCCAGCACGTCGAGGGCCACGCAGGGCCGGCGTACGGCACGGGGCCCGCCCTGACGCACCCGCTGCGCGTCGTGCCGGGCACGAAGCTCGCCCGGATCCTGTTCCCCTCGAACGTGGGCGGCGGGGTGGTCACGGTGAACTCGTACCACCACCAGGCGGTGCGGAAGTCGGACCTCGCCCCGGGGTTCGTGGCGTGCGGGCTGTCGCCGAGCGCGGCCGGCGATCTCGTCGAGGCGTTCGAGGCGCCGACGGGGCCGTTCCGGATGGGCGTCCAGAGCCACCCGGAGCGAACGGACTCCACGCCGCGCCAGTTCGAGCGGCTGTTCGCGTTCTTCGTGGACGCCTGCCGGGGGCCGGCGCGCAACCGCTGAGTCGCCGCGTGGGCATCTCCTCGGCTCGTGGATCGGGTGGCGTTCCAAACGTGGCGCGCGGCGGTCGTCCGGCTCGCGGTGCGTTCCAATCGGGCCAGGTGGGGGTCGGGTGGCACGCCCGGCGATCCAAACGACCCGATCTGGCGCTGATTGGAACGCTGGGCGATCCTACGGCGGCAGCGCTAGAGGCGGCCCGCCTCGATGATCCGGTTGAGGAACTGGCGCGTCCGCTCCTCGCGGGGCTCGGCGAAGATCTGCGACGGCGGGCCCTCCTCGAGGATCCGGCCCTGGTCGAGGAAGCAGACGCGGCTCGCGATGTCGCGCGCGAAGCCCATCTCGTGGGTCGCGATGAGCATCGTCATGCCGCCCGCGGCGAGCTCGCGGATGACGTCGAGCACCTCGGCAACGAGCTCGGGGTCGAGCGCCGACGTGACCTCGTCGAGGAGCAGGAGGTCGGGCTTCATCGCGAGCGCCCGGACGATCGCCACCCGCTGCTGCTGGCCGCCCGAGAGGCGGTCCGGGACGTCGTGCGCCTTCTCCGCGAGGCCGAACCGGTCGAGCAGCGCGATCGCCTGGGCGTTCGCCTCCGCCCGTGACAGCTTCAGGACCTTGCGCGGGGCGAGCGTCACGTTGTCGAGCACGCTCATGTGCGGGAACAGGTTGAACGCCTGGAACACGATCCCGACGCGACGCCGGATCCGGTCGACCTTCACGCCCTTGGCCGTGATCTCGTCGCCCTCGATGAGGATCCTGCCGGCGTCGATCGGCTCGATGAGGTTGACGCAGCGCAGGAGCGTCGACTTGCCGCTGCCCGAGGCGCCGATCAGCGCGATGACCTCGTGCTCGGCAACCTCGAGGTCGATGCCCCTGAGCACCTCGAGCTCGCCGAACGACTTGTGCAGGCCCTGGATCGAGAGCGCCGCGGTCATGCGCGCAGCCGGGAGCGTTTGCCCGAGTCGGCCGCCGCGACCGCGCCACCGCCCTGGCCCTTGCGCCGCTCGCGGATGACCAGCCAGTCCGTGAACCGGGCGAGCGGGATCGTGACCACGAGGAAGACGAGCGCCGTGGCGACGTAGGGCGTGAAGTTGAAGTTCGCCGCGGTGAGGATCTGCGTCTGGCGGAAGATCTCGACGACACCGATGAACGACACGAGGACCGTGTCCTTCTGGAGCCCGATGAAGTCGTTGAGGAGCGGCGGGATGACGCGCCGGATCGCCTGCGGGACGACGACGTGGCGCATCGTCTGGAGCTGCGACAGCCCGAGCGAGCGCGCCGCGGCCGACTGGCTCGCGTGGACCGACTCGATGCCCGCCCGATAGACCTCGGACACGTATGCCGAGTACACGAGCGTGAGGACGACGATCGCCCAGAAGAACTCGTCCTTCGGGATGCCCTCGATGCGCAGGGCCGGGATCCCGATCCCCAGCGCGATGATGACGAGCACGCCCGGCACGGCGCGGAAGATGTCGACGTAGATGGTCGCCATCAGCCGGAGCGGGAAGACGACGGGGCCGGGCATGCTGCGGAGCACCGCGAGCAGGAGCCCGAAGACGAGGATCAGCGCCTCTGCGATGAGGAACAGCTGGACGTTGACCCAGAACTTGGAGACGACCTTCGGGAGCGACGCCCAGAACAGCTCCGCGTCGAGGAACTGCGCCTGGACCCGCGGCCAGCCGGCCGAGTTGACGACGACGTAGGCGATCAGCCCGAAGAAGACGATCGACGAGACGATCGCGATCAGCAGGGAACGGGCGCCCTCGGAGCCCAGCCCGAGCCGGGGTCCTCGCGTCGCCCGGGCCGGCGGAACCGACCCGGACGGCGGGGAGAGGACCCCCTCGGGATCCATGCTGCTGTAGGCTGGCGCCAGCTAGGGCTGGTAGACCGGTGCGGCGATGTTGTCCGAGAGCTCTTCCTGGACGATCCGTGCGAGCTCGCCGGACTCCCGGAGCTGGCCGATGGCCTTGTTGACGCACTCGGTCAGCGGGCTGTCCTTGTCGAGCACGACGCTGAAGTGCTCGCCGCCCTCGGGCGCCGGGAACTGGCCCGCGATCACGCCGCCGTCGAACTGGGCAGCGGTGATGTACAGGGCCGTGGGCAGGTCGACGACGAGGCCGTCGATCTGGCCGTTCTTGAGCGCCTCGATGGCGAGGTCGTTGGTGTCGTAGACCTTCGCCTCCTGGCGCGGGGCGATCGTGGTGTTGATCAGGTTCAGGCTGGTCGTGCCGACCTGTGCGCCGAACTGGTAGCCCTTGAGGCCGGAGATCGTGGTCTCCTTCGAGAGCTTGCTGTCCTTCGCCGCGACGACGGCCTGGGCCACGTCGTAGTAGCCGTCGGACAGGTCGACCGCCTGGGCGCGCTCCTCGCTGAAGCTGACCTGGCTCAGGTAGATGTCGAAGTCCTTCTCGCCCGGCCCGATCGCGTTGTTGAACGGCGCGGCGACCCAGGTGACCGTGTCACCGACGAAGCCGAGGTTGCGGGCGATGGTCCAGGCCGTGCGGCCCTCGAAGCCGAGGCGGTTGGTCGGGTCGCCGAGCTCCCACGGGTCGGTCGCGGGGTCGGACGGCTGGTAGTACGGCGGGTAGGCGGGGTTGTCCGCGCCGATGGTCAGGGTGCCGGGGGTCTTCGTCTTGAGCGCCGCGAACGAGCACGCGACGGCGGCCTGGGACGGGGCCTCGGATGCAGCGACGGACTCGGACGGCGCCTGCGAGGCGGCGGTCGACGCGGCGGGGGAGGCGGCGCCGTTCGAGCAGGCGGCTGCAAAGACGGCGACGATTGCCAGGGCGGCTACGCCCTTCACGATGCGCATGGGTATGGGATCTCCTACTGGGTGGTGCGCGGCGGATTGTACCGCCCGTCGCTGCGCGCTCCCGGAGCGTCAGCCGGAAACGGCCGGAGTTCGCGCCTCGTCCTCGGGCCGGATCGTGACCGGCGTCCCGCCGGCGAGGCCGAGCGTCTCGGCCGCGTTGCCCCGGTTGACGCCGATGCACGCACGCCCGTACGAGTCCTCGTACAGGAGCGGTTCCCCCTCGCGTCGCTCCCCGAACGTCGGCGACCACGGGATGACGTGCTCGCGCCCGTCGCCAAGCGTCACCCGGAAGCGGCGTCCGACGGGCTCGCCCAGCGCGGCTCGGACGTCCTCGATGAGCGCCGACAGCTTCACGTTGCCGAACGTGTCCACGTAGACGATCTCCGCATCGATGCCCCCGTCGATCGCGCGCGCGGCCGGCAGCGGTGAGGCGACGAGCGACGCCACGTCGAGCGCCGGGCCCACCGACTCGAACGGGACGCCGCGGGCGAGGTGCGCGGCTCCCGGCGCGAAGATGTCGCGGCCGTGGAACGTCGAGGTCACGACTGGCAGCCGGTATTCGGGGTTGGTGAGCTCTCGGGCCTCCGCGATCCCGCCCAGGCGCTCCGCCGCAGGCACCAGCAGGCCGTTGTCGGGGCCGACGAGCACGTCCCCGCGGGCGACGCGCAGCGCGACCGGCCGGCGCGCGGTGCCCACGCCCGGGTCGACGACCGCGACGTGTACGCCCACCGGCACGTACGGGAGCGCCGCCCACAGCGAGAGGGCGCCCTCCCCGATCGCGTACTTGCGGACGTCGTGGGCGAGGTCGAGGACCTCCGCGTCCGGGCAGATCCCGAGGATGACCGCCTTGCAGATGGCGGCGGACGGGTCGCGCAGGCCGAAGTCGGTGAGGAGGGAGACGAGCGGGCGGGTCATGGCGGCCGATGGTACGCGGGCGGCTCGCGCCACACACGCCGAAGCGACGCCGGGAGGAGGTCGGCGTCGCTTCGGAGGGAGTCATCGGGACCGGCGGAGAGGAGGGAGGGCCGCTGGCCTCGACGGGGGATGTTCGGTTCGGTTCGCTGCACTGCACCGTGGTGCGGTCTGGCAACTATGGGCACCCGGGTCCGGGCAGTTCGATGACCCGGGAGTCCCAGTCCCGTGGGTACTTGCGGGGTGCGCGGCGAGCGCCTCGGTAGACTCGCGTCGTGCGGGTACGGACGATCGAGCTGCGGATCCTGGGGGTGGTGCTCACCGCCCTCTGGGTGCTCACGTTCGCGCTGGTGCTGCTGGGCTACCGGCCGGGCGGGCCGATCGACCTCACGGTGGGTCTCGTCACCCTCGGGCCCATCCTCGTCGCGGGTGCCGCCGTCGCGTGGCCGCCCGTCGCACGCGGCGACCGGGCATTCGCGGCGATCGCCTGGCTCGCGCTGGGCGCGATCCTCCTGCTCGTCCCCTCGATCGGCGGCCTCATCACGCAGCTCGAGGGTGGCGGCCCGCAGACGCTGCTCCCGTCCGTGGAGGCCGCGTACCCGTGGCTCCTCGCGCTCGTGGGCACCGGGCTGTTCGCCGGGCTCGGGATCGCGCGCCGGCGACTCGGTGAGACCGCGCTCCGGCGGCGGCGGCTCGTCGCGGGCAGCGCCGTCGCGCTGGCGCTCGTGCTCCTCGTGGGGACCGCGTTCGGCACGGCGGCGATGGTCAACGAGCTCGCGCTCGCGGACCGGCCCGCGAACGCCTCCCGGTTCGGCCCCACGGACCCGTCGATCGAGGTCCCGACGTGCGACGCGCCGCTCGAGATCGGCACGACCGCGAAGCTGGAGCTGCTCATGGACAGCTCGATCGACGACCGGCGGACCGGCCAGGTGCGGCTCGAGGGGTTCCGGAACGGCTCCGACTTCGAGTACTCGGGGTTCGCAGCCTCTCGGCTCACGATGGGCCAGCAGGGCATGACCCGCGACCGCGGTCGCGCCTGGATGCTCGGGCCCGGGCGCCCGTGGACGAGCGTCACGATCGACGAGGCTGCGAACCGCGACCTGGACCGGGCGCTCCTCAACGAGGCCCTCACGCCCGGTGACCGTGCCGTCGCCGAGGACCACGGCATGTCGTTCATCGAGGGCGCCCGCGCGAGGCACTGCCGGGTGGCGCTGGACGGGGCGGCGCTGCGGCGGGCGCTGCCGCAGGTCGACCTGCTCGTCGGCGAGACGGACCTGTCACGCTGGCGGGGCGAGCTCGACTACTGGGTGTTCGCCGACGGCCAGCTGGGCCAGGTCGACGGCCGCCTCACCGGCCCGGCCGGCAGCCTCGACCCAGACGCGCTCAACGCGCTCATCCGGTTCCGGCTCACCGCCGTGGACCGGGGCCTGCCCATCAACGTCATGCCGCCGAGCTAGAGGCCGCGATGAGAGGGAGTTCCCGCCCGTGACGACCAGCGACGACCCGGACGCCTTCGAGTCCGACGACGTCATCGACGACGCGCCGGAGGAGGGCGCCCGGCTCGAGGGCAAGCGCGACCGGCTCGCCCGGCTGCTGTCGGTCCTGCGGGTGCTCCAGGCGCACGGCGACGCGGGCATCTCCCCCGCCGAGATCGCCCGCCGCACCGGCATGAGCAAGCGCTCGATCTACCGCGACCTCAAGGCGCTCGAGACCGAGATGCAGGTCCCGCTGTGGAGCGACAAGGGCAAGTGGGGCGTCCAGCCGGGCGCGTTCCTGCCACCGCTCCGGCTGTCGCTCCAGGAGGCGATGGCCGTGTTCCTCTCGGCGCGCCTCGTCACCCGCTACGCGGACAAGTACGAGCCGAACCTCGCGTCCGCGTTCGAGAAGATCGGCGAGGCGCTGCCGGACGCCCTGCGCCAGCACGTCGAGGGGACGCTGGACGACCTCTCACAACGGCGCGTCGACCCGGACTTCAACCGCCACGTCGCGGACCTCACGAAGGCCTGGGCGGAGCGGCGGGTCGTCCGCTTCCGGTACCAGCCGGCCCGCTACGACGGCACGGATCGCGAGCCCCGGACCGCCGAGGTCGAGCCGTACCTCCTCGAGCCGTCGCTCGCCACCCACGCGCTGTACCTCATCGGCCTCGACCGGACGCGTGGTGCCATCCGCACCTTCAAGGTGGAGCGGATCGTGGACCTCGCGCTCACGGCCCAGACCTTCGAGGCGCCGGAGCCGGCCACGCTCGCGGCGACGCTCCGGCGTGCGTGGGACATCATCGCCGACCAGCCGCCGACCGACGTCGTGCTCCGCTTCGACCCGTCCGTCGCCGTGCGCGTGCGCGAGGCGACGTGGCACCCGAGCCAGGAGGTCGAGGAGGGTCCGGACGGCTCGCTCGAGTGGCGCGCCCGGGTCGCCGGGACCATCGAGATCAGGCTCTGGATCCTGTCCTGGGGCGACGAGGTGGAGGTCATCGAGCCACCCCAGCTGCGTGCCGACGTCGCCGCGACGCACGCCCGGGCGGCGTCCCGCTACGGCGAGGGTTGAGACCCGGGTTGGACACCGTCGGGTAGGCTTGGCGCCTCACCTGTGGGGTCCGGGGGCCCCTCGAGCTCACCGGACCAAGGGAGGCCCAGGTCATTCACACCGCTGACGCGCGCCCCGTTTCCGCGCGCCCTTCGTGGCGCCGTCGTCTGTCTCTCACGCTCACCGCTGCGCTCGCCGTGGCGACGATGCTGACCGTGTACGCACCGTCGGCGAGTGCCGACACTGCGTACAACATGGAGAAGCAGATCCTCGGCTGGATGAACAGGGACCGGGTCGCGGCCGGCCTCGTCGCGTATCGGCGGGACACGGGGCTCACGAGTCGTCGCGCGAAGGCGCGCCGGACGGATGGCGGCCAGGCGGATCCTGTCCCACAGCGTCGCCGGCAGCGACCTCGGCAGCGAGTTGCGGGCCAACGGGATCCAGTACTACACCTGGGCCGAGGCCATCGGCACGCGCACTACTCGTGGGGAAGCAGCGCCGCCTCCAACCTGTACGGGATGTGGAAGGCGGAGCGCCGGCCACCGGGCGCTCATGATGAGCACGAGCTACAACTACATCGGCGTGGGCATCGTGCACGCCAGCAATGGGTCGACCTGGGCGTCGGTCGTGTTCTCGGACTCGGCGGACCACACCGGACCCGATGGCCGCGACACGTCCGTGTCCACGGAAGGCACGACCGTCTCGTACGCGTGGACGGGTGCCGACGTGAGGCTCCAGACGCCGGACGTCGGGCCTGCGCTCGTTCGACGTGCAGTACCGGGTCGACGGCGGCACGTGGATGAAGATCCGGAACGACACGACAGCACGCAGCCTCGACCTGGCGGATCGCGAGCGCGGCCACATGGTACGGGTTCCGTGTCCAGGCCGCCGACCAGCGCGGTAACCTCGGCTCGTGGAGCAGCGAAGTGAGGGTCTGCTGCCGTAGCGGGCCGGCGCCTGCCGTTCGCGTCCGTCAACCTCATCAGCGACCCGATCCACGGGTACGTGGAGCTCAGCAAGCGCCTGGCGCCCGACGAGGCGCGCGCGGCAGGGCTCCAGCCCGAGGACGTGGCCGAGGACGACCTCCTCGACACGGCGTGGGTCCAGCGCCTCCGGCGCATCAGCCAGCTCCAGAGCGCCCGATGGGTGTTCCCGACGGCGGAGCACTCCCGGTTCACGCACGGGCTTGGCGTCATGCACGAGGCCGGGCTGTGGGCGCGGTCGCTGTACCCGTCGCTGCGGGCGTCGCTCGGCGAGCTCGCGCCCGGCGAGCCCGTCCCGTCCGAGGGCCTCGTCGTCGAGACGCTGCGGATCGCGGGCCTCCTCCACGACGTGGGGCACGGGCCGTTCGCGCACTTCTTCGACGACCAGTTCCTGGCCGCATTCCCGGCGCCCGAGGACCCCCGCCGGGCCGGGGCCAAGACGCTGTCGCACGAGGACCTCTCGCAGCTCGTGATCGAGCGCGAGCTCGGGCCGCACATCCGCGGCCTGCGCCGGGCGCCGGGCGCCGTCCCGGATCGCGACCGGTTCGCCGACGGCGAGTCGATCGACCCGCGCTGGGTCTCGTTCCTGATCTCGAAGCCGCCGCTCGTGGACGCGTCGATGCCCGGCTGGGTACGGACGCTCCAGCCGCTGCTGTCGGGCGTGTTCACCGTCGACAACCTCGACTACGTGCGCCGGGACGCCTACCTCACGGGCGTCTCGATGGGCCCGGTCGATGCCGAGCGCCTCCGGCGGTACACGTTCGTCTCGGGCCGCGGCCTGACCCTCTACGAGAGCGGGGTCGGCGCGCTCGAGATGTTCCTCACGGCCCGCCTGTTCATGTACCAGCACGTCTATCTCCACCGGACGGTCCGCGCGATCGACCTGGACCTCGAGGAGGTGTTCGCGCCGTCGATCCGGGCGGTGTTCGGCGACGGGTCGCCGGCGGAGCGGCTCGGGGCGTTCGCGGACCTCGACGAGTACGCCCTCCTCCACCAGGCGGCGGGCTGGGCCCGCGGGGAGCACCTCTCGACGGCACCGGTTGCCGGCGATGGCACGGTGACCCGCGACGTGGCCGACGGCTGGCGCGCGATCCTCCTGCGCCGGCCGCGCTGGCGCGGCGAGCACGAGGTGCGCACGGAGGCGGCGGCGTGGGACTGGCCGCAGGCGCTCCTCGACGAGCTCGGGACCGCCGAGCCCGGACGGGTGCGGATCGACCTCACCGGCGTCGACGCCCGGCCGGGCGCCTCGAAGCCGCCGACGCTCGCGATCGAGCGGCGCGACGGCGGCGAGGGCCCCGCGCTCGGCGACGCGCTGTCGCGTCTGCCCGCGTGGCTCCTCATCGGACGACGCTACCGGCGGGCCGACCAGGCCTGATCGCAGGACCCCCTGCGCCGCATCATCAAGGTCGCTTGACGATTCGCGGCAGGGGACCTTACGCTGGCGGCGCGTCCCCCGTGACGCTCCCAGTCGTCCCGCTCGAGGAGCCGCACCGCGCCATGCTCGGCAACTACCTGATCGGCCTGCGTGAGGGCCTCGAGGCCGCGCTCGTCGTCGGCATCCTGCTCGCGTACCTCGTCCGGATCGAGCGTCGCGACCTGCTGCGCTGGGTCTGGGCCGGCGTCGCGCTCGCGGTCGCGCTCTCGATCGCGTTCGGGGCGCTGCTGACCTTCGGTCCGAGCTCGCTCACCTTCGAGGCCCAGGAGGCCATCGGCGGGTTCCTCTCGATCTTCGCCGTCGCGCTCATCACCTGGATGATCTTCTGGATGGCGCGCGTCGCCCGGCACATGCGCGGCGAGCTCCAGGCGAAGCTCGACGGCGCGATCGCCACGGGCCCCGCAGCGGTGATGTTCGTCGCGTTGCTCGCGGTCGGGCGGGAGGGCCTCGAGACGGCGCTGTTCCTGTGGGTCGGGGCCAAGGCCGCGGGCGACGGCATCGCGCCGCTCGTTGGCTCGCTGCTCGGGCTCGCCACCGCGATCGTCATCGGCTGGGCCATCTACCGGGGCGCGCTCAAGGTCAACCTGCGCGTGTTCTTCGGCTGGACCGGCCTGCTGCTGATCATCATCGCCGGCGGCGTCCTGGCCTACGGGGTCCACGACCTCCAGGAGGCGGGCATCCTGCCCGGCCTGCACAACCTCGCGTTCGACGTGTCGGCCACGATCCCCCCGACGAGCGTCCTCGGGACGCTGCTCAAGGGCATCTTCAACTTCTCGCCCGCCACGACCTGGCTCGAGGCGATCGCGTGGCTCGGCTACGTCATCCCGACGACGATCCTGTTCGTCCGCCTCGTGTGGGGCGCCGCGCCGCCGCCCGCCCGGATCCCCGCGGCCCCGGCGCCCGAGCCCGGCGGAACGACAACCACCCCGAGCTGAGCCCGGCCGCCGACACGGCGCCCGGCCCACATCCACCACCCCGCGCTCCAGGAGTCACGATGCCCCGCGCCCTCGGCACCCCGTCGCTCGTCCTCGCACTCGCCGCCTGCCGGCGCTCGCCGGCTGCGTGTCCAACGCCCCGGCCGGCAGCGGCGGAGGCGCGATCGACGTCGAGTCCACCGCGACGGAGTGCCGCGTGGCGTCGGTGACCGCCCCGTCGGGGACGCTGACGTTCCGGGTGAAGAACACGGGCGCCGACACGACCGAGTTCTACCTCCTGGGCGACGACAAGCTGCGGATCGTGGGCGAGGTCGAGAACATCGGGCCGGGGCTCACCCGCGACCTCGTGGTGCAGGCCGGTCCGGGGACGTACTACACGTCGTGCAAGCCGGGCATGGTGGGCGACGGGATCGTGGCTGCGTTCACGGTCACGGACTCGGGCGCGTCGATCGGTCCCTCGGGCGACGTCGCGACGCAGCTCGAGGCCGCGAAGGACTCCTACATCGAGTACGTCGAGGACCAGGCGCAGGACCTGATCGCCGCGACGAAGACGTTCGCCGATGCCTACGCGGCGGGCGACGACGCCACGGCGCGCGACCAGTACGCATCGGCCCGCGTCCACTGGGAGCGGATCGAGCCCGTCGCGGAGTCGTTCGGGAGCCTTGATCCCCTGCTCGACGCCCGCGAGGCGGACGTGCCCGAGGGCGAGGCATGGACGGGCTGGCATCTCATCGAGAAGGACCTCTGGCCGCCCGCGGCCGACGCGAACGGCGGCACCGCCTACGTCCCGCTCACGACCGCGGAGCGCGCGGCGGCCGCTGCCGGCCTCGTGACCAACACCCAGGCGCTCGTCGACAAGGTGACCGCGCCCGACTTCACGTTCGAGGCGTTCCAGATCTCGAACGGGGCGAAGGAGCTGCTCGACGAGGTCGCGAGCGGCAAGGTGACCGGCGAGGAGGAGATCTGGTCGCACACCGACCTGTGGGACTTCCAGGCGAACGTCGACGGCGCGCTCGTCGGGTTCAACGTCCTGCGCGAGATCGCCGAGGCGCGCGATCCCGAGCTCGCCAAGACGCTCGACGAGCGGTTCGACGCGCTCAACGCGCTGCTCGCGACCCACGGCTCGCTCGAGGCCGGCTTCAAGCACTACGACGAGCTGTCGCAGGACGAGATCCAGGCGCTGGCCGCGGCGGTCGACGCCCTGAGCGAGCCGCTCTCGAAGCTGACCTCCACGATCACGGGAGCCGGATGAGCGAGCGACGCGGAATCTCCCGGCGCGCGTTCCTCGGGGCCGCGGCCGGGAGCGCCGCCGCGCTCGGCGTCGGCGGCCTCGCGGCGACCGGCGGGCTCGGGTCGCTGGCCGCCATCGCCGGGAGCCCGGCCGCCGCGGCGACGCACCCGGGCGCTCGTACGTACCCGTTCGCCGGCTCGCACCAGGCCGGGATCGTCACGCCGGCACAGGATCGGATGTACACGGCCGCATACGACCTCACGACGACCTCACGCGACGAGCTCGTCGCGCTCCTGCGGACCTGGACCACGGTCGCGGCCCGGCTCACCGCCGGGTTGCCCGCGGGCCCGCTCGGCCCGACCTCGGGCCCGTACGACGCCCCGCCCGACGACACCGGCGAGGCGCTGGAGCTCGGCGCCGCGGGCCTCACGATCACGATCGGCTTCGGGCGCTCGCTGTTCCTCGGACCCGCCGGCGCGCCCGCCGACCGGTTCGGGATCGGCGACCGGATCCCCGAGGCGCTGGTGGCGCTCCCCCACTTCTCCGGCGACGACCTCGACCCGATGCGCGGCGACGGCGACCTCGTGGTCCAGGCCTGCGCGGACGACCCCCAGGTCGCGATGCACGCGGTCCGCAACCTCACCCGCGTCGCCTTCGGCACCGCGCGCGTCCGCTGGTCGCAGCTGGGGTTCGGCCGGACCTCGTCCACGTCGACGGCGCAGGTCACGCCCCGCAACCTCATGGGCTTCAAGGACGGGACCGCGAACCTCAAGGCCGAGGAGACGGGCCCCCTCGAGGATCACGTCTGGGTCCAGCCGGGCGACGGCGGGGCGCCCGGGGCATGGCTCGCGGGCGGGTCGTACATGGTCGTCCGGCGGATCCGGATGCACGTCGAGACGTGGGACCGGACGTCGCTCCGCGAGCAGGAGGCGATCTTCGGGCGGACCAAGGGCGAGGGCGCGCCGCTGTCCGGCGGCACCGAGTTCACGGAACCTGACTTCGCCGCCCCTGGTCGTGACGGCACGCCGCTGATCCCCGCGGTGGCGCACGTGCGGCTCGCGCACCCGTCGTTGCACGGCGGCGCACGGATCCTGCGGCGCGGCTACAACTTCACGGACGGCAACGACTCGCTCGGCCGGCTCGACGCCGGGCTGTTCTTCATCGCCTTCGGGCGCGATCCGCGGACCGGGTTCATCCCGCTCCAGGCGGCGCTCGCCGCGCAGGACGGCCTGAACGAGTACATCGTCCACACGGGCTCGGGCGTCTACGCGGTCCCGGCCGGCGTGCCGGCGATCGGCGCTGACGGCTCGCTCGTGGGCGACGCCTTCATCGGCTCGGCGCTGTTCGCGTAGCGCCGCCGCCCGTCGAGCGCGCGTCAGCGGTCGCGGATCGCCGGCGGGTCGACGTGCTGGTCGAGGCCCTTCCAGTCGAGCAGCCTGCCGTCGATGCTCGTCGCCCACGCGGCGATCTCCGCGAGCACGTCCGGTGGCAGGTCGTCCGCCTTCTTCAGGCGGATGCAGCCCTTGCCGCAGGCGCCCTTCGGCAGCCGGTCGCCCCACCGCTCGACGGCGGTCGCCCCGACGTACAGGGTCAGGTTGCTCGCCCGCGGCACGAGCGAGAGGGTGAACCAGTCGCCCTCGCGACCGGTCGCGTAGCGGTACCAGTAGCGCCCGTAGCCCAGGAAGCCGCGGTCGACGCTCGCCTCGAGGCCGGGGGCGGCGGCGCGGATCGCCCGATCGAGCGCGTCGAGCTCCGTGCGCTGCGGCTCGGGCGTCGCGGCGAGGACGTCCTCGCGGGTCGTGTCGGCCATCGGTGGTTCCTCCCCGTCATCGGTCCGCGACCAGCCCGCGCGGGCCGCGATCTGGCGCCGAGGCCGTATCATGCGCGGGCCGCGCGCCCGTAGCTCAGTGGACTAGAGCATCGGTCTTCGGAACCGAGTGTCGGGGGTTCGAATCCCTCCGGGCGCGCCAGCACTCACCGATGCCCTCGTTCGCAGAGCCGCCGGCCGTCCGCACCTCGTTCATCGGGGAGGGATCGTCGCGCCTGTACGTGAGGGAGCTCGGGCGGGGGCTGCCGATCGTGGTGGTCCATGGCGGGCCGGACTTCGATCACGAGTACCTGCTCCCGGACCTCGATCGCCTCGCCAGCCGGTTCCACCTCATCTATTACGACCAGCGTGGCCGCGGACGGTCGTTCTCGGGTGAGCCTCCCGGGCGCGTGACGATCGCGAGCGAGACCGAGGACCTGGATCGCGTGCGCGAGTGGACGACCCACGCGAGGATCGCTGTCCTTGGGCATTCCTGGGGCGGGTTGCTCGCGCTCGAGTACGCGATCCGCCATCCGGACCGCGTGTCGCATCTCATCCTGCTCAACCCGGCGCCGGTGTCGCATCAGGACGCGTTGACCTTCCGGCGGAGCCTGGCGGCCGGCAGGACGCCCCAGCAGACCGCGCGGATGGACGCGCTGCGTGCGGACCCGGCGTACATGGCCGGGGACATCGCGGCAGACGTCGAGTACCACCGCATCCACTTCTCGACCGCCGTGCGTGTGCCCGCGCATCTCGACCAGGTCATCCACCGGCTCCGGCTGGGCTTCACGCCCGAGGGGCTCGTCGCCGCTCGACGGATCGAGGCCGCCTGTATGGGCAGACCTGGTCACGGGAGGGCTACGACCTCCTGCCGGCGCTACGGAGCCTGCGCATCCCGACCCTGGTGATCCACGGCGACCGCGACTTCATCCCGGTCGAGGTCGCCCGCCGCATCGCGAGCGCGATCCCCGACGCTCGGCTGGCGATCCTGCAGGACTGCGGCCACTTCGCCTATCTCGAGCAGCCCGAGCTCGTCGAGGCGGCCATCTCGAACCTCCTGGACGGGAGTGGCTCGATGCCCCGCGGCGCGCCAATCGCCTGACCCGCGCTCGGCTACGATCAGCGCCGATGACCCTGCCCGGCCGGGCGACGCCGCACGAGCGATCGTCCCTGCCAGCGGCACGCGGTTGCGTCGACTGGAGGCAGGGGCGTGGCACGGACGGTCTTCCATGGCGGCGTCGTCTTCGACGGCACCGGCGCCGATCCCTCGAGGGTCGATGTGGCCGTCGCGGACGGGCGGATCGTCGAGGTCGGCCACGACCTCGACGGTGACGATGTCGTCGACATCACCGGGCGCGGCCTGCTGCCGGGCTTCATCGACTGCCACGCCCACGTCTGGATGGGCGAGATGCGAGCCGCTCGAGGAGGAGGCGGGCCGGTCTGCGTCGCGGAACGCCTTCGCCGCGATCGCGAGCCTCCGGGCGACGCTCGACGCCGGCGTCACGACGGTCCGTGATGGCGCGTTCGCGGACGCCGGCTATCGCGACGCCATCGCGGCGGGCGAGGTTCCAGGCCCGCGACTCCTCGTCTCGCTCGTCCAGCTCTCCCCGTCGGCCGGCCCGTACGACTCGCGGACGACGTCGGGGTTCGACACGTGGATCCCGTACCCGGGCCTCCCGCTCCCGACCGCCGACGGGCCTGATGCCCTCAGGGCGAAGGTCCGGGAGCTGTTCCAGCTTGGCGCAGACGTCGTCAAGATCTTTGCGACCGGCCACTGGTCGATGGACCGCCACGGCGCGGAGCGCTCGTTGTTCCGTGCCGAGGAGCTCGACGCCATCGTCGACGAGGCGCATCGCCTGGGCATGCGCGTGATGGCGCACGCGCACGGCGCCGCGGGGGCGGCCGCCGCCGCCCGGGCCGGGGCGGACTCCATCGAGCACGGGTTCCTGCTCGACGACGAGGCCATCGACGCGATCGCCGAGGCCGGGGCCGTCCTCGTCCCGACGCTCCTCGCGTCGGAGACGATGGGACCCGAGGTCCACGAGCGACACAAGGACGCCGTGCGACGTGCGCATCGACGAGGGGTCCGGATCGCGATGGGCACCGACTGCCCGGTGCAGCCCCACGGCACGAACCTGCGCGAGCTCGAGCACCTGGTCGCCTGCGGGTTGACGCCGTTGGAGGCGCTGCGGGCCGCCACCGGGACAGCCGCCGAGCTCCTCGGGCTGGGCGACCAGATCGGTCGGATCGCGCCCGGGCTCGTGGCCGACCTCGTCGTCGTCGATGGCGACCCGCTCGACGTGAACGGCCTCAAGGCCCGGATCCGCGACGTCTACCGCGACGGCATCCGGGTCGGTCCGTCGGTGCCGACGCACTGATCCCAGGCCCGGGAACGCGGGCCGCACCGCGAAAACCGGCCCACCCGAGACGGGCGTATCTCCCGCCAGCGCCACCGCGTGCCTCCACCCGGCACGGCGGCGCGATGAAGGAGAACACGATGCGACGACTGCTCGCGCTCGGCGCGCTGCTGGCTGCCTTGGCCCTTGCCTCGATCGTCCCGGCGACCGCCGGTGCCAAGACGGACGAGCTCCTGAAGGTGCAGGGGATGGTCGGTGTCCCGCATGGTCTCGCCGGGGCGACCGGCGCGATCGGGACGATCAACGGCGCCGGC
Source organism: uncultured Chloroflexia bacterium (assembly GCA_963768035.1). Lineage (GTDB taxonomy): Bacteria > Chloroflexota > Limnocylindria > Limnocylindrales > CSP1-4 > CAIXZV01. The sequence continues at coordinate 339,108 of CAVYGJ010000006.1, forward strand.
CTGCCGTGGGTCATCGGGCCGGCGAAGGCCGTGCTCTCGGTCGACGGCTCGTTCACGCTCAAGTTCAACGACCTGCTGTTCGACCCCAACGACCCGAACGTGCCCGCGAACCTGCGTGGCACCAACACCCAGGCGTCGATGCAGGCCGGCGTCAGCTGCCTCACGACCACGGGCGCCCGCGTCGCGGCGCTGACGGGGACGTTCCCCGTGACGACCGGCACCGGCGCGGGTGACGGCTCGGTGGAGGCGACGCTCACGCTCCCCTCCCCGTGCATCGCGCCGATCGTGCTGATCACGAACGCACCCGGTACGAGCTGGTTCGCCGCCTCGGGCAACTAGGCGCTCGACTCCCAGCGCGGCACCCGGCCCCGGCGGCACGCCCGTCCGGGGCCTTGCCGTGCCGCTCAGCCGATGGACGGCGCGACCGCGACCGCGAAGCCGACCACCGTCCAGACCCCGGCCTGGGCGCCGCCGCGCTCGAACGCGAACGGCATGAGCGAGTTCGTGAGCATGGCGATCAGCCCGCCGGCGGCGAGCGCCGCCATCCGGTCGCCGGTCAGCGACGGGTCGAGCTGCGTGAGGGCGTAGCCGAGCCCGGCCGCCAGCCCGCAGGCGAGCACGACGCCACCCCACATCAGGGCGAGGCGACCTCGGGACCAGCCGGCCCGCACGAGGTCGGCCGATGGCGCCAGCGCCTGCGGCACGTTCGAGATGAGGACGGCGGCGAGGAAGCCGATGCTGACGGGCGTCGCCGGCGGCGATGCCGATGCCGAAGATCAGCGACTCCGGGATGCCGTCCACGACCGATCCGACGACGATGCCCATCGCGTCGCCCGAGCTCGCCCGAGCCCGCGAACATCCGCTCGACGAGCGCGTCGCCGACCACGAACACGAGCGCACCGACGAGCAGCCAGACGCTCAGCTCGAGGCCGCCCAGCGCCTCGGCCTGGTCGGTCAGGTCGAACGTGGCGGCCGAGAGGATGGCGCCCGCGCCGAACCCGGCCATGGCGCCGATCACCCGCGTCGGCACGGTCACCCACGTCGCCACGAGCCCGGCGAGGAGGAGCGAGACCTGGGCGACGGCCCCGAGGATGACGGCCTCTGCCAGCATCGCTACTCCGTCCCTGCGTCGCGCTCGGCGCGCGGCTCGAGGATCACCACCTGCGTCTCGCGTGAGCGGCGGGCCGCGTACTCGTCGAGCCCCTTGTCATACACGGCCCACGTGGCCCACAGGCGTGGCCGCTCGTCGGGATCGGCTGCACGGGCACGGACCGCGCGGGTGGCGCCACGCAGGTCCACGGTGGCGTCCGGGTTCGCCAGGAGGTTGAGCCACCAGGCGGGCTCCGGGTCGGCCCAGCCGTTCATCGCCATCGTCACGAGGTTGGGGCCGTCCTCGAAGTAGCCGAGGATCGCCGTCCGCTCCGCGCCCGACCGGCGACCGACCGTCCGCAGCCGCATCATGCCCCACTGGTCCGGCGTCGCCTGCCGCAGGCCGCGGCGACCGCCCGTGACGCCGTACACGGCACGGTGGACCAGCCACGCGGCTCGGATGACGAAGCCGGGGTGGCAGGCGCGGCGCGGGCTCCGGTGCGACGGTCACGGGTTCGGTCGCCCTCCAGTGCGAGGGCCCATCATGCGCGGCCGCCGCCCGCGCCGTCAGCCCTCGACCGACCTCGCGGGTGGCGCGGTGCTCTCGCGGACGATGAGCTCGGTCGCGAGCTCGACCCGTGTCTGCGGCGGCTCCTCGTCGCGCGCGAGCGCGAGCACGATCTCGGCCGCGGCCTCCGCCATCTCGATGAGCGGCTGTCGGACCGTCGTCAGCGGCGGGCTCACCCAGCGCGCGATCGGCAGGTCGTCGAAGCCGACGACGCTGAGGTCCTCGGGGATGTGCAGGCGAGCCTCGCGGGCCGCCTGGTAGACGCCGAGCGCCTGGAGGTCGTTGCCGGTGATGATCGCCGTCGGGCGGTCACGACGGCGCGAGCAGCCGCCGGCCCGCGGCGATGCCCTCGTCGACCTGGAACGGGCCGTGGCTGATCAGGGTCGGGTCCACGGGCACGCCGGCCTCGTCCATCGCCGCCCGGAAGCCGTCCACGCGCGCCCGGCTGCACAGGACGCCCGACGGGCCGCCGATGACGCCGATCCGGCGGTGGCCGAGGCCGAGCAGGTGCCGGGTCGCCGCGAGGCCCCCGTTCCAGTTCGTGGCGCCGATCGACGGCGTGTCGTGGAGGGGCTCGCCGGCCGGGTCGACCACGACGAACGGGATCCCCCGCGTGTGGAGCTGGTCGCGCATCGTCTCGGACAGGTCGGAGAACACCGCGATGACGCCCATCGGCCGCCGGGCGAGCGCGCCCTCGATCCAGCCCTGGCCGGGCCGGCGGCGGCCCTGCATCTCGGTCAGGACGACGGCGAGCTGGTGGCGACCGGCGACGCGCTCGACGCCGCGGACGATCTCGAGGGCCCACTCGCTCTCGAGCTCGTGGAAGATGAGCTCAAGCAGCGGCGCGCGGCGACCGGCCCGGACCGGCTTCTGGTAGCCGTGGCTGCGGATGACGGCCTCGACCCGGCGGCGCGTCGCGGGCGCCACGTCGGCGCGGCCGTTGATCACCTTCGACACCGTCGGCGCGGACACGCCCGCCTCGCGCGCGATCACGGCGATCGTCGTCCCGTTGCGGCCGGGCGTGGCCTCGGATCTGGCGGTCATGGCGCGAGTATAGCGACGCGTCCATCGAAAGTTTCGACTAGTTTGTGCGAGAGTCTCACGAAAGATTCGATCCGGGGTTGACGCCCAAAGTCGGGCATGCATAGAGTGCCGGAACCGAAACAAGCGGTCACGATTTCGCAACTTTCGGAACAGGAGGAGCGAGGACACATGTCGATGTCCCGAGGACGGGTCGCCGCACTGGCGGCCACAGCGATGCTGGTCGTGGGAGCGTGTTCGAGCGGTGCGCCAACGACCGCACCGTCGACCGCCGCGACCGCGGCACCCACCGCCGCCGCGAGCGAATCGGCGGCCGCGGGTGGCGAGCCGGTGACCATCACCTGGTACCACATCCAGAACAACGACCCGGGGCTGAGCCTCTGGAAGGACCTCGCCGCCGAGTACACGGCGGCCCACCCCAACGTCACGATCGACATCCAGGTCAACGAGAACGAGGCGTTCAAGACCAAGCTGACCACGCTGCTGCAGCAGGGCGACGTGCCCGACCTGTTCCAGACGTGGGGCGGCGGCGGCCTGCGCCAGCAGGTCGAGGCGGGCCTCGTCAAGGACATCACGGCCGACATCGCGCCGTGGAAGGACGAGATCAACGCCGGCGCGCTGAGCATGTACTCGGTTGACGGCAAGAACTACGGCATGCCGTTCGACCTCGGCCTCGTGGGCTTCTGGTACAACACCAAGACCTTCACGGATGCCGGGATCACGACGCTGCCCGCGACGTGGGCGGACTTCCTGACCACCGTCCAGACGCTCAAGGACAAGAAGGTCACCCCGATCGCCCTCGCCGGCAAGGACACCTGGACCGGCGCCTTCTACTGGGCATACCTCGCGGTCCGCGAGTGCGGCCAGGCCGGGATGGACAAGGCGGTCACGACCGGCGACTGGTCCGACCCGTGCTTCGTCAAGGCCGGCCAGGACTTCAAGCAGCTCATCGACACGGAGCCGTTCCAGGAGGGCTTCCTCGCCGCACCGTGGGACGGCGCCGGCAGCTCTGCCGCGGCCCAGGCCACGTACAACGGCGCGATCCAGCTCATGGGCCAGTGGCTCCCGGGCACGGTCAACGCCAACTCCGGCGACACCCGCGCGATGGGCGAGGGCCTCGGCTGGTTCCCGTTCCCGGCGGTTGACGGCGGGGCGGGCGACGCGTTCGACGGGCTCGGCGGCGGCAACGGCTTCGCCGTCGGCAAGGACGCTCCGCCCGAGACTGTGGACTTCCTCCACTTCCTCGTCAGCCTCGACGCCGCCAACCGGTGGGGCGCGCTCAACTCGGGCATCCTCCCGACGACGAACGGCTCCGAGGCATCCACGACCGACCCGATGCTGTCCCTCGTCCTCGAGGGCCGCGCAAAGGCCAAGTTCGTCCAGCTCTACCTCGACCAGGCGACCTCGCCCGAGCTGGGTGGGGCCATCAATGAGGCCGTGGCAACGCTGTACGCTGGGACCGGCACGCCGGAATTGGTGGTCGAGGCCATCCAGGCCGCTGCCAAGCAGTAGTCAAAGCCAAGACGCAGCACGATGAATGGGCCGGCCGACACGCCGGCCCATTCGCTTCCCCGGGTGACCCACGTGGCGACTGCCGTCGGCTCTCGATCCCGCACGCGTCGGAACCTCCGCGCGTGGGGCCTCGCCGGGCTGTTCATGCTCCCAGCGCTGGCGCTGTACGCCCTGTTCGTCCTCTACCCCATCGTCCAGGCTGCGCACTACAGCCTCTACGACTGGAACGGGCTGGAGGCGATGACCGACTTCGTCGGGATCGCCAACTTCCAGCGGGCGCTCGCCGACCCGGTGTTCCTGGGCGCGATCAGCCACAACGCCCTGATCGTCGTCCTGTCGCTGGTGGTCCAGGTCCCGTTCGCGCTGGGCATCGCCCTGATGCTCAACCGGCGGTTCTTCGGCCGCTCGATCCTGCGCCTGATCTTCTTCGCCCCGTACGTCATCGCCGAGGTGATCACCGCGATCGTCTGGAGCCTGATCCTCCAGCCGAACGGCCTCGCCGAGCACGCCATGACGACGGTCGGCCTCGGCGAGCTCTACCAGCCGTGGCTGGCCGACACCGACACCGTCCTGATCGCCCTGTTCTTCATCATCACGTGGAAGTACTTCGGGTTTCACATGATCCTGATGCTCGCCGGTCTCCAGGGGATCCCGCGTGAGATCGAGGAGGCGGCCGCCATCGACGGCGCGTCGCGCCGGCAGTCGCTCCGCTACGTGACCCTGCCGCTCCTCGGCCCGACGATCCGGGTCTCGGTGTTCCTCTCGATCATCGGGTCGCTCCAGCTGTTCGACCTCGTCTGGGTGACGACGCGCGGCGGACCCGTCAACGCCTCGAACACGATGGGCGTCTACATGTTCGACCGCGGGTTCGTGCGCTTCCAGTTCGGCTACGGGAGCGCCGTCGCGGTGATCCTGTTCGTCATCTGCTTCGTCCTCGCCCTCGGCTACCAGCGCTGGGTCCTGCGACGCGACACGGAAGGAGCCACCACGTATGGCTGAGCAGCGGACCGGACGCGTCCGGGCACGCCGGACCGGCGAGGCCGTCCTGCGCTACGCCGTCCTGCTCGGCGTCGCGGCGGCGGTCATCACGCCGGTCGTGTACGCCGCGCTCGGCGGGTTCCGGGACGCGCCGCAGCTCGCCGCCAACCCGGTCGGCCTGCCCGATCCCTGGGTGTGGTCCAACTACACCGACTCGCTCACCTCGATGAGCTTCTGGGTGCAGCTGCTGAACAGCACGATCGTCGCCGGCCTGTCGACGATCGTCGTCGTGATGTTCGCCGCGCTCGCGGCGTTCGTGATCGCGCGCCGCCAGTTCCCCGGCCGCGAGCTCGCCTACACGCTGTTCACCCTCGGCCTGCTGTTCCCGGTGACGGTCGCGATCCTGCCGCTGCTCATCCTCGTCCGGGACCTCGGGCTGCTCAACAACCCGCTCGGCCTCGCGCTGCCCGAGGCGGCGTTCGCGCTCCCGCTCACGATCATCATCCTGCGGCCGTTCTTCCGGAACATCCCGAAGGAGCTCGAGGACGCCGCGGCGATGGACGGCTGCGGCCCGCTCGGGTTCTTCTTCCGGATCCTCCTGCCGCTCGCGAAGCCGGCGCTGGTCACCGTCGCGGTCCTCGCCCTGGTGTCCAGCTGGAACCAGTTCCTGCTGCCGCTGGTGATGCTGTCGGACGCGGACCACTGGACCCTGCCGCTCGGGGTGACCAACTTCAGCACGCAGTACACGACGGACACCGCGCGCATCCTCGCGTACACCACGCTCGCGCTCGTGCCCGCGCTCGCCTTCTACCTCGTCGCCGAGCGCCAGCTCGTCGGCGGCCTGACGGCGGGATCGGTGAAGGGATGACCACCATGCGCGATCCGTATCGCGATCCCGCCGTCTCCGTCGACGACCGCGCCGCGGACCTCCTCGGGCGGATGACGCGCGCCGAGAAGCTCGCCCAGCTCGGGTCGTTCTGGGCGTTCGAGATCGTGGGCGAGCACGGCCTCGACGCGGACCGCCTGCGGGAGCTCGCGCCGGACGGGATCGGCAACGTCACGCGTCTCGCCGGCTCCACGAACCTGCTCCCGGACGAGGTCGCGGCGACGGCCAACGCGATCCAGCGCCAGCTCGTGGAGGAGACCCGCCTGGGGATCCCGGCCCTCATCCACGAGGAGTGCCTCCACGGCCTCATCGCCTGGGGCGCGCCCGACCTTCCAGCAGTCGATCGGCGCGGCGGCGGCGTTCGATCCGGGCGTCGTGACGGCGATGGCGGAGACCGTGCGCCGGCGGATGCTCCTGACCGGGGCCCGCCACGCGCTCGCGCCGGTGTTCGACGTCGCCCGCGACCCGCGCTGGGGCCGCACCGAGGAGACCTACGGCGAGGACCCGTACCTCGCGACGGAGCTCGGCTGCGCCTACGTCGCCGCCCTCCAGGGTCCCGACCTCGCGTACGGCGTGCTCGCGACGGCCAAGCACATGGTGGGTCACGGGCTGGCCGAGGGCGGGCGCAACCAGGCACCGGCCCACATCGGCCCGCGCGAGCTGCGCAACGAGCAGCTCCCGCCGTTCGAGGCGGCCGTCCGCCATGCCGGGATCGGGAGCGTCATGCCGGCCTACTGCGACGTGGACGGCGTCCCGTGCCATGCGTCGCGGGACCTCCTCGAGACGATCCTGCGCGGCGAGTGGGGCTTCGACGGGATCGTCGCGTCGGACTACATGGGCATCGAGATGGTCGCGACGGCCCACGGGCTGACGGCGGACCTCGGGGTCGCTGCGGGCCTGGCGCTCGCGGCGGGCGTCGACGCCGAGCTCCCGCGAACCGTGGCGTTCGGCGCCCCGCTGGCGCAGGGCCTCGAGGACGGGTCCGTCGACGAGGCGCTGCTCGACGCGGCCGTGGACCGGGTGCTCGCGGATGAAGCTCCGCCTCGGGCTGTTCGAGCGGCCGTACGTGGAGCCGCCGACCGCCATCGCGTTCGAGGCGCTCGCCGACGCGGAGTCGCGTGCCGCGCGGGCGCTCGCCGAGCGGTCGCTCGTGCTGCTGGAGAACCGCGGGATCCTGCCGCTCGCGCCCGACCTGGGCCGGATCGCTGTCCTCGGCCCGATCGCCGACAGCGCCCGCGACCTGCTCGGCGACTACAGCCACCTCGTCCACATGGAGTCGCTCCGCGAGATGCGCACGGGCGTCGACGCGCTGGGCGTGATCGGCGACGGCGAGGTGTTCGAGCCCGGCGACGAGCTGACCGGCCGGCGGACGATCCTCGACGCGATCCGCGACGCGTTCCCGGGCGCCGACGTCGTCCATGCGCCGGGCTCCGGGATCTCCGCGGGGACCGACGCGGAGCTCGAGGAGGCCGTCTCCCTCGCCCGTGACGCCGACGTCGCGGTCCTCGTCGTCGGCGAGCGGTCGGGGCTGACCGACGACTCGACGACCGGCGAGTTCCGCGACCGGGCGACGCTGGGGCTCCTCGGCCGCCAGCAGGAGCTCGTCGAGGCGGTCGCCGCGACCGGGACACCGGTGGTGCTGGTCGTCGTCAGCGGCCGGCCGCTCGCGCTGCCGTGGGCGGCCGAGCACTGTGACGCGATCCTCCTCGCGTGGGTGCCCGGCGACGCCGGGCCGGACGCGATCGCCAACGTCCTTGCCGGCGTCTCGAACCCGGGCGGCAAGCTGCCGCTCTCGATGCCTCGCTCGGTCGGCCAGCTGCCCCTGACGTACCGCCACCATCCCACCGGCGGTCGCTCGCACCCCAAGGGCGACTACGTGGACTCCCCGGTGTCGCCCCTGCTGGCCGTTCGGGTTCGGTCGCTCGTACACGACGTTCGCGGTGGATGCGCTCCGCCTCGACCGGACGGAGCTGGCGACGACCGGTGACGCCGTGACGATCCGGGTCGGACGTCACGAACACCGGCACCAGGGCCGGCGACGAGGTGGTCCAGCTCTACATCCGTGACGAGGAGGCGACGATCGCCCGCCCGGTCCGCGAGCTCCGCGGGTTCCGGCGGGTCCACCTCGAGCCCGGCGAGTGCCGGACGGTCGCCTTCGTCCTGTCCACCGAACACTTCTCGTACGTCGGCGCGGACCTGCGCCGCGTCGTCGAGCCCGGTCGCGTCAGCGTGCAGGTCGGCACCTCCTCCGTCGACCTGCCGCTGGCCGCCGAGCTGCTGCTCCGCGGCCCGGTCTTCGAGCTCGTGGAGCGCGACGGTCTACCTGACGCCGTCGACGATCGAGTGAGCCCCGATCAGCGGACGCGGCGCGTCTTCGCCGGGTCGCCGTTGAGGTCGATCGCGACGATCAGGCCGTCGCGGATGGTGATCGAGCCGACGATCCGGGGCTGGCCCGGCGCATCCTCGATCACCACGCCGGCCCCGCCGTTGACGATCGCCGGCTTCGCGTAGGCGGCAAACCGCGGCCCGAAGACGCCGGCCTGCGTCGCGACCAGCTCGCGCCCGCGGATCGACGGCCGCGCGAGCATGCCGCGCCCGCCACCGTCGCCGCGGAACACGACGTCCGGGTGGAGGATCCGCAGGAGCCCCTCGATGTCGCCCGCGCGCGATGCCGCGAGGAAGGCGTCGACGATGTCCTGCTGGACGGCGATGTCGGCATCCGGGTCGGGCGCCTCGGCGCGGACCCGGCGTCGCGCGCGGCTCGCGAGCTGGCGGGTCGCGGCGGGCGTGCGCTCGACCAGCGGCGCGATCTGCTCGAAGTCGACGCCGAACACGTCGTGCAGGACGAACGCGACCCGCTCGCTCGGCGAGAGCTGATCCAGCACGACGAGCAGCGCGATCCCGACCGAGTCGGCGAGCACGGCGTCGTCCTCGGGCGCGGGCTCGCCGCGCGGACCGGGCAGGAGCGTCACGACGGGCTCCGGGAGCCAGGTCCCGGGGTACGTCTCGCGCCGGGACGCCCTCGTTCGGAGCATGTCGAGGCAGATCCGGCTGAAGGTGACGGTGAGCCAGCCACGCAGGTCATCGGTGCCTCCCGGGTCGCGCCGCTGCAGGCGGATCCACGCCTCCTGGATGGCGTCGTCGGCCTCGGTGAGCGAGCCGAGCATCCGGTAGCCGACGGCACGGAGGTGCGAGCGATGTCGCTCGAACTCGGCCGCGAGCCAGTCGAGGCGAGAGGGGTCGAGGTCAGCCACGGCGGTCATGCCAGTGGTACGGATCGAACCGCGGCAAACGTGACCGGCCGGGTCATGTCACATCGCGGGCGACCGCTCCGTGTTCCCTGTACCGGCCACGAGACCACGGCCGGACCCACCCTGGAGCACCCGATGACCGCCGACCTCTCGACCGCTACCACGCCATCCATCCCGTCCATCGTGCACCGGCTCGACCCGCTGGTACAGGCGGCCCTCCGGGCGGGCGTGCCGATGGGGCCCAACGTGCTGATGACCGTGCGCGGCCGGAAGTCCGGCGTCCCGCGCACGGTGCCGGTGGCGGTCGTCCGCGACGGCGACGCCGAGTACCTGTTCTCCCCGTTCGGGGAGGTCGCCTGGGTGCACAACCTGCGCGCCGCCGGCACCGCCGAGATCGGACGCGGCCGTCGCCGCCGGACCGTCGACGCCCGGGAGCTCACGCCCGCGGAGGCCACCCCGCACCTCGAGGCCGCGCTGCGGTCGATGCTGCGGATTCCCGGCGTCGGCTCGATGCTCGCCGGCTGGTACGGGATCAGCAAGGCGTCCACGCACGAGGACTACGTCGCGGCGGCCGGCCGCCACCCGGCGCTTCGAGCTCCGCGCCCGGGCCTGACGCCGCCGGAACGACTCGGCGATCTCAGGCACCCGCCAGGGTCGCCGGGTCCGCGTAGGCGACGTACTCGACCACCGTCCGGAAGCCGAGCCGCTCGTACGTCGGCTTGCCCATGTCGCTCGCCTGGAGGATCGCGACGTCGGCCCCATCGGCGAAGGCGTCGTCGATGATTCGCTGCGTCATCGCCGCCCCGTAGCCCTTGCGTCGCGCCGCCGGCACCGTCGCGATGTTGTAGATGCCGATGGTGGACCCGGTCAGCTGGCCCATCCCGCTCGTCACGGGCTCGCCATCCGCGTATCCGACATAGAACCGTCCAGCGCCATCATCCAGCCCACGACCACGCAGCCCGTCGAGCCATTCGGCGGGCATGCCGAACCCCTCGGCCGCAGCGGCGATGTGATCCGTGATCCCGGCGCTGTCGGTGGCCCTCCGGATCTCGAAGCCCTCCCTGGCGCCCGCCGTGCCCGCCGTGCCCGCCGACGAAATCGGCCACACCGCCATGCCGGGCATCCACGGCGTCTCCGAGATGGGGACGAGCCCGAGCCCGGCGACCGCCGGGAGGAACCGGTCGTCAGCGCCGACCCGGAGGTTGACGACGAACTGTCCTGTGCGGGCGCGGATCACGTCGACGGCCTCCCGGATGCCGTCGTCGGTCGCCTCGGGCCCGGACACGAGCACCTGGTTGAACAGGAACACGGGGAGACCGGCCGACACGATCGTCACGCCGCGCTCATGGCGCACGAGGGCACCGTCGAACCAGTCGCCGATCTGCGACATCGTGGCAACCATGTTCTCGTGCTCGAGGGTCGCGAGCGTCTCGTCGTCCACTGGCGGTTCCTTCTGGCGGGCATCGTTGGCCGGATTGTGCGGCAGCCCATACCGTCTCGTTTGACAGGTTCGTAGAAGCGCCCGGCGACGCCCTCCTCGCCCGGCCTATCCTCCGCGCACGCAGCAGGCGATGACGCCTGTCGCCCGCATGAGGGATGGACGTGAGTGACCTGCCGCTGCTGTTCGCCGACGTCGCTCGCTGGTACGCCGCGAGCACGGTCGCGCTCGGGATCAAGACGGGGCTGACTGACGCGTTGCTGGCCGGCGGCGGCAATGCCGCCGAGCTTGCGGCGCAGGCGTCGGTCGACGCCGACAACGCGGCACGCTGGGGCGATGCCATGGTCGCGGGCGGCTACGCGACGGTCGCCGACGGCCGATACGAGCCGGTCGAGGATGCCCTCGGGCTCCTGCGCGGTGGCATGGTCCTCGACGTCCGCGCGATCGTGGAGCTGCTCGTCCCGCTGGGCGGGCTGCTGCCGAGGGTGACCAGCGCGATCCGCGACGGCGGCGGGATCCGGTCCGGCGAGTTCCAGGCGGCCCTCGGGATGACCGCGGAGCGCGTCAACGTCCCGATGTACGAGCAGCTGCTCCTCACGGAGTGGCTCGCGGGCCACCCCGAGCTCGTGGCCGCGCTGTCGGGCGGCATCGACGTCGCCGAGGTCGGTCCCGGCGGCGGGACCGCGCTCCGGATCCTCGCCGGCGCGTACCCGGCGTCGCGGTTCACGGGCTTCGACATCGACGCGCCGACGGTGAACGACGCGAACGAGGCGGCGGCGGCCGCGGGCCTCGGGAACCTGCGGTTCGAGGTCGTCGATGGCGGCTCGCTGCCAGTCGGTGGCTTCGACCTCGTGTGCGTCTTCGATGCGCTCCACCACATGACCGAGCCGGGCGCGGTCCTCGACGGCATCCGCGCGGCGCTCCGTCCCGGCGGCTCGTTGCTCATCGCCGAGGCGGCGCTCACCGGCGATGCGGCGGCGGACGCGGCCGACCCGACCGCCGCGATCGTCTACGGCTCCGACCTCATCTACTGCTTCCAGGAGAGCAAGACGCACGGCAGGCCCGGGTTGGGCGCGACGTGGCCCGGGCGCGGCCTGACCGCGCTCGCCGCCGAGCACGGCTTCCGGGAGGCGGGCAACGTGGAGTCGCAGGCGGGCTACAACGTGACCCGGCTGGTCTCGGCCGCCGCCTAGACGGTCGATCGCGTCAGCCGGGGGAGCGTCCGACCCCGCGGGGTCGGGCGCGGGTGCGTCGGCGATCCCGGCCTGGGCGACGCGGCGGAAGCCCAAGCGCTCGTAGATCCGGGCGACGTCGTCGCTCGCCGCCGAGAGGAAGACGAGGTCGAGGGCCGAGGCAGTGGCATGTGCGACGAGCGCCGCCGTCACGGCGGCGCCGAGACCCCGCCGTCGCGCCGACGGGAGCGTGGCGACGCCGACGACCTCGGTGGTGTCGCCGACCGGCTGGTGGACACCGGACGCCACAGGCCCGTCCATGTCCTCCGCGACCATCATCACCACCGCGCCAGACGCGATCCGCTCCCGCAGGCGCGTCCGGTCGGCGGTGCTCGAGGCCGCGAGGGCGTCCCGCTCGGCCGGGCCGGGCTCGCCAACCGAGGTCCCGCCGTTCTCGAACGCGACGGCCGCGACCGCCATGATCGGCTCGAGGTCGGGCTCGTCGGCAGCGACCCGGCGGATCGTGACCCCCGGCGGCACCGGCACCTCGAGCGCACGGTCGAGCATGAGCAGCGGCAGCTCCTGGACATGGAGCCCGGCGCCGCGCGCCGCCGCGCTCATCGAGGGCGTCGTCTCGACGACCCACTCGAGCGCCACGGGGACGCCGAGCGCTCGCTGCCGGGCCACGACCGCGGCGACATCCTCGGGCACGACCGTCGTCTCGAGGCCCAGCCGCGGCCGGGCGTAGAACGGGAAGGTTCCTGTCGACACGAACAGCGTGAACGGCCCGACGTCCTCGGTCCGCGCCCCTGCCCGGGGCACCGTGTCGTAGTAGCGCTCGAGCCGCTCGAGCAGCTCACGGCGATCCGAGGAAGGCATCGCTACAGGTTCCCCGCGGCGCCCCGGATCACCGCCACGTGCACCCGCGGGTCGGGGTAGTCCTCGCACCAGCCGTACCGGTGGGCGTACGCGATGACCCCGTCCGTCCCGACGACGAACTCACCCGGGAGCTGCCACGGGTCGTCCACGAGCGCCCGGTCCGTCGCGTGGCGCGAGGCTGCCAGCCCCATGCCGGCGTCGAAGTCGCAGCGCAGGAACGGGTCGGGGGCGTCGAACAGGATCTGGGCCGTCGATCCCTGGAGCAGCCCGTACGCCTGGTACACGGACCGGTCGGGATCGCTCAGGATCGGAACATCGATCCCCTGTCGCTCGCGATAGCGCGCGGCGCGCGCGGGCTCACCCTGGCCGACGATCACGACGTCACCGCCACCGGCCCGGTAGTCCGGCAGCTCCGTGCGCAGCCGCGCCGCCCTGTCCATCCCGCACGAGCAGCCGAAGTGCCGCCAGAACAGGATGAGCAGCGGCCGATCCGCCCACAGCGAGGAGAGCGCGACGTCGGTGCCCTCGTGGTCCGACAGCGTCGCGTCGGGTGCCGGATCGCCCACCTGCGGCGGCAGGGACGTCCAGCGCAGGCGCGTGGGGCCTGCCTCCCAGCCCGTCTTCCAGCGGTCCTCCGCGGCTTCGATCAGCTGCTCGACGTCTTCGCTCACGGCTCGCCCTCGAACCCGGGACCGCGACCTGGGGTGTCGGGCGGGGTGCCGGAGGCCGAAGCGTAGCAAGGCGGGCGCTACGATCGCCCACGTGACGCAGCTCATCAGCGCCCGGGTGATGCAGGCGCCCGCCCCCGACCGGCTCGAGATCCTCGACGCGGTCATCGAGGTCGATGCCGCGGGCGTCATCACGACGGTCGAGGACGCGGACTCGGACGCCGGCCGTGCCCTCGCGGCCGCGGACGACGAGCGCCTTGTCACGCCGCCCGGCTCCGTCCTGCTCCCGGGGCTCGTCGACCTCCACGTCCACGCCCCGCAGTGGCCGCAGCTCGGGACGGGCCTCGACCTGCCGCTCGAGCGGTGGCTGTTCGAGTACACGTTCCCGCTCGAGGCGCGCTACGCCGACCTCGCGTTCGCGCGGCCGGTGTGGGCCGACCTCGTGAGCGGGCTCCTGGCCCACGGGACGACGACCGCGGTGTACTTCGCGACGGTGGACGTCGCCGCGACGACCGCGCTCGCGGAGGCAGCGGCGCACGCCGGTCAGCGCGCGTACGTGGGCCGGGTCGCGATGGACCACCCCGACGGCACGCCGGCCTGGTACCGGGACGCCGATGCGGCCGCGGGCGTCGCCGCGAGCGCTCGATCCATCGACGAGATCCGGGCGCTGGACGGCGGGCGGTCGCTCGTCCAGCCGATCGTCACGCCGCGCTTCACGCCCGCCTGCACCGACGAGCTGCTCCACGGCCTCGGCGCGCTCGCCGCCGCGACCGACACCCTCGTCCAGACCCATGCGTCGGAGTCCGACTGGGCACACGCCCACGCGCTCGAGCGGTTCGGGGTCACCGACTGCGCGGCGCTCGATGCCGCGGGGCTGCTGCGGCCAGGGACGGTCCTCCACCACGGCAACCACGTCACCGATGGGGACGCGAGCCTGCTCGTCGAACGCGGCGCGGGCATCGCCCACTGCCCGCTGTCGAACGCCTACTTCGCCAACGCGGTGCTGCCCACGCGTCGGCTCGTGGAGCGCGGCGTCCGGATGGGCCTCGGGACCGACGTCTCGGGCGGCGCCTCGCCGAGCCTCCTCCACACGGTCCACGAGGCCGTAACCGTCTCTCGGATCCTCGCGGACGGCGTGGACCCGGCCCGGCCCGCGGACGGGCGCGGCGTCCCGGGCTCGGCGATCGACACGACGTTCGGCTTCTGGCTCGCGACGCTCGGGGGCGCGGAGCTGCTCGGGGCGCCCGTGGGCCTGCTGGCGCCGGGTCGTCGGTTCGACGCGGTCCTCGTCGACACGGCGGCGAGGCACGGCTCGCTGCGCGTCTTCCCGGAGATCGACACACCCGAGCGCGTCTTCGAGAAGGTCGTGAGGCTCGCCGGACCGCCCGACATCCTCGGCGTGTGGGTCGACGGCAGGCAGGTCGTCACGACTCCGCGCATGGGACCAATGGCTGCCTGACGACAGGACGGTGCCCCGCCGCCACGGTGCGGTCGCGCACCCCAAATCGGCGGCTGGTACGAACGGGCCGTTCCCGCGGACCGGGGCCACGGGTATCCCTGACCGTGCATGCAACTCGACCCCCGCCACCCCATGTCCGCCGGCCTCGGGCTGACCTCGAGCACGCCGCTGATCGCCGTCGAGCGGCGTGCGGCGCTCCTGCCCGCCTACACGGCGGCGACGATCGTCGCGGGGATCGCCGTGCTCGGGCTCGTCACGGCCTTCGGCACGCTGGCGGGGCCGATCGCGGTGCCGATGGTCGCGGACGCGTGGGCACGCCCCGCCGGCGTCCTCCTCTGGACGCTGTTCGGCCTCGCGGGCTCGGCCAGGGTCCTTCGCGGCCCATCGGGGCACGGTGTCCTCACCTTCCACCTCCCGTTCATCGTCGCCGCCATGGTGCTCGGCGGCCCGATCGCGGGCGGCTGGGTCGCGTTCCTGTCGTCCATCGAACGGCGCGAGCTCAACGGCGAGGTCCCGTGGTACGGGGCGCTCGCGAACCACGCCGGCCTCGCGCTGGCGGCGATCGCGGGTGCGCTGCTCGCCTCGCTGACGACGGCCGGCGCTCGCGGCGCTCGGGATCCCGGACGGATCGGGGCTGTTGCTCGTCGGGGCCATCGTCGCGACCCTGGTGTTCAGCGTCGTCTCGACCGGGCTCGCGGCAGGCGTCGTCGTCCTCCGCGACGGGCTCACGCTCCGCGAGACGCTCCACGTCTTCGACCGGTCGTTCCGCGGCACGCTTCTCGCCGAGACGGTGCTCGGCTGGGTATTCGTCGTGACATGGCTCGCCGTCGGCTGGTGGGCGCCGGCGCTGTGCGCGGTCCTCGCGCTCGCGCTGTGGCGGACCAACGTGGCCGAGGCCGAGCGGGACCGCGACGAGCTCACCGGGCTGCTGAGCGGGAAAGCGTTCGCCGTCCGCGTCGCCGAGGCGGCGCTCCGCGGCCGCAGGGGCATCGAGGGCGCGGCGTACGTGTTCATCGACCTCGACGGCTTCAAGGCGGTCAACGACGGCCCGCGCTCGCACGACGTCGGGGACGAGGTGCTCGCGGAGCTCGGTGCGCGTCTCCGGGCCTCGATCCGGATCACCGACGCCGCGGGGCGGCGGGGCGGCGACGAGTTCATGGTCCTGTTCGTCGGCGTGCCCGACGAGGCGACCGCGGTCGCGCTCGCCGACCGCGTCCACGCCCTTGCCACGGCGCCCTACGCGACCCGCGACGGGGAGCACACGGTCGGTGCGTCCGTCGGCGTCGCGCGCATCGTGCCCGGGGACCGTGACTTCGAGCCCGACCTGCGCCGGCGCGCCGACGACGCGATGTACGACGCCAAGCTCGCCGGCGGCGGCGTCCGCGCGTGGAGACCGGCTCAGCCCGACTGACGACGCCGGCCCATCCGACACCGGGGTGAGGGCGACCGTCCGGTACACTCTGCGCCGTCCACCCAACGTTGTCCTATGGAACGGTGATGCCCATGAAAGTCGGCGTCGCCAGGGAGTCCGCGGCCGGAGAACGGCGCGTCGCCCTGGTGCCCGAAGCGCTCGGCAAGCTAACGGCGGCCGGGCTCGAGATCCTCGTCGAGGCAGGCGCAGGCGCCGGTGCCGCGATCCCCAATTCGGCGTTCACGGACGCCGGCGCGACGGTCGTCTCCACCGAGCAGCTGTATGCCGACTCCGACGTCATCCTCCGCGTCCAGAAGCCGGCGCCCGCCGACGCGGCGAAGCTGCGCAGCGGCCAGACCGTCGTCGGCCTGCTGCAGCCGCTGCTCGACCCGGCGCTGATGGAGACGCTGGCCAAGGCCGGCGTGACCGCCATCAGCCTCGACGCGATCCCGCGGACGCTCAGCCGCGCCCAGACGATGGACGCCCTCAGCTCCCAGGCGAACGTCGGCGGCTACAAGGCCGTCCTCATCGCCGCGAACACCTACGGCCGCTACTTCCCGCTGCTGACCACCGCGGCCGGCACGGCGAAGCCCGCGAACGTGCTGATCCTCGGGATCGGCGTCGCAGGGCTCCAGGCCATCGGCACGGCACGCCGCCTCGGCGCTGTCGTGTCCGCGTACGACGTCCGGCCCGAGACGGCCGAGCAGGCCGAGTCCCTGGGCGCGAAGTTCCTGAAGCTCAAGACCGCCATCGACGCCACGGGCGCCGGCGGCTACGCCCGCGAGCTCACCGCCGAGGAGCGTGCCTCCCAGCAGGCCGAGCTCAACGAGGCCATCGCGAGCCAGGACGTCGTCATCACGACGGCACAGATCCCCGGCCGCAAGCCCCCGGTGCTCGTCACCGCGGACGCCGTGCGGGCGATGCGCAGCGGCTCGGTCATCGTCGACATGGCGGCCTCGGCCCTCGGTGGCAACTGCGAGCTGTCGCAGGCCGGCGAGACCGTGGTCACCGAGAACGGCGTCACGATCGTCGCGCCGGAGAACCTGCCGGCGACGATGCCGTCGTCGTCCTCCCAGTTCTACGCCCGGAACATCTCCGCCCTGCTCCTGAACATGGTCAAGGACGGGAACCTCACCCTCGACTTCGAGGAGGAGGTCACCAAGGCGACCGTCATCACGCATGGCGGCGCGATCGTGTCCGAGGCGGTCGGGAAGCTGCTGGCACCGGCCGGAGGCAACGCATGAGCCCCGAAGTCACGGAATTCCTCTCGAACCTCACGATCTTCGTGCTCGCGATCATGTGCGGGTTCGCGGTCATCTCGAAGGTGCCGGCGACGCTGCACACGCCGCTGATGTCGGGCGCCAACTCGATCCACGGCATCGTGCTCGTCGGGGCGATGTTCATCGCCGTCGCGGCCGACTCCCCGATCTCATACCTGCTGTCGTTCGTGGCCGTCGCGTTCGCGACGCTCAACGTCGTCGGCGGCTACGTCGTCACCGACCGGATGCTCCAGATGTTCAAGCGCAAGCCCGCGGCACCCAAGGCCGAGAAGGCGGAGGGGTAGACCGTGGACTTCGACTGGTCATTCATCGAGCCGATCGTCTATCTGTTCTGGCTGGGCGGGGCGGTCGCGTTCATCCTCGGCCTGTCCCGGATGAACTCGCCGGCCACCGCGCGCAACGGCAACCTGCTGTCGGCCGGCGGCATGGCCCTCGCGATCCTCGCGACCGCGTTCCTGCTGCTCGTCAAGCCGTCCGTCGCCGCGACGGACGCAGGTGAGGTCGCGACCGGCTTCAACGCCGTCGGCTGGCTCGTGATCCTCGCCGGCATCGCGCTCGGCGGCGGCTTCGGCCTGTACACCGCGCGGACCGTGAAGATGACCGCGATGCCCCAGCTGGTGTCGCTGTTCAACGCGGTCGGCGGCGGCGCGGCCGCGCTCATCGCCATCGACGACTACCTCAAGTTCGCCTCGGCCGGGACCGTCCCCGGCCTCCAGGTCAACGTCGCCACCGTCCTCGACGTCGTGATCGGCTCGATCACCTTCACCGGCTCGCTCATCGCGTCCGGCAAGCTGATGGGCCTCAAGATCACGCCGTCCCGGCCGGTCCGGATCCCGGGCGGCCAGGTCGTGACGCTGGCGCTCGCGCTGATCACGATCGCCGGCGCGCTGTTCCTGTGGTCCGGCAACGTGAGCCTGCCGGTGATGGGGGTCATCCTCCTCGCCGCGCTGATCTTCGGCGTCACGATGACGCTCCCGATCGGCGGCGCGGACATGCCCGTCGTCATCTCGTTGCTCAACTCGTTCACGGGCATGGCCGTCGCCATGGCCGGCTTCGTCCTCGGCAACCCCGTCCTGATCATCGGCGGCGCCCTCGTGGGTGCGTCCGGCGCGATCCTGACCAAGCTCATGGCCGACGCCATGAACCGGTCGGTGCTCAACATCATGATCGGCGGGTTCGGCGGCGGCGAGGGCACGACAAGCGCGGTCGGCGCGTCCGGTGGCACCGAGCGCGAGCTCGGCATGGACGACGCGGCGATCCAGCTCGCCTACGCGAGCTCGGTCATCGTGGTCCCGGGCTACGGCCTGGCGGTCGCGCAGGCCCAGCACGCGGTCCGCGAGCTCGCCGAGATCCTCGAGGCGCGCGGCGTCGACGTGAAGTACGCCATCCACCCCGTCGCCGGCCGGATGCCCGGGCACATGAACGTCCTCCTCGCCGAGGCGAACGTCCCGTACCCGCAGCTGAAGGAGATGGAGGACATCAACCCGGAGTTCGACCGGTGCGATGTCGCCCTCGTCATCGGCGCCAACGACGTCACCAACCCGGCGGCACGGAAGCCCGGCTCGCCGGTCTCCGGGATGCCGATCCTCGACGTCGACCACGCGAAGAACATCATCGTGATGAAGCGCGGTCGCGGTCGCGGGTACGCGGGCATCGACAACGAGCTCTACAGCAACCCCAAGACGGGGATGCTGTTCGCGGACGCGAAGCAGGGCCTCGCGGACCTGATCGCGGCGGTGAAGTCGCTCTAGCGTCCGTCACCCCGACCCAGCACACGGCCCCGGCTCCGCCGGGGCCGTTTCGAATTCGCGGGGCATCGCGCCCACGGCTCGTCCATGCGCCCGGCGACTCAACGGTTCCGCGCCGGAACGAACGACCCGCCGTGCGACTCATGCGTTCCGTCTGCCGGCCACGTCACGGAATGGCCGAGTCGCTGGAAGACTCAGGCGTTCCCCCACGGAACCGTAGAGTCGGCCAGCGACTGGCGAGGCGAAGCGTTCACACACGGTTAACGGGCCGCTGACGGAGATCCGGCTCAATGGGCCTCGCCAACCATCTGCGGAGGACCCATGCGAACCACCCTGCGCCGCGCGCTCGCACTCGTCGTGCCGGCGGCCCTCGTCCTTGGTGCCGTCGGCCCGGTCGCGGCCGCCGATCCCGGCGTCACCCTCGTCGGCCAGGGCTCGATCCCCGGCAACGGTCTCGACAAGTCCGGGCTGACCGGCAACCTGTGCCAGGCGTCGTCCCCGACGACGTGCGTGCCGGCCGCGATCTTCGGCGGCTTCGGCTCGGACATCGACTACTCGGGCTTCGACGGCGTGTACGTCGCCGCACCGGACCGCGGGCCTTCGACGGGCTCACCGACAAGCCGTACGTCGACCGGCTGGACTACCTGCACATCTCGCTCGACCTGGCCGGTGATCCAGCGAGCAACGTCACGACGACGCTGCTCGACACGCGGCTCATGCACGACACGGATGGCGACCCGCTCGTGGGCGCCGCCGGCGCGTTCGACGACCGCTTCGACCCCGAGGGCATCCGCGTCGGGCCGGCCGGCACGCTGTTCGTCTCCGACGAGTACGGGCCGAGCATCGTCGAGATGGATCGCCAGGGCAACGTGCTGCGTCGGATCGCGGTGCCGGCCGACTTCGCGATCGCGAACCCCAGCGCCGACCCGAACGCGGAGCTGACCGGCAACACCTCCGGGCGCCAGGCGAACCGCGGGATGGAAGGGCTGGCGATCAGCCCGGATGGCACGACCCTGTTCGGGATCATGCAGAACGCGCTGCTCCAGGACAACGCGCTCACGCCGGGCACGACCGATCGGGTGAGCGTCTACACCCGCATCCTCAGGATCGACCTCGCGACAGGCGACACGGAGGAGTACGTCTACCCGCTCGTCGCGGCCAACCGCGGACAAGGCGTGAGCGAGATCCTGGCGATCAACGACGACGAGCTGCTCGTCCTCGAGCGCGACAACCGGTCGCGGCTCCAGACGCCGCCGCAGGATCCGACCCGCAAGCAGATCTGGAAGATCGACCTCAACGGCGCGACTGACGTCTCCGATGTCACGCTGCCGGCGACGGGCGCGCTGCCGACCGGCGTGCAGGCCGTGTCGAAGGCCCCGTTCATCAACCTCCTCGACCCGGTCTACGGGCTGTTCGACACGGTCCCGGAGAAGCTCGAGGGGCTCACCTGGGGTCCCGACCTGCCCGACGGGCGGCACCTCCTGTACGTCGTCAGCGACAACGACCTCACGCCGACCCTCGCGACGCGCATCTTCGCGTTCGCGATCGACGACGAGGTGGCGGCCGTCGAGGCGTCGACGCACACCGGGCCGCTGTTCTCGCCCGGCCAGCTCAAGAAGCTCCTCGCGGGCCGCTGATCGGCCCGGCGACCCAGGAACAGGCCCGGCGGCGACGTCCGGGCCTGTTCGATTCCCGGGGCATCGCGCTCGCACCCGACATACGCTTGGACGCATGCCCAGCCGCAAGCCAGCCATCCAGCCCGAGCCGCTCCCCGGCGCATGGCCGCGGCCCGCCAAGATCGCGTTCATCGGGTCGCACGGGATCCGGAAGACGTCCGCGTTGCTCGCGTTCGCGGCCGAGGTCCAGCGCGCCGGTCGTTCCGTCGAGCTCGGGCGCGAGGTGGTGCGCGACAACCCGCTCGGGATCAACGAGGGCGCCACGGGCGAGGCCCAGCTGTGGGTCCTCGTGTCGCAGATCCGCCAGGAGCTCGAGCTCGCGCGCAAGGCCGACGTCCTCGCCACCGACCGCGGCGTCATGGACAACTACGCCTACTACCTGCGCTCGTGCGGCGGCGAGGACGAGTACGAGACCTACCCGCTCGTGCGCCGCTGGTCGCGGACCTACGACCTCGTGGTCCGGCTGCTCCCCGACGTCGCGCTCCAGGCGGACGGCGTCCGGTCCACGAACGACGCGTTCCGCGACGAGGTGGAGGCGATCCTCGACCGCGTGCTCCCGGACCTCGTCCCGGCGGAGCGTCTCGTCACGCTCCGCGCGTCGGAGATCACGAGCCGGTTCGACTGGTTCGCGGTCGTGGAGCGGCTCGCCGCGTCGATCGGCGCGACGGTCTCGCAGCCCGACCTCTGGCGCTAGGCGTCGCTACCACCCCTCCGGGGGCGCGATCGATGGGGCGGCCTCGACGGCGACGGCGGTCAGCTGACCCGATGTCGCGTCCAGCGTGACGACGAGGCGGGCGCGCCCGTGGCCAAACGCGGTGCCCGCTCCCGGCGCGACGAGCTCCCAGGTCGCGGTCGTGGATCCGTCGCCCGCCACGAGCGCGCCCAGCTCGACGGCGCCCAGCCAGCCCGCGACGACGCTCAGGCCACGCGCGACGACCATCCGATCCACGGCCTGCCCGGCCTCCAGGCCCGCGGGCCACCCGCCGGCCCCCGCCGCACCGACGAGCGCCGCCCCGGCTGCGGCAAGCGACGGCGACGGCTCGATGACGGCCTTGACGCCGAGCTCCTGGATGAGCGGCACCGGCTCCGGGCTCAGCCGGAGCGCGCATCGGAGCCAGCCGCGCTCGCCGCGCAGCCACCACCGCCGATGCGTGGCCGAGTCGGACTCGAGCGGGCGCGCGCCGTCGACGCGGAACGGGCCGCCGACCTGCGCCACGGCCGCCTCCACGGCCTCGCGGCGGCGCTCGCGCGGCTCGTCGAGGTCCATGTTCATCGCGAACCACGCGGCGGCCTCCGCGTCGTCCCAGCGCGCGAGCAGGCGCTCGACGACCGAGACGGCCTCCGCGACCCTCGGCATCGGGCGCGGCCGGCGCGCGACGACGCCATCCGCGGCCACCAGCGCCACGAGCTGCTCGACCGCGACGGGGTGGACACCCGCGTAGCGGAGGTTGCCGGCGGCGATGACGCCGAGGCCCGTCGCGGGGTGCCAGACCATGTGCGTCCCGTAGCCCGGGTACCCGCCCCCGTGCCCGACGATGGTCCCGACGCCCGGTCGCGAGATCGCCCACAGCCCGTAGCCGTAGCCGCCACCCTCGACCACGGGCGCCTCGTGGGCGGGGTGGCCCTCCACCTCCACGGTCCAGGACAGGTGCGACTGCTGCATCTCGCGGCGGGACGACCGGCGGAGCGGATGGCCGCCCTCCGGGTCGTCGCGGGCCGGAAACGCGTCGAGGAACCCGAGGACCCACCGGCTCAGGTCGCGGACCGTCGAGTACACGCCGCCCATCGAGGCCATCGCCCCGTAGACGTCCTCGCCCTCGCGCACGAGGTCCTCGCCCACCCGCGCGTAGCCGTGTGCCAGGCGCTCGACGGGGATCTCGTCCTCGTCGAAGCCGGACGACGTCATGCCGAGCGGCGCCATCAGCCGCTCGCGGACGACGTCGCGGTACTCCGCCCCTGCCGCGGATGTGATCACGCGCCCGAGGATCCCGTACCCGAGGTTCGAGTAGTCGTAGGCCGTCCCGGGCGGCCACGCGAAGACCGGCCCGGCGCGCAGCAGCGCGTCGAACGCGTCGAGGGGCAGGGCCTGCTGGCGGTCGCCCCACGGGTCGTCGGTCGGGAGCCCGGCCGTCATCGTCAGCAGCTGGCGGATCGTGATCGGGACCGAGTCGCGCGTCGGCGGCGCCCACGACGCGAGTGCCGGCACGTGGTCGGCGACGGGATCGTCGAGCCGGAGGCGACCCTCGTCGCGGAGGAGGAGGATCGCGGACGCGGTGAAGCTCTTGGTCATCGACGCGATCCGGTAGACCGTGTCGGCGTCGGGGACGGTGGATCCGCCGTCGCGCGTGACGCCGGTCCCGCCCGCGTGGGCGAGCGCCCCGTCGCGGATCACGCCCCAGGCGACGCCCGGGATCCGCTTCTCGCGGGCGGCAGTGACGAAGGCGTCGTCAACCCCGCGAAGCGCGTCGTCGAAGGTGGGCATGGGCGCGATTGTGCCCGACCGGTGCGGGCGTCGCGTGGTCAGGCGGACGGCACCACGGCGGCGGTCCGGACGGCGTTGACCGTGGGCTCCGCGCGCTCGAGCCTGAGCGGCGCGAGGAGCGCGAGCGACTCGGCGAGGACGACGGCGTCGTCACCCTCGAGGAGGCCGAACTCGGCGGGCGGGTTGGCGAACGTGTGGCCGCCGCGGTTGATCGACAGCAGCGTGGCGCGATGGTCGCGGCGCATCGTCGCCGAGAGGGCGTCCACGGTCAGCCCGCAGTACTCCGCGGGGAGCGACACGCGGTACAGCTCCGCGCCCTCGCCACCGGAGACGATGTCGGTCACGAGGCTCGAGAGGCCCGGGTACAGGGCCGACCGGGCGAGGAGGTGCGACGCCAGCTGCGAGGTCACGAGGACCTCGTCCGCGTTGGCGCGCTTGAGGTGGACCTCGTGGCGCGGGTTGTTCACCTCGACCACGGTCCGCACCTGGGGCGCCATCGCCTCGATCGCCATGACGATCAGGATCGAGCGCATGTCGGACGCGTCCGAGCCGTCGATCGGGAAGACGACGGCCGCCATCGCGTGCTCGATGCCCGCCCGCTCCAGGTCGTCGGAGTGGGTCGCGTCGCCGCGGACGTAGTAGACGTCACCGCCGGCCGGGTTCCGGTCCGCGTCGTGGACGAGCACGATCTTCGCCGTGTACTCGTCGTGCTTGAGCTCGTCCACGAGGTCGCGGGCGGTGGAGTTCCAGCCGCAGATGACGATGTGGTCCGTGTAGCCGGCCGCGCCCATGCCCTGGCCCTCCTTGAGCAGGAAATCGATGACGAACGCGACGAGGGCGCCGGTGATCGTGCCCAGCATCGCCACGCCGAAGAGGATGAGCAGCCAGCTGACGAGCCAGCCGCCCGGGGAGGTGATGTACGACGAGTCGCCCTGGCCGAAGATCGTCGTGATCCCCCAGTAGAACGACGTCCCCAGGGAGTCGACGGTCCACGGCTTCTCGAGCAGCGTGACGGCGAGGGCCGCGAGCGCCGTGAAGATGAAGATGCCCATCACGAGCGAGAGGAAGAACCGGCGGTCCATCGACTTCTGGGCGCGCCGCGAGTACCAGGCCAGGCGCTTGATCACCGGGCTGGCGAACAGGAACGAGAGCGATGGTCGCATCGGGCGCGATGGTGCCATCCCGGCGGCCCCCGCCGCAAGCCCGCGGCGTGGCGCCTGCGGTCATGGCAGGGACACGATCCGCGAGTCGCTGGTCCCAGCCGCCACGCGTTCGCGATGCCCGTCGATCGTCACCGTCAGCGCGTACCCGCTTGTGATCAGGCGCAGGTCGGAGACGGTCACCACCGGCTTCGTGGCGGCGTAGGGAACGAGCAGCGTCAGGAACTTCACGGACGTACCGGACCGGCGCGCCTCGACGACGGGCGCGGCGACCTTGGTGCCACCGCGGTAGGACAGCCAGCCCTGGATCGGCGACGTCGCGCCGGTGATGGTTCTCACCGCCGCGGGTGCGATCAGCTGCACGATGAGCACGTTCGACCCGGTGGACCGGGTCCACGTCCGTGAGCCGCTGATGGTCGGTCGCGACCCCTCACGCAAGTGCCACAGCTGCCGGAATGTCCGTGACTTCGTCGCCGACAGGCGGTCTTCGACGAGCACGTAACCCAGCTGCCGGGAGAACGTGACGCGACGCTGGGAGGTCACGCCGGTGTACGGCTTCTGCGTCATCGCGAGCTCGAACATCGTCGACGAGGAGCGCTTCCACCGGACGCTCGTCGCCGCCTTGAGCGCCGTCAGCCCGTCGACGGTCACGAGGTTGTGCGCCGCCCGGCCGATGAAGTACCGGCGGTACGCGCCGGCCGTGATGTCGAAGACGCCGCTGTCGTGGAGCACGGTGCCGCCGTACCCGTAGAGCGTGACGGACGTTCCGTCGTCATGGCCATGGAAGCGGCGCGCCGGACCGAAGCGAATGGAGATCATCGTCTCGTCGGCGTAGGGTCGCGACTCGCCCCAGCCCGTCCTGACGAACGCGAACCCGGCACCGTAGACGCGTGAGGTCGACGTCGGCTTCGGCCCGGAGGCACCCTGGGTGGCAGCGAACTCGGCGGGCGTGCCGGCGATCGACTGGGCGCGGCTGGCCTGCGTGTCCCCGAGCGGGACCCAGGTGCCGTTGGGGTAGGTCGCGTGGGCGAGGAATGTCGGCATCAGGGCCACCCGCGCGAACACCGACGACACCGGTTGTCCGCACTCGACGAGTCGCTTCGAGCCGAAGGTGTACCGGGTGTAGTTGTAGTACTCGTAGAACACCGACTGCTCGTTGATCGTCCCGGCGCTGTCGACGCTCGCGCCGATCAGCGACGTCATCCGGGTTGCCGCCGTGTGCATCCAGTCGGCTCGGTCCATGTGGCAGCCGACCTCGAGCAGCCCGATGTCCTGGTTCAGGGCGTGGTTGCCCTCGCCCCGGTAGAACGCCGGGTCGGCGAGCACGTTGCCGTGGAGGACGAGCGCGCGGGTCAGCCACGTCGATGCCGGCATGATCTCGGCCGCGCACACGTACACGGTCGCCCGCCAGGCCGTCGAATGCTCGTCCCACGCCCACGAGGAGGGTGCCGATCCTCGCGGGTTGTCGTGGTACCAGTCCCAGAGCAGGAACGCTGCCCGATCGAGATACCGGGTGTCGCCCGTTTCGGTCCAAGCCGTGGTCAGGGCGAGGACGAAGCGCAGCGAGTGGTAGTTGAACAGCCAGTTGACGTTGTGGAGAGGATCCTCCGCCCAAGTGGGGTTTGCAGGCAGGGTCACGGTCTTGAACGTGGCCAGGGTGTATCGGTTCTGGAGGAGCGCATCCGCGACCGCGACGGAGTCGGCGGGTCCCCGACAGCCCTCGCGCGGTGGCTCCGTCGCCGCTCGCGCCGCGCCGGGCGCGACGAGGCCCGTCGCCGCGATGACGATGATCCCGAGGGCCAGCGCGAACATGCGTGCGCCGTTGGGGGCCAGCCAACGCCGGATGCCGGGTCTCGCCGCCGACCCGGTGCACGATCGCGATGGCCCGGGTGGCGATGCGCGCCGCCCGGCACTGATCCCCTCACTGCGGGATCATGGCCCATGCGGTCGGACTCCGATAGGGGCAATCGACGCGGACGGGGGAGCCGGCTCACCAGGGTGAGCGCGACGGCGGTCGCGCGCCGCCGTCAGGCGGGTTCGACCAGCTCGAGGCGGATCCGCTTGTTGATCCGGCCCTTGGACTCGTAGCCGGTGACGCGGATCCCGCCGACCTCGCGGGTGTTGGCGACGTGCGTCCCGCCGTCCGCCTGGAGGTCGAGGCCGACGATCTCGATCGTCCGGATCTCCTCGATCCCGGGCGGCAGGAGGTTGATCTTCGTCCGGATGAGGTCCGGGATCGCGAACGCCTCGTCGCGCGGGAGGACGTTCACGCGCACGTCACGGGACGCCCGCAGCTCCTCGTTGACCGTCGCCTCGATCGAGTCGACGAGGTCGCCCGACATCGTCTCGAACTCGAAGTCCATGCGGCCCGTCCCGGGCTCCATGTTGCCGCCCGTCACGAGCGCGCCGTGGTCGCGCCAGACGACGCCGCACAGCGCGTGGAGCGCCGTGTGGGTCCGCATCAGGGCGTAGCGGCGCGCCCAGTCGAGCTCGACCGCGACGCTGTCACCCGCCTGCGGCAGCTCGCCGTCCTCGGGCGCCTCGAGCTCGTGGACGAGCTCGCCGCCCACGCGTCGGGCGGCGCGGACGGTCCAGGACCGGCCGTCGTCCGTGCGCAGGATCACGCCACGGTCCGACGGCTGGCCGCCGCCGCCCGGATAGAACGTCGTCGCGTCGAGGACGACGAGCGGCGCGCCGTCGCCCGCCGCGACCTCGAGGACGCGCGCCGTCAGCGATCGCTCGTACGCGTCGCGGTAGCAGCGCTCGTCGACGCGTGTCATGGGTCCGCCTCGGTCAGCCGCCGACCTTGAGCGTCCCGGTCATGTTCGGGTGGACGTCGCACACGAACGTGTAGTCGCCCGCGGACAGCGCCGACACCTGGTAGTCGACCTCCTTCGGGCCGGTGACGATGTCGCCCTTGAACTTGCTCGCGCCGCTCGAGTCCTTGACGTTGACGTTGTGCGGCACGGCTTCCTTGTTGTTGAAGTGGATCGTGAACGGCGCGTCGGCGGGGGCCGTGACGCTCGTCTGCTCGAACGCGATGTTCAGCGCCGAGATCTGGACGGCGCCGCCGGCGCCACTGGCGGACGGGGCGGCGGGCGAGCCCCCGCTGGACGGGGCGGCGGACGCGCTGCCGCTCGGTGCGGCGGACGCGCCGCTCGACGCCGCGGCGGAGGGTGCCTCGGTCGGCGCGGCGTAGGTCCAGCCGGGGGCGGTGTCGGCGGAGCAGGCGGCCGCGGTCAGGGCGACGGCGGAGAGCGTGAGGGCAAACAGCAGGCGACGCATGGGAACCTCGGTTGGGCATCCAGAAACGCTCGCGATCCTACTACCGAAGACGCCGACGAGGTGCCGCGAACGCCTCGTTCAGGCGGGCCGGCGGTGGTTGCCCTCGAGGCCGAGGCGGATGGCGACGGCGGCCGCCTCCACGCGGCCGGACACGCCCAGCTTGGCGAGGATGTTGCCGACGTGGACGCCGACCGTCTTCTGGCTGATGAACAGGCGGTCGCCGATCTCCCGGTTCGTCCGGCCCTGCGAGATCAGCGCCAGCACCTCGAGCTCGCGCTTGGACAGCCCGAAGCTGTCGCCGGCCGGCCCTCCGGCGCCGCGGCCACCGGCGCCTCCGGTCGCCTGCGCCTCCGCCATCGGCGGCGACGCGGCCGGCGGCAGCTGGTCGGCGCCGGGCGGCGCGGGTTCCTCGAGCAGCTCGTCGACCGCCGGCGGGAGCTGGATCAGCGCGCGACCCGCGAGCTCGCGGAGCTCGCGGAGCATCGGCCGGGCATGGAGCTGGAGCGCGATCGCGACCGCCTCGGAGAGCGGCTCGCGGGCGTCGGCGCGGACCAGGCGGGCGTCCATCCGCGCGCCGTCCCGCCCGGCGACCGCGCCGCCCATCGTCGCCTCGGCCTGGTGCCAACGGGCCATCGCCACGTTGTACGGCTGTCCGATCGCGCGCCACTGCTCGGCGACGGCGGCCCAGTTGGCCGGGTCCTCGCGACCGGTGAGGCGGGCATGGAACGCGCGCGCCGTCGCGAGCCTGGCGACCGCGTCGTCGCTGCGGGCCGGGTCCTCGGCGAGCGCCCGCGCGACCGCGGACTCTGCCTCCGCGAGGATCCGCCCCGCCCGCTCGCGCGACGCGGCGACGTCGCCGATCCGCCGCTTCTCGAGGGCCTCCGCGACGATCGCGGCCTCGACCTCCATCGAGGATGCGGCCATGCGGGCGATCGCCGCCCAGTCCTCGGTCCCCTTGAGCCGGCCCCAGCCCCGCTCGGCGGCTCGCCGCGCGTCGACGAGATCCCGGCTCCACATCGCGATCGCGGCGGTCGCCTGGTAGGCCGGGACCGCGAGCTGCTCGTCGCCGCCCGTCTCGAGCTCCACGAGGACGCGACCCAGGAGCCGGGTCGCCTCCTCGCCCGCCTCGGCCTCGATCTCGAGCGTCGCGAGGTTGACCAGCGCGTTGACCGAGGCACTCCCCGACGGGCTCCAGTCGATCGCCCGGAGGAGGAGCTCGCGGCACTCGGCCCAGCGGCCGACCTCGAGCAGGACGCCCGCGGCGTTCCCGCCGAGCAGGTTGCCGTAGACCGCGCCGAGATCCGCCTCACGCGCCGCGGCGATCCCGCGGTACGCCTCGTCGATGGCCTCCGACGGGCGCCCCAGCAGCTCGAGGACGTGGGTGAGGTTGGCGCTCGCCCGCATCGCCTCGTCGATCAGGCCATGTGCGGACGCCCGCTCGAGCGCCTCGCGGAGCAGGTCGACGGACGTCTCGGGCGCGTCCCCATAGCTGCTGGCGACCGCGAGCGTCGTGAGCGCATGGATCGCCTCGGGCTCGGCGTCCTCGCCGACGGTGCCCGCCACGTCGATCGCCTCCCGCGCGATCCGCTCCGCGTCGCGGAACGCGGCCGCGAGCATCCGCTCCTGGGCGAGCAGCGCGAGGATCCAGGCCCGCTCCACCGAGGGTGCCGGCGGGACGACATCGGCCGCCTTGCGCAGCGCCGCCGTCGCGCCCTGGGCATCGCCCGCCGCGAGCAGGTATTTGCCGAGGCGTGCCTCGATGACCGCGTGCTGGAGCCGGTCCTTCCGCTCCCCGAGGGCCCCCAGTGCGCTCTCGGCGTACACCGCCGCGCGCCCGGGTCGTCCGGCGGCCGCGGCGGCCTCGGCGGCGAGCTGTGCGATCACCGCGAGTCCAGCGCGGTCCGCGGCGCCCGTCCGGTCACGCGCCTCGCCTGGGGCCTCGCCATCCGGCGGGTCCACGGGCGCGGGCGGGCCCGCGGGCAGCTCGAGCCCGATCTCGAGCGCGGTGAGCGCGTCGAGCGGCGCCTGCAGCTCGAGGGCGATCCGGCCCGCCTCGAAGGCGGCCTCGCGTGCCTCGGCGTGCCGGTTGGCGGTCCGCCAGTGGTGCGACGCCACGACGGGGACGTCGTCGAAGGCCCGTGCCAGCGCCGCCCGGTACCGGGGCCGCTGCGTCGGCAGGAGGTCGGTGACCACGGCGCGGGCGACGAGCTCGTGGCGGATCCGCAGCCGCTCGTCGGCCTCCTGGATCACGAACCCGTGCTCGAGCGCCTCCGCGAGACCGGCCGCGAGGTCCGCGTCGAGCCCGTCGGCGCCACGCCGCGGGCCGGTCGATGACCGCGGCGCCGCGCGGCCGCCCGCGTTCGCGTTGGCTGCCGCGAGCTCGGCCTCGAACGCCGTCGCCGTGCGCGCGAGGCGGTCGCGGTCCATCGGGCGCTGCGACGGGGCCAGCAGCCGGAGCACGCGGCGGCTCTCCGGGGAGCGGCGCGCGAGCCGGGCGATGATCAGGTCGCCGAGCGTGCCGGTGATGCTCACGTGGCGCAGCTCGCGGCGGGCCGCGATGAGCTCCTCGACGACCAGCGGCGAGCCCGCGGAGCGCTCGGCGACGAGGACGACGACCGACGCGGACGGGCGCTCGCCCTCGATCCCCTCGATGAGCGCCGCGATCTCGCGCCGGGAGAGGGAGGCGAGGTCCACCCGGACCGGCGCCCGCAGCCCGGCCTCGATCACCGCGAGGTTCTCGCGCAGCGGGTGCTCGCGCGTCAGGCGGTCCGGCTGCCAGGTGAGCACGAGCGACAGCCGTTCCTCGCGCGCCGTCCGCGAGAGGAAGGTCGCGAACGCACGGGTGGCGGCGTCGGCGACCTGGAGGTCCTCGAGCGCGAGGACGATGGGGCGCTCCTGCGCGACGCGGCCGAGCCAGCGGAGGAGGGCCTCCAGCGCCCGCGGCTGCCGGCGCTCGGGATCCTCGAGCTCGCTCCGCGCGGGCTCAGGCATCCCGGCCGCGAGCGCGGCCATCCGTGGCAGCCCGACGAGCAGCGGCCGGGCGTCGCGCCGGAGGAGCGCGAGCAGCTCCTCGTCAGGGCGGGTCGCGAGGAGCGGGGCCACGGCCTCGAGCACGGCCGCCCAGGGCGGGTCAACGGGACCGTAGGCGCGGCCACGGAGGATCTGGGGCGGCTCGGCGACGCCCGCGGTGCGCTCGAGGACCTGGTCGAGGAACCGGCTGGCGCCCATGCCCGCGCTGCCGGCGATGAGAATCGTCGTCGCCGTGCCGCCCGCCGCTCCGCCGATGGCGGCCTCGACCCGCGCGAGGTCCGCCTCCCGTCCGATGAACCGGCGACTGACGACTCTTCCCGGCATCGCCTGATTGTAGAGAGGCGGCAGGGTCGCCCTTGGCCCGGCCCGCAGCGACCGGCGCGGCCGGTACCCTGCCGGTGTGCAGGAGCGCCGCCCGCCCCACCCCAAGAACGACCTGAACGAGCTCTCCGGCGAGGAGTGGCTCTACTTCACGAAGTCGGTGTGGACGACGTCGTACCCGTCGGAGCTGGGCCACGACCGGCGGCGAGTCCATGGGGCCAACAAGCCGCCCCGGCTGATGGCCCGCCTGATCGAGTTCTTCACCCGGACGGGCGAGCAGGTGCTGGACCCGTTCGCGGGCGTCGGCGGGACGCTCCTCGGCGCCGCGATCGCGCGTGGTCCGCGGCGGGCGATCGGGCTGGAGCTCGACCCACGCTGGGTCACCGTGTTCGACGAGACCGTCGCCGCGTTATCGGCCGAGCGCGACGGCGCGGGACCCCTCCTCGCCGACCTCGGTCCGAACGACCCGGGCGGCGTCCGGACGTTCCAGCCGTCGGCCCTCGAGATGCGCCAGGGGGACGCGCGGGAGCTGCTCCGGGCGATCCCCGATGCGTCCATCGACTTCGTCGCCACCGACCCGCCGTACAACGTCCAGCTGCCGATGACGATGGCCGGCGGCAAGCTCGCCGAGGCGCACGCGAACCGGCGGACGGACTACGCGATGGTCAGCGACCTCGGCGCGGACCTGGCCAATCTCCCCGACTACCCGGCCTACCTCGACGCGATGGGCGGCATCCTGCGCGAGGTCCAGCGCGTCCTGCGGCCCGGTCGCTATGCCGTGCTCATCGTCCGCGACGCCTACCAGGACGGGCGCTACCTGTTCACGGGCTCCGACCTCGCGGCGCGCGGCGACGCCGCCGGGCTCGTGCCGAAGGGCGACATCGCGTGGTACCAGGCCGGGACGCGGCTGCGGCCGTACGGCTATCCCCGGACGTTCGTGCCCAACATCGCGCACCAGCACATCATCGTGCTGCGCAAGGCGCCCGAGCCGCGCAAGAAGGGCGGCCCCGCGACCGGGACTGGCGGCTAGGCCTCGCCCAGCTGGCGGCGCTGCTCGGTGTAGGCGCGGATCACGTCCTCGAACCCGCCGACGACCGGCCCGTCGTCGCCCGAGGTCCAGGTCCCGCCCGCCTGCGTCGACGGGTCGATCACCGTGTCGCCGAGGGTCATCTTGTGGAGCCAGCCCTGGCTGCCGTCGGGGCACAGGACGCGCCAGTACGTGCCGCGCTTCTCGAGCAGGACGACCTCGTCGCCCGCGTCGAGCGACCCGATCTCCCGGCCCTGGATCTCGTCCGGGACGTCGAGCAGGCTGACGAGCCGGTACCGGATGTGCCGGCGCTCCATGCCGTCGACCGCGGTGTTGCCGTCGCCGGTGAACTTGAGCGTGATCGCCGCGGCGCCGCCACCCCGGTTGGGATCCGCCTTGCGTGACTCGAGCAGCGACGGGCGGCGCCAGCGCGGAAGGTGGCTGTCGTAGTCGTCCATCACCCCGGCCGGCGCCGCGCTGACCGCGTCGAGGGCGCCTGCGACCGCGGCGGCGGTGGGCATGACGGGGGTCCCGGCGTAGCGGGCGTCGGGCGAGAGCCCGGCGCCGCGGCGCGCGTTTGCCGCGAGGACGTCATCGGGCGCCGGCGGGAGCTGGTCCCTGCGCCGCTTGCCGAACACGAGGAACGCCATCGCCATGGTGACGCCGCCCGTGGTGACGACCGTCAGCGGGAGGACCTTCGCGAGCGTCCCGAGGAGGGTGGACGAGCCACCAAGGCCCGCCGCGAGCGACGCCGCGCCACCCGGACCGCCGAGGCGGCTCGCCGGCCCACCGGAGCCGGGACCGCCCTGGCCGCCTGCCGGCCCGGACCCACCCTCGCCCGGCCCGGTCCAGCCGGGCAGGAACCCGTACAGCGAGTCGTCGGGGGATTCGCTGGGGGACGCCGAGGCCACCGCGTCGGGACGCGGCGTGGGCTTCGGCTTGCGGGTCGGCCGTGGCGTGGGCTTCGGCGGGATCCGCGGCGCCGCCTTGGCAACCGGGTGCGGCTGCGCTGTCGCCCTGGGCGCCGGCTTGGGCGTGGGCTTGGGGGTCGGCTTCGGCGTGGGCTTGGGCGTCGGCTTCGGCGTGGGCTTGGGCGTGGGCTTTGGGGTCGGCGCCGGCTTCACGGAGACCGTCCCGCCGTTCAGCTGCGCCTCGTGCCGCTTCTGGTCTGCGGCGAAGAACGTCACGTCGTAGGTGCCGGCCTTGAGCTTCGTCGTGAACGCGAAGCGACCGCCCTTCTTCCAGTCCTGCGATCCGGTCGTCGGGTGCATGGCGTGCATCGCACCGCCGATCCGGACGCGCACGTACTCGGGCGGGGCGCCGTGGGCGTTGCGGTACGTGACCGCGAACGTGATCGTCGTCGTCGTGGTGGCGGTCGTCGGGCTCACGTCGGGGTTGACGAGCGAGGTCGGGCCTGCGGCCGTCACGGGAAGCGCCGAGGCGGCGACCAGCAGCGCGGCGGCCAGGGCAGCACGGAACGCCGGACGCCCTAGTCCCCTGGTGATCGCGCCGATGACAGCCTGGGTCTTGGTCACCGCGGTGTGTGCCGCCTGCTCCGTGGCCCCGAATGGCGGGGTTCCGTCACGGAGCATCGGAGCGGCGGGGGCGGGCGGCTATGGTACGGGGGTCCCGAACGGGGAGGGACCGGCGGCGGTCGCGGCCGGGCGCGTGCGGCGCGGGCCGTTCGCCGACCGACGACTGACGCGCCGAAGTGGTGCGTCCCCGCACCGCGAAAGGTGCGGTCCTGTGTGGTCCGGTGCGCAACGCCGTACCCCCGCCTCCCCCTACCTAGCCGGATGGAGCCAGTCGCGCGCTCGCGGGGATCGTCCACCATCGCCAGATGCAGGTCATTGCCGCCGACGCCCCCAACGCCCGGAGAGAGCGCATCGCCGTCGTCCGATCGGCCGCGACCGCCATCCTCCTCCTGCTCGCCGGCGCGCTGCTCGCGTGGCTGTGCCTGGGCACCTCGCTCGTGAACCAGTTCATCCCGGCCGGCCGGCCGTCGATGATGCAGATGGCCATGGGCGTCGGCGTCTGGGGGTTCGCGATCGTCGTGCCCGCCGGGTTCGTGCTCATCGGCTTCGCGCGCATCGCCGCGACCGTCGAGGCGGTGTCCGCGCTCCGGCCGACGGCGGTCACGCCCCGGCTGGCGAAGGCCCTCGGGCCGGACCACCTCGCCGCCACCGACCTGCTGCTGCCCGGCGGTCGCCGGATCCACGAGCTGGTCCTCGGCCCGTTCGGGATCGTCGTCATCGGCGACGTCCCGCCCTCGTCGGTCACCCGGCACGTCGGATCGCTGTGGGAGGTCCGCGACAACCGCGGCCGCTGGATCCCGGTCGAGGCGCCCGTGGACCGCGCGGCCCGCGACGCCGAGCGGGTCAAGGGCTGGCTGGCGAGCCACGACCGCGACTTCGTGGTCCGGGTCTACGCGGCGATCATCAGCGACGACCGGACGATCGAGCGCTCACCCGGTTGTGCAGTCGTCTCGAGGTCCGACGTCGCGGGATGGCTGGAGGCGCTCCCCGTGCAGCGCGGCCTCACCCCCGAGCGCCGCGAGCGCCTCGTCGAGCTGATCCGCTCGGTCGCGCGGCCGTCGCGCTGACCCGGCGTGGTAGGGGAGCCAGGACTCGAACCTGGAACCAGCGGGATATAAGCCCGCCGCTCTGACCGATTGAGCTACTCCCCCAGGAGGCTCAGGCCCCGGCGGAGGACCCGCCGTCGCCCTTGAAGCGCGACGTGATGGAGCCGAGCCTGAACGGCCGGCCCCGCAGCATCGGGGAACCCTCGCGCCCGCCACCGACCGCGACAGGCTCACCCGCCTGACCGCCCGCGTACGGCGAGCCCTGCTACCTGGGACACGAGCTCCCGCTCCTCGTGCGTCTGCTCGACTTCGAGGGGGAGGTCGTCGGGATCGAACGGACGCTCGACCGGCGCCGTGGGGGTGATCGACGGGCGCGCGTAGGCAGGCTGGCCGTAGAGCTTCGGCAGCGCCAGGTGGCGATCGTCTTTGACCACGGGGTCCTCGTGCGCGGGATGGGACTGCTGACCCAGCGCCGATGATAGCGGTCGTGTCGATGGCTGTCTCAGGTCAGGAGCGGCTTCAGGATCTCGTGGAGCGCGACCAGCACCAGGTAGGCGATCGGGACGGCCGCGAACAGGCCGAGCGCGAGGCTCCACGGCGTGCGGGTCGCGCGCTTGCCGCCGGCACCGGAGGGCAGCGGCACGACGAGATAGGTCACGACCGACCCGACCACGATGACCGCGAGCAGGTACAGCGCGAGGAACCCGAGCCGCAGGTCACCGCCCGGGAGCGTCGCGCCGCGATCGAGGGCGATGTCGTAGGCGAGGAACGAGATGCCCAGCACGAGCGCCACGACGAGGCTGCTCATGACGGCGCGGAAGACCGGCTTGGGCGCGCGCCGGAACTGGCGCCAGCGGACCTCGACGAACCCGCGGCGGCGGACCTCGGGTCGCGGGCCCGGACCGGGACGTGTCGACGGTGCCGGCGAGCTCACCGGAACGGGCTGTCGTCCGCGCCGAGCATGGCGAGCGTGCGGCGCGGCGGGATCGACTCCGGCGTGTGGGCGGCGAGCAGCGCCACGCCCTCGGCGAACCGCTCGAGCTCCTCCTCGGTGTTCCAGAAGCCGACGGAGATCCGCAGCGCATCCAGGACGGCAGGTCGCGGATGATCGCGAACGTCCGCGCGCCGAGCTCCGCGACGGCCGTCGCGGCCGGCCAGCCGGCGATGCGGAACGTGACGAGCGTGGCCATGTTGCCGCGCGGCGTCAGGAGCTCCACGCCCTCGATCCCCGCCAGGCGGTCGGCCGCGGCGCGCGCGAGACGCGCCGCCCGCTCCTGCGACCAGGGGAGCCCGACGTACATCGAGAGCCAGCCGCAGCTTCGCGCGAGGCCGATGAGCGACGGCCGGTGGAAGAACCCGAACTCGAACCGGCGGGCGTGCGGCCACAGGACGGCAGCCTGCGGGTCGGGCTTCTCGAACGAGATGTAGCCGGCCGACGCCGGGACGACGCTCCGCGCCCAGTCCCGCTGCGCCCACAGGGCGCCCATGCCCTCCGGCCCGAGGAGCCACTTCTGTCCCGGGACGGCGTATGCCTCGACGTTGAGGTCCTCCACGGCGACGCGGATCGCCCCCGCTGCCTGCGCGGCATCGACGATCGTCACGGCGCCCGCGGCCCGCGCCGCCAGCCCGATCCGGGCGATCGGGAGCACGGCGCCCGTCGTCCACAGGACATGGCTCAGGACCACCGCGCGCGCCGGGCGTCGGAGCGCCGTCTCGAACGCCGCGAGGGTCGCCTCGTCGTCGCCGCCGTCGCCGATGTCGACGAACTCGATCTCGATCCCGAGGCGCTCGCGCAGCGCGAGCAGCGGGCCGACGCCGCCCAGGTGCTCGTGGCGGGTCGTGATGGCCCGGTCCCCCGCCCGCCACGGGAGCGCGTTGATCGCGAGGTTCATCCCGTCCGTCGTCGAGTGCGTGATCGCGATGTCGTCGGGGTCCGCGACCAGCACGGCGGCGATCGCCGCCCGCAGCTCCGCCTGGCGCTCGAGGACCATCGCGAACTGGTCGCCGCTCGCGCGGCCGACGGCGAGCTCGTGCGCCGCCTGCTCGTCCATCGCCCGCTGCGACTCGGCCGGGATCGGGCCCGCGCTGCCGGCATTGAGGTAGATGCCCGCGCCCGTCGCCGGCATCAGCGCACGGATGGCGGCGACCTTCTCCGGGTCGGCCATGAAGGGGGATACCACGGGCCTATCATACGGGCGGGCCCTCGCTCCCCGACCCCGATCCCCATGGAGGCCTCCTTGGCCGGTACCGCGCGCCCGGAGCTCATCGCGACCCCCGAGTGGCTGGCCGAGAACCTCGGCCGGCCCGACCTGCGGGTCATCGACGCCCGATGGCGCCCGGACGGCACCGGCCGCCAGCTGTACGCCAGCGGGCACGTCCCGGGCGCCGCGTACGTGGACTGGCGCGCGGACGTCGTGGACGTCCCCGAGGGCGCCGACGCCCTGCTCCTGGCCGCGCCGGACCGGTTCGGCGCGCTGATGGCCAGGACGGGCGTGGGCGACGGCACGTCGGTCGTCCTCTACGACGACACCGTGTCCTACTTCGCGTCGCGGATCTGGTGGTCGCTCCGCGCCTACGGCTACGAGTCCGCGAGGATCCTCGAGGGCGGCTGGCACGGCTGGCTGGACGGCGGTCACCCGATCGCGAACGGCGAGGTCGAGCCGGTCCCGGCGTCGTTCACGCCCCGCGCCCAGCTCCGCGAGCGGCTGACCACGGCGGACGTCCGCGGGCTGCTCGGCGCGCCGGACGTGCTGCTCGTCGATGCCCGCGGACCGGCCGAGTACCGCGGCTTCGAGGGCAACGTCCGCCGCCTCGGGCACATCCCGGGCGCGGTCAACGTGCCGGTCGCGACGATGCACCAGCCGGGGACGCAGCACCTGCGCGACGCGGCGGAGCTGCGCTCGATCCTGCTCAAGGCGAACATCACGCGCGGCCGCCGCCTCGTCTGCTACGACGGCTCGGGCGTGGCCGCGGCGAAGCTCGCCTACGTGCTGATGCTGCTGGGCTTCGAGGACGTGGCCGTGTACGACGGCGGCTGGGCCGAGTGGGGCGACCGCCTGGACCTGCCGGTCGACCGCTAGCCCGCGGTCCCGGAGCCGGTCAGGCGGAGAAGCCGCCGTCGGTGTGGATCAGCTGGCCCGACGTCCACGCCCCGTCGTCCGAGAGCAGGAACGACACGAGCCCCGCGACGTCGTCGGGCGTCCCGAGCCGGCCCGTGGGCTGGCGGCGGGCGAGGTTCGCGCGCAGCTCGTCGTCCATCCAGCCGGTGTCGACCGGACCCGGGTTGACCGCGTTGGCGCGGATGCCGCGGTCGCCCAGCTCCACCGCCGCGGCCTTGACGATCCGGTCGAGCGCGCCCTTCGAGGCGCCGTACGGCATGTTGAACGCGTAGTGGTCGCTCGTCAGGGCGACGATCGCGCCGCCGTCCGTCGCCTGCCGCGCGAACGCGGCGATCAGCTGCCACGAGGCGCGCGCGTTGACGGCCATGTGGCGGTCGAACGCCTCCACGGTCGTGTCGAGGATCCCCGAGTCGTGCGACTGCGCGTGCGACAGGACGAGCCCGCGCAGCGGGCCGAGCGCGGCGACCGCGTCCGCGACGAGCGTGTCGGGGACCGCCGGGTCGGAGATGTCGGCGGGCAGGAGGACGACGGTGGCGCCGCGCGCCCGGAGCCCGTCGGCGATCCGG
Source organism: uncultured Chloroflexia bacterium (assembly GCA_963768035.1). Lineage (GTDB taxonomy): Bacteria > Chloroflexota > Limnocylindria > Limnocylindrales > CSP1-4 > CAIXZV01. Next base: position 377,735 of record CAVYGJ010000006.1, read on the forward strand.
GTGGGCTCGTCGGCGGACGAGTCCTTCTGCAGGTCGGCGTCGTACGGCCGCCAGTACGAGAGGCCGAGGTCCCAGCCGTCGTCCGCGAGGCGGGTCGCGATCCCGGCGGCGATCGTGTTGAGGCGGCCGACCCCGGTGATGAGCGCCGCCGGCCGCCGCGGGATCTGTGACGTCATCGCTCGCCCCTCCTCCACGGCGCCCCAGCCGGCGCGCTCAGCCCTCGGCTGGGCGGTCGCTGCCGCGCCAGGGATCGAGCGCGGGCGGCGCGGGCGGCTCCACGGCCGGGTCCAGCGGACCGCCGATCCCCTCCCCGGTGACGATCCCCTCCCCCGCCGGCCGATCCGCGTCGGCCCACGGGTCCGAGGGCTTGTGGGGCGCGAGGATCTGCGCCCGCCGGTGGTTCACGGCGACGAGCACGACCTGCTGGCGCTGCTCGCCGACGTGGTCGGACCAGAATGTCGCGTCGGTGATCGGCAGGAAGCGGCCCTGGAGCTCGGACAGCGCCGCCCGCAGGTTCCCCTCGCTCGGGAGAAGGTGCATCGTGCCCGTGACCCGGAACGGCGGGATCGAGATGATCGCCTCCGCCTTGGCCTTCGGCGTGCGCAGCTCGGGCACCGGCAGGACCGACGTCCTGGCGACCGCGAACAGGACCGCGTCGAGGTTGATCTGCGCGTAGGCGGCGCTGATCGGCTCGCCCTTCCCGCCGAACTCCTCGACCGTCACGTCCTCGAGGATCAGGAACGGGTCCTCCGCGAGGTTGAGGATGTCCGTGACGCGGTGCTGGCGCGTCCGGACGAACCCGTGGGTGATCAGGGCATCGGTGTAGAGGGTGACCTCGAGCCGTTGCAGGTCGTTGAAGGCGGCGAACATGTGGCGTCCCTCGTGCGTGCGGCCCCCGAGCTCACGGTCGCGTCGCCGCCAGCATACGGGCGCGCGACGGCGCCCGGCTACGCCCGCGAGCCGCGGGGTACTACTGCCTGGCGCGCGCCGTCACCAGGTGCTCGGCACCCAGCTGGAGGCCCTCGTACAGTCGGGTGACGGTGGCGAGGGTGTCGATCTCGCTCACGGGCTTGTCCGGGCGGAGGTTCGCGATCCGGGGAAACCGCAGGGCGAACCCCGACTTGTGCCGCGCGGAGCGCATGATCACGTCGAAGGCCACCTCGACGACGACCTGCGGCTCGACCACCCGGTAGCGGCCGTGGACGCTGATCGTGTGCGCCTCGAACCAGCGGGTCATCTCCGCGATCTCCGCGTCGGTGAGCCCGGAGTAGGCCTTGCCGATGGTCACGAGCTGGCCCGACGCCTCGTCCCGGACCGCGAACGTGTAGTCGGACAGGACGCCGTGGCGCTTGCCGTGGCCCACCTCGACCCCCACCACGACGCAGTCGATCGTCGCGAGCGCCTTCTTCATCTTCAGCCAGCCGAGCCCGCGGCGGCCCGGGGAGTAGCCGCTCGTCGGGTCCTTGACCAGCAGCCCCTCGTTGCGCCGCGCCCGCGCCTCCGCGAACGCGCTCTCGAGCCCCTCGACCGAGTCCACCGACACGAGGTGGCTGAGCGCGAACCGGCCGCCGTCCTCGGCCATCGGCAGGGAGAGCGCCTCGAGCGCCTCCCGGCGCTCCGTGAGCGGCCGCTCGAGCAGCGGCGTGACGACCGTGTCCTGGTCGCGGTCCATCCCGAGCACGTCCCACGCCACGTAGATCACCGGGATCTCCGCGAGGATCTTCGCCGAGGGGTTCTTGCGCCCGAGCCGCGCCTGGAGCTGGAGGAAGGGCAGGACGACGCCGTCGCGATAGGCGAGGATCTCGCCGTCGAGGATCCCGGCCCACGGGAGCCCGCGTGCGCCCTCGACGACCTCGGGGAACTGCCCGCTGATGTCGTTGAGGTCGCGCGAGTAGAGCCGGACCTCGTCGCCGCGCCGGTGGAGCTGGCACCGGATCCCGTCGTACTTGTCCTCGACCCAGACGGTGGGCCCGAGCCGGCGGACGATCTCGGTGGCGTCCTCGGCCGGCGACGCGAGCATGAACTTGAGCGGGTGGAACAGCGTCATGGCGGCGTCGCCGAGGCGGTCCTCGCTCGCCAGCACGGCGGTCAGGCCGATGTCGCCGGTCAGCATGCCGGCCCGCTTCACCGCGTCGAGCGGCCGGTCGAACGCCTTGGCCAGCGCCGCCTCGAGGAGCCCCTCCCGGAGCCCGATGCGGAGCTCGCCCGACATGACCTTGACGATCGCGGCCGCGGTCCGCGGCCCGGCACGGCGCAGGAGCGCCTCGAGCAGCTCGGCCTTGGCCGCGGCGCCCTGGGCCGCCTCGATGGCAGCGAACGCGTCGCGCGTCTCGAGCAGCGTCGGCTCGCCGTCGGGCGACGGGGCGTGGCCGGCCTCCTCGAGCACGGCCGCGACCGCGAGCGCGACGTCGCTCGACCGGTCGTAGGCCCGGCGCAGCGCGTCGGCGTCGGCACCGGCCACCCGGAGGACCGCCCCGCTCATCCCGGACCACCCGACGCCGATCGTGCGCTGGTCGGTCTCGGGGAACGGACGGCCCGTGAGGAACACCGCCGCGACCGGCAGCTCGTCGGGCGTCAGCGTCGCGAGGTAGGCCGCGAGGATCGCCGTCTTCTCCGACGTCTTCGTCGTGGCTGCGACCCGTTCCGCGATCTCGCTCCAGCGGCGCATGCGGGCGATGGTATAGGGTGTTTGCGATGCTCCACCGGCGCTGGTTCCCGGACCACATCGAAGGCTCCTCCGTCGTGCTCCGGCGTCACTCCCGCGACAACCTGCGGGACTTCATGCGCTGGTACCAGGATCCCGAGGTCGCGCGCCTGACCCGCTACCAGGACGGGCCGATGCGCGCCGAGGAGATCGAGCGGTTCTTCACGATGCGGGCCCTCGGCACGGACAGCCTCGCGATGGGCATCCACGTCCGGGAGACGAACAAGCTCATCGGCTCCTGCGCGTTCAGCCAGCTCGACGGCGACAACGGGTCCGCCCTGTTCCACATCACGATCGGCGAGCGCGACGCGTGGGGCCGGGGCTACGGCGGCGAGGCGACCTCGCTCATGGTGGATCACGCCCTCGGCTCGCTCGGCCTCCACCGCGTGGCCCTGTCCGTGTTCGCCTTCAACGAGCGCGCGATCCGGGCCTACGAGCGGGTCGGCTTCGTCCACGAGGGCCGCGCACGGGAGGCCATCTGGCGCGACGGCCGGTGGTGGGACGAGATCCACATGAGCGTCCTCGAACCCGAGTGGCGGGCCAGGCGGTGGCAGGAACGGGCGGTCGCCGACGGCCGCACGTCGCTCGCGGACGCCGAGGGCGCCGCCGCGCCAAACCGAGGAGGGTGACGATGCCGAGCACCGGACCGGCCGCCGACGCGGCACGCACCGAGTTCCGCGAGCTGATGGAGGCGAAGGGGCACGCCGTCGAGAACGCGCGCCTCGCCGAGGCGGGGCTGGAGGCCGCGTTCGCGTCGGGGGCGCTCCAGAAGACGCCGATCCTCGTGGCGATGCTGGCCGACCTCTCGGTGGCGCTCGAGCAGGACGACGGCCAGAAGCTCGGCGGCAAGTCCGCCGAGGCCGCGCGGTTCATCCTGCGGGCCATCTCCCGCGAGCTCGACAACGCGTAGGACGTCCACCCACCTTCGGGCTTGACTCTCGGGTCACCCGAGGGTTCAGGATGCGCCCATGGACGACGAGCTCCTCCCCATCGGCCGGTTCGCCCGCGAGGCCGGGCTCACGGTCGGCGCCCTCCGTCACTACGACGAGGAGGGCGTCCTCGTGCCTGCCGACGTGGACCCGTCCACCGGGTATCGCCGCTATCGACGCGACCAGCTGCAGGTGGCTCGCGCGGTCGCGGCGCTCCGGGACCTGGAGCTCAGCCTGCCCGCGATCCGGGCGCTCCTCGGGGCCGACGAGCCGGCGACACGGGCGTCGATCCTGCGCGAGGAGCGCGTGCGCCTCGAGGCCCGGACCGCGAGGCTCCAGCGGGCGCTCCACCGCCTCCACATGCTCTCGCTGACCGCCGACGAGCGGGCGGCGGGCGCCCCCTCGAACGCCTCCACCGACCCCTCCATCGACCCCTCCCCACCCGAAGCCGAGGACATCGCCGTGCCCACCCCGCCCCCGCCCCCCACCCTGGAGCCCGAGGTCCACCGCGCCCTCGCGGCCGGGCTGTTCAACCGCACCTGGGACCTGCTCGAGCGCGAGGACCGCACGGCCCGCGACGACGCCGAGCTGATCGACACCGCGCATGCGAGCGCCTGGCACTGGCGCCAGGTCGGCAACGCCGCCAACGAGGCGCGCGGCCACTGGATCCTCGCCCGGGTCTACAGCATCCTCGGGCACGCACCCGAGGCCGTCTACCACGCGGGTCGCGCGAACGCCGTCCTCGATGCGGGCGGCGAGGGCATCGAGGACTGGGACCGGCCCGCCGCCGCCGAGGCGATGGCCCGCGCGCTCGTCGCGTCGGGCGACCTCGCGGGCGCGGCCGAGTGGAAGGCGAAGGCCCAGGGCCTGCTCGACGCCGTCGCGGACCCCGACGACCGGGGCGTGGTGGAGGGCGACCTCGCCGCGCTCCCCGTCTAGCCGGCGCGCCGATCGCGTAGCCTTTCGGGCAACCGCGAGGAGCCCGCCACCCGATGACCTCAGCCAGCGAGACGACGCCCCGCGCCGCCTCGGTCGAGTTCGACCACGTCACCAAGTCCTACGACGCGGCCGCGACCAAGGCCGGCGCGCCCGGGGCGGTCAACGACCTCAGCCTCGTGGTCCCCGCGGGCCGGATCTGCGTCCTCGTCGGGCCGTCCGGATGCGGCAAGACGACGTCGCTCAAGATGGTCAACCGGCTCATCGAGCCGACGTCCGGGCGGATCCTGCTCGATGGCGTGGACGCGGCGACCCGGGACACGACCGAGCTCCGCCGCGGGATCGGGTACGTCATCCAGCAGACCGGCCTGTTCCCGCACCAGACGATCGAGGACAACGTCGTCACGGTGCCCCGGCTGCTCGGCTGGGACAAGGCGCGGCATGCGGGCCCGCTCGGACGAGCTGCTGTCCGTCGTCGGGCTGGACCCGGCGAAGTACGCCCGTCGCTACCCCGCCCAGCTGAGCGGCGGCGAGCGGCAGCGGGTCGGGGTCGCCCGAGCGCTCGCCGCGGACCCGCCCGTCATGCTCATGGACGAGCCGTTCGGGGCGGTGGACCCGATCGTCCGCGAGCGCCTCCAGAACGAGTTCCTGCGCCTCCAGGAGCAGCTGGCCAAGACGATCCTGTTCGTGACCCACGACATCGACGAGGCCATCAAGATGGGCGACATCGTCGTGGTGTTCCAGGCGGGCGGGGTCGTCGCGCAGGTCGGGCCGCCGGCGGAGATCCTCGCCAGCCCCGCGTCCGACTACGTCGCGCGGTTCGTCGGGACCGACCGCGGCCTCAAGCGCCTCAGCCTGTTCCGGGTCGCCGAGCTGCCGCTCGAGCCGGTCGTCACGGCGGAGGTCGGCAGCGACGGCTCGATCGCCCGACGGGTCGCGGCGGAGGGCACCTTCGCGCACGTCCTGATCACCGAGCCGGGCAACCGCCCGGTCGGCTGGGTCCACCGCGACACCCTCACGACCGGGACGGTCACGACGGACCAGGTCGAGTCGACGTCGCCCCTCCTCGACCGCCGCACGACGCTCAAGGACGCGCTCTCGATGCTCCTCGACGCCGACGTCCAGGCGGGCCTCGTCGTCGACCGGACGGGCGCGCTCCGGGGCATGGTCACGGTCGACAGCATCACGGCCGTCATGCACGAGCCCGGCGCGCGACCGCGCGACGCGGCGGAGCGCGTCGCCGCCGACGAGGACACGGCGCAGGCGACGGAGGCCTGACGGTGGAGATCCGCTGGGACTGGATCGCGGACAACATCGACGTGATCCTGCTCGCGATCTGGCAGCACATCGTCCTGACGGCCGTGCCGCTCGCGGCGGGGTTCGTCATCAGCCTCGGGCTCGCGATCTGGGCCAGCCGCAAGCCATGGGTCTACGGGCCGGTGACCGCGGTGACGGGCGTGCTGTACACGATCCCCAGCCTCGCGGCGTTCGCGCTCCTCGTGCCCGTGTTCGGCTTCTCGATGCTGGTCGCCTTCGTCCCGCTCACCACGTACACGCTGCTGATCCTGTTCCGGAACATCGTCGCCGGGTTCCAGGGCGTCCCGCGCGACGTCCTCGAGGCGGCCGACGCGATGGGCTACCGCTCCCGGGAGCGGCTGCTGCGGGTCGAGATCCCGCTCGCCGTGCCGCTCATGATCACGGGCATCCGGCTGGCCGCGGTCACGCTCATCGGCCTCGCGACGGTCGCCTCGATCCTCGGCTCGAGCTTCGGCGGCCTGGGGCAGCTCATCACCGAGGGCCTCCAGACGTTCTTCCCCACGAAGTACGTGCTGGGCGCCGTGCTCTCGGTGCTGCTCGCCTTCGTCGTGGACTTCGGGCTCGTCCGCGTGGAGCGGCTGGTCACGCCCTGGGCGCGGGCCCGCGCGGAGCAGGCGGCACCGACATGAACGAGGCCATCGCCTGGTTCACCGACCCCGCCAACTGGCAGGGCGAGACCGGGATCCCGTTCCGGCTCCTCGAGCACCTCGCGATCTCCGGCGTCTCGATCCTCGTGGCGACGCTCATCGCGCTGCCGATCGGGCTGTGGATCGGCCACACGGGCCGCGGCGCGACGGTGGCGATCAACGTCGCGAACATCGGCCGCGCCGTCCCCTCGTACGCGGTCATCGTCATCATCCTGCCGTTCTCGCTCCAGCTGTTCCCGGAGTACGGCCTCGACCTCATCCCGACCTTCGTCGCGATGGTGCTGCTGGCGATCCCGCCGATCCTCGTGAACGCGTACGCGGGCCTCCGGGAGGTGGACCGCGACCTCGTCGAGTCGGCGCGCGGCATGGGCATGCGCGAGCGCCAGATCCTGTCGCGGGTGGAGGTCCCGCTCGCGTCGCCGGTGATGATGGGCGGCTTCCGGACGGCGGTCCTCAACGTCATCGCGACGGCGACGATCGGCGCGGTCGTCGGGTTCGGCGGGCTCGGGCGGTTCATCCTCGACGGGCGGGCGCAGGGCATCGCCGGGCATCGGCGAGCTCATCGGCGGGGCGATCCTCGTGGCGGCGCTGGCGATCGGCGTCGACCTCCTGCTCTCGGTGATCCAGCGCAAGCTCGCCCGACGCGCGGACCCGGAGCTGCCGCACGCCAGGGGCCTGCGCGAGCTCGCCGAGGTGCCCGTCCCGAGCGGGATGCCGTAGGGGCGCACGGGCGCACCGAACCGTCACCGATCCGCACGCGAACCGGCACGACGTTGCCACGTACATGTCACGGACTGGCAACTGTCCCGGTGTAACCTGCCTGAGCGTCCCGGCCAGGAACGCCATCGATACTCAACTGGAGGAACGACCCAAATGCGGTTTTCCCGCGTGGCTGCCCTCGGGGCGACGATGCTGGTGGCGCTCGCCGCCTGTTCGTCGGGTGGGGGCAGCTCGACCAAGGCCGACATCAGGATCGGCTCAGACGGCTTCTACGAGTCCAAGCTCGTCGCGGAGATGTTCGCGCAGGTTCTCGAGGCGGACGGGTACAAGGTCACCCGCAACCTCGGCATCGGCGCCCGCCAGGTCCGCCAGCCGGCGCTGGAGCAGGGCCAGATCGATCTCTCGCCCGAGTACGTCGGCTCCGGCCTGGGGTACTACGACAAGACCGCGCCGACCGGCGACGGACCGACCAACCGCGAGGCGCTCGCCAACGTCCTCAAGCCCAAGGGGATCTCGGTGTTCTCGATCTCGCCCGGCGAGGACACGAACGCCGCGGTCGTCCGCAAGGACACGGCCGACCAGTTCAAGCTCACCAAGATGAGCGATCTCGCCGCCGTCCAGGACCAGCTCAAGTGGGGCCTGCCGCCGGACTGCGACACGAACCCGCTGTGCAAGGACGCGCTCGAGTCGTACGGGATCACGTACCCGCCGAAGCAGCGTGAGGCGCTCGCAGCGTGCGACGCGCCGATCGCCGAGGCGCTCAACAGCAAGGGCGTCGACCTCGGCTGGCTGTGCTCCACGCAGCCCGCCATCGCCCAGTTCGGGTTCGTCGTCCTCGACGACGACAAGAACACCCAGCCGGCCGAGAACATGACCGCGCTCGTGCGCGACGACTACCTCGCCAAGCTGGGCGACAAGGACGCGTTCCAGAAGAGCCTCGACAAGGTGCTCGCGCTCCTGACGACGGACGAGCTGACGACGCTCGGCGTCCAGGTCGCGGTCGACCAGAAGTCCGTCGAGGACGTCGCGAAGGAGTTCCTGACCGCGAACGCGTTGCTCAAGTAACGCATCGCCTGCATCACGACGAAGGCCCCGGCTCCTCCGGGGCCTTCGCGATTCCCGGCGGCGCGCCTGATGGTCGCCCGCCGCCCGCGGCGCGGCTCTCGCCGTCGACCAGTCACCCCACGGTTCGTAGACAACGAGCTTCCGTCACCCATGCGCCCGGTGACTGCTATCGCCCGAAAGGCGGCTCCCGCCGGTCATCCAGTCATGGCGTGACTGCTGTTCCGGGCGAGCGCGGATACGACCCACCGGGTGACTGGATGACGAACTCACGCGCGTGGCCCGAGCGTGGACCAGGCCCGCGACGGGAACGGGCAGGCTGTTCGCGCTGTCCACCACCCACCGGGTGACTGGGTGACGGCGCGCTACCCGAGCTCCAGGAACCCCAGCAGCTCCTCGCCCTCGCGCCACGCGGCCGGCGCGTCGTGCGCCAGCCGGGTGCACTCGCGGGCGACCGTCGCAGCGAGGACCGGGTCCGCGTCCGCGAGCCGGCGGGCCGCGCGCAGGCGCCCGTCCGCGTGCAGGAGCGCGGCGGCGTAGAGCCCCTCGGGCGACGTCGTCCCGATCCGCGCCTCCGCGCCCTCCTGGAAGTCGACCGGGACCATGAGCCGCGCGAAGAACGAGCCCACCTCGTCAACGAACGGGTCGGCCACCTGTGAGTGGCCCGCCCAGCGGAGGATCGGCGCCGGCGAGGCGAACGACGCGACCACCGTCCCGTCGCCCAGCTCCGCGGCCCGCAGCGTCCCGCCGAACGAGAGGAACTGGTTGTGCTCCGGGACGCGGTCGATCACCCGGATCCGACCCCACGAGAACGGCCGGGCGAGCGGCAGCCCGGCCCTGCGCGCCCCGTCGCGGGTGAGCGACTCGAGCGTCCCGTGGTCGCCGTGGAACGCCCACGACGTCGCCTCCTCGGGGTCGAAGTGCGCGAGGGTCGGCGCGGCCCGGAACGCGACGATGAGTCGCGGGCCCGGCACCGTCCCCGGCTCGGACCCGTCGCGGAGGACGAACCCCGAGGCCGGCGACCTCGACGGCCGCCGCGGCGAGCCAGCCACTGCCCTGGTCGAGCGCTCCGGTCGAGCCGCGGCTCGCGATCGGCGACTCGCTCATGGTCAGGCCCCCTTCGTGCGTGCGACGACCTCGTCTGCGGCGGGGGGCGGGACGGCGGCCGCGGCCGGATCGGTTGTGCGTCCATTGTCGTCCACGGACTCGGAAACGCGCTTGGACCGGCTCCGCTGCCCGAGCGCGAACGCGATGGCGCCACCCACGGACGTCAGCAGCAGCGTGGTCACGTGGACGAGGATGGCGAACGCGAGCGCGTCCTCCTTCGCGATGCCCACCGACGCGCCGATCGTGACCGCCGCGAGCTCGAACGTGCCGACGTACCCGGGCGCGGCCGGGATCGCGGTCGCGAGGTTCGTGCCGGCGGCGAGGAGCGCGGCCTGGCCGGTCGTCGGCTGGATGCCCACGGCCTGGGCCGCGGCCGCGAACGCGAGCACCGTGCACGACCAGGACGCGATCGACAGGCCGACGGCGGCGCCCATCGTGCGCCCGCTCTTCGCGATCGCCAGCCCGTCGCGCAGCCGGACGAGCACCAGCCGCACGCGCGGCCAGCGGTTGAGGTACGCGCTGACGCGCTCGGCGCCCGGCAGCCGGTGGGCCGCGATCCCCACGGCGATGGCGACGACCAGCAGCGCCGACACGGCGAGCCCCACGAGCACGGCGGAGGCGACGATCCCGCGTACCGAGAGCACGAGGATCGCGATCGAGGCGATCGCGACGACGACGACCGTGTCCACGACCCGCTCCACGACGATCGTCCCGAGGATGGTCGAGCGTGACAGCCCGGTCCGCTCCCCGAGGTCGACCGAACGAACGATCTCGCCGAGCCGCGCGGGCAGGATGTTGTTGGCGAGGTAGCCGACGAGCAGCGAGGCGAGCGTCGTGCCGTACGGGACCTTCGCGACGGGCGCGAGGAGCACCTTCCAGCGGAGGGCGCGCAGGAGGATGTCGACGCTCACGAACGCGACGAGCAGGGCGACCCACCCGGGGTCGGCGCCCTTGACGCGTCTCCCAGGCCGCCGCGACGTCGACCGACCGGACGACGAGGAACAGGGCGACGATCGAGATCCCGAACCCGATGATCGCGCGGCCGAAGCCGCGGGGCATCCGACGCACGGCTGCGCGGCCGCCTATGCCGCGCCCGACTCGCCCCGCGAGCGGCGAGGGAGCAGCTTCTGGCTCCGGCGGATCCCGACCCGGTGGAGCAGGTACGTCGCGACGACCCGCAGCGTCGAGAGCCCGTAGACGACGCTCCGCTTGAAGTTCACGGAGCTCGCCTCCTCGAAGTAGCGGGTCGGCACCGCGATCTCGCCGATGCGCATCCCGCCCACCGCGACGACCTGGGCGATGAGCTCCTGGTCGAACACGAAGTCGTCGGAGTTGAGCCGGTACGGGATCGTCTCGAGCAGGCGCCGGCTGTAGGCCCGGAGGCCCGTGTGGTACTCGGACAGGTGGAGCCCGAACGCGACGTTCTCGACGCCCGTGAGGAACCGGTTGGAGACGAACTTCCAGCTCGGCATGCCGCCCGCCAGCGGGTCGCCGAGGAACCGGGACCCGAGCATCAGGTCCGCGTCGCCCGACAGGATCGGCGCCACGAGCTGCGGGATCCGCGTCGCGTCGTACTGGTAGTCGGGGTGGAGCATCACGACGACGTCGGCGCCCCACTCGAGCGCCCGGTCGTAGCAGGTCTTCTGGTTGCCGCCGTAGCCGAGGTTCTGGCGATGGACGATGACCTCGATGCCCAGCTGCTTCGCGATCTCCACGGTCTCGTCCTTCGACACGTCGTCGACGAGGATCATGTGGTTGACGAGGTCGTGCGGGATGTCCGCGTACGTGCGCTCGAGGGTGCGGGCGGCGTTGTACGCGGGCATGACGATCACGACCCTGGGCTGGTCGGGCATGGCGCAAGGGTAGCGGTGAACCGCGTGCGCACGCGACCGGACGAAGGTCACGGGTCGCGGACCGGGCGTGGCGGCGCGTGTCGCAGTCCCGTCACGGGCGGTGGGTAGGATGGTGCGACGCACGATCCGACGACCACGCGGGCGCCCCGCCCGCCAGGAGACCCGACCCCAGATGTTCGACAGGCTGTTCGGCAACCGCCCCTCCGACCCCGCCCAGGCCGACCGCGTCCCGCCCGGCCAGTACCTGACGGAGAAGTTCCCGGTCCTCCACTACGGCTCGGTCCCGAAGACCGACCTCTCGACGTGGGACTTCAAGGTCTACGGCGAGGTCGACAACCCGTTCACGCTCACCTGGGCCGAGTTCCAGGCGCTGCCGCGCAAGCAGGTCACGACCGACATCCACTGCGTGACCCGCTGGACGAAGCTGGACACGCACTGGGAGGGCGTCGCGATCCAGACGATCCTCGAGCTCGCCCAGGTCCGGCCGTCGGCGAAGTTCGTCGTCGGGCACGCCGAGCAGGGCTACACGGCCAACGTCCCGCTCGAGGTCCTCGACGACGACGACGTCCTGCTCGCGGACACGTTCGAGGGCGCGCCGCTCGAGCCGGACCACGGCTACCCGCTCCGGCTGATCGTGCCCAAGCGCTACTTCTGGAAGGGCCCCAAGTGGATCCGCGGCCTCGAGCTCACGACCGCCGACCGCCTCGGCTTCTGGGAGCGCTACGGCTACAACAACGACGCCGATCCGTGGAAGGAACAGCGCTTCGCGGAGTAAGCCTCGCGGCGTGCCGCGCGAGCGTCAGCCGGCCGCCCGCTTGATGAGCTTCGCGATCTGTTGCTCGTCGGCGGTCGTCAGGCCGGTGATGGCCCACGACGTCGGCCACATCTTGCCGTCGTCGAGCTGCGCCTCGTCGCTGAACCCGAGCGTCGAGTAGCGCGTCTTGAACTTCGCCGCGGCCTGGAAGAAGCAGACGACCTTGCCGTCCTTCGCGTAGGCCGGCTGGCCGTACCAGGTCTTCGGCGCGAGGTGCGGCGCCGTCGTCGTGATGAGCTCGTGGATCCGCTCCGCGATCTCGCGGTCCGCCGGCGGCATCTCGGCGATCTTCGCGAGCACGTCCTTCAGCGCCGCGGCGTCGTCCGCCCCGCGGCGCGCGGCCACCTTCTGCTCCTTGGCGCGTTCGCGCATCGCGGCCTTCTCGTCGGCCGTGAACCCAGCGGATGCCTTCTTCGAGTCGCTCATGACCGGATCCTCCTCGGTGCGGCGCCGCGACGTGGATCCCCGGAGCTGTCGAGTCGCTGTCTCCAGGACCACGTCGCGTCCGGTAAATCATCGCAGACGGTGCTCGGCGGCCTGCCTCAGCCCAGCTCGAACGTCGTGACGCCGGGTCAGCGGCGAGGAACGTCTCCGCGTCGTGCAGTCCGGGGTTCCACCCCGCCTCGGCCGTCGGCGGGATCGTGACCATGGCCATGTCCGCGAACGTCATCTGCTCGATCACGAAGCGGCCGGACGCGATGTCGAGCGCCAGCGCGCGACGACGGGTCGAGCGTCTTCATCGATGCATCCTCGCATGCGACCCGGGCACCCGGCGATCCGGCCGCCTACGATGCGCCCGATGACCCATCCGATCGTCGTGACCGACATGGACGGCACGCTGGCCGAGGCCGAGACGTGGCGCGGGATCCTCGTCTGGCTCGCGGCCAACCACCCGTCGCGCGAGGCGAGCCGGTTCGTGACGGTGCGCCTGCCGCGGCTGGCGTTCGCGAAGGTGTTCCGCCGGAGCAAGGAGGCGTTCCGGGCGCGCTGGATGGAGGACCAGGCGCGGCTGCTCGCCGGGCTGTCCGAGACCGAGATCGAGGCGATGGGGACCTGGATCGCGGACGAGCACCTCTGGCCGACGCGCCGCCAGGCGGCCCTCGACGCGGTCCGCGCGACCGCCGACGCCGTGCGGGCGGCAAATCCCGAGGCGCGGCTCGTCCTCGCCACCGGCGCCTACCAGCCGATCGCGGACGCGTTCGCCCGGCGCATCGGCGCCGACGTGGCGCTCGGGACGCCGCTCGAGATCGTCGACGGCATCGCGACGGGGGCCGTCCTCGCCGCGACCCAGACCGGGGACCAGAAGGCCGCCGCCGTGCGTGCGCTGGCCGAGGGCGGCGAGGTGGTCGCGGCGTTCGGCGACACCGCGGCGGACGTGCCCCTGCTGTCGCTCGCGACGCGGGCGGTCGCGGTCCACCCGGACTCGGAGCTGCGCGAGGAGGCGATCGCCCGGGGCTGGACGATCCTCGAGGCCTGAGCGCCGGCTGGCGGCGCGTCACCGAACGGCAACCCGCGGCAGGGTTGACATCGCCCCGCCACGACGCGAGCATCGACCGCGATGGACCACGTGCTGCCGTCGGCGATCTGTTGTACGGGGCGGCCCCGCCGTGTGGAGGATGGGGTCTGACGTCCCGCGTGCACTGACCGAGTGACGAGCGCAGGACCGACGACCGGTCCCGGGGCCGCGAGCCAGCAGGTTCGCGGCTTTTCTGTGTCCTCCCGATGCACGGCTGTGGCCGCCGACCCAGGCCCGCCACCGGGCCGCCGGCCAGACCGGCCGACGGGATCGCATCGACCACCGACGAGTGCGCCGCACGGCGCAAGGAGCACACACCCATGTCCGTCCTGCCCGAGGTCCTCTCGGCCAACACCACCTACGTGAGCGAGTTCGGTGACCGCGCGGACCTCGCCCTGCCGCCCGCCCGCCGCTTCGCGATCCTCACCTGCATGGACGCCCGCCTCGATCCCGCGAAGTACGCCGGGCTCGCGGAGGGCGACGCCCACGTGATCCGCAATGCCGGCGGCCGCGCGAGCGACGACGCGCTCCGGTCGCTGGTCATCAGCTACAAGCTGCTCGGCACCCGCGAGTTCTTCGTCGTCCACCACACCGACTGCGGGATGGAGTTCTTCACGAACGACCTGCTCGCGGACCTCCTGGCGAGCAGCCTCGAGACCGCCGAGCTCGGGCCGGACGGGTTCCGCGACGTCGGTGAGGGCCCCGGCTCCCCGACCGGCCGGTACATCAACTGGCTGACGATCGCGGACCAGCGGCAGAGCGTGGTGGACGACGTCCATCGCATCCGGACGAGCCCGCTGATCCCGCGCTCCATCCCGATCTACGGGTACGTCTACGACGTCCGCAGCGGGCGGCTCGTCGAGATCGAGGAGGCGACCCGCGAGGGTGCGGCCGAAGCCGAGGCCGTCCTCGTCTGACGGCCCGAAGACACCATGAAGCCCGGGCGCGTGGCCCGGGCTTCATGGCGGGATGAGGGAGGAGCTGCCCGCACCATCGCGGGCGCCGATGACCGTCACATGCCACTCGCCGGGTGTGGCGCCACACACCGTGCGATCGCCCATCTGCCGCCGCTGTTGGCGATTTCTCGGTCCCGCGCACCGCGGAGCCACCCATCGACACGCCAGGTGGGCGAACGTGCGGCGAGCGGGACCGCAGATCCGCCTATCGCCCGAGTTGGTGAGCGAATTCAGGGTCCTGGGGACCGCGCGACCTCGTACGCCACGCCCACGCCATCCCGCGAACCGATCAAC
>CAVYGJ010000007.1:0-568997 GCA_963768035.1 uncultured Chloroflexia bacterium
TTACGGTCGTGTCAACCCCGAACGCCTGTTGAACGGCGCGGGTTGTGTCGCGTGCAACAATGCGACGCTAGGGGAGAACACATGCGCCATTCGTCCGTTGCCCGTTCTGCCATCGTCCTGCTCGCCGCGTGCGCGCTCGTTGCGCTGACGATCCCGCTCGCCGGGTACGCGGCTACGCCGAACGTCCGACCGGTGACGCCCGCGAACATCACGATCGACGGTTCCGACGGCGACTGGGACAGCCAGTCGCTCGACTTCCTGGCGGACATGTACGAGGCCGGCAAGCCTGAGAAGCGGGTGCTCTCGAAGCTGTACGCCCGCTACGACTGCGGCACGGAGACGATGTACGTCCAGGTGGTCACGACCGAAGGTTGGACCATCGTGCCGTCCGACAACGACAACTACGTGAAGATCGGCGCGTCCGACAAGCTCGTGGACGGCAGTGACACCCCGGGCGGCGGCCCGCCTGACTTCGCATATATCGGCCCCTACGCCTGGGAGGCCGGGTACCAGCTGGCGCCGGGCAGCCACGAAGGCGAGGATGGCGGCCTCAACGTCCACGCCCAGGTCCAACCCGAGGCCAAGCCGGCGACCTCCGCCGTCGCCGATCGACGACTGTCGATCCTGATCCTCTGCCCGCCGGAGCCGACGCCGACACCCACGCCAACCCCGACTCCAACGACGCCGCCGACGCCGAGTCCGACGGCCAGCCCGTCCGAGAGCCCGTCGGCGTCCCCGAGCGCAAGTCCGTCCGAGTCGGCGATCGCAAGCCCGAGCGCATCGGCCAGCGCCAGCCCGAGCGTGTCGCCGAGCGCATCGGCCAGCGCCAGCCCCTCTGCATCCGCGAGCGTGTCGCCGAGCGCCTCCGCGAGTGCCAGCCCGAGCGCATCGGCCAGTGCCAGTGCCTCCGTGAGCCCGTCTGCGTCCGCCAGCGCGAGCGCGTCTGCCTCGGCCAGCGCATCGGCGTCCGCGAGCGCATCGGCATCGGCTTCGGCCAGCGCATCCGCTTCGGCGAGCGCATCGCCCTCGGCTTCGGCGAGCGCATCGGCCGGCGCATCGCCCGAGGGCAGCATCGAGCCGATCGTGAGCCCGTCGGCGAGCGCGTCTGAAGGCGCCTCTCCGTCAGGGAGCGTCTCGCCGTCCGGCAGCGTGGCCCCGTCCGGCAGCGCAGCCCCGAGCGGCAGCGCCGCACCGTCGGGCTCGGCGCTGCCCGAGACCGGTGAGCCGCCGCTGATCGTCACGAAGGTCAACAACAAGGGAACGACCGACACCGACGACGACAAGATCGTCGGCGGCGCTGTCTTCGAGGTCCGCCTCGACGACGGTGACGGCAAGTACGAGCCCGACACGCAGGACGGCGCACCGATCGCCGAGCTCGACTCGCCCGACGGCTACAGCGTCTACGTGCCGCCTGCGGAGGGCGACTACTGGGTTGAGGAGGTCAAGCCGCCGCAGGGCCTGGACACGGCACCGCCCATGCTCGTCGCGTACACGCACACCCCGCAGAACTGCTTCGTCGTCGAAGGTGAGAAGCGCTGCAAGCCCGACGACGACAACACCGGCGGCTTCACCATCGCGGTCGTCGAGGACGCGCCGGTCGACCACCCGCTCCCGCAGACGGACGCTGTCGCCGGCTCACTCGACGAGTCGCCGTTCGGGAGCCTGTGGGTCGTCTACGCCGGGTTGGCCGGTGCGATCGCGGCTGCCGCGGTCCTCGCCCGTGGTCCGCGTCGCCGGCGCCAGTAACCGGGAGAACGACGGCGATCCCACGCACGGCCCGTTGACGGGCGTGCGACAGTCGAAGCGCGCACCCGCGCCGGAAGTCCATGAAAGGAGCGAGATGGGAGCACCCATGTCCAGCCAGAAGGTCCGCACCTCCTTGGAAGGCATGAGGTCCCATGCGCACGCTCAATCTCGGCATCCTGGCGCACGTCGACGCCGGTAAGACAACCCTCACCGAGCGGCTGCTCTTCACCGCCGGCGCCATCGACCACGTCGGCAGCGTCGACGCCGGCACCACCCAGACCGACTCGCTCGACCTCGAGCGCGAACGCGGCATCACGATCCGGTCGGCGGTCGCCTCGTTCCTCGTCGGCGACCTCGCGGTCAACCTCGTCGACACCCCGGGCCACCCGGACTTCATCGCGGAGGTCGAGCGCGTCCTGGGCGTGCTCGACGGCGCGGTCCTGGTCGTCTCCGCGGTCGAGGGCGTCCAGCCCCAGACGCCGCTCCTGTTCCGCGCCCTGCGGCGCCTCGACGTCCCGACGCTGATCTTCGTCAACAAGGTCGACCGGGCTGGCGCCGATCCCGACGCTGTCCTCGCGACGATAGCTCGGCGGCTGTCGCCGGACGTCGTCCCGATGGGATCCGACGTGGCGAGCCGCACGCGGCAGCTCGAGGCGCTCGCCGAGCATGACGAGGCGATGCTCCGCGCGTTCGTGGGCGACGACACGGGAGAGGGCGTCGCGGTCTCGGACAGGCAGCTGCGCCAGGCGCTCGCGGCACAGACGCGGGCAGGCTGGGTCCACCCGGTGTTCTTCGGCTCGGCCGCACGGGGGATCGGGATCGACGCCCTGCTCGCCGGCATCGACGAGCTCCTGTCGGGTGGCACAGGTGACCCCGACGCGACGGTCTCCGGGCGGGTCTTCAAGATCGAGCGGACGGCGGCCGGTGAGCGTGTCGCGTATGTCCGCCTGTTCGCGGGCACGCTCCGTCCCCGCCAGCGAGTGCGCGTCGGCGGCGGTGACGAGGCGAAGCCGACCTCGGTGAAGGTGTTCGCCCCGGCCGGCGCGCCACGCCGCGACGTGCTGACCGCCGGCGAGATGGCCGCAGTGCGCGGGCTCGGCGCCGTCAGGGTGGGTGACGCCGTCGGGCAGCCGCCGCCCGGCGAGACGGAGACGGCCCGGTTCCCTCGCCCCGCGCTCGAGGCCGTCGTGGTCGCGCGGCGGCCGGAGGAGGCCGGATCGCTTCGCGCGGCCCTGAACCAGCTCGCCGAGCAGGACCCGCTCATCGACGTCCGCCAGGACGACCACCGCCACGAGATCGCCGTGTCGCTCTACGGCGAGGTCCAGAAGGAGGTCATCGGGGCGACGCTGGAGCGTGAGTACGGGATCGTGGCGGACTTCCGCGAGACGACGACGGTGTGCATCGAGCGGCTCGCCGGCGTGGGGGAGGCCGAGGAGCTCATCCGGGCGAAGACGCACACCAACATCACCGGCCGGAGCTCGCCCCAGAGCACCAACCCGTTCAAGGCGACCCTCGCACTCCGGATCGAGCCGGCGCCAGCCGGCTCGGGGATCGAGCTTCGGGCCGACGTGGAGCCGCGCCTGGTGCCGCTGTACCTGTTCAAGACGTCGGAGACGTTCGTCGCACAGATGGCGTCGTTCGTGCACGAGGCGCTGGAGGAGGGGCTCGCCGGCTGGCAGGTGACCGACTGCCGCGTGACGATGCTCGACTGCGGCTATGCCTCGCCCGAGACGTCGACGGCCGACTTCCGGCGCCTGACGCAGCTGGTCCTCACGACGGCGCTCGCAGCGTGCCGGGACCTGGGTGTGCGAGCCGCTCGCGGACATCGCGCTCGAGATGCCGTCGTCGACAGCGCCGGGCGTCCTCGCGGCCGTGGGCCGGTTCGGCGGACGGGTGACCGGCCAGTTCTCGGCGAACGGTGTCTCACGCGCCGCGGTCGTCATGCCGGTCGCGCGCGTCCGCACGCTCCAGCACCAGCTGCCCGGGTTGTCGATGGGGGAGGGGATCCTCGAGTCCCGGCCTGGTGGCTACCAGCCGGTCGGCGGCGACAACCCGCCGCGCCGCGAACGATCGAGCCCGAGCCCCCTCGATCGGGAGGCATGGCTCGCGTCGCTCGCGAAGCGGGGCTGAACCGTATCGGGACCGGCGAGGGCGGTCAGGACCCGATGCGGATCGAGTTCAGGATCGACTGCATCTCGACCAGGTCGGCCGCGTGGCGCGTGGGATCGGGCTTCACGCCCTGGGCGAGCTCGTGCGGCGACGGGTCGCCGAAGTCGGTCGTCCGGATGACGACCAGCGTGCCGTCGACGTCGACGATCCGGAAGGTCCCGGTCCGGGGCTGTCCCGCAACGCCGACGGGCGCTGTGCGATCCATTCAAATCTCGGCAATCGTGGCCGAATCGCCCCGGTTCGGCCCTATCCCGCTCTGGAGTCGTCGGCCGGCGCGTTCCACCCTGCCTCCACCGACGGCATGTCGCATGGGAGTAGGACAGTGAGACACCTCAAGGCTCGTCACGGACGACACGCGGCGCTCATCGCCACCACCCTCGCGCTGGTCGCGGCCCTCGCGCCGTCCATCGCACTCGCCGGCGGCGGGGCAATCGTCGTCGGGGGCATCCAGCACGAATACGGCTCGTGCGGGGAGAACAGCGACGGCTACCTGATGACCGGGTCGCTCGATGGCTGCTGGTGGGTGGACACCTTCGAGGTCAAGCCGATGCCCGCCGCGGGGACGATGCTCGCCCACGGCACGGAGCACTTCACCGGCTGGCTTGGGTCGCGCTACGGCACGTTCTACACGACGTACACCTACACGGCCCGCTTCGATGGCGCCGTCGAGCTCCACGGGCGCTGCCACCACCCGATCTCGGGCGGCAACGGCGACTTCGAGGGCATTCGCGGCGAGCTGAGCTTCACCGACGTCGTCGACGAGGAGCCGTTCTCCTACCCGTACTGGGGCAACATCCAGCTCGACCGCGGCACCCCGGTGATTCTCTCGAGCGCGGCATCGAGCGCGAGGCTCGCCTCCGCAAGGGTCGCCTCGGCCGCCACCGCACCCTGCTAGCGGCCGGCTAGCCCGGCTGGACGCCCGCAGCCAACCCGGCGTACTTGCGCCGGTACGCGGCGGGCGTCATCCCCGTCGTTCGTCGGAACAGGCGCCTGAAGAACGTCGGGTCCTCGTAGCCCACCTCGAACCCCACGTCGTCAACCCCGGCCGCACCCGCCTCGAGGAGGTGGCGTGCGGCCTCGACGCGCAGCTCGTGGACGTGGTCGATCGGCCTGCGCCCCGTCGCCACCACGAAGCGGCGCGCGAACGTCCGTGGCAGCAGCCCGGCCTCCTGGGCCATCGCGGAGACCGGGTTGGCCACCGTGAAGTGGTCGTCGATCCACTCGAGCGCACGGCCGATGGCCGCGTCGTCGCCCCGGACGATACGGGTCATCGCGGAGTACGGAAGCTGGCCATCCGCGTGTCGGTCAAGCAGGAAGACCTTGGCCGTCGCCGCGGCATGCGCCGGGCTGCAATAGCGCGCGATGAGGTGCAGGACCAGGTCCTGCCACGAGGTGACCCCGCCACCGGTGATGATCCCGTCGGCCTCGTGTGCGAGCTCGAGCACCTGCTCCGGGTGGAAGCGGACCCGCGGGTATGCCTGCCGGAACAGCGGGCCGTATGCCCAGTGGCACGCGCACGATCGCCCGTCGAGCAGTCCCGATTCCGCGAGCACCACCGACCCCGTGCACACCGTCGCGATCAGCGTCCCGCGCGCGTGGACGCGCCGCAGCCACGCCGTCTCGGCCGGGTACTTGCCGATCGGCGCGTCGGTGATCGGGGCATACATGTCGCAGATGACCACGACATCGACATCCTCGGCATCGTCGACGGAGGCGGCTGGCTCCACGAGCACATTTCCGAAGCACCTGAACGGCTCGGCCGTCGCCGCGACGATGAACACGTCGAGCAGGGCGTCGCCCGGCGTGCCCACCGTCATGTCGGGATAGACCGCCCCGACGGACAACAGCACGTCGTACAGGCCGTAGAGCACAGATGCCGAGGTCTCTGGCGCGGCGAGGAGCGCGATCCGGGTCCGACGACCGCTTCGTGTCACTTTTGCCCCGTCCCGAGCGAATTCAGCGCTTCCAGCATGGCACATCGCGCCGCCACACTGGAAGGCATGGAGACATCGACGACGCCGGAGCTGCTCGGCGGCCTCCGAAATGCGCTCCGCGGGCAGGTCATTGCCCCCGGCGACGACGAGTACGACGCCGCCCGGGCCGTGTGGAACGCGATGATCGACCGACGCCCGGCCGTCATCGTCCGACCCGTGGACACGTCCGATGTCCAGGCCGCGGTCCGCGCGGCGGCTGCGCACGGGCTCGCCGTGTCCGTCCGCGGTGGCGGGCACAACGTCGCCGGCGCCGGGGTGGGGGAGGGCTCACTCATGATCGACCTGTCAGTGATGCGGTCGGTCGACGTCGATCCCGAGACGCGGATCGCCCGTGTCGACGGCGGCGCCACCTGGGGCGACGTGGATCGCGCGACGCAGGTACACGGGCTCGCGACCCCGGGCGGGCTCATCTCGGACACCGGCGTCGGCGGCCTGACGCTGTCGGGGGGCATCGGGTGGCTTCGCTCGGCGCACGGCCTGGCCATCGACAACCTCGTCGGCGCGGAGGTCGTGACCGCCGACGGCTCGCGCGTCGACGTCACGCCGGATGGGCCGCATGCCGACCTGCTGTGGGGACTCCGCGGCGGGGGCGGCAACTTCGGGGTCGTCACCCGGCTCGACTTCGGGCTTCACCCGCTCGGGCCGACGGTGTACTTCGCCGGGCCCGTGTACGCGCTGGAGGACGGCCCGGCGCCGATCCGCTTCTGGCGGGACTTCCTCGCGGACAAGAGCGATCGCGTCGGGTCGCTCGTGGAGTTCTCGACGATCCCAGCGGACCCCGGCTATCCCACCGAGGCGTGGGGAAAGCGCGTGTACACGGTCGCCGCGCTGTTCGCCGGTGCCGCCGCCGAGGGCGAGGCGCTTTTGGCGCCCCTGCTGGAACAGGGATCGCTCGTCACCGACTTCTCCGGATTGATGCCGTACGTGGACGTCCAGCAGCTGTTCGACACGGTGATCCCGTTCGGCAAGCACCGCTGCTACTGGAAGAGCCGCTACCTCGCGACGCTCGACGACTCGACCATCGACGCCATCTGCGACCTCAACCGGCGGCCCCCCTCGCCGAACACGCTGTCGTCGATCTGGGGCTTCGGCGGCGCGACGGCGCGGGTGCCCGCGGATGCGACCGCCTTCGGCGACCGCTCGATGCCCTGGATGCTGAGCCTCGATGCGATCTGGGCTGCGCCGGCAGACGACGCGGTGAACGTCGCCTGGGCCCGTGAGGGCTGGGACCGCGTCGCGCCGTGGGCCTCCGGCGAACGGATCTACCTCAACTTCCCGGGACACGGTGAGGACGCCTCGCTCATCGAGCAGGCGGTGGGTGCCGCGAACCACCGCCGGCTGCGCGAGATCAAGCGCCGCTACGACCCGACGAACCGCTTCCGCTTCAACCAGAACATCGAGCCGGCCTGACCGTCCCCGCTCGTGCCATCATCGAGCCACACCCACCGGACCGGGAGTGGAGATCTTGGCCGACGCGTCCGCCCCTCTGACGCCACGTCACCTCGAGCAGCTGCGCCGCACGTTCGGTGGCGAGGTCATCACGCCGTCCGCCGACGCCTACGACGACGCGCGCCGGCTGTGGAACGCGGTGCACGACCTGCGGCCGACCGCGATCCTGCGACCGGGAAGCCCGACCGACGTGGCGACTGCGATCCGGTTCGGGCGGGACCGCGGGCTCGAGATCGCCGTCCGGTCGGGCGGTCACAGCCCCGCGGGCCACTCGGGCTGCGAGGGCGGCCTCGTCATTGACCTCTCGGCGATGCGCGGCGTCGAGGTCGACCCGGTTGCCCGCACGGCGCACTCGAACGGCGGATCGCTCCTCGGCGAGCTCGACATCGCCGCGCAGGCGCACGGCCTCGTGTGCCCGGTGGGCGTCGTCGGCCACACGGGCGTCGCGGGGCTCACGCTCGGTGGCGGCGTCGGCCGATTGCAGCGCGGGTTCGGCCTGACCCTCGACAACCTCGCCGCCGTGGAGCTCGTGACTGCCGATGGCCAGGTCGTCCGGGCGAGCGAGGCCGAGCAGCCGGAGCTGTTCTGGGGGATGCGCGGCGCCGGCTGGAACTTCGGGATCGTGACCGGGTTCGACTTCCGCCTCCAGCCGTTCGGCGGCACGCTCCACCGTGGCATCCTCATGTACCCGGCAGCGCAGGCCGGCGATGTCTGGGCGACGTTCCGGTCGTACGCGCTGCGAGCGCCCGACACCGGTGTCGCTCATCTTCGGCATCGACCGGGCCGGGCCCACCGTTGACATCCCCGACACGCTCAGGGGCAAGCCCATCGTCTACGTCGCGTACAACCACAGTGGCGCGGGCGAGGACGTGGAGCGCGACCTGGCGGGGCTCCGGGCGGGTCCAGCGCCGGCGTCGGAGTCTGCCGGGCGCGCGAGCTACCTCGAGGTGCAGACCGCACACGACCTCGTGCTCGGCTTCGGCCGCAGATCGTTCCTGCTGGGTGCCAACGCGAACGACGTACGACCCGAGGCGCTCGAGGAGCTCGTGGCGCTGGTCGGCGACGCCCCGGGAGAGGGAACGTTCTCGGCGACCGCCATGGGCGGCGCGATTGGTCGCGTCGCCGAGGATGCGACCGCGTTCGCCGGCCGGGCCGCCTCGTTCGACCTGAGCGCGGACTCCGCGTGGGACGACCCCGCGCTCGACGCCGCGAACCGCGCCTGGGTCCGTCGCGCGATGGCCGTGGTGGAGCCGGATCTCGCGCTCGGCCGGTACGCGAACGAGAACGCGGACGTCGGCCCCGAGCAGACGCGACTGCTGTACGGCGATGCCAAGCTCGCCCGCCTTGCGCAGCTGAAGCGCGCGTGGGACCCCGACAACGTGTTCCACCTGAACCACAACGTCGCGCCGGCATGACGTCGGCCGATCCTGGCGGCCGCTCCGCGCCCGTCGTCATCGACGTCGAGGCCGCCCAGCGCTACGAGGCATCGATCGACGGCGACCTCGCGGGCGTCATCGAGTACGTCCTCAAGCACGGCCGCCTCGCGCTTGTCCACACGGAGGTCCTCCCGGCGTACGAGGGTCGCGGCGTCGCCAGCGACCTGATCAGGTTCGCGATCGAGGACGCGCGTCGGCGCGGCCTGCTCGTCATCCCGACCTGCCCGTTCGTGCGCGACTATGTGGAGCGGCACCCGGAAACGCACGACATCGTCGTCGGTTGGCGTACGCTCCCGGGATAGCGTCGACCAGCGTCACGAACGAGGTACCCGATCCGTGCCCAGCCAGCGTTTCGAGTCGTCCGTCACCTCGATCTCGTGGATCCCGTCGGAGGCGATCACCGGACCGTCGAAGATCCCGTTCGGGATGGGCGTGACCCACTACGACGACCCGCCGCCCGACCGGATCGAGAACCTCGAGGAGCTGCGGACGTCGGACCGGTTCCGCGAGGCCAACGAGCTGCGCGCGTACATCGAGGTCGAGGACGGGCGCATCGTGGGGGCCGGGCACCTCGGCCAGGGCCACATCGGCGCGACGACCGTGCGCGTCGGCCCGGCGGCGATGCGCTTTCCGGCGGTCCACCTCCCCGACATCCAGCAGGAGCCCGAGATCGGGCCGACGTCGGCGCGCTTCGTCCAGACGGTCGGCGGCCGGATGGGCCTGCCGACGCCGCGGCCGATCCCGCACAAGCCGTTCGTCCAGTTCTGGCCCTCGATCGCGTGGACGACCCTTGCCCTGACCCTCAACGCCGATGGCACGTCGAGCCACGAGCTCGTCGGGGCGAGCCCGTTCCCGCGCCACTGGATCTACGACGACGCGGGCACGCTCGTCCAGAAGTCGGCCACGATCGACTTCAACGCCTGGTTCAACCACTCGTTCGGCGACCGGACGCCGTGGGGCGACCAGGACTCGCCGGCGGTGGTCGCCGCGGTGGAGTCGGCGCTCGAGCGCTCCCTGTCGGGCGCGATCATGCGCGGTGGCGCCAAGCCCGAGATCCGGTCACTCAAGGAGGGCGAGACACTCGTCCGGCAGGGCCAGGCCGGCACCGAGGTCTACCTGATCCTCGACGGGATGTTCGTGGTGGAAGTCGACGACGTCGAGGTCGCCGAGATCGGTCCCGGCGCCGTCGTGGGAGAGCGGGCCTCGCTCACCAACGGCACGCGCACGGCCACGCTGTGGGCGCGAACTCCCGCCAGGGTGGCCGGCGTGCCGGCCGACGCGCTCGATGCGGCGGCGCTGGGCTCGCTCGCCGCGACCCACAGCCGCGAGGGCGCGTAGGAGCGTCCGTCGCGGCGCCGGGTGCGGGGCTTACCTCGTGGCGTGGGACATCGAGTCGACGACGATCGTCACGGCAAGCACGAGGGCGTCGTCCTGGCCGGGGGAGACCTGGACGCCATACGTGTCGCGGACCCGGAACCAGGCCTTGCCGACCTCGGCGATCTTGCCCGCCGGTCCCTCGATCTCGTACGCGTGGTCGACGATGTTGCCCTGGACCTTCCAGCTGCCGCCGGCCGCCAGCTCGACGTCGTAGCGCTCGCGGAGCGGCGAGATCAGCGCCTTCTTGACCGTCGCGACGGTTCCGGCCTCGGTCTCGATGGTCATCACGTCGCGGACGGAGACGAGCTTCTCCTTGATCAGGTACTTGTCGTTCCCGGCAGCGTCCTGGAGGTGCAGCGTCTTCCGGATCCGGAGCGCCTTGCCGTCCACCTTGTACACGCGCTGGCCCGCGCCGTTCTCGATCCAGAAGTCATCGCCGATCGCCATGATCTTCTGCTTCATCTGGTAGGTGTTGGCGCCGGGTCCGTCGCCGCCCCTGCCGCCTCTGTCGCCACGTCGGAACATGTTGGGAGCCTCCCACGGCATCGTGATTGATGGTCGGACCATCCCATCATGCGCCGCTCAAGGCGTCATCGTCCGATTCGGATGGGACGTCGCAGCACGCAGACCCGGCGGCGTACCCTGTCGCGCAAGGAGGATCCTGCGTGCGCCAATTGACCAGCCTGTTGCTCGCCTCGCTCCTGGTCGCGGCATGTGCGGCGCCTGCGGCCACGCCGGCACCGTCCCCGTCCGCCTCCGCGGCGACGGCGGCCCCTCCCACGGTGCCTCCCGCGTCGGCGAGCACGGTATCGCCGTCACCCGCAGCCGCAAGCACCCTCACGGTCGACTGGAACGCCGAGGACCTGACGGGGATCGGTGCGGTGGAGGCGATCATCGGCGTCGCGAAGGCGGGGGACACCTACGTGCTCCTCGCATCGCTCCCGTACACCGACGAGGGCTCGCCAAACTCCTCGGTCTGGTGGTCCGACGACGGGACCGATTGGACCCTTGGCACAGCGTTCCCCGCCACGACCCGCATGCTCGCCCTCACGGCGGGCGGACCCGGGTTCGTGGCGTCGGGCTTCAACGACGAAGGTTCGCCGCTCTGGACGTCCGCCGACGGGCGCACCTGGGAGGCCGTGAACGATTTCGAGCCTCGACAAGGCGGTCATCAACCAGCTCGTCGCGACGGACAGCGGGGTCGTCGGGTTCGGGTGGCGCTCCGACACGGAGGCATCCGGGATCTGGACGTCGGCGGACGGTGTCGAGTGGCTCGCTGCGACCAACGAGACGGGCATGAAGGTCGCCAAGGGACTCCAGGTCGTCGGGGCGTACGACGGGCGGGCGATCGCGTTCGTGGACGAGGGCGAGCAGGAGCCGCCCGCGATCTGGGAGACCACCGGTCGCGCTGAGTGGACGCGCACAGGCGCGCTCGCGGAGGTCGCCGCGATCTCCCGCGTCGCCGGTGGCGATCGCGGGTGGGTCGCGCTCGACGACGACAAGGCGTGGACCTCGACCGACGGGACGACATGGAGCAAGGGCGTGCCCGGGCCGGATGTGAGCTCGGACGTCGTCGTTGACGACGCCGGGTACGTCGCGGTCGGATTCATCGGGTCGCTCCCCGGGGATACGTGCGGGGACCAGCGCCCGTTCGCCGGTCACACGTGGACGTCGGCGGATGGCAAGATCTGGCAGATGATGCCGGTGACCGACGAGTTCGAGGCGGCCATGGTGACGAAGCTGCTGGTCGTCGACCGGACGCTCGTCGGCTATGGGCAGCTGGTCCACGACTACACGGGCAACGGCCTGCCCGTGGCCCAGTGGACCGACACCCTGCCGGACCTCGCCAAGCCCGGAGATGCCTCCGACGAGGCGACGGATCCGAAGACCTGCGGTGGCTGACGTCGAGCGGCAGGCGACCGGCTAGCTGGCGCGGTCCGCCGTGCTCGCGCCGGTGGCGGCTTCTGCCTCCTTCGGCGCGTTGATCACCGTGACCGGGACGTCCACTGCCGAGCGGAGCTTGCTGGGCACGTCCTGGCGGAGCCAGCGCGACCGTGCGACCGGCAGGGTCGAGAGGATCACCTCGTCGACGGGTCGGGTCAGGATCGCGTCGCGAGCTGCCGTCACCGGGTCACGGTTGCCGACCTCGCCCGATGCGGTCGCTCCGAGATCGCGGAGCCGTGCGAGCAGGCCGTCGAGCCGCTCCTGGGCAGCGGCGATCGCCTCGTCCTCGTCCCAGGTGAGCCGGTGCTCGATCGGCGTGGCGGGAACGACGACGACGAACTCGGCTGGACCCCCGGCGAGGCGGTCATTGACGGCCTGCGCGAGGCTGGGGCTGGCGAGCGTCTCGTTGGCGATGATCAGGATCGTGCTCATCGGGGCCTCGGCAACATTCTACGGCGGGCTGTCACGTCGACCCTTGATTCGACGAACCGGACCGATCGGTTTGTCGCGAGCTCGTTATCGCGCAACTGCAAGGGATCACGCAGTTCGCCTTGTCCCGTCGGCCGTGTGCGCGTGCTCCACTGGGACAATCGCCCCTGAGGAGACGAGGATGGACATCGACACGATTCGTGACCGCGCCACGGCGTTCTGTGACGCGCTGGACGCCGGGAACGTCGAGGCCGCAACGCAGCACATGAGCCCGGAGCTGCTGCGCAACCTGGGCGAGGTGCTCGCCCTGCTGCCCCTGCCGACCAACGAGTCGACGGTCCAGTCGGTCGAGCATGCCGGATCCGGGTACAACGTCGTGCTCCTGCTCCGCGGAGAGACCGATGAGGTCGAGATCCAGACCCGGTGGAAGGACCGTGACGGCGAAGCGACGCTCGTCGAGGCCAGCCACCTCAGCCGTATCGAGCGCGAGGCCGCGACGGTCGACGAGGGTGACGAGGAGACCGCCGGCGTCGAGGCCTGACCGTCAGGTGCCCCCGGCGGCGGGCGGCCGAAGCGCGCGGATCACGACCGCGACTTCGCGAAGGTCGTTGTTCAGCTGGTGATCGCGCCCGCGCAGGAGCTGCAGGTCCGCCTGCGGCACCGCTCGGGCGTACAGCCCCGCATGCGCCGGCGGGGCGGTGTCGTCGTCCAGACCGTGGAACAGGTGGACCGGCACGCCCGGTGGCAGTCGGGCGCCGAGATCGCCCGGCAGCTCGAACTCCTCGGCCGGCCAGCCGCCCGCACCCACGAATGGGGCGGCGACCAGGACGATCGCCCCGAGCCTCACCTCGGGCATGTCCTCGGCGAGCGCGTGGACGAGGAGCGTCCCGCCCACCGAGTGGCCGACGACCACCGCGCCGTCCTCGAGCGGCTCGATCGCCTGCGTGATCGCCGGTCTCCACGCCGCGTCGCCCGGGTCGTCCTCGGCTGGCATCCGCGGGTAGCGGACCTCGTAGCCGTCGCCAAGCTCCCGCCGAAGGCTGTCGACCAGCTTGTCGTCCCACTCGTCGTGCACGCCCGCGCCGCCGCCCTGGATGAACAGGACCTGCCGCGTCTCCGTCATGCCGGTGCGTCAGGGGACGAGGAGCGACGCCGGAAGGGACCCGCCGTTGAACCGGTCGAGGTCGACGGGGCCGCTGATGCCCGGCACCGTCCCGGTGCTCGAGTGCTGCCAGAACGTCCAGCCGCTGCCACCCCAGCCTCCCGCGGGGATGGTGGGCTGCGTCGCGCTCGTCCAGTGGGCGATCCAGAGGACGGCGTAGCCGTTGCGGGCGAACCAGTCGGTGTTCGCCATGGAGCTCGACCAGAAGGAATTGTTCGTGTAGATGATCGGGCGGACCCCGGTCGCGGCCGTCACCTGTGCGAGCCAGGTCTGGGCCCACGCCGTGAGCGCAGCCGGGCTCAGGCCGTTCGCGACTTCGAGGTCGAGCACCGGTCGCAGGTCACCCGACGCGATCGTCGCGTTGCGCAGGAACCAGCTGGCCTCGTTCGCAGCATCGTTCGCCGTTCCGTCGGGGTTGGCGAAGTGGTACGAGCCGACGGTGAGCCCGGCCGCCCGAGCGCCTTGCCGGTACGCGGCGTACGCCGTGTCGGCGGTCAGCGTCCCGGCACTCGCCCGGAGGAACGCGAAGCGCACGCCGGAGCCGGCAACCTGCGACCAGTCGATCGTTCCCTGGTGGTAGCTCACGTCGATGCCGTTGAGGTACGCGGTGGGTGCCGGCGTCGGCTTGGGCTTCCCCTTGGCGTCGGTCATCGCGGGCGTCACGAACAGGAACGCGACGAGTCCGACCGTGACGAGTGCACCCAGGCTCCGCTTCATCTTCGACAGGACTCCTGTTGATCGGAGGCGACGCCTCATCGGCGCGGGCCCGTAAGCATCGCACGGTTGGCCGCGAGCCAGTCAGCGCCGTCATCGATACTTGCCGGCATGACCGTTCTCCCCGCCGACGCGCTCCAGGTCCACCTCGCGACGATGTTCGGCGCGGGCGCCACCTTCCGCGAGGGCCAGCGCGAGGCGATCGAGGCCGTCGTCCAGGACGGGTCGCGAACGCTCGTCGTGCAGCGGACGGGCTGGGGGAAGAGCCTCGTCTACTGGATCGCGACGCGCGTCCGTCGCGACGAGGGCCACGGACCCACGCTCGTCGTCAGCCCGCTGCTCAGCCTGATGCGCAACCAGATCGAGGCCGCGGAACGGCTCGGCCTCCGCGCCGTGACGATCAACTCCGCAAATCGCGACGACTGGCTCGACATCGAGCGCGACCTCGCCGCCGATCGAATCGACGTCCTGTTCGTCTCGGCGCAGCGGTTTGCGAACGAGGACTTCAACGCACGCCTGCTGCCCGGCATCCGGCGCTCGATCGGCATGTTCGTCGTGGACGAGGCGCACTGCATCAGCGACTGGGGCCACGAGTTCGTTCCGGATTACCGTCGCATCGGGCGGCTGCTGCCGTCGCTCGGGCCGGACGTGCCCGTCCTCGGGACGACTGCCACCGCGAACGACCGGGTGGTCGCGGACGTCGCACGCCAGCTCGGGGACCACGTGTCGGTCATCCGCGGGCCGCTCGCGCGCGACACCCTGCACCTCGACGCGATCCCGCTGCGCGACCAGGCCGAGCGGCTCGCATGGCTTGCCGAGCACCTCCCTGGGATGCCGGGCGCCGGGATCGTCTACTGCCTCACGGTCGCGGACACGCAGCGGGTCTCCGGCTGGCTCCGTGGCCGGGGCATCGACGCGCGGCCATACAACGCCGACATCGCCCCCGAGGAGCGCGAGGCGCTCGAGCAGGACCTCCTGGCGAACCGGCTCAAGGCGCTCGTCGCGACCGTCGCCCTCGGGATGGGCTTCGACAAGCCGGATCTCGGCTTCGTCATCCACTACCAGCGCCCGGGCTCGCCGATCGCGTACTACCAGCAGGTCGGCCGTGCCGGTCGCGCGGTGGAGAACGCGTACGGTGTCCTCCTCTCGGGCCGCGAGGACGACGCGATCGCCGAGTACTTCCTCTCGACCGCCTTCCCGCCGGCCGCGAGGATGAAGGACATCCTCGCGGCGCTCGAAGGCGCCGACTCGATGACGATCAAGAACCTGCAGGGCGCGGTCAACCTCCCGTACGGGCAGATCGAGAAGGCCCTGAAGCTGCTCGAGGTCGACGGGGCGGTCGGCAAGGACCGGGGCCGCTTCTACCGGACGGGCGAGCCGTGGGAGCAGGACGAGGCGTGGGTCGCCGGGGTGCTCGAGGCGCGCCGGAGCGAGCTCGCGGCGATGCGCGCCTACGTGGACACCGACGAGTGCCGGATGGCGTTCCTCGGCCGGCTGCTCAACGACCCGGCGGTGGGGGAGTGCGGGCACTGCGCGAACGACGGCGGCGTGCGCTGGCCACGGACGCGTCACGCCCGAGCTCGTCCAGGAGGCGGTCACGTTCCTGCGCCGCGACGTGCGCGCGATCGAGCCGCGCAAGCAGACGCCCGAGGGCGGCAGGCTGACCAAGCCGAACGAGATCGGCCGCGCGCTGTGCATCCTCGGCGACCCGGGGTGGGGGAGGGACGTCGCGCGCTCGCTGGAGGAGGGACGCCCGTTCGAGGACCACCTCGCGGGCGCGGCCATGGAGGTCATCCGCGGCCGCTGGCGTCCGAGCCCCATGCCCGAATGGGTGACCTGCGTCCCCTCGTCGTCGAGGCCGGGCATGAACGAGGCGTTCGCAGAGCGGTTGGCGTCGATGCTCGCGCTGCCGTTCCACGCGTGCCTGACGACGACGGCGGGCGCCCCGCAGCGAGCCATGCAGAACAGCGCCCAGCAGGGGGCGAACGCCACCGCCAGGCTGGGCGTCGCGCCGCGGGCCGTCGGGTCGGGTCCGGTCCTCCTGGTCGACGACCTCGTCGACTCGCGCTGGACGTTGACCGTCGCCGGCTCGCTCCTTCGCGATGCGGGCGCCGGGCCGGCCTACCCCTTCGCGCTCGCGGTCGCCGCACCGCGCGGCGAATAGCAGACGGGATCGGCAGGCGGGAGAGAGCGTATCGGGTGAATGACCGATGACGGGTGTCCACCGCTGGACCTACGGTCAGGGCAACGGCGATCCTCAGGATGCCGGTGCACGAGAGGGAAGAGGAGACCGATGGCCGGCGGGAACGACAACGAGATCTTCGTCGACGTGACGCTCGAGAGCGGAGAGGACTCCGACACCGAAGGGCACCGCCTCGCCACCAACGACAACGAAATCGTCGTGGAGCGACATCGCCGGGTCGATTCCGACGACAGCGGTGAGATGGGCCCGCTCGGTGTGCGTCGCAGGTAGCAGCCCTACGGATCCCCACAGGCAGGGCGAAGACCTCGCGGCTGCCGCGATGTCGGCGGCCGAACGGGGGGATGTGCCCGAAACAGAGCGCCTGGCCCGTCGGGCGCTCGTCCTCGCCGAACGGGTCGCGGACGGCAGCCAACGCGATGCGCTGTGCGCCCGTGCCCTTCGGCCGTTCGGCACCGCCCAGCGCGCTCGCGGGCTGTATCTCGAGGCGGAGCAGACGTTTCGGAGCGCCCTCGCCAGCGCATCCGTCGCGTTCGGGCCCGAGAGCCTCGAGGTCGCTGAGCTCCACAACGACCTGGGGATGACCTACAAGTACGCGGGCCGTTTTGCCGAGGCCGACGAGGCCTACGGCCGAGCGCGGGCGATCCTCGAGGCGATGCCAGACGCCGATCCCGAGGACCTGGCCGCCCTGTTCCACAACCTCGGCGGGCTGGCCCATGCGCGCGGCGACTTCGAGGCGGCCGAACCGCTTGCCAGGCGGGCGATCGAGATCCGATCACAGGCGCTTGGCGAGCGCGCTCTCGCGACGCTGCTCGATCGAAGCGCCCACGCCGCCATCCTGACCGGGCTCGGCCGTATCGACGAGGCCGAAACGTCGATACGGGATCTCCTGGGCGATCTCGAGGCAGCGCTGGGGGTCGATCACCCCGAGGTGGCGGTCGCCTTGAACAACCTGGCCGCGATCCTCCAGGCCCGAGGCGAGCTGACCGAGGCGGAGGCCCTCCTCCGACGGGTGATCACAATCAGGGAGTCACGGCTCGGCGATGTCTCACCCGTGCTCGCCGTGCCACTCAACAACCTCGCGACCGTCCTCGAACTGCAGGGGCGGGCGGGCGACGCCGCGGCGCTCTACGAGCGGGCGGCCCTGCTCCTCGAGTCGTCCGTCGGTGACGACCACCCCAGCCTCGTGGCCGTCCGTCGGAACGCCGCGCGGCTCGCAGCCTACCGGCCGACGACGCCCGCGATGAGCGACTCGGCGAGCCACGACTCGTAAGCATCCGGGCTCCAGCCCAGGACACCGACGAGCTCCTCGTACACGGCGTAGAGCGTGAGGGCGTTCACGACGCCGACGGAGCGCTCCACGTCGATGGGGGCGCCAAGGTCTGACGCGATAGCGCGCACGAACGACGCGATGCCGCCGTGGCGCCGTCCCTCGGCTTCGGCGATCCCCGGGAGAAGCGACGGATCCACACGGACGGCGTCCTGGTGGACGCGCACGATGTCACCCGCGAGCTCCCATCGATTGCGGATCGAGTGCGCGAAGCGCGTGAGGCGGAGCTCGGGTGTGGGCTCGGACATCGCCGCCCGGGCCTCGTCGTCCGCCTCGGGGAGATCGACGGCGAGCGAACGGAGCTCCGCCAGGATGGCCGCCTTGGACCCGAACACGGCGTAGATCGTCTGCACGGCGACGCCCGGCCTCGCCGGCCACTGCCTGGAGGGTCGTCGCCGCGTAGCCGTCCGCGAAGAACCGGCGGCGCGCGGAATCCAGGATGCGTCGACGGGTCACGGCCGCCCGCTCATCTCGCAGCGTCGGGCGCCGCTCAGCGGGTTCGTGGTTGACAGCGGGCATCTGGGTAGAGTAAACCTCTAGTCAAATAGAGTGCCACTCTATCCAGAGGAGCGTCGCATGACAACCGTCGACATCGCCGACCGCTTTCGCCGCATCGTGGAGGACGGGATCGGCCGGGGTGACGAGAGCGTCCTCGAGGCATACGTCGCCCAGGACTGCATCGAGCACCAGCGTGGCAACCGGCCGGGCGTCGCGGGGGCAAATGGGGTGACGCAGACGTTGCACCGCTGGATGTCCGACTTCTCGCTTACGGTCGAGGACATCACGGTCGCCGGCGACAAGGTCTGGACGCGGAACCGGGCGAGGGGAGTCAACTCCGGCAGCGTGATGGGCTTCGCTCCCACCGGCGACCGGGTGGAGGTGGACGTCATCGACATCGGCCGGTTCGAGGACGGCATGCTCGTCGAGCACTGGGGCGTCGCCGATCAGCTCGGCCTCCTGCTCCAGGTCGGGTTCGACCCGCGGACCGCCGCACCGTCTCGCGCGGGGGCTGCGCCCGCCTGAACCACGGGCAGCACATTGACGGACTGAGATCCGTCCGCGAGCATCGCGCGACCAGCCGTCGGCTGGACCCTTGCATGGAGACCGCGATGCCCGCATCCCGCCTCGCGCTTCCGCTCCTCGCCCTCCTCCTGCTCGCCGCAGGGGTGGGGGCGATCTTCGTTGGCAGCTTGGGCGATGGCGGAGGGGTGGGCGTTCCCGTCCTCGCGCCGGCGGGCCTCCTCCTGCTGGGCGCGGCGGCCGTCGTGTTTGCCGTCCACCGGCGGGAGAGGCTGACGAGCGGGCCGCGGACAGCGGCCCGCGTCGGGGCCGGGATCCTCGCGGTCGTCTGCGGGTTGGTTGCCCTGGGAACGGTCGTGCTGTTCGCGCTAGCCGGGAGCGTCGGAAGCAGCGCGTGGGTGCTGCTCGTCGCTGCGGCTGCGCTCGCCGTGGCTGCCGTTGGCTTCGGGAAGGCCGTCTCGATGCTCGGGCCTAGCGCGGCGGAGGACCTTCGGGAACCGGCTCGATGAGCGTCCAGTCGGCCGGCACGTCGTCCTGTCGTAACGGTTCGGCGCCGGCCTCGACGAGCGCCCGGCGGGCTCCCGACGGCATCACGGCGAGCTCGGCGGCGCGCCGGAGGTAGTCGGCGAGGATCGCCTCGTCGATGTCGATCGCGGGCTCGAAGGTGAAGTAGCGGAACTTCTTGAGCCCCTCCTGCGCGCCCTGGAGGATGCGCGCCGGGTCGGCGAGCAGCGTTCCGTGCTCAAACCCGAGGTGGATATGGCGCCGCTCCGGCCCGATCCAGGCGAAGTTGCGGACGCGCCCCTTCTCGGGCAGCGAGTAGGCGATCCAGCGCCAGCCGGGCCGAACGGTCTCCACGCTGCCCGGGATCGTCGCGAGGATCAGCGCTCGAAGGACCCGGCCCGTCTCGGCGATCGCCGCGGGGAAGCCGTCGAGGAGGAACTCGGCCGGTTGTGCGTCGGTCATGGCCCCATCATCGGGGCGCGTCGTCCCGCACCTGTCAGGAATGTGCTCCGCCAAATGAGGTGACGGCATGCTCAGATGCGTCGCACCGGACCTCGGCCGATCGTCCGCATTACCGACGTGGGAATGACAGATTCGCCAGAACATCCGAAGATAGCCCCGCTGTCAGGCACGACGCCCACCGCGTGCCGGCCGCGTACGAGCGTCCAATGACCGAATTCTCAACCGCCGCCGACGACGCGGCTGCCAACACCTCCGCGCCTGGCAAGCCCCCGGCTCGCCCTCGACGGCGACGGTCGCTCGCGCTCCGTTTCGGCGTTGCGTTCGCCCTCGGTCTCGTGCTCGCCGTGGGCGTCGGCGCCGGTGCCCTGTACGCATGGGGCTCGCAGTACGAGGGGCTGGTCCTGCCCGGCGTCCGCGTCGGCGACACCGACCTCGGCGGGCTCACACCCGAGCAGGCACAGGCGGCGATCGAGACCGCGTACGAGGGGCTCGGCGCCGGGGAGATCGCGCTGACCGGCCCGGACGGGCAGGTGAGCTCGATCAGCTACGGCTATGTCGGTCGCGGTCCGGACACATCGACGCTCCTCGACGCGGCGCTCGCGGCCGGCCACCAGGATGAGATCGTCGGGAAGCTGCTCGGCGTACCCGCGACGGCGATCCACGGCATCACGCTCGATCCCGCCGTGACCTACGACCACGACAAGCTGGAGGCCGCGGTCGCGCATCTTGCCGCGACGATCGACCGGATCCCCACGGACGCCACCGTCTCGGCCGCCGAGGGCGCGACGTTCACCGTCTCCCCGGCGAAGGACGGTCGTGCCGTCGACAGGGAGGCCCTGGTCGCGGCGCTCGAGGAACAGCTGGCCGCATCCGGGACACCGTCGTCGATCGCGATGACCGTACCGATGGTGGCACTGCCACCGGCCGTCGCGACCGCCTCGGCCGAAGCGGCGCGGGCAGCCGCCGATCGGATGGCAGCAGACGTCGTCGTCGTCGAGGGCAAGGACCGCTGGAAGGTCACCCGAGCGAGGCTCGCGGCGCTGATCTCGTTCTCGACTGCGGCCGATGGGACCATCGCCCCCGTGCTCAAGACGTCGGGCCTCGACCCAATCCTCAAGACGCTGGCGAAGCGGGCCACCCGGGAGGCGCAGGACGCGAGCCTCAGGCGGGTCGGGGGCCATATCGTCCCCGCGGGCAAGAGCCGCGAGGGCCGGCAGCTGCTCAAGCGCGGGACCAAGGCCGCGATCATCGATGAGATCGCCGCGCGTCAGGCGGGTGCGGCGGCATCGCCGGTCGCGGCCGTCGTCAAGGCCCTCGATCCGAAGCTCTCGTCGGCCGACGCGAAGCGGCTCGCCCCGAAGATGCGCGTAATCAGCTCGTTCAGCGTCTTCTACTGGGTCATCGTCAACAACCACTTCGGCGGCAACATCGAGGCGCCGGCCACGAAGATCGACGGGACGGTCGTCCCGGCGGGTGGCGTGTTCGACTTCTGGAAGGTCGTCGGCGACCTGCGCAAGCTCCCGGGCACCGGCCCAGGCAACGCGATCGAAGGCGGCAAGATCACCGTCACCGGCGCGTTCGGCGGCGGCATCTGCACCACGTCCACGACGCTGTTCAACGCAGCGTTCCGCGCCGGCATGGTGCCGATGGCCCGGCAGAACCACAACGAGTACATCACCAGGTACCCGGCCGGCCTCGACGCCACCGTCTGGATCGTCGGCGGGACGAAGCAGACGATGAGCTTCAAGAACGACACGAAGTACCCGATCCTGATCCAGCGGATCATCACCGGCAACAGCAGCAAGCGCTGGATCACGTTCAAGATCTGGAGCGTGCCGAACCACCGGACCTACAAGATCAGCAACACGGTGATCGACCACGGTCCCAGCGCGCGCAGCGTGATCCAGAACGACCCCACCAAGCCGGTCGGGTACCGCTACGTCAACAACGCTCCAGCCGACGGCGCCAAGGTGTGGACCACCGTGTCGATCTACGACCACGGCAAGCTCCACTGGTCGAAGCGGTACTTCTCGAACTACCCGGCGGTCGACGGCGTCACCATCGTGGGGACGAAGCGAAGCTGACGCCGGCGCCGCCACCCTGACGGTGTTCGCGGGCCGCGGGCCTACGGTTCGAGCCGCACGAGCAGGTCGTGCTGCCCATCCACGAACCAGACCGACCCGAACCCCGTGGCAAGCGGGGACACGAAGCCGTCGTACGGCATCCGCGCGGTGATCGTCCCGCTCACTGCGTCCACGCGGCCGATCTCCCCGAACGTCGCGTACCACACGCCACCCGGCGCCGGAGCGAGACCGAGGATCGGGTTCGGAAACGCGTCGATCGTGGTCAGGCGGTTGGTGTCCGTCGCGACCCTCGCAAGGCCGCGGCTCGGCCGGTTGCAGAACCCGTTCGCCGCCCACGCGTAGCCCGCGGCCACCGTCATCTGCGCACATGGCTCCACGCCGCCGGCAGTTGCTTTCA
Organism: uncultured Chloroflexia bacterium; assembly: GCA_963768035.1. Classification (GTDB taxonomy): domain Bacteria; phylum Chloroflexota; class Limnocylindria; order Limnocylindrales; family CSP1-4; genus CAIXZV01. Next base: position 22,418 of record CAVYGJ010000007.1, read on the forward strand.
CGGCATTGACGGCGGGGTCGATCCTGGCGATCTGGTGGGCCTTCGGCAGGCCGACCCAGATCGATCCAGCTCCCGCGGTGATCGCGTTCGGACCCCCGATGAACACCCCCGAGCCGCCCGTCCGCACGACGGCGACGACGCGATTGGTCGCCGGATCGATGCGGGACACGGAGTTGTCATGGTGATTGGACACCCACACCGAGCCGAAGCCGGTGGTGATCCAGTCCGGGAGGTCGCCGACCTGGATCGTGGCGACGACCTGGAGGGTCACGGGATCGATGCGACGCACGACGTCCGCGTCGGGGTCCGTCGCCCAGACCGCTCCTTCTCCCGCGGCGACGAGGAACGTGGGTGCCGGGAGCTGGACCAGCCCCGTCACGGACTCGGTCGCCGGGTCGACCCGGGCGACGGTGCCATCTGCGTACCCGCCGATCCAGAGTGACCCGAGCCCGGCTGCGACCGTGCCGCCGCCCGGGGGAATGGGGATCGACGACACGATCACGGGCGACGGTTCGGCGGCCGCGATGGAGACCGGCGCCAGCAGCGCCGCGAGGAGAGCGAACGCGGCCGCCAGGGCAGGTGTGGACACAGATCGAAACATGAGACGCTCCAATGCGCTGCGGGCGTGCCCGGATCGGGCGACGCCAGACACGTTGATCCGGCGAAGGTCAGCCAGGCGGCTGCACGTGGACGAGCTCGCCGGTGCGGGGGAGGAGAACCCACAAGCCGCCGTCGTCCGCGGGTTCGACGTCGCCTGCGAGCGATCCAAGGTCGATGTGCGCGGTTGGCTGGGCCGTCACGTGATCGAGACGGATGAGCTCCCGGCCTGCGGGGATCCACGGGGAACCGCCGAGCAGCGCGAGGCCGGGATAGACGGCGGCACCCACGTCGACCGTCGTCACCTCGTGGGTGACGGCATCGATGCGGAACACGTTCGGCGACTGCCATCCCGCCACCCAGATGGCGTCGTCGGTTCCAGCGAGCCATACGTTCGCCGCGCCCAGCTCCACCGACTCAGCGACAGCCCGCTCCTCGGGGTCGATGCGCTGGGCAGCGGTCCCGTCCCGCGTCGCGACCCATACCTGGCCGTCGATGACCTGGATGCCGGCGGGGCCACCGTCGACCGCGATGGTGTCCGTCCTTTCGGTCGCGAGATCGATGCGGGTCACGACGTTTGCGAGACCGCTGCTGACCCACGCTGCGCCATCCCCGAGAGCGACGCCGCGGGGTGCTTCACCCAAGTCCCATGTCCCGTCGATCGCGCCCGTGGCAGGGTCCAGGCGGACCACGGCCGGCGCCTTCCCGTCCGCCGGGCGATTGATCGCGACCCAGATCCCATCGTCGTCGCCCGCGACGCCTCCGGGGATGCCCGGGAGGGGGGTCGTGCCGGTGACGGTCCCGGACGCTGGATCGACGCGGGTGACCGTCTGGTCGCCGTTGGTGACCCAGAGGGCGCCTGCTGCGAGCGCGAGGTGGGCGGGCTCCATGCCGACGGCGATCCGGGCATCAATTGCCGCCGGAGGCGCGCCGGACAATCCCTCAGCTGACGCAGACGGTGCCGCGCTCCGTGGCGAGGGGAGCTCGGGCAGCGGCGTGGCCACGGGGGCGGTGGCAGAGGCAGCAGGCGGGACGGACGACTGGCCACAGCCGGAGCTCGCGACACCGATCGTGAACGTGACGATGGCGGCGGCGATCAAGCGCTTCATCGCGGCGACTCCAGGGAGAGCGTGCCCGTGCGAAGCGCAGTTGCTGCCGCGTCGAGCCGCTCGATGACGGCCGGCGGGACATGGTCCGCAAGGGCCGGATTGAGATAGAGGTCGATAGAGCCGTCACCGGCCCCGAACTCGTAGATGCCGGCGATCATCTCGCCGCGCGCCCGGGCCGCCAGCAGCCGGCCGGCGACGACATCGGCGCGCACGCGGACGGAGGCAATGACAGCTAAGGGCGCCACCGATGACTGGTCCTCGTCGACGCCGATGACGAAGGCGTCGCGGTCGCCGGCGAGCGCGATCGCGTCCCGTGCCGCAGGGCCGGCCGCGGCGAACACGACGCGCGACCCCTCGTCCAACAGGCGCGTCATCGCCGAACGCGCGCCGGGCGTGTCGTTGAAGCCGACGCGCTCCGTGGCCACGCCGATCGATGTGTCTGCAGACTCCACGCCAGCGCGGAACCCGGCCTCGAAGGCGTCGACATCCAGCGATGCCGCGTCTCCGCCGAGGAACCCGGCCGTGGTGGCGCCCGGGTCCAGGCCGGCCGCGAGGATGCCCGCGAGGTAGCCGCCCTCTGCCTTGCGCCAGTGCACGACGGCAACGTTCGCCCCGCCGAGCTCGACCTCGCCGAACACGATGAACGTGGTCTCAGGGTGCCGGCGGGCGGCCTCGGCGACGGCGGACGCAGGCAGCCCGCTGGAGTCGAGGAGCGACACGGCCACGACGTCGTGGGTCGCGGCCGCCTGTTCCAGGTACTCGCTCGACGCCGTCACGGGGACGACCCGGTCTGCGCTGGCGATCGTGTTGCCGACCTGCTGCAACAGTCCAGCCTCGATCTGTCCATCCAGCGGTTCGAACGGCGCGGAGGCAGGCTGCGAGACGAACGCGACGGACAGCGTCGGGGCGACGACGGTCGGGCGGTCATTGAAGGCGCCGGCCAACAGCGCGCCCACGAGGAGCAGCGTGAGGAGGGCAGCCGCCACCAGGGGCACGGCCGGCCACGACTCGCCCCAGGCGCCCAGGCTCCACCTCGAGCGCTGGCGCGATCCGCCGACGGCGTCGATGATCGCCGCGAAGCTGGCCTCCGGCATGCGGTCCGGGCGGTGCTCCATCCAGTCGGCGACGCGTCGCTCGAGGTCGGATCGCTCGTTCATGCGGTTCGTCCTTCCCGGCCGTCGAGGCGTGCGTCCGCCTGGAGGATCGAGCGGAGCTCGTCCAGCGCGTAGTGGAGCCGTGATGACACCGTGCCCTCGGAGATCTCCAGCGCCGCCGCGATCTCCGCGACCGGAAGATCGAGGTAGTAGCGGAGCGTGAGGACCGCCCGCTGCTGCGGCTTCAGCCGCGCGAGCGCTCGATCCATCTCGTCCCTGGCGACGATGTCACCGGTGGCGTCGGGCTGTGGATCGGCTCCGGCCAGCAGCCTGATGTGGACACGCCACCGACGGTCGGTATCCGCCTGGTCGAAGCAGGCACGGACGACGAGACGACGCAGCCAGGTCTCGAAGCGATCGGTGTCGCGGAGGCGCGGCAGCCCCTGCCAGGCGCGCACAAACGCCTGCTGGGAGGCGTCCTCCGCGGCAGCCGGGTCGAGCAGGATGCGGTTGGCAAGTGCGTGCACGCGGTCTGCGTGGCGGCGCGCGAGTGCCGTGAACGCGCCGGCGTCACCGCGCTGCGCAGCCTCCACGAGCTCCCGCTCCGTCACGTCGCCTCCTGCTACTGGGTTGCTGTCATACAAGACAGCCCCAGAGGCCAACCGGCTTCAATCTTTGATGAGCAACTTCTCGATTCGGTCTTCGGCCTTCATGGTCCCATCATCATCAGGCGTCTTCGCAGTTGCCCGGAAGGCGCAATCAGCGGGACTGGACCGGCGCGGCACGGCGGCCGATACTGCCCGGGATGACGGACGCCAGCACAGGCGAAGCCCGCGCCCGCTACGACGAGCTGTATCGACGCTCGCTCGACGACCCTGAGACGTTCTGGCTCGAGCAGGCCGCGCGGCTCGACTGGACGCAGCGCCCGGAGCGCGCCTTCGAGCCCCGCGAGGGGTCGAGCTTCGCCTGGTTCGCGGGCGGGCGGACGAACCTCACGGTGAATGCGCTCGATCGCCACGTCGCGACCGGGCAACGGCGGCACGACGGCCCTGATCGCGCTGGACGAGCGAGGTGGACGGCGCACGTTGACGTATGCGGAGCTGCTGGCCGAGGTCGAACGGGTCGCCGCCGGACTCCGCGGCCTCGGGATCGGCAAGGGCGACCGCCTGACGATCTACATGCCGACCTCTGCTGAGGCGATCATCGCGATGCTCGCGACCGTCCGGATCGGGGCGATCCACTGCGTCGTCTTCGCGGGCTTCGGAGCCGGTGCGCTCGGCGACCGGATCCGCGCCAGTGGCTCGCGCCTCGTCCTGGCGACGGACGTCACCTACCGCAAGGGCAAGGACGTCGACCTGCTCGCGATCGTCGATGACGCCATCGATGCCGGGCCGAGCGACGTGGAGCGCGTCGTGGTCCTGCGGCGGTCCGCCGCGTCCCGCCCGCCGCGCGACGGCGAGCTGGCGTGGGACGACCTCATCGGGGTGGGGGAGGGGCAGTCGGGCGCCGTCGAGGACACGGCCGCGGAGGACCCGGCCTTCATCCTCGCGACGTCGGGCACCACGGCGAAGCCGAAGCTGGCGGTCCACACCCATGGCGGTTATGCCGTCCACATCGCGTCGATGGGCGACTGGGTGTTCGGGTTGCGTCGGGGCGACACGTGGTGGTCGACATCGGACATCGGCTGGGTCGTCGGCCACAGCTACATCGTCTACGCACCGCTGATGGCCGGCGTCACGACGATCGCCTACGAGGGCGGCCTCGACCATCCCGACGCGGATGCCCCGTGGACGATCATCGAGCGCGAAGGCGTCACCGGGCTGTTCAGCTCACCGACCGGCATCCGGCTCCTGATGCGCTATGGCGAGGAGATCCCGAAGCGGCACGACCTCGGCCGGCTGGAGCGCGCGTTCTCGGCCGGCGAGGTGCTCAACGCCCCCGCCTGGGAGTGGCTGCAGCAGACCGTGTTCGACGATCGGGTGCCCGTCATCGACCACATGTGGCAGACCGAGACGGGCGGGCCGATCTTCGGCAACCCCTACGGCTACTCGCTGCTGCCCATCAAGCCCGGATCCGCCGGGATCCCGCTGCCCGGGGTCGACGCGGACGTCGTCGACCAGGACGGCAACCCGGTCGGGGTAGGGGAGAAGGGGATCATGCGGATCAGGCGTCCGTTCCCCGGCCTGATCGCCACCCTGTGGGGCGAGCCCGAGCGATACGTCACCGACTACTGGCAGAAGACGCCGGGCGGCTACTACGTCGGTGACGCCGCGCACGTCGACGAGGACGGGTACGTCTGGTTCGCCGGCCGGGCCGACGAGATCATCAAGATCGCCGACCACCGCCTCGGGACGATCGAGATCGAGACCGCGTTCATGCGCCATCCCGCGGTCGCCGAGGCGGGCGTCACCGGCGTCCCCGACGAGCTCCGCGGCCACGTGATCGAGGCGTTCGTGGCGCTCAGGGCGGGACACGAGTGGTCGGACGAGCTCCACCGCGAGCTGCTCCAGACCGTCCGCCACGAGCTGGGGCCGGTGGCGGTCATCGGTCACCTCCAGGTGGTCGCGATGCTGCCGAAGACGCGCAGCGGCAAGATCATGCGCCGGGTGCTCAAGGCCGTGGCGCTCGACCTCGACCCCGGCGACATCAGCACGATCGAGGACGAGGGCTCGGTCGACGAGGCCCGTCGCGCGGTCGAGGAGATGCGAGCCGGCATCGTCGGGTGAGTGCGTCGGCGGTCGGGACCGCCTGCGCGATTGCCGCGTCTCATGGATGTCGAGGACGAAAGCCTGCCCCGCGCTTCCAGCACGAGTAGCCGTGCCCGCTTCACGACCTCGTCCGTGACGAGGTTCCTGCCTGGCGGCCTTGCTCGTGGCGTACAGCTCGATCATCTCCGGTAGGGCAGCGGTGGAAGGAACCAGGACGGCAGCGAGACCGCATCGTCCTGCTCGATCGCGCGGCGTCCTCCGAGCAGGGGCAGCGCTGGCGTGGACGGACGCGATGTCGCGTCTCGACGATGAGCTCTTTCGGCGTCGTGACCAGGCCCCGCACCTCGTCCCAGGGAACGAGGACCTCGGATCCGCCCCGCAGCTGGTGGATGCCTCAGCCGTGAGCGTGACCGTGCCATCGCCGGCTCGTCCGGTCGCGTGCGCCCACCCGCGGTAGATCAGGTACATGCTTGGCACGAGGACGAAGGCAGCGGCATACGGGGACGATTCGAGATACCACAGGCCAAGCGCAAGCAGGCCGCCGACAAACATCGACCCGACGATCGGCAGCTGCCAGTGTCCTCGATCCGGATGGATCTCCAGGCCGGGCTGCCCACGCCCTGCCGCCGCGATCGTTACGACGTCGTCCACGGGCCGGGTTCGTACGGAGAGCACGATGGGCACGACACAGACGAGCAGCAAGCACGCGATCGCCGCCAGTCCGCCAGCGATGTCACCCATCGGGCCGCACCTCCGAACTCCGATCCGACTGCGCCGGCGCAGCAGGCGTTGGCCATCACCGCAAGTGACGAACGGTGCTCGTGCCCTCCATTGCATTCAGGCCAACATGACCGTTGCAGACCCCGGACACTTCGGCCCGCACGCCCGCATGGATGGCTCGTCTGTTCGCGTTGGCCAGGTCGGCGCGCCAGGCGCCAAGGCATCGGTCACCACCGAGAGGCCATATGGGGCGAACGACCGATGACGGCCCCCGTGCCAGCACCTAGGTTCTGGGCAGTGACGTCGACCAAGACGCCGAGCCAGGGAAGGGACGCTGATGACCAGCACTCCGAAGCGCCGTGACAATCGACGCTTCCGCCTCGCGACCAACGACAACGAGACCATTGTCGAGACACCTGACCTCCAGGCGGGCGGCGACGACGTCGAGGGCCACCGCAGGGGACCCGGCGGCAACATCCCGAACGTCGACGGCAGCCCCGACGACTTCAGCAACAAGCGCCTCTTCCGCGACTTCGACGCCGGCAGCGGCGACGACGTCGAGGGCCACCGCAGGGGACCCGGCGGCAACATCCCGAACGTCGACGGCAGCCCCGACGACTTCAGGCAACAAGCGCCTCTTCCGCGACTTCGACGCCGGCAGCGACGACGACGTCGAGGGCCACCGCCTCGCGACCAACCACAGCGAGACCATCGTGCGTGCCGGACGCCGCATCGACGTTGCACAGCGTGAAGACAAGCATCCGCAGGTTCCCCAGCGCTAGGTCGGGCTCGCGTCCGGCGGTCACTGCGGCCCGCTCTTGTCTCCGTCGCCCCACCGGCCATTCGGCGTGCCCGAGGTCCACGACCTGACGCTCGCCGCGATGGAGGCGGCGGAGCGCGGGCGGCTGCGCCCTGCGTCATGATGTGACGAGTGACTCGGGATACGGCTGCGCCGGCGCTGCGGGCATTCGACGGCGTGCGCTGCTTCGATGTCGACCCGTCCTGCCGATCGGCGTCGAGGCTGGCGAACGTACGGACACCTGAGCCACGCAGGGGCCCGGAACGGTCTATCGCGTGGGGTCGGTACAACATAACTCACATTATCGGAAGTGAGACAGATGGCCTCAGGCCGCCCGTGCTCACTGCCAACGCGAGCCTCACTTTAGTTCGTCGGCTCGCCACCACCAGGACCATGAGGGCGTCCGGCCGCGGGCGTCGTCGATGGATGACGGAACACGGGCGTATAGAGGATCGTCCGTCGGCGGCTGAGCAGGTTTGAGCGCCACGTGCCTTTTCAACCCCGAGGGCCGTCGACATGGTCGATCGTTACGGGAGTCGCGTCGCTGGACGCCACGTAGCGGAACCCGGGTCGCGACGCCTGGGTCTTCTGTGCGATCCGCTCGTTGGCGCGATGCCCGAAGATGGCCGCATGCGGGTGGGGCTTCCGGGTGGCGCACGACGATCGATCGCGATGGCGCTCGGGCTCGCCCTCGTCGTGGCGGCGTGCGATGTCGCGCTGCACCCGCCCACGCAGGCCCCGACCGCCTCGCCGGCCGGCAGCCCGGCCCCCGAAACGACAACCCCGCAGCCGAGCGCCCAGCCGAGCCCGAGGCCCTCCCCCACCCCGGGCCCGACACCCATCGTGGTCGAGGGCGACCTCGCGGGGTACTGGCGCGTCCAGGAGTCCACCGACGTCGCGGCGCCCGCCGAGCTGGTGGGCTCGCTCGACCGGAATGCCTTCGCGGTCTACCTGATCGAACCGGCCTGTGCCAGCGAGCCGTGCGACAAGATCGGCGTCAAGGTCCTGCTGCCGACGTACGGCGCGACCGTCCGCGAGCACACGCTCGCCCGCAAGGGCAACCGCTACGAGGCCACTGACGCCGCCAACGCCTCGGGGCCGTGCCTGACGCCTGACGGCACGACCGTCCCGGGCGGCGCCAGTGTCACCGAGCGCACATCCCTGTGGCTCGAGCGAGTCTCGAGGACCGGGACCGCGGTGACAACGACGGAGCTCCGGGGCGAGACCGTCGTCACGGGCGCGCCCACCGCGACCGGGAAGGCGGCCGGCTGCGAGTCGTGGCAGGTCCGCTACGGCATCTCCGGGTCACCCACCGGCGCTCCGGCCGGTGGCGGCACCGACGCGCCCCCGTCGAGCGAACCCACGTCCGCGGACGTCGTCCCGCGGCCCGACATCCGGCTGGCAGTGAAGGGGGCCACTGTCGACTGGTTCTCCATCAAGGGCCGGACGGTGCGGTCGATGGTCGAGTCCGTTGCCGCGGGCGGCGTGAAGGCGTGTGGACGGATCAGCTACGAGTGGTACCAGGGCGACACCCGGCCCTCGGGCTGCATGGAGACCGACTGGCGGACGTTCGCGGTGTCGGCCGTGTCCCAGGCGGGTGGCTCGTGCAGGCTCGACGTGTCGCGGATCGCCGCCCGGTATGTCGTGCACCTGCCGCGCTGGACGTCGCCGCCGGAGGTGCCCGGTCCCCTCGCGAAGTGGTGGCGCGCGACCGTCACCTTCATCCGTGACCACGAGGCGGGGCATGTCGCCATCGGCCTGCGCTGGGTGAAGAAGCTGCCGGCCCTGCTCGACGGGAAGGCGTGCTCGAAGCTCGAGTCGATCATGGGCAAGTGGGCCGCGGGGCTGCAGGCTGCGCAGGAGGCGTACGACTCGCGCGAATACCAGGCGACGTGGCCGCCGGCACCGCCCGGCTACTGACCACTCCCCTCCCCGCCCGCATCACGGGCGGTGGTCAGTGAGCGATGACCTCCACGGGGGCATCGACGGCCGACTCCGGCGCCGTGAGCGTGTCCGTGCGCTCGTCGGCGTCATCGGCGGCGACGTCGGCCTCGAGCAGCGGCCGCTTCTCGCGGACGAGGGTCGGGATGAGGTCCGACCAGTTGTGGCCGCGGACGCGGACCCGGACGCGCCAGGCGCGCTCGACCGACGTGGTGAGCAGCTCCCGCTCGCGGGCCCGCAGCGTCTCGTAGTCGCGGCCACCGATGGCGATGAGCTTCGAGAACGAGGCGAACGGCGGGAACGTGTACGCGTCGTCGGTGTTCGTGAGCAGCCGGTCCACGGTCGCATCGAGCGTCGGGAGCTCCGCGAACGGCTCGCCGCGCTCCATGAGGATGATGGAGTCGATCACCGACCGATCGGCCATGTCGCAGTCGATGAGCGAGGTCACGTGGTACTTGGGCGGCGGGATGAGGATCTGGACCCACGCGTTGACGGTCACGATCGGGATCGGCATCCGGCCCAGGGCGTGACCGACGGCCCGTCCCTCGCGGGAGTGGAGCCGGGAGCGGATCGCGAGCATGAGCCGGTCCGCGGTGGGCAGCGCCCGCTCGTTGACCGCGCTCATCGTGTGCGACGAGAGCGTCATCGGCTTCGGGTACGCGAGCAGCTCGCCCGCAGGCGACACGATCGCCATGTCGTCGGACAGGAAGCCCCAGCTGTGGTGCATCAGCAGCCGCAGGACGGTGCTCGTCTTGCCGGTGTCGGTCAGGGCGGACATGACGATGGCCCCGTCGGGCGCATCGATCGCCGCGCAGTGGAGCAGGACGTGCTCGCGGTCCACGAACATGAACCGCAGCAGCGGCTCGACCATGTTCGTGTACAGCACGTGGTGCGACCAGACGAGGAGCCAGTTCGCGTCGAGGATGATCGGCTTGCCACGCTCCTCGGGGATCGTGACGTCGAACGCCGTCGACAGGAGCCCGAGCTGCTCGCGGTAGCGGATCACGCCGTCGCGCTTGACCGTTCCCGAGCTGAGGCGCGGGCGGCCGCCGATGAGCCGACGCCGGATCAGGAGGTCCGGCTCGACCAGGTGGTCGACGTTGAACGACGCGAGCTCCGGGAGCGCGACCGGCGACTGGATCCGGATGAGGCCCTGGACGTCGTACTGGTAGTAGCCCTCGATCGCCTGCTGGTCGCGGCGGTCACGGCCGGCCCAGATCCAGTTGTCCGCGACGAGGTAGCGGACGCCGAACGTCGCGGCGATGGCGACGAGGTTGGACCACAGGTAGAAGATCCCGAAGACGTCGGTCAGGACGTACAGGACCGGGATCCGGATGAACAGGGTGGCGGCGTTGATCGCGTTGAACGCGAGGTAGCGCCACAGCCGGCTGCCGCCGAGCTCGCGGTCGCCGAAGACCCAGTACTCGGTCAGGATGAAGTTGTTCAGCGTCGAGACCTGGGACGCGAGGATCGCGGACACCAGGTAGTAGATGCCGAAGACGTCGGTGAAGACGTACAGCGCCGCCTGGTTGACGACGATGCCGACGATCCCGACGAGACCGAACTTCGAGGGTGAGGCCAGCGCCCGGAAGATGCGTCGCACCCTCGGGCGGCGATACAGGCGCCGCGAACGGCTGGGCTGGCGCTCGGCGGACAAAAGGCCCTCGTGGCTCGGCAAAGAAGGGCGTGAATGCGCCCGGGGTGGCGGCGGGATGATATGGCTCGTCCGAGGGGTGCGTCAAACGTGGCGGGGCACCCACGGGCGCTCCCGCTGCCGTCAGGGCACGGACGGCGACGGGGCTCCTGAGGCGGCTGGCGCGGCGCCGTCGGTGCCCGTCGCCAGGCTCCGCAGCTCCTCGAGCAGCGCGGGCCCACGCGGATCGGGCGGCGCGATCTCGATCCGGTCGGCGAGCACGGCGGCGGATGCCCCGCCACCGTCGGCGCGGATCAGGCGGATGAGCTCCTCGACCGTCCGCGCATCGGCGTACGTCGTGCCCTCGTTGAACTGCACGGTGTCGGGGTTCACGGACCAGGCGGTGACGAGAAGCTCCACACGTGGGAGCTTGTACGTCCACTGGTGCGCGTTCTGGATCCCGGCGGCAGAGCCGAGCATCGCCGTGGTCGACGTCGGACCCTCGCCGGGACTGAGGAAGGCCGCGTCGATCCACAGCGTCGGCCGGTGCTCCGCCATGAGCGGATCGAGCAGCTCCGCGCCGTGGACATCGAGCTGGTCGACGTTCCGCAACGCGGTGTCGATGGTGAGCGGCACCTCGACGGGGCGCTTGCCGTAGTAGCGCAGCCCCATGGGCGCCTCGGCGTCGACCACGGCGACCGCAGGCCGGATCCGCAGCGGTGGGTGCTCCTCGCGGATCTGGAGCGCGATCTCGTAGGCGAGGAGCGGGCTGAGCACGACCGTGTCGCCCGCGGGGACGTTCGCGTTGATCCACGCCGAGACGTCGTTGACGGCCTGCTCCCGAGCGCGCTCGGCGTCGAGCGGCTTGGCCACGGCCCCGGAGACGAACAGGATCGAGCCAGCGGCGAGGAGGGTCACGAGTCCCGCGGCCACCGTGCGCGTCGCGTCCCGGGAGGTGAGCCACGCCGCGACCAGCGCGAGCACCACCGCCACCACGACCCCGACCCGGACCGGCGTGCCCGCGGTGCGCAGCGCGATGACGACCCCGACGACGATGAGCGCCGCGATCGCGAGCGCCCAGCGACGGTCGACCCTCGCCCGGTCGAGCCCGTGCAGCCAGCCGGCCGCGGCGAGCGCCACCAGAACCGCGATGTTCGCGAGGTAGTGGCGTGGCGCCTCGCCGATGGCGAGCACGAGGAGGACCAGGGGGATGCCCGCGATCGTCGCGAAGACGAGCTCGCGGACGCCCTGCGAGCGCCGCAGCAGCACGAGGGCGATGAGGGTGCCGCCGATGCCGAACCCGACCGCGACGGCGAGGCCCGGGAGGTACGTGTGGACGTCCGAGACCCACTGCGAGACGCGGAACAGCGACTGGCCCGCGAGCTTCGCCGTCCGCGCGTAGACGAACAGCTGCCCGAGCGACCACGCCGCGAGGCCGCCCCAGGCGACGATGGCGCGCCAGTTGGCCGCGAGGACCGCTGGCAGGCCGATGCCGGCCCGCCAGGCCGACGTGCGCGAGGCGATCCAGCCGGCGTTCCAGCCCGCGATGACGACGATCACGATGCCGACGGTGAGCGGCGCGAGCGTCCAGGCCGGCGTCCCCAGCCGATAGACGGTCCCCTCCATCCCGGCGTGCATGACGAACCACCACGAGACGGTCACGGCCGCGGTCGCGACGGCCGCGGCACCGAGCCGGGCGATGCGCACGATGCCGGTGCCGGCGAGCAGCGCGACGAGGAACGGCACGGGGAAGAACGGGAGCGCCGTCTCCTTGACGAGGAAGCCGAGGCCGAACAGCACGCCCGACGCGAGCGCGAGCGGGGTCGAGCCACGGTCGATGGCGCGCAGGGCGACGACGAGGAACGCGAGGGTCAGCGCGGTCGCGGGCAGGTCGAGGCCGGCGGTCCGCGCGTTGGAGGCGAGGAACGGGAAGGCGAGCATCACGACCGCCGCGAGAGCGCCTGCCGCGGGCCGGATGCGCCAGCCCAGGGCGCCTGTGAGCGCGACGGCGATTGCGGCGGAGATCGCGTTGAGCACGTGCCCGACGGCGAGCCCATCGATGCCCAGCAGGCGCTGCGGGAGCGCCATCGCCAGGGGCCAGATCGGCGAGTGATTGGGGAACGCGACGCCGAACACGGTGACGAGCCCGCGGCCGTCGAGGATGTTCAGGCCGAGGCCGATGTACTTGGCCTCGTCAGGGGTCGCGTAGTACGGCGGGAAGAGGACGATCGCGAGCATCCCGAGGGACGCGAGAGCGATGACGACTCGCAGCATCCGCTCGAATTGCTGGCGGTCGTTCACGGCGCGGGATCGTATCACGGGGCTCCGTCGCTCGACCGCCGATTGCGGCCGTCGACGGTATGATCCGCCGCGGCATCGACTCCTGCCGCCCATCTCCGTCACCCGGGTTCCGATCCATCGCATGACAGACCCTGCACCGACGCCCGTCGCACGCCAGCGGCCGTGGCGCAGCTGGCACCCGATCCTGTTCGCCGCCTACCCCATCCTCTTCCTGTGGTCGCAGAACCTTGGCGAGACGAGCTCGTCCGACGTCCTGCCCCTGCTCCTCCAGGTCACGGCGGTGACGACGATCGTCTTCGGCGCCCTGGCGCTTGTCTTCCGTGACGCCCGCCGCGCCGCCCTCATCGTCACGCCTGCCGTGATTGGCCTCCTCATGTACGGCCACGTGGCGAACCTCGTCCGTCCCGCGCACGTGAGACCGTTGCTCCAGCTCGGCGCCTGGGCCGCCCTCGTTGCGCTGGGCGCCGTTGCGGCACTCCGCCTCAGGGAGTCCTCCCTGCGGCGGGTCAACGGCGTTCTCGATGGACTCAGCGTCGTGCTGGTTGGGGTCACGCTGGTCACGATCGTCCCTGCACAGATCGCAGCCGCGACTGCCACGCCCGGCGAGGCACCTGCCGTCGAGGCCGGCTCGTCGGCGACGACTCGTCCCGCCCGCGACGTGTATTACCTCGTGCTCGACAGGTATGGCTCCGACAGAGCCCTCTCGCTTCGGTTCGGCGTGGACAACGACCTGACGCCATGGCTGTCCGACCACGGCTTCCGGGTGCTGCCCGACAGCCACGCCAACTACGTCAAGACGTCGATGTCCCTTGCCTCGACCCTGAACATGACGCACCTCGTCGACCTCGCCGCGCGAATGGGCGCAGGCAGCGAGGACCACGGCCCAGTGTTCAGGATGCTCCAGGACTCTGCCATCGTCCGCCAGTTCAAGGCGATGGGCTACGACTACCTGCACGTGGGCAGCTACTACGGCGAGACGCGGACCGATTCCGCGGCCGATCGCAATCTCTACGTGGGCGGACCCTCCGACTTCGGCGCGACCCTGTATGACACCTCTGCCCTGCCCCTCGTGCTGGACCGCCTCCACGTCGCCCCGAAGGAGACGTTGTTCGAGCGCGCCTACAAGAACGGCACGTTCGGCTGGAACGCACTCCGATCCGTGCGTGACGCCCCCGGGCCGAAGCTCGTCGTCGCGCACTTCCTCCTCCCCCACCCGCCCTATGTCTTCGCCGCGGACGGGAGCTTCGTGAGTCAGGATGCGCAACGCGGCGTTCCCGAGGCGGATCGATTCGCGGGTCAGCTCGCGTGGACGAACGAGCAGCTACGGACCTGGATCGACTCGCTCCTCGCGTTGCCGGCGGACCGGCAGCCGATCATCATCGTCCAGGCAGACGAGGGCCCGTATCCCCTCCGCTACAACAGCGACACGGTGAACTTCGACTGGTCGACGGCGACCCCCGACGAGCTCGAGGAGAAGTACGGGATCCTCAACGCGTGGTACGTGCCGGGCGGGGTGGACATCGGCCTGTACGACGCCATGACCAGCGTCAACACCTTCCCGACGCTCTTGTCGGGGTACTTCGGGCTCGATGTGCCTCGGCTCGAGGATCGCGAGTTCACGTCGGCCGGCAAGAACCGGCCGTACGACCTGACGGAGATCACCGACCAGCTGCGGTCGTCGGGCAACTGACGTCGCCGTCGCTGCACGACCCGGGTAACCCGAGGCCCGGTGCCCTTCCCGCTGACCCGATGTCGCTCCGGGTCAGCCTCCGCCCAGGGCGACCAGCCGAGCGATGAGGTCGGGGCGCGCGCCGTCTACCACCACGGCGCGGTCAGCGAGCGCTCGGGCTGCGGCGGCGCTGTCGCCCGGATGTGCCTCGAGCGAGCGGACGAGCCGCTCGAGCGTCGCTCCCGAGAGATAGAGCTCGTCGGTCGTCCACGCGAGCGGCCCGTCGCCACGCCGGAATGCGGCGAGTCGCAGATCGCGTCTGCCGTCGAAGGGGATGGTCCAGTCCCCGACTCGCTCTAGACCTGCGGCCGAGCTGAGTGCCGCGACGATCGGCGGCGTCGTCCCCCTGGGTACGATCCCGCCTTCGATCCAGACGTCTCCGTCCACCTGCGCGAGCCGCTCCTCGATGATGGCGCGCCGGTAGCCGTAGAACGAATTCGGGTGATGCGGGTCCATCTTCAACGCGACCCAGTCGTCGGTCGGCGGATCGTTGCCGTGCGTGAGACCCAGCGGCCCATCGTGGCGCGGCTGGACATTCTGATCCTGGCGCACGATACGGATCGGGGTCCCTCGGCCGAGCCGAGTCGCAATCTCATAGTTGAGGATGGAGCCCACCACGACCTTGTCGCCTGGCCGCAGATTTGCGCCGAGCCAGTCGCCGACGTCGGCGATCGCCGCCGCCAGGGCACGGTCGCTCCGATTTGTGCTTGGGCGCAGGTCGTGTCGTGCGGCCCGGACGACGAGCAGCCCTGACGCCGCGATCGTCAGCACGAGCACGATGGGAAGCAGGAGTGCGCCGGCGGTACGCGTCCGATCAACGGAACGCAGTCGAGCGGCACAGGCGGTGAGGATGCATTCCCAGCCGATCGCACCGAGTGCGACGAAGATTGCGAGCTGCGCGATGTAGTGCCGTGGGGGATCGCCGACCGCGACCACCACGAGCACCAGGGGGATGCTGAGGACCAGCGCTTGCACGAGCGCGTCGAGGTAGCGCGCGGCGTCCGCCTCGACCCGGCCGCGCAGCCGTTGGGCGACGACGACCAGGGAACCGGTGCCGGCGACGAGACTGATCGGCACGACCGAGGGAAACCAGTCACGCACGTAGAAGGCGTACTGGCCGGGCCTGAGCATCGACGACGCGGTCGCGCGCAGGCCGAACTGGAAGAAGGCTGTCAGCAGGACGGCCCACGCGAAGGCGGCTCCCCAGGCGAGGACCCGCTCGCGGCGAACCAGGGCGGGATCGCGCTGCGGCTCAGGCCGGTCGCGCCCGACAAGGAAGCCGACCACGAGGAGCGCCACGATTCCCGCAGCGATGACGCCGAGGGTCCATGCCGGGGTCCCGACGCGGTACACCGTGCCCAGGTAGCTCGCGTAGACGAGGAACCACCAGCTCGAGATCGCGAACGCGACGGCGGCGAACACGCCCAGCAGGCGCAATGCCGGTCGCCAGCCCGCGGAGCTCAGGACCACCAGCACTGGAAGCGGCGCGAGCGGCAGCACGCTCTCCTTGATCAGAAAGGCGATGCCGAAGGTGATGCCAAGAACGATTCCCCACGTCGTCGGTCTGCGCGGACCGCTCCGCAGCGCCACGAGGACGAACACGAGCGACGTGACCGCGGTTGCCTCGTCCAGGCCCAGCGTCCGCGCGAGCTCGAAGCCGTAGCCGTACGCCGCGAACGTGGCCACCGCAAGGACTGCGGCAACACGAGACCAGCGGGCGGCGATCAGGCCCGTCATCGCGAGCACGGCGACCGCCCCACCGATGTTGAGGACCCGGGACCAGGCGGTCCAGCTGACGCCCGCGACGACCTCGGGTGACATGACGACAATCGGCCACGCGGGCGAGTGGAACGGAAAGAAGATCCCGAATGCGTTGACGGGTCCGGCACCGGACAGCACGTTGCGTCCGATGCTCACGTAGTTCGCCGCGTCCGTGGTCATGAACCGGGACGGCACGAGGGCCAGCGCGACCAGGTACAGGGTGCCGATCGCAAGCACGGCGGCGACCGCCCAATGGGCTCGACCGGCACGGTTCGCCACCCATCGGCGAAGGCCTTCCTGGTCGCTCACGGCGGCGAATGTACCACGCAGCACCGCCGACGCTGCCTAGCCGCAGAGCATCGCCGCGAGCAGCCCGATGGCGACGCCGGCGTGCCATGCGAGCACCACGAGGAGCGACTTGGAGCGGGCCGTGAGGACTCCGGCGACGAGCCCGGCGACGCCCGCCGCGACGCCAAAGGCCGGTCCCCAGCCGACCGCGGCGACCCACACGCCGTAGGCGACCGCCTGCACGACGATGGCCGGCGCCTCCCCCACCGTCCGTGCCAGCCAGTGCTGGAGGACGCCGCGGAACGCGAGCTCCTCCGCGAGGGAGATGGCCGCGGCACCAACCAGCACCGCCGCCACGAACTCGAGCGTGGACGGGTCGCCACCGGCCGGGCCCGGGATCGATCGGCCGGTGACCGAGACGGCGACGATGCTGCCGATCGCGAGCAGGCCGAAGCCGGTGATGGCGAGGCGGACCGACGCGCGCGCCGGCATCCGGAGGCCGACGCTCGCCCGCCGGGTGCGGAGGGCGATCGCGAGCGCCGTGAACGCTGCCAGCACGACGATCGCCTCGGCGAGCGCCCAGGTGACCCGCGGCGCACCGAACGCGTCGCACGTCGCGGCGGCATCGAACGGCTCGATGCCCGAGAACGCCCGGACGGCCGCGAGCGCGGCCGCCGGCACCATCGCCGCCCAGGCCCACGCGACCGGCGCCGAGCGGCCGACCGCGACGGCCACGCCACCGGCGAGCACGAGCGTCGCCGGTCCGGCGAACCACGGGAGCGCCATCGCCGCGATGACGAGGAGGACGGGCGCGGCCGCGCGGGCGATCGTGGCGGCATGGAGGCCGCGGGAGCTGGTCACGCTCGAAGCGTACCGACCGGCTCGTGGTGCGTGCTCGACGCGCGGGCCTCAAACCCGCCGGAGACAGCAAAACGCCCGAAGGAACCGCCAGCCCGCTTTCGGTCCAGTCGATGCAAGCACCGTCCGGTCCGTAGTCGTTCTGTCTGCCCCTTCGGGCAAGACGAATCCTATGCGGCGCGGGGCGGTGCCCACAACAGGCTTATCCACAGATTCCGGAGTTCGGCGCCCGATTTGCGGAAGTTGTCCACAGTCGATCCACGAACGAGGGGCGTGGCGAGCCCTCAGTCGGCCGAATCGAGCTCCAGCGGCCAGTGCTCCGCATCGGCGAGGAGCGGGATCCCGTCGAGGTCGAGGGTGACGCCGGTCTGCTGCCCGGTGTCCGCGGTGACGAACCACCAGCCGCGGGGACCGACCCGGGCGACGCGGAACGTCGCGCGCCGGACGCCGAGGTGCACGTCGACGCTGACGCCACTGACCGTCTGCCCCTGTCCGATCCCGATCCGGTCCCCGAGCATCCGGGCGGCAGCGGCGGCGGTTGCCGGCGTCCCGACGACGAGGAGGAGGTCGCCGTCCGACCAGGGCAGCGCGATGTGCTCCATCCCGGTCGGCCGCACCACGTTGCCGTGGAGCGTGTCGCCCTCGATGTGCAGGCTCAGGAGCCCGTCGGCCGTCGAGAGCTCGAGCCTGCCAAGCCGCCCGTCCGGCGCGGTCTCGACGAGGAGGACGCCCACGACGCGGTCATCCTCGACCAGCATCGCGCGCCAGCGACGGCCGCGGGCGCCATCGGCGACCGACCACGTGACGCGTCCGCCCCACGGGAGAAGGCCCGTGCCGGCACGCCGCACCGGGGGACCCGCGTCCACCGGCGTCAGGTCGGGACCCCTTCGGCGTCGAGGGTCGCCGCCCATCGTTCGGCGGCGGAGCGAAGCTCGCCCGCGAGGCCCGGCGACATCCGGCCGCGGACCCGGACGTCGCGGTTGCCGTACTCGAGGTCCACGGTCCCCCGCTCACGAACCCGCGCCAGCAGCTCGCCCGCGGCGTACGGGACGGCGACGTCGACCGCCTCCCACAGCGACGCGAGGAGCGCCGCGATCTCGGCCCGCAGGGTGTCGAGCCCGAAGCCCGTCTCCGCCGCGACGAGGACGGAGCCCGTCACCGCGGGCGCCGGGAGGGATCCGTCGAGGTTGGGGTACAGGAGGTCGGCCTTGTTGAAGGCGGTCAGTCTCGGCTTGTCGCCCGCGCCGAGCTCGTCGAGGACGGTCTGGACCGTCGCCCGGTGCTCGACCTGGTGGGCGTCGGAGGCATCGACCACCTCCACGAGGACGTCGGCGCGGGTGACCTCCTCGAGCGTCGCGCGGAACGCATCCACGAGCTGGTGGGGCAGCTTGTGGATGAAGCCCACGGTGTCGGTGATGATCGCGGTCTGGCCGTCGCCGAGCTTGACCTGGCGCGAGGTCGGGTCGAGCGTCGCGAACAGCTTGTCCTCGGCCTTCGCGACCTCGGAGCCCACGAGCGAGTTGAGCAGCGTGGACTTGCCGGCGTTCGTGTACCCGACGATCGCGACCGTCGGGTACAGGCGGCGGTCACGGCCGCGGGCCGCGGTCTCGCGCTGCTGGCGGACGCTGTCGACCCGGCCCTTCATCTTCTTGATCCGCTCGCGGATGATCCGGCGGTCCGTCTCGAGCTGGGACTCGCCGGGACCCCGGGAGCCGATGCCGCCCTGGGTGCGCGAGAGGTGGGTCCACAGGCGGGTCAGGCGCGGCAGCTGGTACTCGAGCTGGGCGAGCTCGACCTGGAGCCGGCCCTCGTGGGTCTGCGCGTGGAGGGCGAAGATGTCGAGGATCAGGCGGCTGCGGTCGATGACCTTGACGTTGAGCAGCGACTCGAGGCTCTTCTGCTGCGCGGGCGAGAGCTCGTCGTCGGCGACGAGGATGTCGAAGCCGGTCTCGCTCTTCGCCTGGAGCAGCTCCTCGGCCTTGCCCTTGCCCACGTACCAGTTGGGATCGACGTGGCGGCGGTTCTGCCACTCGGCGCCCACGACGTCCGCGCCCGCCGTGGTCGCCAGCGCGGCGAGCTCGGTCAGGCTGTCGTCCGCGCTCCAGCCCTCGTCGTCGCCGGTGTCGACGGCGAGCAGGAATGCCTTCTCGACGGGCGGGGCAAGGTCGATCGTCTCTCGGGGTGCCATGGCAGGTACAGCATACCCGCGGCCGGTCCCGACCCGCGCCGGGTTGAGACGAGCGCGGGCGCCCGAGACGAGACGCAAGCCGGGAGCAGCCGGCGTCACCTCATCCTGGCGTTGTCGTCCACGCCCTCGAAGATGAAGCCGGGCAGGCCGGGCGTGTTCGGCAGGTTCTTCATGCACGCGTAGCCGCTGCCGTTCTTGTCGATCACGTCCCACTGCGCCCCGCGCACGAAGGCTTCGACGGCCGCGCCGTCCGCGAAGCCCACGCTCTGCGCCCAGGCGTCGAAGGCTGCGCTGTACCCGCCACCGTCGTAGACCGGGAATAGCCGGACGCTCCGCGGCACCGTAGGGCGGCCGCGCGGCGGCCGGGCCGCGGTGACGGCGGACGAGCCGCCGAGCGGACAGCGAGACGCTTCATGACCGTCCTCCAGTGCGGCATCGGGACACCGCCGTGTCGGCGCCAGCGGGCGACATCCGCAGAGGGGCGGCCGGGCGCAATCTGTGACGCGCCGCGGGTCAGGCGTCGAGCGAGCGAGGAACCGGTCGATGCGCGGCCCGAGGGTTGCCCGTCGTGCGGGCCGGCTCGCGGCGGAACCAGGTCGCCTGGCGGCGGGCGAACTGCACGTTCCGTTGCGCGTCGGCCGCCACCGCCTCGTCGAGCGTGCACTCGCCGTCGAGGTACGCCCAGCTCTCGCGGTAGCCGATCGAGCTGAGCGACGGAAGGGTCGGATCGAAGCGCTCGCGGAGCGCGCGCGCCTCGTCCACGAGACCCGCGTCGAACTGGGCCCGGGCTCGCTCCGCGATGCGCCGCCGGTGCTCGCCGGCCTCGACGACGAGCTGGACGCCGAGGATCGGCGCCCCGTAGCCGACCGGGTCGGGCAGCGGCGCGTCACCGCGGATCGTCGCGATCTCGAGGGCGCGCGCGACACGGCGCGGGTTGCGCAGGTCCGTCCGCGCGGCCAGGGTCGGGGCGAGCGCCGTGAGCGCCTCCGCCGACGCCTCGACGCCGTCGCGCGCCAGTCGTTCCTCGATCGCCGCGCGCACGTCCGCGTCGTGCGGGAGCGCGTCCGTGTCGATCCCCGCGGTCACGGCCCGCAGCCAGAAGCCGGTCCCGCCGGCGAGGATCCCGACGCCACCCCGCTCCCCCATCGACTCGAGCGCGGCCAGCGCGTGGGCGCGGAAGTCGGCGACCGAGTACGCCACGTCGGGCTCGACGAGGTCGATCCCGTGGTGGACGACCCGGGCCTGTTCCGCCAGCGTCGCCTTCGCCGTCCCGATGTCGAGCCCCCGGTAGACCTGGCGCGAGTCGGCGCTCACGATCTCGGCCGGGATCCCCCGCGCGTGGAGGCCCTCGGCCAGCGCGATGGCGAGACCCGTCTTGCCGGTCGCGGTCGGCCCGCCGATGACGACGAGCGGCGCCGGCGTCGCGGTCATGGGTCGTGCCTGTCGCTCAGGCGAGCGTCCCGCGCAGCGCGTACGGGCCCGCGTGCTCGACCCGCACGCGGACGAGGCACCCGACGAGGTCGGGCGAGCCCGCGACATGCACGAGCTTGTTCTCGCGCGACCGCCCGGCGAGGTGGACGACGCCCTCGGGGAGCCGGGCGAACGCGTCCCGCGACTCCGCGGCGCCCTCGGCGACCTCGTCCTCGTGGTCGTGCAGCTTGGGGGGCACGACGGTGTCCACGAGGACCTCGGTGTCGCGCCCGACCCACGACCGGTTGCGCTCGAGCCCGATCCCCTCCTGGAGGTCCAGCAGGCCCACGAGGCGGCGGCGCTTCACGTCGGCCGGCACGTCGTCGGCAAGCTTCGTGGCCGGCGTGCCGGGCCGCTCGCTGTACGCGGCCGCGAAGACCTGGTCGTAGCGGACGGTCTCGAGCAGCCGGAGCGTCGCCTCGTACTCGCGCGTCGGTCTCGCCGCAGAACCCCACGATGACGTCGGTCGAGAGCGCGAGCCCCGGGACCGCCTCGCGAATGCGCGCGAGGCGCTCGAGGTAGTGCTCGATCGTGTACTGGCGGCCCATCCGGCGGAGCATCGAGTCGGACCCGCTCTGGACCGGCAGGTGGAGGGCCTCGCAGACGGACGGGCAGTCGCGCATCGCCTCGATGAGCCGGTCCGACAGGTCCCACGGGTGGGAGGTCACGAACCGGAGGCGCGGGATCGCGGCGCGCGCCGTCCGGCGGCACGCAGCCCGTCGACGGCGCGGATGAGCTCGGCCAGGTCCGGGCGCTCGGTGCGGTCCTGGTGCCGGCCGACGGTGCGCTCGGTGACGACGTGCGCGAACCGCGGCTCGGGCCCGAGGTCGTGGCCGTAGGAGTTGACGTTCTGCCCGAGGAGCGTGACCTCGCGGTAGCCCTGCGCGCCGAGGGCCCGGGCCTCGTCGACGATCTCGTCGAACGGGCGGCTCCGCTCGGGACCGCGGCTGAACGGGACGATGCAGTAGGTGCACGTCTTGTCGCAGCCGTAGATGATCGGGAGCCAGGCGGAGATCGCGCTCCCGCGCAGGACGGCGCCACCCGCGATCGCGTCGGCACGTGCGCGGACGAGGTGCGTCGCGTCGGAGACCTCGAGGCCCTTGACGGTCGTGAGCGCGCTCGTCTGCGCCGACGCGCCGACCGGCGCCTGGGCGGAGGCGAGGCCGAGGCGGTCGACGAGCTCCGGCTCCTCGTCGGGGCGCAGGAAGACGTCCACGGCCGGATAGCGCCGCTTGAGGCCGGCCCGGTTCGACTCCCGGACGGAGCAGCCGGTCATCACGACCCGCAGCGAGGGGTTCGCGGCCTTGAGCCGGTT
The DNA here is from genome assembly GCA_963768035.1 of uncultured Chloroflexia bacterium. Classification (GTDB taxonomy): domain Bacteria; phylum Chloroflexota; class Limnocylindria; order Limnocylindrales; family CSP1-4; genus CAIXZV01. The sequence goes on from CAVYGJ010000007.1 coordinate 44,929, forward strand.
GAGATGGCCCTGGCGCCCGATGACCTTGGCCTCGGCCGCCTCGCGGATCGCGCAGGTGTTGATCACGACGACGTCGGCGGTCTCCATCGACGGCGCCTCGGGGCACCCTGCGGCGAGCAGCCGGCCGGCCATCTCCTCGGAGTCGCTCTTGTTCATCTGGCAGCCGAGCGTCCAGACGAAGAACGGGGGGAGGGCGCGCGCCTCGGGCCGGAACTCGGCGAGGCGCTCGTCGTCGGGCGCGAACGGATCCCGGGGGCCGGCCGGGCCGGTCACCGGGGGCGCGATGTCGAGGACGGGCAGGCTGCGCGTGGTCATGCGGTCGGTGATGGTACTCCGGCCCGCCGCTCAGCGGCCCAGCGCGGCCCGGAGCCCGGCGACGAGCGCGTCGGGCATCACGAGGCCGGCATGGGCCTCGGCATACGGGCCGAGGTCGCCGTGATAGTCGGTCCCACCGGTCTCGACGAGGCCCAGCGCCCGGGCCGTCTCCCCCACCTTGGCGCGCGTCTCCTCGTCGAACGAGCGGTGGTGGCTCTCGAGCCCGTTCAGGCCCTCGCCGATGAGGTCGCGCAGGAGCGAGATCCGGTTGGGCGCCTCCCAGAAGTGCGCGATGGAGGCCAGCCCACCCGCGGCGCGGATCGCGTGGATCGCCTCGACCGGCCCGAGCCCGGTGCGCGGGACGTAGCCCGGCTTGCCGTGGCTGAGGAGCCGGCGGAACGCGTCCTCGACGCTCTCGGCGAAGCCGGCCTTCATGAGCGCACGCGCGACCGTCGGGCGGCCGAGGGCGTCGTCGCCGTCGAGTGGCAGCTCCGCGACCTGGGCGTCGATCGGCTTGCCGATCGACCGCAGGAGGTCGACCGTCGCGAAGAAGCGTGCTCGGCGGGCGCCACGCTGGGCGGCCAGGGCCGCCTCGAAGGTCGCGTCGCCGGGGTCCACGCCGATCCCCAGCACGTGCAGCTCGCCCTCGGCGAGCTCGAGGCCGAGGCCACGCGTGATCGCGTTGATCTCGACCGCCGGCACGAGCGCGAGATCAGCGGGCAGCGGCGCGGCGCCGGGCGCGACGAGCTCACGGTAGCCGGCGAGGTTGTCGTGGTCCGCGAGCGCGAACAGGCGGACGCCCGCCTCGTACGCCTGGCGAACGAGCTCGGCGGGCTCGAGGACCCCGTCGGAGCGGGTCGAGTGTGCGTGGACGTCCGCGACCGCATCGCCCGGGATGAACGGCTCGGCGTCGTCGGGACGCGGGGCGTGGCGCGCGGATCCGGGCGTCGTCACCCCTCAGACCTCGACGAGGCGCTGGATCCGCTCGATCTGCAGCGCGCGGCCGGTCGCCGGGTCCACGTCCACCTGGCAGGCGTTGAGGACCACCGGCCCGTCGCCGACCTCGAACCGGGTCGGCAGCGCGTTGACGAAGCGCGGCAGCACGGTGTCCGGGTTGAAGCCGATGACGCTCCACACGGGCCCGGTCATGCCGAGGTCGGTCTGGTAGGCGGTGCCCTTGGGCAGGATCCGCTCGTCGCCCGTGACGATGTGGGTGTGCGTCCCCACGACGACGCTGACCCGGCCGTCGAGGTACAGCCCGAGCGCGTTCTTCTCGGACGTGAGCTCGCAGTGGAAGTCCACGATCCGGATCGGCGGCAGCGGCTCGGAGGCCTCGTCGAGCAGCCGGTCGGCGTCCGTGAACGGGTTGTCGATCTGCTGCATGTACGTGCGGCCCTGGAGGTTGATCACGGCGATCTCGGACCCGTCGAGCGCCTCGTACGTGCCCCAGCCCCGGCCCGGCACGTTGTGGGTGCCGTAGTTGTGGGGCCGCAGCACGCGGTCGTTCGTGTCGAGGTAGGGGTAGATCTCGCGCTTGTCCCAGATGTGGTTGCCCGACGTGATCACGTCGACGCCGGCCCCGAACAGGGCCTCGGCGGTGGAGACGGTGAGCCCCATCCCGCCGGCCACGTTCTCGCCGTTGGCCGTGACGAAGTCGATGCCCCGCTCGTCGCGGATCCCGGCGAGCTCGCGCTCGATGGCGATCCGCCCCGGCTTGCCGATGATGTCGCCGATCATGAGGATCCGGCAGGCGCCCGCGGGCCGCGGCGCGTTCCCGTTCGCCGGGTTGCCGAGCCCGGATCGTTCGCGGCTCAAGGGGCGCTACCCGCCCCGCGCGCGGACCCCCCGGTCACTTCGCGTACTCGACCGCCCGCGTCTCGCGGATGACCGTGACCTTGATCTGGCCCGGGTACGTGAGGTTGTCCTCGATCTTCTTCACGATGTCGCGGGCGAGCCGGGTCGCCGTGAGGTCGTCGATCTCCTCGGGGCGGACGAGGATCCGGACCTCGCGCCCGGCCTGGACCGCGAACGACCGCTCCACGCCGGCGAAGCTCTCGGCGATCCCCTGGAGATCCTCGAGCCGCTTGACGTACGTGTCCATCGTCTCGCCGCGGGCACCCGGCCGGGACGCGCTGATGGCGTCGGCGACCTGGACGATCGGCGCCTCGATGCAGGCGAACTCGACCTCCTGGTGGTGGGCGGCGATCCCGTTCACGACCTTGAACGGCATCGAGTGCTTCTGGGCGATCGCCGCGCCGATCGCCGCGTGCGGGCCCTCGACCTCGTGATCGACGGCCTTGCCGATGTCGTGGAGCAGGCCGCCGATCTTGGCCGCCTGGATGTCGGCTCCGAGCTCCGCCGCGATGATCGCCGCGACGTGGCTCGTCTCGACGCTGTGGAGCAGCACGTTCTGCCCGTACGACGTGTGCGGTACTTGAGCCGGCCGAGGAGCTTGACGAGGTCCGACGGGAGCCCGGGGACGCCCGGCCTCGTAGCAGGCCTGCTCGCCGGCCTGGCGGATGATCAGGTCGACCTCCGCGCGGGCCTTGTTGACGACCTCCTCGATCCGGCCGGGGTGGATGCGGCCGTCGGCGATCAGCTTGCCGAGGGCGACGCGAGCGACCTCGCGGCGGACCGGGTCGAAGCCCGACAGCACGACGGTCTCGGGGGTGTCGTCGATGATCAGGTCGACGCCCGTCGCCTGCTCGAGGGCCCGGATGTTGCGGCCCTCGCGGCCGATGATCCGGCCCTTCATCTCGTCGCTGGGCAGGTGGACCACGGTGACCGTGTGCTCGGCCGTGTGGTCCGCGGCGACGCGCTGCATCGCGGTGACGATGATCTCGCGCGCCTTCTCCTGGGCCTCGTCGCGGGCCCGGCGCTCGATGGAGCGCGCGAGCTTGACGGCGTCGTGCTCGGCCTCCTCGCGGATGGCCTCGAGGAGCACGCCCTTCGCGTCCTCGGCGGACATCCCGGAGACCTGCTCCAGGGCCGCGACCCGCTCCTGGGCTGAGCTTGGTGACCGACTCGCGCTCGTGCTCGAGGTCGCGCTCGCGGTCGGTGATCTTGCGGCTCTTCTCCTCGAGCATGTCGGCGCGCTGGTCGAGCTGCTCGTCACGCGAGAGGAGGCGGCGCTCGAGGTTCTGGAGCTCGCCGCGCTTGAGGCGCGCCTCTTCCTCTGCCTCGCGCGACTGGCGAAGCTTCTCGTCCTTCGCCTCGAGGATCATGTCCTTCTGCTGCGTCCGGGCCTCGGCGACGATGCGCGCGGCCTTGTCCTGTGCGGCCTTGATGGTCTGGCTCGCCAGGAGGCCGCGGGCGACGAATCCCACGGCCACGCCGACGAACGCGGCGACCAGCGCCGCGAGTACGACGATCGGTTCCATCTTCGGTTCCTCCCCTCCGGCGGGGTGGATGCGCCGGAGGCGTTTAGCAAGAAATCGGTGTCGGGCGACGCAGCGCCGGGGTTCGCTTGGGCTTCGGGAACGGTCAGGCTTGATCGCTCTGACCGCTCTCAGCCGGCGCTGCGGCTCGCCCGGAAGCGGCCTCAGCGGTCCGCATCCGGTTATCCGGAGAGGGTACTACGGCACTGGTGATCGGGTCGCCCGCAATGTGGCTCGGCGGCTAGGCCTGCAGGCCGTCCGGCGAGCCGTCCGATTCGGTCGTACGAGGCCCGACCGGAGCCGCGAATACCGGCCGCCGGACGGGTGCGCGGTCGAGGCTCAGCGCCCAGACCGGGATGAGGACGAGGCCGGCGAGGGTGAGCAGCGAGGTGGAGAGGTCTGCGGGATCGTCGATCCACCACGACGCGGCGATCACCAGGAGCGCGGCGCCGAGGACGACGCCGGGGATCGCGAGCCATCCGCGGGTCGCGAACGCGCCGAGCAGCGCCGCGGTCCCGAAGACGGCCCAGGTGGCCGCGGCCATCGCAGCGCCCACCTGATCGAAGAAGAACAGGTTCAACATGACCGACGTCACGGGCGCGGCCGACTTCGAAGCCTCGATCGCCGCGTCATGCCCACCGAGCTCGATGAGCTGGCCGATCGCGCCCACGAGGCCGGCGACGACGAGCAGCCGCCCTGCCGGAGCCATCGACGACGACGTGTCCTCGGCGGCGAGGCCGCTCTCGTGGCTTCGCGAGATGAGCGCGCGGCCCAGGCCGGCGAGGGCCAGGAACGAGACGGCCGCGAGGATGCGCACGCCCAGGTCGTGCGTCGCGATCCCGCGCAGCCAGACGAAACGCGCGACAAACGCCTCGTCGATCGCCTGGTGGGGAACGAAGTCGGGTGGCGCGGGCACGATCAGTGCGGCGTCGATCGCCCCGTGCCAGGCGAGGACGAGGGCGGACCCGACGGCGACGACGAGTGCCCACCGACGGACGAGGGACGCGTTCATGGCAGCTCCTGCAGGTCGTGGCGGCGGGTCCAGCAGTTCAGGGATGTGCCGCCTGCAGCGCCACGATCGATGGCTTGCGCGCAGGCGCCATCCGGGCCAGACCCGGGCGAACGGAGACCAATCCCGGGGCTGTCCCTGGGGACGGCACTTGCGCGACCGTGCACGATGGGCCAGATGGTGCGAAGCGTCCTCGTGATCGACGACCACGCCGGGTTCCGCAGCGGAGCCCGGATGGTGCTCGAGCGTGGCGCGTTCGAGGTCGTCGGGGAGGCCGCCGACGCGGCGTCCGGCCTGCTCGCCGCGACGCGCCTGCGGCCCGACGTCGTGCTGCTCGACGTCGTGCTCCCCGACTCGGACGGCTTCGCGGTCCTCGACCGCCTGCTCGCCGAGCCGATGCCACCGGCGGTCGTCCTCGTCTCCACGAGGGATGCCTCGGACTACGGCGATCGCGTCGCACGCTCGGGCGCGAAGGGGTTCATCCAGAAGGCCAGCCTCTCCGCATCCGCGATGGACGCGTTGCTCGGGTGAGCGGCCTGCCGACGGCGGCGTCTGTACCCGACGGCGTCTCCCCGGTGCTGCCGCTGCCTGACCTGGGCACGCCCGCTCCCCTCCCCGCGGCCGATGGCCTGACGCGGGGCCATGTGATCGCCCTCACGACGGTCGCGTTCGTCGTCGCCATCGGCGCAGAGCTGCTCTCGGCCTCGCACTGGAGCCCGGACGCCCACCCGTCCCAGCTCGAGCTCGTGACGGACGCGCTGATCGGCCTGAGCTTCCTGCTCGTCGGCATCGTCGTCTGGGACTCGCGACCCGGCATGCGGGTCGGCCTGCTCATGTATGCGACCGGGCTCGCGTTCTTCATCGGCAACCTCTCGGCGTCCGCCGTCCCGCTGCTCCATCACCTCGGGATGGCGCTTCCCGGCCTGTGGCTCGTGGGCCTCGGCGTGCTCGTCCTCGCCTATCCCGGTGACCGGCTCGAGCACCGCGTGGACCGGGTGCTCGCGGTCGTCGCCCTCGCATGGGTCGTGCTCACCGGCGTCGGGCTGGTGACGCAGCTCGACCCGACACGCTGCGTGCCTGCCGTCTGCCCGGCGAACCCCTTCCGCATCGACGTGGGGGTCAATCTGGCCCCCGCGTTCGCCACCGCCGCGTCGCTGGGCGGCATCCTGTGGGCGCTCGTCGGGGTGCGCCTCGTCCAGCGTTGGTGGAATGCGTCGCCTTCGACTCGGCGGGCGCTGACTCCCCTGTGGGCAGCGGCCGGCGTGATGGCAATTGCGACAGTGGGCAAGGCGGTCCTCGATGTGGCGGTCGGCGACCACCCGGCGGCGCTCCTGTTCGACGTCCTGCCGATGCTCGTGCCCATCGCGCTCGGCGCCGGCGTCCTGCGGGCGCGCATCGACCAGGCGTCGGTCGGCGATCTCGTCGTGCGACTGGGGACAGATCCGGCGGACGAGGAGCTCGCGGATGCGGTCGCGCGCGCGGCCGGCGACCCGTCGCTCGTCCTCGCGATCCCGGACGCCGACGGGCAGCTCGTCGACGTGCGCGGACAGCTGGTCGCTCCACCGGATCGCCATCGGCGCATGACGCGGATCGAGGCCGATGGCGATCTGCTCGCGGTCCTCATCCACGACGAGGGCCTCGAGGCCAACCCCGGGCTGCTCCGCTCGGTCGCCGCGGCGACCCGGCTCGCGCTCGAGAACCGCCGGCTGGCGGCGACCGTGCAGGGCCAGCTCGCGGAGGTGCGGGCGTCGCGCTCGAGGATCATCGAGGCGTCGGACGCCGAGCGTGAACGGATCGAGCGCAACCTGCACGACGGCGCGCAGCAGCGGCTCGTCGCGCTCGCGCTGCGGCTCCGGGTGCTCGCGGCGAACGCCAACGACCCCGACGAGGGGCATGCAGTCGACGCCGCGGCGGACGAGCTCGACGAGGCGCTCGCGGAGCTGCGCGACCTCGCACGCGGCATCCATCCCACGGCGGTCGTCCAGGGCGGGCTCGCCTCGGCCGTCGAGGCGCTCGCCGAGCGCACGCCCATCCCGGTCAGCGTGGACGTCCCCGAGGGACGCTGGCCCGCGGGTATCGAGGTGGCCGCCTACTTCGTCGTGGCCGAGGCCATCACGAACGCGGTCCGACACGCCGGCGCCTCCCGTGCCGAGGTGTCCGCGAGCGTCGTCGACGGACGGCTCCGCATCGCGGTCAGCGACGACGGGGTCGGCGGTGCCGACCCGCGAGCCGGGACGGGTCTTGGCGGCCTCGCCGACCGACTGGCGGCCCTCGGCGGCACCCTCGAGGTCGTCAGCCCGGTTGGCGGGGGCACCGTGATCGTCGGCCTGCTGCCGGTGACCGCCGCGTGAGGGTCGTGCTGGCGGACGACCAGGCGCTGCTGCGAGAGAGCCTCGCCGAGGCGCTCGTGGCCCGGGGGATCGAGGTCGTCGGCCAGGCGCAGGACGTCGCGGGCCTGCTGGCGCTCGTCGACCGGGAGCGGCCGGACCTCGCGATCATCGACATCCGGATGCCACCGTCCCACACCGTCGAGGGCCTCGAGGCCGCCTCGACGATCCGTGCGACGTGGCCGGCGGTCGCGCTGCTCCTGCTGTCCCACCACGTGGAGACGTCGATCGCCGTCGACCTCCTGCGCGATGACCCCCGGAGCATCGGGTACCTCCTCAAGGACCGGGTGACGCGCATCGACATCCTCATCGACGCGCTCCACCGCCTCGTCGCCGGGGGCGTCGTGATCGACCCGGAGATCATCGCCCGGCTGCTCGGCCGCCGGCGGGCACACGACCCGCTCGACGAGCTGACCGGCCGCGAACGAGAGGTGCTCGGCGCGATGGCCGAGGGACGCTCCAACCGGGGCATCGCGGAGCAGCTCGGGATCGAGGACAAGACCGTCGAGTACCACGTGACCCAGATCCTCGGGAAGCTCGGGATCGAGTCGGTGGGCGCGGACCACCGGCGTGTCCTCGCGGTGATCCTGTGGCTTCGCCGCGCCGGGTGACCAGGCCGCGCACGAGGTCGCCGCTCAGATCTCCGTGAGCCCGAACCCGGCGTCGTCATCTCCAGCGACATCCGGGACGTCGACGTCCGCGAGCACGCGCCTGCTGACGGCGCCGCACACGTCGGGCCCGAACCCGTTGCGTGCCAGGAGCGCGTAGGCACGCTGGTCGCGGCGACGCGGGTCCGTCTCGCGCAGGATCGGGGCGAGCTTTCGACGCAGGAGTCGCTCGGCCGCCGCGTCGTCGGGGCTCACGGGTGGCTCATCGAGCCCCACGGCCGCGGCGGTCGCGTCGTCCCGGCGGTCGCCGAGGACGGCATCGACGATCGACCGGTCCACGCCCTTGAGGCCGAGCTCTCGCCGCAGGGCGTGCTCGCCCCGCGGCTTCGAGCGGTCGCGGGACTCCACCCAGGCGCGCGCGAACGCCTCGTCGTCGAGGAACCCGAGCTCGGTGAGCCGGTCCACGGCCCCCGCGACGAGGTCCGGCCGGTACCCGAGCCGGGTGAGCTTGCGGCGGACCTCCGCGACGGACCGCGGCCTCGCCTCGAGGAAGCGTGCGCCGGACTCGAGGACCGCGGCCGGATCATCGACCTGCGATCGCGTCTCGCGGCGCTCGGCCGGCGTCGGCTTCCGAGCACGAGGACGGGCGCCGGAACCCGGCGCCCGTACGTCGTCCATGGTCGCGGCCCCCGCCGCCCGCGGCTACTCGGCCTCTGCGATTCCCTCGACCGGCAGCGCGACCTCGGACATCTTGCCGCGGATCCGGCGATCGATCTCCGTGGCGACGTCGACGTTCGTCTTGAGGAACTCCTTCGAGGCCTCGCGGCCCTGGCCGAGGCGCGTCTCACCGAACGTGAACCAGGCGCCCGTCTTCGTCACGACGTCCATCGCGACGCCGACGTCGAGGAGGCCACCCTCGGTGCTGATGCCCTCGCCGTACATCACGTCGAACTCGGCGACGCGGAACGGCGGCGACACCTTGTTCTTCACGACCTTGACGCGGACGCGGTTGCCGACCGACTCGGTGCCGGTCTTGATCGTCTCGACGCGGCGGATGTCGAGCCGCACGGACGCGTAGAACTTGAGCGCGCGGCCGCCGGGCGTGGTCTCGGGGTTGCCGAACATCACGCCGATCTTCTCGCGCAGCTGGTTCGTGAACACGAGCGCCGTGTTCGACCGCGAGACGGCGCCCGTGAGCTTGCGCAGGGCCTGGCTCATGAGCCGGGCCTGGATGCCCACGAAGCTGTCGCCCATCTCGCCCTCGATCTCCGCCCGCGGCACGAGGGCCGCCACGGAGTCGAGCACGACGATGTCCACGCCGCCGGAGCGGATCAGGGTCTCGGTGATCTCGAGCGCCTGCTCGCCGGTGTCCGGCTGCGACACGAGGAGCTCGTCGACGTTGACGCCGCAGGCGCGGGCATAGCCCGGGTCCAGCGCGTGCTCGACGTCGATGAAGGCCGCGATCCCGCCGCGCCGCTGCGCCTCGGCGATCACGTGCTGGCAGACGGTCGTCTTGCCCGACGACTCGGGGCCGAAGATCTCGGTGATCCGCCCGCGCGGGATGCCGCCGACGCCCAGCGCGAGGTCGAGGGCGATGCTGCCCGTGGGGATCGAATCGACCGCCTGGCGCTCGGCGGACCCGAGCTTCATGATCGAGCCGCGTCCGAACTGCTTCTCGATCGCGAGGATGGCGGCGTCGACGGCTCGACCCCGCTCCGCGAGCGCCTTGTCGGTCCCGCCGTTGCGGGTGTCCATGTCCTTGCCGGTGATCGTCATCGTGTCCTCGCTCCTGGCGGCATCAGCCGGTCCGACGGAGCGGGACCCGGTCCCCGCCCGTTCGGCGTGTCAGCCCTCGCCGGACTCCTCGTTCCAACGTGGCTTGCGCTGCTTCCGGATGAGCTCCGCCTGCTGCGGAGATTCGGACATCGGCGCCAGCTTCTGCTGGGTGGACTTGTCCTTGGGCTTCTTCTTGACTTCCTTCGCGGGGCGGTCTCGTGAACCCATCGCTCGCCTCCACGTGCATCGACGGTAGTGACATGGACTTCACGCGGGCTTTGCGGCGCCTTCACCACCACTCATCCGGACGGCGCGTGAGCGCAATTCCGGCAGCTCGGAGGGGAAGGTTCCGGCGCGGATCGCAGCCCGGATTCGGTCCATGAAGTCTAGGGTGAAGGTGAGGTTGTGACAAGTCGCGAGCCGGTACGCGAGCATCTCCTTCGCCCTGAACAGGTGGCTCAGATAGGCCCTCGAGAACCGCGTGCAGAGCGGGCACGGACAGTCCTCCTGGACCGGCCGCGGGTCGTCCCGGTACTGCTCGTTGCGGAGGTTGAGGCGGCCGCCGGGGATCCACAGCTGCCCGTTTCGCGCGACCCTCGCCGGCAGCACCGAATCGAACAGGTCGATGCCGCGGTGGACGGCCTCCAGGAGGTCAAGCGGCGAGCCGAGGCCCATGAGGTAGCGGACCCGCGGGTCGCCGTCGAGGTGGGCAACCGTGGCGTCGAGCGTCGCGTTGCGCTCCTCGGGCGTCTCGTCGCCGGCGAGGCCGCCGATGTTGATCCCGTCGAACGGCAGCGACGCGATGAACCGCGCCGACTCCGCCCGCATCCCGGGGTCGAGCCCGCCCTGCACGATCCCGAACAGCGCCTGGTCCGTCCGGGTGTGCGCGGCGAGGGACCGCTCCGCCCAGCGGTGGGTCCGGTCCATGGCGTCGCGGACGACCGCCCGCGACGAGCTCGGGAACACCGGCTGGTCGAACGCGACCGCGATGTCCGGGCCCAAGCGCCTGCTGGACCTGGATCGAGTGCTCCGGCGTGAACCGGTGGATCGACCCGTCGAGATGGCTCTTGAAGGTCACGCCGTCGTCGTCGATGACCCGGAGGTCCCCGAGCGAGACGACCTGGAACCCGCCCGAGTCGGTGAGGATCGGCCCGTCCCAGCCCATGAACGTGTGCAGGCCGCCCAGCCGCTCGATCCGCTCGTGACCGGGCCGGAGGTAGAGGTGGTACGTGTTCGCGAGCAGGATCGTCGCGCCGGCCGCGCGCACCTCGTCGGGATGGAGCGCCTTGACCGTGGCGTTCGTGCCGACCGGCATGAACTGCGGCGTCTCGACGACCCCGTGCGGCAGCGTCAGCCGGCCGAGGCGGGCGCGCGTCGACCCGTCGGACGGCGGCGGCGCGAGGAGCTCGAAGGTGGCGGCGCCGGTCACGTCAGCGTCGGTTGAGCAGCGAGAGGACAAGCGACGCGAGGATCGAGACGACGAGCATCGTCCCGAGCGGGATGAACACCGTCACGTTGTCGCCCTTGATCGTTATGTCGCCCGGCAGGTGGCCGAGCACCGGGATCCGCGAGCCGAAGACCATCACCAGGCCCACGGCGGCGATGACCAGCCCCACCACGATCAGGACGCGTCCCAGCGGCTCCATCGGCGGCCGTGCTCACCGCGTCACGACGTCGTCCCAGAGCGCGGGCATGTCCGGCTCCGAGCGGCGGGGCGGCGGGATCTCGAAGCCGAGCGACGCGAGGTGCGCGCGCGCGGACTCGGTCGCGATGCGGCCCTGCGGCGTCCGGTCGAGGAAGCCGAGGCGCAGGAGGAAGGGCTCGTACACGTCCTCGATCGTCTCCGGCTCCTCCGCGAGGACGGCGGCCAGCGCCTGCACGCCCACCGGGCCGGACTGGAACTTCTGGATGATCGCGGCGAGCAGCTTGCGGTCCGTGGTGTCCAGGCCCAGCTCGTCGATGTCGAGGATCTTCATCGCCTCGATCACGGCGTCCACGTGGATCGTCCCGTCGCCGTGCACCTCGGCGTGGTCACGGACCCGGCGGAGCAGCCGGTTGACGATCCGTGGCGTCCCCCGCCCGCGCTTCGCGATGAGGCGCGACGCGTCGGCGTCGACCTCGACGCCGAGGATGCCGGCCGAGCGCTGGACGATGGCCGTGAGGTCGTCCTCGCCGTAGAAGTCCAGCCGGTAGGTCATCCCGAACCGGTCCCGGAGCGGCCCGCTGATCCGCCCGGCACGCGTGGTCGCGCCCACGACCGTGAACGGCTTGAGCGACAGGCGCAGGCTGCGCGCGCTCGGACCCTTGCCGATCATCACGTCGAGCGCGAAGTCCTCCATCGCCGGGTAGAGGATCTCCTCGACGGCGCGGTTGAGGCGGTGGATCTCGTCGATGAACAGGACGTCCCGCTCGTCGAGGGCGGTGAGGATCGCGGCGAGGTCCCCTGCCCGCTCGACGGCCGGGCCGCTCGTGTAGCGCACGTTGACGCCGAGCTCCCGCGCGATGATCGTCGCGAGCGTCGTCTTGCCGAGGCCGGGCGGGCCGTAGAGCAGGACGTGGTCCGCTGCCTCTCCCCGCTGCTTGGCCGCCTGGAGCAGGACGTCGAGGCTCGCCTTGACCTCGCGCTGGCCGATGTACTCGTCGAGCGTGCGCGGGCGCAGGGACCCTTCCACGGCGAGCTCGCCGAGGTCTGAGGCGCCGGCCGCGAGGAGGCTCAACGGGTCGTCGGTCATCGCGCGGAATATAGCAGGTTCGAACGCGTATTGGTACAGATGTTCGGTATTGTGCGAACGCCCTTCCGCGGTGCCTGCGCACGGTGCGAATATGGCCCCATGAGCCAACCGTTCACGATCGACGCAATGCTTCGCCTCCCCCGTCTCGCGTCCCTCCGGCTGAGCCCGGACGGCCGCCGGCTGGTCGTCTCCGTCGGCGGTGTCGCCCCCGACGGCACCAAGATGACGAGCTCGCTCTGGCAGGTCGACCCGGCCGACAAGGCGCCCGCTCGCCGGCTGACCCGGTCCGTCGCGGGCGAGGGTGCCGGGATCGCGTTCCTGCCCGACGGCGCGCTGCTGTTCGAGTCCGCCCGCCCCGACCCGGACGCGAAGCCCGACCCCGACAAGAAGGTCAACGCCCTGTGGGCCCTGCCGGCCGAGGGCGGCGAGGCACGCCTGCTCGTGGCACCCGAGGGCGGCGTGTGCGGGATCGCGGTCGCCAGGGACACGCACGCGCTCGTGTTCGGCGCGAACGTCCAGCGCGGCGCGCGCGACTTCGAGGGCGACACCGAGCGCACGAAGGCCCGCAAGGACGCGGGCGTCGAGGCGCTGCTGTTCGAGGACTACCCGATCCGCCACTGGGACCACTACCTGGGTCCCCGCCTCCGCCGGCTGTACGCGGCGACGGTGCCGGAGGGCGAGGAGCGGATCGAGGGCTCGCGCGATCTCGACGAGGACGTCACGGGCTTCACGTTCGACGAGTCCGACGCCGACATCAGCCCCGACGGCTCGTTCGTCGTCGCGGTGAAGCGCGTGTTCCACAGCTTCCCGGAGACGCTCGACGACCTGGTGCGCTACGACACGGCGACGGGCGAGCGCCGGCCGCTGACCCATGGCGACGCGGCGTACGGCATGCCGATGATCTCGCCCGACGGGAAGTCCGTCGCGGCGATCCGGTTCACCTACGCGACGCCCGCCGAGGCGGAGCGGATGACGCTCGTGCTGATCGACGCCGACACCGGCGCCCAGCGGACGCTCGCGGCCGCGACCGACCGCCGCCCGGACCACCTCGTCTGGGGAGCGGACGCATCGACGCTGTTCTTCACGGCCGACGACGAGGGCCTCCACTCCGCCTACCGCGTCGACCTGCCCGACGGCACCGTCACGCGGCTCACGGCGGCCGGCGCGGTCAGCGACCTCTGCCCGACTCCTGACGGCGCGACGATCTACGCCCTCCAGTCGACGATGGCCTCGCCGCCGCGCATCGTCCGGTTCGACGCCCGGACACCGGACCAGGCGCCGACCGAGATCGTCAATCGCATCGATGAGCGCGGGATCTCGGCGCACGGCGTCGTCGAGCGGCTGTCGACGACCGCCGAGGACGGCACCCCGATCGGCGCCTGGCTCCTGCGGCCGCCGAGCGCGACCGCGGACGCGCCCGCCCCGATCGTCGTCTTCGTCCACGGCGGCCCGCTCGGCACCTGGAACTCGTGGCACTGGCGCTGGAACCCGCACATCCTCGTCGAGCGCGGCTACGCGGTCCTGATGCCCGACCCGGCGCTCTCGACCGGCTACGGGCAGCACATGCTCGATCGGGGCTGGGGCCAGTGGGGCGGGACCCCGTACACGGACATCCTCGCGCTGACCGACGTCGCGCTCGCCCGCCCGGACATCGACGGCGACACCGTCGCGCTCATGGGCGGCTCGTACGGCGGCTACATGGCCAACTGGGTCGCGGGCCACACGGACCGCTTCAAGTGCATCGTGACCCACGCATCGCTGTGGGAGCTCGTCGGGTTCCACGGGACGACCGACCACGGGCCGGCCTGGGAGCACGAGATGGGCAACCCGTACGAGGACGTCTCCGGGTACCTCGACTGGTCGCCGCGCGAGTTCCTCGCGGCGATGGCCGAGTCGAAGACGCCGATGCTCGTCATCCACGGCGAGAAGGACCACCGGGTCCCGATCTCCGAGGCCCTGATCCTGTGGACCGACATGCAGCGCCTCGGCGTCCCGGGCCGGTTCCTGTACTTCCCGGACGAGAACCACTGGGTCCTCAAGCCGCAGAACGCGAAGCTCTGGTACGGGACGGTCCTCTCGTTCCTCGACGAGCACCTGCGTGGGATCCCGTTCGAGCGGGACCCGCTCCTCGGCGGGTAGGGGCGCTCAGGCGCGGAGCACGCCCTCGGGGCCGTCGGCGACGAGCGCCTCGAGGCGGGGCACGATCGCCTCGGGTGCCGGCATCGCGGCGATCTCGCCGGCCACCCGGCGGGCCGCGCTGCCGTAGGCCGGGTCCTCGAGGACGGCCCGTGTCGCCCCTGCCACGGCGTCCGGGTCGCGCTCCGACGGGCTGAGCGCGACGCCGACGCCCGCGTCGACACACCGGTCGGCGTTCTCCGGCTGGTCGGCGGCGACCGGCAGCAGCACGAGCGGCACGCCGGCGGCGAGCGCGGCGAGCATCGTCCCCGAGCCCCCGTGGAACACCAGCGCGTCGGCCGTCGGGAGGAGCCGCGACATCGGGACCCAGCGCTCGACGTGGACGTCCGGCCCGCGGTCGCCGAGCGCCGTCGGGTCCAGCTCCTGGCCGACCGTCGCGACGATGTCGAGGCCCGTTCCGTCGAGCGCAGCGAGGCCGTCGAGGATCCCGCCGAGCACGTCCGTCCGGCCGGGCAGCATCGTCCCGAGCGTCACGACGACCCGACTGCGACCGGTCGGGCGCGCGTCCAGCCACGCCGGCGCCGCCCCCGCGATGTCGTCCAGGGCGACCGGCCGGATCGGGACCGTGGTCGGCGGCGGCGGGTCGGCCGGGTTGAGGAGCGAGGCGGGCCGCGTCCCGAGGTAGCCGTGGCGGTGCCAGCGGTCGAGGGCCGGGTCGTCCGGCAGCCCGAGCGAGGCCCGCAGCCGGTTGAGCGGCTCTGCCGACAGCCGGAGGCCCGTGCCCCGCCAGGCCGTCGCCTGGAGCGCGACGTGCGGGATCCCGAGCCGCTCCGCCGCGATCCAGGAGCCCTGCTCGCTGTCCTCGTGCACCACGAGGTCCGGCCGCCACTCGCGCGCCAGCTCGAGCGTCGCCGACGCGAGCGCAGGCGCGAGGATCCCGGCGAACCCCTTGCCCCAGGTGACCGCGGCCAGGCGCCGCCCGGTGAGGCCCGCACGCTCCGGGATTGCGGCGAAGACCGACGGCAGGTCCGGCGGCCCTGCGACGACGTGCCGCAGACCGACCCGCGAGACCGCACCGGCGACGCTCGCCCCGCCGATCACCACGACGTCGTGGCCGGCGTCACGCGCCGCGAGCGCGAGCGGCAGGAGCGGGAGGAGATGGCCGAGGGCGGGGTTGGTGACGAACGCGATCCGCACGGCGCCTGCCCGGCCCTCAGTCGCGGAGCAGCGTCCGGAGTGCGGCCTTGACGCGCTCCTCGAGGCCCGCGCCGACGGTCGCGTCGTTGAGCGCGAGCCGGGACGCCTCGCGCGCCTCGCCCAGCGAGTACCCGAGCGCCTGGAGCGCGCCGACGACCTCGCCCTCGGAGGCCGTCGAGACGGCCGCGGACGAGCCCGCGGCGACGCCCGCCGCCGAGACCTTCTCCTTGAGCTCGAAGATGATCCGCTCGGCGAGCTTCTTGCCGATCCCCGGGATCGACACGAGGACCGCCTGGTCCTGCTGGAGGATCGCGAGCTGGAGGTCCGCCGTCGGCCGCGAGCCGACGATCGCCAGCGCGACCTTGGGCCCGACGCCGGTGACCGTGAGCAGCAGGTTGAAGAACCCGAGCTCCTCCGCCGTCCGGAACCCGAACAGCGCCTGCTGGTCCTCGCGGACGAGGTGGTACGTGTGGAGCTTGAGCGTGGAGCCGGGCGGCGCGATCGAGAGCACCGCCGGGGCGGTGAACACCCGGTAGCCGATCCCGCCGACCTCGATGACGAGCGAATCCGCGGCGATCGCGCCGACCCTGCCCTCGACGGACGCGATCATCGGGCGCCTACCCCCGGCCCTTCGCTCCGGCGGCCGCCTTCGCGGCCTTCGACTCGCCCGCGAGCGCCTCGCGGACGGCCCGCTCGTAGGGCGTCTCGCCGCGGGTGATCGGGGCGATGGCCGCGCGGTCGAGGACGCCTGCCTTGGCGCCGGCGCTGCCGCCGTTGAGGCGGTCGCCGGCCCGCTCGGCGTTGGCGGTGCAGATCGCGATCGCGAGCGCGTCGGCCGTGTCGTCGGGCGTGGGCACCTCGGTGAGCTGGAGGATCACGGCGACCATCCTGCCGACCTGGTCCTTGTCCGCGTTGCCGTACCCGGTCACGCCCATCTTGACCTCGTTCGGGGTGGCCTCCCGGACCGCGATGCCCGCCTGGGCCGCCGCGAGGAGCACGACGCCGCGCGCCTGCCCCACGCCGAACGCGCTCTGCGCGTTCTTCGAGAAGAACAGCCGCTCCACGGCGACGAGATCCGGGTGGTGCGTCTCGATGAGCTCGACCACGCACGCGTGGATCGCCGCGAGGCGCTCCGGCAGCGGGAGGTCGGCGGAGGTCGTGAACGCGCCGTAGTCGACCGCCCGCAGGCTGCCACCGGTCCGCTCGACGATGCCGTAGCCCATCGTGGCGGTCCCGGGGTCGATCCCGAGGATGATCACCCGGCGAGCTCGGCGAGCACTTCCTCGGGGATGTCCACGTTGCTCGTGACGCGCTGCACGTCGTCGAGGTCCTCGAGCAGGTCCATCAGGCGGAGGGCCTTGCGCACCTGGTCGACCTCGAGGCTGACGGTCTGCTTGGCGATCATCGCGGACTCGGAATCGTCGACCGTGATGCCCGCGTCCTCGAGCGCCTTGCGGACCGCGTAGAGCTCGGACGGCTCCGTGTAGATCTCGATCGGGTCCGCGTCCGTGTCCACGTCGGCCGCGCCCGCGTCGATGGCCGCCAGGGCGACGTCGTCCGGGTCCACCCCGGCGCGCTCGACGGTGATCACGCCGCGTACCTCGAACTGCCACGCCACGGCGCCCGAGCTCGCGAGCTGGCCGCCGGTCTTGGTGAAGATCGAGCGGACCTCTGCCGCGGTGCGGTTCCGGTTGTCGGTCGCGGCCTCCACGAGGACCGCCACGCCGCCGGGGCCGTAGCCCTCGTAGACGATCTCCTCGAACTGCTCGGCCTCGCCGCCGCCCGTCGCCTTCTCGATCGACCGCTTGATGTTGTCCGCGGGCATGTTGATCGAGCGCGCCTTGTCGATGGCCAGCCGGAGCCGGTAGTTGGCGTCCGGGTCACCGCCGCCCGCGCGCGCGGCGACCGCGATCTCGCGCGCGACCTTGGTGAACATGGCGCTGCGCTTCGAGTCGTTGACGCCCTTCTGGCGCTTGATCGTGGACCATTTGGAATGACCTGACATCGGGCGGGAGTATACCGACTATCATCGAGCGAAAGGGTTCGACATCCGGCGCCTCGAGCGCCCCCGGTCCCCGCTGTGCGGGCCCGCTTCGCAGTTCTTCGCCACCAGCGTCCACCGTCCCGCCACGGCCGGGATCCCGGTCCGGCGGTCTCATCGAGAGGTACCGCGCGCGATGACGTTGAAGAGCCACGACCTCGCCCACATCCGCAGCGTCGTGCTCGCCGGCCATGCCGGGAGTGGCAAGACGACCCTCGCGGAGCAGCTGCTCTTCCGAGCCGGCGCGATTCCGAGGCTCGGCAAGGTGGACGACGGCACGGCACACCTCGACTACGAGCCCGAGGAGCAGAAGCAGCACCGCTCGCTGAGCCTCGCGGTCGGCACGTTCGAGCGCGGCGAGCACGAGATCACGCTCGTCGACACCCCCGGCTACCCCGACTTCATTGCCGAGATGCTCCAGGGGTTCCACGCGGCCGACGCCGCGCTGTACGTGGTCGACGCGTCTGGCGGCGTCGACTCGGGCCTCGAGGCAGGGGTCAAGGCTGGGCGTGCCACGAGAACGGCCGCGTGCTTCGTGCTCAACAAGTGCGACCGCGAGAACGCGAACCCGTCGGCCGCGCTCGACGCGCTCCGGGCCTCGTTCGGCAACAAGATCGCGCCCCTCCACATCGCCATTGGCGCCGCCGACACGTTCACCGGCTACGTCGACCTCGTCCACCGCAAGGCCTACCGGTTGGAGGGCGGCTCCGAGGTCGAGATCCCGATCCCCGCGGAGCTCGCCGACGAGATCGCGATGCGCCGGGACCAGCTCCTCGAGGCCGCCGCCGAGGCGGACGACGACGTGTTCGAGAAGTACCTCTCAGAGCAGGAGATCAGCGACGCCGAGCTCGACGCCTGCCTCCACAAGGGCGTCCGGGAGTCGATCCTCGCCCCGGTCCTCGTCGCATCGGCGACGAAGGGCATCGGGCTCAACGCCCTCCTGGACGCGATCGTGCGCTATCTCCCCTCCCCCGAGGAGGAGGGGCCGTACGCGGCGACGGACAAGGCGGGCAAGGACGTCGAGATCGAGGCTGGCTCGTCGCAGGCCCTCGTCCGCGTGTTCAAGACCGCGGCCGACCCGTTCGTCGGCCGGCTCACCTACCTCCGCGTCCTCTCGGGCACGCTCAAGAGCCAGGGCACGGTCTTCAACTCGACCAAGGGCGAGGACGAGCGCATCGGCCAGCTGCTCTACCTCCACGGCAAGGAGCAGGAGCCCGCGGGCGAGCTCCGGGCCGGCGAGATCGGCGCGGTCGCGAAGCTCGGCGTCACCGAGACCGGCGACACGCTCACGACCCGCGATGCCGGCCTCCGCCTCGCGCCGATCGACTTCCCGGACCCGACGCTCCAGGTGGCGATCGAGCCCGTGTCCAAGGGCGACCTCGACAAGATGGGCCCGGCGCTGACCCGGATGCTCGAGGAGGAGCCGACGGCGCGCGTCGAGCGGTCCGAGACGGGCGAGCAGATCCTGCGGGCCATCGGCGAGGCGCAGATCGCGGTCATCACCGAGCGCCTCAAGCGCAAGTTCGGCGCCGCGATCATGACCCGGACGCCCACGGTCCCCTACCGCGAGACGATCCGCGGGACGACCAAGGCGCACGGCCGGTACAAGAAGCAGACCGGCGGCCACGGGATGTTCGGCGACGTCTGGATCGAGCTCGCGCCGAACCCCGCGGCCGGCGTGGAGTTCGCGGACAAGGTCGTCGGCGGCTCCGTCCCCAAGGGCTTCTTCGCGGGCATCGAGAAGGGCATCCGCGAGACCGCGGCCGAGGGCGTGCTGGCGGGGTTCCCGCTGGTCGACTTCAAGGCGACGCTGTACGACGGCTCGTTCCACCCGGTGGACTCCAACGAGCTCTCGTTCAAGATCGCCGCGTCGATGGCGCTCAAGGATGGCGTGCTCGAGGCGAAGCCCGTCCTGCTCGAGCCGATCATGACCGTCGAGGTCCACATCCCCGAGCAGTACATGGGCGAGGTCAACCGCGACCTCAACGGCCGCCGTGGCCGCGTGCTCGGCATGGACCTCGCGGACGGGATGCAGCTCATCAACGCCCACGTCCCCCAGGCGGAGCTGTTCTCGTACGCCACCGAGCTGCGGTCGCTGACCGGCGGACGCGGGACGTTCAGCGCGGTCCTCGACCACTACGAGGACGTGCCGTCGCACCTCGCCGACAAGATCATCGACGCCCACCGGAAGACCGCGCATCCCGAAGGCCACTGACGCCGGTCCGGAACAGGGCACCGCGGTGCGCCGCGCGGCCGTCGTCCTGGTCTTGGCGACTGCCCTTGCCGGCTGCGCCGCCACGGCCACCTCGCCGTCGTCGCCATCCTCGGCCCCGCCTGCCGCCGTGGCAGCGTTCGAGGCGATCGAGCTCGGCGGCATGGGCAATGACGTGGCGCGGGTCTCGATCCCCGACGGCGCGCCCGCGATCGTTGCCTTCAGGCATCCCGACGACGCCGCGTTCACCGTCGACACGCTCGCGGCCGACGGGACGGGCATCGGGCGCCTCGTCGAGGCGCCGGGCCGGTATGTCGGGACGGTCCTGCTGGTCGAGCCCGCCGGCGGGTCCGTCGACGCGCTCCGGGTCACGACGACCGGTACCTGGAGCGCGACGATCGAGCCGCTGAGCGCGGCGCGCGGCTGGGACGGCGTCGGCAAGCTCGACGGCACGGGTGACGACGTCGTCCGGATCGAACCCCCGCTCGATCGGCGTCACGCCCTGGCACATCGAGCACAAGGGGTCGTCGGCGTTCGTCGTCGTGACGTACACGGCCGACGGCCCGACGACCGTCTTCGACGAGACAGGCCCCGGCGAGGGCGACATCCGCGTCGTCGCTGGCACGTACCTCATGACCGTCCGCGGCGACGGCGCGTGGGCGTTCTACGTCCTCATGTGAGGCGGTGGCGCCGACGACGCCCGGCGACTCAGCGGTTCGCGTCGCGCAGCGTGTCGAGGAGGCGGGCCAGGTCGATGTGACCCTCGTAGATCGCCTTGCCGACGATCGCGCCGCCGCAGCCCGCCGCCTGGACGTCCAGCACGTCCTCGATCGACGAGATGCCGCCCGAGGCGATGATCCGGCCGCGATCGAGCCCGACCAACGACCGCAGGAGCGCGAGGTCCGGGCCCTCGAGCGAGCCGTCGCGCTCGATCGCGGTCACCTCGAACGTGTCGATGCCCGTCGCCGCGAGGGTCTCGATCGCCTCGACGGCCGGGACGCCCGCCGCGCCCTCGCGCCAGCCCTCCCCGAGCGCGAACCCGTCACGGATGTCGATCGAGGCGACGATCCGCTCCGGACCGTAGCGGTTGACGAGGTCGGACGCGAACGCAGGATCCCGCAGCGCGGCGGTGCCCACGGCCACGCGCGCGGCACCGGTCCCCAGCGCGCCCGCGACGGCGACCGCGGTCCGCAGCCCGCCCCCGACCTCGACATGCGACCGCCCGTGCGTCTCGGCGACGATGGCGGCAGCGAGCTCCAGCTGTCTCGGCTCCCCCGCCCGCGCCCCGTCGAGGTCCACCACGTGGAGCCACGTCGCTCCGAGTGCGGCGAACCGGGACGCGACGGCGACGGGATCGCCGTCGTAGGCGGTCTCCCGCGCGAAGTCCCCCTGCTGGAGCCGGACCACCTGTCCGCCCCGCAGGTCGATCGCCGGCAGCAGCTCGAACGCGCCGTTGGTTGACAACCCGGGTCCCCTGTTGTTAGCGTTTTAGCACGCTACTACGCTAGCATACGATCCGGCGGCACCTCGACATGGTCCGCCAACCTGCTCGGAGGGACCTCCCACCCGTGGCCGATCAATGGCGAACCCCCGAGACCGACGCCCTCGTCGAGGCCATTCTGCGCCTCGACGACCGCGATGACGCCGAGCGATTCCTGCGCGACCTGTGCACCCTCGGCGAGCTGCACGACATGGCCCAGCGCTGGGCGGTGGTGCGCCTGCTGGACGAGGGCCTCCACTACGCCGAGATCTCGAAGCGGACCGGGGCGAGCACCGCGACGATCACCCGGATCGCCTCCTGGCTGAACCACGGCGAGGACGGCTACCGTCGCGCACTGGCGCGGCTCAAGGATGCCGACGGCGCCACGCCCTCCCCCGCCGGGCCGGCACGTTCCGGCACCGGGCGATGAGGGAGCGACTGCGGCTCGCCATCCCCAACAAGGGCCGCCTGCTCGAGTCCACGCTGGCCCTGCTCAAGGATGCGGGCCTCGTGTTCGAGGCGCACGACCGAAGCCTCGTGTCGCGGGTCGACAACCATCCGCTCGACATCCTGTTCGTGCGGACGAACGACGTCGTCGAGTTCGTCGCGGACGGCGTGGCCGACGCGGGCATCACCGGCGGCGACATCCTCGCCGAGTCCGGCGTCGCCCTGCCCAGGCTCCGTGACCTCGGCTACGGGCGCTGCCGGCTGACCGCCGCGGTGCCGGCCGACGCCCCCTACGACACGATCACCGACCTCAACGGGGTGCGCGTCGCGACCTCCCACCCGAACGTGACACGGGCGTTCTTCGCCGACCAGGGCATCCCCGTCGACGTGATCACGCTCTCGGGCGCCGTCGAGGTCGCCCCGCGCCTGGGCCTCGCGGACGCGATCGTCGACCTCGTGTCGACCGGCTCGACGCTCCAGATGAACGGCCTGCGGGCCATCGGCGACATCCTCGCGTCGGAGGCGATCCTCGTGACCAACGAGGCGTCGCTCGCCCAGCGCGTCGACGAGCTCGACGCGATCGTGACGATGCTCGGCTCGGTGATCGCCGCGCGCGGCCGCAAGTACCTGATGATGAACGCCCCGGCGACGAAGCTCGGCGAGCTCGAGGGGCTCCTGCCGGGTCTCGAGTCGCCGTCGGTGATCCCACTGGCGCACCAGGGGATGATCGCGATCCACTCGGTCGTCGGGGCGGACGAGGTGTGGGGGCTCCTCCCGAAGCTCAAGTCCGCCGGGGCGTCGGGGATCCTCGTGCTGCCGATCGAGAAGATCCTCCCGTGACCCCCTCGACCGGGGCCGCGCTCACCCTGCGGCGGCTCGACCTGCGCGACCCCGACGCGGCGACCGTCCGCGCCCGCGATGCCCTGTTCCGGCGCGGCGCCGTCCCGGACCCCGCGGTGCGGGAGGCGACCCGGGTGATCCTGGCCGACGTCCGCGAGCGTGGTGCCGCCGCGGTCCGCGACGCTGCTGCCCGGTTCGGTGGCGGCCGGCCCGACGGCCGGCTGCTCCTGACCCGCGACGAGCTGCTCGCGGCGGCCGACGCCCTGCCCGTCCCGGAGCGTGATGCGCTCGAGGTCGCGATCGCGAACGTGCAGCGGTTTGCGGCGTCCCAGCGACCCGTCGCCTCGACCCGGACGACGATCGTCGATGGCGTCGAGATCGAGCGGCGCTGGCTGCCTGTCGCTCGCGCGGGCGTCTACGCGCCCGGCGGCCAGGCGCCGTACCCGAGCTCGCTCGTGATGGGCGTCGTCCCCGCGCGGGTCGCGGGCGTCGGCACGATCGTCGTCGCGAGCCCCGCCGACCGGGACGGGAACGTGCACCCGGTCCTGCTCGGGGCGGCCGGGCTGCTGGAGGTCGACGCGCTGCTCGTCGCGGGCGGCGTCCAGGCGATCGGGGCACTCGCCTACGGCCTCCCCGACGAGGGCCTCGCACCGGTCGACCTCGTCGTCGGACCCGGGTCCGCGTGGGTGACCGCCGCGAAGATCGAGATCGTCGGCGAGGTGGGCATCGACCTGCCGGCCGGCCCGTCCGAGGGGCTCGTGCTCGCGGACGCGTCCGCGGACCCGCGCACCGTCGCCGCCGACCTCGTCACCCAGGCCGAGCACGGCCCGGACTCCCCTGCCCTCCTCGTCACGCCCGATGCCGCGTTCGCCGATGCCGTCGAGGCGGAGGTCCGCCGGCTGCTCGCGACGGCGTCGCGCCGCGAGATCCTGGAGCGGGCGCTCGGCGACCACGGCCGGATCGTGCTCGTGGCCGACATCGCCGCCGGCATCGACTTCGTCAACGGGTACGGGCCGGAGCACCTGTCGATCGACGTGGAGGACCTCGAGGACGTCGTCGCGCGGGTCCGCAACGCCGGGTCCATCTTCGTCGGCCGCTGGAGCCCCGAGAGCGCGGGCGACTACGCCTCGGGCGCGAACCACGTCCTCCCGACCGGCGGGCTCGCGCGCGCCTGCGGGCCGCTCGCCGTCGAGGCGTTCGGCAAGTACAACCAGGTCCAGCGGATCACGCGCGAGGGCCTCGCGACGCTCCGCCCGGCGATCCGCACCCTCGCAGAGGCGGAGGGCCTGCTCGCCCACCGCGACGCGGTGGAGATCCGCTTCGAGGGAGACGACGCATGAGCCCCAGCCCGTTCGCCGTCACGTCGCCGACGGACCCCGCCTCCTACAGCTGGGAGGCGACCGACGAGGGTGTCGCCGAGCGCTTCGGGATCCCGGTCAGCCAGGTCCTGCGGTTCGACCTCAACACCTCCCCCGCCCCGCCGTCGATGCTCGCCGGGATGCTGGCCGCGGGCCGCTTCGAGACGAGCCTGTCCGAGTACCCGCCCGGCGACTACCGGCACCTCGTGGACGCGGCCGCCGCGCGGTACGGCGTCACCCCCGACGAGGTCGTCCCGGGCGCGGGCGCGGACGAGATCCTCGACATGTGCACCAAGGCGTTCCTGCCGGCGGGCCAGGCCGCCGTGATCTCGATCCCGACCTACGCGATGTACCGGATCCACGCGGAGCAGCGGGGCGGCCGCGTCATCGCCGTCCCGCGCCTGTCGAAGGCCGAGGGCTGGGCGATGGACATCCCGGCCGTCCGGGCGGCGGCGCGTGAGGCGACGCTCGTCTGGGTGTGCAACCCGAACAACCCGACGGGCCGCGCCGAGCCCGACGGCGCGATCGAGCGTCTCCTCGCCGGGATCGCCGAGGACGCGGCCGCGGACGGACGGCCCGCACCGGCGGTCGTCGTCGACGAGGCGTACAGCGAGTTCGTCAACGCGTCGGTGATCCCGCTCCGCACCCGGTACCCGAACGTCGTCGCCGTGCGCACGGCCTCGAAGGCCTACGCGATGGCCGGTCTCCGGGTCGGGTTCGCGGTCGCGGCGCCGGAGACGCTCGCGCGGATCGCGCTGTACCGCCCGCCGGGCTCGATCGGGACGATCTCGGCCACCGTCGTCGCCCGGGCACTCACCGAGACGGCCGACATGGAGGCGAACGTCGCCCGTGTGCTCGCGGAGCGGCCCAGGCTGGCCGCCGCCCTCGCCGAGGTCGGCTGGGACCCGCAGCCCAGCGTGACCAACTTCGTCCTGCTCGACCTCGGGACCGCCGTGCGCTCGGAGGCGGCCGCGCTCGCCCTGATGGGTCGCGGCCTCGTGCCGCGGACGTTCGGGCACGGCCACCCGCTCGCCCATTGCCTCCGCGTGACCGTCCGCGACCCCGACGAGAACGAGCGGCTCATCGAGGCCGCGTGGGAGATCGCCCCGACCCTGCCGCCCATCCCCGCACCCGCCAAGCCCGGAGACCGACGCATGACCACGCCGCTCGGCACGCTCGACGTCCAGGAGCGCGAGGGCCGCCGCGTCCGCGTCGCCCGGCGCACCCGCGAGACCGACATCACGATCGCGCTCGACCTCGACGGCACTGGGCGCGCCGACATCGCCACGGGCATCGGGTTCTACGACCACCTCCTGGGCTCGCTGGCGCATCACGGCCTGTTCGACCTCGAGGTCCGCGCGACCGGCGACCTCGAGGTGGACGAGCACCACACCGTCGAGGACGTCGCGCTCGTGCTGGGCGCCGCGTTCGCGGAGGCGCTCGGCGACCGTGCCGGGATCCGCCGCTTCGGCGACAGCAGCGTCCCGATGGACGAGAGCGTCGCGACGGCGGTCATCGACATCGGCGGGCGGCCGTACGCCGTCATCGACCTGCCGTTCCGGGCGGAGCGTGCGGGCCAGCTCCCGCTCCAGCTCGTGGACCACGCCCTCGAGTCGTTCGCCAGGACCGCGGGCGCGACGCTCCATCTCCGCGGCACCGGGCGCAACGACCACCACCTCGGCGAGGCGGCGTTCAAGGCGCTCGGCCGGGCGCTCCGGATCGCCTGCGAGCCGGACCCGCGGCGGACGGGCGTCGCGTCGACGAAGGGCTCGCTCGGGTGAGCGGGCCTCGGGTCGTCGTCGTCGACTACGGCGCCGGCAACCTCGTCTCGATCGAGCAGGCGCTCACGACCGCGGGCGCGAGCGTCCGACGAGCCACCGACGGGTCGGGCATCGCGGACGCGGACCTGCTCGTCGTGCCCGGCGTCGGCGCCGCGGCGCCCGCGATGGAGCGGCTCCGGGACGGCGGCTTCGTCGACCCGATCCGCGACTGGATCGCGGCCGACCGGCCGTTCCTCGGCATCTGCCTCGGCCTGCAGCTCCTGTTCGAGGGCTCGGACGAGGACGGCGCAGAGACGCTCGGCATCCTGCCCGGGCGGACGGTGCGCCTCGACGACGCGCCGACGCTGCCCCACATCGGCTGGAACCAGGTCGTCCGCCGCCGCGAGCACCCGGCATTCGCCGGCATCGGCCCGGACGCCGACTTCTACTTCGTCCACTCCTACGTGGGCCTGCCCGGCGGCACGGCGGCGCAGGATGCCGTCCTCGCCGAGACCGAGCACGGCTCGTGGTTCGTCTCGGCCGTCGCCCGCGGCCGGCTGCTCGGCGTCCAGTTCCACCCCGAACGGTCGGGCACCGGACGGGCTCCGGCTGATCTCGAACGTCGTGGGCCTCGCCACGGCCGATGCCGACGCACGTCGGAGCGCCGCCTGATGCTCCGCCGTCGCGTCATCCCGTGCCTCGACGTGTCGAACGGCCGGGTCGTGAAGGGCACCCGGTTCGTGGACCTCACCGACGAGGGCGACCCGCCCGAGCTCGCGGAGCGGTACGCGCAGGAAGGCGCCGACGAGCTCGTGTTCCTCGACATCTCCGCCGCGCCCGAGGGCCGCGGGACGCTGCTCGACATCGTGGAGCGGACCGCGCGACGGGCGTTCGTGCCGCTCACGGTCGGGGGCGGCGTCCGGAGCGTCGACGAGATGCGCGACGTCCTCCGGGCCGGCGCCGACAAGGTGGGCCTCAACACGCGTGCCGTGGCGGAACCGACGCTCGTGACCGCGTGCGCGGCGCGGTTCGGCAGCCAGGCGGTCGTGGTCGCCATCGATGCCCGTCGCGTCGCGGCGCCCGACGAGCGCTACCCGTCGGGCTTCGAGGTCGTCGTCAAGGGCGGTCGCGAGCCGGCCGGGCTCGACGCGATCGCGTGGGCGGAACGGGCGGTGGAGCTCGGGGCGGGCGAGCTGCTCGTCACCTCGATCGACCGCGACGGCACGAAGACCGGCTACGACACCGAGCTCCTGCGCGCCATCACGTCGCGGGTCCGCGTGCCGGTCATCGCGTCGGGCGGTGCGTCGGGTGCCGCGCACATGGTCGCGGCGATCGTCGACGGTGGCGCCGACGCCGTCCTCGCCGCGTCCATCTTCCATCGCCGCGAGGTCTCGATCGGCGACGTCAAGCTCGCGCTCGCCGCCGCGGGCATCCCGGTCCGCCTGTCCACCGGCACGGAGGTGCCCGCATGAGCCCGCTCGCCCGACCCGGCCCCCTCGACCTCGACGGCGGCATCGATCCCGGCACGCTCAAGTGGGACCGCAACGGCCTCGTGGTGGGCGTCGTCCAGGACGTCGCCGACGGACGCGTGCTGATGGTCGGCTGGATGGACGTCGAGGCGCTCGCCGCGACGCTCGGCACGGGCGACGTCCACTTCCACTCCCGGTCGCGCGGCCGGCTGTGGCGCAAGGGCGAGTCGTCGGGGAACGTGCTCCGCCTCCGGTCGCTGGCGCTCGACTGCGACGGCGACGCGCTCCTGATCGGCGCCGAGCCGCTCGGGCCGACGTGTCACCGCGAGACCCGGTCCTGCTTCGACCCCGACGCGCTCTCGCGGGCCGTGCCCGGGCTTCGAGCCGGCCGACAGCGCGCCGCCGCGCGGCTCCGACCCGATGGAGCTGCCCGAGGCGAACGACGGCTGGCAGGGCTTCGCCTGGCTCGAGGACCTGTGGGCGACGATCGCGGAGCGGGCGGAGCAGCGTCCCCACGGCTCGTACACGGTCGAGCTGCTCGACGGCGGCGTCGATGCGGCGGGCCGCAAGGTCGCGGAAGAGGCGACCGAGGTGCTGCTGGCGGCGAAGAACGACGAGGCGGCCGAGGCGGCCGGCACCGACCGGACCGAGCTCCAGGAGCTGCTCGTCGGCGAAGCCGCGGACCTCGTCTACCACGCGCTCGTGCTGCTGGCCGAGCGTGGCGTCGAGCCGCGCGATGTCGTCACGACGCTCCGCGGCCGCCACGGACGCACCGTCCGCACCTGACGCCGCTAGCCGGAGCCCCCGAGCGGAAACCGGTGGCGGGTCGCCCATCGGCCGTCGCGACCGGTGATCAGGTCCACAGCGTCCACGTCCTGCTCCACGGGCAGGTCGCTCCATGCCGGGTCGTCGAACGCGTGCGGGTCGGCCGCCGCCTGCCCTTCGACGATCGAGACATGCGGCACGAACTCGTAGGCACCGCCGTAGAGCGGCAGCGTGGGGAACGCGGCCGCGAGCTCGCCCTGGAGCGCCCGCAGCCGGGCGTCGGGCTCGACGGACACGTACAGCGTGTCCGGGAAGCGACGGCCCTCGCCGAGCGTCAACCGCATGGCCGGGTGGCGTGCCACGATCGCCGCGATCGTGGCCAGCACGGCGGCGTCGACCTGCGACTCCTCGGCGAACGGGTACAGGAGCGTGACGTGCGGCGGCACGCCGCCCGTCGCGTCCGCGATCGAGCGACGCCGCAGCGCCTCGAGCGCGGCGGGCAGCGTGACGACCAGGACGAGCGCGGTCTCGGGCGCCGGGCGCAGCGCCGCGGTCACTCCGCCGGCTCGACCAGCCGGACGTTGCGCTTGCCGGTCCGGACGACCCAGAAGCGCCCGTGGAGCGGCTCGGGCAGCGGTGACGCGGGGTCGGTGACCCGGAGGTTGTTCACGTAGAAGCCGCCGTTCGCCATCTGCCGGCGCGCCTCGCCCTTCGACGGGTAGGCGCCCGCGGCGATGGCGGTCGCGAGGGCGTCAGCCAGGTGCTCCCGCGCGACCACCACGTGCGGGACCTGGTCGCGCATGGCGACGAGGTCCTCGACCGACAGCGACGCCAGGTCCTGGGTGAACGCCGCGCGGCCCTGGCGCTCGGCCTCTCGCGCGGCGTCCTCCCCGTGCACGCGCGCGGTCACGTCGAACGCCAGCCGACGCTGCGCCTCGCGGGCCTCGGGGCGCGCGACGACGGCCGCATCGAGCGCCTCGACCTCCTCGCGCTCGAACAGGGTGAACCAGCGCAGGTAGGTCCCGACGTCCCGGTCGTCCGCGTTGAGCCAGTACTGGTAGAAGGCGTAGGGCGACGTCCGCGCGGGATCGAGCCACACCGACTCGCCGCCCTCGCTCTTGCCGAACTTGGCGCCCGACGGCGACAGCAGCAGCTTGTAGGCGATGCCATGCGCAGGGCTCTCGTCCGCGGCGTCGCCCGCGGTGCGCCGGATGAGCTCGAGGCCGGCCGTGATGTTGCCCCACTGGTCGGCGCCGCCCATCTGGAGCTCGACGCCCTGCTCGCGGTAGAGGGTCGCGAAGTCGAGCGCCTGGAGCGTCATGTAGCTGAACTCGGTGAACGACAGGCCGCGCTCGAGGCGCTGCTGGACCGAGTCCTTGGCGAGCATGTACGGGACCGTGAAGTGCTTGCCCGGTGTCGCGCAGGAAGTCGACGAGCGACAGCTTTCCGAGCCAGTCGAGGTTGTTGGCCATCTGCGCCTGGGCGGGTCCCGGCGAGAAGTCGAGGAAGTGCTCGAGCTGGCCGCGGATCGCCGCGACGTTGTGGGCGAGCGTGTCGACGTCCAGCAGGTTGCGCTCCGACGATCGGCCCGACGGGTCGCCGATCATCCCCGTCCCGCCACCGACGAGCGCGACCGGCCTGCCACCGTGACGCTGGAAGCGCAGGAGGCCGAAGACGGGGATCAGGTGGCCGACGTGGAGCGAGTCCGCGGTCGGGTCGAACCCGATGTAGCCGGCGATCGGGCGCCCCGTCGCGAGGCGGTCCCGGATGCCCGGGGTCGTGGCGTGGAGGATCCCCCGCCACTCGAGCTCGTCGAGGAACCCGACGAGCCCGGACGACGTCGAGGCGCCAGGGTCGGTCACGCCCGCGTCACAGCGGCCGGCGCCAACCCGTCCTGTTCGCGGCTCGGTCGACTCGATCGGGCATTCATCCCCTGCATGGTATCTTTTCGGCCGTAATGCAAACGAGCCTCGTCCGGAGGCAGCGCCGTCGCCGTCTCGGTGACAAGCGCCGCCCCCGCGGAAGCGGCGCCGCGAAGGTCGTGGCTGTTGCCCTTCCCCTCCTGCTGTTCACAGTCCTGCTTCTGCTGGGCACGACCGGTGCGCTCGCCTCGGTCGCCGGGTACACGTACCTCGCGAAGGACCTCGAGGATCCGAAGGCCGCGCTCGACAAGCTGGACTTCACCTCGCAGTCCGCGGTCTACGACAGGACCGGCAAGGTCCTCCTCGCGAAGCTCGGTGACGACCGCCGCGATGTCGTGACGTTCGACCAGATCCCGCCCGCGCTCGTCGACGCGACGACGTCCGTCGAGGACAAGACGTTCTGGGACAACTCGGGCTTCGACCCGGCGGGCTTCATCTCGGCCGCGATCGACACCGTCAACGGCAACGACCGCGGCGGCTCGACGATCACCCAGCAGCTCGTGCGCGCCCGCCTGCTCCCGCCCAGCGCCTTCGAGGGCTCGGTCTACGAGCGCAAGGCGAAGGAGATCATCCAGTCGATCCGCCTGACCGAGGCGTATCCCGGGTGTCGAGGGCAAGCAGCAGATCATCGAGAAGTACCTCAACCAGAACTTCTACGGCAACCGGAGCTACGGCGTCGCGGCGGCGGCCAGCAGCTACTGGGACAAGGACCTCAAGGACCTCACGCTCGCGCAGATGGCGCTGCTCGCGGCCATCCCCCAGTCCCCCACCAAGTTCGACCTCGTGAAGAACGCGGTGGAAGAGGACTACACGAACGACAAGGGCGACGATCGGAGCCGGCTCGTGATCCCGCCCAACAGCGAGGTCATCGTCCGGCGCAACTTCATCCTCGACCTGATGAAGACCCGCAGCGTCCTCACCGTCGGCCAGTACACGGACGCCGAATACGAGGAGGCCAAGGCCGAGCCCGTGGTGCTCGGCTCGCAGGCGACCGACAAGTGGCGCGCGCCGCAGTTCGTGTGGCAGGTGCGCGACGAGCTCGGGCAGATCCTGTGCGGCACGTCCGCGGACGAGTGCGAGGCGATCAACACCGGCGGCTACCAGGTCCAGACGACGCTCAACTACAAGATGCAGCGAATCGTCGAGAAGTGGGTCTACGCCGCGGCCATCGCGCCCAACGCCAAGAACCCCGACAAGGTGCTCAAGGACCGTGGCATCCCCGGCCGCGAGTGGAGCTGGATCAAGGGCCTGCGCGGCCACAACATCCACAACGCCGCCGGCGCGGTCATGGACTACCGCACCGGCGAGGTGCTCGCCTACTCCGGCTCGGCGTCGTACACCGCGCGCGGCAACACGAAGTTCCAGCCCCAGTTCGACGTCCTGAGCGACGGCTGGCGCCAGCCCGGGTCGTCGATCAAGCCGCTCGTCTACCTCACCGGTATCGATGACCACACGATGACGGCCGCGACGATGTTCATGGACGTCGTGACCAACTTCGCGTCGGCGGGCTCGAAGCCCTGGTACCCGACCCAGGCGGACGGCCTGGAACGCGGACCGGTCCGGCTCAGGAACGCCCTCCAGTTCTCGCTCAACGTCCCGGCGATCAAGGCGGGCTTCGTCAACGGCCTCGACCACCAGTTCGACCGGATGAAGGACTTCGGCATCCGGACGCAGAAGGGGACGAGCGCGGTCCCGTCGATGAGCATCGGCACGATCGTCAACCACCCCATCGACATGATCAGTGCCTACGGAATGATCGGAAACGGCGGCGTGCTCATGCCCCGCCACTACATCCTCAAGGTGCTCGACGCCGACGACAAGCAGGTCTGGCCGCCTGCGAACACGAAGATCAGCGGCAAGCGCGAGGTCTCGCGCCAGGCGGCGTACATCATGACCGACATCCTCGCCGGCAACACGATCCGGTCGGTCAACCCGTTCTGGGGCGAGTGGCGGGTCACGAATGGCGTCACCGGATCGACGGTCCGCCCGGCGGCGTACAAGACCGGCACGACGAGCGACAACAAGGACGTGCACGCGTACGGCTACCTTGCGCCGCCCAAGAACAAGAACCTCCCGGCGCTCGTCGCCGGCATCTGGATGGGCAACTCCGACAACACGTCCAACGACGGCAAGCTCTCGCTCGACACCTCGGCGCCCCTCTGGTCGGCGATCCTGTCCGACGTGTCGAAGGGCATGCCGATCGACAAGTTCAGCCGCGTCAAGCCCAAGGGCCTGGTCACGGAGACGGTGGACGCCTTCACCGGCCTCAAGCCGAGCGGCTCCACCAGGCGAACCGTGGACGAGCTGTTCATCGCCGACACGGAGCCGACGAAGGCCGCGAGCGGCGCGGTCGTCGTCGACATCGACGCGGCGAGCGGCCTCCGCTGGCGCGATGGCTGCGTCGGCCCGATGGTGACCCGCTCCTACCTTGACTACGCCAAGATCGAGGGCGGACCGCGGAGCTGGGTCAAGGCCGACCGCGCATGGATGGGTCGGGCCTCGCGCGGCGCCGGTGTCGGGGGCGGACCCAAGGGCACGCGGACCTCCTACTTCTACGGCGGCGGGTTCTACCCGTTCGGCCGGACGTGGGGCAGCAGTGGCACGCCGCCGTCCGGGGAGTGCCCGTTCGCGCCGCCGCCGACGCCCACCCCGTGCGTCCCCGACTTCTTCACGGTCTGCCCGCCGCCCGACGACAACAGCGGGCCCGGCAACGGCAACGGCAACGGGAATGGCGGCCCGGGCAACGGGAACGGCAACCCCTAGAGGCGGACGATCGTCGCGCCGTCCCCGCCCTCGCCCCGCTCGCCGGGACGGAAGCTCTTGACCAGGGGATGTGCGGCCAGCTGCTCGCGCGCGGCATCGCGCAGGGCGCCCGTCCCGAGCCCGTGGATCACGAGGACCTGCTCCAGCCCCGCGAGCGAGGCGTCGTCGAGGTAGGTCCCGAGCGCCTCCAGCGCCTCGTCGACCCGGGCGCCGCGGAGGTCCAGCGACGACGCCACGGACCGCGCCCGGCTCAGCTGCACGTTGCTGACGCTCGATCCGGACGACGAGCCGCCCGGCGCTGACGTCCCACGGCCCCGCGGCGAGCCACCGCCGCGCGACGTCGGCTCGATCCTGTCGGTCGCGGACCCCGCTCCCCCGCCCGCGTTGCCGACGGCCTCCTCGAGGTCCGAGACGTCGACCGTGACCCGGATGCCGCCGGCCTCGAGCGTCGCCCGGGTGCCGCCCTTCTCGAGGGCGGCGATCCGGCCTTCCCAGCCGCCGTTCCGGCTGCGGGCGCGGTCGCCGAGCTGCCACGTCCGCGGCGACACGACCGGCGGGGGCTCCTTGACGGGCTTCGCCTCGGGGATCCGCTCGAGCGTCTGCTCCGCCCGGGCGAGCGCCGCGTCGATGGCGGGCGCCGTGACCGTCTCGCGCTCGAGCCTGCGGCGCACGCCCGCGACGTCGTCCTTCAACCCCTCCACGAGTCGCTCGGCCTCGGCGCGCGCGGCACGGACCGCCTCGTCGCGCTCGCGGCGGGCCCGGCGGCGTTCCTCCTCGGCGGTGCGCAACGCCTCGGTCGCCCGCGCCTCGGCGGCCCGCGCGCGGTCCACCGCCCCGGCGATCTCGCGCTCCTGGGTCTGGATCGACGCGAGCGTCGACTCGAACGCCGCCTGGTTCTCCGTGAGCCGGCTCCGCGCGTCCGAGACGATGTCGTCGGGGAGGCCCAGCCGCTCGGCGATGGCGAACGCCTGCGACCCGCCGGGCAGCCCGATCGTGAGCCGGTACGTCGGCGTGAGCGTCTCGAGGTTGAACTCGACGTTCGCGTTGCGCGCGGCCGGCGTCTCGTGGGCGTAGACCTTGATCTCCGCGTAGTGCGTGGTCGCCGCGACGAGCGCGCCGGACCGGATGAACCAGTCGAGGAGCGCCTGGGCGAGGGCGGACCCCTCGGTCGGGTCGGTGCCCGCGCCGAGCTCGTCGAGCAGGACGAGCGTGCCCGGCCCCGCGTGCTCCACGATCCGGATGATCGACCGCAGGTGGCCCGAGAACGTGGACAGCGACTGGGCGATCGACTGCTCGTCGCCGATGTCGGCGAACACGTCCCGGAACACGGGCAGGACCGACCCGGCCTCGGCAGGGACGTGGAGGCCGGCCTGGTTCATGAGGGCGAGCAGCCCGAGCGTCCGCAGGGCGACCGTCTTGCCGCCGGTGTTGGGACCCGTGATGACCAGCGCCGTGTAGTCGTCGCCGAGGCGGATGTCGATGGGGACGACCTTCCCGGTCAGCCCGGGGTGGCGCGCCGACAGGAGGACGACCTCCTCGTGCGGGGCGGCGGCGGGGCGCATCCCGTCCATCTCCGACGCGAGCTGCGCCTTCGCGACCCAGAAGTCGAACTGGGCGAGCGCCTCGAGCGTCTCCTTGAGCATCGTCGCGTTCGCGGCGACGAGCGCGGACAGCGCGTCGAGGATCCGGCCCACCTCCTCGTCGACGGCGGCCTGCGCCTCGCGCCAGGCGTTCCCCAGCTCGACGACGACCAGCGGCTCCACGAACAGCGTCTGGCCGCTCCCGGAGGCGTCGTGGACGATGCCCTTGACCTTCGAGCGGGCCTCTGCGCGGACCGGCACGACGTAGCGGCCGTTGCGGAGCGTCACGATCGGCTCCTGGAGCGCGCCGCCGAGCTCCGAGCCGACGAGCGAGTCCAGCCGGCGGCGGAGCCGGTCGTAGGCGACCCGGACGGCGCCACGGAGCGGTCCGAGTCGCGGGGACGCGGTGTCGAGCAGCTCGCCGACGGGGTCGAAGCTGCGAGTGAGCGTGCTCCGCAGCGCCGGCAGCGGGTGGACACGCTGACCGAGCTCGCGCAGCAGCGGCCGACGCTCCTCCGCGAGGTTCGTCGCGAGGCGGGCCGCGGCGTCGAGGGTCTCGGCGATCTCGAGGAACTGGGGCGCGTCGAGGCGACCGCCGCGCACCGCGCGGCCGATCCACGGGTCGATGTCGTGGGCGGCCCCGATGCCCACCCCGGCGCGCTCCTGGAGCAGCTGGCGCGCCTGGTCGGTCTCGTCGAGCGCGCGGGTGACGATCACCGGGTCCGCGGAGGGCTCGAGCTCCTCCGCCAGCCGCCGCGAGGGGTCGAATGACGTCTTCTCGGCCAGGCGGGCGCGGACCTGCGGGAACTCCAGGAGGGCGATCGAGCGGGCGTCCACGGGCGTCCGGCTCAGGAGGCCCGGGGGCCGCTCAGGGACGGGCTGCCGGCGACCGTGAGCCGCCACGGCATCGAGACCCACGGCTCGCCCGCGAAGGCGATGCCGACCCGCGGGGTGGCGACGATCTGCGGGGGCGCCTCGTCGTCCGGGCGCGCCTCGAGACGGAGCGGCGATGCGGGATCGCACAGGTCCATGCCCGTGAACGAGCGGTCCACGCCGAAGGCGGCCGCGACGAGGCCGGGACCGGAGGCCAGGCGGGCGTCCGCGACGCGGCGCGGCGTCGGAACCGGGCCTGCGGTGCGTGTCCTGCGCGTGGCGACGGCCTCCCGAGAGGCGCGGATCGCGTCGATGCCGTCGACCGCCTCGACGGCGCGGATGAGGAGCGCGGCGGGGCGGTCCTCGCGCTCCGTCACGACGTTGAGACAGTGGTGCATGCCGTAGACAAGGTACACGTAGGCGATGCCCGCGGGCCCGAACATGACCCGGTTCCGCGGGGTCGGGCCCATGCGCGCGTGCGATGCGCGGTCGTCCGGACCGACGTACGCCTCGACCTCCACGATCCGGCCCACGCGACGCCCGAGGTCTCCCACCGGGTCACGAACGAGCCTGGCACCCAGGAGCGCCCTGCCCGCCTCGAGCGTGTCCCCGGCGAGGACCGCGCGCGGGAACGAGCGGATGGGCGCCGCGTCCGCCGGCACCGGTGGCGGGCGCGCCTCGCGCCTCGCGGTCACGACAGCCCGTAGAGGGCCATCATCGTGTCGGGGATGAGGAACGAGAAGATGCCGAGGAACGTCGGGATCACGTTCTCGTGGAGGATCTGCCCCGTCTGCGAGCCGTCGATCGCGGTCCAGAAGTCGCGCAGGAACGGCAGCTCGTCCGGGTCCTTGGGGATGCCGGTGTGGAGGAAGTACTGGTCGAGGATGATCACGACGAACAGCAGCAGGAGGCCACCCTGGAGGACGCCCAGCAGGCCGCCCAGCACCTCGTCGAGCACCGGGTACTTCGCGAAGATCTCCGTCTTGCGGTAGGTGCCCTGGATGACGAGCGTGGACGCCACGACCCCGGCGACGAAGATCAGGAGGTACCCGATCATCACCGAGTACTCGGGCGGGTACTGCTGCCAGTTCTTGGCGAGGAACTCGCCCAGCCAGAACGTGTTGAGGGTCAGCGAGAGGAAGAACGAGAACACGATCGACGCGATCCCGATCAGCCTGCGGATGGTGCCCTGGATGTAGCCCAGGACGAACATCCCGAACAGGAACAGGATGACCAGGATGTCGACGACGTTGATCGACTGCAGCGTTTCGACGAAGTCCAAGTGATCCACCCTCGTGACGCGGGCACGCCCCACTCGGCCCGGTGCCCGCGCGAAGGGTAGCAGCGCGCTCGTACGCCCCGCAATGCGATCCCGCTCCCGATGCCACGCAGGTGGTGCGTGCCCGCGCCCGGGCGAATGCCCTACCCGGCGGGCGTCAGGTCCGGATCCGGCCGCCGATCGATGACAGCGCCGCCACGACGGCCGCCACCGCGCCGTCGACGTCGGGCTCGGTCAGCGTCCGGTCGGGCGCGCCAAGGCGGAGGCGGACGGCGAGGCTCTTCTCGTCGGGCGCAAGGGGGATGCCACGGTAGATGTCGAACAGGTCGACGTCGCGGAGCAGCGCCCCGGCGTTCGCGCGGACGATCTCCTGGACCGCGGCCGCGGGCGTGGCCTCGGGCACGACGATCGCGAGGTCGCGGTCGACCTCCGGAAAGCGGCCCACCGACGGCGCTCGCTCCGGCGCGAGGCGCCCGGCCGCGAGGCCCTCGATGGCGAGCTCGGCGACGACGACCCGACCCGTCGTCCGGAGCTCCCAGGCGTCCACGATCGCGGGGTGGAGCTCGCCGACGATCGCCTCGAGGCGGCCGGCGATGCTGGCGCGGGCCGTGCGACCGGGATGGAACACGGTCTCGGACCGTTCCGCCGCGTACGTCACCTCGCCGAGGCCGAGCCTGCCCGCGAGCAGCTCGATGAGGCCCTTCGCGTCGTCGACGTCGTAGGGGCGCGTGACGCGGTTCCACGCGACGGGCTCGGCGGCGCCGACGAGCGCGAACGTCAGCCGCCACCACTCGCGCGGCTCGCCGTCGGCCTGGGCGTAGCCCTTGCCGATCTCGAACACGGCGACGTCGGCCGACCCATGCCGCAGGTTGACGCCCACGACGTCGAGCACGCTCCCGAGCAGGTTGCGCCGCAGGAGCGAGTGGTCGCGCGAGAGCGGGTTGCCGACGCCGATGGGCGCGCCGCCCGGCTGCGGCTCGTCGCCGATGGACGCGACCTCGCGACCCATCACGAACGTCTCGATGTGGCGTGGGCTCACGAGCGCCGTCGTCACGACCTCGGTGAGACCGGCGCCCGCGAGCGTGTCGCGGACCAGCTCCCGGACCTCGAGCGGCGACGGGCGGTAGTGCGGCAGCGCGGTGTCGGGCGCCTCGGACGGCACCAGCTCGTAGCCGCGGACGCGGGCGATCTCCTCCGCGACGTCGGCCTCGATCGCGATGTCGCGCCGCCAGGTCGGGACGAGCGCGGTCACCGCGGGGCTGTCGCCCGCCGGGACGACGAGCGGATCGGGGCGGAGCGCCACGACGACCTGCGCGCCGTCGGCGGCGGGCTCGGTCTCGACGCCGACCCGGGCGAGGAGCTCGCGCTGCTCGTCGGCGGGAAGCTCGGTGCCCAGCAGGCGGTTGATCCGCTCGGGGCGGAAGGTGACGGTGGCGCGATCGGGCTCGTCGGGCGCCGTGTCGACGCGACCCGGGGCCACGACGCCGCCCGCCCACTCGGCGAGCAGCTGGGCCGTGCGATCGGCGCCGATCCGCGCCAGGCGGACCTCCTGGCCCTTCTCGAACCGGGAGCTCGCCTCGGACCGGAGCGCGAGCCGCTGCGCCGTCCGACGGATGCTCACCGCGTCGAAGATCGCGGACTCGACGATGACGTCGGTCGTGGCGTCGCCGACCTCGCTGTCCGCGCCGCCCATCACGCCGGCGATGCCGATCGGGCGCTGCGGGTCCGCGATGAGGAGCGTGTCCGCGCTCAGCGTGCGCACGACGTGGTCGAGGGTCTCGAGCCGCTCGCCCTCGGTCGCCCGCCGGACGACGACGGTGGGACGGCCGTCCGCGCCGGCACCGACCGACGCCGCGTCGAACGTGTGGATCGGCTTGCCCAGCTCGAGCATCACGTAGTTCGACGCGTCGACGACGTTGCTGATCGGCCGCTGGCCGGCGGCCAGGAGCCGCATCTGGATGTGATCGGGCGACGGGCCGACGGTCACGCCGCTCACCCAGCGGCCGACGAACCGGGTGCACAGGTCCGGATCCTGCACGTCGACGGCGAGCCGCTCCGCAACGGCGGGGCCGCTCCCCTCCTCGACCACGGGCTCCGGCCAGCGCACGTCGCGCCGAGTCGCCGCGGCGACCTCGCGGGCGAGCCCGAGGATCGACAGCGCGTCGCCCCGGTTCGGCTTGACGTCCACGTCCAGCACGACGTCGCCGTAGAGGTCCGTCAGCGGCACGCCGAGCGGCGTGTCGGCCGGGAGGATGAGGATCCCGTCGCCGTCGCCGGTCAGGTTGAGCTCGGCGCCGGAGCACAGCATGCCGTTGCTCACGACGCCCATCTTCTCGGCACGCTCGATCTTCCGGTTGCCGGGCAGGACGGCACCGGGCAGCGCGACCGGGATGCGCTGCCCTGGTGCGATGTTCGTCGCCCCGCAGACGATCGAGAGCGGCTCGCTCCCGTCGCCGAGGCTGACCGTCGTCAGGCTCAGCCGGTCCGCGCGCGGATGCTTCTCGACCGTGAGCAGCTCGCCCGTGACGACCTGGTCCCAGTCGGCGCCCCAGCGCTCGATCGACTTGACCTCCATGCCGAGGAGCGTCAGCCGCTCGGCGAGCTGCTCGGGCGACAGGTCGACGTCCACGAACTCGCGGAGCCAGGACAGCGGCACCCTCATCGGAACGCCCCCAGGAAGCGCAGGTCGTCCTCCATGTAGGCGCGGAGGTCCACGACGTGGTGGCGCAGGTTCGCGATCCGCTCGACGCCCATGCCGAAGGCGAAGCCCTGGAACCGCTCCGGGTCGATGCCGCCGTAGCGGAGCACGACGGGGTGCACCATGCCCGCCCCGAGGATCGTCATCCAGCCGGTGCGCGAGCACGCGGGGCACTTCTCGCCGTTGCAGATGACGCACAGGATGTCGAAGGCGACGCTGGGCTCCGTGAACGGGTAGTAGCCCGGCCGGAAGCGCGTCGGCCGGTCCTCGCCGAACATCGCGTGGGCGAACTGGTCGAGGAGGCCCTTGAGGTCGGCCATCGACGTGCCCTCGTCGATCATCAGCCCCTCGACCTGGAAGAACTCGCTCGCGTGGCTCGCGTCGACCGCCTCGTAGCGGAAGCAGCGCCCGGGGAGCAGCGCGCGGATCGGCGGCCGCTCCTGGTGCATCACCCGGATCTGGCCGGGGCTCGTGTGGGTCCGCAGGAGCCGTCCCTCGACGTCGAGGTAGAGCGTGTCCCACAGGTCCCGCGCCGGATGGTCCGGCGGGATGTTGAGCATCTGGAAGTTGGTGACGTCGTCCTCGATCTCCGGCCCCTCGTAGACGACGAAGCCGAACTGCGCGAAGACGTCCGCGATCTCGCGTGCCGTCTCGACGATCGGGTGGAGCGAGCCCCGGCGGATCGGGCGGCCGGGCGTCGTGACGTCGACGGTCTCCTCGGCCAGGCGCGCCTGGAGCTCGGCGCCGCCGAGGCTCTGGCGGGCGGTGCCCAGCGCCGTCTCGACGGCGGCCCGGACCTGGTTCGCGATCCCGCCGACCTTGGGCCGGTCCTCGGCCGGCAGGGCGCCGATGCCCCGCAGGATCGCGGTGAGCTCGCCCTTCTTGCCGAGCACCCCGACCTCGAGCTCGTCGAGCGCGCCCGTGTCCGGGGCGCTCGCGGCCGCGTCGACCGCACGCTCGCGGAGCGCCTGGAGGTTCGAGGAAAGCTCGTCGAGGTCCATATGCCGGGGAGTGGTCCTGCGCTGGCGGTGGCGGGCCGATCATGACCCGGGAATCACGAACCCTCGAACGTCGTCGACGTCGAGGGTCCGGGCTGGGTGACCGGGAAGGTCAGGCGCCGCGGGCGAGCTCGGCGATGCGGCCAAAGGTCGACGCGTCACGCACCGCGATGTCCGCGAGGGACTTGCGGTCGAGATCGATGTTGGCCTTCTTGAGGCCCGCGATGAACGCGTTGTAGCTGAGGCCGTTGAGGCGCGCAGCCGCGTTGATCCGGATGATCCACAGCTGGCGCATGTCGCGCTTCCGCTGCTTGCGGTCCCGGGTCGCGTAGGCGAGCGCGTGGAGCTGCGCCTCGTGGGCGCGCTTGACGAGCTTGCGGTTGGTGCCGGTACGGCCCTCGGCGGCGTTCAGCAGCCGCTTGTGGCGCTTGTGCGACGTTACGCCGCGCTTGACGCGTGCCATCGGGTGCTCCTAGAGGTGCGGCAGCAGCCGCCGGAGCTGCTCCTGGTGCTCGGGGCCGATCACGGCCTTGCCCGCGTAACGGCGGGTGCGGCGCGACGACTTGATCTCGAGGTGGTGGCCACTCCAGGACTTCACGCGGACGAACTTGCCGCTGCCAGTCACGCCGACGCGCTTCTGGGTCCCCTTGTGGGTCTTCATCTTCGGCACGCTGGCCTCACTCTCCTGCTGGCGCCGCCTCGACCGCCGGCTGGGCGGAGGGCGTCGGGGCGACGACGGGCGTCTCTTCGGGCGCGTCAGCTGCCTCGTCCGAGTCGACTGCGTCGACTTCGACCGGCGCCTCTGCGTCGTCAGGCCTGCCCGCCTTGTTGCTGTGCTCGTGCGGCTTCGGCTTGTGGACCGACGCGAGCGTCATGAACATCGATTTGCCTTCGAGGGCCGGTGTGCGGTCGATCACCGCGTGGTCCTTGACCGCGTCGCCGAACTTGGCGAGCAGGTTCCGGCCGATCTCCGGGTGCGTGAGCTCCCTGCCACGGAAGCGGACGGTGACCTTGATCCGGTCCCCGTCCTCGAGAAACTCGATCGCGCGGTGGACCTTGGTCTCGAAGTCGCCGATGCCGATCTTCGGCGTGAGGCGGACTTCCTTGAACTCCACCGCCCGCTGCTTCCGCTTCGCCTCCTTCTCGCGCTTGGTCAGCTCGTACTTGTACTGACCGTAGTCGAGAAACTTGACGACCGGGGGTGCAGCGGTGGGCGCGACCTCAACGAGATCGAGCCCTCGCTCCTGCGCCATCGCCTGGGCCTGCGGCGTGGGCATGACGCCCAGCTGTGAGCCATCTTCGTCGAGGACCCGGACCTGGGGTACACGGATCATCTGGTTGATGCGCAGGTCTCGGCTGATGTCAGGGTCCCTTTGTTCCAGTGGCGTTTGGTATGCGGCGCGCATGAACGGACGCCCTGCGCGGTCGCCGCGGGAGGATAGCACGAGCGTTCGGAGAGCCGCAACGAAGCGGGGCCCCGCGGCCGGGGGTCCGGCGAGTGCCGGATCGGGCGATTTCGAGCGTCGTCGTCGGTCCCCGGCGACGGGGTGACGCGCTCCCCTACCCCAGGCGGCGCTCCCTGACCTCGGTCCCGAAGCGCTCCGCGATCTCGGCCCAGGGCAGGACCTCCTGCGGCTCGTCCTTGGCCGCGCCACGACGACGGACGGCGGCGGAGCGGGCCTCCACCTCGCGGTCGCCGAGGATCAGCATGTAGGGCACCTTCTGGCCCTGCGCGAGGCGGATCTTGTTCTGCATCCGGTTGTCGGAGTCGTCGACCTCGACGAACCGCAGGCCGCCGGCGCGGAGCTCGTCCGCGAGCTCGCGCGCCGCGTCCACGTGGCGGTCCGCGATCGGGATGATCACCGCCTGGACCGGCGCGATCCAGAGCGGGAACGCGCCCGGCGAAGTGCTCGACCAGGATCCCGATGAACCGCTCGAGCGAGCCGAGGATCGCCCGGTGGATCGCCATCGGCCGCTTCGGCTGCCCGTCCTCGTCGATGTAGGTCAGGTCGAACCGCTCGGGCAGCATCGTGAGGTCGATCTGGATCGTCGCCATCTGCCACTCGCGGCCGAGGGCGTCGTCGATGTAGATGTCGATCTTGGGCGCGTAGAACGTGCCGTCCTTGGGCTTGACGACGTAGTCGCCGCCCACCCGGTCCAGCGCCTCCTTGATCAGCCGCTCGGCGAGGTCCCACAGGGCCGGGTCGCCGATCGCCTTGTCCGGCCGGGTCGCGAACGCGAACCGCGGCTCGAGCCCGAACCAGCCGTACGACTCGCGGACCTCGCCCAGGAGCGCCTCGATCTCGGCCGTGAGCTGGTCGGGGCGGACGTAGACGTGCGCGTCGTCCTGGATGAACTGGCGGACCCGGGTCAGGCCGGACAGCGCGCCCGACCGCTCGTTGCGGTGGAGCCGGCCGAACTCGCTGAAGCGCAGCGGCAGGTCGCGGTACGAGCGCAGGTGCGACCGGTAGATGAACGTCGACTCGGGGCAGTTCATCGGCTTGAGCGAGAACTTCTGGCCCTCGGCCTCGACGATGAACATGTTGTCCGCGTAGTGGTCCCAGTGCCCCGACTGGCGCCACAGGCGCTCGGACACGACGATCGGCGTCGAGACCTCCTGGTAGCCGCGCCGGTCCTGGAGCTCGCGCATCGCCGTCTCGAGCGTCCGCCAGATGCGCTGGCCCTTGGGGTGCCAGAACGCGGAGCCGGGCGAGACGTCGTGGAACGAGAACAGGTCGAGCTGCACGCCCAGCTTGCGGTGGTCGCGCTTCTTCGCCTCCTCGCGCCGCTCGAGGAACAGGTCCA
This sequence comes from uncultured Chloroflexia bacterium, assembly GCA_963768035.1. Lineage (GTDB taxonomy): Bacteria > Chloroflexota > Limnocylindria > Limnocylindrales > CSP1-4 > CAIXZV01. The sequence continues at coordinate 87,756 of CAVYGJ010000007.1, forward strand.
GCTCCGCCTTCGACTCCCAGACCGTCCCGTAGATCCGCTGGAGCATCGGGCGCTTCTCGTCGCCCCGCCAGTACGCGCCGGCGACGGCGAGCAGCTTGAACGGGCCGATGTGGCCCGTGGACTCGACGTGCGGGCCCTTGCACAGGTCCGCGAACGGGACCGTGCTCGTAGAAGGTCGTCGGCGGCAGCGGCGTGGAGGACTCCTCGGCCTTGCGGGCGAGGTCGTCGAGGATCTCCACCTTGAACGTCTGGCCCTTCGCCTCCTCGAGCGCGCGGCCCTCCGCGAACGGGACCTCCTTGCGCACGAACGCGTGGTCGGCCTTGACGCTGGCGCGCATGCGGTCCTCGATCGCCTCGAGGTCGCCGGGCGTGAGCGGGCGCGGCAGCGCGAAGTCGTAGTAGAAGCCGTTCTGGATCGCGGGCCCGATGCCCAGCTTCGCGTCGGGGAAGAGCTCGAGGACCGCCTCGGCCATCACGTGGGCCGTCGAGTGGCGCATCGCGTCGATGGGCGCGTGCGCGCCGGCATCGAGCAGCTCGTCCGCCGAGCCGCGCTCCGGCGCGTCGAACGCCGGCTCCTCGTCGTCGACCGCCGCCGCGGCCTGTCCCTTGTCCTCGGCCATCGCGCGCCTCCTGGGAATCACAAGACCTCTCGTCCCGACAGGACGAGAGGCCAGGCCTCCCGCGGTTCCACCCGCCTTCGCATCTCGCCGGGTTGACGGCGGTGACGCGCTCTCTGTGCCGCGCTAACGGGCGGATCCCGGACCGGTTCGCCGGTCGCTCGCGGGTGGTGCCTTCGTCCCGGGTTCCCCGTCGCGGCTCTCAGCCGGTGGCTGCGACTCTCTGGCGGGTCCGTGGACCGGCGTGTCCCGGTCGACGCTGTGTGGTGGGCGATACTGGACTCGAACCAGTGACCTCATGCATGTCAAGCATGCGCTCTAACCAGCTGAGCTAATCGCCCTCGGCCGGGGAGGATAGCACAGCGGGCCGGCCGGGCATTCGACCTCGCTCGCTCCCGGCCATCGTCGGCGTGTGGTCTCCAGCACCGTGAGATCACCCATGGCGAGCCGCTTCGCCCGCACGATGCGGTGCGTGAGGCCGCGATCCCACCCATCGGAGGTCGCCTGAGCGAGTCCGAGGTCCATGGCGCTACGAACCCACCCGGCGGACGATCGCTCGTGGGTGTGCTCACGGTCTTGGAGACCACACCCCGGGAATCGGTCTCACCAAGTCCGTGATGCCCCTGCGATACCCGGCCCGGCCGATTGCCCGGGCTGGCAACCCCGCCGGGACGAAGAATCGGAGTCCGCATTCAGGAGGACTCAATCATGGGTCTGCTCGACGAACTGCTCGGTGGCGGCCAGCGCCAGGCCGAGTACAAGGACTTCGCCAACCGGTACCAGCAGGGTTCGCCGTACGACACCATCGGCGACGAGGAGACGCTCCAGCGGTACAAGGAGCTCGCGCCCGAGCTGTCGGACGACCGACTATCCGCGACTCCGCGCGGGAGTCGTTCAACCAGCTCTCGCCGCAGGAGCGGGCGGACTTCAGCCGCTGGCTCCGCGAGCGGTCGAAGCAGCAGGGCATCCAGGTGCCGGACTACGACCTGAACGACGACGGGATCGACGATCGGGCCCAGCAGGACCCGGGCGTCCTCGCCGACATGACGACCCGCATGCGCACGCAGCAGCCGAACATCCTCGAGCAGCTGCTGGGCAAGGGCGGCACCGGCGGGACCTTCGACAACCCGATCGCAAAGGTCGTCCTCGCAGGCCTCACGGCGTTCGCGGCCCAGAAGCTGATGGGCGCCCGCCGCTAGGACGAGCTCCGGCTATCAGCCAACCCGACCCCGGTGGCGATCCCCGCCACCGGGGTCTTCGTGTGCGCTAGGCGGCGGCACGACGCCGCACGCGAGCCCGGCGTCATGCGACGATGGCGGCATGGCCGACCTTGAGCTCATCGACTGCGGCGGCGGGCGCCGCCTCGAGCGCTTCGGCGAGGTGACCGTGGATCGGCCGGCGCCGGCAGCCGACTGGCTGCCCGGGCTCAACCCCAAGGCGTGGTCGAAGCCGGTCCTCCAGTGGGCGAGGAGCGCATGGGTCCGCGGAGCGGCGAAGGATCCGTGGACGGTCCGCGCCGGCGGCCTGACGCTGGAGTGCCGGCCTGCGGCGGGCGGCCAGCTGGGGCTCTTCCCGGAGCACGTCGCGACCTGGGAGTGGCTCGGACGGGCCGTCGCCGGGTCGGCGGAGCGCCTCGGTCGCCCGCCCGAGGTCCTCTCGCTGTTCGGCTACACGGGCGGCGCGACGCTCGCCTGCGCGAAGGCGGGCGCCAACGTCGTCCACGTCGACAGCTCGAAGCCCGCGGTCGCATGGGCCCGTCGCAACGCCGAGCTCTCCGGCCTGGCAGACCGCCCGATCCGCTGGATCGTCGAGGACGCGCGTGCGTTCGTCAGGCGCGAGCGTCGCCGCGGGCGCCGCTACGACGGCATCGTGCTCGATCCGCCGAGCTACGGCCACGGGACGGGCGCCTGGCACATCGAGAAGGACCTCGCGCCGCTGCTCGACGACCTCGCCGCGATCTCCGGCCCGAAGCCCTCGTTCGTGCTGCTCAGCGCCCACACGCCCGGGTTCAGCGGCGAGTACCTGGGGGCGCTCGTGCGCGAGCACTTCGCGATCGCGGCGAGCGGCGACGACCTCGTCCTCCGCGCACGGTCGGGGCTCAAGCTCCCGCTGGGCGCATGGGCGCGCGGCCCGTACCACTGAGCCGCGGCGCGATGACGAGCGAGCCGCCCGCTCCGCATGACCCGGGCACGATCACGAGCACGAAGAACCCGCGCGTGAAGGCGGCGATCGCCCTGCGTGATCGGCGCACCCGTGACGAGACCGGCCTGACGCTCGTCGATGGCGTCCGCGAGCTGGCGAGGGCCCTGGCGGGCGGGGCACGCGCGGTCGAGGTGTTCGTCGTGGAGCACGCGCTCGACGAGGCGGGTGCGGACGCGGTCGGCCTCGCCCGGTCCGGCGGCGCCGCGATCGTCCCCGTGACCGGCGGCGTCCTCGACCGCCTGGGCTACGGCGAGCGCTCCGAGGGGATCGTCGCGACCGTGCGGATCCCCGACGTGTCGCTTGACCGCCTCGCCGGCGTGCTGCCGCCCGATCCGCTCGTCGTCGTGCTCGAGGGCGTCGAGAAGCCGGGCAACCTCGGCGCGGTGCTCCGCTCGGCGGACGCCGCGGGCGCGGACGCCGTCGTCGTGGCGGACCCGCGCACGGACCTGTTCAACCCCAACGCGATCCGCGCCTCGCTCGGGACGGTGTTCGCCGTCCCGGTCGCGGCCGGCAGCAGCGAGGCGGTCCGCGCCTGGCTCGAGTCGGCCGGCATCCCGATGTTCGCGGCCCGGGTCGGCGCCGCCATCGCCTACACGGAGGCGGACCTGCGCGGGCCGGCGGCGCTCGTCCTCGGATCGGAGGCCGATGGCCTCACGGACGCGTGGGCCGGCCCTGGCGTCACCGACGTGTCGCTCCCGATGCTCGGGGTCGCGGACAGCCTCAACGTCTCGGTCACCGCGGCCGTCCTCCTGTACGAGGCCCGGCGGCAGCGGGGCAGCGCGCCGGACTGACGGCTCGCGCGCCCGCCATGCGCGCCTGCGCCATGCCCGGCACCATGAGCCCATGCAGCGCTTCGACTTCGTGATCATCGGTGCGGGCCCGGCCGGTGAGGCCGCCTCGCACAAGGCCCGGGCGCTTGGCGCCAGCGTCGCCATCATCGACCGCCGGTGGTTCGGCGGGTCGTGCCCGCACATCGGGTGCGTCCCCTCCAAGTCCCTGCTCCACGCGGCGGAGGTGCACGCGCACGGCGGCGACTACCCGTGGTCACGGGCCTCCGCGCGGCGCGACTACATGATCAACCGACCCGCGGACGCCGCCGAGCCCGACGACACGAGCCACGTCACCGCGCTCGAGGCGGACGGCGCGGTCGTCTACCGGGGCGAGGGCAGGATCACGGGACGCGGCGTCGTCACCGTGACCCACGACGGCGCCACGCACGAGCTCGAGGCGACGAACGTCGTCGTCGCCGTGGGCTCGACGTCGAAGACCCCGCCGATCGAGGGCCTTGCCGCCGTCAAGCCCTGGACGAACCGCGAGGCGACGCTCGCGAGGGAGCTGCCCGCGAGCCTCCTCGTCCTCGGCGGCGGGCCGACGGGCTGCGAGATCGCCCAGGTCTACGCCCGGTTCGGCGTCCCGGTGACGATCGTCCAGTCCGGGCCGCGCCTCGTCCCCACGGACCATCCGCGCAACGCGGAGGCCGTGCGCTGGGCGCTGGAGCACGACGGCGTCCGCGTGCTGACGGGCCGCCGCGCGCTGCGGGCACGCGCCGGGGCCGGGACCGACGGCGCCCACGCCGTCGACCTCGACGACGGCTCGACCGCCGAGGGCCACGCGGTCCTCCTCGCGGTCGGCCGCGACTTCCCGGTGCGCGACATCGGGCTCGAGCACTACGGCGTCAACGCGTCGGGGCCTGACGCGTTCCCCCGGGATGGCCGGCTCCGGGTCGCGGACGGGCTGTGGATCGTGGGCGACCCGGCCGGCCCCGAGCTCCACACGCACCAGGGCCACTACCAGGGCGAGCTCGCGGTCCGCATGGCCATGGGCGAGGACGTCGTCCCCGACTACCGGGCCCTCCCGCGGGCGACGTACATCGACCCGGAGGCCGCGTTCGTGGGCGTGTCGCTCGACCAGGCGACTGCGGCCGGGCTCGACGCCTTCGAGTGCGTCGCCGACTTCCCGAAGAGCGCGAAGGGCTACTCGGTCGAGGCCGAGATCGGCCACGTCACGATCGTCGTCGACCGCGCGACGCGGCAGCTCGTCGGCGCCGCGATGGCCTGCCCGGACGCGTCGGCCGCGATCCACGAGTGCGTCCTCGCGATCAAGGCGCGGGTGCCGGTGGATCTCCTCGCCGAGACGATCCACGCCTTCCCGTCCACGTCGCGCATCTTCAACGGGCTGTTCGCGGAGGCGAAGGCGACGCTCGACGCCTGAGCCCGATCAGCCTCCGACCGGCTCACCGTCGACGAACACCCGGACGGGCCGCGCGTGCCACAGGGCGCCGCCCGTCTCCACGGGCTCGCGGAGCGCCGCCGCCGGCAGCACGACGAGGTCCGCGCGATGCCCGGGGACGAGCCGCCCTCGGTCGCGCTCGCCGGCGCTCAGCGCCGGGTCCACGCACGCGGCCCGCAGCGAGCGCCACAGGGAGAGCGCGTTCGACGGGCCGAGTGGCGGCGTGCCGGGTGACCACGACGGCGCATCCCGGGTCACCGCGCACGCGACGCCCGGCCACGGGTCGACGGGCTCGACCGGGGCATCGGTGCCGGTGGGGATGAGCGCGCCGGTCCTCGCGATCGCGCCGAGGGCGTAGGCGCCGAGCTCCGCCCGCGCGCCCCACAGCCGCCGGGCCTTCTCCTCGTCGCTCCGGACGTGGACCGGCTGGAACGAGGCGGCGATGCCCAGGGCCGCGAAGCGCGGGATGTCGTCGGGGTGCACGAGCTGGGTGTGCTCGACGCGCGGGACGAGCGGCGTCGCCCCCACGGTCGGTGCCAGGGCATCGAGCGCGACACGCACGGCCGCGTCGCCGATCCCGTGGATCTGGGTGGCGATCCCGATCGAGGCCGCCCGGGCGGCCTGGGCGTGGAGCTCCTCCGGCGGCGTCAGCCAGACGCCATACCCGCCGTTCGGCGGCTCCGGCTCGCCCGGGCCACGCTCGAGCGGCTCGAGGAGCGCCGCGGTCCTGCTCCCCAGCGAGCCGTCCGCGAACGTCTTGAGCCAGCCGAGCCGCAGCCGGTCCAGCGGGTCGGGACCGAGCGGGCTGCCGCTCCGGATCCCCTCTCGTTCGGCCGCGTCGAGCTGCTCGGGGCGGATGCTCGGGTGCGCGCGCAGCCCCAGCTCGCCCGCCGCGGCCAGGGCCCGATAGGCCTCGAACGGGCCACGCAGCCCGTCCTGCTGCGACAGGCCGCCCGGGTCGTGCACGGCGACGACGCCCAGCGCCACGAGCTCCGCGATCAGCGGCCGCATCGCCGCCGTCAGCGTCTCCACGCCCGCGGGCGGGATCCGTCCCGCCACCAGCCTGGCGGCGGCCTCGTGGAGGACGCCCGTCGGCACGCCATCGCGATCGCGGCGGATGACGCCGCCACCGGGATCGACGGATCGCTCCCCCACCCCGGCCTCGAGCAGCGCCCGGCGGCTCGCGACCAGGGCGTGATGGTCATGTGCCCACAGGGCGACGAGCCGGCCCGGGGCCGCGAGCTCGAGGTCGTCCGCGGTCGGCCAGCGGCCCAGCGCGTCGGGATCCCAGCCAGCGCCCTCGATCCACGCGTCGCCGTCCGGGAGCCGGTCCGCGCCTGCGCGCACCCGGGCGACGAGCTCCTCGATCGACGATGCGTGCTCGAGCTGGACCCGCGACCGGCTGAGCGCCGCCTCGACGAGGTGGAGGTGCGAGTCGGTCAGGCCGGGGACGACCGCCTGGTCGGGGTCGATGTCGAGGTACCGGGTGCCGGGCCCGGCCGCGGCGTCGACCTCGTCACGCGTGCCGGCCGCGACGACCCGGCCACCGGCGATCCCGATCGCCTCGACCCAGCCCGGTCCGTCGTCACCCGCGAGGGTCGCGATCCGGCCGCGGACGACGAGCGTCGCGCGCGGCGTCGTCGGCATCGTCGTGTGCCGTCAGGAGTGACCGAACGAGGAGTCGTCCGCGTCGTCCTCGTCGGCGGCCTCGGCGTCGGCACCCGCGGGCGCATCAACCGGCGCGACGACGACGGCGGCGACAGCTCGGGCGCCGGCTTGGCGGCACCCCGGTCGCGGCGGCGGTCGTCGTGCTCGAGCTCGCGTGCGACGGAGGCCGAGACGGGGTCGAGGCCGGCCGGATGCGACGGGCCCGACGCCTTCTCCTTGCGCTCCTCGGGCCGCAGCCGACCGCGTCGGTAGATCGAGAGGATGCCGGCGACGAACACCGCGGCGGCCACGATGAACAGCACGTTGACGTTGCCGACGAGGTCGGCGACGGGCCCGACGATGATGATCGGCAGGAAGCTCGCGACCGAGACGAGCATGTTGAGGACGCCGAACACGCGACCGCGGACGTCCTCCGGGATCTCCTCCTGGAGCTGTGTCTGCGACGGGATCGCGACGAACGAGTACGCCACGCCGGCGAGGAGCGCGACGAGCACGACGATCGCCAGGAGCGACGTGAAGTCAGCGAGCGTGCCGAGCCCCGTCGCCGTCTCGGCGCGCTGGAGGAGCCGGGCGATCGGGCCCGCCGCCGCGAGCAGCGCGAGCAGGATGCCGAGCGCCACGAGCCCGCCCTCGATGAGCCGGCGGCGCGGGAAGTGCTGGCCGTAGTTGTTGAGGATGAGGATGCCCATCACGATGCCGAAGCCCAGCGGCAGGACCACGACGACGAAGTCCTTGGGCTCGAGCCCGAGCGCGTCGCGCGCGAAGTTGGGGCCGATGACGCCGAGCACGCCCACGAGCGACGCCGCGATGCCCAGGTACAGCAGCGACCACTTGACCTTGGGCGTGGCGCGGATGAACCCGATGCCCTCGCGCAGCTGGGCGACGACCGCGCCGGCAGCCTCCTCGGTCTCGTGGACCATCCCCGGTCCGTCCTCGGCCTTGACCGGCGGCGACGCCGGGAGCGTGAAGCAGAACCCCGCCGCGATGAGGTAGCACACCGCGACGAACAGGATCAGCGCGGGTGCGCCGGCGAGCGCCACGACGAGCGGCCCGAGGAGCGCGAAGCCGAGGGCGAACGCCGCGTTGAGCGTGAGCGTGAACACGCCGTTCGCCGCGGTCAGCTGCTTGCGCGGCACGACCTGCGGGATCATCGCGGCCTCGGCCGGGCTGAAGAAGACGGTGATCGTCGAGATGACGACGTTGAGCAGCAGGATCGCCCACAGCAGGTCGCCGACGAGGTACAGGGCGATGAACGCGGCGAACCGGAGCAGGTTCGTGACGACGAGCACGACGCGTTTGTCGAGCCGGTCCACGTACACGCCGGCGACGGCGCTGAACAGGACGGCCGGCCCGAGGAACGTGAGGATCAGGAAGCTCACGGCCGTGTTCGACCGGGTCGTCTCGAGGATGATCACGGTCAGGCCGTAGATGACCATGTTGCCGCCGATCTGCGTGAACGCCTGGCTGAGCCAGAGCAGCAGGAACGGGCGGTTGCGGAAGACGTCGAGGGCGCTGGTCTCGTCGTCGTCGGGGTCGCCGTTCGCGGCGGCGAGGTCGGGCGAGACCCCGGGCAGGGCCTGCTCGGTCATGCGGGCTTCGACGCCGGCGCGACCGCGGCGCTCATCGCCGGGTCACCGCGGCTGACGAAGCCGGCGATCCGGCGCTCGAGGGCGGGCCGCTCGACGAGGACGTGGCGGCGACAGGTCTCGCAGCGGAGACCGATGTCGGCCCCGAGGCGGTCGACGAGCCACGTCTCCCCGCCGCACGGGTGCCGTCGCCGCAGCCGGACGACATCGCCCAGGAGCAGCTCGACGACGGGGGTGCCTGACATCGCGCCGAGGGTAGCAGAGCGCCCGGGATCGACGGGTGCCCGGGTCAGAGCCGCGGCTTGCCGAGGGCCGGCGTGAGGTCCCGGTCGGTCGCCGGGACGCGGACGAGATCGGAGATCACGACGTCGACCTTCAGCCCGGGGAACCGGGCGGTGAGCTGCGCGATCGGCCCGCCGGCGCGGCTGAGCGAGCCCGCGAGGACCTGCGGCTGGCCCACGGCGCTGATGACGATCGGGTCCGCGAGCGGGACGCCGCGGAGGGCGACCGCGTCCTCGGGGCCGGACGCCACGACGCCCGGCACGACGCGCACGTCGCCGATCGCGGTCGCCTCGGCGCCGGCGTTGCGCAGCTCGTTCATCAGGAGCTCGATCGCGTCGCCCGGAACGGGACCCGTCATCCGCACGATGACGCCCGGCCCGGACACGGGCAGCACGCCGGACCAGCCGAGGATCCGGTCGAGGTCCGACTGGATCTGGCCGACCGACGTGTCGCCGCGCTTGACGGCCGCGTCGACCGAGTCGCGCTGGCGCTCGAGCGTGGCGATCTCCTCGCGCAGCTGGTTGTTGCGGGTCGTGACGTTCGCGACGAGCTCGGTCAGGTCCGACACCGACAGCCCGGCGAGACCCTGGTCGGCGTTCTGGGCGTTGAGCTGGGCGACCACGAGGAAGCCCAGCAGGAACAGCACGGCGGTGAGCGCGATGCGGGCGGGCGTCCGGCGCATCAGGGCGCCCCCGAGGGGATGATCGAGCTCGCCGGCTCGGGCGCCGGCGACGCCGTCACGTGTCCGTAGCGGAGGTTCACGGATCCCGCGTACGCGTCGAGGTCGACCTCGTCGAGGACGGCGTACGAGATGCCGACCCCGAACGTCTCGGAGCGGTTGCGCACGAAGTCGACGAACCCCGGCGCGGCGACCAGCGTGTCGTACATCGACGCCGGGCCGATCGCCTTGATGTCGTAGGGCGGCGCGAGGTACGCGGAGTTCACGAGGACCGACCCGCCGATGTCGACGACGGCGGTCCCGACGGTGACCCGCTCCCCGTTGACGGCGACGGCCTCCGCGCCCGCGAGCCACAGCTCCTCGACGACCGCGAGCACGTCCTGGCCCGCGACGAGGTAGTCGCGGGCGTTGCCGTCCTGCGGGACGGGCAGCGTCGAGTCGGTCAGCCGGATCACGACGCCGGGCCCGCGCATCGCGACCAGCCCGGCCGCCATCCGCGCGGCCTCCAGGCGGTCGTTCAGCTCGCCGGTCCGGGTCGTCCCGCCCTGGCCCGCCGCCTCGAGGTCCTGGATCGCGGCACGCAGCTCGAGGACGTGCTCCTTGAGGCTCTCCTGCTGTGCCTGGAGGTCGAGCGCGGTCTCGACGAGCGGCGTCCGCTCGAGGCTCGTGTAGCGGATCCGCGGACCTTCCGAGGCGAGCTGCGCGGCGATCAGGAAGCCGAGGCCGAGCAGCGCCGCCCCGAGCGTGATCTGCCAGCTCGGGATCGTGCGGATGCGTCGCCCGATCGCGGTCATCGGACGGCGCCGCGACGCCTCGCGACCACCAGGCCGACGACGACCGCACCGATGACGAGGACGAGGCCCGCGAACAGGAGCGGGAACGTGCTCGCGTCAGCGGTCGCGGTCGGCGCGGGTGCCTCGTCGGGCGCCGCGGTCGTGCCGGGCCGGGTCGTCGGGGCGCCGGGGCCGGCGCCGGTCGACGGGACGGGGCCGCTCCAGCCCGACGGGAGCGGCCCCGCGGGCGCCGGCTGTGGCCCGAAGCGCTCCGGCGTCGTCGCGCCGAGCTCGTCGAGCCAGCCCGCCTGGAACGTCGCGAGGTCCTGGTCGATCGCCTTGGTGAACGCCTCGTCGTCGGTCAGCCCGTCCTTGTACGCGAGGACGAGCGAGACCATGGCGTCGCGCCCGTGGGCGCTGACGAGGTAGTCGATCGCCGACACGGCCTCCGCGTAGGCGAGGCTCGTCTTGTCGGGGTCGGTCGGGAACTGGCCGCCGAGCGCCTCGAGCGGGATCAGGTCGTGCGAGTCGACGGCGTCCGCCACGCGGTTGCGGTCGCCCGGGCCGTAGCCCTCCGAGAGGTACACGGCGAGGCCCTCGTTGAGCCAGCGGGGCGGGAACCGGTAGGGGTTCTCCACGGCGGTGTTGAACACGAGGTGGGTCAGCTCGTGCGGGACGACGATGCCCACCCACGGGTCGTTGATGGCGTCGGGCGTGATGAGGGCGAACAGCGTCCGGATGTCGGCCCGCGCCTGCCCGCCGACGTTCTCGCGGGTCCCCGGCCCGAGGGCGGAGCGGAACGACGTCTCGTCGCCGTACATGAAGAAGTCGATCGGATCGGTCTCGGTCACGCCGAGCAGGGCCGCGGTGTCGGTGATCGCGCGCTCGCCGATGTCGAGCGCCTTGCGCGCGAACGCCTCGTTGCCCTCGTACCAGTGGATCGTCACGAGGTCGCCCTTGAGGGTGCGCCAGTCGTGCGTCGTGTCCTCGTACAGGATCCGCCCGGGTGCGCTCAGGACGGGGTCGGCCCCGACCTCCGGGAATGCCGCCCACGAGTACTTGATCGGCGTGTTGGGCGCGAGGTGGCCGCCGCCCGTGAGGTCGAGGGCGTAGCGCAGCGCGTGGCTCCCCGTGGCTCGCTCGACCGGCACGTCGACGATGAACGGGCCGAGCGCGTCGGGGAACTCGAGCCGCAGCTCGACCCGGGCGATGGGCGCAGGCGGACGTCGCGTCGACGGTGAACTCGATCTCCTCGCCATAGGTCTGGGTCGCGTCCGGCTTGCCGAACGTGATCGGGTCCGCGGCCAGCGCGCCGAGGGGTGCGACGAGCGCGCCGAGCAGCATCACCAGCATCGCGAACGGGACGAGCACCGCGCGCGGACGGCGTCGGCCGGCGGTGCGGCGGACGGCGGTCACGGTCATCACCGGTCCCACGCCAGTCCGGCGAGCCGGAGAATGCCCGTCCCGTTCTGGGTCGCACCCAGCAGGCCGTCGCGGACCAGCGACCACGAGGTGCCGTACGAGACGGGCACGGCGGGGACCTGGTCGCGGACGATCGACAGCGCCCGGGCGTAGGCCGCGGTCGCCTCATCGGGGCTCGCCGCGGCACCGGCATCGGCGACGGCGGCGTCGAAGTCGGCGTTCGACCAGCCGCCCTCGTTCGCGGTGGAGCCGGTCCCGAGCAGGACGCCGAGGAAGTCGTTGGGGCCCGGGTAGTCGGCGACCCACGAGATGCTCCAGAGGCCCGGGGGATCGGTCGCGAGCCGGTCCTGGTAGGTGCCGAAGTCCATCGTCGCGTAGTCGACCTTGACGCCGAGGTTCTCCTCGAGCATCGAGATGATCGCGCCGTCGTAGCCGCCGCCGCTGGCGATGAACGAGACGGGGCCGAGCGCCGCGCCGTCCGCGTACCCCGCCTCGGCGAGGAGCTCACGGGCCTTCGCCGGGTCGTAGGGCGGCAGGAAGTCCCCCTCCGGGCTGCCCGGGATCCCCGCCGGGACGATGCTCGTCGCGGCGACCGACGACCCGAGCTCGTCGAGCTTGGCGAGGCGCCGCCAGTCGACCGCCTGCGCGAACGCCTGGCGGACGAGGGCGTTGTCGAACGGGGCGCGCCGGGTGTCGAAGCCGTAGTACGTCACCGACAGCGACGGGTCGCTCCGGAGCGACGGCCCCAGCTCCCGGTCGTAGCCGATCCAGGCCGCGTCGGTGAACGAGATCGGGGCGACGTCCACGTCGCCCGCGACGAACGAGTCGACCGGGCTCCGGCCGCCGAGGTCCTGGAGCATGTTGACGGTCTTGATCGCGGGCTCGCCCGCCCAGTAGTGGGGATTGGCCTCGAGGACGATCGTGTCGGGGGTCACGTCCTTGACGACGTAGCCGCCGCTCCCGACGAAGCTCCCGGGGGTCGGCACGATCTCGCCGTCGCCGGCGCTCGGCGGGACGACGGCGAACGGGGCGCCCGGAGACGATCGCGGGCAGGTCTCCCCCACCCCGCTCGAGCTCCACGACGACACGGTTGTCCCCGTCGGCGGTGACGCCGAGCGTCGACGGGTCCGTCGACGCGCCCGACAGGAGCGCGCGTGCGCCCTTCACGTCGGCGATCAGCGACGCGAGCGGCGACGGGTTGCCGGGGGTGAACAGGCGCTGCCACGACCGCACGACGTCGTCCGCGGTCAGGCTCGTCCCGTCGCTGAACGTCAGGTCGTCACGGAGCGTGAACACGACCCTGGTGCCGTCGTCCTCGACCGTCCACGACTCGGCGAGGGCGGGGCGCACGGCGAGCGATGGATCGACCGCGGTCAGCGTCTCGAACAGCTGGCTCACGTACGAGGCGGACCCGAGGTCACCGTGCCTCGCCGGGTCGATGGACGCCGGGGCACCCGCGAGGATCGTCACCTCGTCGGGACCGGCGGCCGCCGCGGTGTGGCCCGGGTCGCCCGTGCCCGTCGGCCACATCTGCACCAGGAGCGCCACGGCGACGAGGACGGCGATCCCCCCGGCGAGCAGCCGCCGCCTCGTCGAGGGCGGCCGCTCCTCGAGGAACGGTGCGAAAGGGTCGTCGCTCAGGTCGTTCGCCACCAGGCGGCCTCCGGGAGGGCGGGGTCGTGCCGGTCCGGATCCAGGAGGCGCTCGACCGGGATGGGGATTCGCGGCCGGGTGGTCCACACGTAGCCGTCGCCGGAGAACCCGACGAGGAAGGCAACGATGCAGACCCAACGACGCACGGCCGGAGTATAGGCGGGGGTGCGGGAAGGGGCCGCGGGGCAGCAAATGAGGCCTCGCTGTGCCACACCGCCGGGGGAACGATGTTGTCCGCGAGGCCTCTGCCTTGGTAACGCGGATGCAACAATTCTGTTATGGCCTCCCCGCGGCCGATCGTGGGTCAGCGGGCGAGGAGGTCGCGACGGGTCGCGTAGTACTTGAGCAGGCGGTAGCGGTTCTTCTTCGCGAGACGCTCGTTGACCGTCGCGTCGCCCGCCAGCTCGTGGCGAACGATCTCCGACTGCACCCGGACGGCCCGCCGCGGCGTCGGCAGGTCGGAGATGTCCACGACGATGTCTGCCGGCTCGTCGGCTGCCTCGTCGTCTCTCGTCGTCCAGCCAGGGGTCGCGCAGCACGAGGCTCCACCAGGCGTCGAGGCTGTCGGCCAGCACGAAGTACTCGTCGAGCGGGCCGCGCGAGACGTAGTCCGCGCGCCGGAACCCGATCGCCGCCCCGGCGATGGCGTGGACGTCCGTGGCGTCGTCGCCCGCCTCCTCGTAGCGTCGGAGGTCGTCGGTCACGAGGCCCACCGGTCCGGCGACGGCGACGGTGTCGTCCTCGAGCGCCGCGACGATCGCCCCCAGCACGTCCGCCTGCGGCTCCGTCCCCGGCGCGACGAGCACGACCACCGGGGCGACGGCGCGCCGGATCCCTGCGTTCCACGCGGCGGCGGCCCCGAGCCGGACGCTCGTCCAGACCACCTCCGTCGCCAGGCCCGGCGAGCCCGGTTCGACGGCCTCGAGGTCGACGAGCGCGGCCGCCTGCGCCTCGCCCGGGGCGTTCGCCACGACGACGAGCTGCGTCCCGTCCGGCGAATGCTCCACGAGGCCGCGGATGGTCCGCGCCAGGTCCTCGGGATCGTCCTGTGCCAGCAGCACGGCCGTCGCGACACCCGTCGGCGACTCGTCGAGCCGCGACGGAACCGACGCGCTCGAGCCGTACCGGGTCCGGCCCCCCTCGTCGATGTCGGGCGGCGCCGCGCGCTCGAGCGTGTACAGGCTCGCGGCGTCGATGACCCGCCAGCCCGCGGCCTCGATCTCGCCCTTGAGCCGGTCGGCGGTCTCCCAGTCGAAGGCACGCCGGGCGGCGGCTCGCGTGTCGGCGAGGTCGACGATCTCCTGGGGAGGGGTCTCACGGGGCATGCGCCCGAGGATACCCGCGGCGGTCACCCGGGCGCGGAAGCGGCGGCAGGCGACGCGACGAACGCCACCTGGAGCGCCCCGTCGTCGTCGCGGAGGTCGAGCCGCGGCCCGTCGAGCGACCAGCGGGTGGCGCGGCCCAGCGCGGCGAGGAACGCGGCCTCCTGGTCCATCACGCCCTCGGGACCGAGGCAGAAGCGGAGCGTCGAGGCGACCTCCCTGATCGCGACCGCGGTGCCGTCGACCCGGTAGCCACCCGTGTACGGGTTGCACCCGCCCGAGCCCGCGACCCGGCCATCCGCGTCGAACGTGGCCGTGACCGCGGTGCCCTCGACGAGGCTCACGACGCCGCCACGGCCGTTGTTGATCCCGGTCGCCTGCCAGGCCGTCCCGACGAGCGGCGTGACCGCGGCGGCGGCGAACGCCAGCACGACGTCGTCCTCGTCGTCGAGCAGCTCCAGGGAGTCCTCGGTGACGCGCATCGCAGCGACCCGGGCCAGCCCGGCGTGGTAGCCCGACTCGACCCGCATGGCCGGTTCCGCGCAGGCCATCATCGTGCTCGCGACCGGCCCGATCGCCAGCCGCTCGCCGGCCAGCTCGTACGAGGCGCGGAAGCCGTTGCAGCCGCCACGACCCGTGACCGCGCCGTCCTCGAACAACGCGGTCGCCTCGACGTCGGGTGGCACGGTCTCCCGGCTGCCATCCGCGGCGCGCCAGGCGACCAGGCGCCATCGTCGTCCCTCGAGCGTCGTCATGGTCCTCATCGTAGATCGAGCGCGTCCGGCGACCGTTCTCCGCCGGTACGCTTGCCGCATGAGCGATCGCGAACCAGTCACCGTCGGCCCCCTCCACGCCGACCCCGGGAGCCGTGTCACCGGCCTCGTGCCCGTCGACCTCGGCGAGGCCGTCGTCGAGGTCCCGGTCGTCATCGTGCACGGGGCGCTGCCCGGACCGCGGGTCTCGGTCACGGCCGGGATCCACGGCGCCGAGTACGTCTCGATCGCGGCGCTCCGCGAGGTGGCGCTCTCGCTGGACCCGGCGAGCGTCCGCGGCTGCCTTGTCGCGGTGCTCACCGCGAGCCCCCGCGCCTTCGCGACCCGGACGATCTACGTCAACCCGCTCGACGGGCTCAACCTCAACCGGCAGTTCCCGGGCGACCCTAACGGCACGCCGACGCAGCGCCTCGCGCACTGGCTCACGACCGAGGTCATCGCGGGCTCGGACGTGTTCGTCGACATGCACTGCGGCGACATGAACGAGGCGCTCGTCTCGTTCACCGGGATCGAGGACACGGGCGACGCGGCGGTCGACGCGCGGAGCCGCGAGCTCGCCGAGGCGTACGGCCTGCGGTACCTGCTCATCGGGCCGTCGCCCGGCACGACGACGACCGCCGCGGCGACGCTCGGCATTCCGGCCGTCCTCGGCGAGGTCGGTGGGCAGGGCCGATGGCCGGCCGAGGACGTCGCCCTCCATGCCGCGGGGTTCCGACGCCTCCTCCGGGCCGCGGGCGTGATCACCGACGCCCCCGACGAGCCGGCGTTCACGACCGAGCTCCTGCCCACGGAGGCGTGGATGCGGGCGACGACGACCGGCTACTGGCACCCGTCGGTCGGCGTCGGCGACCGGGTCGCGGCGGGGACCGTCGTGGGCGAGGTCCAGGACGCGTTCGGCACCGTCCTCGAGCGCCCCGAGGCCACGATGGACGGCGTCGTGATCTTCCTCGTGAGCTCGCTCGCGATGAACGCGGGCGACCCGCTGCTGGCCCTGGCGGGCTGATCGGGCTCAGCCGCGCGGCAGCGGGAACAGGAACGTGTCGATCGGGTCGTAGTGCTCGTACGTGGCGGGCATCGGCGTCGCGCCGGCCGTCGGGACGTCGAACCGGTCGACGGCGCTCGCGGTGAGCAGCGCATAGGCCCCGGTCCCCAGGGTCGCGACCGCGTCGTTCTTGAGCAGCCGGTGGGCCATCACGACCTCGGGCCCCACGAGCTCGGCGGCACCCGGCGATCGACTGGATCACGTACGGCCCGGCGTGGACGATGAACTTGAGGTCCAGCTGGTCGATCCGCATGCAGGCGCCGCAGCGGCAGGTCCAGATCTCGTGCGCCTGGCCGAGGCGGCGCTGGAACTCGGCGTAGCAGGCGTCGATGCAGTCGAGGAGGGCATCGCCACGCGGCAGTCCCCCGTCCGTGTCGGCATACGCGAACACCGCGTCGCCCTCGAGCTTCGACAGGGTGAACGGCGGGACGAGCTGGCCCACGATGCCGTCGAGCAGGCTCGACACGAAGGCATAGGCGTCCGGGACGTTGCCGTCGGCGAAGGCGTCATCCGCGTGGGCGACCTGGACGATCCGCAGGAACGACGTGTAGCCGCCGATGTCGGCGAGGATCAGCGGGCCGTCGGCGCGGCGGGGCGGGGTGATCACGGTGGCTCCGATGGTACGTCCGGCGGATGGAGCCGGACACGCTGACACGCCGGGCCCTGGAAGGACCCGGCGTGTGGTGATCGCTGCGGGCGAGGTCAGCCCCTCGCTCGTGCTTGCTGGTGACTAGATCGCGGCCCCGGCGGTGACCGGCTTGGTCGCCTTCGCGGTCGCCTTCTCGGTGACCGGGCGGGCGGCCCAGACGATGCCCAGCCCCGTGAGGAGGAGGGTCGCACCGAGGGCGGCTGCGAGGGCGGCGATCCCGTAGCCGACCTGCAGGGTCGAGGCGGTCACGCTGCCGACACCGAGCTCGGCGATGAGGGCGTGGGCCGTGCCGGTCCAGGCCTGCTCGCGAACCTTCGCGTCGATCGGGTTGGTGCGGTCGAAGGCGCTCCAGTAGCGGCCCGCGACCGGGACGTCGTAGCTGCCGGCCTTGTAGACCGTGCCGTCATCGGCGGTCACGTCCTCGGGAAGCACGACCGTCTGCGTGCCGTCGAGGGTGTGGTGCGCGATCGTGGCCATCTGGACCATGTACTCGGAGGCCGTGTTGACGACCGGGTCGTTCGGGTTGAGCTCGTTCGGGTCGACCGTGTAGCCCCAGTCGTCCTTGAGGAGCGCCAGGATCGGGGCGGCGCCCTCCGCGGTGCCGCGGTCGGTGAGCTGACCCTGGTCGTTGTAGCTGAGCTTGACGTTCTGCGCTGCGCTGAAGGCCGCGAGCGCGTGCGCGCCCTGCTGGGTCTTCATGTAGGTGTAGCCACCCACGCCGACGAAGACGATGCCTGCGATGACGAGGCCGATGCCAACGATCTTGAACCGTGCGTACATCCGTGAACCCTTCCCTTCCATTCACGCCTTCCGCCCTTTTGGGGACGCGGAGTGCGGGACGACTGAGGTGTGCTCCGGGCGCTTGCGGGGCCTTCGCCTCGCTCGCGTCTCGATGTCCACATGGTGCGATCGGGACGGCTCGTGCCGGCAGGGTCGCTCGGCCCCCTGCGGCGGGCCAATTCATCGTTCCAGGGGTGCCGATGGCACGTCCGCGGCGGGCCGCGTGGCCCACCGGGTCAGGGTCGCGTCAGTCGGACGCCTTGAGCGCGCGCCAGCCGCCTGCGCGGTTCATGGCCGCGATCGCGCGGACCAGCTCCACGAACGCGGGCTCGTCCAGCGCGCGTCCCTCGTGAGAGCTTGATCTGGCGACCCGTCTTGTTCGCGAAGCCGTCGGTGATCAGGCCGTGCGGGTCGGGCGCCAGGCCGCCGTCGTACAGGAAGACGCTCAGGTGGTGCTTCGTCGCCTGCATCGCGCACACGACGCCGAGGTACAGGAAGTACGGCCGGTTGCCGTACCTGACCTCCTCGGTGATCTCGGGCTCCGCCTCGTGGACGAGCTCGCGGACGCGTCGGCCGAGGGCTGCCTGCCAGCCCGGGAACGCGTCGATGCTCTCGGTCACCCGCGGATGGCGCGGCTGCGCGTCCTCGCCCACGGCCGCTCCCCTAGCGCTCGAGCCGCTTGTAGCGGATCCGGTGCGGCTGGTCGGCCGCGGCGCCGAGCTCCTTGTGGCGGAACGCCTCGTAGTCGCTGACGTTGCCCTCGAAGAAGCGGACCTGGCTGTCGCCCTCGAACGCGAGGACGTGGGTCGCGATCCGGTCGAGGAACCAGCGATCGTGGCTGATGACGACGGCGCAGCCCGGGAACGACTCGAGACCGGCCTCGAGCGCCCGCAGCGTGTCCACGTCGAGGTCGTTGGTCGGCTCGTCGAGGAGGAGCACGTTGCCGCCCGACTGGAGCAGCTTCGCGAGGTGGACGCGGTTGCGCTCGCCGCCCGAGAGCTGGCCGACGAGCTTCTGCTGGTCGGTGCCGCGGAAGTTGAACGACGACACGTAGGCCCGGGCCGGGACCTCGCGGGCGCCCGTCTTCACGTACTCGACGCCCTGGGTGATCTCCTGGAACACCGTCTTCGCGCTGTCGAGGTCGTCGCGGCTCTGGTCCACGTAGCTCATCTGGACCGTGTCGCCGATCTCGACCGACCCGCCGTCGGACGGCTCCTGGCCGACGATCATCCGGAACAGCGTCGTCTTGCCGGCGCCGTTGGGGCCGATGATCCCGACGATCCCCGAGCGCGGCAGCGAGAACGTGAGGTCCTCGACGAGCAGGCGGTCGCCGAAGCCCTTCCGGAGGTCGTGGACGTCGATCACCTGGTCGCCGAGCCTCGGGCCGGGCGGGATCGCGATCTCGAGCTCGCGCGTGACGGTCTTCTCGTCGGTCGCGTCCGCGAGGAGCTGCTCGTAGGCGGTGAGGCGCGCCTTGCCCTTGGACTGGCGCGCCCTCGGGCTCATCCGCACCCACTCGAGCTCGCGGGCGAGCGTCCGCTGCTTCGCGTCCGCCTGCTTGTTCTCGCCCGCCATGCGCGCGAGCTTCTGCTCCAGCCAGCCGGTGTAGTTGCCGCTGAACGGGATGCCCCGGCCGCGGTCCAGCTCGAGGATCCACTGCGCGACGTTGTCGAGGAAGTACCGGTCGTGGGTGATCGCGACGACGGTGCCCGAGTACTCCTGGAGGAACCGCTCGAGCCAGTCGACGGACTCGGCGTCGAGGTGGTTGGTGGGCTCGTCGAGGAGGAGCAGGTCCGGGTGCGCGAGGAGCAGCCGGCACAGCGCGACACGCCGCTTCTCGCCGCCCGAGAGGGTCGTGACGTCGGCGTCGTCGGGCGGGCAGCGGAGCGCGTCCATCGCGATGTCGACGTTGCGCTCGAGGTTCCAGGCGTCCGCCGCGTTGATCCGGTCCTCGAGGGCCGCCTGCTCGGCACCGACGGCCTCGTAGTCGGCGTCCGGGTCGGACCACTTCGCCATCACGGCGTTGTACTGCTCGATGAGGCCCGCGACCTCCCCTACCCCGTCGAGGACGTTCTGCTTGACCGTCTTCGCCGGATCGAGCTGGGGCTCCTGCGACAGGTAGCCCACCGTGAACCCCGGCGTGAGCCGCGCCTCGCCGACGAACCCGTCGTCGAGCCCGGCCATGATCCGGAGCAGGCTGGACTTGCCCGCCCCGTTCGGCCCGATGACGCCGATCTTGGCGCCCGGGTAGAACGAGATCGAGATGTCCTCGAGGACCGTCCGGTCCGGCGGGTAGTGGCGGGCGAGCTTGTAGGTGCTGTAGATGAACTCGGCAGGCATCGGCCTAGGGTACCGGGGTCGGCCGCGGGCGCCACCGCACGGTCGCTTGCCTTCCGGCGCATGATCACGGTCACGCGACTCGATCGCGTCGTGCAGGAGGACCGCCCATGGACAAGAAGGCAAAGACACCCAAGAAGCCGAAGACCGCGAAGGCGAAGGTCAAGGGCATCTAGCGGGCTGCGGGACGTCGCGCTGGCGTCCCGCACACGAAAAACGCGGCGCGCCGGAGGCCGGCGCGCCGCGTCTTCAGATCGCTTGGGTCAGTGCTCGACGACCTTGTCGAGGGAACCGGCGGCGTCGACCCAGCCCGAGATCTCGGCCTCGCTCGGGATCCTGCGGACGATCCCCGGGCGGGCCGCGACGACCTCCTGGAGCGTGATGGCCAGGTTCGCCGGGTTGCGCTGGGCCAGCTCGGACGGCGAGTCCACGCCTGCGGCGTGGAGCAGGTCGCTGTACTGGGTGCCGACGCCGGGGACGCGGGTCAGGTCGACCCGGTTCACCCAGTCGAGGATCACCGCGACGCCGATGCCCGACTCGCGGGCGATCCGGTCCCGGCCCGACGAGGTCGCGCCCTGGGCGAGGAGCTCCTCGGTGGACGTGACCCCGGCAGCCTTGAGCTTGTCCGCGTTGGCGGGACCGACGCCCTCGATCTCGTGGAGGGGCGTGCGGGCCACGTCCTCGGCCGCTTCGGCAACGTCCTCGGCAACGGGTGCCGGCTCGGACGCTGCGGCAGCCGCAACGACGGGTGCGGGCTCGGGCTCGTCGGACGACGGCCGTGGCGACGGCCGCAACCGCGACGACCTCGAGGGGGACGTCCGGCGCCTCGGCGACCTTCTTCGGGTCGGCGAGCAGCGCGTCGACCTCGGCCTCGTCCTGCTCGACGATCTCGGACAGCACGAGCGTGCCGCCGAAGCCATGGGCCTTCATGCGCTCGACCGCGACCGGCCAGTCGGCCGACTCGACGAGGATCGCGACCGCGCTCTCGGAGGCGGTCATGTTCTCGCCCAGCTCCTTGAGGAGCTTCTGCTTGATGCCCCGGTCGAAGCTCGCGAACAGCCCACCGGCCGCGGCGCCCAGCACGAGCCAGCCGGCCGGCCCGAACAGCATCGCGAACAGCACGCCGATGACGCCGCCCTTGACGAAGCCCTTGCCGATCGTGTCGTCCTTCGTCTGGTGGAGCTTGATCTTGCCTTTCTCGGTCTTCCGGATCGCGACCGCGTCGCGGAGCTTGACGACCTTGTCGTCCGAAAGCTCCTTCAGTGCCCGCAGCGCGTCGTCGGCCGTATCGGGCCACGGGTACTTGATCACCAGGAAGCTGTACTTCGAGGCCATTCGGTCTCCCTCCGGGCTGCCGGCGGGCTGACGTCCGTGATGCCGACTGCGAGTCGGCGACGGGCCAGCGCGGCGCGTGACAGTGCCCGGCGATTGTCCACCCGATTTCCGAGGATGCAAACCCTCCGAACGGGATGAGACGCCGACGCGCCGCCTTTGGGCCCGGCAGGGTCGCGTACGCTGGGCCGATGACTGCTGCCAGCCCGCCCAGGGTTGCCCCCTCGAGCGGCGCGTGGCGCGGCATCGTGATCCCGCTCGCGATCCTCGCGATCCTGTTCGTCGTCATCCTCCCGCGGATCGTCGACTACGGCGCCGTCCTCGACGCCCTCCGACGGCTCACGGCCGGCCAGCTGCTCGCGCTCGGCGCCGCGGCTGCGCTCGCCTACGTCACCAACGCCGTGCCGTACAAGCTGCTCGTGAAGCGGCTCACGTGGCCGCACGCGGTCGGGGCGGACATCGCGGGTCGCGCGGTCGCGAGCACCATCCCGGGCCCGACCGACATCGCGACCCGGATCGTGCTCTACACGCAGTGGGGCGTCTCGCTCGAGACCGCCAGCGCGGGGCTCGTCATCGGCGGCCTCGTCGAGACGGGCTCTGCGCTCGTGCTGCCGCTCCTCGCCCTCGTGACGATCGTCGCGACCGGCACCCCGGTCAGCCCGCTCATCGTCTGGCTGGCGGCGATCGGGGCGATCGTGCTGGTCGTCGCGGTCACCGTGTTCATGGCGATCGTCCGGTCGGAGCGCATCGCGAGGTCGATCGGCGAGCTCCTCGAGCGCCTCGCGGCGCGGGTGTTCGCCATGCTCAAGCGCCACCCGCCGGAGGCCATCGTCCAGGCCATCCTCGACCTCCGCTCGCGCCTCCACGACCTGGCAAACCGCCGGGGCATCGCCGCCTACGTCGCCGCGGTCGGCGCGAAGCTCGCGTGGTTCCTCGTCCTCGAGGTCGCCCTCACCGCGTTCGGGATGGGCCCGTCGGTCCTCGCGCCGGGTGCGGTGCTCACGGCGATGGCGGTCGTCGCGATCGTGTCACTCATGCCCCTGACGCCCGGTGGCGCCGGCGTCAGCGAGCTGACGTACCTCGCCGTGCTCACCGCCCTCGTCGATCCGTCCCTCGCGGCGTCCGTCGCCGCCGCGGTCCTGCTGTTCCGGATCGTCCAGTGGCTGGTTCCCATCCCGCTGGGCTGGGTCCTCCTCGTGGTCATGCGCCGCGGACACGGCCTGTTCACCGACGAGGCCGTGAGGTAACGGTCGTGGACGGCGGCGGCCAGGTCAGGACGCAGGCCCGCATGGATGCGGCCCGGTTCGGCACCCTCACCGTGTCCGCGAACAAGGCCCTCACGGCGGCGGCCTTCGGCATCCCGACCAAGGTGTTCACGGACCTCGTGCAGCCGGGCCAGCCGCTCTACGGCTTCTCGGATGCGGCCGGCGGCCGGATCGCGGCGTTCGGCGGCGGTGCGCCGCTCGTGCGTGACGACGAGGTGGTCGGGGCCATCGGCGTGAGCGGCGGCAGCGTCGACCAGGACCAGGACATCGCGGCGGCCGGCGCCGCGGCCCTGTAGCGGACGGCGGCACGATGCGAGCGGCGCGACTCCGGGCCTACGGCGAGCCCCCGGCGATCGAGGAGATCCCCGACCCCGTCATCTCGGGGCCGGACGACGTCATCGTGCGGGTCGGAGCCACCGGCCTGTGCCGGACGGACCTGCACGTGATCGACGGCGTGTTCGAGTCGATCTCCGCGCCACTCCCGTACACGCTCGGACACGAGACGGCAGGCTGGGTCCAGGACGTGGGGTCGGCCGACCTCGGGTTCGCCCCGGGGGACGCCGTGATCGTCCACCCGTACGTGACCTGCGGGCGGTGCGCGCCGTGCCGCGCCGGATCCGACCAGCTGTGTGAGCGGTTCCAGTTCGCGGGTGCGATGGTGGACGGCGGGTTCGCCGACTGCCTGCGTACGAGCTCGCGCTCGCTCGTCAAGCTCGACGCGTCCACGACACCGGTCCAAGCGGCGGGCCTGGCCGACGGCGGGCTCGCCGCGTATCGCGCCGTCAAGCGCTCGGTCCCCCACCTGCCCCCGGGTTCGTCCGCGGTCGTGCTCGGGGCGGGCGGGCTCGGGCACATCGCGATCCAGCTGCTGCGCGCGATGACGGCGGCACGGGTCATCGCCGTGGACCGATCCGAGGCGGCCCTCGACCTGGCCGCGGACCTCGGCGCGTCCACCGTGGTCATGGCCGACGGCGGACAGGTCGCGGCGGTCCGGGCGGCGGCAGGCGGCCACGGCGCGAACGTCGTCCTCGACTTCGTCGGCGACGGCACGACCCCGGCAGACGGGCTCGCCATGCTCGACCGGGGCGGCTGCTACGTGGCCGTCGGGTACGGAGGACGACTCGAGGTGGACACCTCCGAGCTCGTGGTCCGCGAGCTCACGGTCACGGGATCGCTCGTCGGCACGATCCGGGAGCTGGCGGAGCTCGTCGCGCTCGCGGCAGCGTCGAAGGTCGACCGTCACGACGCGGCTCTACCCGCTCGCGGACATCGGCATCGCGATGAGCCGACCTGCGTGCCGGCAAGGTCCGGGGACGGGCCGTCATCGTCCCCTGACCGCGACGCCCAGGGTGCTCGCTATGCTGCGCCGGTGGCGAGCCGGATCTCGAGTCGAGCGTTCATCGGTCGCGTCGAAGAGCAGCGGCTGTCGCGCGTCGGCGCTTGACGCGGCACTCGGACGGCGGATCAGTCGACGGCCCTGATCTCCGGCGAGGCCGGCGTCGGCAAGTCGCGCCTCGTCGCGGAGCTTCGGGGCCGCGGCGGAGTCCGCCGGCGCGCTGCGCGGCGACCGGCGAGTGCGTCGCCCTGGGCGAGGGCGGCCTGCCATACGTCCCGGTTGCGTCGCTGATCCGCGACCTGACGCGCCAGCTCGACGACGCCACGCTGCGGGACGTGCTCGGGCGTGGCGCCGCCGACCTGACGGCGATCGTGCCGGGCCTCGCCGACCGTCTGCCGGGCGTGACGGCCGCGAGCGATGCCGAGTGGATCCGGCCCGCGGTGTTCGAGGCGGTCATCGCATGTCTCGAGACGCTCGGGTCACGAGGCCCGGTCGTCCTCGTGCTCGAGGACCTGCACTGGGCGGACGCGGCATCGCTCGACCTCATCGGGTTCCTCATCCGGAGCCGGCGCCGCGCCGGCACGCTGATCGTGGCCACGTACCGGAGCGACGAGCTGCACCGTCGCCATCCGCTGCTCCCGTGGCTCGCCGAGGTCGCCCGCCTCGACGGCGTCGAGCAGGTCGACCTCGCGCGATTCGGGCCGGCCGAGACGCTCCGCGCAGGTGACGTCGATCCTCGGGACCAACGCCGGAGGACGACGTCCTCAACGAGGTGGTGCGACGCTCGGCCGGCAACCCGTTCTACGTCGAGGAGCTGCTGGCGTCGGGCATCGGCAAGGGCGGCGGCGTGTCGCCCGGCCTGCGGGCCGTGCTGCTCGGCCGGCTCGCCGGGCTCGAGGACCGGACGCAGGCTCGTCGTGGACGCCATCTCGGTCGCCGCGCAGCCCGTCGTGCCCGCACAGCTCGCCGAGGTGATCGGCGAGACTGCCGGCACGGTCGAGGCGGACATCCGCGGGGCGATCGAAGGGCACGTCGTGACGGTCCACGACGAGGCGACGGGCGCGCTCGGCTTCCGCCACGCGCTCGTCCAGGAGGCCGTGTATGGCGAGCTCCTCCCGGGCGAACGGCGGCGCCTGCA
This sequence comes from uncultured Chloroflexia bacterium, assembly GCA_963768035.1. Classification (GTDB taxonomy): domain Bacteria; phylum Chloroflexota; class Limnocylindria; order Limnocylindrales; family CSP1-4; genus CAIXZV01. The sequence continues at coordinate 112,841 of CAVYGJ010000007.1, forward strand.
CCTGGCCTTCGCCGCGGCCCTCGAGCGCGACGGCGAGCCCGAGCCGGCACGTGCGCGCCGCGTGGTGGGCGGAGTGCGCCCATCACGCCCTCGCGGCCGACGACCTCGCAGGCGGCCTCGTCGCGACAGTCGGCGCCGGCCGCGCGGCGTTCGACGCCGGGGCGTTCGAGGCTGCGCGCCAGCATCTCGAGCGTGCCCTCGGCCTGCTTGACGCCGTCCCCGACGCGGCAACGAGGATCGACGAGGACAAGGTCACCCTCCTCGGGCTCGCGGCGCAGGCGGCCGAATTCGCCGCCGACGATCCACGGAGCGTTGTCCTGCGGCGTGCAGCGATCGCCGCGCTCGACCCGGATGCGGCGCCGGACCGCAGGGCGATCGGTGCTGCTGGATCTCTCCGACAACGGGGCGTTCGGCGCTGACGAGGAGACGGCGCTGGCGGCCACCACCGAGGCGAGCGCCCTGCTCGACGAACGCTCCGCCGTCGGCACTCCTGGCCCGGGCGACGTCGGCTGTTGCTCGAGAGCTCAGCGCGACGGCCCGATGGCCCGAGGCGCTCGAAGCCTCCGAGCGGGCGCTCGAGATCGCGCTGCGTCATCGACGACCCGTCCGCCGAGGCCGTCGCGCGCGTTCGCGTCGCCCGCGCCATCGGCGCAGCTCGGCCACCAGGCGGAGGGAGAGGCGGAGGCGGAGCGGGCGCTGGCGCTGGCGCGGCGCACCCGCGATCGATCGATCGTGGGGCTCGTCTTCTCGCTCGCGGCGACGGTCCACGAGGGAGGCGGCGACGCGCTGGGCTCGGCGCGCATCCACGACGAGGCTGCAGAACTGGACGGCCGACCTCCGGATCCGCGTGGCCGACGTCGAGATCGTCCGTGCGTGGAACCACTTCCAGGTCGGTGACTGGGCGACGACGTTCGCGATCCTCGACGAGCACGAGCGCCTGGGAACCCCGTATGACCAGCGGTTCCACCTGCTGTCAGCCCTCGTCAACGCGCGCGCGGGCCGACGTGAGACGGCCGCGCGACACGAAGCGCAGCAGGCCGTGGACCCGGAGTCGTCGACGGATGCGGTCGTGCGCGCGGACTGCGCGCTGTGGGCGGATCGCCCGGAGGACGCCGCCGCCCATGGCACGTGCAGGCCTCGCAACGCCGCCCGAGCCGTACGCGTTCGAGACATGGAACGGCTGGCTGTATCGGTTGCTCGCGCGAGCGGAAGCGGACCTCGCAGAACGCGCCCGGCGTCGGCGGCGTCCCGAGGCAGTCCGCAGCGGCGGCAGAGAGAGCCGCAGCGGCCGCCGCCGACCTGGTCGCGCTCATCGAAGGTCCCCTGACGTACCGCGACATCCACGGCGCAGAGCTGCCGGGCAGCGTGGCGCTCGCGCGCGCCGAGGCCGCGCGGGCCGCCGGGCGTCCCGAGCCCGCGCTCTGGGCGCGGGCGGCCGAGGAGTGGGACACGCTGGGGCGGCCGTTCGACGTCGCCTACGCGCGATGGCGCGAGGCGAGAGGCGCTGCTCGCCGCCGGCGGGCGCCGCGCGGAGGCGCGAGATCGGCTGGCCGAGGCGGCGGCGATCGCCCACCGGCTCGGCGCGGGCGCGATCGCGACGCCGGTCGACGTCACTGGCGGCGCAGGGCGCGGATCACGCTTGCCCGACCCGGACAGCCGCCGCCGAGGCGCTGACGGACGGCGCCCGACCCACGATCGGCTCCACGCTGACGCGCCGCGAGCGCGAGGTCCTCGGCCTGCTGTGCCAGGGCGCCTCGAACCGCCAGATCGGCGAGACGCTGTTCATCACGGAGAACACGGCCGGCGTCCACGTCTCGAACATCCTCGGCAAGCTCGACGTCTCCAGCCGCACGGAGGCGGTCGCCGTCGCGACGATGGCGGGCCTGGGTTTGCTACCGTGAGCCGATGGTGCTTGCCGACAGCCACGACCTGATCCGGGTGCATGGCGCCCGCGAGAACAACCTCAAGAACGTCAGCGTCGAGCTTCCCAAGCGACGCCTCACGGTGTTCACCGGCGTCTCGGGGTCGGGCAAGAGCTCGCTCGTGTTCGACACGATCGCCGCCGAGTCGCGGCGGCTCATCGACGAGACGTACTCCACGTTCGTCCAGGTCTTCATGCCGACGCTCGCCCGGCCCGACGTCGACGTCCTCGACGGGCTGACGACCGCGATCATCGTCGACCAGGAGCGGCTTGGCGCGAACCCGCGCTCGACGCTGGGCACGGTCACCGACGCCAACGCGATGCTGCGGAGCCTGTTCAGCCGGCTCGGCGAGCCCCACATCGGCGGGCCGACGGCCTTCTCGTTCAACATCCCCACGACGCGGGCGAGCGGCGTCATGACCGGCCCCAAGGGCGAGAAGAAGATCGTCCAGGACGCCGTCTACCTCGGCGGGATGTGCGCCGAGTGCGAGGGCCGCGGGACCGTCTCCGACCTCGACCTGTCCGTGATCCTCGACGAGTCGAAGTCGCTCCTCGAGGGGGCCATCCTCGTGCCGGGCTACACCGCCGACGGCTGGATGGTGCAGACGTTCGTCGAGTCCGGCTTCTTCGACCCGAAGAAGCCGATCAAGGACTACACCGAGAAGGAACGTCACGACCTGCTCTACAAGCAGACGGTCAAGATCAAGGCGAAGGGCATCAACGTCTCCTACGACGGGCTGATCCCGAAGATCCGCAAGTCGATGTTCAGCAAGGACGTGGATTCGCTCCAGCCGCACATCAAGGCGTTCGTGGAGCGGGCCGCCGTCTTCAAGACCTGTCCGGTCTGCGAGGGCACCCGCCTCAACGAGGCGGCTCGGTCGTCGAAGGTCCACGGGCTCGGGATCGGCGACGTCTGCGCGATGCAGATCACCGACGCGGCGGACTGGCTGCGCAGCGTCGACGACCATGGCGTCGCGCCGCTCGTCGCCAACCTGCTCCACCTGTTCGACTCGTTCATCGAGATCGGGCTGGGCTACCTCTCGCTCGACCGGCCCTCCGGCACGCTCTCGGGCGGCGAGGCGCAGCGGACGAAGATGGTCCGCCACATCGGGTCCGCACTGACCGACGTGACCTACGTCTTCGACGAGCCGACGATCGGGCTCCACCCCCACGACATCGCCCGGATGAACACCCTGCTCGTCGAGCTGCGCGACAAGGGCAACACCGTGCTCGTCGTCGAGCACAAGCCCGAGACGATCGTGATCGCCGACCACGTCGTCGACCTCGGCCCGGGCGCCGGCACCGGCGGCGGCACGATCTGCTTCGAGGGGACCGTCGACGGGCTGAAGGCCTCCGACACCCTCACCGGCCGTCACCTCGACCACCGGACGGCGCTCAAGGACTCCGTGCGGACGCCGACCGGCACGCTCGAGATCCGTGGCGCGGACGCCAACAACCTGCAGGACGTCGACGTCGACATCCCGCTCGGCGTGCTGTGCGTCGTGACCGGCGTGGCCGGGTCGGGCAAGTCGTCGCTCGTCCACGGCTCGATCCCCGAGGCGTCCGGGGTCGTGTCGATCGACCAGGGCGCGATCCACGGCTCGCGGCGGAGCAACCCCGCGACCTACACCGGCCTGCTCGACCCGATCCGGACCGCGTTCGCCAAGGCGAACAAGGTCAAGCCGGCCCTGTTCTCGTCGAACTCCGAGGGCGCCTGCCCGACCTGCAACGGCAACGGCATGATCTACACCGAGCTCAGCTTCATGGAGACGGTCGCGACGCCGTGCGAGGACTGCGGGGGCAAGCGCTTCCAGGCCTCGGTCCTCGAGCTCCGGCTCGGCGGGCTGAACATCGCCGAGGTCCTCGACCTGCCGGTCACCGAGGCGCACGCCTTCTTCGCGGACGGCGAGGCGAAGACGCCCGCGGCCGCCACGATCCTGGCCCGCCTCGCGGACGTCGGGCTCGGGTACCTCAAGCTCGGCCAGCCGCTGCCCTCCCTGTCAGGCGGCGAGCGGCAGCGGCTCAAGCTCGCGACCCGGATGGCCGAGAAGGGCGGGATCTACGTCCTCGACGAGCCGACGACCGGCCTCCACCTCGCCGACGTCGAGCAGCTGCTCGGCCTGCTCGACCGGCTCGTCGACTCGGGCAAGTCGGTCATCGTCATCGCCCACCACCAGGCGGTGATGGCGCGCGCGGACTGGATCATCGACCTCGGACCGGGCGCGGGCCACGACGGCGGGCGGATCGTGTTCGAGGGGACGCCCGCGGACCTCGTCGCGGCCCGCAGCACGCTCACCGGTGAGCACCTCGCCGCGTACGTGGCCTGAGCGATGCGCTTCGTCGACTGGCTCGACACCCTCCCGGTGGTCGGCATCTTCGTCGTGTTCGCGATCGTCGCGTCGATCGCCTACGAGCTCGGCTATCGCCTGGGCCGATGGTGGCAGGCACGCACGCCGGAGGAGGTCGAAGGCCCGACGAGCATGATCGTCGGATCGCTCCTCGGGCTGATGGCCTTCCTGCTGGCGATCTCGATGGGCATGGCATCGGACCGCTTCGACGCCCGGCGCGGCCTGGTGCTCACCGAGGCGAACGCGATCGGGACCACGTACCTGCGCGCGGGCTACCTCCCCGAGCCGGCCTCGAGCACGAGCAGGGAGCTGCTCCGGCAGTACGTGCCGCAGCGGATCCTCACCTCCGCCGACCCGGCCGACGTCCAGGCACGGATCGAGCGGTCGATCGAGATCCAGACCGACCTGTGGGCGATCGCCGAGGACCAGGCGCGCGAGCTCGCCCGGCTCCGAGATGGTCGCCCTGTACATCGAGACCCTCAACGAGATGATCGACGTCCACGAGACGCGGGTCACCGCCGGCGTCTACGCGCGTGTCCCGGAGACGGTCCTCGTCCTGCTGTTCGTCGGGTCGGCGCTGACCATGGCGATGGTGGGCTACGGCGCCGGGCTGACCAAGCGGCGCAGCCCGCTCACGGCGCTGGTCCTGATCGTCGTCCTGGGCGCCGTCGTCACGCTCGTCGTGGACCTCGACCGCCCGCGGGACGGGTTCCTCACGGTGGGCCAGCAGCCGCTGATGGATCTCGAGAAGCAGATCGGCCCACCGTCCCAGTGACCCGTCAGCCGAGCAGCGCCTCGATGTCGGCGCGGATCGCCTCGGGCTTCGTCGTCGGGCCGTAGCGCTTCACGGTCGTGCCATCGGGCGCGACCAGGAACTTCGTGAAGTTCCACTTGATCGCGGAGCCGAGCCGGCCGCCCGCGCGCTCCTTGAGGAACGCGAACACCGGGTGCGTCTCGTTGCCGTTCACGTCCACCTTCGTGGACAGCGGGAACTCGACGCCGTAGTTGACGCGGCAGAACTCCTCGATCTCGGCGTCGTTGCCCGGCTCCTGGCCCGCGAACTGGTCGCACGGGAAGCCGATGACGACGAGGCCCTGGTCCGCGTACTCCTCGTGGAGCGCCTGCAGGCCCTCGTACTGGGGCGTGAAGCCGCACTGGCTGGCGGTGTTGACGACGAGCATCGGCCGGCCCGCGTACGTGGCCAGCGGCACGGTCTCGCCGCGCGAGGAGGTGAACGAGAGCTCGAAGGCGGTGGGCTCGGTGTCGGTCATGTCATGGTCCTTCGCGGGGTCGCCGGGACGAGCATAGTCGTCCCGGCTGGACGGGTCAGCCGGCGGCGCCGGCGGGGGTTGTCGGGAGGCCGGTCCCGTCGAGGACGGGGCCGTCGAGGCGGTCGAGCGGCGTGTCGAGGTTGTCGGCGGCCACGTGCGGGTGCTGGCGCTCGAGGGCGGCGCCCTCGACGTCGACGTTCGGGATCAGGCGGTCGAGCCACCGGGGCAGCCACCAGGCCTTGTCGCCGGCGATGTGCATGAGGGCGGGCATCAGCAGCATCCGCACGATGAAGGCGTCCACGAGGACACCGAACGCGAGGGCGAACCCGATCGGCCGGATGATCGCGCTGTCGCTGAAGATGAAGCCACCGAAGACCGCGACCATGATGATCGCCGCGGCGGCGACCACCGATCGGCCGGCCCGGAAGCCGAGGACGACCGCGGTCCGCGCGGGCGCCCCGTGGGCGTACGCCTCGCGCATGCCCGAGGCCAGGAAGAGCATGTAGTCCATCGCCAGTCCGAACAGGACGCCGACGAGGATCGTGGGCAGGAAGTTGAGGATCGGCGACGGGGTCGCGACCCCGAACACGGACCCGAGCCAGCCCCACTGGAAGATGGCGACGGTGCCGCCGAGGGCCGCGAAGTACGAGAGGACGAACCCGCCGGTCGCGACGAGCGGGACGAACAGGGAGCGGAAGACGACGATCATGATGATCAGCGAGAGGCCGACCACCAGGGCGAGGTAGAGCGGCAGCGCGTCGGCCAGCTTCTGGCTGATGTCGATGTTGCCGGTCGCCTGGCCGGCGACGCCGAGCGTGATCCCGCCGTCGAGCGGCGAGGCGGCGCGCAGGGCGCCCACGAGCTGCTCCGTCGAGACGCTCGTCGGCCCTTCGGCCGGGAGGACCTGGAAGGCGGCGACCGTGCGGTCGGTGGAGGTGCCGATCGGCGCGACCGCGACGACATCGTCGAAGCCGGCGAGCGCGCTGGCGACCTTGACCTGGTAGTCGAGGGCCTCGGCCTCGGTCGGCGAGCCGGGGAGGTCCGCGACGACGAGGAGCGGGCCGTTGACGCCGTCACCGAGCTTGTCGGCGACGATGTCGTAGGCGCGGTGCTGGGTCGTCTCGGCGCCCTCGCTGTTGCCGACGGGGAGGCTGAGGCGCATGGACGCCGCGGGGACCGCGACGACGGCGAGCATCGTGATCGCCAGGAGCACGCGGGCGACGGCGTTCCGGGTGGCCATCGGCGTGGCGGGCGCGACGGGCGCCGGGCCGGTCTGGGCGGCGAGGCGGGTGGCCTCGCGGCCGCGGAGGACCCGCGTCCCGACGAGGCTGAGCAGCGCGGGCGTGAGCGTGATCGCGATGAGCACGGCGATCGCGACGCATGCCGCCCCGACGGTGCCCATGAGCCCGAGGAACGGGATGCCGGTCACGTTGAGCGCCAGGAGGGCGATGATCACGGTCGAGCCCGCGAACACCACCGCGTTGCCGGAGGTGCCGGTCGCGAGGGCGATCGACTCCCGGACCGAGTAGCCGTCCATGAGCTGGCGGCGGTGGCGGTTGATGATGAACAGCGCGTAGTCGATCCCGACCGCGAGGCCGAGCATCACGCCCAGCGTCGGCGTCACGGACGCCATCTGGACGACGCTCGAGAGCGACATCGCCGCGAGCACGCCGATCCCGACGCCGAGGAGCGCGGTGATGATCGGCAGGCCGGCCCCGATGAGCGTGCCGAGCATGACGAACAGCACGATCGCGGCGACCACGAGGCCGATGGCCTCGCCGCTGCCGAAGACCTCGGGCATCGCGGACGCGATGGACGAGGAGAAGTCGACCTCGACGCCGTCGACGGGCGTGGAGGTGAACGCCGCCATGAGGGCGTCCTTGGTCTCGGGGGAGATCGCGGTCTGGGTGGCGTCGAACATCACCGCGGCGACCGCGGCGCTGTCGTCCTCGGACACGAGGCGCACGCCCTCCGCGAGCCCGAGCAGCGTCGCGCCGGCCTCGAGCTTGTGGGACTCGGTCGCGAGCTTCGCCGGGGCCGCGTCGATCTCCGCCTGGTTCTCGCGGATGGTCACCCACCCGGCGTCGATGTCCGCCTGGCCGTCGGCGAGCTTCTGGCGGCCCGCGTCGATCTCGGACTGCTTGGCCTTGATGGTCGCCTTGCCGGCGTCCAGCTTGGCCTGGCCGGCGTCGAGCTTGGCCTGGCCGGCATCGAGGTCCCGCTGGCCCGCGACGAGCTGCGCGCGACCCGCGTCGAGCTTCTGCTGGTTCGCGGCGATCGTCGCGTTCCCGGCGTTGAGCTTCTTCTGGTTGGCGGCGATCGTCGCCAGCCCGGCGTCGATCTGCTGCTGCTGGGCGGCGAGCTGCTGCCGCCCGGCGTCGAGCTCGGCCTGACCCGCGACGACCTGCGCCATCCCGGCGTCGAGCTGCGCCTGCCATGCGTCGAGCTGCGGCCCGACCGTTGCGATCGTGCCGTCGGTGATTGCCTGCGCACGGGCCGCGTCGAGCTGGGCCTGCTGCGCCACGAGTGCCTGGCGGCTCGCGTCGAGCTGCGCCTGGCTGTCCGCGAGCTGCGCGCTGGCGGCGTCCAGCTGCGCCTGGCCGCTCTCGAGCTGCTTGCGCGCGGCATCGAGCTTCGCCTGTCCGGCCTTCGCCTCGGCCTTGCCGGCGTTCAGCTGCGCCTGGCCGTCGGCCAGCGTTCGGCGCGCGGCGTCGAGCTTCGCCTGGCCCTTGTCGAGCTTGGCCTGTCCGGCGTCGATCTTCGCCTGTGCGGCGGGGAGCTTCGCCTTCGCGGCGTCGAGCTGCGCCTGGCCGTCGACGAGCTTCGCGGTGTTCGCGTCGATCTCGGCCTGGCCCGCGACGAGCTTCGCGGCGCCGTCGTCGAGCTTCTGCTGCCCGTCGACGAGTGCCGCCTCCGCGTCTGCGATCTGCTTCCGGCCGTCGACGATCTGGGCCGCCTGGTCATCGCGCTGCGCCTGGGTCGCGAACGGATCGACGACCTGGGTGACGCCATCGACCTGCGCCGCCTGCGCGACGAGGCCGGCGATCGCCGTCTGCTGGGCGACCGTGAACGGCGTCCCGTCGGCCGTGTGGAACACGACGGTGCCACTCCCGCCCGACACGTCGGGGAAGGTGGCAGCCAGGTGGTCGGTCACCTTGGCGGTCTCCGTGCCGGGGATCGTGATCTCCCCGGCGGGCGCGCCACCGCTGGTGAGGAATGCCCCCACGGTGACCGCGAGGATGGCCAGCCAGGTCCCCATCACGACGAAGCGTCGTCGTGTGGCGAACCGGCCGATCCGGTAGAGCAGCTCTGCCATGTCGAACTCCGGGAACGTGGTGCGGCCGTGAGGCGGGCGCGTCGAAGCACGCGCCGACTCGGGCGGCGTTGGATTGGGTGGACGGTGCTGGAGCGGGAGAGGCTTCTGCCTCAGGTCCCGCCTGGTGTCATCTGGGGTGCTCCCCCACTCGGACGAGGCCGGTGCGGAGGAGCTCGAAACAGTCGTGGAGCAGGCGGGTGCGGTCGGGCTCGGCGGCGTCGCCGGCCGGCGCGAACTGGAAGGCGGTCATGATCGCGGAGATCGCGACCGCGGTCAGGAGGTGGGGGTACACGTCGGTGTCGGCATCGGACCCCGTCCGGGCGGCGACGACATCGGTGACCATGCGGACCGCCTCGTCGATCAGCACCGAGCGGTGCTTCGCGAGCGCGACGTTGGTCCACAGGAGGTCGACATGGGTCGCGGCCTCGTCGGGCTTGTCGAGCACGGCGGCGGCGATGCCCGCGAACACGTGCTCGAGCGACACGAGGATGGGCTCGTCGGCGGGCCGGTTGCGCAGCTCGTCGACGTGGAGCTGGAACTCCGACCGCCACGCGGTCGCGAGCGCCTCCTCCTTGCTGCCGCTGTAGTTGTGGAACGTCCGCACGGACACGTTCGCGGCGGCGGCGATGTCGTCGGCGGTCACCGCGTCGAGCCCACGCTCCGACGCCAGGGCCATCACGGCCTTGCTGATGGCGGCGCGCGTCTCGGCCTTCTTGCGTTCGCGGAGTCCGGTGCTGTGGTCCATGTGCGCATGGTACAACATCTTGCAGTCCACTGCAAGAATGCGCCTCGGTGCACGGATACCCGCACATCGCCCGCCGATCACGCGCTTGATAGGCCGACGAATCGAACGCTTGCCCTGCTGGACTACTATCCCCGAGTCGACTCGACGACAGTCAAGGACGGGCACAAGCCCATCCACGCGACAAGCACGGGGCCGCCCAGGTCCCGGCGCACTGGGGGCTCGATCGAGGATGACCCGACCCGGGACCATCAACCGACGACGATGAGCATCGAGGCGGCCGCCCTGATCGCGGCGCTGCTCTGGGGGCCCACCGCGCTGTGGCTCATCTTCCGTGTGGTCCGCGGTCCTGGCAGTCAGCGGCCCGAGGCCTTCGCAGATCGGAATGACCAGGCTCGGCTCGTGCCCGAGGCGCTGCTCCTCGACTACTGGGTGTGCAAGGACTGCCGCTCGGTCAACCACGAGGGCGCGAACCACTGCTACAGCTGCGGCATCGATCGCGCGCCGGTCGAGCGCGTCAAGCCACCCGAGCCGGTGACGCCCGATCCCGTCCCGACCGGCACCGGCTGGGTCGCGGTGATGGACCCGGCCCCCGATCCCCGCGTGAACGTGCCAGTGGCGGTGGCGGCTGCTCCGGCCGCGAGCCGGCCTCGCAGCCGACGGTGGAACGTGGTCGGTGGTGCACCCGGCGCCTTCGGCGATGCGTCGGTGGCGGCGCACATGGAGCCGCCCCTCCCGGACACCGTCTCACCGGGGGCAGTCGCGCCGGCGTTTGTCGCCCCCAGCGTCGCTGCCCCTGCCGGAGGCGCCAGGCTGCTGCCCGCGCAGTCGACCGTGCCGTCCGTGTGCCCGTTCATCGGCTTCAAGGATGATGCGGCGACGCGCTGCGACTACCCCGACGCGCGCAACGTGTGCCACGCGGCCGCGGCGAACGCCGGTTCGGCAACGCCCGTGCCGTGGCGGCGCAGCGCGCGGTCGGTGGCGATCATGCCCGACCACCAGTCGGCGGTGTGCCTGACCGCCGCCCACCGCCAATGCGCGCGGTATCCGCACAAGCCAACGCCGGCCGCGACCCGCCTAGCCGGGAGGGCTCGCGACACGTCGTGGGTCCGCCCTGTGCGGGGCTCGACGTGGTGCCGCGCCGCACCATTGTTAGGTCCGCGGGATGGTCCCCGACCCGCGGGAGGCGCATGATCCGACCCACCGACGGTGGAGCGACGACGCTCGGTCAGGAGACACTGGCCGCCATTGACCGAGCCGAGCTACTGGCGAACCCGACCCGTCACCTGTTGAGGTGTGCGTCGGTGATGCCCGGATCGGGTCGACTGGGCGGCCGTGGCGTGCCTGTCGGCGCCGGGTCGATCCCCTCGCCGGCCGTGCCTCGCACCCTCGTCGTCCCGTCCCGCGTCGCCGCCGTGGTTGCCGCCCAGCTGTTCGACTTCGCGACCTTCACGATCATGGTCGGCCGGCACGGGATCGGCACCGAGCTGAACCCGCTGGTCGCCCACGGGTTCGCGGGCTTCGGCATGCCGATGGTGGCGGTGATGAAGATCGCGCTCGTCCTGCTCCTGGGCTCGATCATCGTCGTGCTCGACCGGCCCGGTCAGGTCGATCGACGGCTGCCGTGGATCGCGCCCGTGATCGCCGTCATCGCGGTCGTCGCGGGGCTGGTCGGCGGGCTGTCCAACACGATCGCCACCTGACCGCCGATCCGTCAGGCCGGCGACGGGGCCGGGACGGGGGTTGCGGCGAGCGCCTCGATCTCGACCAGGAACTCCGGCCGCCCGAGTCGCGCCACCATCAGCACGGTGACGGCCGTCGCGTGCGTGCCCCAGACGTCACGTGATGCCTCGAACGCCGCCTGCACGTCGGACCCGTCCACGAGGTGGATCGTCAGCTTCGCCACGTCCTCCTGGGTCGCGTCGACCTCGCCGAGGACCGTGAGCAGGTTCCGGAGCGCCTGCGCCGTCTGCTCCCGGAGCCCAGCGCCGACGACGGCACCCGACGCATCGACGCCGTTCTGGCCACCCACCACGATCAGGCGGCTCCCGGGTTCGATGACGACACCCTGGGAGAACGCCGGGTTGCGATGCATGGTCGGGGGATTGAGGTGGGTGAGCGACATCTGGCATCTCCAGCTGCGGGATCTCGGCAGGCGGCGCCCGCTCGCTACATCGCGTTCGGGTCCATCGGGCTCATGAGCTGGAACAGGTTCCCGTCCGGGTCGGAGAAGGTGGCGATGAACGAGTCGTCCGGCGCGCCGTCCATCGTGTACGGCTCCTGGACCACCGTCGCGCCCGCGGCCTTGAACCGCTCGAAGTCGGCGCGGACGTCCTCCGTCTCGATGTTCCAGATGATCCGGCCGGGACTCTCGCTCAGCCCGTGCACATCGCTGTGCGGCCCGACCGTCACGCCGCCCGACCCGAGCATCCAGCCCGTGTACCCGCCGTCGTCCCAGCCGGGCTCCCCGAACAACCGGCGGTAGTAGTCCGCGAGACGCGTGGGGTCCTCGGAGCCGATGAGGATGCCGTTGAAGTTCATGACGAGGCTCCTTCTGTTCGTCGTTCCGATCGCTTGCGACCCATCTCACCACGTGGCCGCGACTCCCGCGTTGCATGGACATAACAAGGCCAGGAAGCGCGCGCCGGCGTCCCACGCAGCGGGGTGGTGCGTCGGTGCACATGACCTTCGCGCCATGTGCGTGCGCGCAGCGGCTTCCTACGCTCTGGGCACAGCCCCACCCAGAGGTCCTCCTTGTTCGGTTCCGAGCCCACGGGTGCGCCGACCCGTCGTCCTGCTCGTCGTGTTCGGGGTGCTCCTCGTCCTCGTCGGCGTCACCGCGACGGCCCAGGCGGCCATGGTGTCGACCTACGCCTCCACGTCCGCGATCTCGTCGACGGTCGACGGCGACGTGGGCACCCTGCGCGCGTTCGTCGAGGGCGAGCTCGACGGCTTCGACCCCGCGGCTCCCAGCCCGGCGGCCGTCGCGCGCGTGAGCGCGGCGCTCAGGACGCTGCTCGCGAAGGGCGGCATCGCCCACGCGGAGTTCCGCACGCCTGACGGCCGCGTCATCGCCTCGAGCGACGCCGCGCAGCAGGGCGCGTCACGGAGCCTGTCGCCGGACTTCCGGGCGGCGCTCCTGGGCTCGCCCACCGTCGCGGTCGTGGACGCCGGGGCGGCCGAGGCCGCGGACGGGGCCGGCCTGCCCGACACCCTGATCCGCGAGTACCTGCCCCTGCGGCAGGGCGACCGCACGGTCCTCGTCGCAGGGTTGTGGCGCGACGCCGATCCGCTGCTCACCCGGCTCGACGACCTGCGGCGCGACGTCGTGATCCTCACGCTCACCGCCGCGATCATCGCCGCGGGCGTGCTGTTCCTCGTGTTCCGCTCCGCCCAGGCCCGGATCAACCGCCAGACGGACGCGCTCGTCGCCGCGACCCGGCACGACGCCCTCACGGGCACGCTCAACCACGGCGCGCTCGTCGCGCACCTCGCCCGCGAGATCGAGCTGGCCCACGAGGCCGACTCCCCGCTCGCGGTGGCGCTGCTGGACATCGACAACTTCCGGCTGCTCAACGACACCCACGGCCACCGCGCGGGCGACGACGTGCTCCTCCTCGTCCAGGAGACCGTCGCGACGGACCTGCCCGCGACGATGACGATGGGTCGCTACGGCCCCGACGAGTTCCTGGTCATCGCCACGGGCGACGGGGTCGCCGACCTCGAGGCGCGGGTCGAGGCGGCCCGCGATGCGCTGCGGGGCGTCGCCGTCCAGTTCGAGCAGTCGGAGCGACTGCCGGTCACGGTCAGCAGCGGCCTGTGCCGGTTCCCCGAGGACGGGCGGTCGGTGACGGAGCTCCTCGCGTCGGCCGCGGCCGTCCTCCAGGAGGCGAAGTCCGGCGGCGGCGACCGGCTGGTCGTGGCCCGGCGGGACGGCCTCGACGCCGGTCCGATCACGAGCTTCGACGTGTTCCAGGGCCTCGTGATCGCGATCGACAGCAAGGACCGCTACACGAAGCGCCACAGCGAGGACGTCGCCCGCTACGGCGTCTTCCTCGGGCGCCTCATCGGCCTCGACGAGGAGCGCCTCGAGGCGCTCCAGGTGGCGGGGCTCCTCCACGACGTCGGCAAGATCGGCGTGCCCGATGCGGTGCTCCGCAAGCCCGGGCCGCTCACGGCGGACGAGTACGAGGCGGTCAAGCAGCACGTCGCCCTCGGCGACCTCATCGTCCGCGACCTGCCCGACATCGACGAGGTGCGCGCCGGGATCCGCCACCACCACGAGCGATGGGACGGCCGCGGCTACCTCCACGCGCTCGCCGGCGACGACATCCCGCTGATCGCGCGGATCCTCGCGATCGGCGACGCCTTCTCCGCGATGACCACCACGCGCCCGTACCGCAAGGCGCTCGACGTGCGTGAGGCCCTGACCCGCCTCGGCGACGCCTCGGGCACGCAGCTCGACGAGCGGCTCGTCGCCAGGTTCGTCCACGGCATCGAGCACGAGGCCGACGCACCCCTGCCCGGGCTCGAGTCCGGTCGCGCCGGGCTCTGGACGCCCGGCCGCCGCGTTGCCTGAGGGCCGGTCGATGCGGGCACGGCGACGCGCGGGCGCGCTCGGCCTGGGGCTCGCACTCGTGCTCGCGATGGCCGGGACTGCGCTCGCGGCCCGTGCGTGGACGATCGACGCCTCGCCGTCCTCGCTCGACGAGAACGCGACGTCGACCGTGACCATCGATGTCCGGAACACCGGCGGCGACGGCGGCGGTGACGAGATCGGGTGCGTCATCGTCACGATCCCGGGCGGGTTCACGATCGAGAGCGCATCGGTGTCCAGCGTGAAGGGCGCATCCTCGGGCCACGGCTGGGTCGCGGTGGTCAGCGGGTCGAAGGTCGGGTTCATGGAGCCGGGCGACTCGAACGTGCTCGTCGGCCTGCCGTCCGCCGGGGACAGCGCGGTGTTCAAGATCGCCGTCACGCCGACCGCGGCCGGCTCCACGTCGTGGACCGCGGTCGCCTACGACAAGCCCGGCTCCGGCACGATCACGAAGTGCGGGTCCGGCACGTTCCCGACGAAGACGCTCTCGTTCTCGGTCGCGCCCGCACCCACGCCACGCCCGTCGCCGACACCGACGCCACGCCCATCGCCGACGGCGACCCCGGCACCCACGCCGGCGCCCACGCCCGTCCCGACGCCGACACCCGCCCCGACGGCAGCCCCGAGCGCCGCGCCGACGGCGACCCCGGCCCCGACACCCGCACCGACGACCGGCCCGACGCCATCGCGGACGCCCGCGCCGACCGCGACGCCCGTCGCGACGCTCCGGCCGACCACGCCGCCCGGGGCGTCCGTGGAGCCATCCGCGACGCCCACGGCATCGCCGAGCACGGACCCGCCCGACGAGACGCCCGCACCGTCGCCCTCCGCCACCTCCTCGCCCGACGCGAGCGCCACGCCGTCACCGGTCATCGGCGGCACACCGGGTGGAGGCACCGGCGGCGATGGATCTGCGACCGGTTCGAGCCAGGGCTCGGGCGGAGCCGGCTCGGCGTCCACGCTCACCGTCGGCCGCACCAGGGACGGCCGCAACACGGCCGAGCTCTCGGCGGGCGGGCTCCAGGACGCGGCGCTCGCCGCGTTCGGCGCCCTCGGGTTCGGGGCGTTCACGGTGCCGGGGCTCGTCATGGGCGTGCCGGGCCTGCTGCTGGTGCTCGCGGTCCTGTTCCAGCTGCTCGGCGGCTCGGCGTTCGTGCCGATCGCCCGGCGCTGGCAGCGCGGCGTCGGGCTGCGCCGTCACCCCGTCGCGAGGATCGTCCGCGACCGGTAGGCGGCGCTACGACGGGCCGGTCACGAGCTCGATGTCCCCGTTCGCGATCCGCGATGCCTCGGGCTCCGGGAGCCAGCTGCCCGGGTCCCGCTCCCCTGCCCCGGCCAGCCAGCCCTCCGAGGCTGCGAGCTCGGCCGCGGCAGCGCGCAGCGTCGCCGGGCCGGTCGTCTCGTCGCCGCGGCGCCAGGCCATCGACCACGCGTAGAGCGGGACCGGGTCGACGAGCGGCCGCACGACCCCGCCGGCGACCTCGACGCTGTCGAGCGAGCCGAGGATGGGCACGCCCTGGCGGACGAGGTGATAGCCGGCCTCCTCGGGCCCGATCGCCGGCAGGTGGGGTGGCGTCGAGTGCGCCCCCGACAGCGCGAGGAACTGGGTGACGAGGTCGGCCCACTCGGGCGTGTCCGCGTGGATCGGGAGCCCGTCGATCTCGAGGCCCCGGAGGCTCCTGACCGGCACCGCCTCGAGCTCGGCGAGCGGATGTCCGGCCGGGAGCAGCACCGCGAGCGGCTCGAGCCGGACGAGGACCTGTGCGATCGTCGGCATCGGCTTCGCGTCCAGCCATCCGACACGCCCGAAGACCACGTCGAGGCGACCGCTCGCCAGCAGGTCCAGCGCGGCGCCGGTGCCGCCGCTGTAGCGGCCACGGAACTCGATCTCGGGCTCACGGGTCCGCGCGAGGTCGAGGATCCGGGTGGCCGTCTGGCGCCCGTCGCTCATGAGGTCCACGACCGTCGGCTTGGCCGCCGGGGCGACCACCTCCGCCCAGATCGCGTCGTGCTGGGCAACGAGCTCGCGCGCCCGGGCGAGCAGCCGCTCGCCGTCCGGCGTCAGGGTCACCCGTCGAGTCGTCCGCTCGAACAGCGGCGTCCCGAGTCGCGCCTCGAGCCGCTGGATCTCGCGACTGAGCGCCTGCTGGGCGACGTACAGCCGCGCCGCGGCGCGCGTGAAGTTGAGCTCCTCCGCCGCCACCACGAAGTAGCGCAGCGACCGGATCTCGAGCTCGTTGCCGATCGGACCGCTCGGGGTATTCACGCATTCCCGATGGTAATCGCTCGATCACAGGTGTTGGACCCGGCGACCGCCGCGACGGAACGTATGCCCACATCCACCGACGCCCAACAGGAGAGATCAACCATGGACCCCGCAGTGCTGGGAACCCTTCGCATCGGCCTCGACGCAATCGACGCCGAGACACGCCCCCGAGCCCGCCGCCAGGCGGCGAACCGCAGCCGGACGGCGCAGCCCCGGATCCGCGTGACCCTTGCCGCGTTGCTCCGCCGGACGGCCGAGCTCCTCGAGCCCCGCGCCGTCGGCGACCGCGCGCCCGAGGCCGGCTGACCCGCAGACCCGCTACGGCGCCTCCGCCTCCCCGGCCTCCGCGTCGGGCTCCGAGGCGCCATCGGGCCAGGCGGCGATGCAGACCTTGTTCCCGGCCCGGTCCGCGAGGATCCAGGAGGCCGGGGCCGAGGACTCGTCCACGATCCTGCCGCCCGCCGCGAGCGCGGCCGCCAGCCGCGCCTCGGCGTGCTCACGGGCGACGGACACGTCGACGTGCATCGCGTGGCGCAGCGGCTTGGCCGTGTCGAGCTCCTGCATCCAGACCGTCGACCCGTGGCCGAGCGGGTCGACGCCGTTGTCGTCGGAGCGGGGCGCGTACCCCAGGACGGCGCGCCAGAAGCCCACGTCGCTCGCGTCCGGCCGGGCGGCGATGGCGACCTGGACCTCCTGGACGGCACCGCGGTCGGCGACGGCACCGCTGGATCGCGCCACCGCGGACACGGCACGCGCGAGGTCGGCGTGCAGCGGCTCGAGGTGCCAGAGATCGCGGGTCAGCCGCACGGTGACGCCGTCGCCGGAGAGCGTGAGCAGCGCTGACGACTCCTCCAGGCCGGGCACCGCGGCGATCGCCCCTGCCAGCCGCGCCGCATCGCCGAGCGACGCGACCCGGAAGAACGCCGTCGCGCCCCCGTGCAGCACGACCCAGTCGCCGACGCCCTCGGCACCGAGGAACGCCTTCCAACCCTGTTCGCTCATCGTGACGCTCCCGGAACGACGCCGTCCCACGACCAGTGCGGCACGGCCAGCCCGTCGGGGACCGCGTCGGGCGACTCCGGGTAGCGGGCGAGCTCGGTCGTGGCCCACGCGAAGTACGCGTGGAGCGCCGCGCGCAGCCGCTCGTCCGACGCCAGCCCGGCATCCTCGAGCGCCCGGTCGAAGCACGCGATCGCACGCGCATCCATCTCGGCGTGCTCGCCGTTCCCGGCATGCAGCCGGAGGACCGCGGTCTCGTCGCCCATCGCGCCGCTGTACCAGGCCGGACCGCCCAGCGCCTCGGTCCAGTACGCGGCGAGCCGCTCGGTGTGGTCGGGCCGGAACCCGTGGCTGAAGGCGTGGCTCACCACCTCGTCGGCGAGGACGCGACGGTGCCACGCCTCGGCGAGGCGCAGGATGCCCGCCTCGCCGCCGGCGGCTTCGAAGATCGTCATGACCGCATCCTGCCATGATCAGGTGATGGAACCTGTCAACTTCGTCCCGCCCGACTTCGTCGTCCCGCTGTCGCTGGAGACGCCGCTCTTCCGCCTCGAGCCGCTCGGGCCGCAGCACAACGAGGCCGACTACGCGGCCTGGACATCGTCGCTCGAGCACATCCGTCGCACGCCCGGGTTCCCCGACGGCAACTGGCCGGACGGTCGACCCATCGCCGACAACCTGCGAGACCTCCGCCGTCACGCCGACGACTTCGAGCACCGGCGCGGATTCACGTACACCGTGCTCGATCCCGGGACCGCCGACGTCATCGGCTGCCTGTACATCTACCCCGATCCGGCAGAGCCGCAGCGAGCGCAGGTCCAGTCCTGGGTCCGGGCGAGCCGTGCCGAGCTCGACGTCCCGCTGTGGCGAGCTGTCAGCGACTGGCTCGCGACCGAGTGGCCCTTCGAGGCCGTGGCCTACGCCGAGCATCGGACAGAAGACCGTAGACTCGACGCGTGAAGAAGATCGGGTTCCTGTCGTTCGGCCACTGGTCGGACTCGCCGCACTCGCAGGTGCGCTCGGCGTCGGACGCGCTCATCCAGTCGATCGAGCTCGCCGAGGCGGTCGAGGACCTCGGCGCCGACGGCGCCTACTTCCGCGTCCACCACTTCGCCCAGCAGCTCGCGTCGCCGTTCCCGCTCCTCGCGGCGATCGGCGCCCGCACGAAGCGCATCGAGATCGGGACGGCCGTCATCGACATGCGCTACGAGAACCCGCTGTACATGGTCGAGGACGCCGGTGCCGCCGACCTCATCGCCGGTGGACGGCTGCAGCTCGGGATCAGCCGCGGCTCGCCCGAGCAGGTCATCGACGGGTTCCGCTACTTCGGCTACGTGCCGTCCGAGGGCGAGACCGACGCCGACATGGCCCGCGATCACGCCGCGGTCTTCCTCCAGGCGCTCTCCGGCGTCGGGTTCGCCACGCCCAATCCCACCCCGATGTTCTCGAACCCTCCGGGACTGCTCCGTCCGGAGCCGCACTCGCCCGGGCTTGCGCGACCGGATCTGGTGGGGCGCGGGATCACGCGCAACAGCCGAGTGGGCCGGCACGCAGGGCGTCAACCTCATGTCGTCGACGCTCCTGACGGAAGACGCCGGCGTCCCGTTCCACGAGCTCCAGGCCGAGCAGATCCGGTTGTTCCGCGCGGCGTGGACGGCCGCCGGCCACACGCGCGAGCCGCGGGTATCGGTCAGCCGCAGCATCTTCGCCCTGGTCGACGACCGCGATCGGGCCTACTTCGGACGCGCCAACCAGGCGACGGACCAGGTCGGCTACCTCGACGCCCAGACCAAGGCGATCTTCGGTCGGTCATACGCCGCCGAGCCCGACGTGCTCGTGAAGGAGCTCGCCGGCGACACGGCGATCCAGGCGGCCGACACGCTCCTGCTGACGGTCCCGAACCAGCTCGGCGTCGAGTACAACGCCCACGCGATCGAGAGCATCCTCAAGTACGTGGCCCCGGGCCTGGGCTGGCGCTAGCCGCGCATCGCCACGGCGCAGATGCCGGCCCGCGCGATCAGCCGTGTCCGATGCGCGTGTGGATGAAGGTGGTGAACGGCGTCGTCAGGCCGTGCAGGCTCGTGACGACGATGTCCAGCCGCCTGTTGAGGGCGTGGACGACCCGGCCCCTGCCGATGTAGATCCCGACGTGCGATCCCCGGCCATAGACCACGACGTCGCCGACGCGCGGGTTCGTCCGGGAGGTGAGGTGGTTGCGGCGCGCCCACAGGTACATGCCGAGGGCCGAGTGGCCGCCGCCGAGCCGGCTGCTCACCAGGGCCTTGCTGTACGCGTAGCGCACGAGGCCGGAGCAGTCGAACTTGCTCGGCCCGATGCCGCCAGGGACGTACTGGTCGCCGCGCTGGCTCGAGCGCGATCCGGGCGATCGCGGGCGCCCGTGTTCGGGGTGGACGTGGCCGCGGCGGCCGGGGACGCGGCGACGGCGATGCCACCGACCGCGACGAGGGTCGCGAGCGTGATGGCACGGATGGCGTGGGTGGTGGGGATGCTCAATGTGCTCCGTTCTGCCAGGACACGCCGGTACGCGGCGTGGCGATGGGACGTGCCGCCAGGCACTGACGAAGGAGCTCAATCTGGGAACCCGAACGCGGGAGAGAGCACGCAGCGGTGGCCGACTCCGAGGTCGGCCTCACGACAGGGGGACCTGCCGGACGGCGCTATGGGTGCTGTAGGACCCCGTGCGAGACGATTGCAGGACCCACTGTGCGCGCGGCTTCTGAGAGTCCTCTGAGTGACGCTGCCACGCGTCGGCTCGCCCGGCCTCTTGACGAAGGGCGCGGCCGGCGCTCACCGATGCCGATCGACCCCTGCCGGCGCCTCGACGCGGCGACGCTGCTGTCGTCAGCGCCGCCTCCAGGGCGGTGACCGCCTCCCCGACATCCGCAGGCAACCGGATCGTCCCGGCGGAAGCTGCATCTGCGGCCCCTCGATCGGGTGCGGCGACGCCACCGAACGCGATGATGACCTCCGGCCGGGCCGCGCGAAGGAGTGACGAGACCGCGATCGCAGCGGTCGCATCGGCAGGCATGACGGCGCCGATCACGACGGCCCGTGCGTCGGTCTGTGCGACGGCCGCGGTCCAGTCGTCCAATGGCACATCCGCCCCGAGGTAGACCACCGGACGGCCGGCCCGACGCAGCGCCGTCGCGAACATGAGCCCGCCAAGCTCGTGGCGCGCCCCGGGCGGCATCCCGACGAGCACGGGGCGGCCTTGGTCGTGTCCCGCACCGGACGCCTGGAACGAGGCCGCGAGACGACGCTGGACCGCGTTGCTCGCGACATGCTCGCCCGCGACGGACAGCGTGCCGGCCGCCCACGCCTCGCCGAGCGCACGGAGCGCAGGGATCACGTGGTCATCCACGACTCGCTCGTAGGTCCCGGCGGCAAACATCTCGTCGAGGATCGACTCGATCCGCGGACTGTCGAGCTCGGTGGCGGCACCCACGAGCTGCCCGACCAGGAGCTCCGCCTGTACACCGGGTTCCAGGTCGGCCGTGGCGCGGGCCGGCGGCTCCGTGCCCGCGATGATCGCGGCCGCGGCCGCACTCGCCGTCCACCCGTCATCGATCAGTCGGCGCATCGATCGGAGCCTGCCGAGTGCAGCCTCGTCGTACAGGCGATAGCCGCCGGGCGTCCGCGTCGGTTCAACCACGCGGTACCTCCGCTCCCACGCGCGGAGCACGGTCACAGTCAGGCCCGTTCTCGCGGCAGCTTCCTTGATCGTGTACATGGTTCGTGCAGTGTACTGCGCGAATCATGCTTGACAAGCGTTCCACACGTGCGGCAAAGTATCTACAGACCTTGTACAACGGTTGTACGAGCGCAACCACCAGGACGCCAGATCGAACGAAGGAGAACGACCCAATGCGAGGCCTACGCCTGAGCACCGCCGTCGCAACCGCGGCACTTGCCCTTGCCATCGTCGTGACGCCGGCAGCCGCCCGCCAGCCGGGACCCACGATCGTCCAGACGGCGATTGCCGTGAATGCCGCGACCGGCGAGTTCGACGAGCTCATTGCCGCCGTCCAGCGCGCCGGGCTGGTCAGCGTGCTGAACGGCAATCGCCAGTTCACCGTCTTCGCGCCTACGGACGCCGCATTCCACGACCTCTACGCCGCGCTCAACGTGAGCGGCGTGGCCGACATCCCCGTCGCCACGCTGCGCGCCGTCCTGCTCCACCACGTCGCGCCGGGCGAGCGGTTCAGCGGCGACGTCGTCGGCTCGACGCGGGTTCGCACGCTCAACGGCGACTTCCTCTTCCCGTCGGTCCGCGGCGGATCGGCGTATGTCGACGGTGCCCAGATCGTGATCGCAGACGTGGATGCGTCCAACGGCGTGATCCACGTGATCGACCAGGTGCTCGTCCCCGGAAGCTGACCGGCAGCACGGGCTCGAACCGGCCGCCTCTTCGTGAGGCGGCCGGTTCCGTGCGTCCGACATCCGCGCGCGAGCGGGCCGCCGACTCACGCCCGGCGGGCTTGTCCGCCGGTCTCGATCAGGCGCTGCTGGCCCGGGCCAGCAGGTGCGCCCGCTCCGCCTCGTTCGACGTGAGCCCGGCAGCACGCTCGAACTCGGCTCGTGCTTCCGCGGAGCGGCCGAGCCTGGCCAGCAGGTCGCCACGCACGCTCGGCAGCAGGTGGTAGGTGCGAAGCGCCGCGACGTCGAGCAGTCCGTCGGTCACCGCCAGCCCGATGGCCGGTCCGTCGGCCATCGCCACCGCGACCGCGCGGTTCAGCTCGACGATCGGCGAGCCCGTCAACGCGACGAGGTCGCCGTACAGGAAGGCGATGCGCACCCAGTCGGTGTCCTCGTATCGCGGCGCCCTGGCGTGGCAGGCGGCGATCCTGGCCTGGATGGCGTAGGAGCCGGCACCGCCGAGCTCCTCGGCCCGATCAAGCGCCGCGAGGCCGTGCGTGATCAGCAACCGGTCCCACCGAGCACGGTCCTGCTCGTCGAGCGTGACGATCTCGCCGGCTGGCCCGGTTCGGGCGCGGAGCCGCGATGCCTGGATCTCCATCAGCGCCACGAGGGCGTGCGCCTCGGGTTCGTCGGGCGCCAGCGCGGCCAGCATCCGGCCGAGCCGCATCGCCTCCCGGCACAGGTCGGCGCGTGCCCATTGCTCGCCGGCGGTTGCCGTGTAGCCCTCGTTGAACACCAGGTACACGGCCTCGAGCACGGAGCTCAGCCGGTCGGCGAGCTCGTCGCCGACCGGGACCTCGAAGGGCACGTTGGCCGCGGTCAGCGCCTTCTTCGCCCGGGTGATCCGTGCCGCCATCGTGGTCGTCTGGACCAGGAATGCGCGGGCGATCTCGTCGGTCGAGAGGCCGGCGACCATCTTCAGCGCGAGTGCCACGCGGGCGTCGACCGAGAGCACCGGGTGGCACGCGGTGAACATCAGCCGCAGCACGTCGTCGTCGACGTGGGGGTCGAGCTCGATGTCATCCATCGGGGTCTCGTGATCGCGGAGCTCGCGCCCGAGCAGCTCGACCTTGCCCTGCAGCGTCACGGCACGACGGATGGCGTCGACGCCGCGGCGTCGCGCCACGGCCATGAGCCAGGCGCCCGGGTTGGCCGGGACACCTTCCTCGGGCCACTGTTCGAGCGCCGCGACGAGGGCGTCCTGCGCAAGGTCCTCGGCCAGCCCGACGTCGCGCACGACGCGGGCCAGGCCGGCGATCAGCCTGGCGGATTCGATCCGCCAGACCGCGTCGATCGCCTGCTGGGTCGCCGAGGTCACGATTGCGCGGCGGCGGTCTCTGCGCGGCTGCGCTCCTCGGCCGCCGTGATCTCGGCTGCGAAGTCGCCGAAGTCGTCGAGGTCGAGGATCTTCCGGAGCTCGACCTCGCTGTCGCGGAACGGCGCGCGCTTGAGCCACTCGACCGCCTCGTCCATCGAGGCGACCTCCCAGATCGAGTAGCCGGCGACCAGCTCCTTCGTCTCCGCGAACGGGCCGTCGATCACCCGGTAGTTGCCGTCCGCATCGAAGGCGACGCGCTTGCCCTTGCTCGTCGGCTGGAGCCCGTCCGCGGCGAGCACGACGCCCGCTTCGACGAGCTGCTGGTTGAACTTGTCCATCGCCGCGAACTCGTCGGGGGTGCCGAGCTCGCCGGACTCGGACCGCTCCGTCGCCTTGCCCAGGACCAGGACCTTCATCGCTGTGCTCCTTCGTGTCTGCCCGGGATCGGCCGATTGGATCGCTTCAACCCTGGCTCAACCATGCGTCGAACGGCAACGCGTGGATTCGACACGACGCGCGGGTCAGTCGATCCGCTGGGCCAGGGCCACGATGATGCCCTCGGGGCCGCGCACGTACGCCATGCGCCAGATGTGCTCGTACTGACCGATGCCACCGACGAGGCCGTAGCCGTCGGCAGCAAGCCGGTCGACGATCGCCTGGAGATCGTCCACCTCGAAGGAGATGTTGCGCAGCCCCAGCTCGGTGGACATCGCGCGGGCGATCCAGGTTCGTGATCGGGGCTGACGAAGCTCGACAGCTCCAGGTTGGTCCCTCCGCCTGGCGGCACCAGGGTGAGGATCTCGGAACGGGAATTCGGGATGCCGATGACGGTGTCGACGAACTCGCCCTCCATGAACATCCGGCCCTCGACCCGGAAACCCAGCCCGACGAAGAACGCCGCCACCGTGTCGAGGTCCGCGACGGTGATCCCGACGTGGTCGAAGCGTCGAATGGTCGCCACGGCTACCGCAGGACCTTGTCCATCGACCGGCCCTTCGCGAGCTCGTCGACGAGCTTGTCGAGGTAGCGGATCTGCCGCATCAGCGGATCCTCGATCTCCTGGACGCGCACGCCGCAGACCACACCCGTGATCAGCGACGCGTTGGGGTTCAGCCGGGCACCGGCGAAGAAGTCCGCAAAGGTCGTGCCGTCCGCGAGCTGCCGCTCCAGCTCTGCCTCGTCGTATCCGGTGAGCCAGCGGATCACCTCGTCGAGCTCGTCCTGCGTGCGGCCCTTCTTCTCGACCTTGGCGACGTAGTGCGGATAGACCGAGCCGACGCTCGTCGCGAAGATCCGGTGCCCGGTCGCCGTGCTCACTGCGTCACCGCGAACCAGCGGCCCTCGGGATCCGAGAAGGCGAAGCTCGGGGTGCCCTCGTGGTCGCCGACGTCCGTCGCCTCCACCCCGCGACTCACGAGCTCGGCGTGCGCGGCGTCGAGGTCGTCGACGGAGAACGCGATCGACGGTGTCGCGAGGTCCAGGCCGTCCGGGTTGTCCTTCATCAACGCGAGCGGCACGAGCTCGAACGCGAACGGCTGATCGGCGAAGCCGACCTGCGCGATCGTGAACTCCCCAGCCTCGGAGCGCCGCTTCTCGACCATGCCGATCTGGTCGACCCAGAACCGTCGACAGGCCTCGGCGTCATTCACGTACAGCACGACGTATGCAACCTTCATGAGTGCCTCCCCCGAAATGGTACGCGGCGAGATGACACCGGCGCGCCTGCGCTGGTCAGGGCGGCCCGCCCAGGTCGGCCGGGTCGCGCGGCGTGCCGGCACGCTTGGTGCGGTGGTGCGGCACACCGACGCACGTGAACAGCAGCGCCGCCAGCGGCTCCCCGAGGAGCGCGGGGATCTCGGAGTCGAGGAAGGTCATTCCCGTCGCGCCGATGCCGAGCGCGTACGCGGCCAGGTGCAGGCGGCCCTCGACGATGCCCGCATCGAGCTGGGCCTCGCGGTACCCGCGGTCGTCGAGCAGGTCCAGGTCAACGGCGCTGATGACGACGAACGAGGCGTCGCGCCCCAGGTCCTGCCCGTAGCACGCGACCCACAGCTCGTCCCGCAGCGAACCCGTTCGTAGCGGACGCCCGAGGTCCGGCCACCGGTAGAGGCCGGGTTCGAGCCCATCGACGGCATGGACGGCGATGAAGTGCGGCACCCGGGTTCCGCGAAGCGACACGGCGAGCGGATCGCTCGAAGGTCTGGAAGTCGACAGCAGCCGTCGCGTCGAGCGTCCGCGCGGAGCCGCGACGCAGGATGACCGCGTCGAGGTCGTCGGTCACCGGAAGGTCGCCTTCGAGCGGCGGCGCGATCGGCCATGGAACACCGAGTCGCTGGTCGTCCCCGGCGTGCTGGGCGAGCGACACGAGCGGAAACTCGACCGGTGCCTCGTCGATCGAGCCGGTTGCTGCCTCGCCGCCGGCGCCGATCGCCGGCGCGCCCGGCCCGAGCGTCACGATGGCGAGCGGAAACTCCTGCGTCCCGTCGGCACCGACCAGCCGTGCGACGTCCGCGTCGGGAAAGCGGGTGATGAGCCGTGGCCCCTGTCCGCCCGCCTCCGCGAGCGCGAGCGTGTTCGCGAGCATCGTGCCGGCGTCCCAGTACATGTGCCGGAACCCGCGCTCCGCGTACCGCCAGCCCGTCCGCCACGGGATCCCCGTGACGACGATGGTCGTGGCGTCCCCGATCGCCGGAGGCGCGACGAGCAGGAGCGCATGACCGATCGGGTCATACCAGTAGACGCCATCGCGCAGTCCCGAGACGCCACGCGCGGACACGTAGAGCTCGAGCGGGAAGAGCCCGCCGGCAGACCCCGCCGGTCGGAACAGGAACCGCCGGCCGTCCCGACGCACGGCGACGCGCACGACCCCGGCCGACAGGTGGAGGATGCGGGCAAGTCCGCCCAGGTCGAGCGGCGTCGCGTCAGTCTCGTGGCGGCCGGCCAGGAGGTCGATCGTCGGGGCCGGCACGGGCGCCCACGTCGCCGGCAGCTCGACCGAGGTGAGGCCGTCGGGATAGCGCTTGCAGTGGGCCGGAAAGGTCGGGCGGTCGTTGGGGGCGAAGTCCTGGAGGACCAGCGGATGGTCGATCGGCGTCGGCCAGTCGGCCGCCGGATCGCCCGAATACGAGCTCAGGCGGTGATAGAGCCGCGCGGTGTCGCCGGGAGCCATGCCGCGGAGTCTCTCATCCCCGCAGGCGAGCGAGCTCGGTCAACGGTCCACCCGATACCGCAGGTGAGTCACCCGGTTGCCCTGGATCAGCACGTCGGGATCGCCCAACAGGTGCTGCGCGTCGACCGACCCGAAGAAGCGCTTGCCGGATCCGAACACCACGGGTACGACGTCCATGCGCACCTCGTCGACCAGGCCCGCGGCAAGCATCTGGCCACCGACGTCGCCGGCGGCGACCTCGACGGTGCGATCACCCGCGAGCTCCTGGGCCCTGGCCATGGCTGCCTCGACGCCGTCGACGAAGTGGAACGGCGCCTCGTGGTCCCAGCCATCGGGCGCCGGCCGGTGCGTCACGACGACCACGTGGTCGATCCCGCTCGGAGGCTTGCCGTCCCAGCCGTCCGTCAGGTCGAAGACGTGGCGGCCGGCGATCGTCACCCCGATCTCGTCCCAGTACGGCCGGGTGTAGTCGTAGGACGTCTGCGACACCTTCACCATGCCGCTCTCGTCCAGGGGGATGTCACCGCTGGACAACCAGTCGAACAGTGGTCCGGGATTGTCGAGCTCGTCGGCGATGAAGCCGTCGACCGACACCGAGGCGTACATGACCACCTTGCCCACGGGACGCTCCTCTGCTTTGGGTACCCAACGATACCCGCGGCGTGACCTGTCACCCTGGCGCCCCTGCCAGGCGGGACCGGCGGTTGCGTCCATCGGCATCGGTGTCGCACGATGCGCCGCGTGGAGCCCTCCGAGGAGATCCGTCGCGTCGTCGAGCGGTGGACCATGGCGATCGCGGCGGGCGACGAGGAGGCGTACCTCGGGCGGCTTTCCGACCACGCGGGCACCCTGATGATCGGCACCGACCCCGCCGCCTGGTATCGGGGCGGCGAGACCCGCGCGATCTGGGCCCGACAGATGCAGGAGACCGGCGCCTTCCCGGTCACGGCCACCGAGATCCAGGCCTGGGAGGAAGGGTCGGTCGGCTGGGCCGGGGTGAAGGAGCTGATCAGCTGGGAGGGCGAAGCGCTCGAGTCGCGCGCGACCTACATCCTCCACCTCGAGCGAGGGGAGTGGAAGGTCGTCCACGTCCACTGGTCGTTCCCGCGATCGAATTTGGAGACGCTCGGCCGGTCGCTCACCGTCTCGCTCGACGAGCTCGAGCGGACGATCCAGCGCGAGCGGCCGGACCTGTCGGCTTCGCGTGCCGTCGATGGCACGGTCACGATCATGTTCACCGACATCGTCGACTCGACACCCATGCTCGCCCGCCTCGGCGACCGGGCCTGGCTCGAGGTCATCCGGCGCCACAACCGGCTCATCGAGGCGGCGACGGCCGCCCACGGCGGCACCGTCGCGGGGACGCAGGGCGATGGGTCGATGCTGGCCTTCTCGAGCGCCCGCCGCGCGGTCGCGTGCGCGCAGGCGATCCAGCTCGAGATCGAGCGAGCGTTCGGCGATCTCGCGCCGCCGATCCGCGTGCGGATCGGCATCCACACGGGCGACGCGATCAAGGAGGCCGAGCAATACATCGGCAGCACCGTGCACTTCGCGGCACGCGTCGCGGGACAGGCGATCGGCGGCGAGGTGCTCGTGTCCAGCGCCGTGTACGAGCTCGTCCACGCCTCGACCCCGGCGGTCACGTTCCTCGAGGGTCGCGAGGTGGAGCTCAAGGGGATTGCCGGACGGCACCGGGTGTACGCGCTCGCCCCCGCCTGAACGTTGATCGGGGAAGCTGCGTGGGAATGGCGCCCCCGGACGGATTCGAACCGCCGACGCCAGCCTTAGGACGGCTGCGCTCTATCCACTGAGCTACGGGGGCGCAGGGCACGAGGATCGTACCGGAACGAGTTGCGGCCGGTTCGTATGCTCGGTGCGACGACCCAGTTGCGAGGACATGCATGGACGGAACCCGCCTCAGGACGCTCGAGCAGAGCCTCCCGTTTGCCGCCTGGTACGCGACCTCGCCGCACAGCGGTCGCGAGGCGGCCGACGGCGACGTCGACCTCCTCTTCGGCAACCCGCACGACATGCCGATCCCGGCGTACGTGGAGGCGCTCAAGCGCCACGCCGAGCCGTCGAGCCCCGCCCACTTCGCGTACATGTTCAACCACCCGGAGGCGACCGCCGTCGCTGCCGATGGCCTGCGGCGTCACACCCGCCTGCCGTGGGATCCCGCCGACATCGCGATGACGAACGGCGGCTGGGGCGCGATCGCGGTCGCGATCCGGATGCTCACCGAGCCCGGCGACGAGGTCGTCTACTACGACCCGCCGTGGTTCTTCTACGACCTCCTGGTCCGCGGGGCCGAGGCCGTCCCGGTGCCGCTCCCGCTGTCGGCGCCGCGCTTCTCGCCCGATCCCGACCAGCTGGCGGCCGCGCTGACGCCACGCACGCGCGCCGTGCTCATCAACACGCCGCACAACCCGACCGGCCGGATCCTCGACGCCGCGGAGCTCGAGGCGATCGCGACGGTCCTCCGCGACGCCTCGGCGCGCTTCGGGCGGCCGATCTACCTGCTCTCCGACGAGGCGTACCGGCTGATCGCCTTCGACGGCCGGCGCGCGGCAAGCCCGAGCGAGCACTACGACCACACGCTCGTGCTGTACTCGTACGGGAAGCAGCTCCTGGCGCCCGGGCAGCGGATCGGCTACATCGCGCTCTCGCCGCGGATCCCCGAGGCCGAGCGTGAGGCGCTCCGGCAGGCGGCGATGATCACCCAGTTCGTGAACAGCCTCTCGTACCCGAACGCGCTCCTCCAGCGCGCCCTGCCCGACATCGCGGACCTGTGCGTCGACATCGCCGCGATCGAGCGGCGCCGGGACCTGCTCGTGCCCGCGCTCGCGGAGATGGGCTACGAGCCGACGACGCCCGAGGGGACGTTCTACATCGTCGCGCGCAGCCCGATCCCCGACGACACCGCCTTCGTGGCCCAGCTCGCCGCGACGAACACGTTCGTCCTCCCCGGGGCCACGATCAACATGCCGGGCTGGTTCCGGATCTCGCTCACGGGGAGCGACGAGATGGTCGAGGCGTCGATCGACCGGTTCCGCGCGGCGAGGGCCGTGCCCGCCTGACCGCTACGCCGACGCCGGCTCCTCGCGGTTGCGCATCGCGTCGGCGGCCATCGTCATGTACTCGTGGAGGCGAGCCCTCGCGTCGTCGGGCGCGTCGGACGCGTCGATGGCATCGCGCATGTGGACGAGCCAGCGGTCGCGCTCGAGCGCGCCGATCGAGAACGGGAAGTGCCGCGCCCGGAGCCGCGGGTGGCCGCGCTCCTCCAGGTAGGTCGTCGGGCCGCCCCAGTACTGGACGAGGAACAGCGCGAGCCGCCGCCTGGCGCCCACGAGATCCGACCGGTCCGGGTAGAGCGGCAGCAGGACGTCGTCCGCCTCGACGCCGTCGTAGAACCGGTCCACCAGCCGCTCGAAGAACGGGAGTCCGCCGACCTGCTCGTAGAGGGACGCCTGTGTCATGACCCCGAGTGTAGGGAGGACAGGAGGAACGGCGCGGACCGCCGGCGCGTCCACGTCCCGTGCACCGGCCGATCCCCGCCCTCGACCTACAATCCGCGTCGTGACCGCTCCCCTCCCCGAGCTCGTGCTGTACGGCCGCCCCGGCTGCCACCTGTGCGAGGACGCCCGCGCGACGCTCGAGGCCATCCTGGCGGACCGTCGGTCGCGCGGCCTGCCGGCGCCGGCGCTCGTGGAGCGCAGCATCGACGGCGACGACGACCTCGAGCGCCGCTACGCGTTCACGATCCCCGTCGTGACCCTCGGCGGACGGGAGCTGGAGCTCGCGACGAGCCCGGCGAAGCTCCGGCGCCTCCTCGAGGACGTCCTCGACGGAGTCGCGGGCGGGCGAACCGGCATGACCGGCGACTACACGTTCCTCGTCGCGGTCGTCGCGGGCCTCATCTCGTTCCTCTCGCCGTGCGTCCTGCCGCTCGTGCCCGCCTACCTGGGCCAGCTCACCGCGGTCGCCGTCGCGGCCCAGGGTCGCGCCGAGACGCCGTCGCGCTGGGCAGCCGTGCGCCATGCCTTCGCCTACGTCGCGGGCTTCGGGTCCGTGTTCACGCTGCTCGGCATCACCGCGACGTTCGCGGGCGGCGTCCTCGCCGACTACCTGCCCGCGCTGCGGGTCATCGGCGGCGTCGTGCTCGTGATCATGGGCCTGAGCCTCGCGGGCATCCTGCGCGTCCCGGCCCTCGAGCGCACGTGGCGGCCGCTGGACGCCGGTGCGTCGGCGAGCCTCTCGACGATGACCGGCGGCATGACGCTGGCCCCGGCCGGCGGGGGCACCGGCGACCGCGTCGGCAGCCGCCTCGTTGGCGGGCGCGCCGGGCTCGGCACCGCGTTCACGCTCGGCGCGGTCTTCGCGGTCGGCTGGACGCCCTGCATCGGCATCATCCTGGGCGGGATCCTGACGATGGCCGCCACGTCCGAGGGCAAGCTCCAGGGGGCGCTGCTGCTCGTCGGCTACACCCTGGGCCTCGGCATCCCGTTCATCGTGATCGCGGCGTTCTACGACCGCTCGAAGCGCCTCGTCCGGTTCCTCACCCGGCACGGCCGGACCGTCTCCTTCGTCGGCGGGCTGCTCGTCGCCGCGATCGGGCTCGCGATGATCTTCGACCTCCTGATCCTGCTCCCGCGGTACTTCGGGTTCTTCTCGATCGTATGAGCGACCCCATCGAGTCGCCGCTGCGGACCGAGCCGCCGAAGCCGCGTCGCACCCTCATCGGGCCGTTCACCGCCCGCCAGCTCGGGTCGGCGCTCGCCGTCGTCGTGGTCGCGGCCGTCGTCCTCACGCTCGTGACGCGGCCGATCGCGCCCGGACCCGGATCCGGCGCCACGGCCCTCCCCGCGGCGACCCCGTTCCTCGTGGGACCGGCGGTCGAGGGGCTCCAGCCCGGCAACGAGGCGCCGGAGCTGGCCGTGACCCACGGCGACGGGAGCACGTTCCAGCTCACCGACCTCGACGGCAACGCCGTCCGCCTCGAGGACCTGCGCGGCAAGCTCGTGTGGCTCAACTTCTGGGCGTCGTGGTGCCCGCCGTGCCAGGGCGAGACCCCGGTCCTGCGCGACATGGACGAGGCGTACGCCGACAAGGGCCTCGAGATCGTGGGGGTCGCCGTCCAGGAGACGACCGTTGACGACGTCCGCGCCTACGCCGAGCGATACGAGCTGGGCTACCGGATCGCGTTCGACACGTATGCCGACATCTTCCACCTGTACAAGGTGTACGCCCTGCCGACGCAGTTCTTCATCGCGCCCGACGGCAAGATCATCGAGGTCGTGAACGGGCCGCTGTCGCACCAGGACGCGGCCGCCCGCATCGAGGCGTGGCTCCCGAAGGACTGAGGGCGAGCGGGCCTAGAGGCCCTCGAACCGGAACCGGTCGCGGTCCGGCACGAGCGTGCCGACCGGCATCCGCGACTCGTGCGAGAGCGCCACGAGCCAGTCCTCCTCGACCGCGCGCCGGAACAGCTCGCCCTTGACCGTGACGCTGTCGAGCGGGAAGTCGTCGAAGGAGGTGACCCAGCGCGGGTTCGCGGACCACGGCCGCATGCACAGGTCGCCGAAGAACGCGAGCGACCGGGCGCCGGGGCCGGTGCCGCGGACGAGGATCGCCTGGTGGCCGGCGGAGTGGCCCCCGGTACGGATCACGGACACGCCGGGGAGGAGCTCGCGGTCCCCCTCCGCCCAGCCCTCCGCGCCCCAGTCGGCGACGAGGCGGAGCTCCGGCTGGTCGTACGAGGCCACGACCCGCGAGTTGTCACCGAGCGCGATCTCCCACTCGGCGCGCTGGGCGACGATCCGCGCCCGCGGGAACGCCCGCGTGCCGTCCGCGAGCAGGAGGCCGCCCGCGTGGTCGTAGTGGAGGTGGCTCATCGCCACGATGTCGACCGACGCCGGGTCGAAGCCCGCGTTGTGCATCGCCGGCACGACGGGCGATCCCGTGTAGCCGCGCATCGTGGTGTTCTTGGCGTCCATCCGCTCGCCGATGCCGGTCTCCACGAGCACCCGGCCCGCCGGCGTCTCGATGAGCAGGCAGTTGAGCGCCTGGAGCAGCCGCCGGTTCTCGTCGAGCTCGTCCTCGGCCCACGAGCGCCACAGGATCCAGGGCACGGGCCCCAGGAGCGTCCCGGCGTCGGAGCGGAACGAGCCCGCCTGGATGAGGGCGACGCGTCGTCCCGCCGCCGAGGTCGGTGCGCCAGTGGACGGCGTCGTTCGTGCCCGCCATCGGCGTCAGCCCTCCTTCGGGAGCTTCCGGCCGCGGTCGAAGTCGGCGTGGAAGGCGGACGCGGTCGGCTCGGACTGGCCCTGGTACTTGGACCCGAGGTCCTTGCTGCCGTACGGCCGCTCCACGGGCGAGGTCATCCGGAAGAAGCTGATCTGCCCGATCCGCATCCCGAAGTACAGGGCGATCGGCAGGTTCGCGACGTTCGAGAGCTCGAGGGTCAGGGTGCCCTTCCAGCCCGGGTCGACATACCCCGCGGTCGAGTGGATCAGGAGCCCGAGGCGGCCAAGCGAGCTCTTGCCCTCGAGTCGGGCGACGAGGTCGTCCGGCAGCTCCACCCACTCGAGCGTCTGGCCGAGCACGAACTCGCCCGGGTGGAGGATGAACGGCTCGTCGTCCACGATCGTGAGCATCTCGGTCAGGTCGGGCTGGGGCATCCGCGGATCGATGAACGCGTAGCGGTTGTTGCGGAACACGCGGAAGCTGCGGTCGAGGTGGAGGTCCACCGACGAGGGCTGGAGGTCCGCGGGGTCGTACGGGTCGATCCGGACCCGCCCCGACTCGAGCTCCGTCCTGATGTCGCGATCGGCCAGGACGCTCATCTAGGTTCGCTTCCCCTTCTTCTTGGGCGTGACCGCGTGCTCTGCCATCAGCGAATCGACCTCGCGCTTGAGGTCCTCGAGGTCCTCGAAGCTCTGGTACACCGACGCGAACCGGATGTACGCGATGTGGTCGAGCGCGCGGAGCTTGTCCATCGACAGCGCGCCGACCCGGGAGCTCGGGATCTCGCTCAGGCCCGAGCCACGGAGCTCGGTCTCGATCTCGTCCGCGGCGCGGTCGGCGGCGTCATCGGGGACGGGGCGGCGGGTGAGCGCCTTCGCGAGGCCGTCGGCGAGCTTGTCGCGGTCGAACTCCTGGCGCGTGCCGTCGCGCTTGACGACGACCAGCCGCGCGGCCTCGACGCGCTCGTAGGTGGTGAACCGGGCGGTGCACGACGGGCACTCCCGGCGGCGGCGGATGACCGCCGACTCGTCGAGGTCCCGGGAGTCCACGACCCGCGTGTCACGCGTGCCGCACTGCGGACAGCGCATCAGCCCTCCAGCCAAGCAACCACAAGCAGTAGTGGTGTGTGGTCAGGATACCACTACATACGGTGTCGTTTGCGCGCCGCGCGGGCGTTTTCGGCGACTCGCACGCTCGGTCAGCGGCCCTCGTCGGGCTCGTCGTCGACGATGTACGTGGCCCGCGTGGGACCGGACCCGCTGCGCGGCGGGCTGCTCCACGCGATCGAGCAGGTCCGCGGGCCGAAGCGCGACGATCTCGGCGGCCAGGCGGGTCGACGCCTCCCGTGCGTGGCGCATGTTGAGGGCGCCCCGCTTGAGCGACGTCTGGGCCTCGAGCTCACGGCTCCCGCGGTCCGCGAGCAGCGCGTCCATCCCGTGGCCGACGAGGTCGCCCGCGCGCACGGCCCGCTCCAGCTCGACGGTGAACGCGCCGGCCTCGCGCGACAGGCCGCGCGGCACCTTCGCGCCGCGCCCCTCCGCGGCGATCGCGCGCAGCGCGTCCTGGACCCCGGGCAGCGACTCGCCGAGCGTCCGCGGCTCGCCGCTCCGGCGGCGGATCTCGTCGAGCTGGGTCACGAACGGGTCCGCGACCTCGCCGAGCCGCCGGTCGAGCTGCTTCACGAGCTTCTGGTAGCGCTCGAGATCGCGGGTGCGGCCCATGAGGACGGACAGGCGCCGCACCGTGAGCATGAACAGGACGAGGAGCGCGACGAGGACGACAAGCCAGATCACCGTCGCCGTGTTCATGTCGTGCCCCGCCCCGTCCGCGCCGTCAGTCGCCGCGCCGCGCGCGCAGCTCGGCGAGGAGCGCGGGCCCGACCTCGAACAGGTCGCCGATCACGAACAGGTCCGCGACCTCGGCGATCGGCGCGTCCGGGTCGCGGTTGACGGCGACGATCGCATCCGCCGACTGCATCCCGACCCGGTGCTGCATCGCGCCCGACACCCCGAGCCCGAGGTAGAGCGACGGCTTGACGACCTTGCCCGTCTGGCCGATCTGGCGGGCGTAGCCGATCCAGCCTGCGTCGACCGAGGCGCGCGTCGCGCCGACGACGCCACCGAGCACCGCCGCCAGGTCCTCGACGATGCCGAAGCCCTCCGGGCTGCCGACGCCGCGTCCGCCGACGACGACGATCCGCGCCTCCTCGAGCGACGCCTCCGCGCCCGCCTCGGCGACCCGCTCGACGACCGTGGCGGCCGGCGTCGCGGCACCCTCGGCTGTTCGCGCCTCGACGTCGCCCTGGGTCGCGGCCGGTGCCGCCTCGACCGCGTTCGGGCGGACGGTGACGATCCCGGTGTCCCCGGTGAGCACGCTCTTCGTGATCGCCTTGGCCCCGAGGACGATCGCCTCGACCTCCGGGCTCGCGCCGCTCCAGGTCACGCCGCTCGCGTTCGCGAGGAGGCCCCAGCCGAGGAGCCCGACCAGCGTGCCGGCGAGGTCGCGACCGTCGGTCGTCGCCCCGACGAGGACGTGCGTGACGCCTTCGCCGGCGAGCCGCCTGACCTCGGCGGCGGCGTGGGGCGCCCACACCTCCGACGCGACCGACGGGGCCGTCACGGCGACGACACGGGGAAGATACGTGGCGAGCTCGGCCGCGGCGGCGTCCGGCGCGGCATCGACGACGAGGCCCACGGCGCTCCCGCCCGCCTGGTCCGCGAGCTGGCGCGCGAGCGTGGCGATCTCGGTCGAGAGGCGGGTCAGCGTGCCGTCGGCGACCTCGCCGATCGCCAGGATGACCGGCGCCATCAGATGAGCCTCCGGCCGGCCAGGAAGTCGGCGATCTCGCGGGCCGCCTCGTCGGGTGGCGCCTTCACCACGCGTCCCGCCGCACGTGCGGCCGGCTTCTCCGCGGCGACGACGCGGGTCGCCCAGGCGCCATCGGCGGGGACCTCGGCATCGGGCAGGTCCGCGACGGCCTTCTGCGCGATCTCGCGCGAGCGCGCGGCCATGATCCCCTTGAGGCTCGGATAGCGCGGCGCGCCGAGCGCCTGGGTGCACGAGACGACGGCCGGCATCGGCGCCTCGATGACGTCGTAGCCCTTCGCCGACAGGCGACGGACGCGGACGCGGCCGGCGGCCGGGTCGGGCTCGATCGCGCCCGCCGTCGACAGCAGCGGCAGCCCCAGCCGGGCGGCGACGCCCGCGGCCACGGCACCGCCCTGCCCGTCGGAGGTGTCGAGGCCCGTGAGCAGGAGGTCGAACTCCTCGGCGGCCGCGGCCGCCGCGAGCACGCGGATCGTCGTCGGCAGGTCGGCGCCCGCGAGCGCCGGGTCGGTCACGAGGACGCCCCGCAGGGCGCCCATCGCAAGCGCCTTGCGCATCGTGTCGGTCCCGGTCGCGGGTGCCATCGAGAGGATCGCGACCTCGCCGCCGTGCGCCTCCACGAGCTGGAGCGCGGCCTCGAGCGCGTACTCGTCGTTGCCGTTGACGACGCTGGGCGAGGCGGCACGGTCGAGCCGGAAGTCCGGCCCGAGGCGCTCGGCGCCCGCCGCCGGGTCGGGAACGGGCTTCGTCAGGACGAGGATTCGCACGCGGTCAACGCTCCTGCATGGGTCTGGCGGCCGGGCGCGGTGCCGGCCGGGTCACTGGTGCTTCGCCAGCAGGGACCGCGCGACGATCAGCCGCTGGATCTGCTGCGTCCCCTCGTAGAGCTGGGTGATCTTCGCGTCGCGCATCATCCGCTCGACCGGGTACTCGTCGATATAGCCGTATCCGCCCAGCACCTGGACGGCATCCGTCGTGACGCGCATCGCGGTGTCGCCGCCGACGAGCTTGCAGATCGCCGCCCAGCGGGCCGCGTCCGGCGTGCCGGCCTCGATCTCCTGGCAGGCCGTGTACAGCAGCTGGCGGGCCGACTCCGTGGCGGCGTCCATGTCCGCGAGCAGCGCCTGGATCATCTGGAGCTCGGCGATCGGCTTGCCGAACTGGCGGCGCTCGTTCGCGTACGCGGCGGCGACCTCGAGCGCGCCCTGGGCGATGCCCACGGCCTGGGCCGCGATCCCGGGCCGGCTGCGCTCGAAGGTCTGCATCGCGATCGCGAAGCCCTGCCCCTCGTCGCCGAGGCGGTTCGTCACCGGGACCCGGACGCCGTCGAACGCGAGCTCCGCCGTCGGCGAGCCGCGGATGCCCATCTTGTGCTCGAGCCGGGTGACCTTGAACCCGGGGCGGTCCGTCTCCACGAGGATCGCGGACAGGCGCCGGCTCGCCTTCTCGGCGTCCGGGTTCGTGGCCGCGAACACGACCACGTAGTCCGCGACGCTGCCGTGGCTGATGAACCGCTTCGCGCCGTCGATGACGTACTCGTCGCCGTCGAGGACGGCGCGGGTCCGGATGCCCGACGGGTCGGACCCGGCGTCGGCCTCGGTCAGCGCGAACGCGATGAGCCGCTCGCCCGAGGCGAGGCCCGGGAGCCAGCGCTCCTGCTGCTCGGGCGTGCCGGCGACCTGGATCGGGATCGCGCCCAGCGCCTGGACCGCGAGGATGAGGCCGGACGTCGCGCACACCCGGCTGATCTGCTCGATGGCGAGGCACAGGGTGAGGAGGTCCGCGCCGAGGCCGCCGAACGACTCGGCGAACGGGATCCCGAAGATGTCGTGCTCGGCGAGGAGGCGGCGCACGTCATCGGGCCACTCGGCCGACCGGTCGATCTCCGCCGCGCGGGGCGCGATGCGGTCGTCGGCGAGCTCCCGGACGGCGTCGCGAAGGAGGATCTGCTCCTCCGTGAGGCGAGCCGAGCCGTGGGCGGTGGCGCTGGTGCTCACGCGGGCCATCCTAGCAGCGTGGGGCCTCGCGGCGACGGTGCGTCGCCAATCGTCGGGGATGACATTCGCGTGTCGCGCGCGTAGGCTGCGGACGACCGGTGGGCGGCCATTCACACGATCGCGGGGGCGTCGTGCGCTCATCCGGGGAGGTAGTCGTGGACCAGTCCCAGTTGCTCGTCCTGGCCCTTGCCGTCGCCGCCGCGGTGGCAGCCGTCTCGTTCCTGCGGTCCCGTCGCCAGGCCAGCGTGCGCGCCGCGCCACCCGCCGAGTCGCAGTTCGCCGTCTCGACCGAGGGCATGAAGGTCTGCCAGAAGTGCGGGATGGGCAACCTGTGGACCGAGCGGACGTGCTCGGCGTGCGGGGCGGCGCCTGAAGGGCTAGATCACCGGCAGCGCGCGGCCCTGGGGCACCTGGCGCCCGCCGGGGGCGATCGCGGCCGCCAGCAGCTCGCTGATGTCCTGCGCGCTGACCGCGTCCTCGCCCGCGGCGCGACCCGCGTCGGACAGGCCGTCGCGGAGCATCACCATGCAGAACGGGCAGGCCGTCGCGACCGTCGACGCCCCCGTCTCGAGGACCTGGAGCGTCCGCGCCGCGTTGACGCGCGTCCCCCGGGTCTCCTCCATCCACATCCGGCCGCCGCCCGCGCCGCAGCAGAACGTCTGGCGGCCGCTGTTCTCCATCTCCACGAGCTCGACGCCCGGCGATCGCGCCCAGCACCTCGCGGGGCGCCGCGATCACCCCGTTGTAGCGCGCCAGGTAGCAGGAGTCGTGGTACGTCACCTGCTGCGGGAGCCCGTCCGCTCCGAGCCGCAGCCGGCCGTCCGACACGAGCGACGACAGGTACTCGCTGTGATGCCGGATCGAGAACTCGCCGCCCAGCTGGCCGTACTCGTTGCCGATCGTGTTGAAGCAGTGCGGGCACGCGGTCACGATCGTCCGCTCCCCCATCCGGTAGCGGTTGAGCGTCTCGATGTTCTGCCCGGCGAGGATCTGGAACACGTACTCGTTGCCCATCCGGCGCGCCGGGTCGCCGGTGCACGCCTCCTCCTGGCCGAGGACGGCGAACGACACGCCGGCGGCGTCGAGGCACGTGGCAACGGCCCGCGCGACGCGCCGGTTGCGGTCGTCGAACGCGGCGGCGCAGCCCACCCAGTACAGGACCTCGAGCGTGTCGAGCTCGCCCGCGGCCTGCACCTCGGCGACCGTGCGGACCGGGAACGCCAGCCCCTTCGCCCAGTCGAGCCGCGTGCTCGGCGGCTGGCCCCACGGGTTGGCGACGCTCTCCATGCCCTTGAACGCGGTCGTGAGCTCCTGCGGGAAGCGCGAGTCCTCGAGCACGAGGTTGCGCCGGATCCCGACGATCTTGTCGACGTGCTCGATCGTGACCGGGCAGGCCTCGACGCACGCGCCGCAGGTCAGGCAGTCCCAGACGGCCTCGTACGGGATCGCGGTGTCCACGAGCGGCCGCGCGACCGTCTCGGCGCTGAGGGTGTCGTCGAGGCCGGTGGCGCGCACGGACGCCGAGTTCGGGATGAGCGGCAGGTCGCGCTCCGCCTCGACCGCCTCGTGGCGGATGCCCATGATGAACGTCTTCGGGTTGAGCGGCTTCCCGGTGTTCCAGGCGGGACACGCCTGCTGGCAGCGGCCGCACTCGGTGCAGGTGAACCCGTCGAGCAGGTCCTTCCACGACAGGTCGGCGACCGTCCGGATGCCGAACGTCGCGTCCTCGGCCTCGAGGTCCATCGCCGGCAGCTGCCCGCGCGGCGCGAGCTTGCGCAGCGCGATGTTCGGGATCGCGGTGGCGATGTGGAGGTGCTTCCCGAACGGCAGGTAGCACAGGAACACGGCCACGAGCACGATGTGCGCCCACCAGCTGACCGCGAACAGCGCATCGAGCAGGGCCGGATCGAGCCCCGTCAGCGCCCCGCCGAGCGGGTTCGAGACGATCGCGCCGTCGATCGGGCCGTGGGCCGCGACCTCGAACACCTGCGCGAGGAGCTCGGTCGCGACGACCGCGCCGATGAGCAGCAGGATGTCGATCGCGTGGCGCGTCAGCGTGAGCCGCGCCGGCCGGACGACGACGCGCCGCCAGATCGCGAACACGACGGCGACGAGCACGACGACCGCGACGACGTTCTGCATCGCCGTGACCGCCACCCACAGGGCGCCGTCGAACGGGATCTCGAGGATCGCCTGGATGAGGCCGCCGGTGACGACGTTCGCCGTGCCGATCGTGAGCAGGACGAAGCCCCAGAAGATCGCGAAGTGCATGACGCCCGCGGACAGGTCGCGGAACATCCGCGTCTGCACCAGGCCGTAGCGGATGGTCCCCGCGAGCCGGGCCAGCGGCCGGTCCGTCGGCGATGCGTTCCGGGCGGCCGCGAACACCCGCAGGTGGCGGGCCATCGCGAGGGTGAAGAAGATCGCCGCGCCCCAGAAGACCGGGAACACCAGCGGGTAGAGCGGGACCTCGGCGAAGGGCTCGAACACCTACCCCTCCTCCGGCGATCCTGGCGGGAGGTCGAGGCGGCCCGCCGCCCTGGCCGCCGCATGGTCGAACGGGCCGCGCAGCGTCTCGAGCGCGTGGTCGAGCAGCGGGACGACCACCTCGAACGATTCGAGGGCTCCCTTCGGCGACCCGGGCAGGTTCACGATCAGCGAGCCGCCGCGCACGCCGACGACGCCGCGCGAGAGCGCGGCGAACGGCGTGGACAGCCGGCCCTCGGCGCGCATCGCCTCCGCGATGCCCGGGACCTCGTAGTCGACGACGGCGGCCGTCGCCTGGGGTGTCACGTCGCGCGGCGTGAGGCCGGTGCCCCCGGTCGTGACGATGAGCGGGTACGCGACGGCCCCTTCCACGAGCGCCGCGCCGATCGCCGCGCGGTCATCGGGGACGACGGCACGCACGACGGTGAACGACAGTGCCTCGAGCCGCGCCTGGAGCCCCTCGCCCGACGCGTCCGGGCGCGTGCCCGCGGCGCTCCGGTCGCTGCACGTGAGCACGAGCGCGGTGCGGCGCCCGGGCTCGGCGCCGCTCGTCATCCGCTCTTCTTCCGCCCGACGCGCCCCGCCATCCGCTCGCCGGGCTTGTGCCGCGGCTTGGGAGCGCCGTCCACGGGCGGCGCCGGCCGGTGCCACTCGCCGCTCTTGCCACCGGTCTTCGAGAGCAGCCGCAGCGAGCGGATCTCGACGCCCCGTTCGACGCCCTTGACCATGTCGTAGACCGTCAGCGCGGCCACGGACGCCGCCGTCATCGCCTCCATCTCGACCCCCGTGGGGCCTGTCGTGGCGGCCTCGGCGCGGATCCGCAGCACCGACGATGCGCGGTCGGGCGTGATCGTCACGACGAGGTCGGTGAGCGGCAGGGGGTGGCAGAGCGGGATGAGCTCGGCGGTGCGCTTGCCGCCCATGACGCCCGCGAGCTCCGCGACGGTGAGGACGTCGCCCTTCGAGCCGCCGCCGTCGATGACGAGGCTGAGGGTCTCGGCGGACACGGCGACCTCGGCCTCGGCCACGGCGCGTCGGGCCGTCGATGGCTTCCCGCTCACGTCCACCATCCGGGGGCGGCCGCGCCGGTCGACGTGGGTCAGTCGGCGGCGTTCCGCGCGCGGGGCGTCGTTGCGATCCATGGGCCCTCCTGCTCGCCTCGATGCTACCCGGGCGTGGAGGCGCGCGTACGCCGCCGGGTCAGCCTCGGTCGAGCCAGCGGAGCTCCACCTCGGTGCCCGCCTCGACGGTCTCGAGCGGCTCCGGGATCACCGCGAGCGCATCGGCCAAGGCGAGCGCCGAGAGCACGTGACTCCCCTGCCCGCCCGCGAGCCGCACGCGGACGCGGCCCTTCTTGTCGCGCACGGGCGAGCCGTCGGCGTCCCGCATCGCGACGACGCGCTGGTAGCCCCGACGGCCCTTGCTCTTGCTCACCGGTTCCTCGAGGATCGCCCGGTCCGCGGGTCGGTGGAGCCGCGCGTGGCCCGCGAGTCGACGCAGGACGGGCCGCACGAACAGCTCGAAGGTCACGAAGCTCGACACCGGGTTGCCCGGCAGGCCGAACAGCAGCACCGGGTCCGCCTTCCCCTCGACGTCGGCGCGAC
Organism: uncultured Chloroflexia bacterium; assembly: GCA_963768035.1. Classification (GTDB taxonomy): domain Bacteria; phylum Chloroflexota; class Limnocylindria; order Limnocylindrales; family CSP1-4; genus CAIXZV01. The sequence continues at coordinate 154,385 of CAVYGJ010000007.1, forward strand.
CGAACGCGAACGGCTTGCCCGGCTGGACGGCCACGCGCCACAGGTTCATGTGCCCGACCGCGTCGAACGCCGTCCGCACGACGTCGTACGGGCCGACCGACACCCCGCCCGACACCACGACGATGTCCGCCTCGGCGAGTCCGCGCCGGAGGCGCTCCTCGACGTCCTCGAGCCGGTCGACCGCGATCCCGAGGTCCAGGGGCTCCGCGCCCGCGTCCCGGACGAGCGCCTGCAGGCCCGGGCCGTTGGCGTCGGGGATGCCCGCGGGGCCAAGGTCGGTGCCCGACGCGCGGACCTCGTCCCCGGTCGCGAGGACGGCGACGATCGGCCGGCGGCGGACGATGAGCTGCGCGACCCCCGCGCCCGCGGCGAGCGCGACCACGGCCGGCGTCACGAGGTCCCCGGGCCGGGCGATCTCCGTCCCCTCGCGGACGTCGCCGCCCATCGTGCGGACCGCGTTGCCCACGGCGACCCGCTCGTGGACGAGGCACGCGGCCGGCAGCGGCCCAGCGGCGTCACGCCCGCGCGGCCCGACGCCACCGCCCGCGTCGAGCGGCGTCGTGAGCTCGACCGGCACCACGGCGTCGGCGCCGGCCGGCATCGGGGCCCCGGTGGCGATCCTGACGGCGGTCCCGGGGAGCACGGTGGCGTCGGGGGCGTGTCCCGCGCGCGACTCGCCGACCACCGTGAGCCGTACGGGCGTCCGCTCCCCCGCCGACGCCACGTCAGCCGCCCGGATCGCGTACCCGTCCATCGCGGAGTTGTCCCACGGCGGCAGCGAGACGGCCGCGGTGAGCGGCGCCGCGAGCACCCGGCCGAGCGCGGCTCCGGGACCGACGGTCTCCGTGTCCGCGATCGGCGAGACGCCCGCGAGGACCGTCGCCTGCGCCTCCTCGACCCGGAGCAGGTCGCCGCTCATCGGGCACCCGCCCGGGCGGCCTCGGCGGCGGCGCGGACCCGCACGGCCTCCGACACGCTGTCGCGCGTGAGGATCCCGGCGAGCCGGCCCTCGACCGCCACCGCGAGGCCCTCGAGCCCACCGTTGCTCATCACGTCGAGTGCCTCCCAGAGCGGATCGTCGGGTGCCAGGAGCGGCGCCTGCGGCGGCACCGCCATCACGTCTGCGGCGCGGGTCGTCCCGAACCGTCGCTTGCCAAGTCGCTGGAGGCGGCGGCGCCCGATGATCCCCAGCACCTGCTCGTCGTCCACGACCGGGATCGCGGGCACGCCGTCCGCACCCTCGTAGCGGTTGACGAACGTGTCGATCGTGAGGTTCGGGCCGACGAACGGCGGGTCCTCGCGCATGGCCTCGCGCACGGTGGCGCCGCGCAGGAGCCGCTCGAGCGCAAGCCGCCGGTCGAGCGTGCGCGCACCCGTCGTCAGCAGCCAGCCGAGCGCGATGACGAGCAGCCCCTCGGTGACGAGGTCCGCCAGGACCATCGCGGATCCGACGCCGATGACGGTGAAGCCGAGCAGCCGGCCGACGCGCGCGGTCACGGCGCCCGCACGGTCACGGTCGTGGGTCCGCGCCCAGGCCAGCGCCCGGACGACGCGGCCGCCGTCGAGGGGCATCCCGGGCAGCAGGCTGATCGCGGCGAGGATGAGGTTCAGCGCACCGAGGACGATGAGGCTGCTCGCGATCGCGCTCGTGCCGGTCGCCAGCGTGCCGGCGGCGGCACCCGCGCCCACGAAGAGCAGGCCCATGGCACCCGAGAGCAGCGGGCCGGCGAGCGCGACCTGGAGCTCGGCGCGAGGCGTCGGCGCCTGGATGTTGAGCGGCGCGAGGCCGCCGACGAACCCGAGCGTGATCGAGCGCTGCTCGATGCCGTACCGGCGTCCCAGGAGCGCGTGCGCGAGCTCGTGCGCGATGACCGACGCGAGGAACCCGAAGGCGATGATGCCGCCGACCGCCCACTGGACGGGACCCGGCAGGTCCGGCGCGGTGAACTGCGTCTGCTGGGCGCCGAGCAGCGTCACGATCGCGATGAGCACGGCCCAGGTCAGCGAGATCCGGATCTCGATCCCGAACAGCCGGGCGATCGGGACGCCGCCCGCGCCGATCACGCGGCCTCCCAGCGGCGTCCGGCGGCCTCAGCAGCGTTGGCGGCGGCACGACGGCGGCCGAACCACCACAGCAGGAGCGACAGCGCCACGACGAGCGTCCCGACCGCGATCGTCGTCTCGACCCAGAACTGGTACGGGAAGAGCTGGACGAGGCGCTCCGTCCCCGGGTCGAAGTTGTACGACCCCGCGGGGAAGAACAGCGTGTGGAACAGCTCGAAGGCCTGGTCGAAGAACAGGACGCCGATCACGCCGCCGACGACCGTGATGACCGCGATCCAGGCGCCCGAGCGCGACAGGCGGCCCCAGAGCACGGATCGCGCCCGTGGCCCGCGTAGGAGCGCGAACGCGACCGCGAGGAGCACCGCCGCCCCGGCCGCGACGACGTAGAACGCCGCGAACACGCTCCGGACGTCGGCCATGTGCTGGCGCTCACGGACGTCGAGGACGGGCGTGCCATCGAGCGCGACGTCGAACGCGGGTGGGCCGAGGATCAGGTCGGAGAGGACGGCGTCGGTGACCGTGCGGAGCTGGGCGGTCGTCCAGCCGGTCCACGCCTGGGCCTGGGCCCGATCCTGCTCGAACCCGACGAACACCGGGTTGAGGAACGGGATGATCGAGACCGCCACGATCACGATCGCGGCGGCCACGCCCAGGACGAGCGTGGCGAGGATGCCGCGAAGCGATGTCATCAGGCGCCGATGGTAGCCGGTGCGGCCGATCGGCCCCCGCGGCTACTCGTCCTCGAGCGTCCGCGCCTGCTCCCACCATGTCTCGAGCATCAGGTCGGCCGGGGGCTCCCAGTTGAGCTCCGTGGCGCCCCGTGCGAGCTTGGCCCGGAACGTGTCGAGGTCGATCGCCAGCAGGTCCCGGAGGCCCTCGATCCCGCTCTGGATGAACAGCTGGTGCTCCGTGGCGCCGAACCCCGCGAGGTTGAGCAGGAGCGCCTCGTCACGCCACGTCGCGACGTCGTTGGGCGTGGCCTTCACGTGGTCCGCGAGGTAGGTCCGCCGGGTCGTCGTCTCCGAGACCTCCAGCAGGATGCCGGTCGTGAAGATGCCCTGCTTCTCGAGGCGGGCGAGGTGCACGGGCTCGATGCGGCTGAGCTCGGTGATGGGCGGCACGGGCTGCGCGGGCCTCCGTGGAGGGTCGGTCGATGGTCGGACGGCGAGGGCTCGACGGGTCGCATTATCGCGGGTTCGAGCCGCACCGTGCGCCGGATCGGCTGCACAATCGGGCGATGGAAGTCTGGGTCGTCTTCAAGTACCTCCACATCCTCGCCGTGGTCACCGCGCTCGGCGCGAACCTGACGTACCAGTTCTGGCTGTCACGGGCCAAGGGATCGCCCGGCGAGCTCGTGTTCGTGCTCGAGAGCATCAGCCGGCTCGATCGCCGCGTCGCCAACCCCGCGTACATCGTCGCCGCCGTCGCGGGCGTGTTTATCGTCCTCACCGGACCGTACGGCTTCGAGTCGCCGTGGATCGTGGCGGCGATCGTCCTCTACGTCATCGTGGCGGTCCTCGGGATCGCGGTGTACGCGCCGGCCGCGCACGCCCAGCTCGACCTCGCCCGGACCGCGCCCGACTCCCCGGCCTACGCCGCCGCGGCCCGGCGGACGCAGCTCCTGGGGCTGCTCGTGACCGCGATCGTGCTCGTGATCGTCTGGCTCATGGTGGCCAAGCCCGCGCTCTGGGGCTGATCGCGCGACCTCGCCGGCACGTCACTCGAGTGGGCGGCGCTCCAGCACGACGTCCCAGTGGGCGTCGAGCAGACCGAACCGGCGGGCCTCCTCGGCCTTGAACGTCTCCTGGTCCGGGTACAGGCGGCGGCTGATCTCCGCGTCGCTGTGCTCCTGGATCGCGTCCCAGTCGCGGTACGTGATCGAGACCATCAGGTCCCAGTCCGCGCGCCCGTCCCCGTGGAAGCGGGGCGTGGACAGCTCGACGGCGGTGTAGCGGCCCTCGGCGAGCTGCTCGCGCAGGATCGGCCAGTGGTTCCGCCGGAACAGCGAGACGAACTCGTCGTGGCTACCCCACCTCGTTCGGTAGAAGTACAGGATCGTGATCGGGTCCGACATCGGGCGTCTCCTCTGGTGCGGGGTCGAGGCGGGCGGCCTCCCGGCGGAGCAGCTCCCACGCACGCTCGACGTGGCGGGGCTCCGTGCGGAGGTTCCCGATGGCGACCCGGATCGTGAACCGGCCCGCGAGGCGGGTGTGGGACAGGAACACCTCGCCGGTTCGGTTGACCGCGTCCATCAGGCGCGTGTTGTGGTCGTCGATGGCCGCCTCGTCGCCGGCGAGCGAGGACGGCACGTGGCGGAAGCAGACCGTCGAGAACGGGACCGGCGCGAGTCGCTCCCAGTCCGGGGCGGCGTCCACCCAGCCGGCGAACCGCTCCGCCTCCTCGAGGTGGTACGCGACCCGTCGCCGCAGCCCGTCGAGCCCGAACCAGCGGAGCTGCATCCAGAGCTTCAGCGCCCGCATCCGGCGCCCGAGCTGCGGCTGGTACTCGTTGTAGTCGTGGACCGGGTGCTCCCGGTCGAGCGTGCGGAGGTACTCCGGCACGAGGCTGAACGCCGCGCGGAGCATGTCCATCCTTCGGCTGAGGAGGAGGGACGCGTCCAGGGGCGTGAACAGCCACTTGTGCGGGTTCACGACGATCGAGTCGGCGCGCTCCCAGCCCGCGAACGGCGCGCGCCGGTCCGGGAGGATCGCCACGACGCCGGCGTAGGCGCTGTCGACGTGGAGCCAGATGCCCTCGCGCGCGGCGACGTCGGCGATCGCTCCGACCGGGTCCGCCGACGTCGACGAGGTCGTGCCGACCGTGGCCACGATCGCGACGGGCGTCCGGCCCGCGGCCCGATCCTCGGCGATCGCCCGCTCGAGCGCGGCGACGTCGAGCTCGAACCGGTCGTTGGTCGGGATCTTCACGAGCGCCGCCCGCCCGAGGCCCAGCGTCATGCACGCCTTCTCGATCGAGCTGTGCGCCTCCGCCGAGGCGTAGACGCGCGGACGGCCGATCTCGCGGCCCGCGAGCCCCTCGGCCGACGCGTCCAGGCCCGCGGCCTCGCGCGCGGCGGCGAGCGCGATGAGCGTCGACGTCGACGCCGTGTCCGTGAGCAGCCCGTCGAACGCGTCCGGCAGCCCGAGCGCCTGGCGCAGCCAGCCCGACGACGACGCCCTCGAGCTCGGTCCCGATCGGCGACGTTCGCCACAGCATCGGGTTCTGGCCGAGCGCGGCCGTGAGGAACTCGCCGAGCATCCCGGGGCCGGACGCGCTCGTCGCGAAGTAGGCGAAGAAGCCCGGGTGCTGCCAGTGGGTCGCGTTCGGGAACACCAGGCGATCGACGTCGGCGAGGATCGCGTCCATCGACTCCGGCGCGTCCGGCGCCGAGGCCGGCAGGAGCGGCGCGATGGACCCGGGCTCGATCGCCGGGAACACCGCGTACCGCTCCACGTCGCGGAGGTAGTCCGCGATCCGGTCGACGACGACGTGGGCCGCGGCCCGGAACGCCTCCGGGTCCATGTCGTTGCGACCCGTCAGCTGGTCCTCGCCCAGGAGCCCGCCGTCTCGCGAGGATGCGTCGGTCACACGGAATCGCCCACGGCGGAGAGGATCGACGACACCTGGCCACCGAGGAAGATCAGGGCGACGATGGAGAACAGCGCGATGATCGGGATGATCAGCGCGAAGATCAGGCAGGTGAGCGCGAGGCCGTTGCCCGCGGTCGCCGGGCGGACGATCGCGCTGCCTGCGAACCGGTCGTGGAGGCCCTGCTTCGTCGGGCTGGTGACCGTCGTCGCGAGGAGGGCGAGGGTCCACACGAGCTGGACGATGCCCACGATGGGTGCGAGCGCGGCGGCGAACGCCGCGATGCCGAGGAACGAGCCGTACGCGAGCCAGCGCTTGGCAGCCTGCGCCGGATCGAGCTTGCTGCCGTCGGCGATGCTCCCGACCTGGAGGTTGAACAGGCGCATCCCGAGGGTCGCCCGGCCACCGCTGAGCCACAGCCCGATGAAGTACGCCGCCTCGGCGATGAGGGCGATGATGCTCGCGATGCCGCTCCGGGCGTACACGGTCGAAGGGTCGAACGGCATGGTGGAATCGGTCGGCAGGGTGGACGCGGTCGCGAACGGCAGCGAGACGATCGCCACGACGATGCCCACGATGACCGAGTCGACGATCCACGCGGCGGCGCGCGGGATCGCGCCCGCGTAGATGAGGCCCGGGGCACCTGGCACCGAATAGCGGCCGCCCTCGGGCGGCTGCGTCCCCCACGCCCCGCCCGGGCGGGATCGGCTGCCACGGGCTGGGCGCCTGCTGCTGGACGGGCGGCGCGGCGGGCGGCACGAGCGACGGGTCGGGCGCCGGGGGCGCGGTCGGCGGCGCCCACGGATCGGGTGTCGGGGCTGCCGAAGGCTCGGACGGCGGCTGGGCACCGACGCTCCAGTCGGTCCGCGTCGCGTCGTCGGGCTCGCCGGATCCGCCGCCGGTCCCGCCGGCTCCCTGCTCGGTCATCGCTGTCTCCCTCGAGCTGCGCGCCTTGGTTGCGCTGATCGTACTCGTGCGGCCTCGGCGCGAGCCGGACATCCGCGCCGCCTCCGTGCCGCGTATCGGTAGGTGCGTCCCGGTCGCATGGACTCGGCTGGCCGGGGCGCGACTACAGCGGCTGCCTGGCGAGGCGCGTGACTGGTCCCGGCCGCGGCGGGAGCGTGTCGGTGGCCGGGAGGTCGAACAGGTAGACGTACGACAGCGTGTGGTCGCGCCCGTCACCGACGAGCGTGTTGATCCACAGCGTGTGCGCCTCGTGCAGCCACATCTTCGAGATCGAGTAGTCGAGCTCCTCGCCCTTGCCGACCGTGACGGTGATCGTGTACGGGACGTCGGGTCGGCACAGCGGCGCGAGCTGCTCCGCTTCGTCGCGCAGTCCCGGGAACTCGCAGAACGAGTCGAAGAAGATGCCACCGACCGTGAGACCGAACCCGACGTCATCGTCCACCTCGCCGCGGAGCGTGAGCGTGATCCGGAACGTCGAGTCGCGAGCGGAGGCGACCGGCGCGAGCACCGATGTCGTCGCGATCGCCAGGCCGACCGCACACAGCAGTCGGACGGTCCGCCGGATCGTCGTGCGCGGATGATCCATGTCGCACCTCTCGTGGGACGCTCGGGATCCCTCGGCGCGGACCAGCATCCCACGCGCGTCGAGACCCCGGCGGATCAGGTCGGCGCGGCGAGCGCTCCCGACTCGGCCCGCTCGAGGCTCGTGTCGGCGAGGAACCGGTAGCGACCCGGCAAGCGAACGCGGCCATTGACGTCCGTCCACCACGCCCGGCGACGGTTGTCCCTGCCGGCTGCCGCCCGTCGCGGGCGATGCTGCCGGCAGACACCCGAACCGACCAACCCGGAGCACGTCGATGAACGCATCGATCGCCAGCGCCACCCACCCGACGTCCTCGATCTCGCGCGGTCGGCGACCTGCTCGATCGGCTGCGTTGTCGCGTTCCTCGCGCCGGCCGAGCGACCTGCCGCGCGAGCGCCGCATGACCTACGTCTTCCGGACGCTCGGCCGCGGCCTGGTCACGGAGTACGTCCCCGACTGAGCCGCGATCCGACCGCCGTCCCGGGACGTACGTTCTGTCAACGGTGCCGCCGCACGGACCCGCAGAAGACAGGATCCGGCCCCGACACGGGCAGGAGGACAGGTCATGACCGACCAGAGTCTCTACGAGCGACTGGGCGGGGTCTTCGCGATCGCCGCCGTGGTCGACCACTTCAGCGATGCCGTCGTCAGGAACGCTGTCGCCGGCCAGGGCTCCGCCAACCCCGAGCTGCGTGCCTGGCACACGGCCCAGCTGGGTCGGCTGCCGGGCCTCAAGTTCCAGCGGACCCTGTGGGTGTGCGACATCGCGGGCGGTCCGTTCACCTACTCGGGGACGAAGCCGGGTCACGATCGGCTGGCCCTCGAGGAGGCGCACCGCGAGCTCGAGATCAAGCCGGAGGAGTTCGACGCCGTCGCCGGGGAGCTGGCCAGGTCGCTCGATCACTTCGGGGTCCCGGCACGGGAGAAGGCCGAGGTCCTGGCCGCGTTCGCCGCGCACAAGGGCGAGGTGACCGAGGGCTCGATGGCGGGTAACGCCCGCTGACGGTCGCGCGCGGCCTCAGAGACCGTGACTTCGCCTATCGACCTGCGTCTGTCGGTGGATTCGCGGTCATGGTACACCTCGCAATCGCCCACCGGAAGCCCAGAATGAGCGAGATCAAGGTGTGGCAGACCGCAGCGATCGGCCTTGGAAGTGCCGTCCTGGGCGATCTCACGGTCCTGGAGACCGCTGAGCAGTTCAGGCGCCACCCACCGCTTAGTACGTGCAGTCCGGGCACGCCGTGGATGAGTCCAGGATGATGAACTTGGAGTGTCCCGCCGCGTTGTAGGCGGCGGCGACGAACGCGTAGTAGTAGTGGTCCCCGTCGGGGTTCACCGCCATGGCGCCCCCGATGTTCTCCCAGCCCGGCCATGTCCACCCGGCGCTGCCGTCGGCGGCCGGCGCCTTGGCGACGAGATCCCTGACGGAGTCCGGCAGCGCCGTGTGCAGGACGAGGCACGGCTCGCCATCGACGTTGTTGATGCACTCCGTGACGCCGTAGACGCGGATCTCGGTGTCGGCGGGGTATGTCTCGGTCCAGCTGACCTTGAACTCCTGCTCGGGGATGTCGTACGCGCCGAGGGCGCCGTCACTGACACGCATCTTCGCTGAGGTCGGCGCGGCCGGAACCTTGACAGCGGCCGGACTCGGGGTGGTCGGCGCAGCGGTCGGGTCGGGGTGGGAGCGGGCGTGGCGGTCGGAGTGACGACGGCCACCGACGGTGCCGGGCTCGCGCTCGGGGACGCGACAGGATCAGCGGTCGTCGCGGGCGCCGAGCCGACACAGGCGGCGCTCACAAGCATCACGATTGCCGCCGTGGCGAGAGTCGGCCCACCGGGCCAGCGCGATCGAGTCGTCGTCCTCATGCCCGTTACCGCTCCTCTCCCTGCTCGCTTCGATAGGTGTTCAATTTCTTGCGCCGTCGACGATCACCGAATCGGCAGTGTGACGCAAGAGGCTACGGCCGCGGGATGGGGTGTCGCACGTCCGGCGACCATCGGCAGTTGAGGTTCGCAGGCTAGGGGGCGATCAATCGGGTGCCGCCGGAACCGGCCCGCCAGGCGGAGTGAGCCTGTCGGTGAGGTCCGCAATCAGCGGAGCTTGAGGGACGTGGTCGCGGTGTTGTTCGTGGTGTTCGGGTCGGGGTCGGAGCTGGTCACCGTGACGACATTGGCGACGCTGCCCTTGCCGTTGCCACTGGTGAGGATCGTCACCGTTGCCTGCGCACCCGTTGCGAGCCAGCAGGCGACCGGGCGGCTGCCCAGCCGTAGACGCAACTGCCCGCGCTGCTCGTCGCGGATGAAGCGCAATCGGCAAACACGCAACGAGTGGATCCGTCATAGACGTGAAACAGATGGCCGACGTGTGCCGTGGTCCGCACGCCAGCATCAGGTATGGATCACTCGATGTACGATCCAAGCGCGCCGACGCGCGTAAGCGTGTATGAAGCAGCCACGGAGGCGGCCGCGATCGAGCTCATGTCGACGGACGCCCGCACGATGGCCCTTCGTGGCTGGGTCGTGTCGAGGCGACGGTGGTCTGGTCCCGAGCCGGCGGCAGACACACCAGGCCCACTCGGCACGACCGCGTTCGTGGCGGCGCTTGCGGTCGCGGCGGCGCTCCTCGCCTTCGGGTGGACGATCTCGCGCTCCTCGCTCCTTCCGTTCGCGCTCATCTCGGCCGCGATGATCGGGGTGATCGCCACCCTGTCGGCCCGCCGCTCGAGGAACGACCGCAGACGAGGCCTCCTCTTGGTCGTCTGGAGCCAGGCACCCGTCCGCCCTCCCGAGCGGCAACGGTCAGCGGCGAGCTGAACCCGGGCGGGTACTGCCGGTTCTGCGGCGCACCGCGCGAGGTCGGGACCAAGCGTTGCGTGCATTGCCAGGTGGAGGTCTCGCTCGCGAGAAGCGGCACTCCGGGTAGGTAGCGACCTACGCGCCGGCGTTACCCTACGGCCGGCCCTGATCCGGTCTGGTCAGCGTGGGCGGGCTCCTACCGGCGGTTTCAGCGATCTACGGCGAGGCCGTGGTCCGCCCATCTGACACGCGCATGCACGAGCGATCCGCGGCGCGCATGGACTCGATCCTCGGGGGTCGCCGCAGGCTGCCGGAAGCTGACGGCGGTCAGACGGGGGTCAGCGGGCAAACGAAAGGCCCTCCGGATCGACTCCGGAGGGGCTATTTCGTGCGTGGAGAGTGGTCGGGGCGGAGCGAATTCGAACGCTCGACCTCCTGAACCCCATTCAGGTGCGCTACCAGGCTGCGCCACGCCCCGTTGACCGTCGCTGATCGTAGCAGGGCACACCAGCACGTGTCGCAACGACGGACCATTGAATGAAATCGCGCCCCGGCTCACTCATACAGCGGTGATCCGCCGCGGCCTCGCGTTCCAGATGCCGGGCGACAGATGGAGGAGCCTTTCGATGAGCCGACGACTGACCCTTGCCCTGGCCGCTGGTGCGCTGGTGGCGGCGACGGTGCCGGGGATTGCGTCCGCAGGAGGTCCGATCGGAGGCTGTCCGACGGGCGAATGGCGGATCGTCCTCCCGATCCACCAGCCGCAGGCGATGGACCACAACGGCGACAGCCTGCTGTGCCGACTCGACCTGCAGAACGGTTCGTTCACCTTCCACGACAACGTCGTCCGGGAAGGCTGACCGCAGCCCGCTGCTTACCCGCTCGGGCCGGGCCGCGGCCCGGCTCAGCCGCGCTTGCGGCTCTTGCCCTTCGGGCGCTTCTCGCGGACCTGCTCGCGGAAGACGAGGCGGATCGGCGTCCCGGTGAAGTCGTACGCGTCGCGCAGCCGGTTCTCGAGGTAGCGGCGGTACGAGAAGTGGACCGACGCCGGGTCGGTCGTGAAGAACACGAACGTCGGCGGTGCGACGCCCACCTGGGTCGCGTAGCGGATCTTCGGCCGCTTGCCGTGGACGACCGCGGGCGGGGTGCGCTCGATGGCCGCCGCGACGAGCCGGTTGAGCTCCCCCGTCGAGATCCGGCGGCGGCGCTCGCCCCAGGCGTCGACCGCCAGCTCGAGCACCTTCTGCACGCGCTGGCCGGTGAGCGCGCTGATCGAGACGATCGGCGCGTAGTCGATGAACGCGAGCTCGCGCCGCAGCTCGATGACGAGGTCGTCGAACGACTTGTGCGTCTTGTCCTCGACGATGTCCCACTTGTTGACCGCGATGATCAGGCCGCGGCCCTCCTCGATCACGTAGCCCGCGACGTGGGCGTCCTGCGCCGTGAGGCCGTCGGCGGCGTCCAGCACGAGGACCGCGACGTCCGCCCGCGAGATCGCCTTGAGCGCGCGCATGGTCGAGTACTTGTCGGCGGCAGGGCCGCTCGCGACCTTGCCGCGACGCTTGATGCCCGCCGTGTCGATGAGCACGACCTCGCTCCGGCCCCACGGGATCGTCGTGTCGATGGCGTCGCGGGTCGTGCCCGGCGTGGACGACACGATCGTCCGCGTCTCGCCGAGCAGGGCGTTGAGCAGGCTCGACTTGCCGACGTTCGGCCGGCCGACGAACGCGATCGCGGGCGGCTCGTCGTCGTCGGCCGCCATCGCCGCGTCCCAGCGGGCGCCGATGTCCTCGACGCTGCCCGCCTCGGGGTCGTCGTCGTCGGTGCCGTCGTCGTCGTCGTGGGTCTCCCCCACCACGAACGGCGCCGGGCGCGCGCGGGCCATCTCCTTCGCGAACGCCTCGGCCTCGGCCTCGCGGGTCTTGCGCGAGATCTCGGCCTCGGTCTCGGGCGGCATGGCCCACACGATGGCGTCGAGCAGGTCCGCGACGCCGCGCCCGTGGCTCGCGGAGATCGCGAACGTGTCGTCCCAGCCGAAGGCGTAGAACTCGGCGGCGTTGAGCTCGCGCTGCTGGTTGTCGGCCTTGTTGGCGGCCACGAGCACGGGCTTGGTCGTCTTGCGCAGCAGCTCGGCGGCATCCTGGTCCGCGGGCGTCGGGCCGACCGCGGCATCGACGAGGAACACGATCACGTCGGCCTCGCTGATCGCGAGGCGCGCCTGGAGCTGGACCTGCTCCTCGATCGGATCACCCGGGAAGATCTCGAGCCCGCCCGTGTCCACGACGACGAACCGGCGCCCGTTCCACTCGGCGTCGCCGTAGAGGCGGTCGCGCGTCGTCCGGGCACGGTCCTCGACGATCGCCGCGCGCGCGTCGCCGACGACCCGGTTGAAGAGCGTGGACTTGCCGACGTTCGGGCGCCCGACGAAGGCGACGACGGGCAGGCCGGCGGAGCGGGAGGCCACGATCAGGCCGCGCCCGCGGCGACCTTGAGCTCCGGCAGCGAGGTGGTGCGACCGGCCGGGGTCGCGGCTGCGTCCAGGGCCTCTCGCGCCAGCTCGGGTGCACGGGCCTGCATGTCGGGCGTCCCGGCGATCGTGATGATCCGCTCGGCGACGTCCCGGAGGTCCTCGATCGGCGTCGACGTGCCGCCGGTGACGCCGACGACCTTGGCGCCCTCGAACAGCGCGGGGTCGGCGAGGTCCTTGGCGTTCTCGATCTGGATCGCCTTCGTGCCCGCGATCTCGCACAGGCGCGTCAGCTCCTTGGTGTTCGCGGAGTGCCGGCCACCCACGACGACCATGAGGTCCACGTCCCGCGCGGCCGCGAGCGTGTCCTCCTGGCGGCGGATCGTGACCGGGCACACGGTGTTGACGATCTTGAGCTCGTGCGCGCGGCTGACCATGAATGCCGCGAGGCGCTCGAACTTCCAGGGCGGCTGGGTCGACTGGGTGATGAGCGCCATCCGCTTGCGGCGCGGGATCCGATCCCAGTCCGCCTCCTCGTCGACGACGATCGCGTCGGGCGCGAAGCCGAGCAGGCCGACGACCTCGGGGTGCTTCGGGGTGCCGAGCAGGACGATGGTGTAGCCCTCGTCGACGAGCTCCTGGAGCTGGCGCTGCTCCTGGATCACCCAGGTGCAGGTGCCGTCGATGACGTCGAGGCCGCGCGCCTCGGCGCGCTCGAACACCTCCGGCTTCACGCCGTGTGCCCGGATCACGACCGCCGCGCCCTGGTTCACGTCGTCGAGCGTGTCGACGCTCCGGACGCCGAGCGCCTGGAGATCGTTGATCACGCCCTCGTTGTGGACGACCTGGCCCAGGGTATGGGTCAGCTTGCCGGCCGCGGCCGACTCCTTCGCCTTGTCGATCGCCTCGCGCACGCCGTAGCAGAACCCGGTGCGCTGTGCGATTCGGACGTCCTGGACAGTACCCATAGCCGTCCGATGGTCGCACACGTCACGCGAACGTGCGCGCATGGGGACGGCCTTCCGGTCACTCCCCGAGCGTGTGCCCGGGTCTGACGGCCCCCGCGTAGACGCCCCGGTGACGGGGCTCGAGGAGCTCGGCGATGCGGCCCATGATCGCGGTGGTGGCGAGCGTCTTGGCGGTCCGCCGGTCGGTGCCCTCGGGGATGACGTCCTGGACGCGGAACGGGTCGCCGATCCGGACGCGCACCGTCTGCCGCGGGAACGGCGACGGCAGGAACCGGCCCTTCTTCCACACGGCGTCGGTGTTGTTGATCCCCACCGGCACGACCTGGGCGCCCGTGCGGAGCGCGAGCATCGCGATCCCGTCCTTGGCCTCCTGGAGCTCGCCCGTGGGGCTCCGGGTGCCCTCGGGAAAGACGAGCAGGACGTAGCCCTTCTCGAGGATCCTCGTCGCGAGGCGGAAGGCCTCGATGTCGGCGTGGTCACGGTCGACGGGGTGGATCCCGCCGTTCGCGCCGATCCAGCCGACCACGGGCCAATCGAACATCTCCCGCTTGCCGAGCCAGTGGATCCGGCGGCGCTTGAGCGACTCGCTGATCCAGGCGCCCGTGACGAAGGCGTCGGCGTTCGACATGTGGTTGACGGCGAGGATCACCGCGCCCTTGCGCGGGATGTTGTCGAGGCCCTCGACCTTGACGTTCGCGACGGCCCGGGCGCCGATGCGCGCGACGAGCGAGACCATCCGCACGAGCATCGTCTGGTCGTTGTCGAGACGCATCGCGGTCTCGATGATCGACGAGCGCTGCTTCGCGGGCTCGGGGTCACGGTGATGCCGCGACGCCGCGGCCATGACGGGTTCGGGCGGCTCGCTCGGGTTCCGGGGCCGGCGTCGGCTCGGGCTCGGGCTCTGGCTCGTGGATCGGAGCGTGCTCGAACGGGACGGCCGACGAGACGGCGAAGGCACCCAGCGCCGCGTGCGACACCGGCCGGTCGGCGATCGCGGCGGCGATCGCGAACGGTCCCGGGTCGACCTCGACGGGCGTCGTCGGGAGGACGACGATCTCGACGTCGTCGGCGACGGCGAACGGGCCGGCGACGGGGTGCGCGATGGCCGGGTCCGCGACCGTGGCCTCGACCGAGAACGGGCCGGGGTCCACCGGCTCCGGCTCGGGGACGACGGGCAGGACGACATCGACATCGGATGCGACGGCGAACGGCCCGACGACGGGGTTGCGGACGGCATCCGCCGAGACGAGCGCGGCGACCGCGAAGGGACCCGGATCGACGGGCTCGGGTTCGGGCGGGACCGGGAGGACGACGTCGGCGTCGCTCGAGACGGCGAACGGGCCGACGACGGGGTTGGCGACTCCGCTCGACGACGCGAGCGCGGCGACCGCGAAGGGACCGGGTCGACGGGCTCGGGTTCGGGCGGGACCGGGAGGACGACCTCGACGTCGCTCGAGACGGCGAACGGGCCGACGACCGGGTTGGCGACCCCATTTGCCGACGCGAGCGCGGCGACCGCGAACGGACCGGGGTCGACGGGCTCCGGTTCGGGCGGGACCGGGAGGACGACCTCGACATCCGATGCCACGGCGAACGGGCCGACGACCTCGTGGGCAACACCAGCGACGGCTGCAGCTCCAACGGCGAACGGCCCAGGATCGACGGGTTCTGGTTCCGGCGGGACCGGGAGGACGACCTCGACGTCGCTCGAGACGGCGAACGGACCGGCGACGGCGTTCGCGATGCCTGCCACGGCGGCCGATCCGACGGCAAACGGCCCCGGGTCGACGGGTTCCGGTTCGGGCGGGACCGGGAGGACGACCTCGACATCGCTGGACACGGCGAACGGGCCGACGACGGGGTTGCGCGACGCCTGCGGCAATCGGCGCTGCGGCGGCGAACGGCCCTGGGTCGACCGGCTCCGGTTCGGGCGGGACCGGGAGGACGACCTCGGCATCGCTGGACACGGCGAACGGGCCGACGACCGGGTGCACGACGCCTGCGGCCGCGGCCGATCCCACTGCGAACGGCCCGGGATCGACGGGCACCGGTTCGGCGACGACGGGCAGGACGACCTCGACGTCGCTCGAGACGGCAAACGGACCGGCTACCCCGTTGGCGACACCTTCCGCGGATGTCGCCGCCACGGCGAACGGCCCGGCGTCGACCTCGACGGCTTCGGGAGCGACCGTCTCCGCGGCGACGACCGCGGCCGCCTTCCTCGTCCGCCGCTTCCTCGCACGGACCGTCGGCGCGGGCTCAGGCTCGATCTCGGGTGTCGGCACGGCCGCCACGACGGCGGCCGCGGCGGCCGGCTTGCGCGTGCGCCTCGGGCGCTTCGGCGGGGTGACCACCGCGGGCACTGGCTCGGGCTCGGGTTCGGGCGGTGCGGGCTCGGGCTGCGGTTCCGGTTCCGGCGTCGGCTCTGGCGCAGCACCCAGCGCCGCGCCCGCGGCGGCCGCCGCTGCCGCCATCCGGCTCGGCTTCGGCTTCGGGCGCGCCCGTCGCTTGAGCGGGCTCAGCATCACGAGGGCGATCTCGGCCGCGACGATCTCGACGGTGTCGTCGAACGCGTTCCCGTCGGTGACCACGTGGACGGCGTCGTCCGCGGCACGCAGCGGGGCGATCTCGCGCCCGGTGTCGATCGCGTCCCGGACACGCAGCTGCTCGCGGACGTCCTCCGCCTCGTCGCCATCGGGGTCGAGCCCGCGTTCCTGGATCCGGCGAGCCGCCCGCTCCTCCACCGAGGCGTCGAGGTACAGCTTGAGGTCGGCATCCGGGAGCACGACGGTGCCGATGTCCCGCCCCGCGACGACGATCCCGCCGGCCTCGGCGAGCTCCCGCTGGCGCTCCAGCAGCGCCTGGCGCACCTCCGGGACGCGCGCGACCGCGGACACGTACCCGTCGACGACCGCGCTCCGGGACTCGTCGGTGGCGTCGATGCCGTCGAGGAGCACCCGCGTCAGGCGGCCCGTGCCGTCGTCGTCGAGGGTCACGCGCGCGACGAGCGCCACGAGCGCGGCCGCGTCATCGAGCGCGACCTTCTCGCGCAGCGCGAGCGCCGTGACCGCGCGGTAGAACAGGCCCGTGTCCACGAACCGGAGCTGCAGCTGCTCGGCGGCGGCGGCGCCGACGGAGCTCTTCCCGCTCGAGGCAGGGCCGTCGAGCGCGACGATCACGCGCCGGGTCTGGGATGAGCGGCTCGCCATGCGCGCAGGATAGCCCGGCTACCGGGGCGCGAGGCGTCGAACCTCGGCCGCCGTGAGGGGTCGTACGTCGCCCGTTGCGAGGTCGTCGAGGCGGAGCGTGCCGATGCGGACGCGCACGAGCCGCCGCACGGGCGACTCGACGCCCGCGAACATCCGCCGCAGCTGGCGCTTCCAGCCCTGGTGGATCGTGCACCGGACCCACACCAGCGACGGGTCGGGCCGTGGCTCGAGCAGGTCGTCGAAGCGGCGGTCCTCGGTGCGCGTCTGGCCCCGGAGGCCGTTGAGCGTCGCGATCCCCTCGGCGAGCTCCACGCCGCTCTCGAGGGCCTCGGCCTGGTCACGGTTGAGCATCCGCGAGAGCGCGACGGCGTACTCGCGCTCGACGCCGTAGCGCGGGTGGAGGACGTGCTCGGCCCAGTCGCCATCGTTGGTCAGGAGGATCAGGCCCTCGGAGTCCTGGTCGAGGCGGCCGACCGGGTACAGCCGCGCGCCGCGCGAGAGCTCCGGGGGGACGAGGTCCACGACCGTGGTCATGGCGTGCCGGTCGCGCGTCGTCGAGGTGACGCCGGCGGGCTTGTGGAGCGCGAGGTACAACGGCGGGGCCATGGCGGCCGCGGCCGCGATCCGTCGCCCGTCGACGTCGATCGCCTGGGTCTCCGGGTCCACGCGCTCGCCGAGCTGCGCCGGGCGGCCGTCCACGAGGACGCGACCCGCCGCCACGAGCTCGTCGGCACCGCGCCGCGACGCGACGCCGGCGGCCGCGAGCACCTTCGAGATCCGTTCCGCCGGCACGCCGTCAGCCCTCGCCGGGATCGGCGACGGGATCGTCCGAGCGCGAGCCGGCGCGGAGGCCGCCTCACCGGGCGCGGGGCGCTCGTCCCCGTCGCCGTCGACGAGGCGGGCCGCGATGTCGAGGTCGAGCAGCGGCAGCTCCTCGAGCGACGTCAGCCCGAACCGCTCGAGGAACTCGAACCCGGTGCCGTACAGGATCGGGCGGCCGGGGGCCTCGCTGCGACCCTGCTCCACGACGAGGCGCCGGTGCAGGAGCGCGCGGACCGTGTAGTCGGAGTCGACGCCCCGGATCCGCTCGATCGCGGCCTTGGTGACCGGCTGGCGATACGCGACGATGGCGAGCGTCTCGATGGCCGCGGGCGACAGGCGGACCGCGTCCGCCCCGACGTAGCGCGCGACGAGCGCGCCAGCCTCGGGCGCCGTCGCGAGCTCGACGCGGTCGCCGCTCAGGAGCAGCCGGATCCCCCGGGACGCGAGCGAGACCTCGAGGTCGCCGAGGCGCTCGTCGACGGTCGCCCGGTCCACGCCCGCGAGGATGCCGATCTCGCGCCGGGTGAGCGGCTTCTCGGCGACGAACAGGAGCGCCTCGAGCTGCGGCTCGGTCAGCTCGCCGGCCGGGGCGTCGGCCGTGGATGCCGCGGCGGCCGGCTCGTCGACGGGTTCGGGCTCGTCCGCGGGCGCGGCGAGCACGACCTCCTCCTCCGTCACGCGAACGACTCCAGCGACTCGTCCAGGGGTGCCTCCTCGTCGATGGCGCCGGGCATCCCGGCGGCGGCACGCTCCTCGGGCGTCGTGCGCCTCGCCATGATCGGGCCCCACGGCTCGGTCTGCTCGACGACGATCTCGCGGCGCTTCATGAGCTCGAGCATCGCGAGGAACGTGACCGCCACGACGACCCGGTCATGGACGCCCTTGAGCAGGTCCTGGAGCACGACCACGTCCGCTCCCCGCAACGCGTGGCGGATCAGCTGGGCCCGGTCGGTGAGCAGGATCGTGCGGCGGATCGTCTCGGGCGGCGGGGCGGGCGGCGGGGCCACCCGGGCGAGCCCGTCGAGCGCGGCAACGAGGACGGACGTGGACAGGGGCGCTGCGGCCGGCGGTCGGGCGCCGGCGAGGCCGGCCACGCGCGCCGTCGTCGCCTCGCGGTGGAACAGGCCGACCCGCAGCCGGGCCTCCTCGAGCAGCGTCGAGCCCGCGTCGCGGAACGCGCGGTACAGGATGAGCCGTGCCCGCAGCTCGGCCTCGGGGTCGGGGCCCTCGTCCGCGAGCGCGACCGCACCCTCGACGGCCCGCCGCGGGAGCAGCGCCCGGGACTTGATGAGGATCAGCTGGCTCGCGACGGCGACGAAGGCCGAGACGTTGCCCATCCGGTCGTCGTCGAGGGTCGCGATCGCCTCGAGGTACGCACCCGCCAGCCCGCCGAGCGGCACCGTGAGCACGTCCATCTGGCGCGCCTCGATCAGCGCGAGCAGGAGGGCCAGCGGCCCGTCGAAGGCCGGCAGCGTGACGCGGGTCGCGGCCTCGGGGCGGCGGCCCTCGCCGAACGCGACCGTGGCGCCAGGACCCACGGCCACCATCAGGACGCCTCGTCCGCGGCGTGGAACAGGGCGCCGTAGCGCGGGTCGCGGGGCTCGGCCTGGTAGCGGACGAGGTCCACGGCGAACGCGGGCAGACCCGCGCGCTCCACGAGGTCCGCGGACGCATCCGCGTGGTCGGCGAGGCGGTCGAGCGCGGCGTCCCACCCGGGCACCCGCCGGGCGAGGTCGAGGACCCACGGCCCGAACCGCTCGCCGAGCGACCACGCGATCCTCGGCAGCGCGCCGGTGTCGCCCTTGGCGCAGTCGTGGAGGAGCCCGGCGGCCAGCACGTCGCGGTCGCGCACGCCCGAGCGGCGGAGCACGGCGACGACATCGAGGCCGTGGCGGCGGTCGGCAATGTGCATCGCGTCGAACAGGTCGAGCTCCTCGGGGCGCAGCCACGCCGCCAGCTCCGCGTGCTCCGCGACCGACACCCGGGCCGTCACGTGCGCGAGGAGCTGACGGGCCTTAGCCCGCGCCCACCAGGACGTTCGTGACACCGAAGATCAGGTCCCCGAGGTAGCTGCCACCGACGATGAAGAAGCCGATGAGGAAGATGAACCCGTACTGCTGGAGGAACGGGCGCAGCCGCCAGGCGTACTCGGCGGGCAGCAGCCGGAACAGGATCGCCGACCCGTCGAGCGGCGGGACGGGCAGGAGGTTGAAGATCGCGAGCAGCACGTTGAACGCCACGAAGTAGTACAGGACGAGGACCACGTCGCGCGGCAGGTCGAACAGGACGCCGGCGAGGTCGAGCGCACGGAACACGAACGCGCCGAGCGTGGCCATGAGCAGGTTCGACACCGGGCCCGCGAGCGCCACGATGAGGTCGCCGTTGCGCCGGTCGCGGAAGTTCGACGGGTTGACCGGGGTCGGCTTCGCCCAGCCGAACAGGATCGGGCTGAACAGCAGCGACACCGCGGTGAGCGTCCCGCCGATCGGGTCGAAGTGGACGATCGGGTTGAGGGTCAGCCGGCCGAACAGCTTCGCGGTCGCGTCTCCCTGCATGTACGCCGCCCACGCGTGGGCGAACTCGTGGACCGGGTAGGCCACGAGCAGGAAGATCGCGACGAGCGCGACCGCGAGGATGGGATCGTCAAGGAACACGAAGACCTCGGATTGGGGTCGGGAACGTGCCGCACATCGTACCGGGCGCCATCGCTGCGGCCGGGCTCACGCTAGATGCGGCCGAGGAGCTCCGCCTTCTTGGCCTCGAACTCCTCGGGCGTGATCAGCCCCTGGTCGCGCAGCTGGCCGAGCCGGCCGAGCGCGTCGGCGACCTCCTCGGACGTGTCGATGCGTGCCGGGGCGGGGGGCGGAGCCGGTGCGGGCGCCGGTGCTGGCGCCGGGGCGGGCTCGGTGCGGATCGGCGGCATCGTGGGCCGGCCGACCTCGATCTCGAGCTCGTGCTTGGCCTCGATCATCGCCTTCTTGAAGTCCTTCGCGTCGCGCAGCATCCGGAGCCGCTCGATCCCCTGCTCCGATGCCGTCAGGACGTCGAGGTCGCCGAAGCCGAACATCCGCCCGAACAGCGACTCGGACAGGACCGCGTCGTTGATCTTCTCGAGCGCCGAGTCGGTCGTCGTCTTGTTGATCACGCCCTCGACGTGGATGAGGCGCCGGTTCGTGATCAGGTACTCCTCGTTCCGATAGCGGAGGATGCTCCACAGGAACGACAGGACGCCGAACACGAACACCGCGAGCGTGATCCAGCTGAGGATGTTCCAGATCGCGCCGCTGCCGTTGAGCCAGACGCGGAGCACCGTGAGCACGGCCGACGCGATCAGCGCGAACACGGCCCAGCGGGCGTTGGAGACGAACACGAACCAGTGCTGGTGGGCACGGCGCAGGACGCGCTCCCCGGACGCGAGCAGCAATTCTGCGTAGTTCGCCATCGTCGGTGGTCCTCCCTAGGCCCGCGGGTGGGCCCGCGCGTAGACCTCGCGGATCCGTTCCCCCGTGAGGTGCGTGTAGAGCTGGGTCGTGGAGATACTCGCATGTCCGAGGAGCTCCTGGACGACCCGCAGGTCCGCCCCGCCCTCGAGCATGTGGGTCGCGAAGCTGTGGCGCAGCGTGTGGGGCGAGACGCGGTCGCCGAGGCCCGCGGCCTCCGACGCGTCCTTGACGACCTGCCACGCCTGCACCCGGCCGAGGCGCGTCCCCCGCCGGGTCACGAACACGGGGCTCCCGGGCCCGTCCCCCTCCCCTGCCCCGGCGAGCCAGGCTGACCGCGGCCAGGCCAGGTACCGGCCGAGCCACTCGAGCGCGACGTCCCCCACGGGCACCACGCGCTCCTTGTCGCCCTTGCCGATGACCCGCACGAACCCCGCGTCCATCGTCACGTGCTCGAGGTCCAGGCCAAGCGCCTCCGAGACCCGCAGGCCGGCCGCGTACAGGACCTCGAGCAGCGTCCGGTCGCGGAGCCGGATCCCGTCGCTGTCGGTGGGCACGTGGTCGTCGGGCGGCGCGTCGCCGGCCGCCTCGATCAGCCGGATCGTCTCGTCGACCGTCAGCGTCTCCGGGAGCAGCCGCGACTGCCGTCGGCAGGTCGAGGTGCGCCGCGACGTCGCTGCCGATGAGCCCGTCGCCGTAGGCGAACCGGTAGAAGCCGCGGATCGAGGCCGTGCGCCGCCGGAGGCTGGTCGGGGCGAGGCCGGGCGCACCCGGTCGGCCACGGCGCCCGCGTGCCGCGAGATAGCGCACGGCGACGTCGGGCCCGTCGGCCCACGTCGCCACCGCGCCCCGGCTCATCGCGAAGTCCGTGAGGTCTGCGCGGTAGGCCCGCAGCGTCGCGTCGGCGAGGCCGCGCTCGACCCGCAGGTAGGCGAGGTACTCCTCGATGGCCGCGTCCAGGTCACGACCCGCTGCGGCCACGGTCAGACGAGGACCTCCGCGACGCGGCCGCCGCGCCACGCCTCGGCGCGGTCGAGCAGCTCGCGCGCCGAGAGGAGCGCCGCATCCCCGCCCTCCGGTCCGCCGATCATCTGGGCGAGCTCGCGCGCCCGCTCCGCGTGGTCGAGGACGGTGATCTCGGTCACGGTGCGGCCGTCCCGCTCCCGCTTCGCGATCCGGTAGTGCGCATCCGCGTACGCCGCGATCTGGGGCAGGTGCGTGACGCACAGCACCTGGTGGGCCCGGGCGAGCGTCCACAGGCTCCTGCCGACCGGGTCCGCCGAGCGCCCGCCGATCCCGGTGTCGATCTCGTCGAACACGAGCGTCGGCGTCTGGTCGACCTCCGCGAGCACCTGCTTGATCGCGAGCGCGACGCGGGACAGCTCGCCGCCCGAGGCGATCCGCGCGAGTGGCCGGGCCGGCTCCCCGGCATTCGGGCGGAACCCGAACACGACGGTGTCGATCCCCGTGGCGTCGAACGCGACCGCGTCGCCGTCCACCTCGACCGCGGGGTCGTCCCTCGCCGCGGGTCGGCGGCCGAGGGCCACGTCGAACGCGTCCGCCGGGAACCCGAGCTCCGCGAGGACCGCCGAGACCGCGCCCGCGAGCCCCGAGGCCGTGCCCGCCCGCAGCAGCGACAGCGTGGCGGCGGCGTCCGCGACCTCGAGCAGCAGCCGCGCGTCCTCGTCCGCGCGTCGGACACGCTCACCCTCCAGGCCGCGCAGGCGCTCCGCCTCCGCGGCCGACCGCTCCCCGTGCGCGATGACCGCGGCCTCGTCGTCGCCATAGCGGCGGAGCAGCCGGTGGATCTCGCCGAGGCGCTCCTCGAGCGCGAGCAGCGACGCCGGATCGTGGTCGACGGTCTCGGCGAGCAGCCGGACCTCCGCCGCGACGTCCTCGGCCTCCGCCTCGAGCCCCGCGAGCCGGTCCGCCAGCGCGGCCCAGCGCCCGTCGAGCCGGCTGAGCGACCGCAGCTCGTGCTGTGCCTCCCCGATCCGCTCGCGCGCGCCGCGGCCCTCGCCGAGGAGGATCTCCCGGACGTCGGTCGCACCCGACGCGATCGTCTCGGCGTGTTGCGCGGCGGCGAGCTGCGCGGTGATGTCCGCCGCCTCGCCCGGTCGCAGGTTCCCGGCCGCGATCTCCGCGGCCTCGTGCTCGAGCAGCTCCTGGCGGCGCAGGAGCTCGCGCGGGTCCATCGACAGCGACGCGAGCGCGGCCCGGTTCTGTCGCCACCCGTCCACCGCGCCCGCGACCGCCGCGCGCGCCGCGTCGTGCCCGCCGAACGCGTCGAGCAGGTCCCGCTGCCAGTCCTCGTCCAGCAGCCGCTGCTGGTCGTGCTGCCCGTGGATCTCGACGAGCGGGCCGGTCGTGAGCCCGAGCCTGCCGGCCGTGACCGTCTCGTCGTCCAGGCGGGCGGTCGAGCGGCCCGTGGCGCTCACCTCGCGGACGGCGATGAGCGGCTCCGGGACGCGGTCGAACAGCGCCTCGACGCGGGCGCCGTCCGCGCCGTGGCGCACCAGCGTCGAGTCGGCGCGGGCGCCGAGCGCGAGCCCCAGCGCGTCGATGAGCAGGCTCTTGCCGGCGCCGGTCTCGCCGGTGAGGACGTTGAGCCCGGCGGCGAGCTCGAGCCGCAGCCGGTCGATGAGCGCGAGGTCGGTGACCGACACCTCGAGGAGCCGGCCGGCCCGCGGTGCGTCCACGCTCACGACGGCAGGAGCTCCACCTTGGTGCGGAGCAGGTCCCAGAACGGCAGCGCCCCGTTGGGCTCCACGAACCGCATCGGTCGCTCGAGGGCGCGGACCTCGACGACGTCGCCGACCTCGATCCTGCGGTCCTCGCGCCCGTCGATCGACACGAGCGCCTCGTGCGCGTCCACGACCCGCGTCCGGACGACCTGGTGGGGCGACACGACGACGCTCCGGATCGTGGACAGGTAGCCCGCGATCGGCGTCACCACGAGGTTGCGGCTGCTCGGGTCGAGGATCGGGCCGCCGGCCGAGAACGAGTAGCCGGTCGACCCGGTGGGGCTCGACACGACGAGGCCGTCGGCGACGAACGTCGCGAGGTGGGACTCGTCGATGGACACGTCGAGCCGGACGACGCGGGCCAGCGAGCCGCGCGCGACGACGATGTCGTTGAGCGCGGTGAACGTCCCGTCGGGCGTCCGGCCGGCCTGGAGGATGCGGCCGGTGAGCGCCATCCGCTCCCTGACCGTGTACGCGCCGGACTGGAGCTTCTCGAGCACGCCTTCGAGCTCGTCCGCCTCCGCCACGGAGAGGAAGCCGACCTTGCCAAGGTTGATGCCCAGGATCGGCACGTCGACCTCGGCGATCGTCTGCGCCGCCCGGAGGAACGTGCCGTCCCCGCCGAGCACCACGAGGATGTCCGTCTGGCGAAGCTCGTCGAGGTGGTCAGCCGTGTCGCCCGCCGGGGAGGCCCACTGCTCCACGCCGTGCATCCGGCACCAGCCGGCGGCGCGCTCGCGGAGCTCGAGGGCGTCCTCGATCGTGGGGTTGTACGCGAACCCGATCCGGCGCACGGTCACTCGGCGCCGTCCCACGCGGCGGTGACCGCCTCGTCGATCCGCTCGTCGATCTCGGCGCAGCCGGGCCCGGCCTGGAGGTGGGCCATGAACTCCCGGTTGCCCTCCGGCCCCTGGATCGGCGACGCGATGACCGCGCGCATCCCGATCCCGAGGTCCGCCGCACGCTCGACGGTCTCGCGCAGGACGCGGCGATGGACCTCGCGGTCGCGGACGACGCCGCCCTTGGCGTCGGCCTTGCCGGCCTCGAACTGGGGCTTCACGAGCGCGAGGATCGGCCCGTCGCCGTCGCGCAGGATCGAGCGGATCGGGCCGAGCACGAGGCCCAGCGAGATGAACGAGACGTCGACGACGGCGAGGTCGACGGGCTCCGGCAGGGTGTCAGCGGTGAGCGTGCGGGCGTTGACGCGCTCCATCGAGACGACCCGGTCGTCGTGGCGGAGCCGCTCGGCGAGCTGCCCGTAGCCCACGTCGATCGCGTAGACGCGCGTCGCCCCGCGGGACAGGAGCACGTCGGTGAACCCGCCCGTCGAGGCGCCGATGTCGGCGCCGACGCGACCCGCCGGGTCCACGCCGAACGCGTCGAGCGCGGCGACGAGCTTGTGCGCGCCGCGGCTCACCCACT
Organism: uncultured Chloroflexia bacterium; assembly: GCA_963768035.1. GTDB lineage: Bacteria > Chloroflexota > Limnocylindria > Limnocylindrales > CSP1-4 > CAIXZV01. Next base: position 179,454 of record CAVYGJ010000007.1, read on the forward strand.
GGCGGCCCTCGGCGACCTCGAGCTGCACGTCGCGGGCGACGAGATCGCCGCTCTTGCGGTCCCTGCGCGCCCCGTCGCCCTCGCCCACGCGGACCGCCCCCGCGAGCACGAGCGCCTGCGCCCGGGCACGGGACGGCACGAGGCCCCGCTCCACGAGGAGCTGGTCCAGCCGGATCCGCTTGGCCGTCGCCGTCGCCATGCGCCTATCGTGGCACAGGCGGCTTCACGGGGACGTACCGCCGGGTGCGCGCAGCCGGCGCGGCGACGGGCCGGGTCAGCTCTGGCCGACGGCCCCCGCGGCGATCCCCAGCTGGGCGATCGCCTCCTCGACCTGGGCCGTGAGGCCGGGCACGTCGAGCCGGATCAGCCGTCGAAGGTCGACCACCGACCCGTGGTCCACGAACCGGTCGCCCGGGATGCCGATGGGCCGCACGGGGATGCTCCGGTACGCCGGATCGGTCATCCGCGCCTCCTCGAACGCCTCGAGGACCGCGGACCCGAAGCCGCCGCTCACGACGCTCTCCTCGAACGTCACGACGAGCTGCTTGCCGCGCGCCTGGTCCAGGATGAGCTGGCGGTCGAGCGGCTTGGCGAACCGGGCGTTGAGCACGCCCACGGACCAGCCCCGCGCCTCGAGCGCGTCGGCGACCTCGAGCGCCCGGTACGTGATCGGGCCGAACGTGACGAACAGCAGGTCGCGCCCGTCGCGGAGCACCTCGCCCCGGCCCACCGGCAGCTCGGTCGGCTCTGCGTCGGGGACGCCGAAGCCCGCGTCGCGCGGGTAGTGGAGCGCGAACGGGTGGTCCTGGGCGAACGCCGTCCGGAGCAGCGAGCGGAGCTCCTGCTCGTCCTTGGGGCTCGCGACCACGAGGTTCGGCAGCATCCGCTGCGCGGGCAGCGTGAACATCCCCTGGTGGCTCGTGCCGTCCTCGCCCACGAGGCCGGAGCGGTCGACGGCGAGCAGCACCGGGGCGTCGTTCTGGCACACGTCGTGGACCGTCTGGTCGAAGGCCCGCTGGAGGAACGTGGAGTAGAGGGCGACGACGGGGCGCATCCCGGCGAGCGCGAGGCCCGTCGCGAGCGTGACCGCGTGCTGCTCCGCGATGCCGACGTCGATGAACCGGTCGGGGTACGCGGCCTGGAACTTGTTCAGGCCGGTCCCGGTGGGCATGCCCGCCGTGATCGCGACGATCCGCCGGTCGGCCTTGCCGAGCTCGACCAGCTCCTTCGCGAAGAACGCGGTGTAGTTCGGGGTCTTCTTCGTCTCGACGGCCTGGGCGGGCGACGGCTCGGCCTGGCCCTCGGCGTTGTGGGCGGGCGTGCGCCGGTCCGCCATCACGGACGCGGACGGCGGGGCGCCCTCGCCGGCCGCCCGTGCGTTGGTGACCTTCGAGCCGTCCGCGACGGAGGACGTCATCGGCTCGCTGTCCGCGTGCGGCGCCGGCAGGCGGTCGTGGCTGTCGGTCTCGGGCGCGAGGGTCATCGGCGGGAGGGCGGCGCCGTGGAACGAGATCTGGTCCTTCTCCGCCGGCTTGTAGCCCTTGCCCTTCTGGGTGCGGACATGGACGATCACCGGCCCGTTGAGCGCGAGCGCCCGGCGGAAGGTCTCCTCGAGCAGCCGCCGGTCGTGGCCGGGCATGACGCCGATGTACGTGATCCCCAGGTCCTCGAACAGCTGCCCGGGCTGGGCGAAGCTCACGACGGACTGGCGGAAGCGCTTCGACAGCTCGAGCGCGAGCGGCCCGACGACCGGGATCTTCTCGGTCACGCGGTCGTAGGCGCCCTTGCTCTGCTGCCACGCGGTGGAGAGCTTGATCTCGGACAGGTACTTGGACAGCGCGCCGACCGACGGGCTGATCGACATCTCGTTGTCGTTGAGCACGATGAGCAGCTGGCTCTGGCGGTGCCCGATGTCGTTGAGCGCCTCGAGGCTGAGGCCCGACAGCAGCGCGGCGTCGCCCACGACGACGGCGACCCGCTCGAGGCTGTGGCGGATGTCGCGCGCGGTCGCAAGGCCCTCGGCGATCGAGAGGCCGGTGCCGGCGTGGCCGCCGTCCATCACGTCGTGCTCGGACTCGGAGCGGCGCGGGAAGCCGCCGACGCCATCGATCTGGCGGAGGGTGTGGAACCGCTCGAGGCGGCCAGTCAGCAGCTTGTGCGCGTACGCCTGGTGGCCGGTGTCCCAGACGATCCGGTCGCGGGGCGACTCCAGCACCCGGTGGAGCGCGAGCGTGATCTCGACGACGCCGAGCGAGGACCCGAGGTGACCCCCCGTCGCGGCGACGGTCCGGATGATCGTCTCGCGGATCTCGCCCGCGAGGACGGCGAGCTCTGGCTCGGTCAGTCCGCGGAGGTCCGCGGGCCCCTGGAGGCGGTCGAGAATCGGCACGGGCTCGGCTCCTGGTCGGTGCTTGCTGGCCCGGCTGGGACGGACGGGTGCAGCGCGATGGTGCGTCGCTGGGAGTTATCTGCTAGTGGATGGTAGCAGGATGTCGAAACGGGCGGCGATCACGCCTCCTCGGCGTCCTCGGGCTTGACGTCGACCGCGGCGAGCACGCCGCCGGGGCGTGCGAGCAGCTGCTGGACGCGGAGCTCGGCCTCGGCGAGCAGGCGCTCGCAGCGGCGCTGGAGGGCGACGGCACGCTCGTACAGGGCGATCGTCGCCTCGAGCGACTGGCCGCCGGTCTCGAGCGCCGTCACGACCCGCTGGAGCTCGGCGAAGGCCTCGTCGTAGGCAAGGGCGTCGACGTCGGCGGGGCCGGTCGCGTCGGTCACGGCTGCTCCTCCTCGTGCGGGCCCGGTTGCTGGTCCTCGGGCGTCGGTCCTGCGGCCGGCGGTGCGTCTGCCGGCTTCGGGGGCCGCGGGGCCATCAGCCGGTCGATCCGGCCGGCCACGATCATACCGACGACCACCCCGATGGCGACGATCAGCCCGACGACCACGAGGAACAGGAACGCCCAGCCGATGTCCTGGCTGTTCACGCCTCCTCCCCTGCCCCACCGGGGCCGTCGCTCGTGGCGGCGAGCGACCCGTCGGCGAGCGCGATCCGGAGGCTCGGTGCCGGCAGCCGCGTCGTCGGGCCGCCGGACGATGGCGCCGTCCTCGCGCCGGCGGACGATCGCGTAGCCCCGGTCGAGCGTCGCCTGCGGACCGAGCGCGGCGAGCGACGCCGCGGCCGCGGCCAGCCCGGCGTGGGCGACCGCGAGCCGCCCCTCCACCAGTCGCGGCGCACGCGCCGCCAGGCCATCGAGCCGTCGGCCCTCTGCGTCCAGCCGCGCCGGGAGGACCGGCAGCAGCCGCAGCCCCAGCCGCTCCTGGGAGCGCCGGGAGTCCGCGACCCGCGTGCCCACCGCGCGGGCGGCACGGTCGAGGAGCAGACCCGCGCGCTCACGCGACGTGGCGAGCTGTGCCCGCGGCTCGAGCCGGGCGAGGGCGCGCAGCTCGGCGTCCATGTCCCGCCGGGAGGACGCGAGCCGCCGGCCCGCCGCCGTGGCCCCGCGACCGCCGAGCGCCCGGACGGCGCCCGTGACCTCCACCCGGTCCGGCACGACGAGCTCGGCCGCCGCCGACGGCGTCGGTGCGCGGACGTCCGCCGCGAAGTCCGCCAGCGTGACGTCCACCTCGTGCCCGACGCCGCACACGACCGGGATCGGGTGCCCGACCACCGCCCGCACCACGCGCTCGTCGTTGAACGACCACAGGTCCTCGAGCGAGCCGCCGCCCCGGGCGAGGATCGTGACCGCGGGCGCCTCGTCGCCGAGGCCCTGGTCCTCGAGCTCACCGATCCAGCGCTCGAGGCGCCGGAACGCCGTGACGATGCTGGCCGGCGCGCCGTCGCCCTGGACCTTGCATGCCACGAGGACGACGCGCGCCATCGGCCAGCGTCGCGCGAGGACCGTGCACACGTCCCGCCACACGGCGCCCGTGGGCGACGTGATCACGGCGATCGTCCTCGGCTGGCGCGGCAGCGGCCGCTTGCGACCCGGGTCGAACAGGCCCTCGGCGGCGAGGGCGGCCTTCAGCTGCTCGAACCGGACGGCGAGGTTGCCGAAGCCCGACGGCTGGAGCGACTCCACGTACAGCTGGAGCGCGCCCTGCGGCTCGAACAGGTCCATCCGCCCGTGGGCGACGACCTGGAGCCCGGTCTGCGGCTGGAACGGCGACCGCACGCGGTCGTCGCGGAACCAGACGCACTGGAGCTGGGCGCGCGCGTCCTTGAGCGTGAAGTACGCGTGGCCCGCGGACGAGACGGTGACCCGGCCGACCTCGCCCTCGACCCACAGGTCGCGCAGGCCGTCGTCCGAGCGGACCCGCTCGCGGATGGCGCGGCTGACCTCGGTGACCGTCCGGACGCGGAGGCCGAACGTGCCGGCGGGCGTCGGCGGGCGCCGGGCTGCGTCGTCCGGGTCGTCGGGCTGGGCGTCCCAGGAGGGCAGCAGCCAGTCCGGGGGCTCGGGGGTGGGGCTCACGTCGGGCTCGCGGGCAGCGCGCCGACCAGCCGGCTACAGCCGGGTCTGGTACTCGCCCGTGCGGGTGTCGATGCGCAGCATGTCGCCCTCGTTGACGAACAGCGGCACGGTGACGACGAGGCCGGTCTCCAGGGTCGCGTTCTTGCGTGCGCCCTGTGCCGTGTCGCCGGCGAAGCCGGGCTCGGCCTCGGCGACGCGGAGATCGACCGTCACGGGGAGCTCGATGCCGAGCGTGTCGCCCTGGTAGGACGTCCGGTCGACGGTCATCCCCTCCTTCAGGAAGCCGATCGCGTCGTCGAGCGTCTCGGCCCGCAGGCTGAACTGCTCGTACGACTCGGTCTCCATGAAGTGGAGGTCGTCGCCGTCGCGGTACAGGAACTGGACCGGGCGGCGGTCGATCTGGGCGCGCGGCCAGCGCTCGCCGGCCTGGAACGACTTCTCGACCGTGCTGCCCTTCTTGACGTTGCGCAGCTTGATCCGGACCTGGGCCGAGCCGCGGCCCATCTTGATGTGGTGGTAGTCGAGGATCTGCCAGAGGTCGCCGTCAAGCTCGATGACGACGCCCTTGCGCAGCTCGCCGGTGCTGATCATGGGGTGGTGCTCCGGTGGCGCGTGGCGCGGTTCGGGGGCGTGTCGCCACCCCGCGCGGGTCGATTGACTGTGCGCCGGGATGCTACCAGAGGGGGCGCGGAACCTAGCGGCCGCCGAGGGCGATGACGTCCTTCGGGAAGCGCGTCAGCTGCTCGACCAGGCCGCGCGAGGCGTCGAGATGGACGAGATCCTCGATCCGCACCCCGGTCTCGCCCTCGAGGTAGATCCCGGGCTCCACCGAGAACACCGTGGGGCTCGGCAGCGGCTCGCTCGTCGCCGTCCGCCCGAGCCGCGGCAGCTCGTGGGTCGCGAGGCCGATCCCGTGGCCGAGGCCGTGGCCGTATGCCGGCCAGCGCCCGTCGGCGTCGATCACCGCGCGGGCGAGGACGTCGAGCCCGAGCCCGTCCGGCAGCGGCGTCGAGCCCACGCGCGCCTCGAGCTCGTCGATCGCCGCCTGCTGCGCGCGCCGGACGAGGTCGTAGACCGCGAGGTCACGCTCGCCGGGCTCGCCGATGAACAGGGTGCGGGTCATGTCGCTGCGGTAGCCGTCCACCTGCGCGCCGAAGTCGAACAGGAGGACCGCGCCGTCGAGCACCGGCCGGTCGCCCGGTGCGCCGTGCGGGAGCGCCGCCTCGGGGCCGGCGAGGCACGCGACGTCGAACGCGAGCGCCTCCGCGCCGCCGGTGCGGATCAGCCACTCGAGCCGGAGCGCGAGGTCGTGCTCGGTGACGCCGGCGCGGATCTCGGGCAGCAGCGTGGCGAGCGCGCGGTCGGCAACGGCGCACGCGGCCGCGACCCGCTCGATCTCGTCGGGCGTCTTGACCTCGCGCATGGCCTCGAGCCAGCCGTCGACGGGGACGTGCTCGACGTCGGGCGCCGCGGCCTCGAGCCGCGTCCACAGCGCGTGGGGCACGACCGCGGCCTCGAGCGCGACGCGACGCGCCCCGACGCGCGCCAGCAGCCGGGCCCACGCGTCGGGCAGCGAGTAGCCGATCTCGTCGACGACCGCGTCGGGCGCCTCGCGCCTCGCCTGGACCGTGTAGCGGGAGTCGGTGACAAGGATCACCTCGTCGGCGCCGGCGAGGAACTGGCCCGAGTGGCCGGCGACCTTGTCCTCGCCGTTGCCGAGCGTGAACCCGGTGACCCAGCGCATGTGCTCCGGGCGCATCCCGAAGTACGCGTCGACGCCCTCGACGACGAGCCGATCGCGCAGGCGGCGCAGCCGCTCGGGCCGATGCGCGCGGTCGGCCTCGGTCCAGCGTCGCCGGGTCGTCGCGTCGGGCGGCGGCGCGAAGTCGGCCGCCTCGGGCAGCCGGACCGTGCCTCGCGCCTTGGTCACCCTACCGGTAGCCGTACTTGCGGAGCTTCTGCTCGTGTTCCGCGAGCGTCTTGCTGAAGTCGTGGGCGCCTTTCGGATCGGAGTCCGGGATGGCCACGAAGAACTTCAGGCCGCTCTTGGTGTCGGGGACGAGCGCCGCATCGATGCTGTCCACGGTCGGCGAGTCGATCGGGCCGGGCGGCAGGCCACGGTGCTTGTACGTGTTGTAGGCGTCCAGCTTCTCGGGCAGCGGTTGGTCGCGGAGGCTCGGCCCGTCTGGGACGGTCCAGAAGACGTACTTCGACCAGTCCTCGCTGTACTTCCCGAGCTTGTCCGTGTCCACTGCGTAGATCACCGTGGGATCCGCCTCGAGCAGGCCGGTCTTCACCTGCGGCTTGCGATCGATCCGGTTCTGGTAGACGCCGGCGATCTTCGCCCGCTCGTCATCGAGGACCGCCTCGCGGTCGACGATCGAGGCGAGCGTGAGGATCTCGTGGAAGTCGAGGCCGCGCTTCGCGGCCACCTTCAGGCGGTCCTCGCCCACGCGATCGTAGAACGCGGTGAGCATCATCCGGATGAGGCCCTCCGCGGTCGTCGCGTTGGCGTCGCCGACACGGACGTCGTACGTCGCCGGGTAGAGGAAGCCCTCGAGCGACGTGCCCTTCGGGTGCACCCCGTCCTCGAGGAGCCAGGGGAAGTCGGCGATGAGCTCGTCGGGCGGGTTCGTGGCGAGCTTGTAGAACTCCTGGGGATCGATCTCGGTGTTGGCGTCGTTGGCGAGCTTCGCGGTCATCTGCTCGATCCGCAGGCCCTCGCGGAACGTCACCGGCACGTTGCGCACCGTGATCCGGTTGGCCACGAGGCCCTCGACCACCTGGGCGGGCGTGAGGTTGCCCGTGAGGCCGAACTGGCCCGCGGTGAGCTTCGTGCCGAGGTCGTCGACGCGGGCCTGGAACAGGAATGCGCGCTCGTTCGCGATGATCCCCTGCTCGAGGAGCCGGGGGGCGACGGTCGCCGGGGTGTCGCCGGACTCGACGGTGAACGCGATCTCGTCGGCCGAGCCGTCGGCGGCGGCGGTGAGCGCCGGGCCGATGTCCTCGCGGACCATGTCCTCGACGAACGGGATCCGGAGCGCGGCGGGGTTGTCGTCGGCCCACGGCACGATCACCGCGCGGACGAGCGGGCGCGCCACGGTGACCATCACGAGGAGGACGCCGCCCGCGAGCAGCCCGAGGAACACGATGAACCGGAGGATGCCGCCGATCCCGCCGTTGCGGCTGCCGTAGCGCTCGTACTTGCGCTGGTCGCCCGGCCCGCGGCCATAGCGCCCGGTCCGGTGATAGCCGTTGCGGTAGTTGCCGGCGTCGTCCTGATCGTCGCGCGGCCCGCGACCGCCCCTGATGCTCATGCGTCCTCCCGGGAGCGTGCGTCCAGCTCGTCCTGGAGGATGACGCTCGCGGCCTCGCGATCGATACGCGCGCGGTAGGCATTTCGTTGCGTCCGCGACGGCGCGCCGCCCGACCGGCCGCGGGGCATGCGACCCAGCCGGCGCTCGGCCTCGAACGAGCTCAGGCGCTCGTCGCGCATCGTCACCGGGAGCGAGAGGCGCTCCGCGACGGCCGTCGCCCACGTCCGGGCGGCCTCCGCCATGGTCCCCTCGTCGCCCTTCGCCTCGATCGGCAGGCCGACCACGAGCTCCGTGACGGCCTGCTCCCGGCACACGCGCTCGAGGATCACGACGTCGTCATCGAGCGTCGCGCCACGGTTGACGGTGGACAGCGGCCGCGCGATCCCGATCCCGACCTCGGCGACGGCGAGCCCGACCCGCTTCGACCCCAGATCCACCCCGAGGATGCGGCTCACGCGGCACGCCGGCCGGTGCGGCGGATCGTGCGCGGGGCGCGGTTGAACGGAACGGAAGAGGTACGGAACATCAGCCGGATGGTACCGGCTCGCTCGGAACCGTGTCCGAGGGCGACTCCTCGAGCGGGAACGAGGTCGCGAACGGCGATTCGGAGCCACTTTCGAGCGGCGACTCGCTCGGGGCGGCGGTGGGCGTCGGCGACGGGCCCGGGGTCGCCTCCGCGGGTCCCGCGTCGACCGCGTCGTTGATCACGAGCGTGACCCGTGCGTCCATCGTCGGCACGTTCGTCACGTAGCCCGGCCAGAGCACGATCACGACGTCGCCGTACGGCGCGAGCGCCGCCTCGGCCTCGGCCTTGGGGAGCCCGAGCACCATCTGCTCGAGGGACGCGGCATCGAGCGGCTGGACCTGCTTGGCCGTCCCGTCGACCGGGAAGGTGATGACGCCGTCGACGACGCTCCCCTCCCCCACGTCCACGCTGATCGACCCGGGCACGAGCTCGTAGCCGTCGCTGATCGACGACGCCAGCCGCTCCTCGGCGATCGCCTCGATCGGCGTCGCGTCGACGGCCTGGACGGTCCCGGTCCCGGTCATCGACAGGGTGAAGGTCGCGACCTCCTTGCCCACGAGCGATGCCGGGTCCACGTCGGTCGCGAGGTCGGACATGACCGCGGTCTCGGGGAACACGGTCGTGCCCTCGGGCACCGCGTCCGGGTTCTCGAGCTCGCTCTCGAACTGGGCCTGGGTATCGGTCTTGAGCTGCGCGATCGCGGCGTCCACGTCCTCCTTCTTGACGCGCGGGAACTCCTCGCGCGAGCCGCCTGACGTCGCAGCCGGGTTCGTGACCCGGACGAGGTTGCGGTTGTAGCGGGCCGGCACGACGCGGATCGCGCCCGCGCTCACGTTGCCCTCCTCGCCGGCCTTGTCTGCCGTCACCGAGACCTCGCTCGTCGTGCAGCGAACCGCGAGGTTGGGCGGCGTGCCGGAGATCCCGGCCACCGGCAGGAACACCTCCTCGTCGATCACGAACGCGGTGCCTGCGCGCGTGGTGACGATCGAGCCCGACGGGATCCGGTAGGCAGCCGACGGGTCGCAGTTCGTGAACCGGACGGCGCCCTTCGCCTTCTCCCGGACGATCTTCTTCCCGGTCGCCGGGAACTCGCCCGACGCCGTCACGGGGATCTCGAGGGTCGTCGCCGGGATCACGCCGGCCTCGGGGTCGACGGCGGTCGCCTCGGGGTCCGCGGTCACGGTGAACGAGATCGGCCCGATGGTCTCGATGTGGGGCGTGACCGAGATGTCCGCGGCGGGCAGGACCGTGACCGCGAACACGGCGCCGGCGCCGAGGAGCAGGAGCAGGACGAGCAGGAACGCGAGCAGGCGCCCGCCCGGACCGCGACGTCCGCCGTCGTCCGCGGCATCGCCCGCCGACGGCCGGGGCCGCGGCGTGTCCTCGATCCCGGGGGCGCCGTAGTCGGACGAGGCGGGCTCCGTGATCGGGACGCGCTGGCGCTGGGTCGGGACGGTGTCGCGTGACGGGTCGATGGGCCGGCCGTCGCCCTGGCCGGGGATCGCTCCGCCGGCGCCGCCGGGCCCGCCGACCGCGGCCGCGCCGATGGCTGCCGCGCCGAGCCCGGCCGCGCCGGCCCCTGCGCCCGGTTGCCGGCGCATCGGTCGCCGTCTCCGCCGCATCGTCGTCCGCGTCGAGCGCCGCCTCGTACTCGCCGACCGACGCGAACACCGGCAGCCCGGCCGACGCCGCGAGCGCGCGCGCCGACGCGTCCGGGGCCACGATGTCCAGCCGCCGGCCGGTCGCGAGCGCCTCGCGGGCCAGGAGCCGGAAGTTGATCCGCGACGTCGCGACCCGCGACCCGAACGGGAGCACGAGCCCCACGCGGGCGTCGTCCGCGGACCGGATCCGGGACGCGGCCGACGTGATCTCGTCGTCGGCGTCGAGGTAGACGATCGTGGCCATGGTCTAGACCTTCATCGCGCGGAGCACCCGGCGGAGCGCCGCGTCGAGCGGGTCCTCGGAGGTGTGGAGCTCGATCGCCTGGTACGCGAGGCCGAGCGGCGTCACGTCCTGCTGGTCCACGAGCAGCTCCGTCGCGTCGCCGATGGCCTCGATCTGGTCGGGCGCCATCAGCGTGACCTCGGGCGGCCGCGCGAACGAGAGGCGCTTCCAGAACCGCTCCGCGGCCACCGCCTCGCGGATCTCGGGGAGGCGCGACCCGCCGCCGCAGACCCAGATCCGCGACGGGAGCATCTCGCCCGCGGCGAGCTCCTCCATCACGAGCTCGACGCCGGCGGCCCAGACCGCGACGTCGTCGCCCACGATCTCCGCGACCTGCGCCCGCTCGGGGAACTCGAGGCCGCGGGCGTAGTCCACCTTGAGCTGCTCGGCGCGCGGGAACGGCAGGTCGAGGTGATCCGCGATGGACTTCGTGAACGCTCGGCCGCCGAGCGCGAACATCCGGGTGCCCTCGATGCCGCCCTGGCGCACCAGCGCGACGTCGGTCGTGCCGCCGCCGACGTCGATGAACAGCGCGCCGGCCTGGCGGACCTGCTCCGGCCCGAGGACCCGCGCCACGGCGTACGGCTCGGCCACGATCTCGAGCAGCTCGAGGTCCAGCTGGCTCGCGACCGACTGGAGCGCACCGAGGTGCACGAGCGGCGCGAAGGCGTTGAAGATGCCGATCTTGACGTGGCGACCCTGGAACCCGACCGGGTTCGTGAGCCCGTAGCCGTCGATCGAGGCGCCGACGATCGCGCTGTGGACGAGGCGGACGTCGACCTGGGGCAGGCCGGTCTCCCAGGTGATCGAGCGCTGCGCCTCCTGGAGCGCCTCGCGCTGGACGGAGTCGATGAGCTTCACGAGCTCGGCGTCGTTGATCGGCTGCTCGGGCCGCTTGCGCTCCTGGGTGAGGGTCGTCGTGAACCCCTTCACGAGCTCGCCCGCGATGCCGATGACGACCTGGCTGGGCCGGAACCCGGCCATCTCCTCGGCCTCCTGGAGCGCGACCGCGCAGTTGTCGACGACCGCGGCGATGTCCGCGACCGTGCCCGACTGCATGTGGCTCAGGCCCTGGCGCTTGCGGCCCACGCCGCGGACGGTCCCGTGACCGGACTCGTCGATCTCGAACACGAGCGCCTTCGCGAACTCCGTGCCGATGTCGAGGGCCGTGCAGGCCGCGGGCGTCGGGACGTCGTCGCGGTTCCAGATGCGGCGGAGGAACGCCATGTCAGCCCGCCACGCCGTGGCGGCCGGCGGCGCTCGTCACGCGGACGTGGCGCGGGCGGCGACGGCGGCTCGCACGGCCTCGATCGCGTCTCCGAGCCCCTCTCGTCGCGTGCCCTTTCCCTGGGCCATCTCGGGGCGCCCGCCACCACGGCCGTCGATGCTGGTCACGGCGGTCTGGACGAGCGAGCCCGCCGCGATGCCACGCGCCACGAGGTCGTCGCTGACCGAGACGAACAGCTGCGGCTCGTCGGCCTCCATGCCAACGGCGATCACGCCGCTCGGGAACGTGCCCCGGATCCCCTTCGCGAAGCCCTTGAGCGCCTCGATCGACTCGAAGTCGCCCGTCGTGCCGATGAACGCGACGCCCGGCGCCAGCTCCTCAGCGTTCGAGACGAGGTCCGCGGGCTTCGGCCGACTGGCGTTGGCGCCGCCGGCCTTGAGCCGCTGCTTGGTCGTGCGAAGCTCGTCCTGGAGCGCGGCGATCCGCTCCTCGAGCGCGTCCGGCGTGCGTGCCCCGACGGCCGTTGCAGCCCGCTCGAGCGCGTCGAACCGGCCCTCGACCAGGGCGTCGGCCGCGGCGCCCGGTGACGGCCTCGATGCGCCGCATCCCCGACCCGATGCTCTTCTCGCCGGTGATGACGAAGCCGCCGATCTGCCCCGACGCCCGGCAGTGCGTCCCGCCGCACAGCTCGTGGCTGAAGCCCTCGACCCGGATCGTGCGCACCCGGTCGCCGTACTTCTCGTCGAAGAACGCGTCGGCACCCGCCGCCTGCGCCTCGGTCATCGTCATCCACTCGACGCTGACGGGGCGGTCGTCGCGGACGGCGCCGCGGACCTGGCGCTCGATCTCGCGCTTCTCCTCGTCGGTGAGGCCGCGGTCGAACGGGAAGTCGAACCGGAGGTAGTCCGGCGTGACGAGCGAGCCCGCCTGGCGCGCCCGCTCGCCGACCACGTTGCGCAGCGCGCGGTGGAGCAGGTGCGTGCCCGTGTGGTTGCGCATCGTGTGCGCGCGGCGCTCCGCGTCGACCTCGGCGCGGACGGTGTCACCGACGCGCACGGCGCCGCGGAGCACGCCGCGGTGGACGGTGAGCCCGGCCGTCTGGGTGCCGGCGACGCGCTGGACGTCCTCGACGTCGAACAGGACGCTGCCGTCAGGCGCGAGCAGCCGCCCGGTGTCGGCGACCTGGCCGCCGCTCTCCGCGTAGAACGGGGTGCGGTCCAGCACGATCTCGGCGTGGGCGCCAGCCTCGGCCCGGAGCTCGACCTCGGCGATCGCCTCGAGCGACTCGTACTCCGTGCCGTCGCGGAGGATCGCGACGATGCGACCGTCGTCGCTCGTCGTCTCGTAGCCGAGGAACTCGGTCGGCGCCGTGCGACCGAGGATCCCGTTGTACAGCGAGATCAGCTCGTTGGTGCGCGCGAGGTCCGCCTTCGTGCCGCTCCGGCTCCGCTCGCGCTGCTCGGCGAGCGCGTCCTGGAACCCGGCGAGGTCCGTGCGCACGCCGTACTCGGCCGCGAGCTCGACGGTCAGGTCGATCGGGAACCCGTAGGTGTCATGGAGGCGGAACGCGACGGCGCCCGGGAGGACCGGCGCATCGGCAGGCAGGCCATCCGGGGACCGCCCGATCACGCGTTCGGCGTCCGTGAGCGGGATCAGCGCCTCCTCGAGCAGGCCGACGCCCGCCTCGAGCGTCCGGTTGAACTGGCGCTCCTCGCGCTCGATCGTGCCGAGGATCTCCATGCGCCGCTCGGCAAGGTGCGGGTAGGCGCCGGCCATCGTGTCGATGACGACCTTCGCGGTCTCGCCCAGGAACGGCTCGTTGCGGCCGAGCAGCCGCCCGTGGCGGATCGCGCGGCGCATGATCCGGCGCAGGACGTAGCCCCGCCCCTCGTTGCTGGGCTGGACGCCGTCCGCGATGAGGAACGTCACCGCGCGCGAGTGGTCGGCGATGACCTGGTAGCTGAACCGCTCCTCCTCGAACGCCGCGGGGTCGTGGCCCAGCAGCTCCCGCATCCGGGCGAGGATCGGCGCGAACAGGTCCGTGTCGTAGTTGTTGGTGACGCCCTGGACGACGCTCGCGACCCGCTCGAGGCCCATGCCCGTGTCGACGCCGGGGGCCGGGAGCGGCGTGAGGCTGCGGTCCGGGTGGAGCTCGAACTCCATGAACACGAGGTTCCAGACCTCGAGCCAGCGGGGGCAGTGCTCGCTGTGGTCGGGCACGCACTCCGGGCCCTCGGCGAGGTGGGCGCCGCGGTCGTAGTGGAGCTCGGAGCACGGGCCGCAGGGGCCGACGTCGCCCATCCGCCACCAGTTCTTCTCGTCGCCCGCCGGGAAGTCGCCCCAGCGCACGAGTCGCTCCGGCGGCAGGCCGATCTCGTCCTTCCACACCGAGTGGGCCAGGTCGTCCGTGGTGTACACGGTCGCGGCCAGCCGGTCCGCGGGAATGCCGAGGTCGCGGGTCAGGAACTGCCACGCCCAGTGGATCGCCTCGCGCTTGAAGTAGTCGCCGAAGCTCCAGTTGCCGAGCATCTCGAACAGCGTGTGGTGGCGCGGGGTCCGGCCGACCTCCTCGAAGTCGTTGTGCTTGCCGGCGACCCGGAGCACGCGCTGGTAGTCGACGGCACGTACGTAGTCGCGCTTCTCGACGCCCGTGAGCGCGTCCTTGAACTGGACCATCCCCGAGTTCGTGAACAGCAGCGTCTGGTCGCCCGCGGGCACGAGGCTCGCGCTCGGGACGATCGTGTGGCCGCGCTCGGCGAAGAACTCCAGGAACCGGTCGCGGAGCTCGGCGCCGGTGCGAAACGGGATGACGGGCGGCGGCGTTGACATCGTGCCCATGGTACCGAGCGCGGGGCTCGCCCATGGGACGCCGGGTCAGGCCTTCGGGTCGTCTTCCTTCACGCGAAGGCGTCGCGCGGCCGCGCCGGCGATCGCGGCACCGGCGAGGGCGCCGATCACGAGGCCGCCGAGGAACCGCCGCGAGCGCGAGCTCTCCCCGCCGAGCAGGTCCGCGAGGTCGGCCAGCCGCACCGGTGGGGTGTCGGCATTGATGACGGGGAGCTTCGGGTCGTCGGTCATGGGTCCTCCGTCAGGCCTTGCGCGCCTGGGGTCCGAGGGTGGCGAGGATCGCGACGATGCCGATGCCCACCCAGGCGACGATCGAGGCCGGGATGATCGGGAAGTCGCCGATCGCGACGAGGTCGAGCCCGAGCCGGTTGCCGAGCGCGGCCCCGGCCCACGCCCCGAGGCTCGCGGCGACATACGTCAACGGCAGCCTGCCGCCGGCGTCGCCGCGGATGAGGACGTAGAGCGACGTGTGGAGGAGCCCCAGCAGCAGCGCGAGGGGCAGCGCCGGGGGGATCGTCACGCCGGGACCGGGTCCGCGAGGCGGTCCGGCGCCGGCGTCGACGGCTGCCGGGCCGGGGCCGCGATCCGCCCCCCGCCGAGGCAGCGCGTGCCGTCGTACAGGACGCAGGCCTGGCCGGGCGCGATCGCCCAGACGGGCGAGTCGGTCTCGACGACCCAGCGGCCGCCGCGGGCGGGCTCGTCGGACGATGCCGGCCGCACCGTCGCGTCGACGAGCGTCGCGCGATGGCGGATGCGGACCTGGGCCCGGAACGGCAGCCACGAGCCGTCCGGCGCGCGACCCGCAGGCGGCGCCTCGTCGGTGAACGTGCCGCCCTCGAGCTCGATCGTTCGCGTCTCGAGGTCCACGCGCCGGCCGAGCACGATCGCGTTGGTTGCCGGGTCGATCCGGGACACGTAGCGCGGCTCGCCGAGCGCGACGCCGATCCCCTTGCGCTGGCCGACGGTGAACCCGGCCGCGCCGGCGTGCTCCCCCACCTTCGTGCCGTCGGCGTCGAACACCGGGCCGGTCTCCGGGACCCAGCCGCCGCGCGACCGGAGCTCGTCGCGGTAGTCGCCGCCGGGCACGAAGCAGATCTCCTGGCTCTCGGGCTTGTCGGCCGTCACGAGGCCCAGGCCGCGCGCGACGTCGCGCACCTCGGGCTTGGTGAGCTCGCCGAGCGGGAAGCGGCTGTGCCACAGCTGGTCCTGGCGGAGGCCGTACAGGAAGTACGTCTGGTCCTTGTCGGTGTCGGCGGCCCGCTCGAGGCGCGCTCGCGGCCCGTCGGGCGTCTCCTCGACGGTCCGACGCGCGTAGTGGCCGGTCGCGACCGCCTCGCACTCGTAGAGGTGACGCGCCTTGCCGAGCAGCGCCCCGAACTTCACGTACGTGTTGCAGTCCACGCACGGGCTCGGCGTCCGGCCGTCGAGGTAGGCCGCGACGAACGGCTCGATCACGCCGGCCGCGAACTCGCGCTCGAGGTTCATGACGTAGAACGGGATGTCGAGGCGCGCCGCGACACGGCGGGCATCGTCGGCCGCGTCCGCGGAGCAGCAGCTGCGGTTGAACTCGCTGTAGCTGTCGGCGGCGTCGTGGAGGCGCATCCAGACCCCGACGACCTCGTGGCCCTGCTCGTGGAGGAGCGCCGCTGCCACCGAGCTGTCCACGCCGCCGGACATCGCGACGAGGATCCGGCTCATCCCGCGGCCACCTGCTGGGTCGCCTGTCCGGCCTCGCTCGCGCCGAGCAGCCGGCCGAGCACCGCGGGCACCACGCGCTCCGCCTCGTCGATCTCGGCGGTCGTCGTGGAGCGGCCGAGGCTGATGCGGATCGACCCGCGCGCCTCGTCCGCCGGGTAGCCCATCGCGCTCAGCACGTGGCTGGGATCGGTCGAGCCGGTCGTGCAGGCCGAGCCCGTCGAGACGGCGATCCCCTCGAGGTCGAGCGCCTGCGCCGCGGAGGCGCCGTCGACGCCGTGGGCGATCACCGACAGGATGTGCGGCAGGCGGTCGGTCGGGTGCCCCGTCAGCTCGATGCCCTCGAGCTCGAGGAGCACGGCGGCGAGCCGGTCGCGGAGGGCTCGGACGCGCGGGACCGTGATCTCGCGCTCCGCCCGGACGAGCTCGAACGCGCGGGCCATGCCGACCGCGCCCGCCACGTTCTCCGTGCCGGCGCGCCGGTGGCGCTCCTGCGACCCGCCGTGCTGCTGGGCGAGGATGTGGGTCCCGCGCCGGATCCACAGCGCGCCGACCCCCTTCGGCCCCTCGGCCTTGTGCGCCGCGAGGGCCACGAGGTCCGCCCCGAGCGTCGTGACGTCGAGGTCGACCCACGGCGCGGCCTGCACGGCGTCCACGTGGAGGAGCACGCCGCGATGGGCGCGGACGACCTCCACGACGTCGTCGATCGGCTGGACCGTCCCGACCTCGTTGTTCGCGAGCATCACGGACACGAGCGTCGTGCGCTCCGTGATCGCGCGGTCGATGTCGGCCGGGTCGACGCGTCCGTAGCGGTCGACCGGCACCTGCACGACCTCGAACCCGAAGTGCTCGAGGTACGCGAGGGCGTGACCGACCGCGTGGTGCTCCACCGCGGTCGTGACGATCCGGTGGCCACGGGACTTGCCGGCCCAGGCGGCGCCCTTGAGGCCGAGGTTGTTGGCCTCGGTGCCGCCGCTCGTGAACACGAGCTCGCGCGCCTCCGCGCCGATGGCCCTGGCGAGGCGCTCGTGCGCGTCGTCGAGCGCCTCGCGCGCGGCCCGCCCGAACGCGTGACCCGACGACGGGTTGCCGAACACGCCCCCGAGGTACGGCGTCATCGCCTCGAGGACCTCGGGGCGGAGCGGGGTCGTGGCGGCATGGTCGAGATAGACCGGCATGGTCCGGGGATTGTAGTCCGGGCGGCGCCTCCTCCCCTCGCGCCGAGGGCGGTCTCGAAGGCTTGCGGGCTAGACTCCTGCGACCAGCCCGCGTCACCGGAGATTTGCTCGTGCGTCAGAAGCTCCCCCTGATGGTCGTCCTCGCGGCCGTCGCCGCGCTCCTCCTGCCCGCGGCCGTCGCCGTCGGCGCACCGGCCGCCGTCACGGGCTCGGTGACATCGGAGGATGCGACTGTCCTCACGGGCGACGCCGTCCTCGTGGTGACGCTCGTCGACCAGCAGGCGAGCCCCGACGCGGGCGTCATCGTCGGCGAGCAGCGGATCGACGGCGCCGCGCTCCCGGCCGAGTTCTCGGTCCCGTACGACGATGCGGCCATCGACACGACCCACAGCTACGCGCTGTACGCGTCCGTCGTCGATGGCGACACGACGCTCGAGAGCTTCGAGCCGGTCCCGGTCATCACCGGCGGACCCGTGGCCGACGTGAGCGTCCCCGTGTCGCCCGTCGCGGCAACGGCGACCGGCGAGGTGACCGGCACGATCACCCGGACCGACACGACCCCGCTGACGGCCGATGCCGTGGCGATCGCGACGCTCATCAACGAGAACACCGGCACGCTGGTTGCGCGCGAGGTCGTCCCGTCCCCGGCCGACCCGATCACGTTCACCATCCAGGTCGACCCGGGCGTCATCGACCCCGCGGCCACCTACGTCGTCAAGGCGGGCATCGTGGACGGCGAGACGACCTGGGAGGGCCGCGACGGCGTGCCCGCGATCGCCGACGGCGCCCTCGTGACCGACATCACGGTCCCGGTGACGCTCGTCCCGGCCGCCGCGCCGTCCCCGAGCGCCAGCACCGAGCCCGAGCCCAGCGAGTCCGCGGCCCCCACCGAGGAGCCGACCGCCACCCCGACGCCGGCGCCGACCCGCACCCCGCGGCCGACGGCCACGCCGACGCCGACCCCCGAGCCGACGGCGACCCCGACCGAGGCGCCGACCGCCACGCCCACGCCCACGCCGGCCCCGACCGCCTCGCCGAGCGCGGCGCCGACGGCGTCCCCGTCCGTCACGCCGACGCCGGCCCCGGACACGGGCATCATCCGCGGCACCCTGACCTACAACGAGAGCCACGAGCTCACCCCGGACGCGAAGTCCGTCGTCCTGCTCGTGGAGGGCTCCACCGGGCCGACCAGCGGCACGACCGTCGCCTCGGTCGAGATCCTGGGCGGCAGCGAGCCGGTTCCGTTCGAGCTCGCCTACCCGTTCGGGGCCATCAAGGCCGACACGCCCTACCGGCTGTACGCGGGCATCGTCGACGGCGACCTCGCGTGGGTGACGCCGATCGGCGTCTCCGTGGACGTGCCCCAGGCGACGATCGAGAACGTGGAGCTGCCGCTCAAGTTCCGCCCCGACCTGCTCAAGGCGGCGGTGACCGGGACGATCACGGGCGTCGGGCTCGACGCGGCGAAGGACCCGGAGGCGTACGGGACCGCGCTCATCATCCGCGTCAACACGGGCGAGACGATCGGCTTCCAGCTGATCTCGCCGACGGGTGCGATCCCGGTGCCGTTCTCGGTCCCGTACGACCCGGCGACCGTCGTTCCCGAGGCTGACTACGTCTCGCGCGGCTCGATCTGGGACGGGACGACGCTCTGGAACACGGACACGAGCACGCCGGTCCTGACCAAGGACAACGCTCGCAACGGGGTGGTCATGACGGTCACCGCGGTGCCGTCACCGACGCCCGCCCCGACGGCCGCGCCCGCTGCCCCGACCCCGCCGCCGCCCGCGGACAACGGGATCCCGTGGCTGTGGGTGCTCATCCTCGGGGGCGGGGTGCTCGTCGTCGCGGTCCTGGTGGCGCGCTCGCGACGCGAGATCGGTGACGAGAGCGGCGACGGCCCCGCGTAGGAGGGGTCAGGCGCGCTCGGCGCGCGAGAGGTCGTAGGCCCGGCCGCGCTCGCGGTCGCGGTCCTGCTTCGTGAGCAGCCGCTTGCGGAGCCGGATGGCGGTCGGGGTGACCTCGACCAGCTCGTCCGTGCCGATGAACTCGATCGCGCTCTCCAGCGTGAGCGGCCGCGGCGGCGTGAGCCGCAGCGCCTCGTCGTGGGAGTGCGTCCGGATGTTGGTGAGCTTCTTCTCCTTGCAGGCGTTGACGTCCATGTCGCCTGCGCGAGCGTTCTCGCCGACGATCATCCCCTCGTAGACGTCCTCGCCCGAGCCGATGAACAGCTCCGAGCGCTCCTGGAGGTTGAACAGCCCGTAGGCGTTGGAGGTCCCGGTCCGGTCGCTGACCAGCACGCCGTTGGTGCGGTGGGTGACGTCGCCGGCCCACGGGCCGTAGCCCTCGCCGATCTGGTGCAGCAGGGCCGTGCCGCGGGTGTCGGTCAGCAGCTGGCCGCGGTAGCCGATGAGCCCGCGGACCGGGAGGACGAACTCCATCCGGACGCGGCCGTCCGCGTCGGTCGTCATCTGCTCGAGGCGGCCCTTGCGGCCCGCGAGCGCCTCCTGGACGGCGCCGATGTAGTCGGGCGGGATGTCGATCGTGACCCGCTCGTACGGCTCCTGGACCTCGCCGCCGACGGTGCGCAGGATGACCTCGGGCCGGCTGACGGTCACCTCGTAGCTCTCGCGGCGCATCTGCTCGATGAGCACGGCCAGCTGCAGCTCGCCGCGGCCGCGGACCTCGAACGTGTCGCCGGAGTCGGTCGGGTGGACCTCGATCGAGACGTTGCCCAGGACCTCCTTCTCGAGGCGGGCCTTGATCTGGCGCGAGGTGACGAACTTGCCGTCCCGGCCACCGAGGGGCGACGTGTTGACGCCGAACGTCATCGACAGGGTCGGCGCATCGACGTCGAGGCGCGGCAGCGGGCGCGGGTCGCCGGGATCGGTGATCGTGTCGCCGATCGTGACCTCGGGGAGGCCGGCCACGGAGACGATCTCGCCGGGGCCCGCCTCGGTGATGTCCACGCGCTCCATGCCGTGGGCGGTCTGGAGGGTCGACACGCCGCCGGTGAGCGTGATCGTGCGGCCGGGCTCGACGGAGCCCGCGGTGTCGTCGGGCTCCTCGCGGACGACGGTGATCCGCTGGCCGACCCGGATCGTCCCGTTGCGGATCCGGCCGACGGCCATCCGGCCGACGTACTCGTTCGCGGTGAGGTTCGTCACGAGGAGCTGGAGCGGGTGGCCGATCTCGTACGACGGCGGCGGCGTCACCTCGACGAGCAGGTCGAGGAGCGGTCGGAGGTCGGTGCCCGGGACGTCGAGGTCGCGGGTCGCGGTGCCCGCCTTCGCGTTCGTGTAGACGACCGGGAACTCGATCTGGTGCTCGTCCGCCCCGAGGTCCATGAACAGCTCGTAGACGTCGTCGAGCACCTCGGCCGGGCGCGCGTCGGAGCGGTCGATCTTGTTGAGCGCCACGACGACGGGGAGCCGGCGGGCCATCGCCTTCTGGAGGACGTAGCGCGTCTGCGGGAGCGGGCCCTCGGCCGCGTCCACGAGCAGCAGGACGCTGTCGACCATGAGCAGGCCGCGCTCGACCTCGCCGCCGAAGTCGGCGTGCCCGGGCGTATCCACGATGTTCAGCCGCACGCCGCCCACGTCGATCGTGGTCTGCTTGGCGAGGATCGTGATCCCCTTCTCGCGCTCCAGGTCGCCGGAGTCCATGATCCGGTCCACGACGGCCTGGTTCTCGCGGAACACGCCGGTCTGGCGGAGCATCGCGTCGACGAGCGTCGTCTTGCCGTGGTCGACGTGGGCGACGATGGCGACGTTGCGGAGGTCGGTCCGGACGGCGTGGGTGGTGGCGGTGGGCACGGCGGTGCCGGGGCTCTCGTTCATGGGCTCGCAGAGTGTCGCACAGACCGCCGTTTCGGGCGATCAAGCAGGCGACGGTCCGTCAGTCGCCCCGCGGCACCCGGCCCGTGGCGACGGCCGTCGGCGTCACGAGGCCCCCGTCCAGGAGCTCGATGACCCGGTCGGCGACCTCGAGCATCACCGGGTCGTGGGTCGCCACGACGGCCGTCACGCCCTCTGCCCGGACGACGTTCCTGATCAGCAGCATGATCCGCTGCCCGGTCTCCGAGTCGAGCTGGCCCGTGGGCTCGTCCGCGAGCAGGAGCCGCGGCCGGTTCGCGAGCGCCCGTGCGATCGACACCCGCTGCTGCT
This sequence comes from uncultured Chloroflexia bacterium, assembly GCA_963768035.1. Lineage (GTDB taxonomy): Bacteria > Chloroflexota > Limnocylindria > Limnocylindrales > CSP1-4 > CAIXZV01. The sequence goes on from CAVYGJ010000007.1 coordinate 200,824, forward strand.
CGCCGCCCGAGAGCTCGTGCGGCCGGTGCTTCGCCCGCTCGCCGAGGCCGACGAGCTCCAGGAGCTCGGCCACGCGGGCGTCGCGCTCGCGGGGATCCGCCCCGACGAGGCGGAGCGGCACCTCCACGTTCTCCGCGGCGGACAGGATCGGGATCAGCCCGAAGGTCTGGAACACGAACGCGATCGTGTTGCGGCGCACGCCCGCGGACGCGTCCTCGGTCAGGCCCGAGATCTCCGTCCCGTCCACCACGACGGTGCCCGCCGTCGGCTGGTCGAGGCCGCCGAGGAGGTTGAGCAGCGTCGTCTTGCCGGAGCCCGAGCGGCCGCGGACCGCGAGCAGCTCGCCACGGGCGACGTCCATGTCGATGCCCGCGGAGGGCGTGGACCACGGAGTCCCCGGACTCGTAGTCGCGGACGAGCCCGCGGGCCGTGACCATCGCGTCGCCCGCGGCGATCCTCGCCTCCGGACGGGCATAGCGCTCGGTCATCGCGGCTCCTCCCCGGCGTGGTCGGGCGCGGCCGGGGCGGCCGGGCCGGCGGAGGGGTCGGGGTCGGTCCGATCCGCGTCCGGCCGGTCGGGCCAGATCCCCACGTGGTCGTCCTCGAGGCGCAGCCGGACCCGGCTCTGGAGCTCGAGCGCATCGACGTGGGCCCTCGGCAGCTGGAGCCGGCCCGCCCGGTCGAGGACCGCGTACTCCTCCGCGATGACCCGGTGGTGGCCCTCGTGGGTCTGCTCGGTGCGCCGGAACGTCTCGGTGCTCGTCCGGCCGTCGCGGATCGCGACGGTCCGCTGGACCTGCTCGGACACGAACGCGTCGTGGGTCACGATGATGATCGTCGTCCCGAGCGCCTTGTTGATGCCGCGCAGCAGCCCGAACACGTCCGCCGACGTGGCCGAGTCGAGCTCGCCGGTCGGCTCGTCGGCGAGGACGACGGACGGGTCGTTCGCCAGGGCGACCGCGATCGACACGCGCTGCTGCTCGCCGCCCGAGAGGCGGTCCGGCCGGTGGGTCGCGCGCTCGCCGAGGCCGACGAGCTCCAGCAGCTCGAGGGCGCGGGTCCGCCGCTGCTTCCGTCCGTCGAGGACCATCGGCAGCTCGACGTTCTCGACGGCGCTCAGGTACGGGAGCAGGTTGCGGCTCGTCTGCTGCCAGACGAACCCGACGGTCCGCCGCCGGAAGCGGGTCCGCTCCGCGTTCGACAGCCTGCCGAGGTCGTAGCCGGCGACGACCGCCCGGCCGGCCGACGGGACGTCCATCCCGCCGAGGATCCCGAGGAGCGTCGACTTGCCGCTCCCGGACGCGCCGACGATCGCGACCATCTCGCCCTGCTCGACGAGCAGGTCGAGGCCCTGGAGGGCGACGACCTCGAGGTCCGCGAGCTTGTAGATCCGGACGAGCCCGTCGCAGGCGATGACGGCGCCCTCGCCGTAGCGGACCCGGGGTCGCTGGGCCAGGCTGGCGCTCGCGAGCGGGTCGGGGCGGTCGGTGGCGGGTGTCGCGGGATCGGGCTGGGTCGGCATCATTCGAATCTTCCTCGAAGCGCGGCGGTTGGCGCCACCCGGCGCTGGAGCACGACGCCGAGCAGGAGCCCGACGCCGACGACGGCGGTGATCGCGAGCAGGATGAGCAGCAGCGGGAGTGGCTCGAGGACGAGCGGGATGCTCACCGGGGAGCCGACGAGGGCCGCGAGGCCGAGCGCATCGCGGAGCAGCACGAACAGGCCCACGCCGAGGACGGCGCCGAGCAGGAACGCGGCGATGGTCGCGGGGCCGTGCTCGGCGATCGTGAGGCGCACCGTCTGGCGGCTGGTGAGCCCGAGCGTGCGCAGGTGGGCGACCTCCTGGGTCCGGGCGAGGCCGGACAGGGCGAGCGCTGCGGCGACGCCGAGCGCCGCATAGGCGGCCGTCACGAGCGCGGCGACGAGGATCATCGCGCGCACGGCGTTCGTGACCGGCTGGGCGCGGAGCGCGGCCGCGGTCTCGGCCTGGCTCGTGACGACGACCGACGGGACAGCCTCCGCGACCGCCGCGCGGATCTCGGCCGCGGCTGTCTCCGGCGCGCGGACCAGCGAGTAGACGGGCACGACCCGGGCGGGCGGCGCCTGCCCGAGGAACGCCTCGCGGGCGACCAGGATGAAGTGACCCTTGAGCGGCACGCCCGGGAACGAGTCGCGGACCTCCACGACCTTGTAGGTGAGCGTGTAGCCCTCGATGCTCAGCGTGAACGTCTCGCCCAGGCCCACGCCCGCGGGGGCTGTCGGCGAGGCTGGTCGAGATGATCGCCGGGATCGGGCCGGGCGCCGCCGTCGCGAACCCGGGCGGGAAGCCGGGCGCCGCGGGCGTCCCGGCGAGGACCGCCTCGAGCGCCGCGGCCTCGGGCATCACGATCAGCGCCTGTGGCCCGGTGGTCGACACCGGGATGCTGGCCTGGAAGACGCCCGAGTCCGCCTCGACGGCGGGCAGGGTCGCCGCGTCGAAGCCGGTCGGGAGCGCCCCGGTCGGCTGCTGGAGCCGGTAGCTCGCGCCCACCTGCTGCCATGCCGCAACCTCGGCACCGCGCTCGAGGTGGTCGAGCGCGGTCATCGCGAACGCACCCACGGTCGCGGTCGCGAGCAGCACGAGCAGCACGGCGGAGCCCGCGCCGCCCTCCCGGGCTCGACGGGCCGCGAGCATCGGGATCAGGCCGCGGCCGCGGGCGGCGACCCATGCAACGACCGCGAGAGGGATGCGGTACAGCCGCACGACGAGGATCCCGGCCGCGAGCCCCACGAGGGCCGGCACGGCGGCCACGAGCGGGTCGAACCCGGCGCCGCCGTTGGCATCCAGAACGGCCGCGACGCCGCGCTGGCGGAGGAGGATGGCGGCGCCGATCGCGGCCGCGACGATCAGCCCCTCGAACATGAGCCGGCGCGGCCCGGTGTCGGTGACGATCCGCGTGCCCCCGGCTCGCTCCGCCCCCTGCCCCCGCGCGACCCCGAGGATCGTCGCGACGATGACGACGACCGCGACGGCGACGACGGACGCCGCGGCGGCGATCGTGACGTCGATGCGACCGGCCGGCACGAGGAGAACGGCGGCGACAGCGGCCGCGACCGCCGCCGGCAGCCCGATGAGGAGCCCCTCGACGACGACCGGCACGATGACCTGGGCGCCCGACGCGCCACGGCTCCGCGCGAGCGCCATGGTGGACCGTCGCCGGCGCGCGGCGAGGACGGCGATGAGCGCGAGGGTGCCGACGGCCACGAGCGCCGGGCCGAGGGCGATCACGGCCACGACGGACTCGGCCGCCGCCCAGCGCGCCCGGTGCTGCTCGAGGATCGGCAGCATGCCCGTGCGCAGCGCCGTGTCCGCGCTCGCCGACACGTTCGCGGACGGGTACTGGACCTGCAGCTGGCGGAACGCGGTGATCATCCGGTCGAGGTTCAGGTCGCTGAGCCGGTTCGTGTCGAGGAACGACCGCCACGTGTAGCGGAGCACGCGGTCGCCGTCCGCCGTCTGCCGCGCCAGCGCCTCGTGGGTGCCGTCGGCGAGGAGGAACGCGGCGTCGAGCAGCTGCACCTCCGCCGACAGCGCCCGGATCACGGGGTGGATGAGGGTCGGGTCGTCGAGCCAGAAGTCGGCGTCCGGCTGGAGGACCTCGTAGATGCCCGTGACGGTCGCGAACGCGAGCGCCTCACGCGAGCCGCGGCCGGTGAGCGGGTCGCCCGGGTCGCCGACGAGCGGCACGGTCTCCCCCAGCGCGATGTCGAACCGGTCCGCCGTCGCCTCGGAGATCCCGACCTCGTAGACCGGGACGCCGTCCTGGGCGGTCAGGCCCACGTCGTCGCGGGTCGTGACCGTCGTCGTCGGGGGGACGCCCTGCACGTATCGCAGGTAGGGGTCGATCCCCTCCTGGACCCGCAGCCGCGCGAAGGCGGGATCGGTGGTTGCCTTGTCCAGCTTGAACCGGCCGGTCTCGACAGACGCGCTCCGCTCCGAGATCAGCGAGCGGACCGCCGTCGGGAAGGTCTGCTCCCGCTCGAGGCCCGCGGCCCGCACGGGCTGGAGCGGGTCGTCGGCCGGCCCGGGCCCGATGAGCAGGTGCTGGATCAGGGCGATGCTCCGGGCGGCCGGCTGGGCCGCGGCCACCTGGGTCCGGACCGCGTCGTCGGCGAACCGGGCGATCACGCGCGGCGACAGCGCGGCGAGGAGCGCCGTCACGAGCACGAGCACGATGAGGCCGGCGGTGGCGGCGCGATCGTCGCGGAGCCGCCGCAGGGCGACCCCGACCCAGGCCATCACTCGTCCCTCGCCCGGAGGACCGAGCTCGTCCTGGCGGCGGGCAGCTGCCGGCGCACGAGGAGGACGGTGGCGACGACGAGAAGGGCGCCCAGCGCGAGGGTCGGCAGGAACGCCTCGACGGGCACGACCACGACGGGTGCCGGGACGGGGGTCTCGCCGCCGGCGGTGAGCGTCGCGAACGGGAGCGCGAGCCAGGCGAGGAGCAGCCCCAGCAGGACGCCCGCCGTGAGCCCGACGACGAGCAGCGCCACGCCCTCCGCGGAGAGCCACCCGAGGAGCGCCCGCGGCCCGAGCCCCAGCGCCTTGAGCAGCGCGAGCTCGCCCAGTCGCTCCGCCGTGCCCACGGTGACGCTCACGAGGAACCCGATCGCCGCGAACACGAGGGCCGCGATCGACCCGAGCCCGAGGATGCCGATGACGCCGAGGCCGAGCGGGTCGCCGGTGAGCTCCTCCTCGACCGCCGTCCGATCGAGGACGTCGGACGCCGTGATCGGGTCGGCCGTGACCGCCTCGGCGACCGCGGCGCTCGCCCCGTCCGCCGTCGAGAGCCACCACTCGGTGGTCGCGGCGGGCGCCACGCCGGCCTCCAGCCGCACGCGGTCGAGCGCGAGGCCGTCGACGAGCGCGAACGGCTTGGCCGAGTCCACGGTCGGGAAGCCGTCGACCTCGCCGATGATCCGGATGTCGAACGGCACCCCGAACGCGCTCGCCTTGAGCGTGTCGCCGACCTCGGCCCCGGTCCGCTCGAGAAAGGCCGGGCCGACGATCACGGGCGCCACCGGGGCGTCGGGCGGGACCAGCAACCGCTGGTAGTCGATGCGGCTCGCCGAGAACAATTGGGTCACGTCGATCCGCTCGGGCAGCGTCGCGGGCTCGTCGGACTCCTGGATGCTGCCGCCGCCGACGGTCACCCGGCTGCGTCCCCCCTCGAGCGGGAGCGGCGTCCACGTGTCCCCCGTCGCGTCGGGGCTCGCGGCGAGCCCCGTGACGTCCACGTGCCCGTCGGCGACCACGTCGCCCGTGCCGCCGTTCGTGATGCCGAGCTGGAGCGCGGCGATCGTCGCCGGCAGGGGCAGTCCCGAACCGTCCGGCCCGGCCAGGTCGACCTCGAGCCGCTGGCCGTCCGCGCCGAGCTCCGCCGTGCCACCCGGGATGCGGGAGAGCCGGCCATCCGCGTCGAGCACGAGGACCGAGAAGTCGAGGCCCTCGTTGCCGGCCGGGACGGGTTCGAAGCCCGTCGACGGGCGTGACCTCCGAGTCCACGGTCAGCGAGAGGCGTCGCGTCCCCGCCGGGATCGCGAGCCCGGGCACGGGCTCCCGCGCCTCGCCGAGCGCGCGGAGCGCCGCACGCGTCGCCTCCCCGGTCTCGTCGTCGCGCAGCCGCACGATGTCGGCCATCGCCGCCCCATCGATCCCGATGAGCTGGCCATCGCGCAGCGTCGTCCCGAGCTGGATCGCCGCGCGCACGACCGGCGTCGCCGCGGTCACGCCGGGAACGGCCCGGAGCGCGCCACCGAGGTCCACGGCCGGGATGGCGCTCCGCGGACCCGGCCCGAGGCGGACGTCGGCGCCCGCGGCGTACGCGGCCTGGTCGCCCTGGCTGCGCGTCCACGTCGCGGCGTGCGCCGACGCGAACGTCCCGAGCGCGGCCGCGAGGATCAGCAGCAGCGCCGCGCGGGTGTACCGGAGCGGCCGGCGGGCGATCTGCCGTCCGGCGAGCGCGGGCACGAGGCCGCGTCCCCGGGCCAGGAGGCGCTCCGCGAGCTCCGCCAGCCGCGGGACGAGGCGGATCGCGATCACGGCGCCCGCGAGGAGGCCGATGGCCGGGGCGGCGACGAGCAGCGGGTCGACGCCCAGGGCGCCGCGGGCGTTGCGTGTGATCGGCGCCCCGTACAGCCGCAGCTGCGCGAGCGCGATGACGGCCACGAGCACGAGCACGAGGTCGAGGCCCAGCCGCTGCGGCAGCGTCCGGCCGACCTGGCGACCGACCGCCGCCCGCACGCCCGAGATGTTGACCGTCGTCGCGACCGTCGGGATCGTCAGCGCGACGAGCGCCACGAGCCCGCCGATGACGGCGACCGCGAACGTGGCAGGGCCGGGCAGCGGTGCCTCGAGGCCGACCCCCTCGAGCGCCGGGTTGAGTCGCACGGCGAGGACGAGCAGCGAGGCGAGCCACGGCGCCGCGATCACGGCGGGCACGGTGATCAGCAGGGCCTCCCCCGCCGACATCGACAGCAGGTGCCCGAACCCGCCGCCGCGGGCCCGGAGCAGCGCCGTCTCGGTCCGGCGGCGCTCGAGGAGCAACGCGGCCACGAGGACGATCGCGTAGGCCGCGAGCACGCCGAACTGGACGAGCAGCAGCAGGATGCCCGACTGGGCGACGAGCACCGACCGGTCGACCGCCGCGAGGATCGTCGGCAGCTTCGTGAGCACCTGCGCCCGGTTGGAGAACGGCAGCGCCGCGTTGACCCGGTCCTGGGCGCTCGCGGCGAGCGCCGCGACCTCGTCCACGTTGCCGGGGGTGAACCCGGCCACGTCGAGGATCGCCCGCCACTGCGCGTCGAGTGGCTGGGACGCGGCGCCTGCCACGAGGTCGTCGGCCGCGATGACGATCGGCCCGCGGGTCGTGAAGCTCCCGCCGGCCTCGCTCCCCGTGAGCGCGAGCCGGTCGCCCACCCACCACGGATCCGCCGGGTCGGGCCGCCACACGCCGGTGATCGCGACGTCCCGGGTCCGCGACTCGTCGAGGCGGGAGACGAGGTGGAGCGTGTCGCCCGCCCCGACCCCGAGCGCCGCGGCCGCGCCCTCCGACAGCGTCCCCTCGACCGGGTTCGCGCCGGGCGTAGGCCACGCACCGTCGACGAGGGTCGCGTGGTCCTCGATCCCCTCGTAGGAGGCGAACACCGTGAGGTCGGTCACCTCGCCCGAGGTCGCGGCGGCGTCGGCGTAGGGCGTCGACCGGAGCACCCTGGCGACGTCGCCCCCGGTCGGCCCGACCATTCGCTGGAGCTCCGGGACGACCGCCGCGTCCGCGGCCGCGAGCCGGTCGGGGAGGATCTGCGTGCGGACGACCACGGCCCGATCGGCGGGCGGCGCGGCCTCGAGCTCGCGGTGCAGTCCCGCCAGGGTGACGGCGTCCGTGTACAGCGTCCCGGCGGCGAGCAGCGCGAGGGCGCTCGCGAGCAGGACCCACGAGGCGAACACGACCGGCCAGTCGGCGCGGCTCCGCTTGAGCACGGCCGGCACGAGGCCGATGGACGTGGGCAGGGCTGGTCCTCCTCGGGGCGCCGGCGCGGACGGGGTGCCGGCGCATCGCCCCTCCCGAGGGCGGCCGGCGCCACGGCTCGCGGGCGTCACCGGACAATACCCCGTGCCCGCCCGGAGGGTTCCGGCGGGCCGCGCGTCCTCGGTACACTGCCCGGACCGCCCTCCAGGAGCCCGCCCATGACCGTCGCCGCCGTCATCCTCGCCGCGAGCCCGGCGTCCGCCCTCGCGGACGCCGACGGGACGCCCGGCGTCCGCCGCCTCGCGGACATCGCGTGGGCTGGTGGCGCGACGCCCGTCCTCGTCTGCTCGTTCGATCCGGACGGGGCCGTCGCCGCCGTGCTCGCGAACGCCGAGGTGACGCTCGTCGACCCGGCGGATCCGGCCGGCGGGCCGGTCGGCCAGATGGTCAACGGCGTCCGGGCCGCCGTCACGCTCGTGACCGACACCGACGCGGCGCTGGTGTGGCCCGCCCGCATGGCCTGGGTCGACGCGGAGACGGTCACGACGCTCATCGCGGCCCACGGCGAGGACCGCTCGACCGTCCTGCGGCCGGCGTACGACGGCGAGCCCGGCTGGCCGGTGCTCCTGCCGCTCCGCCACCTCGACGCGCTCGCCGCGCTGGGGGTCGACCGGATGCCATCGGACCTGCTCGACGACCTCGAGGCCGCCGGCGTCCCGTTCCGCGTCGTCGAGACCGGCGACCCCGGCGTGACCCACGACGTCTCCACGCCGCGCGCGGACCTCCCGCCGTTCGACGGCCCGCCGGAGCCCGCCGCCCACGCCGAGGAGTGGGGCGTCGCCGGCGCGGACGAGCCCGACGACGCACCCGTGCCCGGCCCGTCCCGCCTCGGCGCGACCGACGGCTGAGGGCATGCACCGACCGAGCCGCCGGACCGTCGGGGTCGTCCTCCTCGTCCTCGTCGCGGTCCTCGTCGGCGGGTTCGCCTGGTACGTCCAGCCGCAGCCCCTCCTGCCCGAGGCGACCGCCTCGCTCGCGTCGACGGCCGAGGTCGTCTTCGCCGAGAACGACGGCCGCCTCGAGTGGTCGCCGCCCGGCGGCTACGACACCGGGCTGATCGTCTACCCCGGTGGGAAGGTGCCGCCCGAGGCGTATGGGCCGCTCGCCCAGGACATCGCGGGCGACGGGTATCTCGTGGTCATCACGCCGATGCCGTTCAACCTCGCGGTGTTCGGGATCGGCGCGGCCGACGGCGTCATCGCGGCGCACCCCGAGGTCACGACCTGGGCGATGGCCGGTCACTCGCTCGGGGGCTCGATGGCCGCGCAGTACGTGAGCGGCAACCCGGATGCGATCCGCGGCCTCGCCTTCTGGGCCGCCTACGCGGCGACCGACCTGTCCGCGCTCGACCTGTCGGTCGTCTCGATCTACGGCTCGCTCGACGCCGGCGCCGCCCGCATGTCGGGCCCCGAGGCGCGTGCCAGCCTGCCCGCCGACGCGGTGTTCGTCGAGATCCCGGGCGGCAACCACGAGCAGATGGGCTACTACACGGGCCAGCCGAACGACCCGCCCGCGACGATCAGCCGCGAGGACCAGCAGGCGCAGGTCGCCGCGGCCACGGTGACGATGCTCGACGGGCTGGCGCCGCCCGCCCCGTAGCTCGATCCCTGCGGCGTCAGGCGGTCGCCTGTCGCCTCCCGATGGTGCCCGCGATCCGCCGCAGCCCGCCCGTCGCGAGCGCGATCCCGAACAGGACGAGGGCGACGCCCGCGAGCTGCCACGGCGACGGCAGCTCCGCGAGCAGGATCGCGCCGAGGATCACCGTCGTCACGGGCTGGACCAGCAGCAGGACCGACGTGATGACCGCCGGCAGCCGCGGCAGGGACGCCTGGATCACGAGGTAGCCGACGGACTGCGACAGCACGCCGAGGGCGATCAGGTAGGCGTGCGCCGGCAGCGACGGCGCGAGGTCGAGGTCGCCGACCAGCTCGCCGAACACGAACGCGCAGACGGCGGTGACCGCGGTCGCGATCGCGACCGGGCCGGCCGGTCGCCGGTCCGGGGCCGCGCGCCGGATCACGAGCAGGTAGCCCGGCGTACGAGACCGCGGTCACGAGGCCGATCTGGACGCCCAGGACGGGGTTGGTCCCGTACGCGCCGCTCCCGACCACGCCCGAGATGAAGAACACGCCGGCGAGCATGATCGGGATCGCGATCAGCACCTCGCGCCGCGGCCGCTCCCCGAACGCCAGCCACGCGACGAGGGCAACGATCACGACCTGGACGTTGCCCATCACGGTCCCGAGGCCCGCCCCGATCACGTCGACCGCGTAGTGGAACGTGATCAGGTCGACGGCGAAGAACACGCCCGCCACCACGCACAGGCCGACGGTCCGCCGGCTCATCGGGCCCAGGCTGCGCTGCTCCGACCAGGCGACGAGGACGAGGATCGGGAGCCCGTACAGGCAGCGGAAGAAGACGCCCGTGGACGGCGACACGCCCGAGTCGATGTAGAAGATCCCCGAGAACGCGATCGCGAGCGCCCCGAGCACGGCCGCGGACCGCGGGTGGGCAACCGCCGTGGCGAGCGGGTTCACGCCTCCGCGCCGGCGGCGGCGGTTCCGGGGCACCGGGTCCCGCGGTGCCGTCCGGCTCCACCGGTCGCGCCCACCGGTCGCGTTGCGCCGTCCGCACGAACCCCTCGGTCTCGTACAGGGCGAGCGCGTTCGGGTTCGCGGCGCTCACGCTCAGGGTCACGGTCTCGACGCCAAGCGCACGCAGCCACGCGACGCCAAGCCGGAGCAGCGCCCGCCCCAGCCCGCGCCCGCGGTTGGCGGGTGCCACGCCGATCGCCCACAGCTCGGCGCTGCCGATGATCGACCCGTCGGGCCGGTAGCGCGGGTCGGTGGACACGAAGCCCGCGATCGCGCCGGCCGCGTCCTCGAGCAGGATCGTGTCGTCGTCGCGGAAGCCCGGCTCCGTGAGCCAGCGCCGGAGGTCGAGCGGGTCGAGCCGGAGCGGCGTCGGGTGCGCCGCGAACGCCTCGTTGAACGCGGCCGGCCACGTCTCCGCGTCGCGGTCGCGGTCGAACGGCCGCGCGGCGTAGCCATCGGGGACGGCCTGCGGGGGCACCACCACGTCCGGCCCGAGCGCGAGGTCGTGGACCGCCGAGTGGAACGCGAACCCCGTCGCCCGGAGGAACGCCTCGCCGCGCGCGTCGCCGGGCAGCACCCCGAGGTAGAGCGCCGGGTTTCCCTGCTCGCGCTCGATGACGAGGCCCGTCTCCGCGAGGCGTCGCCCGATCCCCTGCATCCGGCGGACGGGCTCCACGATCAGCGCCTTGAGGTCCGGGATGACGACGCCGACGAGGCCGGTCTCGTCTTCGGCGACCGCCGCGCGGCTCGGGCCCTCGATCTCGGTGCCCACGGCGCGCTCGATCCAGGGGGAGAAGGCGCGCAGCTCGTCGCGCTCGCGGGACCGGGCGATCAGCGCCGCCAGCGCCTCGCCGTCGTCGTACGCGAGCCGCCGGACGTGGACGGGCACGAGGGACCGGCGCTCAGCGCCGCTCGGGCACGCCCGTGAACCGCAGCCCGAGGTCCTCGTACTGGTTCGCCTCGGGCGCCGAGGGCGCCTCGAGCATCAGGTCCGAGCCGGACTGGGTCTTGGGGAACGCCATGACCTCGCGGATGTTCGTCTGGTACGACAGCAGGGCCGCCCAGCGGTCGACGCCGAGCGCGATCCCGCCGTGCGGCGGCGCGCCGTACTCGAACGCGTCGAGGATCGCGCCGAACCGCTCGTGCATCTGCTCGGTCGTGTAGCCCTGGAGGTTGAAGCTGCGCGTGAGGAGCACCGGGTCCCAGATGCGGACCGAGCCGCCGCCCAGCTCCCAGCCGTTGAGCGCGACGTCGTACTGCATCGCCTTGGCGCGGCCCGCGGGGTCGCCGGGGTCGCGGTCGTCGAGGTTGCCCGAGGTCGTCGTGAGCAGGACCTCGTCCTCGGGGACGACGCCGCTGAACGGGTTGTGGGTCGCGTCCCAGCGGCCGCCCTCGGCGTCCCACTTGTACATCGGGAAGTGGTGGACCCAGCAGTACGCGAGCTCGTTCGCATCGGCGAGGCCGAGGCGCGCGCCCAGCTCGACGCGCAGCCGGCCGAGGACCTCGTGCGCCGTCTCCCCGGTGTCGGCCACGACGAGGATCAGGTCGCCCTCTCCCGCCCCGGCGCGTTCGCGGATCGCGGCCTGGGTCTCGGGCGAGAGGAACTTCGCGATCGGGCCGTGGAGCTCGCCGCCCGCCTGGACGGCCAGGTGGACGAGGCCCCTCGCGCCGAAGCGCTTGGCGGTCTCGGTCAGGTCGTCGATCTCGCGCCGGGTCACGCCACCCAGCCCCGGCGCCGTGATCCCCTTGACGCGGTTCCCGGCGGCGAGCGTCTCGTCGAACACGCGGAACCCGGACGCGGCCTCCCCGTCCGGCCCGACCAGCGCGGGCGCCAGGTCGAACAGCTCCATCGCGAACCGGATGTCCGGCTTGTCCGAGCCGTACCGCTCCATCGCGTCCTCGTACTCGAAGACCGGGAACGGGACCTCGCGGATCGGGCGGTCGGGCGTCGTCGCCTTCGACACCTCGATGATCATGTGCTCGATGAACTCGCGGACGGCGTCCTCGTCCACGAAGCTCATCTCGAGGTCGAGCTGGGTGAACTCGGGCTGGCGGTCGCCGCGCATGTCCTCGTCGCGGAAGCAGCGGGCGATCTGGAAGTAGCGGTCGACGCCCGCGACCATGAGCAGCTGCTTGAGCTGCTGCGGGCTCTGCGGCAGGGCGTACACCGTCCCCGGCTGGAGGCGGCTCGGGACGATGAAGTCCCGGGCGCCCTCGGGCGTGCTCTTGATCAGGTTGGGGGTCTCGATCTCGACGAAGCCGTTGTCGTGGTGGACCCGGCGGATCGCCTGGACGAGCTCGCTGCGCAGGACGAGCCGGCGCTGCATCGGCTCGCGCCGGATGTCGAGGTAGCGGTACTTGAGGCGAACGCTCTCGTCGATCGGCGCGTCGGGGTCGTTGATGTAGAACGGCGGCGTCTTCGCCTCGTTGAGGATCCGGACCGAGCGCGCCTGGAGCTCGATGGCGCCGGTGGCCAGCTTCGCGTTCTCGGTCCCGGGCTGGCGGAGCGCGACCTCGCCCTCGAACGCGACCACGAACTCGGAGCGCAGCCGGCTCGCCGTCTCGTGCGCCTCTGGCGCATCGGCCGCGTCGATCACGACCTGGGTGATGCCGTGCCGGTCGCGCAGGTCGATGAAGATGAGCTTGCCGTAGTCGCGGCGGCGGTGGACCCAGCCGGCGAGCTTCGCGGTCGTCCCGGCGTCGTCCGCGCGCAGCTCCCCGCAGGTGTGGGTGCGGTACGGCGTGGCGAGCGAGGGCTGGGCTGACACGGGCGACGGATCTCCACGATTCGGGGGTTCGGGCGTCTGTATCGTATGCCACCGCCGGGGGCAATCGCGGTGGAGGCGGACGTCCCGCTACCCGTGCTTGTGGTGCTGCTCGGCTCGGGCGAGCTCCCGTGCCAGGTCCTCGACCGCGACGACGCGCTGGGTCCCCGCGAGCAGGTCGCGGAGCTGGACGTGGCCGTCCGCGAGCTCGTCGCCCAGGATCACCGCGAAGTGCGCCCCGTCCTTGCCCGCGGCCTCGAGCTGGCGCCCGAGCTTGCGCCGGCCGAGGTCGGCGCGGACACGGAGCCCGGCGGCGCGCAGGTCGGTCGCGACGCGCAGGCGCCCGACGGTGTCGTCCGGGTCCGCGCTCGCGACGACGGCGAGCGGCCCGTCCGCCGGAGCGGTCACGTGGCCCTGCTCCGCGAGCACGAGCGCCACCCGATCGAGGCCCAGGCCGAACCCGATGCCGGGCGTGGGCTTGCCGCCGAGGAGCTCCACGAGCCCGTCGTAGCGGCCCCCGCCGCCGAGGGCCTGCTGCTGGCCCTCGCGGCCCGCGACGTAGAACTCGAACGCGGTGCGCGTGTAGTAGTCGAGGCCCCGGACGAGCGCCGGCTCGACCCGGAACGGCACGCCGAGCGCCTCGAGGTGCGCCTTGACGCTCGCGAAGTGGGCCGCGCACGCCTCGCACAGCCGGTCGGTGATCCGCGGCGCGGCCGCGTTGAGCCCGACCATCGCGGGATCCTTCGAGTCGAGCAGGCGGAGGGCGTTGCGCTCGAGGCGGTCACGCTCGGTCGGCGGGAGCTCGTCCGCGTGGCCGCGGTAGTACGCGACGAGCTCGGCGAGGTAGGCCGGGCGGCAGGCCGGGTCGCCGATCGAGTTGACGAGGACCTCGACCCCGGTGACGCCGGCCTCCGTGTAGAACCGGTGCCCGAGCTCGATGATCTCGGCGTCGACGGCCGGCCCCGGGTCCCCGATCGCCTCGACGTCGAACTGCCAGAACTGGCGGTAGCGGCCCGCCTGGGGCCGGTCGTAGCGGAACATCGGCCCGGTCGTCGTGACCTTCACGGGCTGGGGCAGGGTCTGCATCCCGTGCTGGACGTAGGCACGCACGATGCCCGCGGTCGGCTCCGGGCGGAGCGCCCACGACTCGGCCTCCTCGGATCGCGGCGCGATCCGGAACAGCTCCTTCTCGACGACGTCGGTGACCTCGCCGATGCCCCGCTCGAACACGGCCGCCTGCTCGAACAGCGGCGTCTCGATCGGCCGGTAGCCGTAGCGCTGGGTCAGGCTCGCCGCGATCCGCTGGAGGCGGTCGAACACGGCCCGCTCGTCGGGCAGGAGGTCACGGGTGCCCCGGGGGGCGCGGAAGGATGCCATCGGGCCAAGGATAGCCGCCGGTGATGGCCCGCCGGCCGGCGCGTCGTCGGAATCGAACGGACCCGCCGGAATCGAAAACGGCCCGCCGGCCCCTGATCGGGGCGGCGGACCGCTGGTCGTCGTGACGGCGCTCGCGCGCCGACGGTCAGGCCTTCTTGACGTGGATCGCGCGGGGACCCTTGGGGCTCTCCTCGACGTCGAACTCGACGGTCTCGCCGCCGTTGAGCGACTCGAACTCGGTGCCGGCCTCGAGGCCGCTCCGATGGAAGAAGAACTCCTTGTCGTCGTCGGTGGCGATGAAGCCGAACCCGCGGTCTGCGACGACGCGCTTGACTGTGCCTGTGGCCATGCGTGGCCTCCTGTCATGCTCCCCGAACGAGGTGTTGCGGAGCGCACGGCCGTTCGAAGAGGGGCCACGCGGCGCATCGGGGCGAGTTGCCTCGAAGACCCGCAGCCTAGCACCCCCTACCAAGCCCCCTCGTGGAACCATCCCTAACGTTTACGTGAACGGGAAGGTTGCGGTAGACTTGACGGGTGACCGATACGACCCTCGACCCCACCCCCGCGACCAACCTCCTGCGCATCCAGGAGGTCGCCGCGGAGACCGGCCTGACGCCACGCGCGATCCGGTACTACGAGGAGCTGGGGCTGCTCGCACCCGCCGCCCGGTCGGACGGCGCCTACCGCCTGTACGACGGCGAGGACCTCGACCGCCTGCGGTTCATCCGCGGCCTCCGCGATGACGCCGGGTTCTCGCTCGCCGAGATCGGGCAGCTGCTCGAGGACGAGCAGGCGCGGGCGCGCAACCGCCAGCACTTCCGCACCACGAGCGACCCGGTCGAGCGCCGCGCGATCGTCACCGACGCGCTCGTCCGGATCGACCGCCAGGTCGCGTCCATCCGGCGCAAGATCGGGCGCCTCGAGGCGATGATCGCCGAGGCCGAGGACCGCCGCGACCACCTCGCGGGCCACCTCGCCGACATCGACGCCGGGCGCGACCCGAACCACGGGCCGGAGGCACACGCGCCGCGCCCGAAGGGGCCGCCGGCCCGATGACCGCCGACTCCACCCGGGCCGCTCCCCGCCCCGGTCGAGGCTTCGCGCTGGCCAACGGCGGCCGGGCGTTCCGCCACCGCAACTACCGCCTGTTCTTCGGCGGGCAGCTCGTCAGCCTCGTCGGCACGTGGATGCAGCAGGTCGCGCAGGCGTGGCTCGTGCTCGACCTCACGAACGACCCGCTGATCCTCGGGCTGGCGACCGCGCTCGCCTTCCTCCCGGTGCTCATCCTCGGCCTGTTCGGCGGCCTGATCGCCGACGCCCTCCCCAAGCGGCCGACGCTGATCACGACCCAGGCGATCCAGATGACGCTCGCCTTCATCCTGTTCGGGCTGTCGGTCACCGACACCGTGCAGGTGTGGCACATCCTCGTGCTCGCGACCATCCTGGGCATCACCAACGCCGTGGACATGCCGACCCGCCAGGCGTTCACCGTCGAGATGGTCGGGCGCGAGGACGTGCCCAACGCGATCGCCCTCAACAGCGCGATCTTCAACGGCGCCCGCATCGTCGGCCCGGCGATCGCCGGCCTCACCATCGGCCTGTTCGGCGGCAACGTGAGCCCGGCGTTCCTCATCAACGGGCTGAGCTTCTTCGCCGTGATCCTCGCCTACCTCGCGATGCGCCAGGACGAGCTCCACCACGTGGGCTCGTACACCCGGCCACGCTCGATCCGCGAGGTGGGCTCCACGCTCGCGGACGGCCTGCGCTACGTCCGCCACAACGACATGGTCCTGCTCGCGACCGTGTCGGTGGGCGTGGTGTCCCTGTTCGGCATGAACTTCGGCGTGATCATCCCGGCGCTGGCGCGGGTCGTCCTCGAGTCGGACGCGACCGGGTACGGGTTCCTCATGACGGCGACCGGGATCGGGTCGCTCGTGGCCGCGCTCGGGATCGCGTTCTCGGGCCGGTCCCGCCCGGCGATCATCCCGCTCGGCGCGATCATCCTCGGCATCGCCCTCCTGGCCACCTCGCTCGTCCACGGCTTCGCGGTCGCGATGATCACGATGACGTTCGTGGGCTTCGGGGCGATCGCGATGGCCGCGACCGCCAACACCACCGTCCAGCTCGCCGTCCCGGACGAGCTCCGCGGCCGCGTGATCAGCGTCTACACGACGGTGTTCGTGGGCTCCACGCCGCTCGGCGGGCTGCTCATGGGCTGGATCGCGTCGTCGGTCAGCGTGGACGCGGCGATCGCGGTCGGCGGGGTCGGCTCGCTCGTCGCCGGCCTCGGCGTGCTCGTGTGGCTCCGCCGGATCCAGGCCCGCCGCGGCGTCCCGTTGATGGCCGCGGCCGCGTCCCCGAAGCGCCAGCACCTGCCGACGCCCGTCGCGGGCGCGCGCGTCCGGCGCGGCCTCGAGCGCGACGGGCGGCGCCGGGACCCCCTGACGAGGGTCAGCCCAGGTCGCGCTGGACGTTGAGCACGTCCTTCAGCTGCTCGACGCGGCTCATGACCTTGGCCAGCTGGGCGACCGACGCCACCTGGAGCGTCATCAGCACCTCGGCCGTGTGGTCCGGGCTCACGCCCACGTTCGCCGCCAGGATGTTGACCTTGTTGTCGGCCATGACCTGGGTGATGTCCGAGAGGAGCCCCGTCCGGTCGTACGCCTCGACGCGGATCGCGATCGGGTAGGTCTGCGCGGGCGCCGCCTCCCACTCGACCTCGATGAGCCGCGTGACCTCGCGCTCGTTCATGACCGTGGGACACGTCCGGAGGTGGACCGTGATCCCCTTGCCGCGGGTGATGAACCCGGTGATCGGGTCGCCCGGGATCGGGTGACAGCACTTGCCGAACCGGACGAGGAGGTCCCCCACCCCCTTGACGCGGACGCCGCCGGTGCGGGCGGCCTGCTGCGGCGCGACGGTCGGCAGCGCCGAGGCGCCGTCGTCGAGGACGCCCAGGCGCATGACGACCTGCTGCGCGCTGATCGCGCCGTAGCCGATCGCCGCGTAGAAGTCGTCGGTGGTCTCGTGCTGGTACGTCTTCGCCACGTCGGCGACGCGGTCGAGGCCGACGGTCTGGATGTTCGTCCTCGCGAGCCGCCGCAGCTCCCGCTCGAGCGACTCGCGGCCGTGGACGATGTTCTCCGCGCGGTCCTTCTTCTTGAACCACTGGCGGATCTTCTCCCGGGCGTGGGAGGTCCGGACGAGGTTCAGCCAGTCGCGTGACGGGCCGTGCTCGCCCTTGGTCGTGACGATCTCGACGATGTCGCCGTTCTTGAGCCGGTAGTCGAGTGGCACGAGGCGGTTGTTGACCTTCGCGCCGATCGTGCGGTGGCCGATGTCCGTGTGGATCCGGTACGCGAAGTCGAGCGGCGTCGCGCCCGCCGGCAGGTCCTTGATGTCGCCCCGCGGCGTGAACACGAACACCTGGTCCTGGAAGATGTCGAGCTTGATCCCCTCGACGAACTCGGTGGCGTCGGACTCGCTGACGTCGCGCTGCCACTCCATGAGCTGGCGGAGCCAGGCGAGCTTGGCGTCGTAGTCGCGCTCGGCCTTGGAGCCTTCCTTGTAGCGCCAGTGGGCCGCGATGCCGACCTCGCTGACCTGGTGCATCGCGTGGGTCCGGATCTGGATCTCGAGCGGCTTGCCGTCGAGCGCGATCACGGCCGTGTGGAGCGACTGGTAGAGGTTGTTCTTGGGGACCGCGATGTAGTCGTCGAACTGGCCCGGGATCGGGCGCCACAGCGCGTGCACGGTGCCGAGGGCCGCGTAACAGTCGCGCACCTCGTCGACCAGCAGGCGGATGGCGTAGACGTCGTAGATCTCGCCGAACTCCGCGCTCTTGCGCTGCATCTTCTTCCAGATGCTGTAGAGGTGCTTCGGGCGGCCCTGGAGCTCGGCCTCGATCCCGGCGGCCGCGAGCTTCGGCCGGAGCTCCTCGATCGCGCGCTCGATGTAGCTCTCGCGGCCCTTGCGCCGGGTGTCGAGGAGCTTCGCCAGCTCGCGGTACGACTCGGGCTCGAGCGCCTTGAAGCTGAGGTCCTCGAGCTCCCACTTGATCTGCCAGATCCCGAGCCGCTCCGCGAGCGGCGCGTAGATCTCCATCGTCTGGCGGGCGATCCGCTGCTGCTTCTCGGTCTTGAGGGCGCCGAGCGTGCGCATGTTGTGGAGCCGGTCGGCGAGCTTGATGAGGACGACGCGGATGTCGTCCGCCATCGCGAGGAACATCTTCCTGATGTTCTCGGCCTGCTGCTGCTCGTGGCTGTGGGTGCTGAACTTGGACAGCTTGGTGACGCCGTCGACGAGGTGGGCGACCTCGGGCCCGAACTGGTCCTCGACGTCGGCGAGGCTGTACTCGGTGTCCTCGGGCACGTCGTGCAGGAGCGCGGCGCTGACCGCGACCGGGTCGATGCCCAGCTCGGCGAGGATCTGCGCCGACGCGATGGGGTGCGTGACGTACGGCTCGCCCGACGCCCGGACCTGCGTGGAGTGGGCCTCGACGGCGAGGTCGAACGCCTTGTCGACCATCGTGAGGTCGACCTGCGGGTGCTGGGCCTTGAGCGCCTTGTGGAGGTCCTTGCGCAGCGCCTCGAGGTTCCACGCCGGGGCCTTCGCGGCCGCGGTGGCGCCGCCCGCAACGCCCTCGCGACGGGGACCGCGGCGTGCTGCGGCGGGCGCGGTCGCGCGCGGCTTCTCGAGGGGTACCTCGGGATCGCGGACGACGGGCTCGGCCATGCCTTCGAGTCTACCGCGTGCGGGAACGGGCCCGAACGGCGCCTCCCGGGCCGCCCGACCGGCTCAGCCGAGGATCCCGATCGAGAGGTCGCCCGTGAGGCGCAGGTCGCCAGCGGTGGTGACCCGCACGTCGGTGAGGCGGATCGGGAGGTCCGTGCCGCCCTGGAGGAGCACGACCTCGCCGCCGGGGAGCACGCTGTCGGGGAGGACGAGCACGAGGTCGCCGGCCGCGTTGACGTCGAGCGTGCCCTTCACGTCGATGCCGACGTCGATCGTGATCCGGTCCGGCCGCGACAGCGTCACCGACTTCGGGCGGGTACCGATCCTGTCCTCGGCGACGTCGGCGATCATCCGCTCGACGTCGGCGCCCGGGATCACGGTGCTCGCCGTGATCTGGTCCGCGTCACCCTTGATCGTGATCTCGTCGAGCGTCACGTCCGACCCGTCGGACAGCGTGACGGCGACGTCGGACAGCGTGCCCTCGACGCCCTCCGCGGTGCGGTCGAGGACCGCGACGTCGTGGAGCTCCAGCTCGAGCGACCCGATGTGCATGTCGCGGAAGGTCGCGTCCGTCGCGCTGACGGTCACCGTGTCCGCGTGGAAGCCCAGCAGGTCCGTCGGCGGGTCGCTCTCGACGTGGACCGTCGTGTCGTCCGAGTGGAGGCCCGCCGCCGTGAGCGCGCCCGTCACGACGCCCGCGTAGACCTGCGGGAGGCCGATGGTGACGAGGAGCGCGACCGCGGCCGCGCCGAGCAGGAGGGTGAACAGGCAGCCGCGCATCGCGGGCAGCCTATCGCGAGTCGGCCCAGCCCATCGCCGAGAGGGTCGCGCGGGCGACTGCCGCCTCGTCCCACGGCAGCGCGTGGTCCGCGTACAGGATCGTCGGCTCGTGGCCCTTGCCGGCGAGCAGGACGAGGTCGCCGGGCGCCGCCCGTTCGAACGCCGCCCCGATCGCGGCGCGCCGGTCCGGGATCGCGAGCACGTCCACGCCACGGCGGCGGCCCGCCGCCTCGGCGCCCGGCGACGATCTCCTCGATGATCGCGTTGGGGTCCTCGCCCCGGGGATCCTCGTCGGTCGCGACGACGAGCCGGCAGCGCTCACCCGCGATCCGGCCCATCCGCGCCCGCTTCGCGGTGTCGCGCTCGCCGCCCGAGCCGAACACGGCGACGAGCCCGCCGCCCCTCGCCGCGGCAAGCGGCGCCAGCAGGTCGAGCACCGTCGCGAGGGATGCCGGGGAGTGCGCGTAGTCGACGACGACCCCGAACGGCTGGCCCTGGTCGATCCGCTCCATCCGGCCGGGAACGCCCGTCGACGCCCTCGAGCCCTGCGCGGACCGCCGCCGGGTCGAGCCCGAGGCCCTCGCCCAGGGCAACGACCGCGAGCGCGTTGTGGACGTTGAAGCGCCCCGCGAGCCGGAGCTCGAGCGCCGCGTCGCCGGAAGGAGCCGCGTACCGGACGCGGAGCCGGCTCGCGTCCTCCTCCACGCCGGTCGCCCTGACCTGCGCGTCCGCCCCCGCGCCGTACGTGACGACCGTCGCCCCGGCCTCGCGGCCCGCGGCCTCGAACCACGGGGCGGCCGGGTCGTCGTGGTTGACGACGGCGACCTTTGGCCACGGGCGGCCCGCGACCGTCTTCGCCGGGTTCGCCGGACCCTCGGCGAGCGCCGCGAACAGCCGCAGCTTGGCCGCGCGGTAGGCCTCGAACGACCCGTGGAGGTCGAGGTGCTCGTGGGTAAGATTTGTGAAGATCGCAGCGTCGTAGGCGACGCCCAGCACGCGGTCCAGCGCCAGGGCGTGCGAGGTCGTCTCGAGCACGACCGCGGCGTTCCCGTTGGCGGCCATCGCGGCGAGGGTCGCCTGGAGCTCGGGGGCGCCGGGCGTCGTGACGTGCGCCTCGTGGCGCTCGCGGGTCTCGCCGACCTTCGTCTCGACCGTGCCCACGAGCCCCGTCGAGATCCCGGCGGCCTCGAGTGCGGCGAGCGCGAGGAACGAGGTCGTCGTCTTGCCGTCGGTGCCGGTGACCCCGACGACGCCGAGCCGGCGCGACGGGTCGTCGTACCACCAGCCCGCCGCGTGCGCGAGCGCCTGCCGCGACGTGCCGACGACGAGCTGCGCGACGTGCGCGGCCGGCACGGCGTGCTCCACGATGGCCGCCGCCGCGCCGGCCGACGCCGCCTGCTCCACGTACTCCGTGCCGTCCACGTGGAACCCGGGCACCGCGACGAACAGCGTTCCCTCCCCCACCAGCCGCGAGTCCTCCACGACGCCCCGGACGGCGATGTCCGCGAGGCCGTTCACGCCGATCGGGAGGTCGTCCCGCCGCGCGCCGCGGACGAGGCCCGCATCACCGAGGCGGGTCAGCAGCCCGCCGAGCGGCCGCGGCTCGGCAGGCTCCGAGGCGGCGACGAGGTCCGCGACGCTGGGGTCGTCGGTCATCGGGCGGTCCGGGCCGGGCTGACGGCGCGCTCGAGCCGCGACATGCCCCGCCCGAGCGCGTACCGCCACGGGCGTGCGACGCGCTCCTGCGCCCCGGCGAGCGCCACCCAGGACGCGCCGAACGACTGCTTGTGCTCGTACAGGCCGAACGTCGGCTCGCCCTCCACCGGGATCCGCCGGGCGCCGGCCACGTCGACGCCGCCGAGGTCCATCTCCGTCCGGCCCTCGGCGAGCGCGAGCTGGATGGCCCGCCAGCGCAGGAGGTGCATCGCGCCGGGGTGGTCACGCCGCCGCTCGGCGCGGTCGCCGCTGTGGGCCGTCGACAGCCGTCGCCCGTGGCGATACAGGACGAGCCCGCCGAGGACGTCGCCGTCCGCCGCACCCTCGCGCGCCTCGAGGTAGACGAGGTGGCCGGCGGCGAGCGCCCGGGTCCACCAGCTCACGAACTCCTCGGGACCCGCGAACCCGAACCCGCGCCGGTCGCCCGTCTCGCGGAGCAGGGCGTAGAACCGCCGGAGGGCCTCGCTCCCCTCCTCCGTCGCGCGGACCTGGCCCTCGAGCTCCGTCGAGGCGGCGTCCCAGCGCACGACGACGACGCCGTCGCGCTCGGCGCGCCGGATCCGCTGCCGGGTCGCCTTCGCGATGCCGTCCATGAGCGCGGCCTCGTCCGTGCCGGCGGGCATCGGGATCGCCATCCGGTGACGCGACGGCTGGATCTCGGGGATGCCGTGGAACCCGACGGCGTCGAGCGCGCGCCGGTAGGCCTCGTCGTCGGCCGCCACCTCGGGATCGGCCGCGAGCACGTCGGTGCCGGTGTCGGACAGGTGGACCGCGAGCGCGGCGAGCGCCCGGCCGACCTCGATCCCGGTGCCGTCGCCCGTCCAGGGAGCACCCGCGAGCACCGGGCCACGGGGCACGTACGCCGAGCCGCCGCCGACCATCCGCCACGGCCGGACGAGCACGAGCGCCCGGGTGTCGCCGACCGCGTGGAAGCGCGCCTCCCAGCCCGTCGCCTCGCGATGCGCCGCCCACGCCCGTGACTGGAGGACGTGGCCGCCCTCGACGTCGACCGCCGCGGCGTCCCAGCCGTCGAGGTCCGCGCCCTCGAGGCGCCGGACGTCGGTCACGCGTCTCCCCCGCCGTCGCCCCCGTATCCCGCGGCCGACTGCCCGCCACCGCCGCGAAGGCCGTGACGGAAGCGCTCGACGCGGACGCGGGTGCCCTGGGCGACCGCGAACGTGCGGCGGCCAAGCGGGTCGAGCACGAGGTCCCACGCCCCGACGTAGTGGATCTCGCGCCCGCCGAAGCCCGTCTTGAAGTGGGCGATGCCCGCGTGGGCGAGGCCCCACAGGTCGTAGCTCGTGGCGCCCTGCTCCTTCGAGCTCCGGATCGCCTCCCACTTGAGCAGGTAGTTCGCGCGACTCTCCGCGCCGGCCTGGGTCATCCCGCCGTAGGGCTCCACGACGCGGGACCCGGCGCGGACGAGGAACAGCGTCGCGACCGGCGTCCCGTCGGCCAGCTCCGCGAACAGCAGGCGGGCACGGCCGGCGGGGCCGTAGGCGTCCCACACGTCGCGGTAGGCGGACTTCGCCCGGATCAGGAACCCGGCCCGGTCCGCGGTCTCGCGGTAGATCGAGTAGAACTCGTCGAGGCGCTCCGGGCCGGCGTCCACGACGCGCACGCCGCCCGAGCGGGCCTTGTTCACGTACTGGCGCCACTTCTTGCGCAGGTCGCCCCACAGGGCGTCCTCGTCGGCCGCGAGGTCGATCGCCCGGGTCGAGACGGGCTGGATCGCCGGCAGCGGCGCGCCAGCCCGCGGCCTCGAGGGCTCCCGTGACGGCTCCGTCGACGTCACGGTCGCCGCCCCGCTCGATCTCGGGGTCCACGCGCAGGTGGCTGACCCGGCCCGCGCCGCGCAGGCCGTCCCGGGCGAGGTCCGTGAAGCGCGCGACGGTCGCCGCGTCCCACGACGCGAGGACCGGGCCGCGCGGCGCGTAGGCGAACGCCCAGGGCAGCGGCCCCGGGCGCCGGAGGAGGACCTGGGCGCCGGCGCCGCCCGGCGCGTCGAGCAGGCGACGCGCCGACCAGCCGTTGACGGCCTTGACGCGCGCCCAGCCGTCGAGCTGGAGATAGGAGCCGAGCGGGTTCCCCTCGACGAACGCGTCCCAGGTCAGCGACGTCGGGCGACCCGGCGCCGTCGGTCCCGCCGGGGGCGGCCTCGGGCGGGCTGGCCGTCATGCGCGGCCCTTTCGGCGGAGGAGGTCGACCACGAGCCCGACGATAGTGCGCAGCTCCTCGATCCGCAACGCAGCCGACGCCGCGAGGATGACAACGCCGCCGCAGATCGTGGTG
Organism: uncultured Chloroflexia bacterium; assembly: GCA_963768035.1. GTDB lineage: Bacteria > Chloroflexota > Limnocylindria > Limnocylindrales > CSP1-4 > CAIXZV01. Next base: position 224,650 of record CAVYGJ010000007.1, read on the forward strand.
ATCGCCGTGCGGACGAGCAGGAGCAGGAAGCCCGGGTCCTCGCCCCACGCGCCCAGGAGCGCCTCGTACACGAGCCACGCGACCGCGGCGCCGAGCGCCGATGCCACGAGCGCCTTCGTCATCACGACCGCGACGTGCCCCAGCCCGAGGCCCGGGACGCGCCGCCGCAGGAGCACGACGAGCATCAGCAGCTCCAGCCACGCGGCGACGGCGATCGCGGCGGCGAGGCCCGCGACGCCGTACTGGCCCACGAGCGCGTTCGCGACGACGATGTTGACCACGACCGCGAGCAGCGCGGCGGCGACGGGCGTCGCGGTGTCCTGGAGCGCGTAGAAGGCCCGCGCGACGACGGCGATGAGCGAGTGCGCCGTCAGCCCGACGAGGAACACGGCGAGCGTCCTCGCGGTCAGCTCCAGCGCGCTGTCGCCGATCGACCCGTAGTCGAACAGGAGCCGGGTCACGTCCTCGGCCACGACGATCCCGAGCGCGGCGACCGCGATCATCACGAGGCCGAGCATCGACAGGCCGCGGACGAGCAGCCGCCGGAAGGCGTCCATGCCGCCGGTGGCGGCCTCGCGCGACAGCGACGGGAGCAGGACCACCCCCAGCGGCACGCCGATCACGCCGATCGGGATCTGGAGGACAGCGAAGGCGAAGTTGAAGACGGCGATCGAGCCCTCGCCGAGCGTGGACGCGAGGCCGGTCATGACGAGGAACACGACCTGCGTCGCGCCGAGGCCGAGCGCCCGGGGCGCCATGAGGATCAGCGCCTTGCGCGCCTCGGGGTCCCCGAGCTCGAGCCGGGGCAGGATCCGGGCGCCGATCCGGGCGAGCGACGGCAGCTGGACGAGCACGTGGCCCGCCGCGCCGAGCACGACGCTGAGGGCGAGGCCGTTGATCCCGAACAGCGGCACGAGCACGATCGCGCCGAGGATGATCGCGATGTTGTAGACGAGCGGGGCGACCGCGGCCGCGCCGAACCGGCCGCGCGCGTTGAGGGCGCTCGTCGCGACCGCGCCCGCGGCCAGGAACAGCGGCGAGAGGACCATGATCCGGGTGAGCTCGGTCGTGAGCGCCAGCTCGTCCGCGTCGAAGCCCGGGGTGATGAACGCGACGAGCTGCGGGGCGAACAGCAGGACGACACCCGCGAGCACCAGGAGCGCGCTGAGCATGAGCGTCGTGACCGTCGAGACGACCCGCCACGCCCGCGCCTCCTGCTCGGTCGCGAACAGGCCCGCGATGACGGGGATCAGCGCCGACGAGAGCGCGCCGGCCGCGACCAGCTGGAACAGGAAGTCGGGGATCCGGAACGCCGCGAAGAACGAGTCGAGCTGGCTCGGGTCCGGGACCGCGTTCGCGATGACGACGTAGCGCAGGTAGCCCAGGATCCGCGACACGAGGAACAGGAGCGTGACCGTGATCCCGGCCCGCGCGAGGGCACGGGTCCGCGACGAGCCGGGCCGGCCCGGGTCCTCGGGCGCTTCGCCGCCCGACGACTGCGTCGCCGGCCGTGGACGCGCCGGTGATCGTGCCCTCGTCCTCCATCAGGTCGACCGTGCCCGGGGGTGCGCGTCCCGGTAGGCCTCGCGCAGGCGGCCCGGCGACACGTGGGTGTAGATCTGGGTCGTGGCGAGGCTCTCGTGGCCCAGGAGCTCCTGCACGACCCGCAGGTCCGCCCCGCCCTCGAGGAGGTGGGTCGCGAAGCTGTGGCGCAGCGTGTGGGGGCTCACGCCCTCGGGGAGGCCCGCCGCGCGGCGCAGGCGGTCCAGGCGGCCGCGGAGCCCCCGGACGCCGAGCGCACCGCCGTGGTGGTTGAGGAAGACGGCCGACAGCTCCTCGCCGCCCGCGGGCGCCCGGCGGGCGAGGACGGGGCGGGCCTCGTCGAGGTAGGCGCGCAGCGCCTCGCGGGCAGGCGACCCCAGCAGCCCGATCCGCTCCTTGCGCCCCTTGCCCAGGACGCGGATCTGGCCGCGCCGGAGGTCGAGGCTCGCGAGGTCCGCGGCCGCGAGCTCGCTGATCCGCAGGCCCGCCGCGTACGCGGTCTCGACGAGCGCCCGGTCGCGCAGGGCGATCGCGCGGGCGAGGTCCGCGTCGTGCCGTCCGCGGCCCATGCCCGTCGTTCCCCCGCCGGCGGCGTCGATCCGGTCGAGGTCGTCGTCGATCACCGCGAGCAGCGCCTCGACCTGCTCGACCTCGAGCACCTTCGGCAGGCGCCGCGGGAGCCTCGGCGTGGCGATCGCGCCCCACGGGTCGCCGGGCACGAGCCCCGACCGCGCGCTGAACCGGTAGAACGCGCGAATCGCGGCCAGGCGCTGGGCGACGGAGGTCTTCGCGTGGCCGTCGGTCAGGTCGGAGAGGTAGGCGCGCAGGACCGTCCGCCCCGGCGCGCGCCAGTCCGCTCCCCGCTCGTCGATCCAGGCGAGGTACGCGGTCACGGTCGACTCGTACGAGCGACGCGTGTTGGGCGAGGTGTCGCGCGCCTCGAGCGAGCGCATGAAGCGCCCCAGCGCGTCGTCGGAGGAGGCGCTCACGCCGCCGCGGCCCCGCGGGTTGCAGCCCGAGCCGGGGCCACGCTCACGCGGAGGCGCGCCGGGTCCCGGCCCCGGAGCGCGGCGCACCGCCCGTGCGGCCCCCGCGACGCGGACCCGCGGTCCGACCACCACCACCGCGCCGCGCGCCGCGCGCCGGTCGTTCGAGCGCCGCCGCGTTGGGCGGGCCGCCCGGGAGCTTGAGCCCGGCGAGCGGGCCCTCCGGGAGCGGCACCTCCGCGCCGCAGGTCATGCACAGGCCGGCCTCGCCCCGCTTGACGACCGCACCCTTGCCGTCGGTGTGGATGTCGTGCGTGGCGCCCGTGGGCTCGTCGTTGCTGGTGAAGTCGCACTTCGGGTAGTTCGAGCACCCCCAGAAGACGTTCCCGGTGCGCCGGGCGCGACGCGCGATGAGCGTCCCGTCGCCGTTCTTGGGGCAGGTGACCTCGAACGGCAGCTGGTCCGGGGGCGGCGGGCCGTCCTTGCGGATGTACGTGCAGTCGGGGTAGCGCGAGCAGCCGACGAAGGCGCCGAAGCGGCCGCGCTTCGTGGTCAGCGTCCCCTCGCCGCACGTGGGGCACGTCTCGCCGTCGCCCTCGAGCTTCGGGGCCTCCTCGCCGGGGAGCGGCCGCGTCTCCTTGTGGTCGGGGTACGTCGAGCAGGCGAGGAACTTGCCGTTGCGACCGAGGCGGATGACCATCGGGTGGCCCTCGGAGCACACCTCGTCGGTGGCCTCGGTGGTGAAGTCCGCCCGCTTGAGCTCCTTGCGCTTCTCGTCGACGCGCGTCTTGAGCGGGCCGAAGAACGCGCGGAGCAGCGGGACCCACTCGCGCTCGCCACGGGCGACCTCGTCGAGCTCCTCCTCCATGCGGGCCGTGAACGCGAGGTCCACGTACTCGCCGAAGTGGGCCACGAGCAGGTCCGTGACGATCTCCCCGATCTCCTCGGGGTGGAGCCGGCGCTCCTCCACGCGGACGTAGCCGCGCTCCAGGATCGTCGAGATGGTGGCCGCGTACGTCGACGGCCGGCCGATGCCGTGCTCCTCGAGCGCCTTGATCAGGGTCGCCTCGGTGTAGCGGGGCGGGGGCTCGGTGAAGTGCTGGGTCGGGGTGACCTCGCGGACCGCGGTGACCTCGCCCTCCTTGAGCGGCGGGAGCGTCTGCTCGGCCTCCTCGGCGGCGTCGTCGAGCCCCTCGGTGTAGACCCGGGCGAAGCCGTCGAACAGCGTCCGCGTGGCCGAGGCGCGCAGGCGGTACGGCCCGCCGACCAGCTCCGCGGTCGAGGTCTCGAGCTCCTTGGGCGCCATCTGGGACGCGATCGCGCGCTGCCAGATGAGCCGGTAGAGCCGCAGCTCCTCGGCCTTGAGGTGTGCGCGCATCGAGTCCGGGTCCCGCGTGAACGACGTCGGCCGGACCGACTCGTGCGCCTCCTGGGCGCCCTTCGCCTTCGTCTTGTAGAAGCGGCCCTTGCCGGTGCCGTAGCGCTCGCCGAAGCGGTCCTTGATCACCTGCTGCGCCTCGGCCATCGCCACGCCGGCGATCGCGGTCGAGTCCGTCCGCATGTAGGTGATGAGGCCGACGTGCCCGTCCGGCGTGTCAACGCCCTCGTACAGCCGCTGGGCGATCGACATCGTCCGCTTGGGGCTGAAGCCGAGCTTGCGGCTCGCCTCCTGCTGGAGGGTGCTGGTCGTGAACGGCGGCGCGGGGTTGCGCTTCGAGGTGCGGGTCGCGAGCGACTCGACGACCGGCGACAGGGCGCGGATCGCGGCCGCGTGCCGCTCGGCGGTCTCGCCGTCGCCGACGTCGACGGCCTTGCCGTCGATCCGCACGAGGTCGGCCGTGAACGTCGTCCCGTCCGCCGTCGCGAGCAGCGCCTCGAGCGTCCAGTACTCGCGTGCCGTGAACGCCCGGATCTCGCGCTCGCGCTCGACGACCATCCGCACCGCGACCGACTGCACGCGGCCGGCCGACAGGCCACCGCGCACCTTGCGCGACAGGAGCGGGCTCAGCGTGTACCCGACGAGGCGGTCGACGATCCGGCGCGCCTGCTGCGCGTCGACGAGGTCCTGGTCGATGTCGCGCGGGCTGGCGAACGCCTCGCGGATCGCGCCCTCGGTGATCTCGCTGAAGGTGACCCGGCGGCGCTTCGCCTGGGGGACGTTGGCGGCCTCGGCCACGTGCCACGCGATCGCCTCGCCCTCGCGGTCGAGGTCGCTGGCGAGCCAGACGTCGTCGGCGCCGCGGGCGGCCTTCTCGATCGCGGAGACCTGCTTGCGCCGGTCGTCGGGGATCACGTAGTCGGGCTCGAAGTCGTGGTCGACGTCGACGCCGAACTTGCCCTTGCCCGGGTTCTCGGGCAGGTCGCGGACGTGGCCGTACGACGCGAGGACCTGGTAGTCCGAACCGAGGTAGCGCTCGATCGTCCGCGCCTTGGCGGGCGACTCCACGATCACGAGATGCTTGGGCATGGCGGCCGGGAGTGTAGCACCGGCCCACTTGCCGCCCGCTTATCCGATCCCCGTCGACGACCCCGGCCCGAAGGGCCGAAGCGGACGCGGTCAGATGTCGCGGATGCGCTGGAGGAAGCCCTCGTCGATCTCGAGCTCGAGGTCGGCGTCCTCGTCCGGGCCGGGCTCCGGGGCGCTGACGGCGACCGGCAGGAGCGACCGGTTCTTCCCGTCCGCGTGCGCGGCGTCGTCGGCCGGCAGGCCGTGCGCCGTCGTCCGCGGCGTCGCCGCCGTCGGGCTGCGTCGTGACCATCTGGCGGGCTCGTCCCGGCATCCCGCCGCCCGACGCGCGGTGCGCCGCCATCTCGGCCTCGGGGATCTCGAGGAACCGGACGATGTGGTACGGGAAGAAGAACGTCGAGCCGATGGCGTCGATGAACACCGGCCGCTTGCCGTCCATCGAGCGCACGTTGGTGCACACGAGCCCGGCGTCGTCGGCGCTCGGCAGCTCGTACAGGTCGGCCATGAGCGGCTGCTCGTTGGACACGTGGATGCAGACGTTGCGGATCACGTCGCCATGCTGGGCCGCCCGGTGACCCGCGTCACCGGCCCGATGGTCCCATCCCGTCGGGGACGACCGGTCAGCCGCCGTAGAAGTCGATGACCAGCCGGACGCGGCCGCCCGAGACCCAGACGCCGATGCCGACCTGGCGGAAGCCCGGGTTCATGAGGTTCCGGTAGTGGCCGCCGTTGTACGGCTTCTCGCGCTGGTAGAACAGGTGCGTCCCGAGCACGGCGCTGTACGGGTTGCCGCTGCGGCAGCCGATGTTCTCGCCCCAGTTGTAGCCGGTCCAGCCCGCGGCGCGGAGGCGGTCACCAGGGTTGCCGCCGATGAAGTGGTCGCACGCGCCACGGGTCGCGAGCAGCCGGGCGTAGGGCCGCGAGACCCGTGCCGACATCGACCCGTTGAGGCTGAGCGCGGCGACGTCGCGGCCGCCTGGGCCCGAGCACGCCCCCGACGAGGTGACCCAGCCGCCGGTCCGGGTGCAGTTCATGAGCCGCAGGTAGTACTGCTCGACCGCGAGCCAGCTGCCGTTGACGGCCCCTGCCGCGCCGGTCGGGATGCCGAACGCGTCGACCGCCGGCTTCGGGACGACCGCGAACCTGGCGCGGGTCGTGCCGCCGACGTCGGCGCCGGCCGCGGATCGAGCGGTCCGGTCCACGCTGACGGTGACCTTGGCCCCGTACGGGAGCTGCTTCTTCGGGTGGAACACGAGCGTCCTGCCGTCCCGGGACCAGGTCTCGCGCCCGGCCACGGCCTTGCCGTCCGCGGTCACGTGCACGGCGTCAGCGGTTCGCGACCGGTCCATCGGCAGGGAGAACCGGAGCGTGATCGTCGCCTTGCGCTTCACGCGGGTGGCGTCGTCCCGCGGCCGGATCGACGTCACGGCCGGCGCGGCGACCGAGTGGACCTTGACCGCGTCCATCGGCTGGAACGGGACCCCGGAGGTGTCCACGAGCCCCTCGAGCCACAGGCGGTAGTCGGTGTCGGGTGCCAGCGTGCCGAACGGCTCGAACCGGAAGACGCCCGGCGTCGCCTCCGCGACGAGGTCGCCCGCGAGCGGCGGATAGGAGCGGATCGCGGCCTGCACCGCCGCAGCCGTCGCCGGCCGGTCGAGCCGGATGCGGAACGAGGTGTTCAGGCGGACGGACGTCGGCGTCGCCATCGTGGGCGCGAGGTCGACGATGCCCGCGCCATCGGTGAGGACCACGCTGCGCACGGGTGCCGCGAGCGCCCCGCCCTCGGCGCTGCGTGCCGCCGGGCCGACCTGCACGCGGTAGAGCGTGTCCGGCGTCCACGCGGTCGTGGGCACGAGCGTGGCGACCCGCCCCGCGGCGTCCCAGGTGATCGTGTACGGGGCGGAGGGCTCGAGACGGAGCGCTCGGCTCACGGACGCGCGGTCCATCGGCTGGTCGAACTCGACCCGGAACGGCGACGACGGATCGTGCGCGGTGCCGATCGAGACGAACAGCGCGGCCGACACGGGGGCGGGCTGCGAGACGGGAACCGCGACGCCGGACGCCGGGGGGAGGGCGACGGCGACGAGGATGGCCGCGGTTGCCGCGATGCCGAGCACGCCTGACGCGCGGACGACGGGACCGCGACGCGCCACTGACGCGACGAAACCACCGAGGACCACGGGCGCGGCGAGCAGCAGGGCACCGGGTTTCCGCAATACGTCGTCCTCCAGGCTGCCGACGCCGCGTGCCAGGAGCGTCGGGCGGCAGCCGCGAGGCATCGATCGGGGGCTCGAGCCCGGCTGCCGGAATGACCGGAAGAATACCACCGGGGCCGGGATCCGGCCGGTCGCGCCCCGGCGCCCATGGCCCGTCTCGACGCGGTCAGGCCGCCCGCTCCGGGTCGCGTGCCGGCGACCGTTCGAGGCGCCCGACGCGCGGCACGTGTGGCCGTGGGCGACCCGCCGCGGCGGCGAGCGGGCCCGCCGCGCGATACCTGCCGAACGTCTCGACGAGGAGGCCGCGGACCTCGAGCGCGGTGATGGCCCCGAGCACCGTGGCCCCGCCGAGGCCCGTCGCGGTGACGAGCTCGTCGACGCTCGTCCGGCCGGCGACGACCTCCCGGGCGATCGCTCGCGCGACGGGCGGGAGCGACACGAGCACGGCCTCCGTGGACGCTCGGTCCGGCCTCGTGCCCGCCCCGGTCCGCGCTCGCCTTCGCGTGGGGCGCCACGCCGACGAGCCCGAGGTCGTCGAGGAGCTCCGGGATGCCCGCGACGATCCTCGCGTCGGGTCCGCCCTCGCGCAGGAAGGCGAGACACCCGGCGACCGACGGGTCGTCGAGTCGCCCCGGGACGATGAACAGGTCGCGGCCCTGCTCGAGCGCCCAGGCCGCGGTGGTCAGCGCCCCGCTCCGCGCACCGGCCTCGACGACGACCGTCGCGTCCGCGAGGCCGCTGATGATCCGGTTCCGGCGCGGGAACGTGCCCCGCGACGGCACGGTCTCGGGGGCGAACTCGCTGACCACCGCTCCGCCGCCGTCGACGATGCGCCGGGCGAGGCCGCGGTGGGCGGCCGGGTACAGCCGGTCGTGTCCCCCGCCGATCACGGCGACCGTCGGCGCGTCCGCACCGATGGCGGCGGCGTGGGCCGCCCCGTCGATCCCCATCGCGAGGCCCGAGACGACCGTCGCCCCGAGGCCGGCCACCGCGTCCGCGATCCGCGCCGCGGTGTTGCGGCCGATGGCCGTCGGGCGTCGGGTGCCGACGATCGCGACCGCGCGCTCGCGGTCCATCGACGACGCCGATCCTCGCAGCGTACAGGACCGGCGGGGGCAGCGCCACGCGTCGGAGCCGCGCCGGATACGCGTCGTCCGCCAGGACCACGACGCTCGACGCCGCTGCGCCGGACCGGGTCCAGGATCGGGGCCGGGTTGGCGGCAGCCGTCGCGATCGCCCGGGCGGTCTCGGCCGGGAACCCGCGCCCGCCGTCGGCGTCCGCGGCCGCCTCCACGAGCCTCGCGACGCCGCCGGGCTCGCACGCGGCGAGGAGCACGCCGCGGGCGGTCCCGTACGCCCCGATGAGCCGCCCGAACGTGACCGGCCCGACGCCCTCGGACTCCACCAGGACGACCCACGCGTCGCGCTCGGCCGCGTCGACCGACGTGACGCGGCCGCCGACGTCCGCGCCGTCGGGCATCGCCATCCCGGGCCCGCCGAGGGCGGGCGCCTCGTCGCGGCCTCGCGGGCCCCATCGCCCGACGCCGAGCATCAGCCGGCCCGCCCGACGGCCATCCGGTCCACCGGGGCGCGGAAGCGGGCCGCCTCGTCGAGGTGGACCGCGCCAACGGCCTCGTCGCCCGCGAGGTCGGCGATCGTTCGCGCCACGCGGAGCAGCCGGTCCGTCCCCCGGCCGGACAGGCCCTCGCGCTCGGCGAGGAGCACGGCCCTCGTCACCGAGCCCGGCGCGAGACGGCACGCATCCCTGAGCGCACGGCCCGCGATCCGGGCGTTCGGCAATCCGGCCGTTGCGGGCCGCCTGGCGGGCTCGCGCCGCCGCGATCCGGCTCGCGACCGTCTCCGAGGGCTCGGGCGCCGGTCCGGACACGATCGTCGCGGGCGGGACGCGGTCCACGGCCACCCACAGGTCGACCCGGTCGCGGAGCGGACCCGACACGCGCCGCAGGTACCGCTCGGGGACGCCGGGCGGACACGTGCACGACCGGTCGCCCGACCCGAACTGGCCGCACGGGCACGGGTTCATCGCGGCCACGAACGTGAACCGCGCGGGAAACGTCTCGGCCCGCCCGACGCGCACGACGGACACGCTCCCGTCCTCGAGCGGCTGGCGCAGCGCTTCGAGGACGTCGCGGCCGAACTCGGGCAGCTCGTCGCAGAACAGCACGCCCTGGTCGGCGAGGGTCACCTCTCCGGGCGAGAGCCGCGGCCCGCCGCCCACCATCCCGGCATACGAGGTGGTGTGGTGGGGTGCACGGACCGGCGGACGGCGCACGAGGTCGCTGACCGGCGCGCCCGACGCGACGGAGGCCACGACCGTCGCCGCGAGCGCCGCCTCGTCGTCGAGGTCCGGCAGGAGCCCGGGGATCGTCCGGGCGAGGAGCGTCTTCCCGGCGCCGGGCGGCCCGATGAGGAGCATCGCGTGGCCGCCCGCGAGGGCGATCTCGAGCGCGCGCCGGGCGGTGGACTGGCCCCGCACGTCGGCGAGGTCCACGACCCCGTCGGGAACCGTGCGTGCTGCCTCGCCCTCGCCGCGCCCGACATCGATGCCGTTGGTCGCGCGGGGCAGGGGCAGCGGCGCGGCACGACGCGTCCGCGACGAGCGCACGAGCGCGGCCGCCTCGGCGACCGTGTCCGCCGGCAGGGCATCGATCCCGCCCGCGAGGCGGGCCTCGCCGATGGCCTCCCCCGGGACGATGACGCGTCCGACGCCCCGGCGCGCCAGTGCGAGGCACATCGGCAGGACGCCCGGGACCCGGCGCACCTCGCCGCCGAGGCCGAGCTCCCCCACCAGCGCGAGCCCGGCCGGACCGGCGCGGAGCTGCTCGGAGCCGAGCAGGATGCCGATCGCGATCGCGAGGTCGAGCGAGGCCCCGGCCTTCCGGAGCTCCGCCGGGCGCGAGATTCACCGTGATCCGGCGCGGCGGATGGTGATAGCCGGCGTTGCGCAGCGCGCCGCGGACGCGCTCCCGGGCCTCGGACAGCGCGGCGTCCGGCAGGCCGACGATCGTGAACCCGGGCAGGCCCGGGGCGACGTCGACCTCGACCCGGACGACGCGGCCGGTGATCCCGTTGAGGGTGGCGGAGAGCAGGGTCGCGAGCACGGGCGCCACGGTAGGCGGCGCCGCTCACCCCGGACTTATCTGCCGCTCACCGCGGCATGGGCGATCCCGCCGATCAGCGACCCGCGACCGGCGCCAGCTGCGCGACGGCCTCGCCGGACGACTTGTCGACGGCACGCGCGAAGTCGAGCACCGACCGCCCGAGCACCGAGTCCGCCTTCGAGACCATGAACGGCGCGCCGGAGTTGAGCGCGGAGATCGCGCCCCGGTACTCGTTCACGATCTGGAGCTCGATCGGCCGCCGCAGCGCGCCCTCGGCGCTCTTGACGTTGATGCCGGTGAACGCGTTGGACCGGTTGAGGACGAGCTTGAGCTTGTTCCCCTCGTAGCCCAGGTGGCCGATCGTCTCGAGCACGAGCCGGACGTTCTTGAGGCACGACAGGTCGGCGGTCATCACCGCGAAGATCGTCTCCGCGACGTCGAGGACCATGAGGTTGAGGTCGTCGAGCCGCTTGTCGATGTCCACGATCACGTAGTCGTACATGCTCGCCAGGATCTCGAGGATCTGGTGCATGTGCGCGGCCGAGACGAGGTCGGCGGACTCGGGCGTGGGCGGCGCGAGCAGCAGGTCGACGCCCGAGTCGTGGGTCTGGACGATCGACTTCACGAGGTCCGCGTCCATCGCCGGCGCGCTGACCACGTCCACGATGCCCTTGCGGTCGAGGCCGAGGTCGAGGAACACGCGGTGGTCGCCGAACTGGAGGTTGCCGTCCACGAGGCAGACCCGCCGCCCGAGGCCCTGGAGCGCGATCGCCGCGTTGATCGCGATCGTCGTCGTGCCCACGCCGCCCTTCGCGCCGTAGTAGGCGTGGACGCGGCCCATCGGCGGGCGGCCCATGAGCGTGTCGCTGGGCGCGAAGCGCGCGATGAGCGACTTCATCCGCGCGAGCAGCTCCGCGGGATGGAACGGCTTGATGAGGTAGTCGTCGGCGCCGGCACGGAGCGCCCGCACCCGCTGCTGCACGTCCTTGTCGGACGTCAGCATGATGATCGGGACGTGCTGACCCTGGCCTTCCTCGGCGCGGATCCGTGTCGCGACCTCGAAGCCGTCCACGCCCTGGGGCATGGCGTCGAGCAGGATCAGTGACGGCGACTCCCGCTGCCACAGCGCGAGACCGTCCGCCCCGCTCGCGGCGATGAGCACCTCGTACCCCTCCTGCTTGAGGGTGTACTGGAGGAGTCGCTGGACACTCGCGTCGTCATCGACGACGAGGACCTTGCCGGCCATTCGACCTCCCGGATCGATTTGCCGCACCACGTCGGGCGCGCGTGCCCCGACCCCCGACGGCGTCTTGCCTGCAGTATAGGGGGCGGGTCCGGCCCGTCCCTCCTACGATCGGGCCACCTCGAAGGCGGACCGGAGATGGGTCGCCACGGCGTCCTCCCACGCGGCCGGATCGGTGGCGTGGGCATCCCCGTGGCCGGCGCCCGCGACGACGAGGCGGCGGGTGCCCTCGGGCGCCGCGGCGGCGAGGCGGTCGGCATCCGCGGGCGTCACGATCGCGTCCGCGCCGCCCGCGACGAGCAGCAGCGGGACGTCCTCGAGGAGACGCACGGCGCGGATCGGCTCCGTGGCTCGCGGGTCCACGCCCACCGCTCGGGCGACGCCCGCGAACGCCTGGTCCCCGAGCCTGGACCCCAGCGGGACGCGCAGCCGGCGAGCGACGAGGAGCCGCAGCTCGGGCGTCACGGACTCGGCGACGACGGCCACGATCCTCGGCCGGGGCGGCGTGGACACGCCGACGGGCGCATCCGGGTCCGCGTCCGCGGCCGCGAGCCGTCCGTCACCGAGGACGGCGACCGACGTGAGGGCGACGATGCCGCCCATCGACGATCCCATGAGCGCCACCCGCCGGATCCCCCGCTCGCCGAGCCAGGCGAGGGCGCCGGCCACGTCCTCGACCTCCAGCGCCCCGAACGTCGTCGGGCCGTCGGCCGAGCCGCCATGCCCCCGGAAGTCGAGCCCGAGCACGTTCGCGGTCCGTCGGAGGAACGGCCCGTGGGCGACGAGGTCCGGCCCGACCGAGCCCGTCCAGCCGTGGAGCAGGAGGACCGCCTCGCGTGGGTCGGGCACCCAGCCGTCATCGCCGGGCTCCGCGGGCAGCCAGCGGCCCGACAGCCGGACGCCGTCCCGCGCGAGCAGCCGGACGACCTCGCCGCCGAGCGCCTCGACCGCGGGCCGGAGCGCGTCCTCGCCAGGGCCGGTGCGTGGCGCGTCCATGAGGCGCCGCGCCATGCGGTCGCCGACGGGTCGCACCGCCAGCAGGGCGACGACCGGTGCCGCCGCCGCCAGGAGGAGCCGCCGCATCACCCGGCGGCAGGCCCGCCGGGTGCGCCGCCCGTCGCGCCGCCCGCGTCCACGACAGCCGCGCTGCTCGCCTCGGCGCCGGTCGCCGCGGCGGCGGCCATGCCCTCGCTCACGTAGCCGCCGATGCGGTCGGCGAGCCGGGTGAACTCGGTCGGGATGATGTACTTCGTGGACGGGCTCGCCCCGATCGCCTTGAGCGCCTCGAGGTACTGGAGCGTCATCGTCTTCTCGTCGATCGTCGACGCCGCGGAGTAGATCCGCTCGAGCGCCTGGCTGAAGCCCTCGGCCCGCAGGATCGCGGCCTGCCGCTCGCCCTCCGCCTTGAGGATCTCGGACTGCTTCTGGCCCTCGGCGACGTTGATCGCGGCCTGCCGGTTGCCCTCGGACTCGGTGATGACGGCGCGCCGCGTCCGCTCCGCGGAGAGCTGGCGGTTCATCGCGTCCTGGACGTCACGCGGCGGCGTGATCTCGCGGATCTCGACCGTGGTGACCTTGCCGCCCCAGCGCTCGGTGACCTCGTCGAGCTTGACCCGCAGGACCTCGTTGATCTGCTCCCGCTTGGACAGGACCTCGTCGAGGCTGATGTCGCCGATGACGGCGCGCAGCGTCGTGGACGCGACGCCGAGGAGCATGTCGTCGAGGCGCTGCGGCGCGAGCACGCTCTTGAGCGGGTCCTGGATCCGCCAGTAGACGAGGAAGTCGACGTTGATCGGCGCGTTGTCCTTGGTGATCGTCGTCTGGCTGGGGACCTCGGTCAGCGTCTCGCGGAGGTCCACCTTGACCGGCCGGTCGATGACCGGGACGAGGAACCGCAGGCCGGGTTGGCGGACCATCTGCTCGTTCGTCCGGCCCAGCCGGAACACGACCATCTTCTCGTACTGCTGCACGACCCGGACCGAGAGGTACAGGATCGCGAGCAGGACGATGACGAGGAACAGCACGGTTCCGAGGGCGACGGCGAGCTCCACGAACGGGGCCTCCAGCGGCTAGGTGCGCTCGGCCGGCAGCGACGCGGCCGGCGCGGGAACGACTGAGGGTGGTGCCGCCTCGAGCGGCTCGACGATGGCGATCAGGCCGTCGAAGCCGACGAGCCGGACGGGCGTGTCGCGTGGGACAGGCAGCCTCGGTGGGCGTTCGGGCGCTCCAGGTCTCGCCGCCCAGCTGGACGGTGCCCAGCGGCTCGAGCGGCGCCTGGACGACGCCCGGGGTCCCCGGATCCGGGGGCGTGCCGACGATGCCCTTTGGGGGCCGCATCCTGCGCACGCGGACGGCGGCGATCGAGACGAGGCCCATGAGCAGCGTCATCGTCCCGACCGACAGGACGATCAGCACCGGCGACACGTGGGCGACCTCGCCCGACGAGGTCGGCGTGTCCGAGTACAGGAAGATCGCGCCGAGCGCGAGCGCGACGATCGCGAGGACCGTCAGCACGCCGTGGCTCGTGAACTGGGTCTCGGCGATGAACAGCACGAACGCGAAGGCGATCAGCAGGAGCGCCGCGGTGTTGACCGGCAGGTTGCCGAACCCGATCAGCGACAGGACGATCGCGACCGCGCCAAGCACGCCCGTCACGGCGTTGGGGTGGACGACCTCGATCGCGATGCCCAGCGCGCCGATCACGAACAGCGCGAACGCGATGTTCGGGTCGGAGAGGAACGCCGTGATCTCGTCCATCGGCTGAGGCCGCCTCGCTGGTCGCACGGACTGGGGGCCGCGACGACAGCCTGAGTATGGCACTCAGTCGCGCGGAGGGTCCGCCGCGGCACTGTCCCCGTCGACGAGCGCGTCGAACACGAGCCGGCTCCACGTCTCCATCGCGTCGCGGACCGCTGCCGTCTCGGCGGTCGTGGCGAACGAGCCCGCGAGCTTGTCCGTCTCGCGGATCGCGACCGGCCGTCCTGCCGCGTCGGCGACGAACACGACCCCCACGTGCACGGCACCGACCGGCGTCGTGTCGTCGTTGAGGAGGCCCACCGGGACGAAGTCGGGCACGAAGTCGGCCGCGACCTCCTCCGACCACTCGCGCCGGAGCCCGCCGGCGACGTCGCCGTCGCCCGGGTTGAGGTGCCCGCCGACCCCGATCGACCACAGGTCGTGGAGGCGGGCGTCGCCGCCCGCCTTCGTGCGTCGCATGAGGAACCACCGCTCCCCGTCGCGGAGGACGAGGTACGGGATCACCTGCTTGTGGGTCGGGTCCTCCTCGGCGTCGCCCCGACGCATGAAGAAGCCGTCGCGCCCGACGGCGTCGAGCGCCGCCTCGATCCCGTCGCGGCGCACGCCGAGCCAGCCGTCCCCCGGGACGATCGACGCCCGCGGGACGACGAGCACCTGCTCGTCGGGGTCGCCCATCAGGCGTCGCCCGCCAGGAGCCGGGCCCGGGCCGCCGCGAACCGCGCGTGGAGCGCGGGCTCGTCCGGTTCGTCGGCCGCCTCGAGCAGCGCCAGCCACTCGTCGATCACGGCCTGCAGGTCGCGGAGGCGGGCGGCGATCGCGGGGGCGTTCGTCGCGGCGATCCCCGCGTCCATCGTCGCGTCGCCCCGGGCGAGCCGCGTCATCGACGCCCACCCGCCGGCCGCGAGCGCCTCGGCCCACGCCCAGTCGCCACGCGGCTCGGCGCCCGTCCCGGCGACCGCCTCGACGAGCGCCGCGGACACGACGAGCGGCATGTGGCTGATGGCGGCGACATACGTGTCGTGGGCCCGGGCATCGAGTCGGAACGGGTTCGCGCCGCACGCCCGGGCGAGGGCCTCCACCCGCGCGACCGCCGCGTCGTCCGGGCGCACCGGCACGAGCACCCACGGGCGGTCGCGGAACAGGTCGCCGTCGGCGGCGCCGAACCCCGTGGTCTCCCTGCCCGCCATCGGGTGGCCGCCCACGAACCGGAGCCCGAGCGTCGTCGCCTGGTGCACGATCGCGGCCTTCGTGGACGCGACGTCGGTGATCACGACGTCCGGCGAGAGGAACGGCGCGACCGGCCCGGCGAGCTCGTCGAGCAGCGCGAGGCACTCGCCCGGCGGCGCGGCGAGCACGACGAGCTCCGCCCCGTCGACCGCGGCCTCGATCGTCCCGGCCGCGAGGTCGAGGACGCCGGCGGCGGCGGCGTCACGGGGACCGGCCCCGCGCGGCGTCCACGCGGCGACGCTCCAGCCACCCGCGGCATCCTGCCGGAGCGCGCGGGCGATCGAGCCTCCGATCAGCCCCAGACCGAGGAGAGCGACGCGCACCGGCGGGCTACTGCTGCGGGGCGCGGCGACGCAGCGTGCGCCGCTCGGCGACGCGCCGCTCACCCCTGCCGGCCGGCGGGCCGGGCACGTCGGGCGGGTTCACGCGGCGGATCGTCGTGCGCCGGTCGACGTCGCGCCGCTCGTACTCGAGGAACGCGCCGCAGCGCGGGCAGCGACGCTCCTCGGCGAACAGGGCGTCGATGTTCGCGACCGTGTAGATCTGGCGACCGCACGCGCGGCATGCAAGCTTCGGCACCCGGCCATCCTACCCGCTGGCCCGGTGGCGAAACTGTCGGCTGCTAGACGCTCGGCAGCGCCGCCAGCGCCTCGGCGACCTTCTCCGCCGGGTACTCGTAGTCCTCGAGGTCGCCGGCGAGGTGGCGCTCGTACGCGGACAGGTCGAAGTGGCCGTGGCCGCACAGGTTGAACAGGATCACGCGGGCCTCGCCCGCCTCCTTCGCCTCGAGCGCCTGGTCGATCGCGACCTTGATGGCGTGGGTCGGCTCGGGCGCCGGGAGGATGCCCTCCGCCCGGGCGAACGTGACGCCGGCCTCGAAGCAGGCGCGCTGGTGGACGCTCGTCGCCTCGATCACGCCCTCCTCCTTGAGCAGCGACACGAGCGGGCTCATGCCGTGGTAGCGGAGGCCGCCGGCGTGGATGGGCTCCGGGATGAAGTCGGAGCCGAGGGTGTGCATCTTCACGATCGGCGCCATGTGGCCCGTGTCGCCGAAGTCGTAGGCGTAGATGCCGCGGGTCAGGGACGGGGCGGCCTCGGGCTCCGCGGCGATGATCCGGTAGCTCGCCTCGCCGCGGAGCATCTGGCCGATGAACGGGAACGTGAGGCCCGCGAAGTTCGAGCCGCCACCCGCGCAGCCGATGATCACGTCGGGCTGCTCGCCGGCCATCGCCATCTGCTCCTGGGCCTCCAGGCCGATCACCGTCTGGTGGAGCAGCACGTGGTTGAGCACGGAGCCGAGGGCGTACTTCGTGTCGTCGCGGGTCGCGGCGTCCTCGACAGCCTCGCTGATCGCCATGCCGAGCGACCCCGGCGAGTCGGGCGTCTGCGCCAGGACCGACCGGCCGTAGTTCGTCGTGAGGCTGGGGCTGGCGACCACCTGCGCGCCGTACGTCTCCATCAGGATCCGGCGGTACGGCTTCTGGTCGTAGCTCGCGCGGACCATGTAGACCTTGACCTCGAGGCCGAACACCGCGCCCGCGAAGGCCATCGCGCTGCCCCACTGCCCGGCGCCGGTCTCGGTCGCGATCCGGGTCGTGCCCTCCTGCCTTGTTGAAGAACGCCTGGGCGAGCGCCGTGTTCGGCTTGTGGCTGCCGGCCGGGCTCACGCCCTCGTACTTGTAGTAGATGTGAGCTGGCGTATCGAGCGCCTTCTCGAGCCGGTGGGCGCGGTACAGGGGCGACGGGCGGTACAGGGCGTACGCCTCGCGCACCGGGTCGGGGATCTCGATCTCCCGCTCGGTGCTGACCTCCTGGAGGATGAGCGCCATCGGGAACAGGGGCGCGAGGTCGGCCGGCCCGATCGGCTGCATCGTCCCCGGGTGGAGCGGCGGGGGCGGCGGCGTCCGGAGATCGGCCGCGATGTTGTACCAGGCCCGCGGGATCCGGTCCTCGTCGAGGATGAACTTGGTCCTGCGGCTGCCGGTGCTGGCCATCGAGGGTCGCCTCCGTGACGGGTTGCGGGACGCGGAGCCTAGCGCCTCCGGGATCGCCCGATCAACCCTCCGGTGCGCGGAGCAGGATCTCGTCCAGCGGCTCGTGGCGCGGCGGGCCGCCGCCGAGGTGGCTGCGGAAGAGGACGACCCGGTCGACGGTGAATGCGGTGGTCCATGCCTCGGCCGCGGCCTCGAGCGCCTGGGCGGTCAGCGCGGCGTCGCGGATGCCGGTCGCGTCGGTCCGGGCGACGGTGAGGTGGGGCCGGAACGGGCGTGCCTCCGCGGGCCAGCCGAGGCGCGCGAGGGGCGGCGAGAGGTCGTCCACGATCGACCCGAGCTGGGTCGCGCCGTCGACGATCCCGAGCCACAGCGCCCGGATCTTGCGCCCCTCGGGCGGGAACGAGCCCGCGCCACCAAGCCGCACGTCGAAGGCCGGGCGCGGGCCGACGCCCTCGCGGACCGCGTCGACGACGGCCGGGACGCGGTCGGGCGCCGTGTCGCCGAGGAAGCGGAGCGTGACGTGGAGCGTGTCGAGGTGGACCCAGCGCGCGTAGCGGCCGAACGGGAGCGTGCGGACCGGCTCGATCAGGGCGTGGCACGCCTCGCGCGTCTCCGCGGGAACCGGGACCGCGACGAACAGGCGGTGGAGGGCCTCAGCCACCCTGCTCGCGCTTGTAGCGCTCGCGGTCCTCGAGCAGCACCTCGCGGGCGCGGTCCTGGTCGCGCCAGCCGACGACGTCGACCTCCTTCTCCTCGAGCAGCTTGTAGGTGTTGAAGAAGTGCTCGATCTCGACGAGGCGGTGGGGGCGCATCTGGTCCAGGCGCTCGATGTGCTGCTGGTGGGGGTCGCCGAGCGCGACGCACAGGGTCTTGAAGTCGAAGCCCATCTCGTCGCGCATCTCGAGCCCGCCGATGGGCCGCGCCCAGACGTGGCAGCCGGTGAACGTGGGCTCGTCGATGATCAGCAGCGCGTCGGTGTGGTCCTTGTCGTCGGCGCGCGTGCCCTCGATGAAGCCGTAGTCGAAGTTGTAGAACACGGCCGAGCTCAGGACCCGGTCGAGCCGGTAGACCCCGGCCTCCTCGTCGAACTCGTACTTGTTGCGGCTCCCGCGCGGGATCTCGACGACGATCTCGACCACATCGGGAAAGGCATCGGCGTGCACGTTGCTCATGCGCGGACTCTACCGCGCCGGGCGCCGTCGGTCGCGGCCGGGTTCGATCCCATGACGTCGCCGGAGCTCAGCGAGCGTCGCCGTGCCGGCGCCGCCGTCGACCAGCTCCTGGTGGGCAGCGGGGAAGCCGTCGAGGGCGCTCGGCCAGACTGCGAGCCACCGGGCCGGGCCGTCACCGACGATCCGCAAGCCGTGCTCGGTGTCGGGCGGGACGAGCACGAACGCGCCGGCAGCAATCTGCGTCACGCTTTCGGCGCCAAGCAGCTCGATCTCGCCCTCGAGAACGAAGAAGCCTTCGGCCTGCCCGCGATGGATGTGCGTCCATCCTCCTTCCCCGGGCACGCCCGACACGACGACCACGCCCCAGCCGCCGGACTCAGCCGCCGTCGTCTTGACCTCCAGATCGAGCGGCGGACCGAACATGGCGCCAGCTCCGGGCTCGACCACCGTCAACCCGTCAGCGGTCTGCATCGATCAGCGCCCGCTCGCAGTGACGACGCGACGATGTCGCTGCATCCCTGCCGCCGTCAGTCGTTGTAGAGCCGCTCCTCGATGAGCTTCTCCTGGACCGTCCGCCCGTTGGGGTCGAAGCAGGAGAACTCGAAGTGCTTCTCGTACTCCAGGTCGATCGCGTCCTGGCCGCCGCGGTTCTTCTCCACCGAGACGATGACCCAGTCCCGGAAGCGCTGCGCCTGGTACGGGTTGAACTCGATGTTGACCTTGGCGACGATGTGGTACTTCTCGTTGAGGATCAGGATGATGTCGGCCTCGTAGTTGATCGCCGACGAGCCGCGCAGGTGGTAGTTGCGCAGCCGCGACGCCTTGAGGCCTTCCTTGTCCGCGGCGACGATCGCGATCATCGGCACGTCCTCGGACAGGGCGATGTCCTTGAGCCCGTTGACCACGAACGTGACCTTCTCCGTCTCCGAGGACGGCTCCGGGATCACGGGCACCTTCTGGAGGTAGTCCACGACGACGACCAGGCGCCGGTCGCCCGAGAGCTCCTTGTGCTGGCGGATGAGCGCCCGCATGCCGTCGATCGTCGAGGCGGTCTGGGTGCCGCGGAGGAGGAACAGGTTCTGCCCGTAGCGGGCGATCCGGTCGAGCGACGGGCGCAGGCGCGGGTTGGCGGCCAGCTGGGCGGCCCCGCCACCCTCGGCCATCCAGGTCCCGAGGATCTCCTTGCGGACGTCGGTGATCTTGATCGCGCCGGTCTTGTGGGGCAGGTGCGCCAGCGCCGACTCGGCCGCGATGAGGCGGTTGAGCAGGTACAGCTCGTCGTGCTCGTAGCAGATGTAGAGGACGTTGGCCTGGCCGCCCGACGCGACGTTGCGCGCCATCTGGAGCGCCATCGTCGTCTTGCCGGTGCCCTGGGCCCCGCCGATCAGGAGCAGCTCGCCCGCGCGCAGGCCGCCACCGATCGTCTTGTCCATGGGCGTGAAGCCGAGGGGGATCGGCTGGTACTCCCCCACCTTCCCGCTGGTGACCTTGTCGTTGAGATCGACGAGCACCTCGATCGCCGACCGCGGAGCGAGGCTCCCGTTCGGCCCGTCAAGGCGCCACGTGGCTCTGGGCGTCGCCCCCGTCTCCGTCGTCACGCTGCGTTCGTCCTCCGCCCTTGGCTGATCGTCGTGTGGCGCATCCTAGCACCGCGCATCGGGCGGTCAGCCACCCGATGGTCCCGGTCGCGGGTGATCCGGACGCGGGCCTCGATCAGCGCTCGAGGGTCGCCAGCTCGTCCCACAGGCGCACGATCACGCGCGTGCCGCGCTCGAAGTTGTCGAGCTCGAGCCACTCGTTCGGGGCATGGGCGTTGCAGGTGGGCTGCGAGAAGCCGAGGAGCACGACCGGCAGCTTGAGCTGCGAGCTGAAGGCGGCCGTGACGGGGATCGAGCCGCCCTCCCGGATGAAGACCGGGTCGAGGCCGTAGACCGCCTTGATCGCCCGTG
Source organism: uncultured Chloroflexia bacterium (assembly GCA_963768035.1). Taxonomy (GTDB): domain Bacteria; phylum Chloroflexota; class Limnocylindria; order Limnocylindrales; family CSP1-4; genus CAIXZV01. The sequence continues at coordinate 245,325 of CAVYGJ010000007.1, forward strand.
CCGCGGCGCGGGTCGCCGGATGGTCGGTGTGGGTGTGGCTCGGATCGCCGCCGTGGATGAACGTCGTGGTCACGGTGACGCCGGGAGGGGCCACCTCGGCGACGAACCGCTCCAGCCCCTCGAAGATCTTCTTCGGGTCCTGGTGCGCCACGAGCCGGGTCGACAGCTTGGCGTGGGCGTGCGCCGGGATGATCGTCTTGGCGCCCTCGCCCACGAAGCCGCTCCACATCCCGTTGACGTCGAGCGTCGGGCGCGAGCCCTTGTTCTCGAGCACGGTGAAGCCGGCCTCACCCACGAGCTTCGTGACGGGGATCGCCTCGCGGTATGCCTCGTCGTCGAACGGCAGGGCCGCCAGGCCCGCGCGATCCGCCGCGGACAGCGGCTCGACGTCGTCGTAGAAGCCGGGCACCTTGATCCGCCCGTCGGGTCCCTTGAGCGCGGCGATGATCGTCGCGAGGGCGTTCGCCGGGTTCTGGACCGTGCCGCCGTACATGCCCGAGTGGAGGTCCACCGGCGACAGCTCGACGTCGATCTGCGCGTACATGATCCCGCGCAGCCCGACGGTGATCGCCGGCAGGTTGCCCTCGAAGAAGCCCGTGTCGCTGATGATCGCGACGTCCGCGGCCAGGCGGGCCTCGTTCGCGTCGATCCACGTGTACAGGCTCTCGGAGCCGTACTCCTCCTCGCCCTCGAACACGAAGGTCAGGTTCACCGGCGGCTTGCGGCCCGGCCGTGCGCATCGCCTCGAGCGCCGAGAGATGCATGACGAGCTGGCCCTTGTCGTCGGCGACGCCGCGGCCGACGAAGCGGCCGTCGCGCAGGAACGGCTCCCAGGGCGCCGTCTCCCACAGCTCGATGGGGTCGACCGGCTGGACGTCGTAGTGGCAGTACACGAGCGCGGTCGGCGCGCCCTCGGCCTCGTGGATCTTGCCGTACACGATCGGGTGGAGCGCCGTGTCGATGACCTCGACCTCGGTCGCGCCGAGGTTGCGCAGCCGGGTGGCGATCCACTCCGCGGCCGCGCGCACGTCGCCGGCATGCTCGGGGAGCGAGCTCACGCTCGGGATCCGGGCGAACTCCAGGAGCGCCTCGGCCCGCGCGTCGCGCGACTCGTCCAGCGCCGCCTCGATGTCGAGGTCGATCGGCATGGCTTCGGGCGCAGGAAACTCGTCGGTCATCGGTTCTCCAGGGGTCGGTCGGCGGGCGTCTCCGGCGATCGTAGCGCGCCGGCCCGCTCCCGGGCGGACACGAACGAAGGGCGGACCCTCGAGAGGTCCGCCCTTCGCGTGTGGCGCTGTGTGGGTGCCGGTCAGGCCGGCTGGGGTGCGGGGTTGGGGGCCGGTGCCGTCGGGCCGCTCGGCGCGTCGCCGTCGATCCCGGGGGCGACGATCCGCGGGATGCCCGCGTACCGCTCCGGCTTCGGGGGCAGGTCGTCGAACAGCTTCTCGAACTCGGGCTGGTCGACGGTCTCCTCGGCGATGAGCTTCTCGGCGAGGTTGTTGAGCCGATCGCGGTAGGTGGTGAGGACCTCGGTCGCGCGCTCGTAGGCGCGGTCGATGATGGCCCTGACCTCCTCGTCGATCATCTGCGCGACCTCGTCCGAGTAGTCGCGCTGCTCACCCATGCTCCGGCCGAGGAAGATCATCTCGTCGCGCTTCCCGAAGGACAGCGGGCCGAGGCGATCGCTCATGCCGAACTCGGTGACCATGCGCCGTGCGAGGTCGGTCGCCTTCTCGATGTCGTTGCTGGCGCCGGTCGTCGTGTCCCCGAAGACCAGGCGCTCCGCGACGTTGCCGCCGAGCAGGCCCGCGATCTTGTCCTCGAACTCGGTCTTGGACTGGAGGTAGCGGTCCTCGACGGGCAGGGCCATCGTGTAGCCGAGGGCCATGCCGCGGCTGATGACGGTGACCTTGGCCACCGGGTCGCACTTCGGCAGGATGCGCTGGACGACGGCGTGACCGCCCTCGTGGAACGCGATGATCCGCTTCTCGTCGTCGCTGATGACCCGGCTCTTGCGCTCGGGGCCGGCGACGATCCGCTCGAGGGCCTCGGAGAACTCGTTCTGGCCGACGACCTTCTTGTTGCGGCGTGCCGCGAGGATCGCCGCCTCGTTGACGAGGTTCGCGAGGTCGGCGCCGGAGAAGCCGGGCGACTGGCGCGCGACCTCCTCGACCGACACGGTCTTGTCGAGCGGCTTGCCCTTGGTGTGGACCTTGAGGATCGCCGTGCGGCCCTTCATGTCCGGGCGGTCGAGGATGACCTGGCGGTCGAACCGGCCGGGGCGCAGGAGCGCCGGGTCGAGGACGTCCGGCCGGTTGGTGGCGGCGACGACGATCACGTTGGTGTTCGTGTCGAAGCCGTCCATCTCGACGAGGATCTGGTTGAGGGTCTGCTCGCGCTCGTCGTGCGAGCCGCCGAGGCCCGCACCGCGCTGGCGGCCGACCGCGTCGATCTCGTCCACGAACACGATGCACGGGCTGTTGCGCTTCGCCTGGTCGAACAGGTCGCGCACGCGGCTCGCGCCGACGCCCACGAACATCTCGACGAACTCGGAGCCGGAGATGCTGAAGAACGGCACCCCGGCCTCGCCCGCGACGGCACGCGCCATGAGCGTCTTGCCGGTGCCTGGCGGGCCGACGAGCAGCACGCCGCGCGGGATCCGCGCGCCGAGCGAGTTGAACTTCTCGGGGTACTTGAGGAACTCCACGACCTCCTGGAGCTCCGTCTTCGCCTCGTCCACGCCCGCGACGTCGTTGAACGTGACGACGGTCTTGTTGCCGAGGAACATCCGGGCGCGGCTCTTGCCGAACGACATCGCCTGGTTGTTGGTGCCCTGGGCCTGTCTCATCATGAAGAAGATGAAGCCGCCGATCACGAGGAGTGGCAGCAGGCCCGTCAGCAGCAGGCCGACCCACGAGGTGTCGGCCGTCTTGGTGCGCGCAGTAGATGTCCGCCGGCAGCTCCTGGTCGCCCTTGGTGGCCGCCGCGAGCATGTCGTCGAGGACGTTGCCGGTGATCGGGTTCTGGACGACGACGGTGTAGGGAGTGCCGCCACCCTTGGGCGTCACGGTGAGCGTCTCACCGTCCTGGACGACCTTCTGCGACCTCGCCGGCCGCGACCTTGTTGAGGAACTCCGAGTAGCCGACCGTGTTGGCCGGGGTCGTGGACGTGACCCAGGTGTAGAGCAGCGCGATCGTGCCCGCCACGAGGACGAGCATCACGATCCCGTTGCGCAGGAACTTTGCGTTCAAACGGAGCGCCTCCGAGTCCGAGGGTCCCGGCCTTGGGCCGGGGAGGTTCGGCGAGTATACCGCCGGGGTCCGTGGCGGCCGCCTGCGCGGCCACGGCGCGACCGTATCAGGAGTACGCGCAAGAGGCATGCGCAGATGCATGCGGCCGCGTTGAACTGCGGTTCAGGTTTCGAAACCTGGCCGTCGGCAGCGCCGTGGGGCACCGGACACGGCGGTCCGGGGCGTCAGGGCTCGCGGTTGTACCAGACCCCGCCGGGCCCGTCGTAGCTCGTGCCCTCGCCCCAGACGGCGATCGTGCGGCCCGCCTGGGTGATGGCGATCTCGCCGTAGTCGCCGTACGGCTCCAGGTAGCCGGCCGCCGTCTTGTAGGCCGCACCGCCGGTCGCGTCCGAGATCTTCACGGGCGCCGACCACGTGGCGCCGCCGTCGGTCGACCGCCGGTACCAGGTGTTCCACTGGTCGACGTTGCCCGACCCCGACGTCTGCATGTACCAGGCGCGGACGTCGCCCGTGCCGGTGGACTCGATCGCCGGGTCGACCGCCTGCTCGGTCGCGGCCGACAGGGTCACGGCCGCGCTCCAGGTGGCGCCCGCGTCGGTGGACCGGCGTGCCGCGATCGTCTGGAGGCCGCCGGACGTCGCCGCGCCGTCGTAGACGAGGACGACCCGGCCCGCGCCGTCGACGCTGAGGGCGTTGTGGCCCAGCCAGTAGTCGGGCGTGCAGCCGCCGGACGTGCACGCCAGCCCGGGCTGGACCGACGCGACGAGCTTGTCCTCCCAGGTCCCGCCGGCGTTGCGCGAGATGAACACGTGCTCCTCGATGGCGGCCGTCGGGTACGAGCCCTTGTTGCCGCCGCCGCCGTAGAGCAGGCTGCTCTGCGCGAGGTAGACCGTGCCGTCCGCGGCCACGTCGGCGTCGAACGCGAAGAAGTAGCGGTTGGAGTCGACGAGCTTGGTCTGCGTCCAGGTCGCGCCGGAGTCGTGCGACTGCGCGATCCACGGGTCGCCGCCCGTCGGGCCGTTGAAGGTCACGTAGACGTCGCGCCCGTCGTTGCTCGTCGCGAGCACGGGCTTGTCCGTCCACGAGACCTTGCCGTACACCGTGACCGGCGCGGTCCAGCGTGGCCCCGTGGGTCGTGGACTTCGTGAACAGCGTGTTGAAGCCGTTCATGTAGACGGCGTAGACGGCGCCGGTGGACGGGGCCACCTCGATGATCGGGTCGAACTGGCCCGATCCCTTGCACGCGCACAGCGGCTTGCTCGCGCCGAAGGTCGCGCCACCGTCGGCGCTGACGCGGAGCGCGATGTACGGCGTCGGGCAGTTGCCGTTGCACGGCTTGGACACGCCGTAGCGGGTCACGAGGATGTAGACGTAGCTGCTGCCGGGGTCGGCGGCGATCGCCGGCTCCCAATCGTCGGGCGCCGCGGCCTCGAACGGCTGCTCGCCGGCCCAGCCGGGGGCCGGGGCGTCGGTGGTGGGGCGCGCCTGGCCGATCACGACGCCGGATGCGACGGCGCGACCCAGCGCCTCGCGCTTGCGGGCCGCGGTCTCGGCCTGCTCCTCGGCCTCGGGGTTGTCCTCGGGTCCGGCGTCGGCGTCCGGCGATCCGCGTCTTCATCGCCGTCCTCGCCGGCGTCCGCATCGGCGTCGTTGTCCCCAGCCTCGGGCACGAAGGCGAGCGGCCCGGGCGAGCCACCTCCCGGCGTGGTGAGGGCTGCCGCCCCCAGGGTGAGGATCGCGATGAGTGCGACGAGCACGAGCATCGGGCGCGGGATCGACACGCGACGGGCCATCGGTGGCACCTCAATGGGGGCGATGGGCGGACGCTACCACTGCACGGGCGACCGTCAAGCACCGATCTCGCGGGGAATTGAAACGCCCGGGCGGCGGGCCCGGGCGTGAGAGCTTGCGTTGGTAGCGGAGGGCGGATTTGAACCACCGACCAAGGGCTTATGAGTCCCCTGCTCTACCACTGAGCTACTCCGCCGTGGTCCCCCAATTCTAGCGGGACGTGCCCGGAGCGCAACGGAGGCGGGCGATCGGCGACAATGCGGCGGTCGGAGCCAGCCTGAGGGAGCATGGGTGGACGAGGATCGCGGATCGGGCACGCCAGGTGGGCCGCCGCCACCGCCCGATGGCGGGCCGGTCCCCGCGCCGCCGCCCCCGCCCGACGCGCCGCCCGCACCCGGGGCCACCCAACCGGGGTGGGGCGCCACCGGCCCGACGCCGAGCGGCTGGGGCACGCCGACGGACGCGCCGCAGACCTGGGGCGCCGCCTCGCCGGAGGCACAGGTCGGCTGGGAACGCCCGCCGTCGGGCTCGAACGGCTGTCTCAAGGCCTGCCTCATCGTCGGCGGGATCGTCGTCGTCCTCGTGGTCATCGCCGCCATCGGGCTGGTCATCGCCGGCGGACGGCTCGTCGACGAGATCCAGAAGAACCCCGACGCCATGTTCGGTGGCGAGTGCCCGTTCGTCGGCCCGTCCGAGGTCAGCGACGCGCTCGGCACCGATGCCCAGGTGTTCGAGGTCGACGGGTTCGTCGGCGGCACGATGGGCGCCATCCTCGACAAGCGCCTGCTCGCGGATGCCCCGGACTGCTACATCGTGTCCGACGACGGGACGACGGGACGGATCGCCGTGCTCGACGGCGGCGGTGAGGAGGCGTTTGCCGCCGCCGCAGCGGAGGGCGACCGCATCCGCGCCCAGGACACGGACATCGGCGACGAGGCGTTCTGCACGACGACTGACGGCAACGGGTCTGCCGGCGTGCTCGTGCGCTTCGGCGAGCGCGTCGTCTACGTGAGCGTGCTCGACCAGTCGCGGGACCAGGCGCGGGCCTGCGAGGTCGCGTCGGCGGTCGCGGCGACCCTCGCCCCCTGACGCCCGTCAGTAGCTGGGTTCGGGGGTCGGCGGCTCCGAGGGGACCGGGCGGTTCATGGCCGCGGCAGGGTCGATGGCGGCACCGAACAGCAGCGTCAGCCAGGAGTCCAGCGGCGTGACCTCGCCCGCTCCGGCGCCGAGCCGCGTGGCGGCGGTCCCGGGCGCGTCGGCGGCGAGCGGCGGCGCGTCGTCGGCGAGGATGAACGGGATCTCGCGCGGAGCGCCAAGACGGTACTCGCGGGCCTGCTGCTCGATGTAGGCCTGGCGCTGGATGAGCGCCAGCTCCTGCTCCAGGCCGCCGACCTCGGCCGCCATCGCCACGTTCTCGACGCGCATCTCGTCGGCGCGCGTGGACGCCTCGCTGGCCTCGCCGACCTGGCGGGCGAACAGGACGATGACCCAGGCAGCGACGAGCGCCGCGATCAGGACCGCGATGCGCCGGCGCGTCAGGCCCGCGACGGGCAGGTCGGAGAGGGTCGCGAGCGCCGTGGCGGTGGCGCCGAGCGGCGGCTGCGGGGTCGCCTCCACCCCCGGTTCGGGGTCGGGTCCGGCTGGCGTCGTGCGCTCGGCGGGTCGCGGCATCGTCGCGAGGGTAGCTGCGCCTGATTCGGGTTGTCAACTCCGGCGGGCGAGGCGATTCACGATGCGCGACGGGGTCAGCCGCACGACCCGTGACACGAGAGCTGTCACGGGCCGGTTGCAAGGTCGCGTAGACTCTGCGGCAATTCGACCATGCGTTCTGTTTCAACCCGGGAGCCAGCATGCGCACGTACGCCCCCGCCCCCACCCGATCCGTCCTGGAGCAGGCGCTCGAGGAGCCGTCGCTGGCGCGCGGCGTCCGCCACCACGAGGTCGTCCCGGCGCGCACCGCGGTCCACGGCGAGTGGCCGGAGTGGCTGGACCCGCGCATCCGGGCCGGGCTCGCGGGCCGCGGGATCGAGCGGCCGTACATCCACCAGGCCCAGGCGATCGAGGCGGTCCACGCGGGCGAGGACATCGTCGTCGTCACGCCCACCGCGTCGGGCAAGTCGCTGTGCTACACGGTCCCGGTCCTCCAGGCGCTCGCCGAGGACCCGTCCGCGCGGGCGCTGTTCCTGTTCCCCACCAAGGCGCTGGGCCAGGACCAGGTCGCGGAGTTCGGCGACCTCGTCCACGACGCCGGGCTGACGATCTCGGCGGCGACCTACGACGGCGACACGCCGGCACCGATCCGGTCGGCGATCCGCAAGGCCGGCCAGGTCGTGGTGAGCAACCCGGACATGCTCCACTCGGCGATGCTCCCCCACCACACGAAGTGGTTCCAGCTGTTCGAGCAGCTGCGGGTCATCGTCATCGACGAGCTCCACACGTACCGGGGCGTGTTCGGCTCGCACGTCGCCAACGTCCTGCGGCGCCTCCTCCGGCTGTGCGCCCACTACGGGTCGAACCCGGTGATCGTGTGCGCGTCGGCGACCATCGCGAACCCGGGCGAGCTGGCCCAGCAGCTGACCGGACGGCCCGTCCGCGTCATCGACCGCAACGGCGCGCCGTCGGGCGAGAAGCACGTCCTCCTCGTCGATCCGCCGATCATCGACGCCTCGACGGGCGCCCGCGGGTCCGCGCTGACCCTGGCCCAGCGCTGGGCGATCCCGTTCCTCCGCGCCGGCCGCCAGACGGTCGTGTTCGGGAAGTCGCGGGTCGCCGTCGAGATCATGCTCTCGAACCTGCGCGAGACGCTGCGCCAGGATCTCGGGCCGCGGAGCCGGATCCGCGGCTACCGGGGCGGCTACCTGCCGACCGAGCGCCGAGCCATCGAGCGCGGGCTGCGCGACGGCGAGATCCTCGGCGTCGTCAGCACGAACGCGCTCGAGCTGGGCGTGGACATCGGCCGGCTGGACGTGGCGATCCTCGCCGGCTACCCGGGGTCGATCGCGGGGACGTGGCAGCAGATGGGCCGGGCCGGCCGACGTGGGGACGTGAGCGTCGCCGTGCTCGTCGCCTCGCCCGCCCCGGTCGACCAGTACGTGATCCACCACCCGGAGTTCGTCCTCGGCGGACAGCCCGAGGAGGCGCGGCTCGACCCGGACAACCTCCACGTCCTGCTCGCACACCTGCGCGCCGCGACGTTCGAGCTGCCGTTCGAGCCCGGCGAGTGGTTCGGGCCAGGCCCCGCCGACGACCTGCTCGCGTTCCTGGGCGAATCCGGGACCGTCCGCCAGGCGGACGACGGGCGGTGGTACTGGAGCTCCGAGAACTTCCCCGCCTCGGAGGTGTCGCTCCGGTCGGCCGCGCCCGAGAACGTGGTGATCATCGACACGACGCCCGGACCGGCCGCGGGTGCTCGGCGAGGTGGACCTGTTCAGCGCCCAGGTCCTCGTCCACCAGCACGCGATCTACATGCACGACTCGGTCCAGTACCACGTCGACAAGCTCGACTGGGGCGAGCGCAAGGCGTACGTCCACAAGGTCGACGTCGACCACTACACGTACGCGAACCGGGCGGTGACGCTCAAGCCGCTCGACGTGTTCGCGACCTCGCCGTCCGCCGGGGGCACCCGGGTCCACGGCGAGGTGATGGTCGCGAGCCTCGTGACGCTGTACAAGAAGCTCAAGTTCATCACCGACGAGAACGTGGGCTGGGGACCCATCGACCTGCCGGAGATCGAGCTCCAGACGACGGCCTACTGGCTCACCGCGGAGCGTGCCGCGACCGGCTGGCGGCGGGACGAGCTGGACGTCGCGCTGATCGGGGCCGGGCGGGCGATCCAGGCGGTCGCGGCGGTGCTGCTGATGCTCGACCCGCGGGACCTCGGGCTCGTGTCCCAGGTCCGGTCGCCACACCACGAGGCGCCGACGATCTACCTGTACGAGGCGATGCCCGGCGGCGTCGGGCTGTCGGAGCGGCTGTGGGCGCGCCACGACGAGCTGGTTGCCGGCGCCGAGGACCTCATCCGCGCCTGCCAGTGCGAGGCCGGCTGCCCGGCGTGCACCGGTCCACGGCTCGAGCCGGACGTCGACGGCAAGGCGCTCGCGCTCCGCCTGCTCGCCTCCCTCGCACCGGATCGCGCGGCGGCCGGCGCCGCGGCGGTGGCATGACGGCCGAGGCCACGGGGCCGGTCACCCGCGAGCGGCGGCTCGCGAACCTGCGGGCGACGCTCGCCCGTGGGAGCGCCGCGGGCCCCGACGCGCTGCCCGCGCGGGCGCCGTTCGCGGGAAGGAGGAGCCCCCAGCTCGCCGCGCGTCTCGCGGCCGCCCTCGGGGCGGACGTCGCCGACACGCCCGACGGCTGGCTCGTGCGCCGGGTCGTCGCGCCGATCGACATGCCGATCGACCGCGAGCGCCTCGCCCGCCTGCCCGGGCACCCGCCCGCGGACGCGCCGCTGGTGTGCCTCGACACGGAGACGACCGGGCTCGCGACGGCGGCCGGGACGCTCGCGTTCCTCGTCGGGCTCGCGCGCTGGGAGGGCGGCGTCTTCCGCCAGACCCAGCTCCTCCTCCCCGACCACGCCGACGAGCCGGCCCTCCTCGCCGAGATCAGCCGCTGGGTCACCCCGGACGCGTGGCTCGTGAGCTACAACGGACGCGGCTTCGACTGGCCGCTGATCGAGGCGCGCTACCGGCTGGCGGGTCGTGCCGCGCCCGAGCACGCGGGGCACCTGGACCTGCTGCCGTTCGTGCGCCGGGTGTTCCGCCACCGCATGGAGGACGCGCGGCTGCGAACCGTCGAGGGCGAGCTGCTCGGCGTCAGCCGGGTGGGCGACGTCGAGGGCTGGGAGATCCCGGGCATCTACCTCGACGTGCTCCGGGGCGGGCCGGTCGACGCGCTCGCGGGCGTCGTCATCCACAACGAGAAGGACGTCCGGTCGCTCGGGCTGCTGCTCGCGCACGTCGAGCGACGGTACGCCGGGCGTGACGCCCGCCACGAGGCGCCCCGCGGCGACCTCGCCGGCCTGTCGCGGGCCTACACCCGCGAGCGGCGCCACGACGAGGCGCTCGAGTGCCTGGACGACGCGATGGCCGCGGCGGCGCCCGTGCGCGACCCGTTCGGGCGGTCGCCGGTCCCGCGGCCGCTCATCCGCGAGCAGGTGGCCGAGGACGAGTGGTGGACCGCCCGGACGCAGCCGCACTTCGGCGGACGGCCACCGCGTGGCGGCTGGCGTGGCGAGCTGGCGAACGGCCGGGGCGGGTCGCTCGGCGCGTCACCCGGCCCGACGCCATGGGACGCGGCTCGCTGGACCGACGAACGCGTGGCCGCCGAGCGGGCGCGGGTGCTCCGCCGGCTCGGCCGCTGGGCCGAGTCCGCGGAGGCGTGGCAGACGGCGGCCGCGGCCGGCGGCCCGCTGGGCGCGATCGCGTGGATCGAGGTCGCGAAGCTCCGCGAGCACCGGCTCGCCGACACCGAGGGGGCGCTCGCCGCGACCCGGGCGGCGTGGCGGCTCCTCGAGCGCTCGCGGCTCACCGGTCGCCCGCACCCTCGGCTCGAGGCCGACCTCGACCGTCGCGGGCGACGGCTGTCGGCGCGGCTCCGTCGGCGGGCGGGCGCTGCCTAGGCCGGGACGGCGTCGAGGCGCTCCAGGACGGCCGCGAGCTCGGGCACCGCGCCGAGGCCCGGGCCCTCGCACACGAGCGACGCGGCGGCCGCGCCGAACCGCAGGTCGAGGTCGTCGCCGACACGGTCGCCGAGCAGCGCCGGGACGAGGCGCGCGGCGAAGACGCCCGCGAGGAACGTGTCGCCGGCGCCCGTCGGGTCCACGAGGTGCGGGATCGGGATCGCGGCCCACCGGTCGCGGGTCCGCGACAGGCCATCGGGCGCGGTCACGATCACCGTGCCGCCGCGTGCGCCGTCGGTGACCAGGAGCGTGTCGCCCGGGCCAACGAACGCGGCGAGCTCCTTGAGCGGCGTCCCGCGCTCGAAGTCGTCCGTCCCGCACCCCGACGATGTCGGCGCGCTTGACGAGCGGCGACGGCCCGGGCTGGACCCGCTCCACCGGTCCGCCGGCCCGGAGCACCCGGAGCAGGCCCTGCCAGCCGAGACCCACGAGCGACCCGTCGTGCGGGATCGTCGACCACGCGTCGGGCAGCTCCGCGGCCACCGGCGCGAACATCCAGCCGTCAGCGCCGAGCCAGCCGCGCGGGATCGTCGTGACCTCGATCGGGTCCGACACCTCGCGCGACTCCTGGACGCGCCCGTCGGCCGTCTCGACGTTGACGAACACCGGTCCACGCGCCAGCGGCAGGGCGACGAGCTCGACGCCGGCGCGCTCGAGGACACCCAGCTCGTCCGCGGTCGCCGCGAGCCCGTCCACGCCGATGAGCGCGCGTGTCCGGATGCCGAGCCGCGCCAGCGCGAGCGCGGAGTAGGACGCGCCGCCGCCCAGCCGCCAGCCGCGCGGGTCGTCGACGGTGATGTCGCGCGATGCCGCGCCAACCACCACGACGACCGGGTCCCTGTCCGTCACGCGCTCAACTCCTCCATCCGGCCGATCCACGGTCCCAACCTATACTGGAACTCCGCCCCGCGGCCCGCCCGGGCGCCCCGCGGACCGGCCTGCACGACGACTCGAGGTTCCCATCATGCATTTCTACGAGCTCCACGAGGGCGACAACGAGGTCTTCGCCGACCTGCTGCTCGCACGCGAGGAGGAGATGGAGGCCGAGGAGTTCTTCGACGTCGTCCAGTCGATCCGCCGCCGGGTCGTGGACAACTTCGAGACCCAGACGCTCGTCGAGGCCATCGCGGACGAGCTCGAGCGGGACTACGGCTTCATCGCCGTCACCGACGAGCGCCTCACGGCCGCCGTCAACGTGTCGCGCGAGGAGGAGGAGAACTTCCTCGCCGACCTCGACGCGCCGGACGACTCGATGGACTACGCGTCGATCCTCGCCGATCTCCAGGCCGAGGGCGGCCGCCCGAACTGATCCCCGCTCGGTCGCGGGTGACCCCGCTCAGCGGCTGAACAGGATCTCGACCACGTCGCCGTCGCGTACCCGGTAGGTCTTCCCCTCGGAGCGGACCTTGCCGTGCTTCTTCGCCTCGGCCATCGACCCGAGCGTGAGCAGGTCCTCGTACGCGATCGTCTCGGCGCGGATGAACCCGCGGGCGAGGTCGGTGTGGATCGCGCCCGCCGCGTCCACGGCGTTCGAGCCATCGGGGATCGGCCACGCGCGGACCTCGTCGGGACCGGCGGTGAGGAACGAGATCAGCCCGACGAGCTTGTAGGACAGCGCGATGACCCGGTCCAGCGCGCTCTCGGTGAGCCCCAGCTCCTCCATGAACACGCCGGCCTCCTCGGGATCGAGCTCGCCCAGCTCCATCTCGATCTTCGCCGACAGCGCGTCGACCATCGCGTGCTGGTGCACGTAGTTGGCGCGGATGCCGTCGGCGAGCGCCGGCGCGCCCGCGAGCTCGCCCTCGCCGACGTTGAGCAGCACGAGCACCGGCTTCTGGGTGAGGAACCGGAAGCCGCGGAGCGCCTTCTCCTCGTCGTCGTCGAGCGGCTCGTCACGGATCGGGCGGCCGGCCTCGAGCGCGGGCTTGAGGCGGGACAGGATGACCCCCTCGCGCTCGTTCGCCTCGCGCTCGGCGGGCGTGCCGTGGCGACCCGAGCCCTGGAGCCGCTCGAGGCGGCGATCGATCATCGCGAGGTCGGCGAGGATGAACTCGAGGTCGAGGTTCTCGAGGTCCCGGGCCGGGTCCACCGAGCCCGCCGCGTGCGGCTGTGCCGCGGAGTCCCACGCGCGCAGCACGTGGATCAGCGCGTCCGAGTCGCGGAGCCGGGCGAGGTGCTCGGCCGGGGAGCTCCTCCGCCCCGACGCGACCCTCGGTGGAGGCGGGCGGCGCGGGCAGGTCCACGTAGGTGACGTCGGCGTGGACGATCTTCTTGGGCTTGAACACCTCGGCCAGGCGGTCGAGCCGCTCGTCGGGGACCTTGACCACGCCCACGTTGAGCTGGAGCCCGCCGTACCCGCCGGTCTCGGCATGGCCGCGCGTGAGCGTGTTGAACACGGTTGTCTTGCCGCACCCGGCAAGCCCGACGATGGCGATCTGCATGCCCCGATCCTACCGGGCACGCGGAGAGCGGGGCTCAGTAGCCCGCGGTCGGGTCCACGACGTTGACGAGCGGCTCGCCCGCGGCATAGCGCCGGACGTTGTCGCAGAACAGGTCCACCGAGCGATCGAGCACGCGGGTCGAGGACCACGCCGTGTGGGGCGTGAGGATCACGTTCGGGAGGTCGTACAGGGGCGACGTCGGCGGGAGCGGCTCCTCGCGGAACGTGTCGAGCACCGCGCCGCCGATCCGGCCGTTGCGCACGGCCCGTGCCAGCGCGTGCTCGTCCACGAGCTCGCCGCGGGCGACGTTGATGACCCACGCGCCCGACTTCATGGCCGCGATCGACGACTCGCCGATGAGGCCCACGGTGTCGGGCGTGAGGGGGGCCGCGAGCACGACGAAGTCGGACTCGGCGAGCAGCTCGTCGAGGCGCTCGGGGGGCAGCACGCGGTCCAGCATCACCGACCCGAGGAACGGCTCGTCGCCGGCGCCGTCCGAGGCATCCGCGCCCGCCTCGGGGCGGCGGCGCGTCGCGATCACCCGGCAGCCGAACGCGGTCGCGAGCGCGCCCACCGCCCGCCCGATCGACCCGAGCCCCACGATGCCCACCGTCACGTCGCGCAGCTCCCGGGCCTCGAGCGGCTGCCAGGTGCGCTCGGCCTGGAGCTCCAGCAGCTGCGGCAGCCGGCGCGCGGCCGCCAGGATCATGAGCATCACGTACTCGGCGATGGGGCGCGAGAAGACGCCCCGTGCGTTCGTGATCACGATCCCGCGCTCCCGGGACGCGGGCGTCAGCACGCGCTCGACGCCGGCCGTCGCGGAGTGGACCCAGCGGAGCTGCGGGGCGCGGGCGAGGATCCGGTCGAAGGTCTCTGCCGGCAGGCGGCCGCGGAGCATCACCTCGACGTCGTCGAGCGGGCCGTCGGGATGGCCGTCGAAGCCGATCGTGACGAGGCGGGCGCCGGGCGCCGCGGCCCGGATGACCTCGAGGTCGCGGGCACGGTAGCGGGCGGACAGGATCGGCGTGAGCGCGATCGCCGTCGGGACGCCGCCCGGCCCCGCTCCCGGTCCCGGCGACCGGTCCGGACCCTCGGTCACGACTTCCCTCCCGTCAGCTGGTTGAGGCCCATCCGCTGCACCCAGTCCGCCGGCCGGTCGATCTCGGCCGGCTTCGGCAGGGTCTCCGGGCCGTCCCAGAGCCGGCGCAGGGCGGCGGCCCCGGCGAGGCGCTCGATCTCGGCCACGAAGACCTCGCCCTTACGGTACTGCTCCATCTTGAGGTCCATGCCCGTGATCCGGAGCATGGCCTTCTCGAACGGCGTCCGCGAGACGCGCCGGCCGTGGAACCGCGCGGAGATCCGCTCGACGCCCGGCACCAGGTCCTTGCCGACCTCGTCCATGACGTGGTCACCGAACCCCTCGAGCAGGCTCATGATCGCCTGCGTCTCGCGGAACAGCTCGCGCTGCTCCACGGTCATCAGGCGCTCCATCCAGTGCGTGTCGTCGCGCCGGCCGTCGCCCCGGAGCGACTTGCCGATCGCCTTGACCGCGTCCCGCCCGAGCGCCGACGCGTCCTTCGAGAACAGCGAGAGCTGGCGCTCGAGCCGCCCGGCGAGGTACGGGCGCAGCCAGGGGTGCGCCTCGAACTCGAACGCGTGGGTCGTCTCGTGGAGCGCGATCCAGGTGCGGAACGGGCCGAGCGGGACGTCGAGCACCTTGGCCGTCTGGCGGATGTTCTCCTCGACGAACAGCAGCTTGCCGGGCGTCGTCTCGGCGGACAGCAGCGCGAGGTCGTACTGGCCGAGCACCCGCTGGCCCATGAACCCGAGGAGGAGGCCGAGCTGGCGCGTCGTGACCCAGCGGTTCGCGATCGTCATCGTCGCCTTGCCGAAGCCGGCGCCCTCGGGGAGCATCTGCTCGAGGAGCTGGCCCTCGAGCTTCCCGATGAGCTGCTCGAACGCGACGGTGTTCGCCTGGACCCACTCGCCGCGGTCCACGACGGCGACCCGGTCGACGACGCCCGGCAGGTCGGTGCCGAGGTGCTCGGACAGCGCCGGGACGACCTTCGCCATCGCCGCCGCGTACTCGCCCTCGACGGCCTGCAGCTCGGCGCGGGTGAGCGTCCCCGGCGCCGACCGGAGCCGCGCGATCGCGATCCGCTCGACCTGTCCCCAGTCGACGAGCCCGGCGGACCGCGCCGTCCGCTCGATCTGCCGCCCGGCGACGGTGATGGCGGCCCCGAGGAGCGACCCCACGACGAACCCGACCTGCCACAGCCGCTCCTCGGGGATCCCTGCCCCTGCGGCGGTCGTCGCGACCCGGCGTGGCGGGCATCAGCCGACGGCCTCGCCGAGCTCGACCGACGCCACGTCCGGGAACGCCTCGCCGAACATCCGCGTCGCGATGGAGGCGAAGCGGCCCACGTCGCCGGTCGTCAGCTGGACGTGGACGGGGTCGCTCCCCGACCAGGTCTCCGCGGGTCGCGAGTGGCCGCCGGCGCCCGGGTCCGCGGCGGTCCCGCGGGTCGTGCCCGGCGCCTCGAGCGCGTTGACCGAGAGCAGCTCCGCGAGCGACGACGCGGTCGCGGTCGCCGAGTCCACGATCGCCACCCGGTCGCCGACGATCCGGCTGATCACCGGGCGCAGCAGCGGGTAGTGGGTGCAGCCGAGGAGCAGCGTGTCGATCGACGCGCCCGGCGGCCGCGGGAACACGAACTCGCCCGCCCCGTCGCGCTCGCCGAGGAGCGGCGCGAGGTCCTCCTCGATGACCGCCTCGAGCTCCGGGCCCGACAGGATCCCCGCCTCGACCATGGGCACGAACCGCGGCGTCGCGTGCTCGTAGACCTCGACCGCGGGGTTCTCGTCCTTGATCGCGTTGAAGTAGGCGTGCGAGCGGACGGTCGCGGGCGTCGCGATGACGCCCACCCGCCGGTTGCGCGTCGCGAGGGACGCGGCCGACGCGCCGGGACGGACCACGCCGAGGACCGGCAGGTCGTAGCGCGCCCGGAGGTCCCGGAGCGCGACCGCGGTCGACGTGTTGCAGGCGACGACGAGCGCCTTCACGTCACGCGACGCGAGCTCGTCGAGGGCCTGCATCGAGAACCGGACGACCTCCTCGTCGGGACGGACGCCGTACGGGGCGCGCGCGTTGTCGCCGAGGTAGATCGTGGATTCGTGCGGGGATCGCCGGAGGATCTCGCGCAGGACGGTGAGGCCGCCGACACCGGAGTCGAAGACGCCGATGGGCCGGGGGTCGGACACGACCCCTCGCTACCGCCGGCTCGCCACGGGCGCTCGCCCGACCAGCTCGGTGGCCGTGCGCGTGACGTCCTGGCTGATCTGCGCGGCGGGGTCCGCGAGCACGAACGGGATGCCCTCGTTGTTGGCCCGCACGACGAGCGCGCCGCCCGAGCCGATGCTGTGCTCCGGCACCCGGCCGAGGGCGCGGGTCAGGACCTCGGGGTCGAAGCCGCCCGTGGAGTCCGCCCGGTTGATCAGGTAGCGGACCTTGGTCGGGGCATACCCGATCATCCGGAACGCGTCGGCCATCACCATCGTGCTGTGGATCGTCGTCGAGTCGTAGGTCACGACCTCGAGGATCGTGTCCGAGGCGTCGAGGAAGCACAG
The DNA here is from genome assembly GCA_963768035.1 of uncultured Chloroflexia bacterium. Taxonomy (GTDB): domain Bacteria; phylum Chloroflexota; class Limnocylindria; order Limnocylindrales; family CSP1-4; genus CAIXZV01. The sequence goes on from CAVYGJ010000007.1 coordinate 262,114, forward strand.
GTTGATGTCGTTGACGACGGCAGGGGTGTCGACGATCACGACCTCGTAGACCCGGCGCAGGAGGCTCAGCGTCTTCTCGAGGTCGCGGACGGTGACCATCTCGGCCATCTCGACGCGCGGCGGGGCGAGCAGGATGTCGATCCCCGACGGGTCGCGCCACAGGACGTCCGCGAGGTCCGACTCCTGGATCCGGTCCGTCGGCAGGTCGAGCAGCGACGGGGCCTCCATCGGCACCTTGAGCAGCGCCCGCATGTCGCCGAACTGGAGCGACCCGTCGATGAGGACGGTCTTGGCGCCCTGCTGGCCGACGGCGACCGCGAGGTTGAACGCGAGGGTCGTCTTCCCGACGCCGCCCTTGGGCGCGAACAGCGTGATCATCCGGGCGGTGCCGAACTGGTCCATCGTGGCCGCGGCCGTGTGGACCTGCTGGAGGCGGGTGACCAGCTCGTAGCCGGTGAACGGCATCGCGAGGACGCCGTGGATGCCGTGCGAGACGTCGGTGGCGACCGGCTGCTGCGGGACCGTGAGGACGATCACGGGCACGCGCGCCGGCGACTGGTTGATCTGGTCGACGAGGCTGAGGCCCTTGATCCGGCCCTGGAGGAGCGCGTCCACGAGGACGACGTCCGGGCGCAGCTCGGCGACGAGGTTGAGCACCTTCGAGCCGTCGCTCACGACGTCCAGCAGCTTGATCGCCGACTGCGAGTTCAGCAGTCCGCGGATGTACTGGGCGACCTGGGGCACGTCCTCGACGACGAGGAGGCGGATCTGATCCGACATTGGCCCGACTCTACCACGCAGGGTCGGGCACCGGTCCGGGCCCCATTGGTCCCATCCGGGCCCGCCGTCAGGGGTGGTCGGCCGCCCCTCAGGATCGTCGCGCGAGCAGGACGACGCGCTCCGCGCCGAGCTCCAGCGGCCCGAGGTCGTAGTCCCCCGCCAGGGCCTCGACCCGCAGGCCCGCCGCCTCGGCCATCGACACCAGCTCGTCGGGGCTCACCAGCCGCAGGTTGTCGACCCGCACCCAGCGGACCGCGGGCTCGCCCGGGTCGCCGGCCTCGAACACGGTGGTCAGGCGGACGGTGCTCGTCGTGGGGTCCCAGGTGGCGCTGCCGGTCTTGGTCACCGTCCGGCCGGTCCCCGGCTCCTCGCGGACCCACTCGAGCACGACGCGGCCGTCGTAGCGGGCGAGGTCCTCGGCGTCCGGGAGCCAGCAGTCGACGACCGCCAGGGCACCCGGCGCCAGGTGCGCCGCCAGCGTCGCGACGGCAGCGGCCTGGTCGGCGCGCGTCCCCATGAGGAACAGCGAGTTGAGCGGGACGAACGCCAGCTGGAACGACCCCGCGGACGGGAGGCGCACCTCGCGGGCGTCGGCGTGGACGAGCTCGAGGCGCCGCGCCGTCGCGATGCCCGCGCTGTCGGCGGTCGGCCCGCGCCCTCGCGAGCATCGCGCGGTCGAGGTCCACGCCCGTGACGTCGTACCCGGCCGCGGCCAGCGGGACCGCGAGCCTGCCGGAGCCCACCGCCAGCTCGAGGATCGGCCCGCCCGTCTGCCCGGCCAGCGCCAGGTACAGGTCGAGGTCGCCCGGGTCCTCGGACAGGTCCAGGTCGTAGAGACGCGCGAGGGCGTCGGCGGCGGTCTCGGTCACCGGTGGATCATCGCCGACGCGGACCTCCGGCGTTTCGCGCCTCAGCGCTCGAAGCGGACCGGCTGCCCGGCGAGCTTCTTCGCGGCGAGCGCCGAGATGAGCTCGAGCGCGACCCGGTTCGCGGCCATCGCCGTGACCTCCGCGTGGTCGTACGGCGGCGACACCTCGACGATGTCCATGCCCGCGATCTCCACCTTGCCCGCGATCCGGCGCACGGCGCGCAGGACCTCGCGCGGCAGCATGCCCCCGGGCTCGGGCGTCCCGGTCCCCGGGGCACTGCCCGGGTCGATGACGTCGATGTCCACGGAGATGTAGATGGCGTCCGGGCCGTCGAGCGCCTCGGCGATGGCGTCGTCGATGACCGCCTCCGCGCCCCGCTCCTCGATCTCGCGCATGAGGTGCCAGCGGAGGCCCTGCTCCTTCATCCACTCGAACGTCTCGACCGGCGGCCAGTAGCCGCGCAGCCCGACCTGGACGAAGTTCGAGCCCTTGACCGCGCCCGACTCGATCAGCCGGCGCATCGGCGTCCCGTGGCCCGCGAGCACGCCCCAGTCGTCGTTCGCGGTGTCGGCGTGGGCATCGAAGTGGACGATGCCGATGCTCCCGGGCCGGCGCACCTCGGCGACGGCGGTCGCCGACGGCCAGGTGATCGAGTGGTCGCCGCCGAGCACGATCGGGATCGCGCCGGTCGAGGCGACCTCGTGGACCTTGCGGTAGATGAGCGCATGCGCGCGGTCGATCCAGGACGGGACGATGTTCGCGTCGCCGGCGTCGACGACGGTCAGGACCTCGAACGGCTCGACGCCCAGCTGGAGCGAGTGGATCGACCCGGTCGTGTACTGCGCCTCGCGGATGGCCCGCGGACCGAAGCGGGCGCCGGGCCGGTGGCTGACCGCGTCGTCGAACGGCGCGCCGACGATCGCGACGTCGGCCTTGCGGGCGGCGAGCTCGACCGGGTCCGGGACCCAGGGCAGCTTCATGAACGTCGGCAGCCCGACGTAGGTGGGGAGATCGAAGTCGTCGTACGTCTCGTACGGCTTGTCCCAGCCGTTGCGCGCGGCGAAGTCGACGTCGCCCTGGTCGTGGGGACGGTCGGCCACGGTTGTCCTCCGGAGGCGGCGGTCCGGGATGCCCGCGTGGGGCCCGGCGCACGGGTGCCGTCTCGTTCGGGCGCCGCCGGTTCGGAATCCGCCGTCCAGCGGGGCGCGCCGGGCGGAATCGTAGCGGGTTGCGGCCCGGTGGTCGAACGGTTGCGCCTCGCGCTCCCGCGTCAGCGACCGGCCGCGCCGCTCGCGCGTCAGCTCACTCGCCCTTGAACTCGCGCCACGCGCCCTCGACGAGCGACGGGTCGAGGAACAGGTCGAGCGCGGTCTGGGCGACGAGCGTGGCCGCCATGAGGACCGTCTCGTCGGCGCGCGGGCGGGCCGCCGCGTCGCGGAACTCGATCGAGTGGCCGGGGGTCGCGACGTCCGTGATCGACAGGTCCGGGTGGATGGCCGGCACCGCCCACGAGACGTTGGCCATGTCCGTCGAGCCCGAGGTGCCGTCGGGGCCCTGGTCCTCGATGCCGTATGCCGCGGCGTTCGCGACCCAGCGGTCCGCGATCGCGCGGTTCGTCTTCATCGTGCTCGCGAAGCCGGAGAACTCGACCTCGACCTCGACGTCCGCGGCGATCGCCGCGGCCTCGCACAGGCGGCGGAAGCGCTCCTTCATGACCTCGTAGTACGCCTGGTCTGCGCTCCGGACCATGAACCACGCCCGGGTGCGGTCCGGGATGATGTTCGCCGCCGTGCCGCCCTCCTGGATGATCCCGTGGACGCGGCAGTGGGGCGGCAGCTGCTGGCGCCAGAGGCCCACGCTCGAGAACAGCGCGATCATCGCGTCGAGCGCGTTGCGGCCCTCCCACGGCTCGCTCGCCGCGTGCGACTGCAGGCCCTTGAACACGACCGACACGTCCTCCGACGCGAGCGGCTGGCAGTCGACGTGGTTGCGGTCGCAGGGGTGGTACAGGAGCGCCGCGTCGAGGCCCTCGAACAGCCCGTCCTCGAGCATGAACTGCTTGCCGCTCCCCCGCTCCTCGGCGGGCGTCCCGAGGAACACGATCTCGCCCGCGAACGAGTCGCGGACCGCGGCCAGCGCGATCGCCGCCCCGACCCCGGACGCCGCCATCGTGTTGTGCCCGCAGCCGTGACCGAGGCCCGGCAGCGCGTCGTACTCGGCGAGGATCCCGATCCGCGGCCCGTCGGTCCCCTTCCCGCCCGCGAGCCGGCCGCGGACGGCCGTCGCGAGCCGCCCTGCCGGGTGCTCGACCTCGAAGCCGTGGGCGCGGATCGCGTCGGCCACCCAGCCGGCCGCCTGGACCTCCTCGAACGCGGGCTCGGGCGTCGCGTGGATGCGGTGCGACAGGTCGAGGATCTCGTCCCGTGCCGCCTCGACCGCGGCGGCGGCGGCGGTCTTCTCGTCGGCGAACGGTGCGGCGGGCTGGTGGGTCGTCAGGCTGGACATGGGGCTCCTAACGTTCGGCGGAGAGGGCGATCTCGGCCACGATGAAGATGGCGGCGAGGAACAGCAGGATCGGCAGCTGGAACGCGTCGACGAGACGGAGGATGACGAGCACGGCGGTGAACAGGCCGATCCACGTGCCGCGGCGGGCGGCCCGGGCCCAGTCGCCCTGGTAGGCGATCCGGCGGTGGCGCGCGAACACGACGAGCCAGCACAGGGGCGTCGCGAGGAGGCCGATCGCCACGCCGATCGCCAGCGCGCCGACGTAGCCGGCCATCGGGTCGCCATACGGATCGCGGGTCGTGAGGATGATCGCGACGACGATCCAGGCGATCCCCGACGCGGCGAGCAGCGCGAGGTTCGCGATCCGGTCCCGTGCCTCCATCGCCCGCGAGTCTACCGACGGGCGACGGACCGGTGCCCGGCCGGTCGTCAGCCGAGGCTGCCGATCGCGTCCTCGAGGTCACCGAGCCGGTCGAGCTCCAGGTCGGCGACCACGCTGTCGTCGCGCTCGCTCCCGGGCAGCGGCGAGTCGTGCGGCCGGTCCCGGAGATACGCCGCTCGCCAGCCGGCCGCCTTCGCCCCGGCCACGTCCGCGGCCCAGTCGTCGCCCACGTGGAGGATCGCGTCCGGCGGCGGGTCGCCCAGCGCCGCCCGCGCGGCCGCGAAGATCGCCGGGTGCGGCTTGATCGTCCCGACCCGCTGCGACACGACCACCGCGCGCAGGTGGGGCGTCCAGCCGGCCGCCTCCACGTAGCGGTCGATGGTTGCCGCGAGCGGCCAGTTGGAGAGGATGGCGAGGTCGTACGTCGCGGCGAGGCGCGCGAGCAGCGCCCCCGCGACCGGCGCCGGCGGCAGGCGTTCGACGAACCCGCGCGAGTACACGTCGACGGCCCACGCCCGCTCCGCGTCGTCGCTGAGGAGCCCGACGGCCGCGTCGTCCCAGCGCACGTCCGGCGCCGGGACCGGCATCCCGCGGAGCCGGGCGAGGATCCGGGCCAGCCGCTGGTCGAGATCCACCTCGCGGAACAGCGGGACCTCCTCGCGGAACTGCCGGGCGCGCTCCTCGGTCCAGGCGTCGTGGACCGTCGCGGGGTCGAACGGGCCGAGCGTCGCGATGGCCTCGGCGGTCGCCTCGACGACGGCCCGCAGCGCGCCGTCGGGCACCGGGACGAGCGTGTTGCCGAAGTCGAGGGTGATCGCGCGCAGCGTCGTCACGGCGCCGGGTCCGCCTCCGCGGCCAGGCGGCCACGCGCGATCTCGACGGCGACCGGGTTGCGGTCCACGAGCAGCCAGCGTCGCCCGAGGCGCGCCGCGGCGACGCCCGTCGTCCCGCTCCCGGCATAGGGATCGAGGACGAGCTCGCCCGGCCGGCTCGACGCCGCGACGATCCGCTCGAGCAGGCGGACGGGCTTCTGGGTCGGGTAGCCCGTGCGCTCCGCGGACCCGGGCGGCACGATCGTCATCCACCACACGTCGGTCGGCAGCTTGCCGCGGGCCGCCTTCTCGGGCCCGACGAGGCCCGGGCGCGAGGTACGGGATCCGGTCGATGGCCTCGCGCTCGAACCGCCACTCGTCGCCGTTCGCGTACCACAGGATCGTGTCGTGCTTGCGCGGCCAGCGGTCGCGGGCGCGGCCCCCGTAGTCGTACGCCCAGACGAGCTCGTTGAGGAAGCGCTCCGCCCCGAACACCTCGTCGAGCATGAGCCGGACGTGGTGGACCGTCCGCCAGTCGCAGTGGAGGTAGAGCGAGCCGTGGGGCGCGAGGACGCGCCGGATCTCGACGACGCGCTCGCGGAGCGCGGCGAGGTGGTCGGCGAGCGAGAGCCCGTCCGCGTAGGCCAGGTCCGAGACGACCTCGTAGCGGTACTCGCGGCCGCCGAACCCCTTGCGGGTCTGCTCCCCTGCCCCGGTCCGGATGGTGCTCAGCCGCCGGGTGCGGCCGGTCGCGAACGGCGGGTCGGCGTAGCAGAGGTCGACGGACCCATCCGGGATGGCGCGCAGGACCGCGAGGTTGTCGGCCTCGACGATCGCGCCCGCCGTCTCGCCGGCGAGCACCGCGCGCAGCGCCTCCGCGTCGGCCGGCGGCACGGCGTCCATCGTCAGCGCGCGACGCTCGAGGGGCAGATCTCGCGGAACGCGCAGAAGCTGCACGAGAGGTAGTCGGGCTTGGGCTCGAAGTCGCGGGCGCGGATCCCGCGCGCCGCGGTCCGGATCGTCTCGCGCGCCTTCTCGACCCGCTTGCGGTCGACCGGCGCCGTCCCCACGAGGCCCGAGTCGAGGAAGTGGAGCGCGACGGCATCGGGAAGCCGCCCGGTCATCGCCTCGTAGCCCATCGCGTAGATCGTGAGCTGGAGCGAGTCCTTCGCCCGCTGGCGCGCCTTCGCCGGGTCCCGGACGTCGCTCGACTTGTAGTCCGTGATGACGACCTTCTCCGGGGACAGGTTGAGGGTCGGCTCCACGACGTCCGCGCCGCTCGCCGGATCCTCGTCGTCCGCCATGACCGGCACCGGCTCGTTCGGGTCGCGGGGCGTGATGTCCACCCGGTCGAACCGGCCGCGCACCTTGTCGCCGTCGAGGAAGAAGCTGAACTCGCGCTCGACCCAGGCCGGGATCACGGCGCCGGGCCGGAGCTGCTCGTCGCGGAACCGCCGGAGCGCGGCGCGGCCGGCCTCGAGGCGCGCCTCCTCGTGCTCGCGGGACAGGAACCCGTCGTTCTTCCAGGCGGCCTCGAAGCTCGCGTACAGCTGCTCCTCGGTCATGACCTCGCCGCGGGCGTGGCGCTTGTGGAACTCGGCCACGGCGGCGTGGAGGGCGGACCCGTAGATCATCGAGTGGTGCGGCGAGATGGGCACCCGCAGGACGTGGCCGTAGCGGTACTTGCGCGGGCAGGTCAGGTAGTCGTCGATGGCGTAGAACGAGAGCCACAGCGGCTCGTCGTCGCGACCCCGCCGGCTCACGGGCGCGGGCTCGGTCCGCTCGTTGGCCGCCAGCTTCTCGAGCGGCGACGCCGGCTTCGCGCCGGCCCCGGCCGTCCCGGACGCCACGGGCAGGTCCAGCGCCTCGAGCACGAACGGCGACACGCGTCGCGCCCGCTGGCCGCCGTAGTCCGCCGCATGCGAGAGCACGAGCTCGTCGCGGGCGCGGGTCATCCCGACGTAGAACAGGCGCCGCTCCTCCTGGAGCTGGTAGTCGCCCTCGGGGAGGGTCTCGTTGACCAGCTCGAGCGGCAGCGCGAGCGGCTCGCGCCGCCCGATGGCCGGGAAGCGGCCGGTGATCAGGCCCGGCAGGTAGACGACCGGGAACTCGAGGCCCTTCGCCTTGTGGACGGTCATCACCGCGACCGCGTTCGCCTCGGGGTCGATGTCCGCCGTCGGCGGGTCGTCGCCGGCCTGGATCAGCGTCTGGAGGTGCGTCGCCACGAACACCGCGCGGTCGTCGGCGAGCAGCGCGGACTGGGCGCGGACGATGTCGAAGAAGCGCGCGATGTTCGAGAGCGCCTCCTCGTTCGCGACGGAGTCCGTCTCCGCGAGCCGCTTGAGCCAGCCCGAGTTGCGCAGGAACGCGTACAGGACCTCGCCCGCGGGCCGCTCGTGGGCCAGCGTCACGTACGCCTTGAGGTCCTCGACGAGCTTCGCGGCCGCCGCGCGCGTCTCGGGCCGGAGCCGGAGGATCCCGGGCTGGCGCTGGAGCTCGTCGAGCACCTCGAACACGCTCCGGTTGCGGCGCCGCGCCGACGTCACGATGCTCACGAGGTCCTCGCCGCCGAGGCCGTACAGCTCGGACGCGGCGAGCGCGTACACGTCCACCGACGACCCGGTGTCGGCGACCGCGCGGAGGAACGAGAGCAGGAGCCGCACCTCCGGTCGCGTGTACAGCCCGGACGTCCCCGAGAACCGCCACGGGATGCCCTCGAGGTTGAGCGAGCGCAGGATCGGGTCCGCGGCCGCGTTCGCCCGGACGAGGACGGCGACGTCGCGGTACGAGGCGCCGTCGCGCACCCGGCGGGCGACGTCCGCGGCGATCCAGTCGGCCTCCTCCGCCCCGGACGCGAACGCCTCGTGGCGGACGGCGGGCGCGGCGTCGCTCCCGCGCTCCGGGATCAGCTGCTTGTTGATCCCCGCCCGGACCTCGAGCCGGTCCGGGTCGTTGTGGCGGACCAGCCGGTACGAGGCGTCGAGGATCGGCCCGCGCGAGCGGTAGTTCCGGCGCAGCACGACGACCCGGGCCGCCTTGTAGCGCTCGCGGAACTCGAGGATGTTGCTGATCGCCGCGCCCCGGAACTTGTAGATCGACTGGTCGTCGTCGCCGACGACCGTGACGTTGCGGTGCGGCGCGCTGAGCAGCGCGACGAGCTCGGACTGGGCGCGGTTCGTGTCCTGGAACTCGTCCACGAGGACGTACCGGAAGCGGCCCTGGACTCGCTCGCGGGCGGCCGGCGACTCGCGGAGCAGCCGCAGCGCCAGCGACACCTGGTCGCCGAAGTCGATCGCGCCGTTCGCCGCGAGCAGCCGCTGATAGGTCGCGTACGCCCGCGCGAGCTCGCGCCTGGCGGCGCGCCTCCTCCTCGAGCGACGCGGCCGCGTCGCGGTCCTGCTCCGTCGCCGCCTCGCCGGCGGCATCGACGGACGCGCGGGCCTCGGCCGCCGTCGCGGCCAGCCGCTCGGCGTACGCCCGGTAGGCGTCGGGCGACACGTCCTCGTCCTTCGCCCGCGAGAACAGCGTCGCGAGCGCGTCGAGGAACTTCGTCGGGTCGCCCAGCGGGCGGTACTCGTCCAGCTCCAGCTCGAACACGTGCTCCCGGAGGAACACGACGGTCTCGGGACGGGACAGCACGCGCACGTCGCCGGGCAGGCCCAGCTCGAGCGCGAACTCCCTGACGAGCCGGTCCCCGAACGCGTGGAAGGTCGAGATCGCCGTGTCCGTGTAGCCGTACGGCACGAGCTGGTCCACGCGCGTCTGCATCTCGTCCGCGGCCTGGTCCGTGAACGTGAGCGCGAGGATCTCCGCGGGCCGCGCGCGACGGGTGGCGATGAGCCACGCGATCCGGCGGGTGATGACCTGCGTCTTGCCCGTTCCGGCGCCCGCGACCACGAGCAGCGGTCCGTCGCCGTGGGTCACGGCCTTCCGCTGCTCGGCGTTGAGGCCCGAGAGGAGCGCCTCGAGCCCCGACTCGTCCGGGCCGGCCTCGGGCGCGACGGGCTCGATGGCGCCCCAGACCGGGATCTGGACGAGCGCGGCCGGCTCGCGGACGATGCGCCGCCTCACGCGACGGGGTCTCGGCGGAACGGCAGGGTCGATGGGGCGACGGGGTCGGGGCACGACCCGACGATGGCGTGCGACCGTGCCAGCTCGGGTGTCACGCCGCGCGTCACGACCCGCGCCACGTCAGCGGTCCGCGCCCGACGTGGCTCCCATGGCCAGCGCAAGCCGCAGCGCCTCGCTCTCCTCGTCGGAGAGCGTGGTCTCGGACGTGCCCCGGGCGACCGCCTTCCCGTAGACGCGGGTCCCCGCCCGCGCGTGGAGGCTGCTGATGACGAACCCGTCGCCCTGGTGGTCGAGCAGCGCGAGCGCGAAGCTCTGGTTGCCGCCCGTGTCCTCGAACGGGTTGAAGCGCACGAGCCCGATCCGCTGGAACGCGCGCCGCTGCGTCTGCTCCAGCACGGCGGAGCGGGCCGCGAGGTCGTCCACCTCGCGGGCGACGGCGTACACCTTGTCGAGGTGGGCCTCGAGCATCGCCTCGAGGCTCTTGCCGTCACCGTCCCGCGTCAGGCCGGCGAACCGGCGCTCGAATGCGGAGGTCCGCCGGAGCAGCGTCGTCACGAGCGCGAGCAGCGCGACAACTGCGACCGTGAGCGCGATGACGACGATGCCGATGATCGGGGTGACGAGCGCGTTGAGGTCGTCCAATGAGTCCTCCGGGAGACCGCCCGAGTCTAGCAGTCGGCCCTTACCGCTCACGTACTCGCGACGCGGTGTATCCTCTCCCGCCGACGGCGCCGCGCCCGCGGCCCGCCCCGTCTGTTGAGGTCCACGCCCGCATGGTGAAGCGCGCTCGCGGCAGTGTCCGGCCCGGCCAGCGCCGGCCGATCGACCGCCGCCCGGCGACGCCCGCAGCCGCATCCGCTGCGTCCGTCACGCCCAAGTCGAGCGGCCTGAGCGACGCCGAGCTTGCCCGCGCCGCCGAGCTCGAGGCCCAGCTCCTCGCCGAGGAGCGCGCGGCCGAGACCGCCCGCAAGCGGACCGCCGAGCGTGCCCCGACCCGCGAGATGGCCCCCGGTCGCGCGATGGCCATGGAGGACGAGTACGCGTACGTCGCCCGCGACGTGAAGGACATCATCCGGATCGCGGTCATCCTCCTCGCGATCCTGTTCGCGCTGTATCTCATCATCGACGTCTTCGACGTGGTGAAGATCGGGTAGACCGGGCCGGGCTACCATCGCCCCATGCCCACCCGGCGCGCCGTCCCCGGCGCCCGCCCCGAAGCGCTGTTCCAGCCACCGCCCGAGCGCCAGCCGCTCGCCGCGCGCATGCGCCCCCGCACGCTCGAGGAGTTCACGGGCCAGGCGCACCTCGTCGGGGAGCGCGGACCCCTCCGCCGCGCCGCCTCGCGCGGCCACCTCGCGTCGCTCCTCCTGTGGGGCCCGCCCGGGACCGGCAAGACGTCGCTCGCCCGCCTCCTCGCCGAGGCCGTCGGGGCGGAGTTCCGCACGGTGAGCGCGGTGATGTCCGGCGTCGCCGACGTCCGGGCGATGATCGCCGAGGCCCAGGACCGGCTCGCGCTCGAGCAGCGGCGATCCGTCCTGTTCATCGACGAGATCCACCGCTTCAACAAGGCGCAGCAGGACGCGCTGCTGCCCGCACGTCGAGGACGGCACGGTCACGCTCATCGGGGCGACGACCGAGAACCCCTACTTCGAGGTCAACTCGGCGCTCCTGTCGCGGATGCGCGTCTGGCGGCTCGAGCCGCTTGCGGACGAGGACGTCGCGCTCATCGTCCGGCGGGCACTCGAGGACGAGGACCGCGGTCTCGCAGGGATGTTCGGTCCCAAGGGCGGCGTCGCGCTCGCGGACGAGCCGTTCGAGCACCTGGTGGACCTCGCGGGCGGCGACGCGCGCCAGGCGCTCAACGTGCTCGAGGGCGCGGTCGCGCTCGCGGAGGACGAGGACCACCGCGACGAGGGCCGCGTCTCCCCCACCCTCGCCGACGTCGAGGCCGCCGCGCAGCAGCGGGTCCTCGCGTACGACCGCGCGGGCGACGGCCACTACGACACGGTGAGCGCGTTCATCAAGAGCCTGCGGGGCAACGACCCCGACGCCGCCCTGTACTGGCTGGCGGCGATGATCACGGCCGGCGAGGACCCCAAGTTCATCGTCCGGCGGCTGATCATCAGCGCGTCCGAGGACATCGGCAACGCGGACCCGCGCGCACTCCAGGTCGCGGTCGCGGCGGCCCAGGCGCTCGACTACGTCGGGCTCCCGGAGGCGCAGTACGCGCTCGCCCAGGCGACGATCTACCTCGCCGTCGCTCCCAAGTCGAACCGCAGCGGGACCGCCTACGGCGCCGCGATGGCGGACGTCACGGGGCGGGGCTCACTGCCCGTGCCCAACCACCTGCGCAACGCCGGCGACCGGCGGATGAAGCACCACGGCATCGGCGTGGGCTACCTCTACCCCCACGAGTACGAGGGCTCGGACGTCAAGCAGCAGTACCTCCCGGACGAGCTGGCGGAGCGGCGCTACTTCCACCCCTCGGCCGAGGGCAGCGAGCGTCGGATCGGCGAGCTGATGGACGAGCGCCAGGCGCGCCGCGAGGCCGGCAAGCCGAGGCGCCTTCCCGCAGCCGCCGGGCAGCGGCATGAGCGGCATCGGCGACGGGATGAAGGCGAACATGGAGGCGCGCAAGAAGCTCGCGAAGACCCAGAAGCAGGACGCGGACGGCGCCTAGCCTCAGTCGGAGAGCACGGGCTCGGGCGTCGGATCCGTGCGGGCGGCACCCACGCTGGCAATGGTCACGCACGCCATCGCGATCAGCTGCAGGGGCGTGAGGAACTCGCTGAGCAGGACCGCGGCGACGAGGGCGGCGACGGCGGGCTCCAGGCTCATGAGGATCCCGAACACCCGGGGCGGCAGGGTACGCAGCGCGACCATCTCGAGGCTGTACGGGATGACCGAGCTCAGCAGGCCGACGAGCGCCCCCAGCGCGAGCAGCCGCGGATCGAGCAGCAGCGACCCGGCCTCGACGACCGCGAACGGGGCGATGCCCAGCGCGGCGATCGTGCTTGCCACGGCCAGCCCCTCGACACCGGCCCAGCGTCGCCCCGTTGCCGCCGTGGACAGGATGTACACCGCCCAGCAGCCGCCCGCGACGAGGGCCAGGGCGAACCCGACGGGGTCGACCGTGGTCGGGCCGGTGCCGAACAGCGCGATGCCGATGGCGGCCAGGCCGACCCACACGAGGTCGCGCGGCCGCCGGCTCCCGACCGCGGCCACGAGCAGCGGCCCCGCGAACTCGATCGTGACCGCGACGCCGAGCGGGATCCGGGCGATCGACTCGTAGAACGCCCAGTTCATCGCGCCGAGCGCGAACCCGAGGGCAAGCACCGGACGCCAGTCGATGGCCGACCGCCCGCGCACCCGCGGCCGCGCGACGGCGAGCAGGATCAGCGAGCTCGTGGCCAGCCGGAGGAACACCATCCCCACCGGCGGGATCTCGCCGAACAGGCCCTTGGAGATCACCGCGCCGAACTGGACCGAGAGCATCCCGCCGAGCACGAGCCAGGCGGGACCGAGGCGCGGCGTGGGCTCGCGGCTCATGCCGGTGTGCACGGCGATGGCGAGGCTGGCGGCGGCGATGCTGGACACGGGCGCGATCGGCTCCACTCGGGCGGGGACATCATCCTCGCCCCTGAAGGTGCCAGGCACCGTCATGAACGCGCGACTGGCGCACGCCGCCGGGCAAACGAAAACCCGGCCGACGTGACGCCGGCCGGGTTCGTGATCCGTCTGTCAGCCCGCTGGGGCTTCGAGCCCGAACGCCTGCTTGACCTGGCTCGTGTGCAGGTACGCGAGGATGATGATCGGCATGATCACGGCGCTTAGGCCGACGCCCGTGCAGGGGATACTCGATGAACCACAGGAAGGCCTCGAAGATCCCGAGTCCCGCCATGATGTTGGCGAAGGTCCAGCCCCAGGGCTGAAGCGCCCAGAGGGCCAGGGCGGCGGCGATCCAGCCGACGCCGGCGAGGAGCGCGAGCCAGCCCCACAGGCCCGCCGCCTCGAACGGCTGGAGATCGCCGAGGAGCCCGAACCAGTCGAACCCGAGCAGGCGCAGGCCGAGATACAGCCAGTAGAAGCCTGCCAGGGCGCCGAAGAAGCCGAGGACGGCAATCAGGATGGGCGGGTTCTTCACGTACAGCCTCCTTGTTCGGGCCCACCCGACGATGGGCCTCTCCCTCCGACCGCGAGCCGACGACGGCCGACATGGACCGCCACGACCCCGTGCAGGCACACTACCATGGCGCCCGATCGGCCCAGCACCTCGCGACCGTCACGGCGCAGGGCGGTCAGCGTGAGGAGTGAGAGCCGGTGAGCGGTACGACTGGCGCCGCGGCGCAAGCGGAGGAGCACCCGAGCAACGCGTACGAGCTGTTCATCCTCGTGCTCACGGTGCTCTCGCTCGGCATCATGGTCGCGATGCTGTTGCCGCTCACCGAGGAGACGATCAGCCTCCTGATGATCTACGACAACCTCGTCTGCGTCGTCTTCCTCGCCGACTTCGCCAAGAACCTGTTCGGTCGCAACGGCGGGCGCGAGTACTTCATCCACCAGCGCGGCTGGCTGGACCTCCTGGGCTCGATCCCGAGCCTCGGCATCCTGCGCTACGCGGCGCTCCTCCGGCTCGCCCGGATCAGCAGGCTCGTCCGGATCTCGCGCCTCCTCCGCGGCGACGCCCGGCATCGCCTCGTGGACGACCTCGTCCGCAACCGCGGCCAGTACGCGGCGTTCATCACCGTGCTCTCGGCGTTCCTCGTGATCGTCGTCGCGAGCGTGCTCGTGCTCCAGTTCGAGAGCTCCGCCGAGGGCGCCAACATCGCGACCGGCGGCGACGCGTTCTGGTGGGGCGTCGTGACGATCACGACGGTGGGCTACGGCGACCGGTTCCCGGTCACGCTCGCCGGGCGGATCACGGCCGCGTTCGTCATGTTCGCGGGCGTGGGCATCATCGGATCGCTCGCCAGCATCCTCGCGAGCCTGCTGGTCCCGAGCGCCGCGGAATCCGCGGAGGCGGCCGAGGCTGCCGGCGGTAGCGCCGACAGCGCCACGGACCCCGTGCTCCACGCAGAGCTCGTGGCGATCCGCCAGGAGCTCGCGGAGCTGCGCCGCTCGCTGGACGTCGCGGACACCGCGTGACCGACCCCCGCGATCGGGCGCTCGACCGAACCGACGCACGGCGGCCCGGCATCACGATCATCCTGTGCACGACCGGGACGACCCCGGCATGACGGAGCCGCCTGTGACCACGCCCCCGCCCGAGCACGCCACGCGACCGCTCGTCCCCGACTGGCTCGTCCAGTCCGCGAGCCTCGGCTGGCGGCTGCTCGCGCTGATCGCGTTCGGCGTCGTGGCGCTCGCGGCCGCCGCGATCCTCGGGTCGGTCGTCGCGGCCGTCGTGCTCGCCGTGGTTGTCGTCGCGGCGTTCGACCCGCTGACCGACCGCCTGCGCGCGAGGGGCCGGTCCCCCGGCGCCGCGGCGGCGATCGTGACCCTCACCGTCGGGGCCGGCGGCCTCGTCGTCATCGCGGTCCTCGCGATCGTGTTCATCCCGGCCCTCCTGGACCTCGTGCGGGCCGTCGACGCCGGCCTGACCCACATCCAGAGCAGCCTCGAGGCCGCGGGCGTGCCGCCCCCCGCCTCGACGATCGTGTCCGACCTCGTCTCGACCGTTGCCGACTGGATGGCGTCGGCCGTCGGCGGCCTGGTCGCCTCCGTCGCCAACACCGCGACGGTCCTGCTGCTCGCGTTCTTCCTGCTGTTCTTCATGGTCACGGACCTCGACCGCGCCATCGACTGGATGCTCCAGGCGTCGTGGCCGTGGCAGCGCAGGGCCATCACGAACGCCGCGACCGACGCGCGGCGACGGCTCGGCGAGACGCTCCGCGAGACGGCCATCCGGTCGGTGGTGCTCGGCGCGGTCGCGCTCGGGCTCGGCCTCCTGTTCGGCGTACCGAACGCGCTGGCGCTCGCCCTCCTCGTCCTCCTCGGCGCCTTCATCCCGCTCGTCGGCCCGATCGTGACCACGGCCTTCTTCGCGCTCGCCGTGCTGGCGGCCTCGGGCGCGCCCGCCGCGATCCTCTCGGTCGTCGCGATCGTCTTCGCCACCCTCACGCTGCCACGGATCCTCGGCCGCAACGTCAGTCCGGGCTACGGCGTCCACCCGATGGTCGTCCTCGTGGCGCTGAGCGTCGGCGCGATCGTCGGCGGGCTGCTCGGCGTCATCCTCGGTGTCCCCGTCGTGTTCGTGCTGTCGATCGTCGGGCCCGCGGTCATCGCGGCCCTCGACGAGGCGCCCGACGAGCCGAGCGAGGGCATCGTGCCCCGCTGGCTGGACCGCCTCGCCCAGTGGAGCGTGCGCCTGCTCGTGCTCATCGGCATCGTCGCGCTGCTGATCATCGCGCTGGGGCAGGTGCCGATCATGGTCGTCCCGCTCATCCTCGCCAGCGTCGCCGCGGCCACGCTCGCGCCCGGGGTCAGCGCCCTCCTCCGGCGGGGCCTGACCCCGACGGCGGGCGCCCTCGCGATGACCATCGGCGGCTTCGGCGCGATCCTCGTCATCGTCCTGGGCTCGCTCGCCGCGCTCGCGGGGCCGATGGACGAGATCGTCGCGAACGCGAGCAGCGGCGCCGGCAAGATCGACGAGCTGCTGGGGTCGACGAGCCTCGTGGCGATCGTCGCGGCGGCCGGTCCCGAGCTCCTCCAGTTCACGCTCACCCTGCTCGGCGGGCTCGCCGCGTTCGGGATCGTCGTCGTCGTGGGCTCGATCCTCACGTTCTACCTGCTGCGCGACGGCGCGGCCGGGTTCGAGCTCGTCACGAGCCGCTTCACGAGCTGGCGCCACGACGAGCTCGAGGAGGTGGCGCGGCGCGCGAGCGGCGTGCTCGGCGGCTACATGATCGGCACGGGCGTCGTGTCGATCGTCGGCGCAGGCGCGCAGTTCATCCTCATGACGATCCTGGGGCTGCCGCTGGCGTGGCCGCTCGCCGTGCTGTCGTTCTTCGGCGGCTACATCCCGTACATCGGGCCGTTCCTCACGACGAGCCTCGCCTTCCTCGTCACCGTCGCCGTCGGCACGCCGACGGAGGTCGCGATCATGTTCGTGTTCACCCTGGTCATCAACATCGTCCAGGGCAACATCGTCGCCCCGCTCGTGTACGGGAAGGCCGTGAGCATCCACCCGGCCGTCGTGCTGCTCGCGATCCCGGCCGGCAGCGCGATCGCCGGGATCGCCGGCATGTTCCTCGCGGTCCCCGTCGTCGGCATCCTCGCCACGACGTGGCGGATCGTCCTCCACGTCTTCGCCCGCGGGCCACGCGTCGCCACCGAGGTCGCGCCCGATCAGGCATGATCCCCCCACGCGCGAGCCGCGCCCGCGTCGTGCGTCGCGCCCGAGGGGGTCAACCGTGAGCACCGTCACCGACATCGGTACCGCGCCCGGCCGAGAGCACCGGCGTGACGCCGCGCCGTCGTGGTCGCCGGCTCGCGGCGGTCCTCGTCGCGCTGCTCGTCCTGCTTGCGGTTGGCGCCGGCGCGTCCGCGGCGTCGCTCTACGCGTGGGACGCCGGGTACGAGGGCCGCGTCCTCCCGGGTGTCAGCGTCGGCAGCGTCGACGTCTCGGGGATGACACGCGACGAGGCTGCGGCCGCGATCTCGGCCGCGTACCCGTTCGGCGACGGCCGGCTCGTCCTGCGGACACCCGATGGCGACGTCGCGATCCCGTACGACGAGGTCGCCCGCGAGGCGAACACGGACGAGCTCGTCGACGCGGCGATGGCGACCGGCCGCGACGGTGATCTCGTGGACCGCACGGTCGGCCAGGTGCGCCTCGCGCTCGAGGGAACGACGCTGCCGGCCGCGACGGTCGGACTCGACGAGGCTGCGCTCACGACGCGCGTCACGGACGTCGTCGCGTCGCTGCGGCACTACCCGGTGAGCGCGACGATCGCGATGACGAAGAAGGGCGTGGTCATCGGACGCGCACGGACCGGTCGTGATGCGGACGCGGACCCGGTCGTGGCGGCTGCGGTGGCCGCGCTACAGGATCCCGCCGCCGCGACGGAGATCGTGATCCCGGTCGAGACGACGACGGTCCGTCCCAGGGTCGAGGACAGTGCGGTGTTCGCCGCCCGGACGCAGGCCGTGCGCATGGCCCGCGACGATCCGGCTGGCGACGAAGAAGCGCTCGTGGGCAATCCGGCAGCCGAGGTTCGGTCGTGGATCCGGTTCGCGCCCGCGGCCGGCGGGACGATCGTGCCCGTGATCGACGAGTCCGCCATTCCCGCGAACTTCAAGCACGCTGCCAAGGCCGTGAAGAGGCCCGCCAAGTCCGCCGAGTATCTGCGGGCCCGGTCCGGGCAAATCGTCGGTGTGGTTGCCAGCTCTGCCGGCCGCAAGCTCGACGGCCCGCGACCGTGGCCGCGATCGTGGCCGAGCTCGAGCGTCGCGCCGAGTGGCGCGACGCCCGCCAAGGTGAAGGTCCGCACGGCCCCGGTCGCGCCGAAGCTCGGGACGAGCGAGGCCGCGAAGACGGCCCCGGTCATGAGCCTCCTCGGCTCGTGGCAGACCTGGTTCCCCATCAGCGAGCGCAACTACTTCGGCGCGAACATCTGGGTCCCGGCGCAGCTCATCAACGGCACGGTCCTGCGGCCCGGCCAGTCGTTCGACTGGTGGGACGCGATCTGGCCCGTGACGCCCGCCCGCGGCTTCGGCCCCGGCGGGTTCATCGCGAGCGACCACACCGAGCCGACCGGCGCCCTGGGCGGCGGGATGTGCTCGAGCTCCACGACGCTGTTCAACGCGGCGATGCGCGCGGGCCTCGACATGGGCGCCCGCTCGAATCACAAGTACTACATCAGCCGCTACCCGCTCGGGCTCGACGCGACCGTCTCGATCACCGGTGGCGGTCGCCAGACGATGAGCTTCCGCAACGACACCAAGGGGATCATCTTCATCCGCGGCTCGCGGATCCGGTCGGGCGGCGTCGGCTGGGTCCGCTACGAGATCTGGGGCATCCCCGATGGCCGGACCGTGCGCCTCTCCGGGGCGAGCGTCTCGAACGTGCGCGAGGCGACCACGACGACCGTCAAGGTCGACACGCTGCCCAAGGGCGTCAAGGAAGTGATCGAGTACCCGTCCAACGGGATGACGACGTCGGTGAGCCGGGTCGTCCGCGACGCGAAGGGCCGCGTCATCCACAACGACACCTGGGTCTCGCACTACGTGCTCTGGAACGGGATCATCAACGTCGGCCGGTAGGATCCTGCGCGGCGACCGGGCGTCCCATCGCGGCCGGGTCGGGCGTCAGAGGACCGCCGCGACCACGGCGGCGGCGCGAGGGAGAACCGGGTGATCGATCGGGGTCGGACGTGGCTCGGGCGGTTCCTGCCGCAGGGTGCCATCCTGCTCGCCGTCCTGACGTTCGCCGCCTACCTGGCGGGGCTCGTCCGCGACCGCATCTTCGCCCGGACGTATGGCGCCGGACCCGAGCTCGACGCGTACAACGCGGCGTTCGTGCTCCCGGAGCTGCTGCTGGACGTCCTCGTCGCCGCCGGGCTCACGGCGCCGTTCGTGCCGGTGTTCACGACGCTGCGGCGGGACGCCCCCGGTGACGCGGCGCCGTTCGCCCAGACCGTCCTGACCCTCGCGGTCAGCGTGATGGGCATCGGCTCCGTGCTGCTGTTCTTCGCGGCGCCGGCCACGGTCCAGCTCATCGCCCCGGGCTTCGACGAGCCCACGAAGGCGCTCTACCTCGACCTGTTCCGGATCATGCTCCTGACGCCGATCCTGTTCGCGGCGTCGATCACGCTGGGCGAGATCCTCGTCGCCGAGCGGCGGTTCCTGTTCTACGCGCTCGCGCCGATCCTCTACAACGTCGGGATCGTCGCGGGAACCGTCCTCCTCCACGACCGGATCGGGATCCACGCGGCGGCCGTCGGCGCGGTCCTCGGCGCGTCGCTCCACCTCGGGATCCGGGTCGTGGGCATGGCCCGCTCGAGCGTCCGCATCCGTCCCCGCCTCCGGCTCCGGATGGCGGCCCTGCGCGAGTTCCTGCTGCTCATGGTCCCCAAGATGCTCGCCCACCCGATCGAGCCGATCACGTTCCTGTTCTTCACCAACGTCGCCTCGGGGCTCGCGGCGGGCTCGGTCACGTCGGTGAGCTTCGCCCGGAACTTCCAGAGCGTGCCGGTGGCCCTCGTCGGGGTCGCCATCTCGCTGGCCGCGTTCCCGTCCCTGTCCGCGGTCTGGGCGTCCGGCGACCGGGCGGCGTTCGGCCGGCTCGTGCGCACGAACGCGATCACGATCACGGTCCTCACCGTCATCTCGGCGGTCCTGCTCGTCATCGTCGGGCCGCTCGCGATCGAGGTGCTCCTCGGCGGTGGCGAGTTCGACGCCGAGGACGTCCGGGTGACCGGGATGGTCCTCGCGGCGTTCGCGCTCGCCGTCCCGTTCGACGCCCTCGGCCACCTCACCGCGCGCGGCCTGTACGCGACCCACAACACGCTGCTGCCGGTGCTGGCGTCGGTCGCCGGGTTCGCCGTCACGGTCTGGGCAACGCTCGCCCTGGTGGACGGCGTCGGCGTGATCGCGATCCCGCTCGGGTTCGCGGCCGGGACCGCGGTGCGCACGATCCTCCAGGGGACGGCGCTCGCGTGGCGCATCGGGCGCGCGCCGATCCCCGAGTACGTGCCGGAGGGCGACGAGGCGGCCGACGCCCGCGAGGACGCGGACGCCGCCTAGCGGTTGAGCGCCTGGGTGGGCACGACGGAGATGAACAGCCCGTCGCGATCCGGGTAGTTGCCCTCGGGACGCTTCCAGGGGAGGTAGTTCCGGCGCATCTCGTCCGCGTTCTGGTAGGTGCCCGGCGGATCCGATGCGCCCCAGATCGAGGACACCCGCGGGTACCACGGGTCGAGGACGTAGGCGCCGCTGATCCGGGCGTTCTTGAACACGAGCGGGTCGGCGTCCGCGCGGTAGCCGGTCATGACCCAGGTGTGCGCCCCGCGCCAGGCGAGGAGCAGGACCGGGGCGTGGTAGCGGGCGATCGCCTTCGCCGCGTCCTTGAGGGCGGAGGCCCGGGTCTTGTACGCCCGGACCTCGTAGCCGGGGACGTCGTACGCCGCGAGCGCCTTCACCATGGCCGACGGCCCCCAGCCGCCGTTGAGGCTGTCGCGCCGGCTCTCCCACTCGTCGATCCGGCCCGCGAGCTTGCGCTGGAACGACTCGCCGAGGTCCGCCGTCCCGTGGAGCGCCATCACCATCTGGACGCCCGCGACGGCGCACCACTCCTTGTCGATCTCGGTCACGAACCAGCGGTCGGGCTTCTTGAGCAGGTTGACGTCGACCTTCACGCGCTGTGGCGCGGCGGTCGGGGCCGGGGTGGGCGGCGGCGTCTCACCCGGCTCCAGCGACACGGCGGGAGTCGGGTCGATGGTCGGGGCGTCGAGGGGATCGTCCTCGTCGCCCGGCTCCGGGGTCACGAGGACCGCCGCCGCGATCGCCCGGTCGGGCGGCGGGTCGATGACGAGCTCGATCCTGCGCGCGAGGCTCTGGAGCTTCTCCCGGGCACCGAACAGGTCCGCTGCCACCGCACCGGTCACGGCGAGCACCGCGGCCGCGAGCAGCAGCGCGACGACATGGCGGCGGCGAAGACCGCCGAGTCGGCGGGGTGCGTGGGTCATGCAGGGATCTCCGGGCGGGGCGACCGCCGGAAAGACGCGCGACCGGGTCGCGCTGCGACGCGCGCCAGGCCCGAGGTCTCGTCCGAAGGGGTCAGGCGGCCTTCGGCTTGCGCCCGCGGCCACCCGGCAGCTTGCCGGTGGACAGGTAGATGGTGCGGCCGCGGATGGCCATGTTCGTGCCCGGCTTGTGGGCGGCGATCGCCCGCTTCACGGCGGCGCGCATCGTCGGAACCTTCTCCGCGGGATCGAGCTCGACGGCGAGGATGTCCTCGTCGCTGCGCAGCCGCCCGAAGGCCTTGCGGATCTCCTCCTCGCGCTGGAGGGCGGCCAGCTGGCGCGGCGACAAGGCCCGTTCCTTGGGCTTCTTGGGCGCAAGCTCTTCCAGCTTCGCGGCACGAATGCGCATGATCGTTTGACCTTTCCCGACGTGTGACGGCGATGGGCGCGCGGATCATGACACGAATCCGGGCCCTGCGGCCACACGTCGTAGGTTTACCTGAGCGCCGATGCGCTTTCATCGGCCCAGTTTCATTTCCGGCGACCGCTCCGACACCTCACCGGCATCACCGTGCACTCTGCAGAGTGGGGTTCCATCCGCGCACGCTGAGCCCTATCCTGCTCGCGTACGACGCGGTGTCGCGTCGACGAGGGAGGTTTCCGAATGACAGAGCCCACCGGGGGGACGCCGCCGCTTCCGCCCCAGGAGCCGCCGACGGCGGCCGTGCCGCCCGTCGCCGCGACAGCACCAGCCGCTCCAGCGCCTGCAGCACCCGCCGCCAGCTCCTGGCAGGTGCCCCCGCCGTCCGCAGGCGCGACGGCGGCCGGACCTGCTCCGGGTATCGCCTACGCCGGCCTGGGCATCCGCATCGTTGCGCTGATCATCGACTACATCCTCCTGTTGATCGTCTTCTCGTTCGTCGCCATTGCCCTTGGCGCGATCTTCCTCACCTCGCTCATCAACAGCGGCTCGTTCATGGCGATCATCGCGGGCGTCCTGCTCGCAATCGCCAACCTCGTCATCAGCGCCGTCTACTTCATCTGGACCTGGACGAACCCCGACCTCCGGGCGTCGCTCGGCCAGCGCGTCGTGGGGCTCAACACGGTCAGCGCGACGGATGGCGCGACCGTGACCCGTCCGCAGGCCGTGCAGCGCTGGGTGTACCTGTTCGGGCTCGTCGCCCTCGCGTCGGCGATGCAGTCGGCCCTCAGCGCGACCTCGCTCGGAACGCTCGCCTACCTCATCGGGCTGCTGGCGTTCGCCTACGAGGTCTTCCTGCTCTGGACCACGTACCAGAGCCCGAAGAAGCAGGGCTACCACGACGTCCAGGCGGGCACCGTGGTCATCAAGCGCGGCTGATCCGCGCAAGCGCACCAACGAACGACGGGGCCGGCATCGCCGGCCCCGTTTCGATTCCCGGAGCCTACGGCTCGAAGTCGAGGCTGCGCATGTGGCGCGGTCGGAAGACCGCGATCGGCCGGCGGTCGAACGAGGCGACCCTGCGGATCCCGAGCCGCTCGGCCGTCGCGACGAGCAGCGCGTCCGCGAGCCGCGGGCGGTGCTCCGCCGTCTCGGTCATGAGGTCGGCCGCCCGCGAGAGGTCCTCCAGGGTCGGCGGGACGAGGCGGATCGAGCCCGCGACGATCGACTCGATGACCGCCCGGCTCGCGTCGGCCCCGAGCTCGCGCTGGAGCAGGACGTCCAGCTCCGCGAGGCCGAGGGCGCCCAGCAGCAGGGGCTCGTCGACCCGCTCGAACCATGCCACCGCCGCGCGGTGGTTGAGGTCGGCGGCGTCCGCTGCGGCCAGCACCGCCGACGGGTCGAGGAGGATGGCCACGACGAGGTGCCCGCGGCCTACCGCTCGCCGGGCCGGCGGCCGGCCTCGCGGCGCGCGATCGACCGGCCGTCCAGCGACAGCCGCCCGTGCTGGCTGCGCCCGATGCCGAGGAACGGGAACTCGGGCGTCGCCTCGTGCGAGTCGAGCCACGTCTCGACGGCCGCCGCGATGACCGAGGTCTTGGTCGTGTGCTGGCGACGGACGTGCCGGTCGAGCCGGTCGAGGAGGTCCGCGTCGAGCAGGATCGTGGTCCTGACGGTCTTCATATGACGACATATCTACCACGGTGGACGGATCGTGTCACGTGGGGCAGAGTCGGGCCAACATCCCTGCGACCCCAGGAGACGAGACCAGTGACCCGCTTCGAGCCCAACCTGCGCATTCCCGGCCCCACGGCCCTCCCCCCGTCCGTCCGCGAGGCCGGCGGGCGGCAGATGGTCAACCACCGCGGCGAGGAGTTCAAGGCGCTCCTGCTGCGCGTGACCGCGGCCATGAAGCCGTTCTTCGGCACCGAGCACGACGTGATCATGCTCACGTGCGCGGGCACCGGGGCCCTCGAGGCCGCGGTCGTCAACACGCTGTCGCCGGGCGACGAGGTCCTCGCGGTCACGATGGGCTCGTTCGGTGACCGGTTCGCGAAGATCGCGGACGTCTACGGCGCCAAGGTGACCAGGCTCGACGTCGAGTGGGGCCACGCGCCCACGCCGGCCGCCGTCCGCGCGGCCGCAGCGGAGATCACCGGCCTCAAGGCCGTCCTGCTGACCCACAACGAGACCTCGACCGGCGTGACGAGCGACATCCCCGCGCTCGCCGCCGCGGTGCGGGACGCCGCACCGGACGCCCTGATCCTCGTCGACGCGATCTCGGCGCTCGGCGCCGTGCCGTTCGCGATGGACGCGTGGGGCCTCGACCTCGTGGTCACCGGGTCGCAGAAGGCGTGGATGGCCGCGCCGGGCATGGCGATGGCGGCCGTCGGGCCGCGTGCATGGGCCGCCTCCGAGACGGCGACGATGCCCCGCTTCTACCTCGACCTCAAGCGCCACAAGGACACGGCCGCGGCCGGCGAGACGCCCTGGACCCCCGCCGTCGCGGTGATGTACCAGGTCGACGAGGGGCTCCGCCTCATGCAGGCCGAGGGCGACGGCGTGTTCGCACGCCACGCCGCGGCGCAGGCGATGACCCGCGCCGGGCTCCGGGCGCTCGGGTTCGAGCTCCTCGCGGCCGACGACGTCGCGTCGAAGACGGTCACCGCCGCATGGATCCCCGACAGCCTCGACTGGAAGGCGTTCAACGGCACCCTCAAGAAGCACGGCCTCGTCCTGGCCGGCGGCCAGGGCAAGCTCAAGGGCAAGATCTTCCGGCTCGGGCACCTCGGCTCCGTGACCACGGACGACATCCTGGCCGCGATCGGCGTCCTCGAGATCGCCGCGATCGAGCAGGGACTCGACGTCAAGCCCGGCGCGGCCGTCGCGGCCGCGCAGCAGGCGCTCGTCGCGGCGACCGCGCGCGTGGCGGTCCCCGCGTGAGGATCCTCGTCGTCGAACCGCTCGCCGCCGAGGGCATCGACCTCCTCCGTGGCCACCACGAGGTTGACGAGAAGCTCGGGCTGGCGCGCGAGGAGATCATCGCGATCCTCCCCGACTACGACGCGCTCGTCGTGCGCAGCCAGGTCAAGGCGGACGCCGAGATGATCGCCGCGGGCACCCGGCTCGTCGTCATCGGCCGGGCCGGCGTCGGCGTCGACAACGTGGACCTCGACGCCGCGACGCGAGCCGGGATCACGGTCGTCAACGCCCCGACGGGCAACACGATCGCCGCGGCGGAGCACACGCTCGCCCTCATGTTCGGGCTCGCCCGGCACACGGCCGACGCGCACGCGTCCATGAAGGCCGGCGAGTGGAAGCGCTCGAAGTTCACGGGCCGCGAGCTGCGTGGCAAGACGCTCGGCATCGTCGGGCTCGGCAAGATCGGCCAGGCCATCGCCGTCCGCGCCCGCGGCATGGAGATGACGGTCATCGGCTCGGACCCGTTCGTGACGCCCGAGCAGGCGGCGACCTTCGGCGTCGACCTCGTCACGTTCGACGACATCGTCGCCCGGGCGGACATCGTCACGGTCCACGTCCCCAAGACCAAGACGACCGCCGGGATGATCAACCGCGAGGTCATGGCCCGGATGAAGCCGGGCGTGATCCTGCTCAACGTCGCCCGCGGCGGGATCATCGACGAGCAGGACCTCGCCGACGCCCTGCGCGACGGCGTCATCGCCGGCGCCGGCATCGACGTCTACACGGCCGAGCCCCCGGCCGCCGACAGCCCGCTGCTCTCCGCGCCGAACACCCTCCTCACGCCCCACCTCGGCGCGTCCACCGAGGAGGCCCAGATCGCGGTCGCCGAGGAGGTCGCGGAGCAGATCCTCGAGGTGCTCGACGGCCGCTCGGCGCGCTACGCCGTCAACGCCCCGCTGCTCACGGCGGAGACCGCCCAGGCCATCGCGCCGTACCTGCCGCTCGCGGAGACGCTGGGCCGGTTCGCCGCGCAGCTGTCGCCCGTCGCGCCGCGCACGCTCACGCTCGAGATCGCCGGCGAGCCCGCCGCGCACGACGCGACGTCGCTCGTCGCGGCAGTCCTCCGCGGGTTGCTCGAGACGACGACCGAGGAGCGCGTGAACCTCGTCAACGCGGGCACGCTCGCCAAGGCGCGCGGGATCGAGGTCGTGGAGCGCAAGACGCCCAACGCGGGCGCGTTCTCCGCGCTGCTGACGCTGACCGCGAAGGCCGACGGCACGACCGTCACCCTCGCCGGGACCGTCGCCAACGGCGAGCCGCGCCTCGTCCGGCTCCAGGAGCACGCGATGGACCTCGCGCCGTCGGGCGTGATGCTCATCTCGCACCACCGCGACCGCCCGGGCACGGTCGGCCGGGTCGGCGCGCTGCTCGGCGCCGCGGACGTCAACATCAGCTCGATGACGCTCGCCCGCTCCGCGCCGCGCGCCGACGCGTACATGGTCCTCGCGCTCGACGACGACATCCCGCAGGCCGTCGTGGACGCGCTCGCCGCCGACGAGGGGATCATCGACACCTGGGTCGTCCGCCTGGGCAACGAGCGATGACCGACGGCCCGTCCGCGGACCGTCCCGCCGACGCGCCGCTGATCCCCGAGGGCCTCGACGCGACGCTCGTGCTCCTCCGCCACGGCGAGTCGGAGTACATCGTCCAGAACCGCTTCCAGGGCCAGGCGGAGACGCCGCTGTCGGCCACGGGCCGGCGACAGGCCGCGCTCGCCGCGGCCCGCCTCGCGCGGCCCCATGACGCGCCGAGCCTGCCGGTCCCCGGTGGCCGGCCGATCGAGGTCGTCCACTCCCCGCTCGGGCGGACCCGCGGCACCGCCATCGCGGTCGCGGACGCGATCGCGCTCGAGGCAGGCGTCGACCCCGCGTACCCGGTCCCCGGTGGGCCGACCGCCATCCGGCCCGAGCCCGGGTTCCTGGAGATCGGCCAGGGCGAGTGGGAGGGCCTGACGCACGACGAGATCGCCCGGCGCTGGCCGGAGGTGCTCGCGGGCTGGCGAAGGACGCCGTGGGACGTGTGGGCGCCGGGCGGCGAGTCGCCTGCGCAGGTGCAGGCCCGCGTCCGGCCGGCCCTCGCCCGGGTCCTCGACCGTCTCGGCCGCGACTACCCGCGCGGCACCCTCGATCGCCCCCAGGTCGGCGGGTACGTCGGGAGCGCCACGCAGGCGGACCAGCCGTGGTCGATCCTCGTGGGCCACGACGGCGTGTTCAAGGTCGCGATGCTCACGCTGTTCGGGCTGCCGCTGACCCACTTCTGGATGTTCACGATGGCGCTCACCGGGATCACGATCGTCGAGTTCCGCGGTGGCCGGCCGGTCCTCCGGGCGGCGAACCTCACGGAGCACCTCGCGCCGCTCCTGGACGAGGCGGCCCGGGAGGCCGCGGAGCGCCGGGCCCGCTCGGGCGCGCTCTAGCCGGGCGGCAGGACGCGGGGACCGCGCTTGCGCGGTCGCCGGAACAGGAGCCGGAGCAGCGTGATCCGCAGGCGTCGGGTCGCGGCGCGGACCGCGTCGAGCCGCGCACCCGCGATCTTCGCGCCGGCGTAGGCCGTCTCGACCTTCGCGTCGGCGACGGTCTGCAGGTCGACCTTCGCGACCGGCACGAGCTCCCCGAGCGTCGCCGCGTACTCGTACACCGTCTGGGTCGGCCGCGGCCCGAACCCGAACCGGCTCGCTGCGCGCGACATCGACGACCACGCCGCGTCCGGGCTCACCTCGCCACGCGGCCCGCGGAGCCAGGCGGCGATCGCGATCGTCCCCACGACGACGGCCAGGAGGACGGTCAGCAGGATGAGCAGCGATCGCTCGCCGACACCGCCGCCGGGCGGCGTCGCGGACGGACCATCGGGCAGCGTCCCGTCCTGGCGGCGCGTGGGGTCGGGGACGTCCGGGCCGAGCGACGCGAGCGGCGTCGCGCTGGGGATGGGCACGGCCGGGCCATCGGCGATGACGGTCGGCACGCCGATCCCGCCGCCGGTCGGATCGAACGGGATCCAGCCGTAGTTCGGGAAGTAGACCTCCACCCAGGCGTGCGCGTTCTTGTTCGGGACCGTCTCGACGCCGGCGTTCGGCTTGGTCGGAAGAAATCCCTGGACGAGGCGGGTCGGGATCGGGTGGGCCTTGTCCGCCGCCCGCAGGAGGATGGCCATCGTGGACGCGTAGTGGAGACACGCGCCGGCCTTGATCCGGGCGAAGCACTCGACGACCCCGGCGTCGCAGCTCCGGCGATCGGTGAGGTCGTTGTCGTACTGGAAGTCGTCCGTGCCCTGGAAGTAGTCCTGCATCTTCGCCGCCAGGCGGTACGGGTTGGTGGTCCCGGCGGCCGCGACGAGCTTGTCGAGGAGCGCCTGCGCGTCGGGGCCGATGGCGCCTTCCGGGACATCCGTGTACAGGTCGCGGATCTCCTTCGGGTAGTCGGTCCCCGCCACCTCGAGCCGGTGACCGGTGACGAGCTCCTGCCCCTCGCCGAGCTGGAGGACGTCCGCGTCGACCGTGTACCCGGCCGTCGGGTTGTCGAGGTCGACCCTCGCGAACCAGCCCTCCGTGCCGGTCACCTGGACCGTGACGCCCTGGTCGACGGTGCCCACGGCGCCGGGGGCGAGCAGCAGTCCCTGCTCGTAGCCGACGGGCCGCACGGTCGCCGTGAGCGGGACCGTCGTGTCCTCGATCGGCACCTCGGCCGTTCCCGCGAGCACCGGCTCGCCGGCCTCGACACGGATCGCGGACAGCAGGTCCTCAGTCTGCGACCAGCCCGTGACATGGAAGCTGTCGTAGGTCGTGGCGCGCCACTTGAGCCCTTCCGCCCCTTTCGGGACGGTCGCGGTGAACGCGGTCCCGGCATCCGTGATCCAGATGTCAGGGACCTGCACGTTCTGGCCGAACTGCACGCCGCCCAGCGGCCTGAGCGCGCCGCCCACCGGCAGCAGGCGGCTGACGCTCTGTCCGAAGGCGACGAGCTGCCTCCCGACGCCCTCCCACGCGCCCTCGAGCGGGCTCGAGGCCGCCCGCTCCGTGAGCATCATCGAGCCCAGCAGGGCGATGACGATGAACACGGTCCCGCCGCGGAGGTAGAGCGAGCTGATCGTCGACGGGTCGCCGATGCGGCGCCGGATCCAGGTCGCGCGCTCGTCGAAGGCGTGCATCCCGATGAGCAGGAACAGCGAGCCCCCGGTGAACGCGATGAGGTACGCCAGCTCGTCCTGGTCCCGCCTCGTGAGCGCCATGTTCGCGACGAGGAGCAGGCCCAGCACGACGACCGCGTTGAGCGGCCGCCGGTGGCCGAACACCGAGTAGGAGGCGAACTGGCCGGTCGCCCACAGGATCCCGCCGAGGACGAGGACGTAGTGGACCTCCTGGCGGGTGAACCGAGAGTCCCAGCCACGCGATGTCGAGGTACGCCTGGATCGTGCCCTTGGCCGTGATCATGAAGGCCGCGCCGGGCGACGAGCCGGGCAGGATCGCCCAGCCGGCGAAGATCGGCAGGAACAGGGCCGCGAACAGCGCGCCGACGAGATGGGTCGTCCAGCGACCCCAGCCGACCTTCGGGCCGATGAACCCGGCGGCGACACCGCCGAGCGCGCACAGCCCGAGCACGTCCGTGAGCTCGCCCTTGCCGTTGACCCAGCGCGGGTCGTCCACGGCCCACGCCACGATGAGGGCGAGCGCGGCAACCAGCGCGAGCGTCAGCCAGCCCTCGGCGGGGCGGCTCGGGCGGATGCCGGCGATCGTCATCGCGCGAGGGCCTCGGCCAGGTCCTGGCGGGGCCCGACGACGTAGGTGGGGATCTCGAACTCGGCGAGCGCGTGGCGCACCGCGCGCGTGTGCTGGCGCTGGGCCGCGGCCGCCTCCTCGTCCTCCGCGGGCTCGAACGCCGCCTTGTCGAGCAGCACGACGACCGTCCCGATGCCGCGGGTGCGGAGGGTCGCGAGCGGCCGGACGAAGGCCGCGTCCTGCGAGGACGTGACGACGATCGCCGTCATCCCCCGCCGGAGCCGGTTGACGCCCGTGACGAGCGCCTCCTGGAGCGGCGTCCGGCCGTCCGCCTCGACCGCCGCGAGCAGCTGCAGGATCTTGAGCCGCTGGCGCGCGCCGCGGTCGGCCGGGACGACGGTGAGCCGGTGTGCGCTGACGGTGAGACCCACGGCGCGGTTCTCGCCCAGCGCCTTGTCGGCGATCGACGCGGCCGCGCGAACCGCGACCTCGGTCGTCGACTCGTCGCCCGACCCGGCCTCGTTGCCGGCGTCGAGGTCCATGAAGATCCAGGCGTCGGCCGTCTGCTCGAGGTCGAACTCCTTGACCTGGATCTCGCCCGTGCGCGCGGTCGATCGCCAGTGGATGCGGTTCATCGAGTCGCCCGGCGCGTAGGGCCGGACGGTCGTGGCGAGCGGGGTCGTCTGGAGCGTCCGCTCGGGCTGGGCGTGCGCGCCCTCGATGTTCGCCGGCGGCAGCTTCCACATCGGCAGCGGGACGACCCGGGGATACACGACGAGCGTGATCCCCTGCCCCACGCTCGCCGACGCCTCGAAGAACCCGAACGGGTCGCCGGTGCGGATCTGGAGCGGCTCGATCCGGAAGTGGCCACGACGGACGAGCGGGGTCCGCACGAGCCAGCTGCGCTCCTGGCGGCCGCGGAGGCTCAGCGCGCGGCCGGGCAGCCCGCCGGGCAGGGTGGTCGGGTTGTGGATCTCCAGCCACGGCTTGATGATCCGGCCGGTGTTGCGCAGCGTGTACGTGACCCGGAGGCGGTCGCCCACGTGGCCCGACAGCTGGCTGACGGCATAGCCCGCCTCGAGGTCGGCGAGGCCGAGGCGCGTGAGGATGTAGCTCCCGCCGCCGACGAGCAGGCCGACGTAGACGAGGAAGAACAGGAACTTCAGGCCGGTCGAGAACGCGGCGACGATCAGGATCACGGCGAGGATCAGGAGCTGGAATCGGCGGAACACGAAGGGTCAGTCCTCCGGGGCCGGGCGGGAAGGGACAGGTGGGGCGCGGACGCTCCGGGACGCGGTCAGCCGGTCGCGGTGCTCGGTCGGACCTCGCGCGGCCCGCCGGACTGGCGCGCGGCGGCTTCGATCGGGGTGGACTCCACCAGCTCGCGGACGACGTGCGCCGCGCTGATGTCGTGGATGGAGGACGAGGTCTTGATGATCACCCGGTGCGCGAGCCCGGGCTCGGCGAGGGCCTTCACGTCGTCCGGGATGACGTAGTCGCGACCGAGGAGGCCGGCGAGCGCCTGGCTGGCGCGGTAGAGGGCGATGGAGCCACGGGGGCTGGCGCCGAGGTAGACGTCGGGGTGCGAACGGGTGGACGACACGAGCCGGACGATGTAGTCGCTCACCGCCGGGTCCACGTAGATCTCGCGGACGCCCGCCTGGAGGGCGCGCAGCTCCTCGACGGAGACGACCTCGCTCAGGTCCTCGAGCGGGTGGGTGCGCTTCTGCTCGTCGAGGATGACGATCTCGTCCAGCAGGGCCGGGTAGCCGAGGCGGATGCGGAGCATGAACCGGTCCAGCTGGGCCTCGGGCAGCGCGAACGTGCCCTCGTACTCGATCGAGTTCTGGGTCGCGATGACGAGGAACGGATCGGGCATCGGGTGGGTCACGCCGTCGATCGTCGCCTGGCGCTCCTCCATGCACTCGAGCAGGCTCGACTGCGTCTTGGGCGTCGCGCGGTTGATCTCGTCGGCGAGCACGATCTGGCTCATGACCGGGCCGGGCCGGAACTCGAACTCCTGGGTCTTCTGGTTGTAGATCGAGAGGCCCGGTGACGTCCGAGGGCAGGAGGTCGGGCGTGAACTGGATCCGCCGGAAGGTGCAGCCGAGGCTGCGGGCGATCGCCTTCGCGAGCACGGTCTTGCCGGTGCCCGGGACGTCCTCGATGAGCAGGTGGCCACGACACATCAGGGCGACCAGGGCGAGGCGGACCTCGTGATGCTTCCCGACGATGACCCGCTCGACGTTGGCGAGGACCTTGTCCCCGACCTCCTGGATGTTGCTCATCGGACTCCCGTCGTGTCGCGCCGCCCCCACGGCAGTGCCTCCATGCCGGCGACCTGACGGTTCGGCCGGCCCTCCGGTGACGTCGCGCAACGGGATCGGGGAATGGCGACGTCGGTGCCTCTCTCAGCAGTGTACGTCCCGGGCACCAGTCGGGTTCTCAACCCTATGGGCGTTCGCCGGCGTCGAATTCGTTCGAAATTCGTCCGCGGTCCGCGTCCGTGCCTGCGAGCGCTCAGCCGCGGACCAGCGTGAGCACGCCGACCCAGAGCACCATGAGCATGCCGATCGCGCCCATGACCCCGAGGAACGGCTCACCGCCGACGAACGCGGCGCCGGCGATGACGCCGAACAGCGCGGCGAGCCCGAGGGCGATGACGGCGAGCCCGAGCCGCTCGATGAGGGGGCGCTTCGTCGCCGGGGCGACGGGCGCGGTGGGCTCGGCGGACGCCGCGGGCTGGGTGGGTGACGGCGTCGCGTCGTCGGGGTCGGGCGTCGTCATGCGGGCAGCCTACCGCGTGCGCGGGGGCCGCCGACGGCTACGGCTTCCCGTACAGCTCGAAGTAGCGGGCCATGAGGTCGCCGGCCAGGGGCGCCGCGCGCTCCCCTCCCCGCCCGCCGCGCTCGACGAGCACCGCGATCGCGATCTTCGGGTTCTCGACCGGCGCGAAGCCGATGAACCACGAGTGCGGCTCGCCGCGGCCCCCGAGCTCGGCCGTGCCGGACTTGCCCGCCGTCGACACGCCGGGGACCTTGGCGCCCGCCGTGAACTGCTGCCCGAAGTCGCCCTCGACCGCCTGCTGCATCGCCTCCTGGATCGCCTGCGCGTCGGCGCCGGCGAGGACGCGGCGCCACACCGAGGGGTCGATCGTCCGCGCGCCCGATCCCTCGCCCGTGACCTCCGACACGAGGCGCGGCGTCATGAGCACGCCGTCGTTCGCGACGGTCGAGGCCACGAGGGCCATCTGGAGCGGCGTGACGAACGTCTCGCCCTGCCCGAACGACGCCGACGCGAGCTCGACGTCGTCCGCGAACCCGCCCGGGGCACCGCCGCCGCCGCCCGTCACCTGCGACACCGCGGTCGGGAGGTCGAACGGGATCCGCGCGCCGAAGCCCATCTCGGCGGCCCCGTCGACGAGCCGGTCGCCGCCGGTCTGCATCCCCGCGAGGGCGTACCAGATGTTGCAGCTCACCTCGGTCGCGCCGGTCAGGTCGAGCGCCGTGTCGCCGGTCATCGGGTGGTGGCCGTCGCGGATCCGGAACCCGTTCACGAGGAGGCCCTTCTCCTCGGCCGGCGGCTGCTCCGGGAACGTGGTCGACGGCTCGATCCGGCCACTGTCGAGCCCCGCGACCGCGGTGACGATCTTGAACACCGAGCCCGGCACGTAGCGGCCGAGCGTCGCCCGGGGCAGGAGCGGGTCCGAGTCGTCGGTGCTCAGCTCGTCGAACACCGCCTGGGCCGTGTCCGGGTTCGCGATGCCGTTGGCGTCGTAGACGGGCGTGGACGCCAGCGCCAGGACCTCGCCCGTGCTCGGGTCGAGCATGACGACCGCGCCGCGGTCCTTGCCCAGGCCCTGGACCGCTGCCCGCTGGAGCCGCAGGTCGAGCGTCGTCTTGAGGCCCAGCGCCTCGTTGGGCGTCGTGTCGAACTTGCCCAGCAGGCCGCCCAGCGCATCCGTCGAGAGCCCGATGAGCTCCGCGTTGTACGTCCGCTCGAGGCCCGTCGTCCCGAACCGGCGCGAGGCATAGCCGACCACGTGGCTGATCGTGTCGTCGCGATACTCGCGGACCGCCTCGCCGTTGCCGTCGCGCTCGCTGCGGGCGAGCCACCGACCGTCACGATCCACGATGGGGCCGCGCAGCGCGCGGCGGGCGATGGCGATGACGGCGGGGTTGTCGGGCGCCGTGGACAGCCGCTGGGCCTCGACCACCTGCCAGTAGCCGGCGCCGAGCGCGAGGATCGCGAACATCACGGTGATCGCCATGCCGGTCCGGAAGACGTTGCCGGCGATCGAGCGACGCGTGCCCGGCGCGAGCGGCGCGCTCACGCGGCACCCCGCCTGAGGCTCGGCAGCCGGCGGCGGCCCGCGCGTGGCACGGCCGGCGGCTCGGGGCCGCGGTCGGACAGCGCGAGCAGCAGGCCGACGACGACGGCGTTCGCGAGCAGCGACGAGCCGCCGTACGAGATGAACGGCAGCGTGATCCCGGTGAGCGGGATGACCTTGAGGTTGCCCGCGGCGATGATGAACGCCTGGACGCCGACGACGAACGCGAGGCCCGCGGCGAGCAGCGCCCGGAAGTCGTCGTGCGCGCTCGCGGCGATCCGCAGCCCGCGCTGGATGACGACGAGGTACAGCCCGAGGATCGCCAGCAGCCCGATGAGCCCGAGCTCCTCGCCCAGCGCCGCGAGCGGGTAGTCGGTGTGGACGGCGGGGATCGGGAGGCGCCCGCTGATCGTCGGGAGCCCAGCGCCGAGACCCACGCCCAGCAGCCCGCCACGGGCGAACGCGTACAGCGCCTGGACCGTCTGGTAGCCCACGCCCAGCGGGTCGGCGAACGGGTCGAGCCAGTTGTCGACCCGCTGCTGGACGTGCCCGAACAGGTTGTACAGGACGACCGACCCGACCAGGAACAGCGCGAGACCGCCCACGACGTACGACGGCCGGCCGGTCGCCACGTACAGGAGCCCGAGGAAGACCGCGAAGAACAGGAGCGCTGCCCCGAGGTCCTTCTGGACGACGACGATCGACAGCGCGATCGCGACCATCGCGACCATCGGCGCGAGGTATGGCAGCGGTGGCAGGTTGACCGGCCCCACCCTGGTCGACTCCTCGGACAGCAGCGAGCGGTTCTCCGAGAGGTACCCCGCGAGGAACACGACGAGGATGACCTTCAGGAGCTCGGACGGCTGGCCGGAGAGCGGCCCGATCGAGAGCGTGAGGCGCGCCCCGTTCACGTCCGAGCCGAACACGAACGTCGCGAGCAGGAGCCCGATGCCCGCCGCCGCCCACGTGTACTTGTAGGTCCGCAGCCAGGCGTCCGAGCGGACCGCGAGCCCGAGGGTCGCGACGACGGTCAGCGCGAGCAGCAGCCAGAACAGCTGGAGCTGCCCCAGCAGCAGCTCGATGCCGAAGAACGACTGGGTCACGAGCCCCTGCGGGAGCCGCTGCATCAGGAGCAGGCCGATCCCCCCGAGCATGGCGGTCGCCGGGAACAGCACCTGGTCCGTGCGCCTGCCCGCGAGGACGAACAGGACGTGGACGGCCCCGAGCGCGAGGAGGTAGACGAGGAGCGCCCGCGTGTCGACCGGGCTGAAGTCGAGGCCCTTGACCGCGTCGCCGGCATCGACCGTCGCCCGGAAGCGCTGGGTCGCGCCCAGCGAGGCCGAGCCGATGACGAGCGCCACCGCGACGACGGCGAGCAGCGTGAGCTCGGTCTGGCGCGGCCGGGGCCGGATGCGGAACCGGCTCGCGCTCCTCGGTCGCGCCTGGGCGACGACGCTCATGCCCTGCCCCGGTCGAGCCGGAAGCGGACCTCACCCACCTGGAGCTCGTCGCCGAACCCGAGCGGGGCGACGCGCTCGACGGGGACGCCGTTGACGAACGACCCGTTCGTGCTCTCGAGGTCCTCCACGTACCAGGCGCGCCCACGGAACGTGAGCACCGCGTGCTCCGCGCTCGCGAACGGGTCGTCGATGACGATCGCGTTGTTGACGTCGCGGCCGAGCGTCGTCAGCGCGTCGAGCGGGAACGTGGTCCCCGCCGGCGGCTCCCCGTGGGGCGCGGACAGGACGACGAGGCGCCCGAGCTCCGTCGGCCCGCGCGACGCCGCGCGCAGGTCGCGGAGGAGGACGCGCACGACCATGAACAGGAACGCGTAGAGCGCCAGCAGGAACAGGAGCCTGACGAGCCACAGCGTCAGGACGAAGCCGTCCACCCCTCAGCCAGGCAGCGTTTCGACGACGAGGATCGTGTCGCCCAGGACGAGCCGGTCGCCGACGCCGAGGGCGATCTCGTCGACCCGGATCCCGTTGACCCGCGACCCGTTCGTGCTGCCGAGGTCCGTGTAGACGAGCGTGCCGCGGCGGGCCTGCAGCCGGCCGTGCTGGCGCGAGACGCGCGTGTCGGCCAGCACGAGGGCGTTGTCCCGCGATCGGCCGAGCGTGAGCGGCGTGCCGTCCACCTCGATCGTGCGCTCGGTGCCGTCGGGCGACCACACGCGCAGGAGCGCCCGGGCAGCGGACGGTGCCGGCCGCCTGAACACGAGCGTCTGCGTGCCGTCGCCGCGGACGCCCGGGTAGGCCTCCTCGAGCGCCGGGGGCGCCACCTGGCGCACGGGCCGGTCCGGCTCGACCGCCTCGAGGATCGGGTTGGGCGTCCAGGCGGGCGAGTCCACGGGCGGAACCGCCGCGATGGCGGCCGCCGCGGCCGCTCCGGGTGCGATCACGGGCGGCGGTGCGACGGCCGGTCGCTCCTCGGCCGAGGGGGCGGGCACGGGTCGCCTGCCGCCGTCGAGCACGGCATCGACCTCGACCTGGCCGGGCGACAGCGACGGGTCGGCGACGAGCGCCACGCCCGGGCGACCCGGCAGGTGGTAGGCGTGCGCCCGTGCGAACGTGAGCGCGGCGTCGGCGAGCCGGCTCGCGAGGGCCTCGGGACCGCCGACCTGCGCAGCGACGTCCTCGAGGTCGGCCGGGTTCAGGCGCACGCGGTAGCGCCCCGGGACGGCGGTCCGGCCGCCTTCCTTCGTGCGCGCGCGCTCCATCGAGCGCTCGACGCGACGCTCGACCTGGACCGGCTGCACGTGGGCGCGGAACAGGCGAGCCGTAGAGCGCTCGAAGATGCGTTCGAGGAAACGTTCGACGTCGGCGAGCGAGGCCATGGCGCGCGCCACCGTACCAGAGGATCCCGATCCGCCCGGTTTCCCGGACGAACGGCGGCCCGGCGCGGTACCACGGTCCGCGGGTGGGGGCTTGGCAGCGGGCTATACTCTGGCCCTGCTCGGGGGGACAAACCGGGCACTTGCGCATGGCTGCGGGGGCTGCACTTGACGGAAATCCTCACCGAGTCGTTCTGCGAACGGTGCGGCACGCGATACACGTTCGAATCGGCCGGCCCGCGGCGATCGCGGATCGGCAAGGTGCGCACGCTCAGCAAGGGGATGAAGAACTTCGTCCTCTCGGACGATTCCTCGTTCTCGGAGGCGATGGCCGAGGCGCGCAGCGAGCAGGAGCTCGCGGCCGTCACCCACCAGCTCGACGCCTTCCACCAGACCTTCAACTTCTGCCTCACCTGCCGCCAGTACACGTGCGGCGACTGCTGGAACGACGAGGACGGACGCTGCCTGACGTGCGCGCCGATCCCGGGCAGGGAGCTGCCGGCGCACACGCACGACATCGTGGCGGAGACCGCGGTGCTCGAGCCCGAGGCGGAGCCGGTCGCCGCCGATGGCGCCGACGAGGCCTGGCCCGACGCGGACCTGTCCGCCGGACGGCTGTCGCGTGCGCTGGGCCTCGACGAGGCGGAGGTCGAGGCCACCGTCGACGCCGTCAACGGTCACGAGGAGCTCGTCGACCACCCCGGGATCGCCGCCGCGGCAGTCGTCGCGGCCGCATCGACGCCCGAACCCGTCGAGCCGTCGAGCCGTACGACCCTACGAGCCCGAGCGGAGCCGGAGCCGGCGCCGGTCGCCGGCCTCGCCCCGGGACAGAGCCTCGAGGACGCGATCGCCGCCTACGAGGCGAGCCTCGTCGGGAACGAGGTCGCGGAGGTCGTCGAGGCCACCGAGGTCGCGGCTCCCGAGGCCCTCGCGGAACCCATCGAACCGGAGGTCGTCGTCGCGGCGGCCGAGATCGTGGACGCCCCGGTCGAGGACGAGCACGACCCGCTCCGCGCCGCGATGGCCGCGGCCGCGCTGGTCGCGACGCACGAGGACGACGAGCACGACGCCCCCGTCGACCTGTTCGCACCCGAGCCGGAGCCGGTCGTCGAGCTGGAGCCGGAGCCCGTCGCCGAGCCGCAGCCGGTCGCCGCCGCAGCCGAGGTTGCCCCGAGCCCGAGCCGCGAGATCGCGGCCGAGCCCGAGCTCCTCGCCGAGCCCGCCCGGGTCGACGTCGTCCCGCAGCCGGTCTGGCCGGAGCCCGCGACATCGATCGACGCCCCTGTCGCCCCCGCGCCCGCTCCCGAGGAGCCCGCCGCGCCGATCAACCCGTGGCTCACCGTCGCGCCGGAGGAAGGCGAGGCGCCGCAGTGGCCGACGACGCCCGCGTGGCCCACCGCGCCGTCCAACCGTGATCTCCCCGCCACCCTTGCCGGCCGGCCGCTGCTGCCGCTGGACGACGCGTCCGGGGTCTGGGCGGCGTCGGCACGGGAGGTGCTCACCGGTGCCGCGCAGGCGCCCGTCCCGCAGGCCGCGGCAGCCGCCGCGGCCACCGCGCAGCCGTGCGTGAGCTGCGGCCTGTCGCTGTCGGCGAACGCGCGCTTCTGCCGCCGCTGCGGCACCCGCCAGGGCTAGACCGGGTCCGTCTCCGTCGCTCCGGCTCGTCGAGCGCGGGCGGGGCGTCCGGCTGCGCCTGCGCGACGGCCCGGACCCGCGTCCACGAGGCCCCGAGCAGCAGCACGTTGAAGCTGATCGACATCCACGCGAGCAGCGCGAACACCGCCACGAAGGTCCCGAACAGGGCCGCGAACCCCATCATCCGGGGCGCGATGAACGTGAACAGCTGGGTGAACCCGGCGAGCGCGACGCCCACGAGGATCGCCGGCCGCAGGAACGCGCGCGACCGGGACGGGCTCCGAGGGCACGAACCGGTAGACGGCCGACACGACGCCGACGAACAGCAGGAACGACAGGATCGGCGAGGCGAGCTGGACCAGCGTCCGGCCGGCGCCCTGGACGAGGGCGGACTCCGGCGCGAGGTCGACGACCCACGAGGCGAGCGAGCCGACGATGAGGGCGGCGATCGGCAGGCCCACGAACAGGAACGTGACGAGGAGCCCGCGGAGCGTGCGGACGACCTCGTTGCGCTGCTGGCGACCCGGGAACACCTTCGAGAAGGCGTAGTCCAGCGCGGCGTAGAACCGGCTCGATCCCCAGAGCAGGCCGAGGAGCGCGAGGATCGTCGTCGGGACCGCGCCCGCGGCGACCGACTCGAGCGCGGTCCGCACGATCGGCTCGAGCGGCGGCACGGCCGACGCGATGAAGTCGATGATCTGCTCCTGCGTCGCCGGGTCCGTGATGAACAGGCCGATCGCGGACGCGACGAGGAGCGCGCCCGGCACGAGCGCGATGAGCGCGCTGTACGCGAGGCCGCCCGCCACGAGTCCCCCGCCCGCGCGGTCGTAGACCTCGAGCGTGGCGAGGAGCGTGCGAACGGCCGGGATACCGCCGACGACCTCGACGACCTTCGTCGCGAGGTCCCGCCAGCGGTCCGCGCGCGGCTCGTCGCTCATGGCGTCAGGGCATGTCCTCGAACAGCATCGGCTGGACGTCCTCCGCGCGGACGCGGCGCGGCGCCGCGAGCAGCGCCCTCACCTCGCCCCGGCGGACGAACCGCTTGCCGCCGAGCTTGATGCTCGACAGCTTCCCGGAGCGTGCCCAGGCCCCGATCGTCTCGGGTCGGAACTTGACGTTCGCGGCGGCGAGGATCTCCGCGGCCTCGGCGAGCGTGATCCAGTCGGCGGCGGCGGGCATCGGCGCTCAGTCCCCGCCCGAGCCGGACGAGCCGGAGCCGGACGAGCCCTTGGAGCCCGAGGACCCAGAGGAGTCGGAGCGCGACGAGCCCGACGACTCGGAGCCCGACGACGACGCCGAGCTCGACGATGAGCCCGACCCGGAACCCTCGCCTGACGACGAGGAGGACGATGAGCCCGACCCGTCGGAGCCCGACGAGCCCGATCCCTCGGATCCCTTCGAGCTGCCCGACGACTTCGTCCCGGGGCTCGACCCGCCGCGGTCCTTCTTCGCCCACCCGGATCCCTTGAAGTGGATCGTCGGGGGCGCGAACAGCTTCCGCATCGTCCCCTCCCTGCCGCACGACGGGCAGAACTGCGGCCCCGGGTCGTTGAGGCCGTGGAGGATGTCGGTGCGGTGGTCGCAGGCGGTACAGGCGTATTCGTAGATCGGCATCGTCAGTCGGTGGGGTTCGGGGTGGGTCAGCCGCGGAGCAGCCGCATCCCGCACTTGGGACAGTAGAAGGCACGCTCGTGGCCGGACGCGAACCCGCAGTGGGCGCAGACGAGGCCGCCACGTCCTGCGGCCGGCACCGGCCGGTCCACGGCCGTGAGGCCCATCGCGTTCTGGTTGGCGAGGATGTTCGTCAGGATGCCGCCGAGGATCCGCTGTCCGATGCGATCGGTGTCTCCCCGGACGCCCCGGCCGCCCCAGCCCACGACGCCCCGGACGATCATGTCGCCGGTCGCCTCGTCCCAGTGGGAGGCGACGCCGCCGATCACCGCGTTGTACTCGGGGTAGCCGGACGTGTCCAGCTCGCCGTCGAGGAGGGCGCAGGCGAACGTGTCGAAGGCGAGGTCGACCGCGTCGATCGACTCGAGCACGACGAGCGCGTGGCGCGTGATCGGGCCCAGGTGGTGGTGGGCGTTGAGCCACTGCATCGCCTCGGAGGGCCGGGCGATCTGCGGGACCGCCTGGGCGTACTCGAGCTCCAGCGGATCGACCACCTCGACGTCGCTCTTCGTGAGCCCGGTGAGCATGGTGGGCAGCTCGCTCATCGTCCGCGGCCCCGCCTTGATGCGGACGCCTTCCGAGCTCTTGCCGGCGTAGTACAGCTTGAGCTGGTACTCCTGCGCGACGACCTCCTCCGGCAGCCCGGCGGGAGCCGGCGCGGCCGGTGCCTGGGCTGGCTGGTCGGACTCGGATTTGCGCTTGAACAGGGGCACGACGTCCTCCGGTCGACGGCCTGAGACGAACCGTCGCATCGTAGCAGCGGCGGACCGGCGCGCGACCGGTACGTTCGGCGGCCGGTGGGCCGCGGCGGCTAGCGCGCGAGGCGGTCGCGCAGGCGGTCGACCTGGTCCGCGAGCTCGGCCTCGCGGGTACGGGCGCCCTCCACGACCGCGGCGGGCGCCTTCGCGGTGAACGACTCGTTGGCCAGGCGGGCTCGCGCGGCCTCGAGCATCCGCTCCGCGTCCGCCAGCTCCTTCTCGAGCCGTGCCCGGTCGGCCTCGGCAGCCGCCGGATCCGCCGCCCCGGCGCCGACGATCGCCTCGGCCGGTCCGGCGATGACGGCGAGCCCGCCGCCTGCCGCCCCGGCCGTCCCGTGGAGGTCCTCGCGGGTGAGGTGGCGTCGCAGCGGCCGGGCGCGCGCGAGCCGCTCCAGGGCCGGCCGGAGGTCCTCGAGCGCTCGTCCGAGCTCCGGCTCCACGTACACGTCGAGCGGCAGCCACGCCGCCGGCTCCAGCTTCGCGTCGGCGCGGGCGTTGCGGACCGCACGGACAAGCTCCACCAGCGCGCCGACCTGCGCCTCCGCCCCGAGGTCGCGCTCCCCCACCCCGGGCCAGCGCGCCACGATGAGCAGCCCCGGATCGGTCGCCCGGTGCGGCAGCGCGCCCCACAGCGTCTCGGTGATGAACGGCATGACCGGGTGGAGCAGCCGGAGGTACGTGTCGAGCGCGTCCACGAGCGACCACCAGGTCGCCTCGCGGTCTGCGTCCGGGAGGCTGGTGTCGGCGAGCCGCACCTTGGCGAGCTCGAGGCCCCAGTCGCAGTACTCGTTCCAGATGGCGTCGTACAGGAGCCGGGTCACCTCGCCGAAGTTGAACTCGGCCATCGCGCGGTCCACGGCGGCCGTCGTCGCCGCCGCCCGCGACAGCACCCAGCGATCGGCTGGGCCCGAGGTGCGCCGCGTCGGGGAGGCGCCGCTCCGCGCCGTCGGCGATCGAGGCCGGCCGCGCGCCGATGACGTAGCGCGTGGCGTTCCACAGCTTGTTCGCGAAGTTCCGGGCGTTCTCGACCTTCGCCTGGCCGAACTTCTGGTCCAGCCCGGGCGTCGTCCCGTGGACGAGCGCGAACCGGAGCGCGTCGGCGCCCGACTCGTCGATCGTCGCCAGCGGGTCGACGGTGTTGCCCTTCGTCTTCGACATCTTCGCGCCCAGCGGGTCGCGGATGAGGCCCGAGAGGTAGACGGTCTCGAACGGCGGCGCGTCGGTCATGTGGAGGCCGAGCATCATCATCCGGGCGACCCAGAAGAAGATGATGTCGTAGCCCGTCTCCATGACGGTGCCCGGGTAGTAGCGCCGGAAGTCGTCGGTGTCGTCGGGCCAGCCGAGGGTGGAGAACGGCCACAGGCCGGAGCTGAACCAGGTGTCGAAGATGTCCGGGTCCTGGGTCAGCTGCGACGCGGGCCTGGCGCACACCTCGCACGCGGCGGGGCCGGCCGGGTCCGCCGACACGGAGACGTGGCCGTCCGGGCAGTACCAGGCGGGGATCCGGTGCCCCCACCACAGCTGCCGCGACACGTTCCAGTCGCGGATGCCCGTCATCCAGTGCTCCCACGTCTTGACGAACCGCTCCGGCAGGATCCGTGTCTCGCCGCCGCGGGTCGCCTCGAGCGCGGACGCGGCGAGCGGCCCCGTCTTCACGAACCACTGCGTCTTGAGGCGCGGCTCGACGACGTCGTCGCTGCGCTGGCAGCGGCCGATGACCATCTCGTGGGGCTTGACGCCCTCGAGGTCGCCCCGCGCGCCGAGGTCCTCGAGGATCGCGGCGCGAGCGACGTAGCGGTCCATGCCGTCGTAGCGCGTCGCCGTGTTCGCGACCCGCGCCGCGTCGTCGAGGATCGTCGGCATCGCGAGGCCGTGGCGCTTCCCGGTCTCGTGGTCGTCGTGGTCGTGGGCAGGCGTGATCTTCACGGCGCCCGTCCCGAACGCCGGGTCGACCACCGCGTCCGCGATGATCGGGACGTCCCGCTCGACGAACGGGATCCGGACCCGGCGGCCGACGAGCGCCGTGTACCGGGGGTCGTCGGGATGGACGGCGACGGCCGTGTCGCCGAGGATCGTCTCCGGGCGCGTGGTCGCGACGGTCACGGTGGCGTCCGGGTCGGGCTGGCCCGTCGCCTCGTCGATCAGGTGGTAGCGGATGGTCCAGATCGAGCCCGTCTCGGGCGTCGGGATCACCTCGAGGTCGCTGACGCTCGTCGCGCAGCCGGGGCACCAGTTCACGAGCGCCTCGGTGCGATACGCGAGGCCGTCGCGATACAGCCGCTCGAACGCGACCCGCACGGCGCGGGCGCTGCCCTCGTCCATCGTGTAGCGCAGGCGGCCCCAGTCACAGCTGCCGCCCAGCCGGCGCTGCTGGCCGAGGATGATCTCGCGGGTCTCGGCGACGAACGGTCTGCATCCGCTCGAGGTAGCGCTCGCGCCCGAGCGAGGCGCGGCTCTCGCCCTCCTTGGCGAGGATCCCGTCGAGCACGAACTGGGCCGCGATGCTGGCGTGGTCGAGCCCGGGCAGGAACAGCGCCTGGCGACCGACCATGCGCGCGTGGCGGATCATGAGGTCCTCGACCGTCGTCCGCTGCGCGTGGCCGAGGTGGAGCGAGCCCGTGACGTTGGGCGGCGGCTGGATGAGCACGAACGGGGGCAGGTCGACGTCCGCGGTGGAGCCGGCGCCGTCCGGGGCGAAGACGTCGGCGGCCAGCCACCGCTCGTAGACGCCGTGCTCGAACTCCGAGGGCAGGTACGCCTTCGCGAGCTGCCCGCCCTGGTCGCCGCCTGTCTGCTCGGTCATCGATCGCTCCCGAAAATGCAAACGACCCGCTCGTCCAGCGGACGAACGGGGTCGTGGTACCACCTGCTGGTTCGGTGCCGGGGGCGGGCCGCTCGTCGCGGTCGCCTGGTCCGGCGCCCTCATCGGCGCGCTATCGGGCGCCATCCGCACGGCTCGCGAGCGACCTTCGGCACCGGGGTTCCCGCGCGGCTCGCACCATCCCGCGCTCGCTTGGAGGCCGTCCCGGGCCTACTCCTCTCGGTCGTCGCCGTGAGGCCGCCACTGTACCACCCGGGTTTCGTCGGTCAGGCCGATGGCAGCGCCACGCACCGGGCGCCGTAGATCGCGCCCAGGAACCGGCTCGGGACGCGGTGGACGAGCTCGGGCTCCGCGAAGCCCGCGCCGCGGACGTGTGCACCGAGGCGCGCGAACGAGATCGGGTGCGGGACCCACGGGTTGCCGCGGTCGGCGTCGTACTCGACGATCACGAGGCGCCCGCCCGGGCGGATCGCGGCGTGGATCGCGGCGAGGACCGGGCCGATCGGCTCGACGAAGTGGAGGCTGTTGGCGGCGAGCACGCCGTCGAACGGCCCGGCCGGCAGCCCGGCGGTGAAGTCGCCCGTGATCGTCCGGAGGGTCGTGTCCGGGAAACGGTCGGCGACCCGCCCGGCGAGCCGGGTCAGTGCCCCGCGGTCGAGGTCCAGGGCCAGGATGTCGCCCGCGGCGCCGAGCACGTCCGCGAGGGCGAGCGTGAACTCCCCGTCGCCCGCGCCGAGCTCCAGCCAGCGCGGCCCGGCGCCCTCGACGCCGGCGCGGATGAGCGCGACGTGATCCTCGTGCTGCATCGGCCGATGGTCGCACGGGCTCGTGCGGCGGTCACCGGTGGCGCGACCGGGCCGGCGAACCTAGGCGCTGGCGCCCTGGGTGGCGAGCCACTCCGCGTAGTTCGTCTCGTCGACGCCCTTGTCGACGTCCGTCTTCGTGAGCAGGAGCGGCGCCCGGTGATCCCGGATCGTCTCCTCGGTGATGATGCATTTGCGGATGTCGCTGCGCTCCGGGATGTCGAACATCACCTCGAGGAGCGCCTCCTCGACGATCGACCGCAGCGCACGAGCGCCGGTCTTGCGGTCGAGCGCGACGGCCGCGGCGGCGCGCAGGGCGCCATCGGTGAACACCAGCTCCACCTTGTCGAGCTGGAGGAACTTCTGGAACTGGCGCGTGACCGCGTTCTTGGGCTCGACGAGGACACGCTTGAGGTCCTCCACCGTCAGCGGCGACAGCGTCACGATGACCGGCAGCCGACCGATGAACTCGGGGATCAGCCCGAACTTGAGCAGGTCCTCGGGCATCAGCTTCTCGATGATCTTCGCCCGTTCCACGCTCGTGATCGTGCCGTCGGCACCGAAGCCGATGGACCGCTTGCCGACCCGCTCCTCGACGATCTTCTCCAGCCCGTCGAACGCGCCGCCGCAGATGAACAGCACGTTCGTCGTGTCGATCTGGATGAAGTCCTGGTGGGGGTGCTTGCGGCCGCCCTGGGGCGGCACGTTGGCGACCGTGCCCTCGAGGATCTTGAGCAGCGCCTGCTGG
This sequence comes from uncultured Chloroflexia bacterium, assembly GCA_963768035.1. GTDB lineage: Bacteria > Chloroflexota > Limnocylindria > Limnocylindrales > CSP1-4 > CAIXZV01. The sequence continues at coordinate 306,930 of CAVYGJ010000007.1, forward strand.
ACGCCCTCGCCCGAGACGTCGCGCGTGATCGACGGGTTGTCCGCCTTGCGCGCGATCTTGTCGATCTCGTCGATGTAGATGATCCCGCGCTGGGCGCGCGCGACGTCGAAGTCCGCGGCCTGGATCAGGCGCAGGAGGATGTTCTCGACGTCCTCGCCGACGTAGCCCGCCTCGGTGAGCGAGGTCGCGTCGGCGATGCAGAACGGGACGTCGAGCACGCGTGCGAGCGTCTGCGCCAGGAGCGTCTTGCCCGAGCCCGTGGGCCCGACGAGCAGGACGTTCGACTTCTGGAGCTCGACGTCGTCGACGTTGCTGCCGGCGTTGATCCGCTTGTAGTGGTTGTAGACGGCGACGGAGAGGACCTTCTTCGCCTTCTCCTGCGAGATGACGTACTGGTCCAGCTTCTCGGTGATCTGGCGGGGGTTCGGGAGCTTCTGCGTCTGGGCGCGCTGCTTCGGCGCCTCGAGCATCTCCTCCTCGATGATCTCCTGGCACAGGTTGATGCACTCGTCGCAGATGTAGACGCCCTGCCCCGCGATGAGCTTGCGAACCTGTTCCTGGCTCTTGCCGCAGAAGGAGCAGCGGTAGGGAACCTTCGTCCCCTTGGAGCCCGTCGTCGTCACCGGCACGTGGTCCCCTGTGCTACCTGTTGCGTCGCCTTCCCAGGCAACCCGTCCCCATCCGCGTCCGCCACGGACGATCCCTCGCCGCCCGAGAGGCCCGCATCATGCGCCTGCGCGATCAACGAGTCACCCGGGAGTGAGTAGACCGCGTCGATGATGCCATACGCCTTGGCCTCGTCGGGCGACATGAACTTGTCCCGGTTCGTGTCCTGCTCGACCTGCTCGTAGGGCTGGCCCGTGTGCTGCGCCAGGATCTCCGTGTTGCGCTTGACGAGGAACTCCCACTCGCGCATCTGGATGACCGCGTCGGGGGCGTTGCCACGGAAGCCGCCCGAGCCCTGGTGGATCATGATCCGGCTGTTCGGGAGCGCAAACCGCTTGCCGGGCGCACCCGCTGACAGCAGGACCGCGGCCATCGATGCCGCCATGCCGATGCAGATCGTGCTGACCGGCGCCCGCAGGTACTGCATCGTGTCGTAGATCGCGAGGCCCGAGTTCACCACGCCGCCGGGCGAGTTGATGTACAGGCTGATGTCCTTCTCCGGGTCCTCGGACTCGAGGAACAGGAGCTGGGCGATGATCAGGTTGGCGAGGTGGTCCTCGATCGCGTCACCGAGGAAGATGATCCGCTCGCGCAGGAGCCGCGAGTAGATGTCGTAGGCGCGCTCGCCACGACTCGTGGATTCGATGACCATCGGGACGAGCATCGTCGGTCTCCCCTGCGTTCGGTCCAGCAACGTCGGTTGGACGGCGCCTAGCGCTTGCCGCGCTTCGAGCCGGCCTTGGCAGGCGCCTTGATCTCGCCCGCGCCCACGGCATCGCCGTGGTCATGGTCGTGATCGTGGTCATGGTCGTGGTGATGGTGGTCGTGCCCCTCGAGGGCGTCGGGGATGGCGCCCGGGTCGGTCGCGCCGATCGAGGCGTTCGCCTCGGCCTGCGCGCCATCGAGCGCGGACGGCGCGTCGTCCTCGAGGTGCGGCAGCGCCGGGTGCTCGGGATGCGTTGCGAGCCAGCGGTCCACGAGCGCCTCGACGACCTTCGTGCGCCGGAGGGTGCTGCGGATGAAGTTGCGACCGCGCTCCGACTCGAAGTAGCGGACGGTCTTCTGATCCTGGTAGCGCTGGCGCGCCAGCTCGATCTGGGCCTCGATCTCCGCGTCGGGGACGTCGATCCCCTCCTCCTCGGCGATCTTCGAGAGGACGAGGAGCACCTTCGTGCGCTGCTCGGCCCGCGGCCGGAACTCCGCGTGGAGGTCCGCCTCGGTCTGGCCGGTCGCCTTGAGGTACGCCTCCTCGCCGATCCCCTGCCGGGCGACGCTCGTCCGGAACTCGTCGTGCATGACCTCGACCTCCTGGTCGATCAGCACGTCGGGCAGGTCGATGGTGGCGTTGGCCACCGCGTACTCGATGATCTTGTCGCTGAACTCGTGGCGGGCGCGGTCGAGCGCGTTCCGGCCGAGCCGCTCGGTGATGTCGGCGCGGAGCGCCGCGATGTCCGCGTAGTCGCCCATCGACTGGGCGAAGGCGTCGTCGGCGTCGGGCAGGATCTTCTCGCGAAGCTCCTTGAGGTCGACCCGGAAGTGGGCGACCTGCCCGGCGAGCGTCGGCTCGGGGTAGTCCTCGGGGAACGTGATGTCGAACTCGGTCTCGTCGCCCGGCTTGAGCCCGACGATGTTGGCCTCGAAGCCCGGGATGAGCCGGTCCTCGCCGAGGATCAGCGGCATCCGCTCGGTCTGCCCGCCCTCGAAGGCCATCCCGTCCTGGGTCCCGGTGAAGCCGATCACGGCCCAGTCGCCGTTCTGCGCGGCGCGGTCCTCGACCGCGGCCAGCTGGGCGTTCTGGTCCCGGAGCTCCTCGACGACCTTGTCGACCTTGGGCCCGTCGATCTCCTCGATCTCGGGCGTGAAGTTGAAGCTGCCGTAGTCGCCGAGGCTGACCTCGGGCCGGACGGGGACCGTCGCCTTGAACCGGAGGGGCTTGCCCTCCTCGGCGTCCACGATCTCGACGTCGGCGTTGGCGAGCGGCACGATCCCCTGCTCGACGATCGCGTCCCGGTACGCCTGCTGGATGAGCTCCTCGACCGCCTCGTCGATGACGGCCGTGGGGCCGAGCACGCGCTCGAGGATGGGCCGCGGGGCCTTGCCGGGGCGGAACCCGGCGACCCTCGTGCGGCGGGAGAGGCGCCCGACGGCGTCGCGGACGGCGCGGTCGAAACGATCGGCGGGGACCTCGATCTCGAGGAGGATCGAGCTCTTGGGGGCGGGGCTGGCGGTCACATTCATCGCCCGGCGAGTATAGGGTGGGTCGCCCGTCCGGGCGGCGGCGGACGGTAGACTCCGCCACGGGCGAGTGGCGAAATGGCAGACGCGCCGGCCTTAGGAGCCGGTGCCCCGTGAGGGGCGTGTCGGTTCGAGTCCGACCTCGCCTACCAGCCGAGGTCGCCTCGCCTGCCGGTCCGGGTCAGGGAGCGGGCGGCGGCGGCGTCTGCGTCGCGTCGGTCGACCTGGTCCGTGCCCGCACCTTGTCGAGCTGCGCCTGGAACGCGTCGGCGTCGGTGGAGAACACCTGCTCGATGAGCTGCTTGCCGAAGCGCTCGATGATCGGCCGGGCCAGCGCCGACAGGATGATCGCCGTGACCGCGTTGAGGTCGCGCTTGTTGCGGACCGGCGCGGTCTGCTCGAGGTAGGCGGCGAACTCGCGCTCGATCGTCCCGCGGACCTTCTCGCCGTCCGAGCCCAGGCCCTTGAGCGTCTTGTCGATCTCCTTGGGGAGCATCGACTTGGGGAGCGGCTCCGGCGGGCCGAACGCGACGCGCTTGGCGCCGCGGAACAGCCGGCGGGGGCCACCGACCAGCAGGAACCCGGCGCCGGCCGCGATCCCCACCGACTTGACGGGGTTGCGCTTGACCTTCGCAGGGATGTCGACGGCCGCGCGCGTCGAGGCCTCGAGCTGCTCGAGCTCCTCGGCAAGCGTGGCGCGGGCGGCTAGGACGCCGGCCCGCGCGGAATCCGAGCCTTCGCCCACTCGATCGTCTCCTTCGTGGTGTCGATGGTCGACTGTGGAATGAAGCGCTTCTTGAGCGCCTCGACGTCAATGCCGTTGCTCGCGACCTCGGCGGCCATGAGCGCGAGGGCGATCGCGAACCATGCGGCGATGCCGATGGCGACCGCCACGTGCCACGTGAACGTGATCGCGGAGAACGCGCCGAGCGCGCCGCCGAGCGCGAAGCCCGCCAGCAGGCCGGTGATCGCGTTGCCGGGGTCCCGGGTTCGTGCGCCGACGTACAGACCGACGAGCGCCAGGACGGTGCCGACGATGAGCAGGCCCACGACCATCGGCCGCGAGCCCTCGTCCGCGAACAGCCGTGCGAGCCCGCCCGCGAGGACGCCGATCAGGGCGCCGATGATGGCGCCGCCGAGCAGGCCCTTGAACGCGTCGCCCGCGGAGCCGTTGCGGGCACCGGCGAAGGCGCCGAGGAGGCCGAACACCGCGGCACCGATCGCGGCGCCCGCCGCGAAGGCGATCGGGCCCGGATCGGCGATCGTGCCGACCTGGTCCGCGATCAGGCTGTAGAGCTGGTTGGGGGCGTTGGTGCCGAACAGGATCGCGACGACCACGCCCGCGATGAACGCGAGGAGGATCGACCGCGCGACGCGTCCCGCGTGGAGCACGGCGAGGACCGCGCCGACGGCGAGCAGGGCAAGGAACTCCGTGCCGTGGAGCACGCCCCAGCCAAGCGACCCGAACAGCCACTCGCCCAGGAACAGCAGCGTCCCGATGGGCACCAGGAACGCGATCAGGATCAGCGAGACGAGCGCGATGCCCGCGCCCGCGGCGACGACCTTGATCTCGTCGCCGATCTCGGAGGCCTCGGCCTTCGCGAGGTCGACGTGGGCGCGGACGAGGACGATCAGGGCGTCCTTGGTCGCACCGGCCTGACGCTTGAGGCCGGGGGGCGGCGCAGGCGGCGGCGGCTTCGGCGCGCGCGGCGCCGCGGGCGTTGCCGGCGTGCTCGACTCGTCGGGCGTGGCCGGCTCGTCGGGCGTGCGCGGTTCGTCGGGAGCGGGCAGGTCGGGATCCAGCGGACGTCCTCCGGGGAGGTGTGGGCGGTCGTGGGCTGCCGGGCGATCATACCAGCGTGCGTCGTGCCAGCGGACGCCCTCTGGCGTGATCGGGCATCGCAGCCACCTGACGACGCGGCGTGCCCGGCGGTACGCTCCGGGCATGGCCGACGTCCCCACGCCCCGCCCCATCCTGCGCGCCGAGCTGGTCGCGATCGGCACCGAGCTGACCGTCGGCGAGACCACGGACACCAACAGCGGCGACCTCGCGCGGTCGTTGGTGGCGAACGGCGTGACGGTGCTCCGGGTCGCGAACCTCCCGGACGACCAGCCGGTCGTCGTGGCGGCGCTGCGCGAGGCCCTCACGCGCGCGGACCTCGTCGTGACGACCGGTGGGCTCGGCCCGACGCCCGACGACCTCACCCGCGAGTCCGTCGCCGAGCTGTGCGGGGAGCCGGTCGAGGTCGACCCGCCGACCCTCGCCTGGCTCGAGGGGCTGTGGGCGCGACGCCGCCAGCCGTTCCCGTCGGTCAACGTCAAGCAGGCGTGGCGCATCGCGTCGGCGACGATGCTCCCGAACCCCAACGGCACGGCGCCCGGGTGGTGGGTGGACCGGCCGGACGGCACGCGTCATCGTCACGTTGCCCGGCCCGCCGCGCGAGATGCGGCCGATGTGGCAGGACGAGGTGCTGCCGAGGCTCGCGGCGCGCGGCGTCGGGGCCGACAGCGACGTGCGCACCCTGCGGCTCACCGGCGTCGGCGAGTCGGTCGTCGCGGAGCAGCTGGGCGACGCGATCCTGCGGGCGACGAACCCCGTCGTCGCGACGTACGCGCGCCAGGAGGCCGTCGACATCCGGATCTCCGCCCGTGCGGCCGACGGCCGGACCGCGGCGTCACTCGCCGATGACGCGGAGGCGTCCGTCGTGGCGATCCTCGGCGAGTACGTCTGGGCGCGGGGCGACACGACCTGGGCCGGCGCCCTCGAGGCGGCGCTCGCGGAGCGTGGCTGGACGCTCGCGACCACCGAGCACGGCACCGACGGCGCGCTCGTCCAGCTGCTGCGGTCGCTGCCCGCGGTCGTCCTGGCGGAGCGGCGGAGCGACGCGGCCGGCGCCGCCGACGCGCTCGAGGAGGGCGTCGGGCACGTGGAGGTCCGCGAGGCAGGCCGCGTGCGCGTCGCGTCGGGCGCCGACGTGGGCCTCGCGATCCGGGCGCTTCGCCGGCGGCGAGGACACGACGGTGCACGTCGGGATCGTGACCCCCGATGGGACACACGCCGAGCGCCGGTTCGCGTTCCTGCGCGGGAGCCTGGGCGCCGACCGGGCGGCGATCGCGGGCGCGGCGGCGCTGCTCGCGCTCCTGCGGGGCGCCCCACCGAGCTGAGGCCGCCGCCTCCCCTCTTCCTGGCAGCACCCTCGGGCGTGGTCTGTCACACCTTGAGATCGCCTATACCGGCGGTGCGCGAGGCTGCTTCGCGGTCTGCTCGACCGCGGAATCGCCACTGACGGGCGCATTCGCGGTGCCTGGCGCCACGGATAGCACCAATGAGATGCGTTGCTGGGCGATCTCACGGTGTCAGGGACCACGGGCCGCGCTCGCGGATGGAGCGCGCTCAGCGACGGGCGGCGCGCTGGAGCCCGGCGAGGTCCTGGATGACGATGGCGTCGCGCTCGATGCGGATCAGCCCGTCGTCGACGAAGAAGCCCAGCAGCTTGTTCACGCTCTGGCGGGTGCTGCCGACCATCGCGGCCAGCTCGCCCTGGGTGATCGGCCCGTCGAGCCGGATGTCGCCGTCGCCCGCCGACCGGCCCTGCTCGTCGGCGAGCCGCGCGAGCCTGGCCGCGAGCCGTCCGGCGATGTCGAGGAAGTGCAGCTCCTCCACGTGGTTGGTGAGCCGGCGCAGCTCGTGGGCGAGCTCCGCGAACACGTGGTCCCGGATCGCGGGGACGTCGTTGACGAGCTGCCGGAACCGGTCGCGCGGCAGGATGAGCGTCTCGGTCGCCTCCACGGCGGTCGCGGAGGCGGAGCGCGGGGCGCCGTCGAGCAGCGCCAGCGAGCCGAAGAACTCCCCCGGGCGGAGCGACGCGAGGATCGCCTCCACGCCGGTGTCCGAGGGGCTCGAGATCTTCACCCGGCCGGACAGGATGATGTGGAGCGCGTCCCCCGGGTCACCCTGGTGGAAGATGACCTCCCCCCGCCGGTAGCGGCGGGTCCGGACGCTGCTCACGAGCAGGGCGAGCTCGTCGGGCTCGAGATCCCGGAACAGCGGGACAGCCTCCAACGCCTCGCGGAGGGCGTTCGGGTCTGTCTGCTGGCGCGTCTGGCTCACGACACCGAAGCGTAGGGCACGCCGGGCGGCGACGGGTCGTACAGCCGCGTGCCTACGTGATCGACAGGACGGGCGTCTGGTTGCTCGCCGCCCGGACGCTCATGCGCGCGGCAACGAGGCCGGCCATCGCCTCGAGCGCCACGGCCGCGGGCCCGGGCTCGCGCTGGGCGACCGCGGGCACGCCCACGTCGCCGCCCTGGCGGACGGTGATGTCCAGCGGGATCTTGCCCAGGAAGTCGAGGCCGTGCTCCTGCGCGAACCGCTCGCCGCCGCCGCGGCCGAAGATCTCGGTCGCCTCGCCGCAGTGCGGGCACACGAACGCGCTCATGTTCTCGACGAGGCCGATGATCGGCACGTTGAGCCGCTTGAGCATCGCGAGCGCCTTGCCGACGTCGGCCAGCGCGACGTCCTGGGGCGTCGTCACGAGCACGGTGCCGCTGATCGGCACGGCCTGGGCGAGCGTGAGCTGCGCGTCCGAGGTGCCGGGCGGCAGGTCGATGACGAGGTAGTCCAGCTCGCCCCACTCGACGTCGCGCAGGAACTGCTGGATCGCGCCGCCGATGAGCGGGCCGCGCCACACGATGGGCTGGCCCTCGGGGACGAAGAACTGGATCGAGATCGCCTTCACGCCGTGGCGCTCGAGCGGGATGATCTTGTTGTTCTCGCTCGCCTTGGGCTGGCCGTCGAGGCCGAGCATCATCGGGATGTTGGGGCCCGTGATGTCCGCGTCGAGGAGGCCGACCGTCGCCCCCGACTTCGCGAGCGAGACCGCGAGGTTGACGCTCACGGTGCTCTTGCCGACGCCGCCCTTGCCGGACGCGACGGCGATGACGTTCTTGACGCCCGGGACGAGCTGCTCCGCCGCGCGCGGGGTGGCGCGCCTGACGGTGGCGCCCCACGTGATCTCGATGGCCTCGATGCCGACCGGCGTCAGCGCCTGCCGGACCTCGGACTCGATCTGGTCCTTGAGCGGGCAGGCCGGCGTGGTGAGCTCGATCGTGAACGCGACGTCGGAGCCGGTGAGGACCAGGTCCTTGATCATGTTGCGGGTGACGAGGTCGCCACCCAGCTCGGGCTCCTGGACGGTACGGAGGGCGTCGAAGACGGCAGCCTCGGTGACAGCGCTCATCAGGGTCGGTTCGCTCCTGTGCGGCGTGCCGCGGGCCGGATTTCCGACGCGCGGGGCGTCGATATCGTACCCGTGGCGGGTCGCCAGCGCGATTGGGCGTTCCGGGGGTGTGGCGGGTGGCGTCGGACGTCGCGGCAGTCCGAGCCGCGCGGTGCGAAGTCGGCTCCCGTGCCGCATCGTTCGTGCGAGATTCGCAACGAATCGGCCCCGAACCGGCCCAACTCGTGCATTTGACACCCCCTGTGGGCGCCCCTATCGTTCGACGCCGACGAGGTCCCCACGTGGGGCGTACACACGTGCCGGGTCGGGAGCCCCGGAGTCGGCCTCGGTCGTTCCCGATACGTATCCAGGAGCGGCTCGCCACCCGTGCATGACGTCGACGTCCGTCTCGTCCAGGTGTCCAAGGCGTTCGGCGACGTCTACGCCGTGGACCACATCGACCTCGAGGTCGTCGACGGCGAGTTCTTCAGCCTCCTCGGACCGTCGGGCTGCGGCAAGACGACGACCCTCCGGATGATCGGCGGGTTCGAGCAGCCCACCTCCGGCCGCATCGAGCTCCAGGGCCAGGACGTCACGTGGCTCCCGCCGTTCAAGCGGCAGGTGAACACGGTCTTCCAGAACTACGCCCTGTTCCCGCACCTCTCGATCTACGAGAACGTCGCGTTCGGCCTCCGCCGCCAGAAGGTCAAGGGCGCCGAGATCAAGTCGCGCGTCACGGACATGCTCAAGCTCGTCGAGCTGCCGGGGTTCGAGGACCGCAAGCCGACCCAGATCTCGGGCGGCCAGGCACAGCGGGTCGCGCTCGCGCGGGCGCTCATCAACCGGCCCGCGGTCCTCCTCCTCGACGAGCCGCTGGGCGCCCTCGACCTGAAGCTGCGCAAGCAGATGCAGATCGAGCTCAAGCGCATCCAGCGCGAGGTCGGGATCACGTTCATCTACGTGACCCACGACCAGGAGGAGGCGATGACGATGAGCGACCGCATCGCCGTCATGAACAAGGGCCGCTACGAGCAGCTGGGCGACCCCGAGGCGCTCTACGAGCGGCCGACGACGCGGTTCGTCGCGGGCTTCCTCGGCGTCAGCAACCTGCTCGGCGGCGAGTGCCAGGGGACGGCCGACGGGCTGGGCATCATCCAGCTCGCCGACGGGACCGTCGTCAAGGCGCCGGCCGACGCGGTCTACGGCCGCACGACCGTGGACGTGGGCGTCCGCCCGGAGAAGATCCGGCTCCACAAGGAGGGATCGGACGCGCCGGACGGACACAACCGCCTGTCGGGCGTCGTGACCGACGCCTCGTACATGGGTGTCAGCACCTCGTACGTCATCGAGACCCGCGGGGGCGCGAGGGTCATGGTCTACGAGCAGAACATCGAGCGAACGACGAAGGAGGAGCTGTGGCGCCGCGGCGACCAGGTGGATCTCACCTGGATCCCGGACCACACCTTCGTGGTCGAGGCCGGGGCGCCGATCCCCGGTCCCGCCGACGAGTGAGGAGCAGCATGAACGACCTTTCCGCCGCCCCCGTCTCCCGCCGCACGATCCTCAAGGGCGCCGCCCTCGGGGGCGTCGCGACGTTCATCGCCGCGTGCACCGGGACGAAGACCGGCGCGACGGCGGCACCAGCGTCCGCGTCCGCCGCGCCGTCCGAGGCCGGCCCGGCGACCTCCGCGGAGCCGACCCCGCAGCCGTCGCCGACCGGCCCGCTGATGTTCGCGAACTGGCCCGCCTACATCGACCTCGCCGGGTCCGCCGGCGACGAGGGCGCCTACGCGCCGGGCTCCTCCCCGACCCTCGAGGAGTTCCAGAAGCAGTACGGCGTCGAGGTCGACTACCAGGAGAAGATCGGCGCCAACGAGGAGTTCGTTCAGACGATCAAGCCGGCCCTCGTCGGGGGCCTGGCGACGGGCTGGGACCTGATGGTCCTCACCGACTGGATGGCGTCCAAGATCGTCACCAACGGCTGGGCGGAGAAGATCGACCAGTCGTCGGTGCCCAACTGCGTCGCGAACCTCGCGGACGGGCTCAAGGGTTACCCGTGGGACCCGAACATGGACTACCACTACCCGTGGCAGTCCGGGATGACCGGCGTCGGCTACAACGTCAAGACGCTGACCGAGAACAACATCGCGGAGCCGACGAAGATCGCGGATCTGTGGGCCATCCCGGCCGAAAAGCTCACGTTCCTGTCGGAGGCCCGCGACACGTTCGGCCTCGCGCTGCTCAAGCTGGGCATCGACCCCAACCCCGAGACCGTCACGGACGACGACCTCCAGAAGGTGGCCGACGACATCCAGCCGCTGGTCGACAAGGGCCTCCGGTTCACGGGCAACGAGTATCTCCAGGACTTTGCGCAGAAGAAGGTCTGGGCGGCGTTCGTGTGGTCCGGCGACCTGGCGTCGTCGGGCGGCGAGGACGACCGCTTCATCGTGCCCGAGGAGGGCGCGCTGATCTGGACCGACAACATGCTCATCCCGAAGGGCGCGGCCAACAAGTACACGGCCGAGCTGATGATGAACTTCGTGTACGACCCGAAGGTCGCCGCCCAGATCGCCGCCTACGTCTACTACGTCTCGCCGGTGAAGGGCGCGGCCGAGGAGATCAAGGCGCTGGACGACACCGCCGCGTCGAACCCGCTCCTGTTCCCCGATGCCGCGACGGTGGCCAAGCAGCACAGCTTCCAGGCCCTGAGCGAGGACCAGGAGAAGACGATGAACGAGCTGTACGCCACATTGTCCGGCCTCTAGCCGCGCCGACCGGCCTCCACCGATGACGGCAGCAGCCCCGCCGGCCCCCGCGCCGAGGCCGAAGCTCCGGCAACGGTTCAACAGGGCCGTGCCGTGGCTGCTGCTCGCGCCCGGCCTGCTGTGGCTGCTGCTGTTCTACGTGCTGCCGGTCATCCAGATGTTCACCTACTCGATCTCGACCGGGTCGATCGAGACCGGGTTCACGATGACGCTGTCGGCCGACGCCTACATCGAGGCGCTCACGAAGTTCGGCAAGCAGTTCTTCAACTCGATCCTGTACGGCGGCCTCGCGACGCTGTTCGCGTTCCTCATCGGGTTCCCGGTCGCGTACTCGATCGCGTTCCGCGGCGGCCGCTACAAGAACCTGATCCTGTTCCTCGTCATCGCGCCGTTCTTCACCAGCTTCCTGATCCGCACGATCAGCTGGAAGATCCTGCTCGGTGACGAGGGCCCGATCCTCGGCCCGCTCAAGCACTCGCTGGGCATCCTGCCGGGCGGGTTCAGCCTCCTCGGCACGCCGATCGCGCAGACCGCGGGGCTGACCTACAACTTCCTGCCGTTCATGATCCTGCCCCTGTACGTGGCCCTCGAGAAGATCGACCCCAAGCTCATCGAGGCGGCCGCCGACCTGTACGCCGGCCGGTGGGAGGCGTTCCGCCGGATCACCTTCCCGCTCGCGCTCCCGGGCGTGTTCGCGGGCTCGCTGCTCACGTTCATCCCCGCGATGGGCGACTACATCAACGCGGAGCTCCTGGGCAACCCCCAGACGCGGATGATCGGCAACGTCATCCAGAACCGGCTGCTCGTCCAGAACGACTACCCCGTGGGCTCCGCCCTGTCGTTCATCCTGATGGCCGCGATCCTCGTCGCGGTGGCGATCTACGCCCGTGCCCTCGGCACCGAGCAGCTGACCGGCTGATGGTCACCGACGCCCCGTTCATCCCCCCGGACCCGGCGGACGCCCACCGGCCGCGGCAGCCGCTGCTGCAGCGCATCGACCGCTACCTGCTGCCGATGTTCACGCTGTTCGCGATCGGCTACCTGCTGATCCCGATCGCCGTGATGATCGTGTTCTCGTTCAACAAGCCCGAGGGCAAGTTCAACTACGCCTGGAACGAGTTCTCGCTCGAGGGCTGGCTCCACCCGTTCGACTGGCCGGGCCTTCCCGAGGCGGTGGTGACGAGCCTCGTGATCGCCGTCCTCGCGACGATCTTCGCCACGATCCTCGGCACGCTCATCGCCCTCGCGCTGACCCGCTACCGGTTCCGCGGGCGCGGGACGCTCAACGGCCTGATCTTCCTGCCGATGGCGACGCCCGAGATCGTCATGGGCGCGAGCCTCCTGACGCTGTTCGTCGCGACGGCGCTGCCGCCCCTCGCCGGGGGCGTCCCGCTCCTCTACCCGACCGGCTTCCAGACGATCCTCATCGCCCACATCATGTTCAACATCAGCTTCGTCGTGGTGACCGTGAAGGCGCGTGTCCAGGGCTTCGACCGCCGCCTCGAGGAGGCCGCGATGGACCTCGGCGCGAACGAGCTCACGACGTTCTGGAAGGTCACGTTCCCGCTGATCCTGCCGGGCATCGTCGCCGCGGCGCTGCTCGCGTTCAGCCTGTCGATCGACGACTTCGTGATCACGAACTTCGTGTCGGGCACCACGAACACGTTCCCGATCTGGGTCTACTCGATCCAGCGCAACGCGCTGCCGGTCCAGATCAACGTCGTCGGCTCGATGGTGTTCCTCGGCGCGGTCGGGCTGGTGCTGATCTCGTCGTTCCGCTCGGGTGGCATCCCCCGGTTCCGCTAGCATCAGCGGCATCGCCGCCCCGCCCACGGGCGGCCAAGGAGATCCGATGGTCGACACCGCACCGGCCCCCGGCACAACGTCCGCTCCCCTCCCCGACCGGTCCGTCGTCCCGCCCGTCTGGAGCCGGATCACGAACCTCGTCGTGGACCACGGCGAGGGCTCGTGGCTGGTCACGCCGGAGGGCGAGCGGTACCTCGACTACACGTCCGGGATCGGCGTCACGAACACCGGTCACGCCCACCCGCGGGTCGTCGCCGCCGTCCAGGCGCAGGCCGCGAAGCTCCTCCACGGGCAGCAGAACATCGTCTACCACGAGGCCGGGCTCAGGCTGTACGAGCGCCTCGCCGGGCTGCTGCCGAACGGCCCGTGGTCCGCGTTCCTGGCGAACTCGGGCGCCGAGGCGGTCGAGGCGGCGGTCAAGCTCGCGCGCGTCGCGACCGGGCGGCCCGCGGTGATCGCGTTCCGCTACGGGTTCCACGGCCGGACCGCGCAGGCCATGGCGCTCACCGCGGCGAAGGACGTCTACCGGGGTGCGTTCGAGCCGCTGCCGGGATCGATCTACCACGCCTCCTATCCCGTACTGCTACCAGGCGGCGGGCGGCGGCCACGACCCGGCGGACTGCACCTGCGACTGGGAGGCCCAGCTGGACCTCCTGTTCCACCAGCTCGTGTTCCCCGACAAGGTGGCCGCGATCATCGTCGAGCCCGTCATCGGCGAGGGCGGCTACCTCGTCCCGCCGCCGACGTTCCTGCCGCGCCTCCGGGAGATCACCCGCGAGCACGGGATCCTGCTCGTCGCGGACGAGGTCCAGACGGGCTTCGGGCGGACCGGCGAGATCTTCGCCGTCCGGCACTGGGACGTGGACCCCGACATCGTCGTCATGGCCAAGGGGATCGCGTCGGGGATGCCGCTGTCCGGGATCCTCGCGAAGAAGGAGCTCATGGACCGGCTGCCGCCGGGCTCCCACGGCGGCACGTACGGCGGCAACGTCGTCTCGTGCGCCGCGGCGAACGCGACGCTCGACGTCATCGAGGACGAGGGCCTGGTCGCGAACGCCCGCGAGCGCGGGGCGCAGCTCCTCGACGGGCTCCGCAGGCTGGCCGCCACGCATCCGTCGATGGGCGATGTCCGCGGTCTCGGCCTGATGGTGGCCATCGAGTTCGTCAAGCCCGGCGAGGGCGACGGGCGGACGCCCGACCCGGCGCTGACGAAGCGCGTCCAGCAGGAGTGCTTCGCGCGGAACCTGCTGCTGCTCACCGCGGGCACGTACGTGAACGTGATCCGGATCATCCCGCCGCTCGTGACGACCGCCGAGGAGGTCGACCAGGCGCTGGTCACCATCGCCGAGGCGCTCGACGCCGCCGGCGCCTGACGGCGCGCGGGCAGGCTGGACGCCGGTGCGATGACGGGCAGGCTGTCGGCCCCCGGGGAGCATGCCGCCCGTGCACGCGTCGAGACGATCTTCGCGGCGGTGGACCGGCTGTCGGCCATCGACATCTACGAGCTGGCCGCGCCCTCGATCGACCTCGACGACCGGGATGTGCGGATGGCCGAGCTCGAGCGGCTGGCCGACGGCGCGGGCCGAGGAGCCCTGCTCGACGACGCATGCGAGGCGCTGACGAACGCGGTCGTCACCCGGCTTTCAAGCATCCGCACCTACCAGTACGGGATGGTCACCGCCGGGACGGCCCGCGCCGAGGACCAGGTCAGGATCGTGACCGTCCTGCGTGACCTCGTCGCGGTCGCCGTCATGCAGGACCGGCTCGAGCCGGACGACGCTCGGGCACTCGCCGGCCCTGGGCTCCAGCTCCTCGCCTCGCGGCTCGGCGTGCTCGACGATCCCTCGTTGGCCGACCTCGCCACGCCCCTCGACGAGACGGCGCCGCCGCTCGTGGGTGCGCCCACCGAGGAGGAGTGGGCCGCCGCGGAGGCCCAGGCGATGTCGCTCACCGGGAGGACATGCCCGACGAGGACTATTCGTCCGCCCGGCACCCGCGTCATGCGCCGCGGGTTCTTCGTCGTCGTCGCGCGTCGTCGGCGTCGTCGTCGCGACGGCCTGGGGTGTGAGCGCAGGACAGCCTCCTCGTCGGGCTGCTCATCGCGGGCGCGGTCGTCGCCCTGTGCTGGACGTTCGCGACGTGGAGCCCGTCCCGAGGCTGACGACCGCGGACCGGGCGCGGTCAGCCGGCGCGGAGGCGCCGCAGGATCTCGTCGTGGAGCAGGCCGTTGGAGCCCACGAACGACGGCGCGTCGAACCGCCGGACGCCGTCGACGTCGGTGACCTTGCCGCCGGCCTCCTCGATCACCACGAGCGGTCCCGCGAGGTCCCAGACCTTCATCTCGACCTCGAGCATCGCCTCGGCGGCGCCCTCCGCCACGAGCGAGTAGCCCCAGAAGTCGCCGAAGCCGCGCTCCCGCCAGCATGCGTCGATGAGCGCGTCGAAGCCCGGCATCAGGCCCGAGGCCACGGCGTCCCGCCGGGACCCGTAGACGAGCTGCGCGTCGTCGATGGCGCCCACCCGCGAGACGCGGATCCGCCGCTCGCCGTCCAGGCCCCGGTTCCACGCGCCGCCACCGCGGTAGGCGAACCAGCGCTCCCGGATCGCGGGCGCGGAGATGACCCCGACCTGGAGCTCGCCGTCGTGCTCGATCCCGATCAGCGTCCCGAACAGCGGCACGCCCCGGATGTAGTTGTGGGTCGCGTCGATGGGGTCGATGATCCAGCGCGTCCCGCTCGATCCCGTGTCGGTCCCGTACTCCTCGCCGACGATCCCGTGGTCCGGGTAGCGGGCGAGGATCCGGTCCCGCAGCTCGCGCTCGATGCCCTGGTCCGCGATCGTCACGAACGTCCGGTCCGGCTTGCGCTCGAGGTCCAGGTCGCGGCGGAAGTGGGTCATCGCGATGGCGTCGGCCGCGTCGCACGCCTCGAGCGCGAAGGCGAGCCACTCGCGGAGCACCGCCTCGGGCGCGCGGGCGAGCGAGGCGGACCACTCGGGCCCGAAGTCGGGTGTCGTCATGGGTCCATCATGCCGTGCGCCGGTGGCATCCCGCGCGCCGTCAGTGGCAGCCGGCGGATCCCGTGTCGGAGAAGGTGCCGTCGACCGAGGTGAACGTCCACGCCCACCCGGACGGTCGCAGCGTCAGCGACAGCACGCCGTGCGCGAGCGAGGACCGGACGCGGCTGTTGGGCACCGGGTCGTTGAACGTCCGCAGGTCCGCGCCGCCCGTGCCCGCGATCAGCTCGATGATGCCGCGGTCGTCGTCCGCGGCGCCCGACGGGTCCTGCGGGCCGAACCGCTCGTAGCTGTGCTCGTGGCCGTTGACCACGAGGTCGGCGCCGGCGGCGTACAGCGCGTCCCAGAACGGCGCGACCGCGGCATCGTTGCCGTGGTAGCCGCTGCTGAACCGCGGGTGGTGGAACAGCGCGAGCGTGCACTTGGCCTTCGACGCCGCGAGGTCGCCGACCAGCCACTGGAGCTGCGGCGATCCCGCGCCGCAGCCGCCGGTCACCGCCGCGCAGGTCGAGTCGAGCACCACGACGTGCCACGTCCCAACGTCGGCGGAGTACCACGTCGCGCCGTCGCGGACGGCGGCCGCCCCGAAGTAGTCGCGATAGCCGGCGGCATCCTTCGTCTCGTACTCGTGGTTGCCCGGCACCGGGAACGCGATCCGGCTCTTGAACCGGCCCCACGACGGACCGAAGCAGTCGCGGTACTCGTCGGCGCTGCCACGCTCGTACGCGTTGTCGCCGAGCGTGAACACGGTCCCCGGCAGCCGCTCGACGAGCGCGGCCGTCTCGTCGTCCGCGGTCGAGTCACAGCGGCCGATGTCCCCCGCACCGACGAGCACGGGGTAGTCCCCCGCCGCCGATGGTGACGCGGTCGGCGACGGGCCGGCCGTCGCGGGCGCAGCGGTGATGGCGGCCACAGGCGGCGGAGATACCCCGACCTGGGGGGCCGCGAGCCCGCCCGGCGCGCGCAGGACGGCCGAGATCCCGAGCAGGACGATGACCGCCCCGAGGCCCGCGACCACCGTCGCGACCGCGAGCCGAACGACGGGAGCCGGGCCTCGCTGCTGCATCCGGCGAGGCTACCGGCTCCGGGTCGATCGGGTGGCCCGCCTGAACCCCGGATCCCCGCCGTCGTGCGGCGGCGCCCTTACGGGTCGAGGCGGTAGAACCGGAAGGTGTCGTGCTCGATCGGGAGCACGGTGCACGACGCGAAGCCGGCCTCCTCGGCGTAGGCGCGGAGCGTCGAGGGCCGCATCACCGTCCCCGTCCCGACGCTGGGCGGGTCAGCGAGGCCGTTGGCGAGGCAGAAGAACAGGCTGTAGCCGTACATCAGCCGCTCGGTCTCGTCGCCCGGCGCCGCGAACGTCTCGGCGACCTTCTCGTCCATGACGATGACGGTCCCGCCGGGCGCGAGCAGCCGCCGGACCGCCGCGAGGACCTCGGCGGGCCGGGCCATGTCGTGGACCGCCTCGAACACCGTCACGAGGTCGAACGTGCCGTCGAGCCCGTGGTCCTGGGCGTCGACGACGTGGAACTGCACGCGGTCGGAGAGGCCGGCGGCCGCAGCCTTCTCCGTCGCCCGGGCGACTGCCTCCGCGTCGAGGTCGAGGCCGTGGACCTCGATCCCGGGGTAGGCGCGGCCCATGGCGATCGACGACCAGCCACCGCCCGACGCAACGTCGGCAACCCGGGCGCCACCGGCGAGCAGCCGCGCGTGCACGTCCGGGACCGCGGGCAGCCACTCCTGTGCGAGGAGGTGCCGGAACACGGGCCGATTGGCCGCCTCCTGGGCCTCGGAGATCAACGGGTACGAGTTCCAGTCGACACCGCCGCCGGTCCGGTACGCGGCGAGCAGGTCGGGCCAGGCGCGCGTCGCCGCGAGCAGCACGAGCGGCATCGGGGCCATCGTCGACAGGCTCTCGGGGTCGAGCAGGACCTCCGCGTGACCGGGCGGCAGCGCGTACCGCCGGGCGTCCGGGTCCTCGGACGGGGCGGTGACCTCGAGCAGCCCGCCGACGGCCTGGTGCTCGAGCCACTCGCGGGCATATCGCTCCGCGATGCCGGCGCGCGACGCGAGCTCGGGCGGGCTCAGGGGACCCGCGTCGTGGAGGGCCGCGTAGAGTCCCAGCTCGATGCCGAGCTGGACGGCGAGCAGGTCGAAGGCGCCGAGCGTCGCCTCGAACAGTCGACCGGCGAGGGCGTCACGACGGGCGGCATCGGGCGCAGCGGTGGGATCGGACACGGCCACGGGAGCTCCTTGGTACGCGGGGACGTGCGACGGAGGCTCGACCGGCGTGGGCTCGACGATACGGCAGCGGCGCGCCGTCAGGCAAGCGGGCCGAACGCCTCCGGGTAGCGCACGGTGCCGCGCATCGACTCGTCCCAGGCGGGCAGCCGTCGGGCCATCCAGACGTGGTCCGGCCACTCGTCCGCCGGGGGCTGGAGGCCCACCCCGCGCGCGCTCTCGAACCCGAACCGCGGGTAGTAGTCCGCGTGGCCCAGCAGGACGAGCGCCGGCGCGCCGCGGGCCATCGCGAGGGACATGGCGGCATACATCAGCGCCGCACCCACGCCGCGGCGCTGGGCGGACGGCCGGACCGCGACCGGGCCGATGGCGAGCACGGTCGTGCGCACCGTGCCGGCGTCGTCCTCCACCGGGCAGGGCGAGAGCAGCAGGTGGCCGACGATGTCGCCGGCGGCGTCAGCGGCCACGAGGCTCAGCCACCCGTCCGGCGCTTCGGCGCGGATCCGGTCGACGATCTCGGCCTCCTCCGGCCCGCCGAAGGCCGCCAGCTCCACGTCGCGAACGCCGGGCTCGTCGCCGGGCGCCTCGAGGCGGATGCTGACGGCGAGCGGGGCCGCGAGCGCCGCCGCCGGGTCGTCGATGTCGTCGGTCACAGGGCGGCGGAGACGCGGCTCACGAACGACGCGATCGGGTCAGCCGACCGCGGCCTTGAGGGCCTCGGGGATCGGCCGCGAGACCGGCGTCGGCGTGACGTAGCGCTCGACGAGCTCCTTGGTCCCGTTCACGCGCAGCTCGGTGAACAGGAACGCGAGCTTGGCCGACTGGGCCGCGAGGATCTCGTCCTTCGTCTCGAGGTCCCACAGCTGGCGCTTGAACGGCCCGATCGCCTTCTTGCGCGTCGTGTACAGGAACTGCTCCTCGGTCTGGCCGTCCTTGCGCTCGTCCGCGGCGTTCGTCTGCAGCCAGGCGTGGATCTCGTCCCTGAGCGCGGCCGGGAACGCGGGGTGGTCGTAGGCCGCGTTCTGGAAGCCCGTGGCGAGGTGGATCTCCGCCGTCTCGGCCGCCGGGAAGTGGTGGAACAGCTCCTCGGGCAACGTCGACGCGCCGTGCTGCACGGCCCCGGCCAGGCCGTATTCGCGCGCGATCACGCCCAGCTCGCGGAGGACGCTGAAGTCGAGCTTGACCTCGGCCACGCCGCCACCGGGCAGCGGCACGCCGCCGTGGCTGGTGCCGGTCTGGACGCTGACCTTGGACAGGCCCTTGGCGCCCGGTGCGCGCTTCGCGAGCTCGGCCGTGTAGCCGTCGAGGTACGCCCGCAGCTCCTCGGGAGTGGAGTTCTGCTTGCCGACCTCGCCGATCTCGCCGCCCACGCTCACGGTGACGCCGTCGGTCTCGAGCTCGCGGATGAGCGCGGTGAGCTCGGCGGCACGGATGTAGTTCTCGCGCTGCTCCTCGTCGAGGTTGGCCTTCGAGAGGTCGACCAGCGTGGAGCTGTCGATGTCGATGTTGCGGTAGCCGGCATCGATCGCGAGCCGGCACGCCCGGCGGATCTCCTCGGTCATCGCCTCCGGGTCGGCGGCGTACTTCTTCGCGTTGAACTGGTAGTGGTCGCCCTGGATGAACACGGGCTCCGACCAGCCGGCGGCGATGCGCGCCCGCGAGGATCGACGTCACGTAGTCCATCGGCCGCTGGTAGGTGTACGTCTGCTCGGAGCGGGCGAGCTCGAAGATCACGGCCCCGACGTCGGCGCGCGCCGCGGTCTCGTAGAAGGTGCGCGCCATGTCGAACGTCGCGACGCGGATGTTGAGCGCCGGGACGGTGAACCCGGACACCTCGCCGCGGGCACGCGCCATGTACAGCTCGTGGATGCTCGCGGAGCGGGCACCGAGCGCCTGGCTCGCCTCCCACACGATCCAGCGGACGGCCTCGGCGGTGGGGTCGTCGGTGGTGAACGCGGCGGTCCACGCCAGGTCGGCCGCGGCCTGGGACCGGAAGCGCGCCTCGTCGTCGACGACGAGGCGGCCGTCCTCGACGTGGGCGATGCCCGACAGCTGGGCGAGGAGGTCGGCGGGCGACGTGGCGACGTGGGGCATCGTGCGGGGTCTCCTGTGGTGTCGGCGTTGATGGTACCCGGGGGCTGCGCGCGAGCGGGAGCGGCCCACGCACGGGCTACGAGGCCAGCATGCGGCGGCCGAGCGGACACGGACAGGGGCGGAACGGGTCGCTCCGGCCGGACGGCCGGTCCGGACTCGAGGGCATGTTGGCCCGCGGCGACGGGCCGCATGGGCCGGACCACGCAAGCGGATCAGGGCTCGACGTCCACCCCGGTGAGGACGTCGCTGCGCCGTGCGGGCACAGCCGCCCACAGGATCTCGTCGGCCCACGCGACCGACTGCGCCGGCAGCGGGAACGTGTCGACGGCGCCTGACGCAGGGTCGATGCGCGCGGTCATCCACGTCCCCGGTATCGGCGTCAGGGTCGAACTGGCTTGCCCAGATCTGGCCACCGCCCGCGGCAACCGCCCACGCCCGGAGCGGCGTCGCGTAGCTCGTCGCGTCGTCCGAGTGCGCGGGTCGAGGCGCGTGACCGTCTGCCGGTAGTTGTCCGCTGTCCAGGCCGCGCCCTCGGCGTAGATCACGTTCTCGATGCAGAACCCACAGACGTCGTTGGGGCCCGGGCCGCCGTAGCCGATCGTGCCGGCAGTCTCGAGCGTGTCCGCGTCGAGCCGCAGCACCCGGTCGGCGCGATGCTCGACGACCCAGACGGCCCTCCCGCCGGGCGACACGGCGACGCCGGTCGGATGATCGACGGCGGCCGAGGCGAGGCGCTTCCCGGCGTCAAGGTCGACGAGCACGACTGCGCCGTCGTCGAACGAGGTGACCCACGCACGCCGCCCGTCGATCGCGATGGCGTACGGCGCGACGTCGAGCGCGATCCGACGGACCTCGACGTCGGTCGCCGGATCGATGAGCACGAGGCTGCGATCCGCGGCGTCCGTCACCCAGATGCCGTCATCGGCGGCCGCGGCGGCGTGCGGATCGGAATGGAGCTCGGTCCTCGACGGGTCGCCGACCGGGATGCGGGCTGCCACGGCGCCAGTCCGGGTGTCGATCCGCGCGACCTCTCCGGATCCCTCGAGCGGCAGCCACAGGGACCCCGGGGATTGACGGCCGGATACTGCGTCACCCAGCCCGCCAGCAAGGTCGACGGACGACGGGCGTCCCGAGCCCGGGGATGGCGGCCGGCACGGGCATCGGGCTCGACGCGACGACGTCACCGGCGCGGGTCAGCGTGCCGGCGCCGATCGGCTGCGCCGACCGATCGCCGTACTCCTCGACGAGGAGGGTCCCGTCGGGCTGCGGCTGCACGACCAGCGTGGTGGGAAAGCACTGCCACGGCTGGTAGGTCAGCCGCTGGGCAAGCTCGAAGCCCTCGTCGGTGGCGCTCGTCAGGGTGAGCTCGGCCGCACACTGCGGCGGTCTCCGGATCGCCGGGCACCCCGTACTCGTTCTCGCCGCAGGCGCTGCCGACGACGCACCCGTCCAGCCGGATGGTCACGGGGTAGTCCTGGTCGCCGTGCAACGCACCCGTCCAGACGCCGTCGAGCGCGGCGAGATCCAGGGACGGCCCCACGGACGGGCCGGGCGTCGCGCTGGTGACGGGAGCCGCGACCGAAGCCGCCGGTGCGGGCTGCGACGAACAGGCCGCCACGAGGACGGCGATCACCGCCAGGCAGGCTGCGCCTCCGGTGCGAAGCGGCGACCCGTTCACGGCCGCGATCAGCGGCCGGGCTTGACGACCATGAGGAACACGATCGTGACGATCAGGAGCGCGAGGAACATCCCGCCGCGCTGGAGCTTCTTGGCCAGGGCCAGGAACTCCGGCGAGGGGCCCTCGGGACCGGGCGGCGTCTTCGTCAGCTCGACCATCTTCTCCACCGCGGGCGCCTGGACGGCGACGGCGAACCCGATCGCGATGAGGTACAGCAGGATCCCCGGGATGAGCCACCGGTATGCCTGGCTGGTCAGGTCGGCGCCCAGCACGAGGATCAGCAGGACACCGGTGACGCCCTGGACGATGGCGCCGGGGATGATGATCCGACGTTCGATGACGTCGGTGACGACCGCCGCGAAGTGGCCGTTCTGCGGCGACTTCCGCGCCTGACTCGCGATCAGCGGGAACGCGAATGACGGGCCGAACACGACGATCGCGCCAAGGACGTGGAGGAACAGCAACAGCTGCAGCATGTGTCCGACACCCTCATCCGCGGTAGCCGCCCGAATGAATCGGGCGGGGCGACCGCTCCCCGGGCGATCCTACGGCAAGTGCTGCGTGCGCCGCTTGACGAAGTCGACGAGCACGTACTCGCCGAGATTCTCGGGTTCCGCGTAGAACGCGCGGCCCCGGTTGAGCTCGGTGACGTAGCCGATGAAGTCGGTGAGGGCGGGCGTCCGATCGAGCATGAACGTGTTGATCGTGATCCCCTCCTTCGTGCACCGCACGACCTCGCGGAGGGTCTCCTGGATCGTGCGCCGCGTCGGCGGGTAGCTGAACTCGACCTGGCCGTCCTCGAAGTGCGCGGTCGGCTCGCCGTCCGTGATCACGACGATCTCCTTGTTCGCGGACCGCGACCGGGCGAGGATCCGGCGCGCGAGGAGCAGCCCGTGCTGGAGGTTGGTGCCGTACTCGTACGTGTGCCAGCTCAGCTCGGCGAGCGCCTCCGGCCTGAGCTCGCGGGCGTAGTACGCGAAGCCGACGATCGCGAGGCTGTCGCGCGGGTACTGCGTCCGGATGAGCGTGTCGAGGGCGATCGCCACCTTCTTCGCCGCGAGGTAGCAGTCGCGCAGGAGCATCGAGCGGCTCATGTCGACGAGCAGCACGGTCGAGGCGGACGTCGAGTGCTCGGTGCGGTAGACCTCGAAGTCGTCGGCGCGGAGCTTCACGGCCGTCCCGGGGTGCCGTCCGCCCGGCGCGTTCTCCTCGCGCATCAACGCGTTCGACAGGGTGGCCCGCAGGTCGAGGTGGAACGGGTCCCCGAACTCGAATGGCTTCGACGTCTCCTCGCGCTCGCCGCCGTGACCGGTGCGGTCGACGCGATGGCCGCCGAACGCGTCGCGGTCGAGCCGCGAGAACAGCTCGTCGAGGACCTTCTGGCCGATGCGCCGGTTGCCGCGCGGCGTGAGCTCCAGCCGGTCGCCGTCGCGCTCGAGGTAGCCCGCCTGCTCGAGCCGCGCCGCGAGGTCCTCCAGCGCGTCCAGGTCCCGGGCTGCGTCCGGGCCCAGCAGGTCCGCGACGTCGCCCCGGTCGATCTCGCCGAGGTCGCCGGGCCCGCCCGCGCCGTCGAGCTGCTGCTCGAGCCGGTCGAGCCCCTGGAGGCGGCCGAGCTGGTCGAGCGCCGCGTCGAGCCCCATCGGCTCGTCGCCGTTGAACCGGACCCGCTCCCCCAGCCCGCCGGGCAGGACCTGGTCCAGGTTCGCGGCCAGCTGGGCGAGATCCCACTTGAGCCGGTCGTCGCGCAGCAGCGCGTCGAGCGTGTCCTGGAGCTCGGCCCGCTGCTCGGGCGAGAGGGAGCGCATGAGCGACTGCATCGCCGCCATCCGGTCGGCCAGCTGGTCGATCACGTCGTCCAGCGTCCGCGCGCCAGGAAAGAACGCGCCATGGCGAGCGAGGAACCCGTCGACGTCGGCCTGCGACGGCTCGTCGCCCTGCGCCCGCCGCTCGAGGAGCCCGTTGAGCTCGCGCACCATCTCGCGCTGCGGCTCGAGGTCCTCGGGCTTCATCGACTTGACGGCGTCTGCCAGCCCCTGGCTCATCCGGTCGAGCATGCTCTTGCGCAGCCCGTCGAGGAGCTCCTCGAACCGCTGCCGGGCCTCGCCGTCGATGAAGTCGTAGTCCTGGAGGGCTCGGACCCGAGCGCCCACGTCCGGCGGCAGCGCGTCGAGGCTGTCGAGCCGCTTCGCGGCGATCGAGCGGAGCATCCGGGACAGCTCGGGATCGGGCGCGTCACCGTCGCCCGCGCCGGGCTCCGTCTCGTCCAGCCGGCGCTGGACCCCCGCCCGCTCCTGCTCCACGATCTCGTCGAGCTGGCGCCGGACGTCCGCGAGCGGGTCGTCGAGCCGCCCCTCGCGGAGGATGTCGCGCCGGCGGTCCCGCAGCCGGTCGAGGAGGTCGCGCAGCCCGCGCAGGTCGCCGCGCGACGGGTCGGCGCCCGGGATCCCGCGGTCCATGAGGTCGCGCAGCGCCTCGGACAGGTCGCCGTGCTCGAGCAGGTCGTCCGCGAGCGCGTCGACGATCTCGTCCGCGGTCAGGTCGGGCACGTCCTGCGAGCCGTCCCACGCCCGGTACAGCGCGTCGCCGCCCAGCGAGGGATCGCGCGGGACGCGCGGGCGGTCCGTGAGGTCGAGGTGTCGCGGGTCGGGCGTGATGAAGGTCATGAGGAGCGCCGGCCGCGGATCAGCGCCGGTACGTCACGCCGGACGCGCCGCGGTCCTTGTTGACCCGCCGCTGCAGGTGCAGGCCCTCGAGCAGGAACTCCACGGCCGACGCCACGAGCGCGGGCTCCTCCGCCCCGTCGCTCGCGTCGAACGTGCCCAGCTGCTCGACGGCGTCCTGGAGCCCCGGCACCTCGCGCATCCAGCGGACATAGTCGCGGGACGGGATGCGCTCCCCCGTCTCGAGCACGAGCCCGTCCTCGAACGCCTCGATCACGGGGTCCAGCCGGTCGAGCGACGCGCGCCGGTTGAACGTCGCGAACAGCGCCTTCGTCACGAGCCGCTCGACGATCCGCTCCTCGGGCGTGTCCTCGCCGACGGTCTCGACCTCGACCTTGCCGGTCGTCGACGCGAGCACGGCCCCGAGGTCGCTGATCCGGGGCGCGGCAACCGGCTCCCCGAGCCGCACCGCGCGCTTGATCGCGGCCGCCTCGAGGACCTCCATGTTCGCGACCGACACGCGGACCGAGACGCCGGACCGCTGGCTGATCTCCGGCGAGCGGCGCGCGAGGTGGGTGAGCTCGGCGACGAGGTCCTCCATGAAGCCGGGCACGACGACGGGCGGGATCGCGTCGTCCGCGGGGAAGCGCTGCTTCTCCTGGCGGATGATCGAGACCTCGTGGTCGAGGCTCCGCGGGTAGTGCGTCCGCACCTGCGACCCGAGGCGGTCCTTGAGCGGGGTGATGATCCGGCCGCGCGACGTGTAGTCCTCCGGGTT
Source organism: uncultured Chloroflexia bacterium (assembly GCA_963768035.1). Taxonomy (GTDB): domain Bacteria; phylum Chloroflexota; class Limnocylindria; order Limnocylindrales; family CSP1-4; genus CAIXZV01. The sequence goes on from CAVYGJ010000007.1 coordinate 332,087, forward strand.
CGCCGACGCGACGACGAACAGGTCGAGCGGCAGCCGGATCGTGAAGCCGCGCACCTGGACGTCGCGCTCCTCGAGGATGTTGAGCAGGCCGACCTGGATCCGCTCCGCGAGGTCGGGCAGCTCGTTGAGCGCGAAGATGCCCCGGTTGGCGCGCGGGATCAGGCCGTAGTGGAGGGTCAGCTCGTCCGACAGGTAGCGGCCCTCGGCGACGCGGATCGGGTCGACCTCGCCGATGAGGTCCGCGATCGTGATGTCGGGCGTCGCGAGCTTCTCCGCGTAGCGTCGGTCGCGCGGCAGCCAGTCGACCGGGGTCGCGTCACCCGACTCCGCGACGAGCGCGCGGGCCGAGGCGCTCACGGGCGCGAACGGGTCGTCGTTGAGCTCGCCGCCACGGACGACCGGCAGCCACTCGTCGAGGAGGTTGACCAGCAGCCGCGCCATCCGCGTCTTGCCCTGCCCGCGCTCGCCGAGGAACACGATGTCGTGGCCGGCGAGGACCGCGTTCTCGATCGCCGGGATCACGCTGTCCTCGTACCCGACGATCCCCTCGAAGACGGGTTTGCCGGCCGCGAGACGGCCGACGAGGTTGGCCCGCATCTCCTCCTTGACCGTGCGCGACCGCCAGCCGGCGTCGCGAAGCTCGCCGATGGTGGCGGGTACGGGGTCGGGGTTCGGCGGACGAGCGGGCCACGGCGGGGACTCCGGGGATGCGTGCGTGAAGCTCGGGAGGCCAGCGTGGCACGCGGCCCCCAAAGCGTCAAACGCCCCGCCGGGCCGGACGGGACGCGTCGATCAGCCTGCGGCCGTCGCCGCTCCGCGCAGGGTGGTTGCCCGGCGTGCCTGCTCACGCTCGAGCTCGATCTGCCGCATGCCGACGCGGATCGCGAGCTCGGGGAGGACGCCCCAGGCGAAGTGGTCGAACGTGTCCGCCGCCATGTTCCACGTCGCGAGGACGGCGGGTGGGAGCCGCTGGACGTGACCGTGCGTGTCGCGCGAGACCGGGCGGACCCAGTGCGCGGCGAGGACCCGCGGGCCGACGCCCACGTCGGCGGCGGCGAGCACGACCCCGAGCCTCGAGCGCTCGTCCTCGTCGGTGCCGACCGGCGCCGCGGTGAGCCGGTCGAGCACGCCCTCGAGGTCCGCGGCGTCGATCCCGGCGATGCAGCCCGTACCCGAGCGAGAGCGCCCGGACGACGAGGCGCGCTCGTGGGCCGGCCGTGGCGTCGGGCCCGGTCCCGGCGAGGTCACGGGCGACCATCACCGCGGTCGACGAGCTCGCGCGGCGGCGTCGCGTCGCGGCCGGCCGCCGGGACGACGTTGTGCTCGCGCCGCCAGCCGAGCTCGGTCGCCTCGGGCATCCACTCGAACTCCTCCGCACCGCCCGCGAGCCCGATCACGTGCGCATCGCCGCGGGAGCAGCTCCTCGACCGCATCGAGGAGGAGGTCCCGGACGCCATCGGCGGGACTGGCGACGACGACCGGCACCCGTGCCTCGACCAGGAGCCACAGCAGGGCGGCGAGCTCCGCGTCGAGCGTGCCGCGGCCGACGAGCGCGGCGATCCGGGCAGGGTGATGGTCCATGGCTCGAGGCTACACCGCGACCGGCCCGGTTTGACGCGCCGGACATCATGGAGGGCCGCGGCCGATCGCCGCACCACATCGGGAGATCACGTGTCCATCCAGCGCATCGATCCGGGCGTCCGGTTCTCACAGGCGGTCGTGTCCGGCGACCTCGTGTTCCTCGCGGGCCACACGAGCGACGACGCCGACGCGGGCGTCTACGAGCAGACGGTCGACATCCTCGCCCAGATCGACGCCCACCTCGCCGCGGCGGGCACGGACAAGTCGCGGCTGCTCTCGGTCAACATCTGGCTGCCCGACATCTCGACCTTCGCCGAGATGAACCGCGCCTGGGACGAGTGGGTCGACCAGGCGAACAAGCCGGCCCGGGCCACGGTCGAGGCACGGCTCGCGACGCCCGACTACAAGGTCGAGATCGCCGGCATCGCCGCCCGCTGAGGCGGTCCTAGCAGCCCGGGACCGAGGCCAGCACGGAGCCGTCGGCCCCGAAGGCGTCAATCCTCGTGCAACCGGCCCCTCCCGGCCACCACGCCGACCACCAGCCGTTCGCCATCGTCGCCTCGATCGGGTCGGCGATACCGGCAACGGTCAGCTGCACGCGTTCGATCGCGGGTCCCGCACGACCTGCGACGTGCTGCTCGTCCCCGCCGAGCCCGCCGCTGCTCCCCCCGGACGTCATGATGGCGAGGCCGTCGGCGGCGATCGGCGGCCATGGCCCGCCCGCTCCGCTCGAGCCGGCACCACCGGGCCTGACTGACCCGTCGAGGCCCACGAAGATGCCGTCGCACTCCCCCGACTCGCCGGTCGGAGCGCCGTAGAACAGCTGCAGGCGACCCTCGCCGCGCGCATCGACCAGGACGAGTGGCAGGCCCGCCTTGAACTGGGATGTCCTTGCGGCACGCCTGGTCGGCCGCCGCCAGGATCTCGTCGGACGGACGCATGGGCCGCGACTGCCACGGCGCGTTGAGCTGCTGCGCGGTGGCCGAGCCGTCGAGGCCTCCGAGCACGTCCGGCATCCCGGTGCACGCGCCGACCGAGGCAACGAGGAGGGCGCCGGCAAGCCGCGTCGCGAGGGTCGCCGGTCGCCGGACAGGAAACATCGGCGCATCGTGCGGGTTCCTGCCATCCCCTGACAACCGGCACATCGAGAATGGCCGCATGACGAAGTTCGTGATCGACCCCGGCGTGGCCATCCGCCTGGCGGGCGACGGGCTCGAGGTCCCGGCCGAGCACCGGCTGCTCGCGCCGACGCTGTTCCGGTCCCAGGTGCTCGCCACGCTCCACGAGGCCGTCCACCGCGGCGACCTCTCCGCAGCCGGGGCACGCGACCCGGCTCGACCGCATCGGACGGATGCCGATCCGCCTCCTCGGCGACGGCGTGCTGCGGCGACGCGCGTGGGACATCGCGGAGCGGCTCGGCTGGGCCTCGACCTTCGAGGCCGAGTACCTCGCTCTGACGCAGCTCCAGGCCGACGCGTTCGTCACGCTGGACGCAGACCTCGCCCGGCGCGCCGAGGGCGTCGTGACCGTCGCGTCGTACGACGCGCTCGAGGCACGCTGACGCCGTGGAGATCGTCCCCGCCTCCCCCGTCGTGTGGCCGCTCATCGCCGAGCTGTTCGCCGCCGGTGGCGATCCACGCTGGTGCTGGTGCCAGTGGTGGCGCAAGCGGAACGCGAACTGGACGAACACCACCGCCGACGCCAACCGCGCCGATCTGGAGGCGCTCGTCGACGGCGACGGACCGGCGCCGGGGCTCGTCGCGATCGAGGACGGTCGGGCGGTCGGCTGGGTCGGGCTCGGTCCACGCGAGGACTTCCCGCGCCTCGGCGCGTCGCGGGTGATCCCGCAGCTCCCCGGCGACGCGGTGTGGGCGATCAACTGCTTCGTCGTCGCGAAGGAGTCGCGCCGGGCCGGCGTCGCGGGTGCGCTGCTCGATGCGGCGGTCACCTACGCCCGTGACCACGGCGCCGGCGTCGTCGAGGGGTACCCCGTGCGAACGGCCGGCGGCAAGGTCTCCGCGGCGGGTCTGCACACGGGCACCGAGGGGATGTTCGAGCGCGGCGGGTTCGGCGTTGCCGCGGAGACGACGTCCGGTGCGCGGACCGGCACGCCACGGATCGTCATGCGCCGCGAGCCCTAGGCCCGGTCATCCCGCGCCGAAGGTCTCCGCGCACGGGTCCTCGTCGGCCACGATCGGGCGAACCGCCATGCTGAAGGTGGCGCTCATCGCCGGCCCCTGGATCCACTGGGTCAGCTGGTCCGCCTCCTCGAACACGGGCGTCAGCGCGGCTGCGTCCGCGCCGTCGACGATCCCGCAGCGATGCGTCCCGTCGGCGACCGGGACCCCGAACGTCGCGAGTCCCAGGTCGACCGGCAGCACGACCGGCGGCCGGGGCATCCCGGCCTCCGGCGGCAGGGCCGGCGCCGGGCCGACGAGCAGCGCATAGGCGTCGGCCACGAACGGGCTCTCCGGTCCGACGGCGTTGCCCAGCCAGTCCGCCGGCTGCTGGAGCTTCGCCCACAGGTCCGCGAAGGCGGCCGGCGTCCCGGGCGGCGGGTCGCACGGGGCCGTCACGCACTGGATCTGGGCCTCGGGATCGCCGGTCAGCGTCACGCGGCGCCCGTCGACGGTGAGGTCGAGCCGGGCCGTGATGCCGCCCGGGACGCCGCCACCGGTGAAGTCGGTCTGGCCGCCGAGGAGCCCGAGGCGGGCCGCCTCGTCGAGGATCCGCTGGCGGCCCTCGTCCGTGATCGAGCGCTGGCGCAGGTTGGGCAGGAGCGGGCCGGGATACATCGCGTCGACCGGACCGACGGTGACGTACGTCCCGTCGGACGTGACGTCGACCACGTCCGGGATGGCGAACCGGTCCAGCGGCGGGATGGCCTGGGTCGTCGTGGCTCGGAGCCAGGCCGCGGACGGGTCGACCGTTGGACCGGGTTCCACGGACGGCGCCGCGGGAAACGCGGACGACGATCCCATCCCGCACGCGGCTGCCGCGAACGAGATCGCAACGATCGACAGGCGGCGGATCGGCAGGCGCATTGGCAGGTCCTCGTGGCTCGGACGAGGCCCCCGGGACGCGCCCGCGAACCGCCGGTTCCCGCCGACCAGGCGGTCCGGCAAGTCTTCGGGCGACTCAACGGTTCCGTGATGGAAGGTTCCATGCGCCGGGCGAATGGGCTGTTCCGTCGTGGCGCGAATCCACGGAACACCTGAGTCGCGAGCGGGTATCCCGTTCCCAGACGGAACTGTAGAGTCGCTGGCCGACTCGGCGCGGAGAGGCGTCGAGCGGCCACCACTACGTCGTTTGTCCCAGCGTTTCGGGGGTTGACGCTCGACCCGACGACGGCGTACGATCCCCGCCGGTCGAGCAGGTCGCTCGGCACGTCCTGTTACCGGAGGGGCAAGCCCAATGGTGAAGAACGCAACTCTCTACCGCCCGATGAGCGCGCCTCTCAGCGTCGCTGATCGCGGGAGGAGTGTGCCCACCAGCAGGTAGGACGTCGGGGCTGATGCCCCGAGAGCGACCACCGAGCCGTGGGCCACAGGGTCCCCGGCTCTTTCGTTTTTCTGGGCGTGTCACGTCCACGAGGAACCCGAGCCGCGAGGCCCCCCGAACACCGGGCCCGCGGCTCGTCCCATGTCTGGGACCCCGCCGCGGACCGGCCGATCACCTCGGACCACCACCGCAGCCCACCCACCACCACGGAGGGTCCCGTGACCACCACCCTCGTACCCGAACCGAAGACGACCACTCCGACGTCGAGCCCGCAGCCGATCCAGCCGGACGGCCTCGAGCCCGCCGCGCGGATCCCGGCCGACCGGGTCGAGGGCAGCGCGCCCGTGACACCGGACCGCCAGGGTCCTCCGGCACTCCTCGTCGAGCACGTCACCAAGCGCTTCAAGGTCGATCGCAAGAAGCCACCGGTCATCGCCATCGAGGACGTCTCGCTCCGCATGGAGCGTGGCGCGATCCACGGGGTGCTGGGGGCGAACGGCTCCGGCAAGTCGACCCTGATCCGCCTCATCTCGGGTCTGCTGACCCTGGACGAGGGCCGGGTCGAGGTCTTCGGCCACGACATCGAGCGCGACGAGCTCGCCGTGAAGCGGCTCATCAACCGGGTGAGCGTCGATGCGGCGTTCTTCAAGAAGCTGAGCCCGATGGAGAACCTCCTGTTCGCAGCCCGCCTCTACGGCATCGATGCCGGCGTGGCGCGGCGACAGGCGACGGAGATCCTCGGACGGCTCGGCATCGCGGAGAACCGCCTCGGACGCCCGGTCGAGCAGATGAGCCGGGGGATGCAGCAGAAGGTCGCGATCGCGCGAGCCCTGCTGACGAGCCCGACCCTGCTGCTCCTCGACGAGCCCACCACCGGGCTCGACCCGCGCAGCAAGCTCGACGTCCAGGCGTTCATCGAAGAGGTCAATCAGGCGCACGACGCCACGATCGTCCTCACGACGCACGACCTGGCAGAGGCAGAGCGCCTGTGCACCCGGATCACGATCCTCGACGGGGGTCGCGTGGTTGCAGAGGACACGCCCGAGGGGCTGAAGCGACTCGTCGCCGAGGTCCACGGGCAGGAACCCACGCTCCAGGCCGTCTTCATGACCTACACCGGCCGCTCCCTCGACGAGGACGTCGAGGAGGACGAGGCCGACACCGATTGACACCAACGAAAGGAGGACCGCGATGACGAGCAAGCGCACCAATTCGTCGACCCGCCATCACCTCACCCTCCGAAAGGACACTTCCATGTTCCACATCGAACTCCGCCTCGCGGATGTCGCGGAGCGCCAGGCGCTCATGCGATCCATCCGCGACGGCGAGCGGGAAGGGCTCCAGTCCAACCGCTCGCTCCGCCACCAGGTCGGCCGGTCGCTCGTGCGGCTCGGCCGCCGGATCGGTGGCGACGCAATGACCGCACCGGCGTGGCAGGGATGACCCTGCACCGCAGGCGCCTCCGGGCCGGGCTCCTCCCGGCCCGGGGTGCGCACCCTCCGAAAGGACACTCCGTTGGCTCTCGCTCATGAGCTGAAGGCGTCGTACGCCTTCGTCGAGCGCAACTTCTACCTCACCCGCCGGTACTGGGGGTGGGAGGTCGCGTTCCTCGTCTACTCCGTCGCCGGCGCGCTCTCCATCTCGCTGATCGGCGCGGCGGCGGGCGACGACCGCCTGCTCCTCACGCTGATCATCGGCGCCGTCTTCTGGAACTACCTCTCGGTCGTCTTCTCGTGGATCGCGGAGACGATCAGCGTGGAGCGCTGGGAAGGCACGCTCGAGTACACCTTCATGGCCCCGATCCGACGCTGGACCCAGCTCCTGGGCTCGTGCGTCTACGCGATGGGCTACGGCCTGGTGCACACGGCGGCGATGATGGTCGTGCTGGTGATCTTCTACCGGCAGCTGGACCTCGGCGTCACGAACGTCGCGACCGCCTCGGTGTTCGTGCTGCTCGGCTCGTTCAGCTTCGTGGGCATCGGCATGATGGCCGCGATCCTGCCGCTGCTGTACGTGGAGCGTGGGGCGCAGATGACGTTCGTCATCCAGTCCTGCCTCCTGCTCGTGTCCGGCGTCTACTACCCGGTCTCCGTGCTCCCCGAGTGGATGCAGGCGATCTCGAAGCTGTCGCCGGCGACGTACGTCCTCGACGGCGTCCGGGCATCGATGCTCGACGGGACGCCGCTCACGGCGCTCGTCCACGACATCGTGCCGCTGATCGTGATGGGCATCGTGCTCATCCCGGCCGGGCTGTGGGCCTTCGGGCGCGCCGAGCGATACGCGAAGCGCACCGGCAAGCTCAAGCGGGTCGGGTGATGGCGACCGACATGCCGAACCCGACCATCACCGGCGACTCGCTGGTGGACCTGGGCTGGGATCCCGGGTGGGCGACCGCGTTCCTGCCGTACGACGCGGCGGGGCTGGTTCCCGCCCGGGTCGTCGCCGCCCACCGTGACGCGTGGGTGGTGGCGCAGCCCGGGGACGTCGCGGACACGACCGCGACGGTCTCCGGCCGCTTCCGCCACGAGGCGTTCGGGGCGGGCGACTTCCCGGCCGTCGGCGACTGGGTCGCTGTCGCGGCGGCCCGTGCCGACGGGTCCCCGACCGTCGTCCAGGCCGTCCTCCCCCGCCGGACCGCGTTCATGCGCAGCGCCGGCGAGGAGCGCCTGGCCGGCAACCTCGCCGCCGAGCAGGTCCTCGCGGCGAACGTCGACGTGGCGTTCGTCGTCGCGGGCATGGACGGCGACTTCAACCTGCGCCGCATCGAGCGCTACCTCGCGGTGGCGTGGAGCGGCGGCGCGACGCCCGTCATCGTCCTCAACAAGGCCGACGTGGCCGCGGACGTGGACGGGTTGCGGGTCGCCGCGACCGCCGTGGCGCCCGGGGTCGAGGTCCACGCGATCTCCGCCCTCAACGGCGACGGCGTCGAGGCGCTCCGCGACGCCCACCTCGCGCGCGGCCGCACCGCGGTCGTGCTCGGGAGCTCGGGCGTGGGCAAGTCCACGCTCGTCAACGCCCTCGCGGGCGAGGCACGACAGCGCACGGCCTCGGTCCGCGAGGACGACTCGCGCGGCCGCCACACGACCACCCACCGGGAGCTCGTCCGGCTGCCGGGCGGCGCGCTGCTCATCGACACGCCAGGCATCCGGTCGCTCGGGGTCGCAGGGGCCGGCGACGGCCTCGACGCCGCCTTCGCCGACATCGCCGACCTGGCCCTCACCTGCCGGTTCAGCGACTGCCGCCACGCGGGCGAGCCCGGCTGCGCGATCGCGGCCGCGCTCTCGGACGGGACGCTCTCGGCGGACCGGCTCGCGAGCCACCGCAAGCTCGAGCGCGAGGCGGCGTACGTCGCCCGCGCGAACGATCCGCTCCTCCAGGCAGAGGAGCGCCGCAAGTGGAAGGCGATCCACGTCGCGGTCAACCAGCAGATGCGTCGCAAGTACGGAGACGACCGATGACGACGACCTTGCTCGAGCTGCCGGCCGCGCCGGCCGGCAGCGGGATCACGTACCGCCGCTTCCGGGGGCTCGACGACCTGCCCGGGATGGGGGCCGCGAACGCGCGGCTGCGCACCCATGTCCGGCTCCTCGAGCCGATCGACCTCGAGGCGATGCGCCACCGGTACACGCACCTCGTGAACTCGGACCCGCTCGTGGACTGCATCATCGCGGAGCGCGATGGCGCCACGGTCGGCTACGGCCGCGTCGAGTGGCACGACCTCGTCGACGGGGACCGTATCTACGACATCACGTCCGTCGTGCAACCGGCCGCCTGGGGCCTCGGCATCTCCGATGCGCTCGCGGGCTGGGCGGAGGAGCGGCTGCGCGAGGTCGCGGCCGCCAACCCGTCTGACCGGCGCGCGTGGTTCGCCCTGTTCGTGTTCGACGGTGACTTCGAGCTCGAGCGGTCGGCCCTCGCGCGTGGCTACGCGCCCGTGCGCTGGGATGCCGAGATGCTCCGGCCCACCCTCGACGCCATCGAGGAGCCGGTCGTCCCGGACGGCTACCTGCTTCGCTCGCCGACGCAGGACGAGCTGCCCGCGGTCTTCCGGATGCAGGTCGAGGCGTTCGCCGAGCACTGGGGCGAGGCGGAGGCCCACGAGTTCGACCTCGCGGAGTGGATCGACGACCCGCGCTTCCGGCGCGACCTCGTGGTCGTGGCCTGGGCGGGTGACGAGCCCGCCGCGTGCGTCTCGAACGTCGTGGAGACGCACGCCGACGGGTCGCTTCGCGGCCTGCTCGACTCGGTCTCGACGCACCCGGCCCACCGTCGGCGCGGCCTCGCGCGGGCGGCGATCCTCCGGAGCCTCCAGCTCCTCCAGGCCGAGGGCGCGACGAGCGCATACCTCGGCGTGGACACCGACAATCACAACCGGGCGTCCGCCCTCTACAAGTCCTGCGGGTTCCGCAAGGTCTCGGGGAGCGCGGCGTACCGGAAGCCGTTCAACCGGCAGGAGTCAGCACCATGACCATCATCGAGCAGGAGTCGCGGATCGCGGTCGCCGACGGGCCGGCCGTCGACGGCCTCGCGTTCCGTCACGCGACGGGCGCCGACTGGGACGCGCTCGCGGCCGTCATGAACGCGGCACGGCGCGCCGACGGCGTCGACGAGGTCCGCACGGGCGAGGACCTGCGCGCCGAATACGAGCCGCTCGACGCCTTCCGGATCGAGCGCGACGTCATCCTCGCCGAGGTCGCGGGGGCGCCCGTGGGCTTCGCGTTCGGAATCCTCGTCCATCGCGATGGGGCCCTCGTCGGCGAGACATGGGGCTCCGTGCTGGCCGAGTGGCGGCGCCGCGGGATCGGGACGGCGATGTGGCGCTGGAACCGCGACCGGCTCTCGGTCGAGGCAGCCGACGACCCGCGTCCGGGCCCCCGACAGCTGCGGACGTTCGCGCTGGACATCGAGCACGCGGATCGCGCGCTGTATGCGGACCAGGGGTACGTCCCGATCCGGTTCGGCTTCGAGATGCGCCGGTTCCTCACCGGCTCGCTGCCGGAGCATCCCCTGCCCGACGGGCTCGAGATCCGCCCGGTGACGCCGGAGACCGAGCGGGCGATCTTCCACGCCGACAACGAGGCGTTCAAGGACCACTGGGGCCACCGCGAGCCGGGCGAGGGCGACTTCGTCGCGCGGTTCCGGGGGCCCGACGTGGACACGCGGCTGTGGCAGGTCGCGTGGGACGGCGACGAGGTCGCGGGCGTCGTGATGAACGCGATCTTCCGGGGCGAGAACGAGGAGCTCGGCATCCAGCGCGCCTGGCTCGACCACGTCTCGGTCCGGCGGCCGTGGCGCGGCAGGGGGCTGGCAAAGGCGCTCTGCGCCGCGTCGTTCAAGGTGCTCCGGGACGCGGGCATGACCGAGGCCTGGCTGGGCGTGGACGGGTCCAACCCGACGGGCGCGCTGCAGCTGTACGAGGGCCTCGGGTTCGCGGTCGGGCGCCGGTGGCAGGCGTTCGGCCGCCCGATGGACGGCCCGGCGCCCGAGGGCTGGACCTCGGACGCCGGGGGTGCGTCCTGTCGCCTGATCCGCGGCGCAGTCTCACACACCGTGACATCACCCACGGCCCCGGCCGATGGGCGGAGCCGAGGCGTCCCGGACCACGAATCCGCCCAGTAGCAGCTTCCGGTGGCGCCGCTGCGGCGCGTGGCACCGCGGATTCGCTCGCCGCAGGGTCCCAGAAGTGGTCTCACGGTGCTGGAGACCACGTCTGACGCGGTGACCCGGCTGCACTGGCGTTGGCGGGCGCCCGCCGCGACCGACCGCACCTACATCGGGAGGCGGCGGTCCTTCCGGACCATCTCCATCCACGCGCGCTCGCGGCCGATCGTCGTTGCCGACCCGTGGCCCGGGAGCACCCGCAGGTGGTCCTCGAGCTCGGCGAGCCGGCCGAGCGACTCCACCATGAGCTCGGGCGAGCCACCCGGCAGGTCGACCCGGCCCCAGGCGCCGGCGAACAGCGTGTCGCCGCTGAACAGGAGGCCGTCGTCGGCCGACACGAGGCAGACCGACCCCTCCGTGTGACCCGGCGTGTGGAGCACGCGCAGCCGGATCTCGCCGAACCGGATCTCGCCACCCTCGGCGAGGTCGACCGCGGGCACCGACGGCGGGATCTCGAACGGCGCGTACAGCGGCTGCGGGTTGGTCAGCCGGTGGGCGTCGAGCTGGTGGACCGCGATCGGGGCGCCGGTGTGCGCAGCGACGGCCGCGTTGTCCCCCACGTGGTCCCAGTGGCCGTGGGTGCTGACGATGAGCTTGAGCGTCCAGTCCCGCTCCTCGAGCGCGCCGGAGATCCAGGTCAGGCTCGGGATCGCGGTGTCGATCGCGATCGCCTCGCGCGTCCTCGGGTCGCCGAGGACGTAGACGTTCGTCGAGACCGGGCCGATGACGGCGTGCAGGCGCTCCATGCCGGTTCAGCCGGCCTCGAGCTTCGCCTTGATGCAGTCGAAGGTCTGGCCGATCATCTTGTTGGCCGTGCCCTCGATCATCCGGGCCCCGACCGAGGCGAGCGTCCCGGAGATCGTCACGTCCGCGGACCAGTCCATCGTCGTCGGTCCCTCGGCGGGGCCGTCCAGGTGCATGTTCGCGGTGGCGTCCACGGCCGATCCCGGCGCCTGGCCGTGCGCCTTGAGGACCGCGAGCTCGGGCTCGTTGCGCTCGGCGACCGTCATGTCCACGACGAACCGGGCCGAGATGAACCCGACGCCCACCTTCGCCTTCGCCTTGAAGTGGTCCTCGTCGATGACCTCGATGGTCTCGACCCCGGGCCCGCAGGAACCGACCTCGTTGGGATCCATGAGGAACGACCAGACGCGGTCGCGCGGCGCGGCGATCTCGACGGTGCCCGAGAACTGCATGCAAGCCTCCGTGGAAGGGCGGGTCAGGCCCCGGCGCTGGTGGGGGCGAACGGCCTCGAACTGACCGGGATGATACGCGCCGGGGATCGCGCGGAGACGGGAAGTCCCGGCGCGCGGCCCAAGCCGTCAGCCGGCCGTCGAACCCGACGTCGAAGCGGTCCCGACCGGCCAGGTGACGATCCCCAGCGAGCCCTGCGGCGGGTCGGTCAGGGTCCAGGCGCCGTCACGGCGCGAGATGTGGTCCGGGAGGATTGCCCGGAAGTGGACGTCCTTCTCGCCACCCTCGGCGATGAACAGCTGCCGGCGCAGGAACGCGGTGAGCGCCTCAACCGACTCGAACGAGCGCGGCGAGCGCTGCGCCACGGTGACGACCGGCTCCCGGCCACGCGCGAGCAGCAGGGCGAGCAGCTCGGACAGCGCCGGCAGCGGGACCCGGGCCTCGTCGTGGACGAGCGGCCAGAACGGGTCCGCGACCGACGCCGGGCTGCGGTCGGTGAGGATCGCGACGCCCCGCCGGCGGGTCGCGGCCTCGAGCGCGTCGAGGAACGGCCCGATCTCCTCGATGTCGTAGCCGACGTGCGCGATCAGCGCGACGTCCGCGGCCGGCAGCTCGCCCAGCTCGTCGAGCCCCGCGGGCCACGCGGCCGGCACGACCCGGATGTTGCCGATCCCGTGCTCCCCCATCCCCGTCCGCAGGGCGCGGCGCATGCTGGGCGACGGCTCGACGGCGATCACCTCGCGGACGCGGAGCGCGAGCGGGAGCGCATACCGGCCGGCACCGGCCCCGATGTCGAGCCACGTCTCGTTCGAGCCCGCCTGCTCGAACAGCCGGTCGAGCGCCGGCTCGCCGGTCCGCCGGGGATCCGCGACGAACAGCGACGAGACGGGGGCGTAGAAGTCGCCGGCCTTGACCTCGCTGACGCGCTCGGCCTGCTCCCGGTTGGCGCGGACGCGTGCCGCCCAGTCGGCCTCGAGCGCGGCGGGGCTGCCCGCGGGATCAGGAGCTCGCTTTGCCGCCTTGCGCGGGCTCATCGGGTCGCCTCCGCGGCCGTCGCCGACTCGAGCGCCGCGAGGTCGGCCGGCGTGTCGACGTCCGGGATCGCGCCCTCGACGGGCAGCTCGTGGACGAGGTCCGGGTGCCGCGCGATGAGCGGCCCGAGCCCCCGGTCGCCGTCCAGGCCGGCGGCGAGCGCCCACGCCTCGCGACGCACGAGGACCGGGTTCGGCGCGCCGTCGGCGGTGTACCGGGGCCGGACGATGGGCCGGTCCGTCTCGCCCGCGGCGTCGATGACGGCGCGCAGCACCTCGGGGCGTACCGAGGGCTGATCGCCGAGCACCACGAGCACGGCGTCGGCCGCGGGGTCCTCGGCCGCCGCGTCGAGGCCCACCCGGAGCGAGCTCGCGAGCCCGTCCTCGGGCCGCGGGTTCACGCGTCGCCGCTCGGTGCGCCAGGCGATGGCCTCCTCGATCGCGGCCGCCTCCGCGCCAAGCACCACGACGACGTCATCGATGCCGGCCGTCGCCAGCGCGTCGAGCGGGTGCTGGAGGAGCGGCCGATCGTCGAGCGGCGCGAGCTGCTTCGCGGAGCCGAACCGCGTCGCGGCACCGGCCGCGAGGACGATCGCCACCACCCGCACCGTCAGGCCACCCCAGCGGCGACGGCCGCCTCGCGCTCGCGCGCCAGCTCGCGCATCGGCCGGCCCGAGCCAGCCCGCCGTTCCGCGACGACCTCGGCCATGATCGCGAGCGCGGTCTCCGCCGGCAGCCGCCCGCCGAGGTCCAGCCCGATCGGACCGCGCAGCCGCGCGAGGTCGTCCGGGTCGACGCCAGCCTCGAGCAGCCGCGCCCGGCGGTCGGCCTGGGTCTTCTTCGAGCCCACGGCGCCGACGTACCGGCAGCCGCGGGCGAGGGCGGCGACGATCGCGGGCTCGTCGAACTTCACGTCATGGGTGAGCACGGCAACGGCGTCCGCCGGCCCGAGACCGATCTCGTCGGCGACCTCGTCCGGCCAGCCCACGATGAGCCGGTCGACGTCGGGGAACCGCGCCTCGGTGGCGAACGCGGCCCGTCCGTCGATCACGACCGTCTCGTAGCCCAGCTCCTTGGCGAGCCGGACGAGCGTCCGCGAGACCTCGACGGCACCGACGACGACGAGCCGCGGGCGCACCGGGTACGACTCGACGAACAGCTGCCGGCCGCCGAGCTCGATCGTGCGCGAGACGCCGTGCGCGAGCGCGTCGCGTGCCGCCTCGACGAGCCGGGCGTCGAGGTCCGGGTCGCCGAGCGTGCCGTCGAGCCGGCCGTCGTCGTGGACGACGAGCGGGGTGGCGGGATCGCTGCCGTCGCCGCGGGGATGTGCGCCGAACACGGCCGGCGGCGCGTCCGCGGGCAGCGGCGTGACGATCGCCCGACCGTCTCCCCGCCCCTCGCTCGTCTCGCGGGCGGCCTCGACGGCGACGTCCGGGACCGCGGGCGAGATCAGCACGTCGATCGTGCCGCCGCACGCGAGGCCGACGTCCCACGCCTGCTCGTCGCTGATCCCGTAGCGGATGACGCGCTCTCGACCCGACTTCCGGGCGTCCCAGATCTCCTCGGCCGCGGCGCCCTCGACGCAGCCGCCGGAGACGGAGCCCGCGATCCGGCCGTCGTCGGTGACGAGGAGGACCGCGCCCTCGGGACGCGGGGCGGAGCCGAACGTGCGCACGACGACGGCGCGGCCCACGCCCGCACCCTCGGCGGTCCACACGGCCAGCGTGTGCCAGCAGCTCCTGCATCGCGATACCCCTTGGCTTGACGGCTAGCGGAGCGGGCGTGCCCGGTCCGCGTCCTGGAACGTCGGATCGACGACACGGGGCGGCGTCGGCGCCACCTCGGGCGCATGGAGCCCCATCGAGGGCGTGACCGTCGCAGCATGGGTTACGGCGGCACCCCGGCGCGCGGTTCCCTGCGACGAGCCCGCCAGCACCTCGCCCAGCCGCTCGAGCGACGCGAGCGTCCCCGCGGGCAGGAAGTCGTCGATGAACGGGTACGCCGCCTTCATGCCGGCCGCGAGCGGCTGGTAGCCGGGCGCCGACGCGAGCGGGTTGAGCCACACGAGCCGGTGGCAGTTGCGCCGCAGCCGGGCCGTCTCGGCGGCGACGAGGTTCGGGTCCCCGCGGTCCCAGCCGTCCGAGACGACGATGACGATGCCGCTCGTGCGCAGGGTCCGCCGCGCCCACTTGTGGTTGAACTCGCGGAACGACTCCCCGATCCGGGTGCCGCCCGCCCAGTCGGTCACGCTGTCGGCGACCCGGGCGAGCGCCCGGTCGCGATCGCGGTCCTTCATCAGCCGGGTGACGCGGGTCAGGCGCGTCCCGAACACGAACGACTCGGTGCGCACCTCGTTCGTCCGGGCGAGCGCCTGGACGAACCGCAGCAGCAGCCGCGAGTGGCGCTCCATCGAGCCCGAGATGTCGCACAGGACGACGAGCTGGCGCGGCTCGCGGACCTGGCGCCGCCACACCCACTCGGTGAGCTCGCCCGTCGCGAGGTTCTGGCGGAACATCGCCCGCGGCGCGAGCCGGCGGCCGTGCGGGTGGAGCTCGAACCGGCGGGTCCGCCGGCGCTCGAGCCGCGGCCGCAGCAGGTCGACGAACCGCTCCGCGTCGCGCAGCTCGGCCGCGGTCATCCGGTCGAAGTCGCGGTGGCGCTGGACCTCGCCCTTGGACCACGCGTCGGGCGAGATGGTGGTCCCGTCGACCTCGCCGCCGTCCTCGACGTCGGTCGCGACCTGGATGCCCATCGTGGCGAGCTCGGTCATCGTGGCGTCGTGCCCGTCCTCGCCCGCCTCGTCCCCGGCACTCGGCTCGCCGTCCTCGCGGTCCGCGTCCGGCGAGACGCCCTCGAGGCGCGTCGTGGGGAGGCGACGGCCGCGCCTGCGCCAGAACTGCTCGAACACGCGGTCGTACACCTCGCGGTCGTCGCGCCGGCGGACGAACAGCGCGGCGCCGGTGTCGCGGACGACGGCCTTGCGCCCGATGTCGACGCCGGGGAGCGAGAGCGCCCGGGCGAAGTCGATCGCCGCGCCGAGGTCCACGGACAGCCCCGCCGCGCGCAGCGCCCGCCCGAAGCCGACGGCCTCGGCCAGCAGGCGGCGGCCGTCGATGAGCTCGCCTGTGGGCGCGAGCAGGAGCGGGCCGGTGTCGGACATCGCCATCGCGGGCCTCGAGGTGCCCGGGCCTACGCCTGGGCCGTCGCCTCGGCGAGGTACGTCGCGGCGACCTGGCCGCGCACCTGGCGGATGTCCTCCTCGTACTTGAGGACGACGCCCAGCGTCTCGTCGACCACGTCCGGGCTGAGCTCCGCGGCGCCCAGCGAGAGCAGCGCCGACGCCCAGTCGAGCGTCTCGGCGACGCCCGGGACCTTGGTCAGGTCCGCGCTCCGAAGCCGGTGGACGAACGTGACGACCTCGCGCGCCAGGCGAGCGGGCGCGTCGGGGACGCGGGTCGAGACGATCTCGAACTCCTTGGACGCCGTCGGGTAGTCGATCCAGTGGTAGAGGCAGCGCCGCTTGAGGGCGTCGTGGACCTCGCGCGTCCGGTTCGAGGTCAGGACGACGCGCGGCGTCTTCGCGGCGTGGATCGTCCCGATCTCCGGGATCGTGACCTGGAAGTCGGACAGGATCTCGAGCAGGTACGCCTCGAACTCCTCGTCCGCGCGGTCGATCTCGTCGATGAGCAGCACGGGCGCGGCGCCCTCGTGGTCCTCGAGCGCCTGGAGCAGCGGGCGCTTGAGCAGGAACTCGGTCCCGAAGATGTCGTGCGCCGACGCCTTGTCGATCTCGCCGCGCGCCTCGAGCAGGCGGATCTCCAGCATCTGGCGCGGGTAGTTCCACTCGTAGACGGCGGTGTTGACGTCCAGGCCCTCGTAGCACTGGAGGCGGATCAGCCGCGTCCCGAGCGTGGCGGCGAGCACCTTCGCGAGCTCCGTCTTGCCGACGCCGGCCTCACCCTCGAGCAGCAGCGGCCGCCCGAGCTCGAGCGCGAGGAACACGGTGGTCGCCAGCGAGCGCTCCGCGATGTAGGAGTGGCCGCGGAACGCGTCGACGATCCCCTCGATCGTGCGGGTCGCCTCGGGGCGCTCCTCGCGAGAGGCGCTGCGGGCGGCGGCCGCGGTCGCGGCGTCAGTCGGCTGATCGGATCCCATGGGGCCGGATGCTACACCGTGACGCTGCGTGCGAGGGCCATGGCCACCTCGACGGACTCGGCCTGCGAGTAGGCAACGCCCTCCGCCCAGGCGTCCGCGAACGCCGCCGGGTCGATCCGGGCACGCACCTTGGCGACGCGGGCGTCGAGCAGCCGCTCGTCGGCGGGCATGTTGACGAACCCCGAGCTCGTCCGCTCCTCGGTCGCGGCGGCCCACAGCTGGACGGCGGCGCGGTCCTCCTCGAGCGCGGCCGCGAGGCACCCGGCGCCCTCGAGCAGCAGCGGGATGATGACCCGCACGCCGGCCGAGACCGCCCGGGGCAGGCTCTGCGCGAGCGCGGAGGCCGCGACGTCGAGGTTGCCGCGCTCCACCTCGACCCGGACCCGGTCCGCCAGGGCGTAGGCCATCTCCGTCCGGTCGCCGAGGTCGTGCGCGATGTCGTACGAGCGCTGGAGCATGTCGGCGGCCACGTCGTACCAGGCGAGGTCGAGGGCGACGAGCGCGGCGTTGTGGATGCCGACGGCGGCACGCTGCCGGTCGCCGGTCCGCTCCCAGATCGCGATCGCCTCCTCGAACGCCTTCACGGCGACGTCGGGCCGCCCCGCGTCGCGCTCGACGAGGCCGAGGTTGGTGAGCGAGACGGCGATGCCGTTCGGGTTGCCCAGCTCCTGCTTGAGCGCGAGGCTCTCGGCGAACGTCTCGCGGGCGCGGTCGAGGTCGCCCCGGAAGTGGTAGACGCCGCCGAGCGCGTTGAGGGCCGTGGCGATCCCCGCGCTGTCATCGAGCCGGCGCCGGATCGCCACGGCCTCGGCGATGAACGTCTCCGCCTCGTCGAGGTTGCCGCCGCCGTAGGCGTTGGTCCCCAGCCAGTTGAGGATCGCCGCGCGGGCCTCGTCGTCGCCGTCGAGGTCCGCGACCGCGAGCGCCTCGCGGAGATACGAGTCGCCGAGCGTGTAGTCGCCCTGGTACGACGCGAGCAGGCCGGCGCCGGCGAGCGCCTTGCGTCGCACGGCCGACGGCGCCTCGTCGCCGATCGCGAGCGCCGCCGCGAGCCGGAGACGGCCCTCGGTGAGGTGGCCGCGTGTCCGCCAGAACTCGGCGAGGGCACCGGCGAGCCGGAGCGCGAACGTCCCGTCGCCCTCCTGGGTCGCCCACTCGAGCGCCTCGCGGATGTCGTTGTGCGCGGTGTCGAGCCGGTCGAGGGCGTCGATCTCGCGGTCGGTCGGGAAGTCCAGCTCGGCCGCCTCGGCGAGCGCGAGCACCTCGTACGCGTGGGCCCAGCGGATCGCCACCGCCTCGCCGCTCTGGGCGAGCCGGTCGAGGGCGTCGGCGCGGACCGTCGAGAGCATCTCGAACTCGCCGGTCGTGCCCGCGGTCCGCAGCAGCGAGGCGTCCACGAGCTGGCGCAGGCCGTCGCCGACGTCGATGCCGACGGGCGCGATCCCCCGCCGCTCGCCGCGCTCGAGGATGGATGCCGCCGTCGAGGGCGCGAACGTGCCGGCGATGACCGCGACCCGACGATGGAGGCGGAGGACCGGCTCCGGGAGCAGGCCGAGGCTCCAGTCCATCGCCGCGCGCAGGCTCCGCTGGCGCGCCGGGACCCCGGCCTCCGCGGTCAGGTCGTTGCCGGACTCGGCGACGCGCTCGGCGAGCTGGTCGAGCAGCTGGTGCGGAGCGAGGACCCGGAGGGCGGCCGCGGACAGCTCGATCGCGAGCGGGATGCCGTCGAGCCGGCGGCAGATCGACGCGACGAGCGCGAGGTTCGCCGGTGTCGCCTCGAGCTCCGGGCGGACGACGAGCGCCCGCTCGAGGAACAGGATGGCGGCGGGGTTCGCGAGGATCGCCTCGCCGTCCTGCTCGCCCGGCCCCGGGACCGGCAGCGGCTCGAGCCACACGACCCGCTCACGGGGGATCCGGAGCGCGAGGCGGCTGGTCGCGATGATCGACAGGCCGGGCGTGCGCGACTGGAGCTCGGCGAGCGTCGGCGCCGCGGCCCGGACGTGCTCGACGGTGTCGAGGACGAGCAGCGTGGGCGCCCGGCCGAGCGCGTCGGTCAGCGACTCCAGGAGCGGCCGGCCGGGCTCGTCGCTGACGCCGATCGCCCCCGCGATCGCGGGCAGGACGAGCGACGGGTCGCTCACGCCATCGAGCGGGACGAACGCGACCCGCCCGTTCCATGCCCCGAGGTCGCGCGCGGCGAGCTCCGCCGCGAGTCGGCTCTTCCCCACCCCGCCGACACCCGCGAGCGTGAGGAACGGCGTCCGGCGGTCGCGGACGAGGCGGCGCAGCTCCTCGAGCTCCGTGTCGCGGCCGACGAGGGACGTCGGCGGACACTCGGGCGCGGCGGACGGCCAGCGGGCCTGGACGTCTGCTGTCGTGGTCTCCGGGGTGCGGTCAGCCGTCGGGTGCATCGAGGTTCCGAGCATACGCCGGGAACCGGAACCGTTGGCTGCGGGTGAGGATGCCGCCGTGCCCGAGCTTCGCGACCGTGGCGGCGGTGGCGGGCTGGCCCGCGACGAGCCGCGGCAGCAGCAGGTCCGCGGCCGTCGCCTTCGAGAACGCCCCGCAGCTGGGCAGGCCGATGATCGCCGCCCGGCCGATCCTGCCGAGCCAGAGCATGGATCCCGGGTGCGACGGGACGCCGTGGCGCACGATCCGGCCGCCGAGCCGCTCGACCGCGACGTAGAACGCGTCGGCCGGGTCCGTGGACGCGCCGCCCGCCGTGAGGACGATCTGCGCGGCGCCGCGGCCGCGGGTCACCCGCGCCAGCGCCTCGGCGACCGCGTCCGCGTCGTCGCGGACGTAGTCGATGCCCGTGAGCGTCGCCCCGAGCCCGGCCGCCTTCGACCCGACCGACGCCTCGAACCGCTCGCGGGCGGTGCCGGTGACGTGCTCCTTCACGAGGACGGCGAGCCGGACGGGCCGGAACGGCCGGACGCGGATCACCGGCCCCCGAGCGCGTGCGGCGATCCGCTCCCCCGCCTCGACGATCGACGCCGCGACGACGTGCGGACCGACCTTGGCGCTCGCGATGAGGTCGCCGGCCGCCACGACCTGGCCGTCGAACACGCTGAACACCTCGATCGGGTCGAGGCGATTGAGCCGCTCCACGACCGGGACCCGCACCTCGACGACGCCGGCCGCCGCCGCGTGGAGGTTGACCCGCGACTCCGACGGCCCGCGTTCGACGAGGCACGCGGCAGCCGGGTCGCCGGCCGTGACCGCGAGCGCGAGCCGCCGGCCGGCCTCGTCCTCGTGGAGCTCGCCGGGCTCCATCACGAGGACCGTGATCGGACGCCCGGCGGGGACGCCGGCGACGGCCTCGAGGTCGGCGGCCGACAGCCGCCGGCCCTTCGCCCAGCGGACGCCCGCGACCGACAGGTCGCGGGTGAGGACGGCGCCGGTCAGCGCGTCGGGCGGGCGGGTGCCCGGAACGATCCGCTCGAGCCGCACCCGCCTGTCCGCGCCGTGGTGGGTGTCAGGACAGCCGGGCCAGCGCCGCCGCGATGGCGCGTCGCGTGTACACGGCGGCCATCGCCGCCCGGTACTCGCCGTTCGCGTGGATGTCCGAGTTGACCGGCCGGCCGGCGACCGCGTTCGCCGCCGCCGACGCGACGATGTCCGCCGAGGCGGTCGTGCCCACGAGCGCGGCCTCGACCTCGCTCGCCCGGTACGGATGCTCGGACACGCCGGTGATCCCGATCCCCGCGTACTCGACGACGTTGCCGGCCCCCACGATGAGGACGGCCGCGACGCCGACGAGCGCGTACCCCGAGGCGGGCTGCTCGAGCGACACGTACGCCGAGCCGGCGTTGTCGGCCGGCGCGGGGAGGATGACCTGGGTCAGGAGCTCGTCGTGGCGCGCGCCCGTCTGGAACGCGCCCTCGAAGAACCCGTCGGCCGGGACCGTCCGCGTCCCCGACGACGACTGGAGCACGAGCTCCGCGCCGAGCGCGAGCAGCGCCGCCGGGAGGTCCGACGCCGGGTCCGCGTGCGCCACGGCGCCGCCCACGGTCCCGCGGTTGCGGACCTGGACGTCGCCGATCGACGGCAGCGCGTCCCGGAGGACGCCGTAGTGGATCGCCGGGGAGTCCATGAGCTCGGCGTAGGTCGTCAGCGCCCCGATGGACAGGCGGCCGTCGTCGAGCTTGCTGATCCCCTTGAGCTCCCCGAGCCCCCCGATGTCGACCAGCGTCTCGGCCGACGCGAGGCGGAGCTTCATGAGCGGGAGCAGGCTCTGCCCGCCCGCGATGACCTTCGCCCCGTCGTCCGAGGCGAGGATGCGCAGCGCCTCGTCGATGGTGCCGGCCCGCGTGTACGCGAACAGCGACGGGATGCTCATGCCCGGCCTCCCTTCGCGCCCTGGATGGCGCCCCAGACCTTCTGCGGGGTGTATGGCATGTCGAGGTGGCGGATGCCCAGCGGGCTCAGCGCGTCGATGACCGCGTTGGCCACCGCCGCCGTGCTCGCGATGCAGCCGGCCTCGCCGACGCCCTTGACGCCGAGCGCGTTGACCGGGCTGGGCGTCACGGTCTCGTCGAGCTCGAACGCCGGCAGCCACGAGGCCCGCGGCAGCGCGTAGTCCAGCAGCGAGCCGGACAGCAGCTGCCCGTCGTCGCTGTAGACCGCGTTCTCCCACAGCGCCTGGCCGACGCCCTGGGCGATGCCGCCGTGGAGCTGGCCGTCCACGATCATCGGGTTGATCTTCTTGCCCACGTCGTCGACCGCCACGTACCGGACGAGGTCGACGTGGCCCGTCTCCTCGTCGATCTCGACGATCGCGATGTGGGTCCCGAACGGGAACGTGCAGTTCGGGGTGTCGTGGTAGGCCGTCTCGTCGAGATACGGCTCCATGCCCTCGGGCGTGTCGAACGCGAGGTCGAGGGCGAACGCGATCTCCTGGATCGTCTTCATCTTGTCCGGGCTGCCCTTGACCCGGTACTCGGCGCCGTCGACCTCGATGTCGTCGACCGAGGCCTCGAGCATGTGCGCCGCGTAGCGCCTCGCCTTCTCGCGGATCTTCGCCGCCGCCTTGAGCGCGGCGCCGGTGCCCACGTTGGACGTCCGCGAGCCGTACGAGCCGTAGCCGAACGGCGTGCCCTGGGTGTCCGAGTGCTGGACGACGATGTCGTCCATCGGGATGCCCAGCTCGTGGCTGATGATCTGGGCGTACGTCGTCTCGTGGCCCTGGCCCTGCGGCTGGGTGCCCATGGTCAGGACGACCTTGCCGGTCAGGTGGACGCGGATGTTGGACGACTCCCACATCGCGGCGCCCCAGCCCTCGCCGACGGCGCCGATCCACTTCGAGGGTGCGACGCCGCAGACCTCGATGTACGTCGAGAGGCCGTACCCGAGGAGCTTGCCGCGACCCTTCGCCTCGGCCTTCTTCGCGGCGAGGTCGGCGTAGCCCGCCATCGCGAGCGCCTTGTCCATCGCCGGCTCGTAGTTGCCCGAGTCGATGAAGATCTTGGAGCCGTTGACGGCGGTGAGCAGCCCGGACGGGTTGTCGTACGGGAAGCTGTCGGGCGGCAGGAAGTTGCGCCGGCGGACCTCCGCCGGGTCGATCCCGAGCTCGTCCGCGACGAGGTCCATGGACCGCTCGACGACGTAGGTCGCCTCCGGCCGGCCCGCGCCGCGATACGCGTCCACGAACGTCGTGTTGGTGTAGACGCCGGTGACCTCGGCGTAGACGTTGGGCAGCTTGTAGGGACCCGAGAGGATCCGGCCGTAGAGCGTCGTGGGGATGCCCGGGCCGATCGTCGAGAGGCGGCCGCCGAGGTTGGCGAGCGTCTTCACGCGCAGGCCCTGGACCTCGCCCTGCTTGTTCGCGGCGATGTCCACGTACGTGATGTGGTCGCGGCCGTGGATCGTGCTGCCGAAGCTCTCGCGCCGGCCCTCGACCCACTTCACGGGGCGTCCGCCGACGAGCTTGCTCGCGAACATCACGAGCGCCATGTCGGCGTAGCAGAAGATCTTCGACCCGAAGGCGCCGCCGACGTCCGGGCTGATGACCCGGACCTTGTGCTCCGGGATCCCGGTCACGAAGGCGGTGAGCAGGAGCCGCTGGATGTGCGGCGTCTGGCTCGACATCCAGATCGTGTACTCGTCGGTGCCCGGGTTGTACAGGCCGATGTCGCCGCGGACCTCCATCGGGTTCGGGACGAGCCGGTTGTTCACGAGTCGCTGGTGGAGGACGACCTCGGCGTGCTCGAAGGCGGCGTCGGTGCCTGCCTTGTCGCCGACCGTCCACTCGAAGACGACGTTGTTGGGCGCGTTCTCGTGGAGCTGCGGGGCGCCCGGCTGGATCGCCTTCTCCGCGTCCACGACCGCCGGCAGCGGCTCCCAGTCGACGTTGATCAGCTCGAGCGCGTCGAGCGCCTGCGCCGGCGTCTCGGCGATGACCGCGGCCACGCCCTCGCCCGTCCACTTGACGGCGTCCTTGGCCAGGACGTTGGGCGTGCTGACGTTGTTCGTGATGCCCGACGAGCCGCCCGCGGGCCAGGCCATCGGCAGCGCGTTGTACGGGATGTCCGCCCCGACGATGACGGCGATCACGCCCGGCGCCGTGGCGGCCGCGCTCGTGTCGATCGAGCGGATGTTGGCGTGCGCGTAGGGGCTCCGGAGGATGGAGATGTGGACCATCCCGGGGAGCTTGATGTCGTCGAGGTAGCGGCCCTTGCCGGTGATGAACTTGGGGTCTTCGACCCGCTTGACCGGGGCGCCGAGGACGTCTGCGACCACGTCGATCCTCCTCAGGCCGTCGCGGCGGGGGTGGCCCCGTCACGCATGATGCGGGCCGCCTCGCGCACGGCCAGCACGATGTTGTGGTAGCCGGTGCAGCGGCAGATGTTGCCCTCGATCGCGTGCCGGATCTCGACGTCCGTCGGGTCGCCGTTGCGCCGCAGGAGATCGGCCGCGGCCATGATCATCCCCGGCGTGCAGAACCCGCACTGGAGGCCGTGCTTCTCCCAGAAGCCCTGCTGCAGCGGGTGCAGGTTGATCCCGTCGCTCAGGCCCTCGATGGTGGTGACGCTCGTCCCCTCGGCCTGGGCCGCGAGCATCGTGCAGCTCTTGACCGCCTTGCCGTCCACGTGGACCGTGCACGCGCCGCACTGGCTCGTGTCACAGCCGACGTGGGTTCCCGTGAGGTTGAGGTCCTCCCGGAGCAGCTCGACGAGCAGGCGTCGCGGCTCGACGTCCACATCCCTCGGCTCACCGTTGACCTCGAGCGCGACATGCAGCTCGGCCACCAGGACGACCTCCTTCCACCGATCGACGGTGTCGCCCCGATCTCCCGACCGGGGTCTGGGATGGGTGGTGTGCTCGCTGACCCGGACCGGCACGCGGGCCGGTGGGTGGTGTGACCAGCCGGCTCCCCCGGCACGACGAGCCCGATGGACCGTGGCTCCTGCCACGCCTCGGGTTCGCGGTGTGCGGATGGTGGCACCGTGCCGCCCGCGCTGCAAGCCGGTTTCGGCACGGTTGCGACAGGCGGACTCGCAGGCCGTCGCCTTCACGGTCACCCTCCCCAAGTCACGTCAGACTTCGAACGGACTTGGTCACGCACGATCGCGTTCCGAAAGCCGACTTTCGCGACGTGCTCCCGCACGCCCGAGGTGCAGCCAAGTCCGACGTGACTCGCGGACGCAGATAAGTGCCAGCCAAGCCGCCGCTTGTACAACGGCCAGGTGCACAGGACCCTGCGCCTCGATGATCCGTTGCTTGGGCGTGCGCTCGGCGGCGTGATCCGCGAGGCGCGCACCCTCGCAGGATGGACGCAGGCCGAGCTCGCGGATCGGGCGCGTACGTCACAGTCGATGGTTGCGCGCCTCGAGCTCGGCCGACGCCTCGAGCCCGATGTCGTCGTTGTGTCCCGAATCCTTGCCGCTCTCGGACTACGCGGCTCGCTTGAGATCGACGATCGTGCACTCGACGACCGCCGACGCCAGCGTGACCCAGTCCATGCGCGCATGGTCGGGTATGCCACGCGTCGCCTCGAGCGGCTCGGCTGGACGGTGCGGACCGAGGTGCCGTTCGGCCGACCGGCGCCACGTGGGTGGCTTGACCTGGCAGCGATCCGCGGAGCCGACGCGCTGATCGGGGAGATCAAGGGCGACATCCCGGATGTCGGTGGCATGCAGCGTCAGGTCGCCGTGTACTCGGCGGTCGCCGGCTCCGTCTTCGAGTCGCTGGGCTGGCGCCCGAGGCGGGCCGCGACGTTGGTCGTCGCCCTCGACTCGCGATCCGTCGCGGGTCGCTTGGCGGACAACCGGACCTTGCTCGCGTCGACCTTCCCCGGCCATCCGACCGCGATGGCGCGCTGGCTCGAGCACGGCGGCGCCCCACCGATGCCCACGATCACGACCGCGGACCCGATCTCGCGCTCGCGGGATTGGCTCCGTAGGACGCCGTTGTCGGGTCGGAGGAGTGCGCCCGCGTATGCCGACTATGCGGATGCGGCGGAGCGGCTCAGGCGGCGACCTCGTGGAGCGCGGCCTCGAGGCCCTCCGCGAGGGTGCTGATCTCGTCCTCGGTGATGACGAACGCGGGCGAGACCTGGATCGCGACCCCGCGGATCGAGCGGGTGAGGATGCCGTTCCGGCGGGCGGCGGCCACGACGGCCTCGACCGCGCCCGGGTTGGCGGCACGGACATCGGCGGCCAGCTCGACGGCCCCCGTCAAGCCGACGGTCCGGACCTCCCCGACGAGCGGCGACGTGGCGAGCGCGCCAAGCGCGCGCTCGAGCACGGGCTCGAGGGTCCGCACCCGGGCGACGAGGTCCTCGCTCTCGAGGATGTCGAGGTTCGCCATCGCGGCGGCACACGCCGCGGCGTGGCCGGAGTAGGTGTAGCCGTGACGGAAGATCGCGCCCGGGACCGGGTCGTCCCAGAACGGGGCACGGACCCGGGCGCCCGCGATCACCCCACCGAGCGGCACGTACCCGGACGTCACGCCCTTCGCGAACGTGATCAGGTCGGGCTCGATCCCGTAGCGCTGGCTCCCCCACCAGGCGCCGGTGCGGCCGAACCCGGTGATGACCTCGTCGGCGATGAGCAGGACGTCGAACTGGCGGCACAGCTGCTGGAGCCCCGCGAAGTAGCCGTCCTCGGGCGGGATGACGCCGCCGGCGCCGATGACGGGCTCGGCCACGAACGCGGCGATCTCCGGCGCCCGCGCGGCGAACAGCGACTCGACGGCATCGAGGTCGTGGGCGCCGACCGTCACGATCCCCTCGACCAGCGTCCCGTAGCCCGCCTTGTTGCCCGGGATCCCGGCGAGCGACGTCCCGAGGGCCGCCATCCCGTGGTAGCTGTGCTCGCGGGAGACGAGGAGCTGCTTCTCGGGCTTGCCGAGGACGTCCCAGTAGCGGCGCGCGAGCTTGCCCGCGGTCTCGATCGCCTCCGAGCCGCCCGATGCGAAGAACACCGTCGCGTCGGCGATCGGGGCCATCGCGGCGATCCGGTCGGCGAGGCGGACGGTCGTCTCGGTCGTGTAGGCCCCGAACGAGGAGTACGCCGCGAGCCGCCGCAGCTGGTCGGCGACGGCGTCCGCGATCGATCCCCGCCCGAAGCCGACGTTGCAGTACCAGAGCGACGCCGTCGAATCGAGGTAGCGCCGGCCGTCGACGTCGGTCACCCACACCCCGTCGCCCTCGCGGAGCACGAGCTCCGCGTCCTTGACGACGTGCATGTCGGCGAATCCATGCCACAGCGATGTGCTCACGTTCGGGTCCTCGGGCGGGGCGGGGCGGGGCCAGCGTAGCGGACCGAACCACCGGGCTCAGGCGCGCGGCAGGCCACCCCGTCGCGCGCCGCGGCCCGGCGGCTGGGCGAACGTCCGCCGGTCGAGGCCCGCCGCGATCGCGTCGTCCGGCTCCATCGCCGCGAACCGGGCGGCGCGCCCGAGGGCCGCAAGCGCAGCTCGCGCAGCCGAGGGCTCGATCGATCCCAGGGGCGACGCATTCGCGAGCCCGACCCGCTCGAGCCCGCGACCACGCATCGACGCCGCGTAGCGCGCGGCCCACACGAGGAGCGACGCCTGGTCGTCGGCCGACGGCGCGCGCAGCGCCCCGCACACGATCCCCCGGTCGCCGGGCACCTCCCGCGCGAGGTCCCAGTTGTCCGGCCCCGCGATCAGGTCGAGCAGGTACGAGGCGTACGGCGCCTCGAGGATCGTCTCCGGCCCCGCCGCCCAGGCGGACCCGCCGGTGAGCGCCAGCATCGCGTGGAGCGGCGGGTCGCCGGGGAGCAGCGCCCGCTGCGCCGACCGGAAGCGGGCCCTCGCACCTTCGTCGGCGCCAATCCCGACCGCCTCGGGCTCGTCGACCACGACGAGCGGACACCCGGCCGCCGCGAGCGCGACCAGCTCGCCCGCCAGCGCTTCCCCGATCGCCGCCCCGTCGCCCGATCCGGTGCGCGCGCTGAGCGAGTACGGCCCGGTGATCGTCGCGGCCGCGAAGACCGACGACCCATCGCCCGCAGCCAGCCGCACGGCCTCGGCGGTCGCCTGCCACGTCCGCACGAGCAGCCCGCGAGGCCCCGTGTCGCCGGCCTCGAGCGCCCCGAGGATCGCGGCGTCGCGGTCCGGCAGCAGCGCCCCGGCCTCGGTCACGAGCTCGAGCCCCGCCTCCACCTGGGCATCGACGACCGCGCGAAGCGGGTTGTCGCCCGGGAGCGCGGGCAGCGCTCCGTGGAGCATCGCGAACATGCCGGGCCTCAGTACCGGGCCATGCCCAGCAGGTAGAGCAGGAGATACGCGGCGAACAGCACGCCGACGCCGGCGATGCGGATCAGCCGGGTCCCCTCGCGACCGAAGGCGGGCTCGAGCGCCCCGGTCGGGCCGGGCCGCGTCCACAGGGAGCGCAGCGTCTGGACCTTCGTCGGCACGAACAGGAAGCCGATCCAGAGACCCGACAGCAGCCCGCCGATGTGGGCCATGTTGTCGATCCCCGGCACGACCGCGCCGAACACGAGGTTGATGAGGATCAGCGGGCCGACCTGCGACAGGAACTGGCGGGCGTTGCGGTTCACGACGGGCCGGTGGATGCGCTCGACGGCGAGCAGCAGCCCGAACAGCCCGAAGATCGCGCCCGACGCGCCGACGGCCGGCACCGGGTTGGCCCAGAACGATGCGAGCGATCCGCCCAGTGCGAACAGGAGGTAGAACGCCAGGAACCGCCACCGCCCGTAGAGCTGCTCGGCGAACGGGCCGACGATCCAGAGCGCCCACATGTTCGCCAGCAGGTGGAGGACGCCGCCATGGACGAGGGTCACGGTCCACAGGCGCCACAGCTCGCCATCCGCGACGCCGGCCTTGTCGAGCGCGAGCAGGTTCTTGAGCTCCCGCCCGACGGGCCCCGCGAGCTCCGCGAGCAGCGAGACGATGACCGTCACCGCGATGAGCGCGACCGAGAACGACAGCCCCGTGTCGCCGCGCGCGCGGGCGAAGTACTTGCCCGCCGCGCTCGTGTCGCCGAGCTCCTTGCTCAGCCAGCCGAGCCGGGTCGCGATCTCCGCCTTGTCCTGGTCCGGGGCGCGGCGCTCGGCCTCCTTGTACGCCTCGAACGCGCCGCGGAGATCCTGGGCCCGCACCTTGCCCGCGGCGACGTTGCGCCAGGCGAGGTACGTGGACGGGTTGTCGGGCAGCCGCGTCGCCTGCTCCCACGCGTGGAGCGCGGCGTCGTCCTGGTCCATGCGGTAGAGGGCCTCGCCGAAGCCCACGTACGCGGCGGCGGTGACCGCGGGGTCGTCGAACCCGATGACGCGCTGGTAGAGGCGCGCGGCGTCGCGGAAGTCCGTCTGGCTCACGAGCCGCGCCGCGTGGTCGAGCGCGGCGAGCGCGACCTCACGCGGGAGCGGGCCCTCCGACGCCAGGACCCGTTCGAGATCGAAGGTGGGATCGGTCACGGCGGCGACTGTACAGGAGGCCGCCCGAACGGGGGCCGTGCCGAAGGTACCGGAGCCCGCCGGTAGACTGGCGCGATGTGCGGCCGGTTCACGCAGCAGCGCCCGACGAGCGAGATCGCGGCGATCTTCGAGGCGGAGGACATCGCCGACGACCCGGGCGGCCGGTTCAACGTCGCGCCGACCGACGAGGCGGCCGTCGTCGTCCAGCGCGACGACCGGCGAGCCGTCGTCAGCTATCGCTGGGGGCTGATCCCGGGCTGGTCCGATGACCCGCGGATCGCCTCACGCACGTTCAACGCCCGCGCCGAGACCGTCGCCAGCCAACCCGGTGTTCCGGGACGCGTTCCGGCGTCGCCGCTGCCTCGTGCCGGTGGACGGCTTCTACGAGTGGCTGCGCGACGGGTCGAAGCGCCAGCCGATGCGGATCCACGACCCGGATGACCGGCCGCTCGCGCTCGCGGGACTGTGGACGGGTCGCCAGGACCCGGAGAGCGGCGTGTGGCATCGCACGTTCACGATCGTGACCACCCGGCCGAACGCGTTCATGGCCTCGATCCACGACCGGATGCCGGTGATCGTCCCGCCCGACGCGTGGGCGCGCTGGCTGGACCCGCAGCCGGCCGATGTCGGCGAGCTGCGTGCGCTCCTCGAGCCACGCGACGACTGGGCGCTCGACGCCTACCCGGTCCCGCCGCTCGTGAACAACGTCCGCAACAACGGCCCGGAATTGGTAGAGCGGCTCCAGCCGTCGCCGGAGCCGCTCACCCTGCTGTGATCCGTGTCCCCGAGACCCGGACGGGAGCAGTTGCTATTCGACGAGCCCGACGGCCTCGATCTTGGCGTCGACACCAGTCGTCCTTGTAGATGTTCACGGTGCCACCGGACCCGTTGATCTTGAAGTGTCCAGGCGATCACCTGGTCCATGTCGAACGCGCTCGCGGACCCGTTCACCTTCACGTCACCCTGCGGCAGCGTAGATCGATCCCACGGACGTCGGTATCGGCCGATGAGATCCGTTCAGGGTCATGTCGTCTCCATTGAGCGCCACGGTCCGGTCCTGGAACATACACGATGTCGACGAAGTGCAGTGCCAAACGCGTAGTGCAACGGCATCGAGGCTCAGCTGATCGCGCCGCCGCCACCCGATGCTGACCGGGCCCGCCGGGCTGCCCGGTCAGCTTCGAGTTGTAGATCAGGACCCCGCCGCCGCCGGTGCACGTGTGCGGCGGGCGTCGTGGCGCACGTCGCCCGGGTCTTGATCGTTCTCGTCAGAACGGAGATGACGGACGCGTCGTTCGACGTCTGGAACCCGCCGCCGCCGATCCAGTACACCCCAGGCGTAGGTACGCGGTCACTCCGCCCTTGCAACTCGAGGCCGGCCGGGATAGAGGCCCGGGTACAGGACCCAGACCCGGTTCGGCCTGCGCACCGACCCTGCCGAGCGTAGCACACGGTGCGGGTTCGTGCTCGACGGTCGCTTGCTCACGTCGGTCGGCCCCTGGGCACCAGTCCGGGCACGTTCGCCGGCGGTCGCGCTCAGAGGTCGGTCGGGGCTGTCCACTCCTTCATCGCGGCGGCGAGCGCCCGTGTACGTGGGCGCCGGAAGGTTGCGCAGCGGGTCAGGAAGCGCGAACGAGTTGGGCGTCTTCGCGCACGTCATGCTGCCCGAGCCCTGGTCCTGGATCGAGCCGGCCGAGCGACAGGTCGCCGAAGGCGCAGTCACGTCGACGGTGCCGCCGCCGGTCCGGCTGAAGCCGATACCTCCGCATGCCCGCCTGCGCTCCGTCAGAGTTCGCCTAGGATGTTGCCCGCCGAGCTGACGACGCCGGTGCCCGACACCAGGATCGCCTTGCAACCGGTCGGGTCGAGCGCGAGCATCGCCGAAGGGATAGGTGACGCCCTGCTGGTTGGCGGCCGTCGCGTTGACGCCGACGGGCCACGCCGCCCGACCGATGACGCCGCCGAAGATCGAGCCCTTGTTCGTGTTGATCCGGACCTGGATCGACCGCGGGAACGCCGCGGTACAGGCCGTCGACGGGCGGAATGTTGACCCGGATGTCGGCGTTCGGCGAGGCTGGCATTGTTCTTGCTTCGCGACGTCGCACGCCGCGACCACGGCCGCGTTCGAGCCCGTGCGTCGTGCGCAGCGACTGCGTCGCGAAGTTCGGCGGCAGCTCTGGACGTATCGAGCGCCGGCGAGCGCCGCGGCAGTCCGCGACGTTCTGCTCGGTCGCGTCGCTCGAGGAGCATCGAGCCCACGTCGAACGCGAGGGCGGCGACGAGGAACAGCGCGACCAGGCCGCCGGCAAACAGGACGAGGACTGCGCCTGGCCCGGCTCGGAGCGATCAGTTGTTGATGACAAGGCTCGACTCCGCTGACATGGTGATCGGGGGAGAGGGACAGGGGAATGATCGTTCGGTACGTGTACGCTGGACGCACGTGACAGGTTCGTCGGTCGTTGTCCGGTCGTCGCCATGGGCTGACGGCATCGTGTCGAGCCAGCATCGGCGTGACCATGACGGTCGAGCCGAGGATGCCCAAAGGCGGAGTCCTTGACCCGCTGGACGACATTGGCGCCGTCGGGTCGTAGCAGGCGATCGGCGATGGGCTCACCGGGCGGCATCGGATCCGCTGCGGGCAAGTACGACTTCCAGCCGTGGACGATCCCGTAGCGGGCGCCCTCGCGGGTCGCGTTGGCGAGCGTCTCGTAGTAGAGGATGAACCGCCCGCCCTCGATGACCGCGAACAGGAGCAGGAAGAACACGGGCGCGACGAGCGCGAACTCGACGAGCGCCTGGCCTCGCGTCCCGATGGGCAGCCGGCGAGCGGCTCGCGAGCCGGAGCGGCCTGAGCGCATGCACCAGCGACAGGTCCGTCATCGGGAAGATGCTCGAGCGGCTGAACGTGAGGGAGTTGGGGATGCCGTAGTGGACGCCGAACGCCTCGAAGTTGAGCGGGACGAGCAGGTTGAACGTGGTAGGTGAGCGTCGACCGTGACCCAGCACGGCGGCTCGCGAGCGGCGTCGTTGCACGTGTCCGTCGGATCGGCGGCGACCGTCGACGCAGTACGCGCCGCTCGGCCGTTGCCCGGCGTGACAGCTGATGCAGAACGACGGGTTGCGTACAGGTCGGTGCAGGCTGCCGGCGTAGTCCGGTGAGGTCGCTCGACGCGACGCATGCGCGTCGCTGCATCTCCAGCAGCGGTGTTCGTGTAGGCCGGCGCGGCGTGCCCACTTCTGCGAGCCGAAGCTGCCGTAGTCGGCGGCCTCGCGGGCGGCGGACTCGACGCTGAGCATCGTCGTGTAGACGCGCGCCAGGTCGATGATGCCGACCATGAGGAACACGAGGATCGGCAGCACGAGCGCGAACTCGACGACGCACTGGCCGCGATCGTTCCTGGAGCGGTTGCGTTGCAAACAAGAAGGTGGTTTCCCCGAGTACCCGGCGGTGAACGGCCGTTACGGTACCGGGTGGTCCTTTCGGGGCACCTTGCGAACGGATGTACCGGTGCTGCGTGTCAGGCGACGGACGGCTCCCAGCCGGCGGCCAGCGCTGCCCGGAACGCCTCGTCCGGCGGGCGCCCGGCGTCGAGGCCGGCGGCATAGGAACCGACTGACGCCGCGAACGCGCCATCGGGGTCGGAACGGGGTGCGGCCAGCACCGTGGCATCCGCGGAGATGTCCGGCTGCGGTTCACTCCCCTCCGGCACGAGGACGACGAGGTGCGCGCCCGCGAACGCGGCCGCCTCGGTCGCCACGGCGAGGGCGGCATCGAGCGCGTCGTCCGTCACGACGATCACGGCGAACGCGGTGAGGTAGCGGAGGCCGAGGTCGACGTCGAGCGCCTCGAGGCGCGGGCCTGCGACGATGGGCGCGACCGCGTCGGCGACGTCGGCATCGTCCGCGTCATCGGCGAGCAGGTCTGGCTCGTCCGCCTCGGGCGCGGGCTCCACGAGCGGCGTCGGACGGGCAGGATCCCGGAGCAGCGCGACGTGCCCCACCCCGGCGTGCGCGAGCGCGATCAGGAGCGCGTCCCCGGCGGGGTCGTCACCGGTGCGGCCGACGAGCTCGACCGCGGCGCCCTGCGCGGCCGCCGCGACGGCGATGCCGCACGCGAGCCCCGCAGGCCCTGCGGGCTCAGCGGGGCGCCAGGCGGGCGTGCCGACGACGACGATCACGCCCGAAGGGTACCCCGGGCGATCAGCCGCCTGACGGGCTGGGATCGTCGCCGCCCGAGTCGGATCCGGAGCCGGACGACGACCCGGTCGGCTGTGGCGTCTCGCTCGGCTTGGGCGTCTGCGGTCGGCCGTGGGGTCTCGGTCGGCCTCGGGGTCGAGGTCGCCTCTGGCGTCGACGTCGGCTCGGCGTCCGAGCCGTGGTCGTCGACCTCGGACGAGTCGTCGGACCCGGAGCCCGAGTGGTCGTCATCCGGACCCGGAGCCAGACGAGCCCGAGGACCCCGAGCCCGACGAACCCGAACCCGGAGCCCGACGAGCCGCGAGTCGCCGCCCGAGCCGCCACCGTGGTCGTCGCCCGGCTCGGCCGAGTCCGTCGGGCTCCTCCGTCTCGGCCTCCGCCGTTTCACTGGGCTCGGCGGACTCGCGTCGCGGAGGGGTCGGGGCTCACGAGCAGGCCGGGCTCGATGTGACTCGGCGGGCGACGACGGCGAGGCATCGGGCGACGGGGCCACGACCGACGGGTTGGGCGCCGGCGACGGGTGCCGCTCGAACACGCCGAGCGCGCCGGCGGTCGCGGCGGCGGTGCCCGCGCCGAGCGCAGCCACGAGGAGCACGAGCGCGAGCGCCTGGGCCCGGATGATCGCCGGGAAGCCGTGTCCGACGGTGACCCGCCACGCGTCGCGGATCGAGACGAGCAGCGCCCCGAGCGACACCCGCCGGATCGCCAGGATCGCCGCCCGCGTCGGGACGGGCGACGGCTCGGCGTTGATGGCCGCCATCAGGCCGTCGACGAATGCGGGCGGCGCCGCGACCACGGTCGCGGCGGCGAGCGCCTCGAGCCGGCGCGCCACGCCCATCTCGGCTGCCAGGTCCTCGGGACCGATGCCCGAGACGTCGTCGAGCTCGGCGGGCGTGAACCGCCGTCCGCCCTGCGGCATCGGCCCGGTCATCGGTCTGCCTCGTCGAGCGCGCGCCGCAGCCGGGCGAGCCCGCGATGGAGCTGGGTCTTCACGGTCCCGAGCGGGCGGTCCACCGTCTCGGCGATCTCCGCGAGCGACCGCTCGGCGAAGAAGCGGAGCGCGACGACCTCGCGATACGGCTCGTCGAGGGACGCGACCGCCGCCCGGAGCATGGCGTCGCGCTCCTCGCGGACGACGCCGTGGGCAGGATCGACCGCGTCACCGGCGCCACTCGTCCGGAACCGGTCGCGGTTCGGGAGGTCGGCGTCGGCGGCCATGGGATCGAGCCAGACGACCTGCTTCCGCTGCGACGCCCGGCGAACGGCGAGGCGCACGGCGATGCGTGCGATCCACGCGCCGAGCGGTCCCTCGGCGCGCCAGGTCCCGAGGGACCGGTACGCGGTCACGAAGGCCTCCTGGGCGACGTCCTCGGCCTCGCTGCGATCGCCGAGCACGCGCGCGCACGTCGCGACGACCGACGAGCCCTCCCGCTCGACGATGCGGCGGAAGGCGTCGCGGTCGCCCCCGAGCACTGCGTCGACGAGCAGGCGGTCATCGGTCGTCGTTCCGGATCGTTGGTCGGCGTCCCAGTCCCTGTCCGTTGTCACATCCACTGTTCGCTGCGGCGGTGGCACCGGTTCCGTGTGCCGCCCGGGCACCGGTCCGGGTCCCGCCATCATCGCGGGCAGGACCGGCTCCCATCGCAGGCCAGAGGTCACACGTCGAGGGGCGGGATGTCAGCCGTCAGTCGTCCGACCCGTGGCCGCCGTCGTCGTCGCTCGAACCGGAGCCCGAGTTGGAGCTCGAGCCCGAGTCGGAGCCGGAGTGGTCGTCCGACGCGTCCTCGGACTCGTTCTCACCCTGGTGATCGCCGTCCTGGTCGTCGGCGCTGTCGTGACCGCTGTCGTCGCCCTGCTCGTCCTCGCCCTGGTGGTCGCCGTCCTGGTCGTCGTTGACCTCGTCGTTGCCGCCGTGGTCGTCGAAGCTCGCGTCCTCGTGGGCGTCGGTGGCGTCCTCGTCCTGCGCGTCCGACGTCGTGGCCGATGCCTCCTCGGTCTCGTCGGGCTCGCTGGTCTCGGTGGCCTCCTCGGTCTCGAGCTCGGTGGTCTCGGTGGCCTCTTCGGTCTCGAGCTCGTCGGTCTCCGATGTCGTGACCTCGGTCGAGTTGCCCGCCGGCTGGGCGTCGGCCGAGCGACCCGGTGCGGACGAACGACGTGGTCGCGAGCGCGGCGCCCGCGACCAGGAACACGGCGACGGCCCCGGTGCTCACGGTGCGGAGGAGCTTGTACTTGGGCTGCATCGATGACTCCGGCTGGTGGGACGCCCCTCTGTGGCGATCCTCTCACCGCTCCCGAGGCACCGGACCGCGGAAAGGTTTCACGCGCCGAGTGGCGCGGCCTCGTCGGGATCGTCGGTGCCCGGGTCGGACGGCTCGTCGCTCCCCGGCAGGTCCGGGTCCTCGGCGCCCTCCGTGGGACCGCCCTCCCCCGCGTCCACGGGGCCGGCCTGATCGGCCGCGTCGCCGGCGGCGACCTGCGTGGGATCGGGATCGCGGATGACCTCGATCGGCCCGAGGTTCTCCGCCTCGAGCGCCGCGGCGAACGTGTCGTGGTCGCCGACGAGCACGATCGCGGCCTTGTCGGGGTGGATCTGCTCCTGCGCGACGCGCAGGACGTCGTCGGCGGTGACGGCCTCGATCGCGTCCCGATACCGGGTGAGCTCGTCCTGGGGAAGCCGGTGGACGAACAGGCCGGCCAGCGACCCGGCGACCGGACCGGGTGTCTCGAACCGGAGCGGGAACACGCCGACGAGGAAGTCGCGCGCGGATCGCAGCTCGGCGTCCGTGACCGGCTCCTGGCGGATGCGGTCCAGCTCGCGCCGGAACTCGTCGAGGGCCGGGATCGTGACCTCGGTGTTCACCGCAGCCCGGGCCGTGAACGGGCCGCGGCCGCGTCGCATGTCGAAGCCGGCGCTGGCGCCGTAGGTGTAGCCCTTGTCCTCGCGGAGGTTCATGTTGAGGCGCGAGTTGAACAGCCCGCCGAGGATCGCGCTCATGACCGACGCCGCGTGGAAGTCGGGGTTGCGGCGCGCGAGCCCCGGGTGCCCGATGCGGATCTCCGTCTGGACGGCGCCCGGCCGGTGCACGACCCGGACGTAGCGGCCGGTGATCGCCGAGGTGTCGTCGATCGGGGCGGCGTCCGCTCCCGGCTCGCCGGCCCAGTCGCCGAACAGGGCCTCGGCCGCCTTGAGCACCTCGTCGGGGTCGATGTCGCCGGCGACGATCAGCGCCGAGCGGCCCGGCGTGTATGCGCGGTCGTGGACCGCGCGCAGCTCGGCTGCCGTGAGCGACCCGACGGTCTCCGCGGTGCCG
This sequence comes from uncultured Chloroflexia bacterium, assembly GCA_963768035.1. Classification (GTDB taxonomy): domain Bacteria; phylum Chloroflexota; class Limnocylindria; order Limnocylindrales; family CSP1-4; genus CAIXZV01. The sequence continues at coordinate 368,624 of CAVYGJ010000007.1, forward strand.
CCCGCGGGTCGGTGGTACGGCGACGTCGGCGCGTAGATCGACGAGACGTACGCCTCGTCGGCGCGACGCCTGGGGTCCGCCTTCGCCTGGAGCAGGTCGGTCAGCCGCTCGTCGCGGAGCCGGTCCACCTCGGCCTCGGGGAACGACGGCCGGCGGACGACCTCGGCGAGGAGCTCCATCGCCGCCGCAAGGCGGCTCGCGGGCACGTCGAGCCCGGCGGACGTCGCGTCCCAGCCGGCCTCGGCATGGAGCGACGCCCCGAGCCGCTCCGCGGCCTCGGTCAGGGCGATCGCATCGCGGACCTCGGTCCCCTCGGTGAGGCCCCGGGCGGCGAGGACCGTCGCGCCGGCGACCGCGTCCGGCTCGTCGGCGGCGCCGGAGCGGATCGCGAGCGACGCAGCGATGAGCTGGCGCTCGGCCATCGGGGTCACGATGACCTCGAGCCCGTTCGGGAGCGTGGTGCGGACGGTGTGCGGGAACTCGTACGGGCGCGGCGTGCCCGGGACGGGTCGCTCGGCGACGAGCTCGCCCTTGTGGCTCATTCGGCTGCCTCCGCCGTGTCGACCGCGTCGCCGCCGGTCTTCGGGATGTACGTCAGGACGACGCGGTTGTCGGCGCGGAAGACCTCGCGGGCGATGTCGCGGATCTGCTCCGCGGTGACCGACAGGTAGCGCGGCAGGAGCGTGTTGATGAGGGCGGGGTCGTCGCACAGGGTCGCGTACATCGACAGGCGGTCGGCACGCTCCTCCACCCGGGCGAGGGCGCCGAGCTCGTCGGCCTCCGTCAGCGCCTTGGCGCGGTCGAGCTCGTCGTCGCTCGGGAGCTCGCTCGCGAGCTTCTCGAGCTCCTCGAGGTAGATCCGCTCGACGACGTCGACGTCCACGCCGGGCCGCACCGTCGCCCAGCCGATGCACACCGACGCGCCGCCGGTGAACGGCAACGTGAACACGGCGACGTCCTGGGCCACCCGCTCGTCGCGGACGAGCCGCCGGTGCAGCCGGCTGCCCTTGCCGCCGGCCAGGAGCTGGGAGGCGAGGTCGAGGGCGTCGAGCCGGTGGTCGCCGAACGCCGGCGCACGGAAGCCGACGTACACGCGCGGCAGCGGGACGCGGTCCTCGACGGTCTCCCGGATCTCGGTGCCGAGGAGCGCCGGCAGCGACATGTCCGGCAGCGGCGGGATCGACGGGTTGGGCGTGATCGGGCCGAAGTACTTCTCGACGAGCGCGCGGACCGTCTCGCGGTCGCAGTCGCCGACGACGCTCAGGACCGCGTTGTTGGGCGCGTAGTACGTCGCGAAGAACGCCTTGACGTCATCGACCGAGGCGGCGTCGAGGTCCGCCATCGAGCCGATCGTCGGGTGGTGGTACGGGTGCTCCACGGGGAACAGGTGACCCAGGATCTTCTCGTTCCACGACCCGTACGGCCGGTTGTCGTAGCTCCAGCGCTTCTCGTTCTTCACGACCTCGCGCTGGTTGTCGAGGTTCTCCTGGCTCAGCGCGTCGAGGAGCGTCCCCATCCGGTCCGCCTCGAGCCACAGCGCGAGCTCCAGCTGGTGCGACGGCATCGTCTCGAAGTAGTTCGTGCGGTCGAGCCAGGTCGTGCCGTTGAGGGTGCCGCCCGCACCCTGCACGAGCGCCATGTGCTCCGCCTTGCCCACGTGCGCGCTGCCCTGGAACATCACGTGCTCGAACAGGTGCGCGAACCCGGTCTTGCCCGGTTCCTCGTGCTTGGAGCCGACGCTGTACCAGACGTTGACGGCGACCACGGGCGCGAGGTGGTCCTCGGCGACGATCAGGCGCAGGCCGTTGGCCAGGCGCTCGTCGGTGAACTCGACGACGGGAACGGGCATGCGGGATTGCTCTCCGGGCGGGACGGTGGGTTGCGGCGATTGTAGGGCGAGTCGGTGTGGAGCCCGCCGTGCGAGGAGGCGCCGCCACCCTCGGGGTCTCGAACCCGCCACGGGGGCTTGACATCGGCCGCGCCCGTGTTAGATGATTGTCTTACACAAGGAAGACCAACAGGACACACATGAGCCCCTCCACCCGCAGCACCGTCCCCAGCGATCCCGGCAAGCGAGCCATGGTCCGTGACATCGGATCGGGTGCCAGCCTGCCGGCCGCGTTCGACGTGCGCACGGCCTACGACTTCGCGATCAGCCTGTCGTCGGACGTCGGCGAGCACGAGGAGCTGCCCGCCGAGGATCGCCGCTGGCTGGAGCGGGCGCGTGCCGCGCTTCCCGCGCCGCTGCACGAGACGATGAGCGAGGAGACCTGCGTCCACGCCGCGACGCTGATCGTCGACCGACCTGACATCACGGACGCCGCCGGCGTCGTCGACCTGCTCGAGCAGACCTCGGGCAAGACGTTCGCCCACATGGTCCTCGGCGACAGCATGCACGATCCGGCTCGCCGGGCCGAGGTGGTCGCCGCGCTCGAGGGCGATCCCGGGGCCACGAGCGCGCTCGTCGCCGCCTGGCCCGACAGCAAGCGGGAGTGGCTGTCGCGCGTGATCGAGCACTCGGACGAGCTCGTCGGCGGCGTCGCGGCGCTCATGCGCGCGTGGCTGCCGCTGTACCAGGAGATCGAGCCGCGGGTCCGCGAGATCATCGCCCGCGACGTCGACCTGCGGGCGGCCGACATCGCGACGCTCCGGCCCCCGGAGCTGATCGAGCGGACGACGAACGGCATCCGCTGGCTGTCCGAGCCCGGTGTGCGGCGCGTCGTGCTCGCCCCGTCGTATCTCGTCCGGCCCTACAACTTCACGTTCTCGGGCGGCGACTGGCGGATGTTCGTCTACCCGGTCGCCGACGAGGCGACCGAGCCCCACGACCCGCTGGCCCCGCCGCAGAGCGTCCTCCGGCTCCACCGGGCCCTGGGCGACGACACGCGGCTCCGCATCCTGCGGCTGCTCAAGGAACGCGACTTCTACCTGACCGAGATCGCCGAGCGGCTCGAGCTCAGCAAGCCGACCATCAAGCACCACCTCGCGCAGCTCCGGGCCGCCGGCCTCGTGACGCTGACCGAGGAGGGTGGGATGTCCTACTACAGCCTCCGGCGAGACCGGCTCCAGGACGCCACGTCCGAGCTCGTCCGCTTCCTCACCTAGCGTCCCCCGATGCGAGCGCCCGGCCACCGGCACGCCCGCGAGTTAGATGAAGGACTAACACCAGTGAGATATCAACCCACAGTCCCCCAGCCCGTAACCATGCTTCAGCATCCCGAAGGAGCGGATCCCATGCACCAGACACTCCACCAGAACGACGTCGACTTCCTGGTCCACGACCGGATCGGCAGCCTCTACGCCGTCGCCTCGGAGACGCGGAACAACCGCGACGACCGTGGCGCCGAGGCGGGGATCGTCACCCGCACCCGCTGGTCCGTCGGCCGGCACCTCGTCTCCCTCGGCGAGAGCGTCTCGGGCTCGCGCCCGACGCACGCCTGACGGCGGGCATCGACTCGGAACAGCTCCTTCACGGTCGGCCGGCCGCGCCGCACCTCGATCTCCCCGCTCCTCGGGGCCCGATCGCGATGCGGGTGGCCGGCCGTTCCGTGTCCGCCGACTGGACGGCGGTGCGGCATCAGATCGGGAGCAGCGCCGCAACGATCGCGATCGGCAGGGCGATGAGCACGGCGTCGCGGGTCATCCGGCGCACAGCCGCGAGGTCGGCCCGACGCGCCTCCTCGTCCTGGACCGCGTGGCGCCCGTCGTCCGCGTCGGTGAAGTTGGCGACGCCCTGCATCGCGAACGCGGCGCAGAACCGGCGTCGCGCCTGGAGCCACGAGAAGACGCCGCCCGCGAGGGGCACGAAGACGAGGAGTCGCGTCCACGCGGGAGCGTCGACGGCGACGAGGATGGCGAACAGCGCGACCGCGGCGGCGATGCCCACGATCCCGAACGTCCGGCGTCGCCGGATCTCCATCTTGCCGATGTTGCAGACGCCGGGCACGTAGCCGTCGGGCTCGGCCGCCGGGGCGAGCGGGGTGATGGGGGTGGCGAGCGCGAGGGACACGGGAGACCTCCGGGGTCATGGGTCCGGCCGGGCCGCGGGCCGGGACCGGTTCGTCACTCTCTATGTTCGCCCATCCGGCGCAGATGGATGCGCGGGGCCGCCGACGGCGGCAAACGCGGTGCACCGGTAGACTCCCGATCCGTGGACACCCGAAGCATCGGCCGGCGACCGGCCCATCACCCCCTGGCCCTCCCGGTGCGCCTCCGGGTCCTCCCCCTCCTCGCCGGCGCGCTCCTCGCGCTCGCCGCGGTGAGCCCCGTCCTCGGCCACGCCGAGCTCGTCTCGTCGGACCCTGCCAACAAGGCCGTCCTCGACACGCCGCCGACGGTCATCACGCTCACGTTCGACGAGGGCGTGGTGGGCAAGAGCTCGTTCAAGCTCATCGGGCCGGCTGGCGACACCGTCGGCACCGGCGGCCCCGCCAAGGACGGCGACGACACGATGACGCTCGACGGCCTGGCGCTGACCCCCGGGGCGTACACGATCGAGTGGACCTCGGTCGCGGACGACGGCGACGTGGAGCGTGGCACCCTGACCTTCACGGTCAACGAGCCGACGCCCGCGCCGGCAACCCCGACGCCCGCCCCGAGCCAGGCGTCGACGGCCCCGTCCGCCAGCCCCTCCCCCACCCCGACGGCGACGCCCGTGCCGTCGCCTGCCGTGGACCCGGAGCCGGTCGCGACGTCGTCGAGCACGGACGTGCTCTTCCCGATCATCGCGGCGCTCGCCCTCATCGGCGTCATCGGCGCCCTGCTCCTCCGCCGCAACCGCGCCGCCTGACGATGACGGCGCGCGTGCCCGCGGCCTCGCCGCGCGTGGCGGGCACGCCCCGCCGGCTGCGCGATGCCGCCGTCCGCCGCGCGCCGGGCGCACTGGTGGCGCTCGCCGTCGTGCTCGGCCTGCCGGCGGTCGCGGCCGCCCACGGCCTGTCCCCGGTCTACCAGAGCCCGCTGCCGCTCGCCGTCTACCTCGTCGGCGCCGCGGCGACGGTCGCGCTGTCGTTCGTGTTCGTGCTCGCGCGCGACGTCCGGGCGACGACGATCGACGAGGGCCGCGTCGTCCACGTCCCCGCCGCGCTCCGCATCGCCCTGCGCGTGATCGGGCTCGTCGGCTGGGCCTGGATCGTCGCCCAGGCGATCGCCGGCGGGTCGTCGGATGCGGCCGTCGCGACGCTGTTCCTGTGGGTCTACGGCTGGGTGGGCATCGCCGTCCTGTCCGCGCTCCTGTTCCCGGTCTGGGAGTGGATCGACCCGTTCGCGACCCTCCACGACATCCTCGCCTGGGTCCTGCGGACGATCGGCGTCCGCGGCTGGCCCGCCTCGGAGGTGCCGGCGGCCGTCCGCGTCTGGCCGGCCGTGCTCGGGCTCGCCTTCTTCGTGTGGCTGGAGCTCGTGCCGGCGGTCAGCGCGGCGACCCTCACCGTGGTCCTCGTCGGCTACACGGTGCTCACGCTCGCGCTCATGGCCCAGTTCGGGCGCGACGAGTGGCGGGCGCAGGGCGAGACGTTCTCCGTCTGGTTCCGGACGCTCAACCGGATGGCGCCGTTCGGTGTCGTCGCGGCGGCCCGCGTCGCCGGCGAGGAGCCCCGGCCCGACGCTGACGACGGCGTCGTCGTCCCCGGCGGCATCGACGTCGCGCGTGCCCACGTCGTGCGGCGCTCGTTCGCGAGCGGCCTCCTCGGCGGCCGGTGGAGCGCCGCGGTCGTCGCGCTCATCGCCGTCGGCGTCGCGTCGATCATCTTCGACGGCTTCTCGCAGACGGTCGTGTTCGCGTCCTGGTTCGGGGTGCCGGGGCTCGTGCCCAAGACGCTGCTCCTGCTCGCCTGGCTCGCGATCGTCGTCGGCGCCGCGCTGTGGGTCGGCCGGACCGTGAGCATCGGCGCGATCGGCGCGGGGCTGCTGCCGATCGCCATCGGCTACCTCATCGCCCACTACCTCACGTACCTGCTCATCGACGGGCAGCGGATCGTGATCGCCGTCTCCGACCCGCTCCAGCAGGGCTCCGACCTGTTCGGGACCGCGTTCTTCCAGCCCGGCGCCTCGTGGTTGCCGCCCGGCCTCGTCTGGACGCTCCAGCTGGCGGCGGTCGTGGGCGGCCACATGATCGGCGCGTGGGCCGGGCACGTCACCGCCCAGCGGGACATGGAGGCGCTCGCCGCCTCGCGGCCGCCGCGCGACATGCGCCACCGCAAGCTGCCCTGGACGCCCGCGCCGGACCGGAACGTGCGGATGCGCGAGATCCCGCTCGCCGTGGTGATGGTCGCGCTGACCACGATCACGCTCTGGTCGCTGGGCCAGGCGATCGTCGTCGAGACCCCGGCGGCGCAGACCACACCCGCGGTGATCGCGAGCCGCTAGACCGCGGGCACCCACTCCGTGATCGGCCGGACGCGGCTGATCTCGTCGAGGATCGACGGCTCGAGCGCCGCGGCCGCGGCGATCCCCGTCTCGATGGCCGTGAGGCACAGGACGCCCTCGGCGATCGCGGCGTGGCGGATCTCGGCCGCATCGCGGATCGCGCCCGAGCGCGGCGTCGGCGTGTTGACCACGAGGCGGACGTCGCCGCCGGCGATCGCGTCGAGGATCGGGATCTCGCCGATCTCGCGGTCCGGCTCGGCGCCCAGCTTCGCGACCGGGTCGACGCCGAACCCGGCCTCCCGGAGCGCCGTCCGCGTGCCGGGCGTCGCCGCGAGCCGGTAGCCGGCCCGCCGGAGCGCCTTCGCGAGGTCGACGAGCCCCCACTTGTCGCGGTCGGCGATCGAGAGCAGCGCGAGCGGCGCGGGGCCGTCGCCCGGTCGCGGCGGGATGAGCGACGCGCCGGTGAGGGCCTTCGCCATCGCGACGCGCGGGTCCTCGGCGATCCCGATGACCTCGCCCGTGGACTGCATGAACGGCCCGACCGAGGGGTCGACGCCCTTGAGCTTGGCGGTCGAGAACGCGGGCGCCTTCACGGCGACGAACGGCGGGCTCGGCCGGAGGCCCGGCGTCTGCCCCAGCGACGCGAGCGTCGCGCCGAGCGAGATCCGGACGGCGAGCTCGACCATCGGCACGCCCGTGACCTTGGACAGGAACGGCACCGTGCGGCTGGCCCGCGGGTTGACCTCGATGAGGTAGACGCCGTCGTCACGGACGATGAACTGGGCGTTGACGAGGCCGGTCGCGCCGAGCGCCAGGCAGACGCGCTCCATCGTGTTGACGATGAGGTCCACGTCGCCGTCCGAGACGTGCTGCGGCGGGAACACCGCGATCGAGTCGCCCGAGTGCACGCCCGCGCGCTCGACGTGCTCGAGCAGGCCCGGGATGAGCACCGCCGTGCCGTCGCAGACCGCGTCGATGTCGACCTCGATGCCCTCGAGGAAGCGGTCGATCCGGACGGGCCGGTCGGGGTCCACGACGGCCGCGGCCGCGAGGTGGCGCGCGAGGTCCTCGGGCGAGTAGGCGAAGTCGATCGCGAGGCCGCCGATGACGAACGAGGGCCGGACGATGACCGGGTACCCGATCCGCTCCGCGAGCGTCAGCGCCTCCTCGATCGACTCCGCCATCCCGCCCTCGGGCTGGGGGATGCCCAGCCGGTCGAGGAGCGCGGAGAACCGCACCCGCTCCTCCGCCTGGTCGATGGTCTCGAGCGACGACCCGAGCAGCGGGACGCCCGACGCGACGAGCGGACCAGCGAGGTTGAGCGGCGTCTGGCCGCCGAACGCGACGACGGCCGGCAGCGGCCCGTCGTCGGGGATCCCGCTGCGGTTCGGCCGCTGCCCACCATTCGCGATGACACTCCGCGCATCGATGCCTCGAGTGTCATCGCGGACGTGGACGGTGTCGCCGGCCGGTGTGCCCGGCAACGGTCCCCCGCTCTCGAACTCGATGATGCTCCGGACGCTCTCGGCGTCGAGCGGCTCGAAGTAGAGCCGCGTGGACGCGTCGAAGTCCGTGGACACCGTCTCGGGGTTGGAGTTGACCATGATCGCGCTCCAGCCCTCGCGGCGGAGGACGTCCGCGGCCTGGACGGCGCAGTAGTCGAACTCGATCCCCTGCCCGATCCGGACCGGGCCGCTGCCGATGACGAGCGCGCCGGGCCGCGGCGCGGGCGGGGCCTCGGGCGGCGAGCCGGCGGACGCGTAGGTCGAGTAGAAGTACGGCGTCTCGGCCGCGAACTCGGCCGCGCAGGTGTCGACCATCGCGTAGCCCGGCGCGAGGCCGAGCGTCGCCCGTGCCGCCCGCACGGCGGTCTCCGGGACGCCCGCGAGCCGGCCCAGGTCGCTGTCGCTGAACGCGGCCCGCTTGGCCGTCGAGAGGAGCTCGGCGCCCGCCGGGTCGTCGGTGTCCACGAGCGACGCGCCGGCGGCGTGCACGGCGTGCTCGAGGCCGACGTTGCGGCCCATCTCCGCGAGGAACCACGGGCTGATCCCGGTCGCCGCCCGGATGACCTCCTGGGGCACGCCACGGCGGAGCAGCCCGAGCACCCGCCACAGGCGCGAGTCCGACGGCTCGACGAAGCGCTTGAGGACGACGGGCGCCGCCGAGCGCTGCGCGAAGCGGCTGCTCTCGCACGCCTCGCCCCGCTCGTCGATCCAGCGGATGACCGTGTCCTCGCCCGCCGGCGCGAGCGGGTCGTCCTCGTCGTGGTCGCCCCCGTACACCGCGGCGAGGTAGTCGAACGTCGGCGCCCAGCTCGCGTCCTCGCCCAGCGGCCCGGCGCCAGCCTGCTCGAGGCCGCGGAGCGCCTTGTTGAGGGCGGCGCCGAACGTGCGGTCGATCGCCATGACCTCGCCCGTCGCCTTCATCTGCGAGCCGAGGCGGCGGTCCGCGGCCGGGAACTTGTCGAACGGGAAGCGCGGCAGCTTGACGACGACGTAGTCGAGCGCGGGCTCGAAGGCCGCGACCGTCGTCCCGGTCACGACGTTCGGGATCTCGGCCAGCGTGCGCCCGGCGGCGATCTGGGCCGCGACGCGCGCGATCGGGTAGCCGGTCGCCTTCGACGCGAGCGCCGACGAGCGCGACACGCGCGGGTTGACCTCGATGACCGCGTACTCGGTGCTGTCCGGGGAGAGCGCGAACTGGACGTTGCAGCCGCCCTCGACGCCGAGCGCCCGGATGATCGCGAGGGCCGCGCTCCGGAGCCGCTGGTGGACGGCGTCGGTCAGGGTCTGGACCGGCGCCACGACGATCGAGTCGCCGGTGTGGACGCCGAGCGGGTCCACGTTCTCCATCGAGCACACGGCGATGCACGTGTCCTCGTGGTCGCGCATGACCTCGTACTCGATCTCCTGCCAGCCGACGAGGCAGCGCTCGATCATGACCTGCTTGATCGGGCTCGCCCGGAGGCCCGACCGCACCCGCTCCCAGTACGCCTCCTCGGTCTCGACGATCCCGCCGCCCGTCCCGCCGAGCGTGAACGCGGGCCGGATGATCGCGGGCAGGCCGATCGTGTCGAGCGCCTCCTCGGCGGAGGCGTGGCGGGCGTCCTCGTCCGGCCCCTCGACGATGAACGAGGGCGCGTACGGCTGGTCGATCCGGTCGAGCAGGTCGCGGAACGCCTCGCGGTCCTCGGCCATGTGGATCGCCTCGAGCGGGGTCCCGAGGAGGCGCACGTTGTGGCGCTCGAGGACGCCGGCCTCGGACAGGGCCATCGCGAGGTTGAGCGCGGTCTGGCCGCCGAGCCCCGCCAGCAGGCCCTCGGGCTTCTCGCGGGCGATCACGGCCTCGATCGCGGGGACCGTCAGCGGCTCGAGGTAGACGGCGTCCGCGACCGTCGGGTCGGTCATGATCGTGGCCGGGTTGGAGTTGACGAGGATCGTCCGCACGCCCTCGGCGCGCAGGGCGCGGCACGCCTGCGTCCCCGCGTAGTCGAACTCCGCGGCCTGGCCGATGACGACGGGCCCCGAGCCGAGGATCAGCACGGACTCCGGCTTCTTCCGGTGGGCGCGGGCCGCGGCCTCCGGCCGGTCTGCGATGGTCACGAGCGGACCCGGATCGCGTCCACGAACCGGTCGAACACGGCGAGCGCGTCGAGCGGGCCGGGGGCGCCCTCGGGGTGGTACTGGACGGTCTCGATCGGCTTCTCGGCGTGGCGCAGCCCCTCGACCGAGCGGTCGTTGAGGTTCAGCTGGCTCACCCGGAACCCGGAGCTCGCGGGCACGCTGCCTCCGACGACCTGGACCTCGTGGTTCTGCGCCGTCACCTGGACGTAGCCCGTGTCGAGGTCCTGGACCGGGTGGTTCGCGCCGTGGTGGCCGAACCGCAGGCGGGTCGTCTCGGCGCCGGCCGCGCGACCCACGATCTGGTGCCCGAGGCAGATCCCGAGCAGCGGGCGTCCGTCGTCGATGACCGCACCGGCGAGCGCGACCGGGCCGGCGAGTCGCGCCGGGTCGCCGGGGCCGGGCGAGAACACGACGCCCGCGACGTCCGCCGCCAGCACGTCGGCCGCGGTCGCCGTGTGCGGGAGCACGCGGACCCGCAGCCCGCGCCGCCCGAGGCTGCGCACGATGTTGGCCTTGAGCCCGAAGTCCACGATCGCCACGAGCGGCGCGGACGGGTCGTCGCCCACCTCGCGGACGGCGGCCGGCGAGACCTGCGCCACGAAGTCCTGGTCCTCCCAGCGCGGCACGGCGCGGGCGAGCTCGACGGCCGTGGCGTGGTCCGTCATCCCGGGCTCGGTGAGGATCCCGCGCAGCGAGCCGTTCGAGCGCAGGTGCCGGGCGAGGGCACGCGTGTCCACGCCCGCGATCGCCGGGATCCCGTTCGAGCGGAGCAGGGTCGCGAGCTGGCGGGCGTCGTCGAGGACGGCGGCCGTCGCGTGGGCCACGACGAGGCCCCGAAGCCACGGGCGCTCGGACTGGTCGTCGGCCTGCAGCCGGCCGTAGTTGCCGATCAGCGGGTACGTCATCACGACGACCTGGCCCGCGTACGAGGGATCGGTCGCGATCTCCTGGTAGCCGGTCTGCGACGTGTTGACGACGAGGTCCCCGCCCGCGGACACGGGCGCCCCGAACGCGATGCCGGGGAAGACGGTGCCGTCCTCGAGCGCCAGGAGCGCGGGGCCGGCGTCACCGACCCGGGGGTCGACGATGGAATCGGCGCGCGGCAGCGGCGGATGGACGACGGTCGGTGGGGAGATCACTCAGGACCCGGCGTGCCGCGGCACGGGGCCGCAGACGGCATGCGCATGCGCAATCTGGCTTCCTCCTACCCGGCCTCACAGGACCGGTACGCCGGCCTCACGGGACCGGCCATCAGGATGGGCCGAGGGTACCACGCAGGAGGGGTCCGGAGCGGCCGATCAGGCTCCCGTTTCCGGGTCCGCTGCCGGAGCCGGGGGCGGCGGCGGGGCGATACCGGGCTGGCCGAGCGCGGGCAGCTCGACGCGGAACGACGCGCCGCCGCCGGGCCGGTTCGCGACGCCGATGCGGCCGCGATGTCGGTCCACGATCCACTTCGCGATCGCGAGGCCGAGGCCCGTGCCACCGGACGGGGCGCCGGGCGCGCGCCAGAAGCGGTCGAAGACGTGGGGCATGTCCTCGTCGCGGACGCCCGCCCCCTGGTCGGAGACCTCGATCGCGGCGATCGCGCCGGCCGCCCGCACCTGGACCGTGACCTCGCCGCCACGCGGGCTGTGGCGGACGGCGTTGTCGACGAGGATCATGACGAGCTGCCGGATGCGGGCCGGGTCGCCGGTCACCATCGCGGGCTCGGGGTCGACGACGACGCGGACGCCCCTCGCCTCCGCCGCGCGCCCGAGCGTGCCCGCGGCGTCGAAGGCGACGTCGCCGAGGTCGAGCGGCACGGCGTCGAGGGCGACGGCGCCGGAGTCGGACCGGGCGAGGAGGAGCAGGTCGTCCACGAGCGTCGTGAGGTGGGTGACCTCCGCGTCGATGTCCTCGAGCGCCTCGCCGGACTGCGCCACGGGGTCGTCGCGGTGCCGCTGGAGGTGCTCCACCGAGGAGCGGATGACGGTCAGCGGCGTCCGGAGCTCGTGGCTCGCGTCGGCGGCGAACTCGCGCTGCCGGCGGAGCGCCACGCGCTGTGCCTCGAGCGACTGGCGGATGGGCACGAGCGCCCGGCTCGCGTACGCGGCACCGAAGGCGAACGCGACGACGACCACGACCATCCCGCCGACGAGCAGCGTCACGAGCAGCGACTGGAGCGTCGCGACCTCGGTCGAGCGGTCCTGGAGCGCCTGGAGGAAGTACGTCTTGCCGTCCTGGACGTAGGTCGCGCGCTGGGTCAGGAGGCGGGCCGGGAACGTCGAGCTGCCGAGCTTCACGTCGACCGTCCGCACGTCGCGACCGTCCTCCGCGTCGCGGGCCGCGGCGAGGCCGCCCGGGTCGGGCATGCCCTCGAGCGCCACCCCGCGTTCGCCCTCGAGCCCGACCTGCGTGCCGCTGTCGTCGAACGCGAACAGGAACGTGTTGCCGTTGCCGGGCTGGAAGCCGAACCCCGGCCGGTCGTCGCCGTCGGGCCCCTTGCCGGCCAGGCGCGCGACCCACGGCTCGACGCGGTTGTCGAGCTGGGTGATGCTCGCCCCGGCCAGCGTGCTCGCGGTCACGGCATAGAGCGTCGCGCCGAGCACGAGCAGCACGACGAGCGTCGACACCCCGCTCCACGCCACGAGGCGCCAGCGGACGCGCCGGATGAGGCGGGCTTCGTCGCCGAGCGCCGCCTGCTCCGCGTCGTCGTCGCGGGCCTCGAGCCGGACGCCGTCAGCCATCGGCGAGGCGATACCCCACGCCGCGCACGGTCTCCACCTGCGACCCGGCGTCGCCGAGCTTCGTGCGCAGGTAGTGCACGTACGCGTCCACGGCGTTGGGCGTCACCGCGACGGAGAACGGCCAGGCATGGTCCAGGAGCTGGTCCCGGGTGAGCGTCTGGTTCGGGTGACGGAGGAGCGCCTCGAGCAACGAGAACTCGCGCGGGCTGAGGTCGACCGTCTTGCCGTTGACCGTCACCCGGCGGGCCGCCTCGTCGAGCGAGATCGCGCCGGTGGTCAGGACCGGCTCCGCACGGCGCGGGCCGGGCTCGGCGCGGCGGGCCAGCGCGCGCAGCCGCGCGGCGACCTCCTGGTACGCGAACGGCTTCACGACGTAGTCGTCGGCGCCGGCGTCGAGGCCCAGGACGCGGTCGTTGACCGTGTCGCGCGCGGTGAGCATGAGGATGCTGACGTCGATGCCGTCCTTGCGGATGCGCCGGGCGACGTCGAGCCCGGACATGTCCGGCAGCCCGATGTCGAGGATGACCGCGTCGAGCCCGTCGAGGGCCGAGGCCAGCTCGATGCCGGTCCGTCCGTCGGGCGCGTGCTCGACGACGTGACGGTCCTCCTCGAGGAGGCGGGTCAGGCTGCGGGCGAGGCGCTCGTCGTCCTCGACGAGAAGGAGGTGCATCGGTCGTTCACGATCCTGCGGTGTGCCCGGCGAGGGCAGCATGGGTGATGGTACCGAGCGGAGGTCGGCCCGGACGACGATCGTCGCCTGCCGTCAGGCGCCGGCGCCGGTCGCCCTGGCGATGAGGTCGGCCGCGTCGTTGATCGGGATCGCGAAGCCCAGGCCCTGCGCGCTGGCCGCGACCGCGGTGTTGATGCCGATGACGGCGCCCGAGGCGTCGAGCAGCGGGCCGCCGCTGTTCCCGGGGTTGATCGCGGCGTCGGTCTGCATGAGGCCGGTGAGCGTCGTGGGTCGCCCGGTCTGCTCGTCCTGGACGGTGACGTCGCGCCCGAGGCCCGACAGGATGCCGCGGGTCACGGTCTCGGTGTACGTGCCGAGCGGGCTGCCGATGGCGAGCGTCGTCTGGCCGATCTGGACGGTGGACGAGTCACCGATCTTCGCCGCGTCGAGGCCGTTGGCGTCGACCTTGATCAGGGCGAGGTCCTTGTCCGGCGACTGCTCGACGAGCGTGGCGTCGTACGTGGTCCCGTCCTGGAGCTCCACGCTCAGGGTCTGGGCGCCCTCCACGACGTGGCGGTTGGTCAGGATGTAGCCGTTCGAGGTGAGCACGATCCCCGACCCGATGCCGCCGACCGGCTGCCCGAACGGCGAGAAGCTGTCGGTGCTCATGCCGTTCGCGGTGATCGTGACGACCGACTTCTGCGCCTCGGCGATGACGGCCGTGAGGTCGATGGTCTGGACGGTGGTGGCGCTGGTCGTTCGTGCGGCGCTCGGGTCCGTCGGCGTCGAGGAGGACGCGGGCAGCAGCTCGTGCACGGCGAGCGCCGTGCCGCCGGCGGCGAGGACCGCGCTCAGGGCCGCCGCGACGAGCACCGTCCCGACACCGCTCCGACCGCCGCCGTTGCCGCCTCGGCCACCGTTCGACGCAGCAGGCGGGTTCACGGGCTCCGGTGCGACGCCGTACGGCGCCGCCTGTGCGTATCGGGGAGCTGCCGGCGGCGCCGCGGGTGCGCCGGGCGCAGGCGGGGGGACGGGCTGGGTCGGGCTCTCGAAGACCGGGCGATACGGGTCCGGCTCGGGCTCCGCGGGCGTGAAGGGGGTGGTCATCGGGGATGGCTCCGAGGGGTGCGCGAGACGGGTGGATTGCGCCCAGTGAACGTCGGGCGCCTGAGAGGGCGCTGAGAGGGCGTCAGTCGTCGTCGTGCCGCAGCAGCCCGTCCACGAGCGGCGTCCACACGACCCGATCCCGGTCCGTGATCGCGAGCGCGCCGAAGCCCGGCTGCCCATCGACCCACGCCGTCCCGGCGTCCCCCATCGCGAACGCCGCGGTGGCGTACGCGTCGGCGAGCGCGAGCGTCGGTCCGACGACCGTCATCGACCGGAGGCCCGTCGGCACGCGTCCCGTGTGCGGGTCACGGATGTGGCCGCCACGCTCGTACAGCCCGGAGGTCGCGACGGCCAGGTCGCGGACCTCGAGCACGGCAGCGACGCTCGCCGCGTCCTCGGGGTGCCGGATCCCGATCCGCCAGCCACGCCCGGGCTCCGGGCCGCCGGCAGCGAACAGGTCGCCGCCCGCCGTCACCTGGACGTTCCGCGCACCGGCAAGTCTGAGCCGCGCCAGCGCCTCGTCGACGGCCCAGCCCTTGACCACCCCGGTCGGGTCCGGGCGCCCGTCCTCGCGGAACCCGCGCGGGTCGAAGTAGCCGCCCGTCCGGCCCCGCAGGTCGTCGGCGAGCGTGAACATCGCGCGGACGTCCGGGCTCGCGTCCTCGAGATCGAGCCGGCCGTCGCCGACGCGGGTGACCTCGCTGTCGTCCCGGTAGGGGCTGAACCGGCGGTCCACGTCGTGGAACCAGGCGATCGCGTCGTCGAGGGCCGCGTCAGCGACGAATGGCTCGCGCACGTCGATCGACACGGTCGTGCCCATGACGTGTTCCACGCGGACCTGGCGGCCGACGGTGGTCGAAGGTTCACCCACGGTGTCGGGTCAGATCCCCGCGTCGTCGAGCGCGGCCTGGAGCGACTGCGCATAGGCCTCGCTCGTGTAGGTGGCACCGGAGACGCCGTCGATGTTGGCGCTCTGCGCCTGGAGCGCCTCGCTCTGGAGGGTCGGCTCGGCGCGGTTGCTGATCTGCTCGGAGCGACGGTCGCCGCCCGGGAGCTGGATGGCGGCGATGGCCGTGATGGTCGACCCGTCGAGCGTGACCTCCACCTGGACGGGACCGTAGCGCGTGTCCACGACCGGGCCGTCAACGACCCGGGTGCCCGCCTGCGCCGAGGTGTCGGTCGAGCCGGTGGAGCGGTCGTGCCGGTCGAGTCCGTCGAGCCGGTCGAGCCGCGGGTCGTGCCGACCTGGGCCGTGCCGCCCCGTCGATCGTCGCGGTGCCGGCGACGGGGCCGGCGTCGGTCGGTGTGCGGAAGCTGATGAGGAGGACAAGCGCGATCCCCGTGAGGCCGAGGGCGATCGCGCCACGCTTCGGAAACACGATGGTGACGCTCCAGTGCGTTTGCGGTGATGTCGGCGATGGTCGGGAACGAGCCTGAGACGACGGTGAGAGGTCCGGGCGCGTCCTCATCAATAGGCAAACCGCTCGGCGTGGAGGTGGCGGCTGGGCAGGCCCAGGTCCCGGAGATGGCCCTCGACCGCGTCCATCATCCCGGTGGGTCCGCACAGGTAGACGTCGTGGCTCGCGATGTCCGGCACGAGCCGGCGGATCGCCTCTCGCCCGAACGGGTCGCCGTCGGCGTGCCTGTCGTGGCCTCCGCCCCGGTGACCGACGACGTACAGGACACGGGCGCCACGGTGCCTGGCGAGCTGCTCGAGCTCGTCCCGGAACACGAGGTCCAGCGGGTGGCTCGCGCGGTAGACGAGCGTGAGGTCGCCGGGGTTCGCGGGCAGCGACTCCAGGAGCGCGCGGAGCGGCGCGATCCCGATCCCGCCGGCGATGAGCGTCACCTTCGGCCGGGTCCGTCGCGCGCCGGTGAGGACGCCGTACGGGCCTTCGACGAAGACACGGGTGCCGACCGGGCACCCCGGCGAGGCCGACGGTGTGATCGCCCAGCGCCTTGACCGTGATCCGGAGCCAGCTGCCGTTGGGCGCCGAGCTCAGCGAGAACGGGTGGCCGCGCCACCAGCCGTCGCGGGTCAGGAAGCGGAACACGAAGTACTGGCCGGAGCGGACGGCGAGCTGGTCGAGGTCGCGGCCGGCGATGTAGATCGAGACGACGCCCCGTCCCTCGGGCACGACCGCGGACACGCGCAGCCGGTGGCGCCACGAGGTCAGCGCGGGCTGTCCGAAGCGGAACGTGAGCACGAGCGCCGCGGTCAGCACGTAGAGCGAGGTCCAGTAGAAGACCGCGACCGGGTCGTGGATGAAGTCCGCCCCGGTGAACAGCTGGTGGAGGAATGCGAGCGCGATCGCGAGGTAGGCGTAGAGGTGGAGGCCGAACCACGTCTCGTACGACAGGCGCCGACGGGCGTAGCGCATCGAGGTCACGCCGACCATCACGAACAGCGCGAACCCGGCGACGCTCCACAGCACGAACGGGAAGGTGCCGACGATGGTGATCGTCTCGCCGACGATCGACGCGCCATCGGTGACCGCGTAGCCGGCGATGATGAACACGCCGTGCGCCGCGATGAGCCACACGGTCGTGAACCCCAGCCAGCGGTGCCACCACGCGAGGCGGTCCATCCCGAAGGCCTCGTCGAGCCACGGGCTGCGGCCCATCAGGACGAGCTGGACGAGCGCGAGGTACGTGCCCAGCAGCGCGCTGACCTGGCCGATGCCGGTGAGGATCCCGCCCAGGGAGTCGAGCTCGTCGAGGCCACCGTGGCGGACCCACATGAGGACGATGAGGATGCCGTTGCCGACCAGCAGGGCGGTGACGTCGCTCGCGCGGATGCCCCATCGCCTGGGCAGGGGCACGGCTCGGGGGCGGGCGGCGGGTGCGTCGGCCATGCCGGGATCGTCGCGAAGACGAATGAGAGCGGCCTGAGAAGGCGCCGGACATGGAAGCGCGACGCTCTCGGCGGGGAGGAGTACAGCCGGGAGCGTCGCGTCGAGAACTACTACAGCGAAGTTCGCTGAGAACTCGCTGAGAGGGTCAGGCCTTCGTGAAGTGGAGCTGGAACTCCATGACGCCCTTGTCGTCGACGGACAGGACGACGAACGAGGTCGGCTTGGCGATGTCGTAGTCGGCGAACACGATCGGCAGCGTCCCGACGACCGTCACGACGCCGTTCTCGAGCTTCGCCTGCATCGGGATCTCCACCGACTTCGTCACGCCGTGGAGGGTGAGGTCCCCGGTCGCCGTGACGTCGACGGCCTGGCCCTCGGCCGGGATCGAGCCGAGCTCGACCGGCTTGGTCAGCGTGAACGTCGCCGTCGGGAACTGGCTCGTCTCGAGCGCCTGGTTGCGCAGCTGGCCATCGCGCCGCGACTCGTCGCTGACGAGCGTGGTGAGGTCTGCCGTGAAGTCGGCGGCGGTGATCGTGGTCCCGTCAACGGTGAGCGACCCGGAGACGTCCGGCGTCCGGCCGACGGCCTCGGTCGCCCCGACCGAGGCGAGCTCCTCCTGCACGCGGTAGCCCACGAACGAGGACGAGAAGTCGGCGAAGCTGCCCACGGACGGGTCGACGTTCCAGGTGCCCGCGATCCCGCTCGTCGTCCCGCCGTCGGGCGAGGCGGCCCCACTGGGGCTCGCGCTGGGATCGACGCCGCTCGAGGGAGACCCGGCCTCGGTGGTGGCTGTGGCAGCCGCGATCGGGGGCGTCGTGCCGAGCGACACAGGGGCAGGCCCGGCCGGACGGAAGAACAGGTACCACAGGCCCGCGGCACCGGCGACCACCGCGACGAGCACGACGATCGCGACCAGCGGACCGCGGCGGGAGGTGGTGGACTCGGGGACGGTCATCGCGGACTCCTCTGGAGCGCCTACAGGGGACGGGCGCGGTGGCAGCTGCTGTCGGTGCGGCGACCGTTGCTCATGCAACGTTCACAGGATGAGAGACTGCTGAGAGACGGGCTCAGGCGCCCGCCTTGTACGGGTACGTGACCCAGCCGTCGACGATCGCGGCGTGATGGTCCGGCGCGCCGGGCACGCGGGACCGGGTCGGCTTGTAGTGCAGGACTGCGCTCACGGGTTCGCTCCCGTCGCGCGCAGCCGCGCGAGCACCTCGGTCATGGTCTCGCCAGTTTCCCAGACCTCGTCCACCACCAGCACGCGACGCCCGGCGAGCAGCTCGTCGGCCGGAAGCTGGCCGATCCGCGGCCGGTCGTGGGTGCCGCCCTCGGCCCGGTAGAACTCGGCGCCCACGACGAGGATCTCGCGCAGGTTGAGCCGGTACGCGAGCATCCCAGCCGGCACGAGGCCGCCGCGCGCGATCGCGAGCACGAGGTCGAAGTCGCGGCCGGTCTGCTCCGCGAGGCGGGCGACGAGGCCGTCGAGCGCCTCCCAGCTGAGCACGAGGGTGTCCGGCATCGCACCATTCTCGGTCATCGCGGGTCCATCCCGGACATGCGGGGACCCCGGCGCGAGGCCGGGGTCCCGAGGCGGCGTGGTGGGTGCTGCGTCAGGGGGCGACCTGCGCCCAGTACGCGAGCTGGTACGTGTCGCCGCCCCCGGTCAGCGTGATCCAGCCCTGGACTCGTGTCCCATGGGCGAGCCCGGCCTTCACGCTGAGCGTGAGCGTGGCCGTGCCGTTGGCCGGCACCGTGAGGGTGTCCGGTGACGAGATCCTGCTGTCCTCGCCGGCCATCGCTCCACCGCCGTAGACGGCACCGAGCGTCCCGGCCGCGAGGTCGAAGCGCTGCTCGGCGACGTCGAAGGTGCGCGTGCTGCCGGTGAGGTTGCGGACGGTGATCGTCAGCGGCGTGGCCTTCGTGCGGGAGGCCGAGATGCGGCCGTACGAGGCCGACACCGGCGAGAACGCCACGTCGGCCTGGAAGGCCTCGGTCAGGTCCTCGCGACCGCTGCCCTGGAGCTGCGGCCCGACGATCGTCGTGGCGTCGAACGCGTTCTTGACCACCGGGTCGGCGGTGTTCACGAGCGCCGACTTCACCTGGGCGGGCGTCCACCCCGGATGCAGGTCGAGCAGCACGGCGGCGGATCCCGTCACGTGCGGCGCGGCCATCGAGGTCCCGTTGTAGAAGGCCCAGTCCCCATCGTCGCCGCACACCGGCCCGCTGCACACGATCGAGGACAGCACGTTGACGCCGACGGACGTCAGGTCGGGCTTGACCGCGTAGTTCACGAACGTCGGACCCTGGCTGGAGAAGCCCGCGAGGATGTCCCCGTTCTCGGTGATGAACTCCTGGAATGCGTCGCTGACCGTGACGCTCGTCGCGCCGGACGCACGCAGGGCGGCGCCGTCGGCCTTCGAGATCATGACCGCCGGGATGTCGTCGTCGAAGCCCGCGGTCCGGCCGGCGGCCGTCGGGTCACCCACGACGTTGTTGACGATGATCACGCCCTTCGCGCCCGCGGCCTTGGCGTTGGCGACCTTCACGCTGAAGGTGCACACACCGCGGTTGATGAGGACGATCTTGCCGGCGGCCCCGGCGGGCACCGAGGCGCAGCCGTCGGACGCCGCATCGAAGAGGCCGAACGTGCCTGCGGGCAGCGGGTCGAAGTCGCCGGTTGCGGCACGCGCCGTGCCGGAACCGCTCGGGCCGCTGTAGGCGACGGGCTGGCCGACGAAGTGCTGATTGGTGGACGCGCCGACGGTGATGATGTCGCGCGCGCGGCCGGGCGAACCGAGCGTGAAGCCGCCCGGGCCGTCGTTGCCGCCCGAGGCCACCACGACGACGCCCGCCGCGACCGCGCTGTCGAGCCCCTTCGCGAGGAGGTCGTTGTTGCCGTGGTATCCGCCGCCGAGCGACAGGTTGAGGACGTCCATCCCATCGAGGACTGCAGCCTCGACCGCGTTGAGGATGTCCTCGCTGCGAGCGTTGAGAACCTCGCCGGGAAACACGTTGTAGTTGCCCAGCCAGGCGCCTGGCGCGACGCCGGACATGTCGTCGATCTCGACGCCCTGGACCGTCGCGACCTTCCCGGTCACGCCAGCCGCGGTGCCCGCGGTATGCGTCCCGTGGTCGCCGAGGCCCGCGATCGGGGCCGCGTCGGAGCCCGTCTGGTTCAGCTTGTTGTTGAAGACCTTGGCGACGATGACCTTCGGGGTGACGTGCTCGCAGGTGCCGCCGGTGCGGTCGGGCGCGTCGCACTTCGGGAAGCCCGCGGGATAGCTGAAGCCCGACGGGTCGAAGAAGGGATGCGTCTCGTCGATGCCGGAGTCGATCATCCCGATCTTGACGCCGCGTCCCGCGTCGGACCGGCCACCGGCGGCCGACCACGCGGCGTCGGCGTTGATGATCTTGTGCGACTCGCTCATCGTCTGCTGGTACAGGGTCGTGTACTCGACGACCGAGACCGCCGTGTTCGCCTTGAGCTTTGAGAGCGCGTTCCCGTTGAGCTTGACGCCGACCGCGTTGAGCGTCACGTACAGGTTGGAGGTGATCTTCGCCCCCGGCGCGTTGGCGCGCAGCCAGGTCGCGTACGCCGAGTGCTGGGTCTTCAGGTAGCCCAGGTACTTCTTCGCAGCGGCAGAGTTGGCATTGACATGCTTCCCTCCCGCCGGACGCGTCTTCTCGTAGCCCTTGATCCGACCGTCGTAGGTGGCCAGCGGAAGGCTCTTGAACACGACGATCGCCGAGGACTTCTCGAAGACCTTCGTCGAAGCCTTGGCGTCACGGGTTGCGGGTGGAGATCCGGCCGCGGCCGGGAGGGCCACCGACATGAGGGCGACGAGCGCCAGGACGAGCGCGAACTGCAAGCGACGCACGGTAGTGCATCCACCTCCGATTGGGGTTTGGAGCACGCCGAACATGGGTCGGGGTGCCATCGTCGAGCGGCGGCCCCGACCGACTTGCGGACAGGGGAAGTGGTCGCAGCGTACCCCGGGTCGCGCGGCCGGGCAACGCGGTTTACCGCTTTGATACGCAGCCGAGATGTCGCCGCGCGGACGTCCCGCACGCGCTCCGGGCGCCTCAGGCGGGCTGACTCTCCAGCCGTGCCAGCGCGCCGACGAGCGCATCGGCGGCTTCGTCGACCGTCGGGATCGCGAGCTCGATGTGCTCGGTCGCGGACTCCGTGAGCATCAGGTTGTACGGCGCGTCGCCGGTCCGGCCGCCCCACTCGCGGAAGTCGGTGCGGAGAAGGATGATCGGCGTCCCCTTGGCGTACGCGTAGCCGATCTCCCACGCCGTGCCACTGTCCGGGTCGGAGCCGTCCATGATCCCGACGACGACGGTGCTCCAGTCCACGTGGTCGACGTCGTTGCGGAAGATCCGCGCCGGGTCGTACGCGTTGAGCTCCTGGTCCTGGGGCAGGAAGACCTCGTGCCCCGCGGCACGCAGGCGGGCGCCGACGGCGGTGTTGAAGTCGCGCTCGCCGGTCGTGAACAGGGGGCCGGCGAAGTAGATGCGCATGGGCAGCGGGCTCCTCGGGTCCGGGTCGATCAGTCGCGCGGGGTGTCGGAGTCCGCGGTCGACGGCCGGTCTGCGAGCGCCTGCTTGGCCTTGTAGTCGATGAACGGGATGATCAGCGGGATCGCGCACAGCCCGGCGACGAACAGCGGCAGGAACACGAGCAGCAGCCCGCCGAGCCCGCCGGCGATGCCGGCGTTCGTCAGCAGCGTGCCCGTGACGAGGTACGCGGCGAGGCCCACGGGAAACGCGAGCACGAGCAGGATGACGCGGCCGATCGGCATGGCCGAAGGGTATCGCGGGTCCCCGTTCGTCAGCCGAACCAGGTGCGCGCGTCCTCGTCGGTGACCTCGGGCATGAGGAGCAGCGCCCGGATCGAGTCGGCGCTGAGCGACGTGCGGCGCTCGATGAGCGCCGTCATCCGGTCGGGGTCGTCGCGGCACCGGCGGAGGGCGGCAGGGTCGATGCGCGGCCAGAGCGTCAGGGCCCGCCGCTCGAGGCGGACGGTGCCCGGCGGGAGGGGATTCGGTGCGCCCATGCGAGCGACCTCCGGTACGTGCGGGCCATCGTCCTCCCGCCACCGTTGCCGTTCAAGCCGCCAATCGATAAAGGCATGTGAACACTCGCCCCGGAGAGCCCTTGCGCGAGGTGGGATGATCGCGCCATGGCGGAGTACGGCGAGGGTGTGGGTCATGCGACCGGTGCCGGCAAGGCGATCGGTGGCGGCTCCGGTGGGTCCCAGGATCTCGGTGCGGGCGTGTCGCGCGTTCGTGCACAACGCCGTCCACACGGTGCAGGTCATGCCGCCCGAGCAGCTGCTGCTGCTCGTCGTGGTGGTCCTGATGGGCCTGGTCTTCCTCAGGAAGGCGCTGTAGCGGGTTCGCCGATCCTCGGACTCGCCGCGAGAACCCGGGTAGCTACGAGGAGGGTTCCAGTGGCTGCCGCTCCATGCGGGCGAGCTCGGCCTCCAGGACCTGGAGCTCCTGCTCGCCTTGCGTCACCCAGCGACCTGCGCCCGACCCGGTCCGCAGTGCCCGTGTCTCTCGACGCAGGTTGACGATCCGGTGCCGGAGGGATGCGCGGGGAGCGAGGGGTTGCGCGTCGGTGAATGACATCGTCGTCCTCCAAGCCGTCCCCCGGCCGTGACTTGAGACGGTAGATGGCCGCACGTTGCACGGGCATGGCGCAACGGTCCCTGCGTGGCATCGGACGCATGGCGCTTGCCAACACCCAAATCGAAAGCCCCTCCTGGTCACCCGGGAGGGGCTTGTTCGTGCGTGCAGAGCTTGGTGAGCCGGGAGGGATTCGAACCCTCAACCTAATGATTAAGAGTCATTTGCTCTGCCGTTGAGCTACCGGCCCGCGGGCATTCTACCGAATGACCGTCGGAACGCGCCGTCGGGGGCCGGCGAGCGACCCGGCGATCAGCCGCCGAAGGTGTCGCAGCCCGCCGGATCGCCGGACTTGAAGCCCGTGTTGAACCACTGCGACCGCTGCGCCGCCGAGCCGTGGGTCCAGGTCTCCGGGTTGACGCCAACGCCTGCGCTGGCCTGGATCCGGTCGTCGCCGACGGCGGACGCTGCCTGCAGCCCCTCCTCGATGTCGCCCGGGTCGAGAGTCGCCCTGCTCGTAGACCGACTGGGCCCAGACGCCCGCCAGGCAGTCCGCCTGGAGCTCGAGCTTCACGGACAGCTCGTTCTGGCGGCTCGAGTCCTGCTGCTGGAGCTGGCGGACCTGGGCCTCGATGCCCGTGAGCTTCTGGACGTGGTGGCCGATCTCGTGCGCGATGACGTACGCCTGCGCGAAGTCGCCCGGCGCGCCGAAGCGGTTGCTGAGCTCCTTGAAGAAGTCGGTGTCGAGGTAGACCTTCTGGTCGGCGGGGCAGTAGAACGGGCCCGTCTCGGAGCTCGCGGGGCCGCAGCCCGACACCGTCGAGCCGGTGAACAGGACGAGGACCGCACGCTGGTACTGCTGGCCCGACCGCTGGAAGGTGTCGGTCCACAGGTCGTTGGCGTCGTCGGCGACGGCGCCCATGAACTCGACCATGTCGCCGTTGTTCGACAGGTCCACGGACGTGCCCGGCTGGACGCCGGTCTGCCCGCCGAGGCCGTCGAGGCTGCTACCGGTCGAGCCGCCCCCGCCGAAGAACTGGAGGGCGAGAAAGATCAGCACGACGATGAGCACGCCGCCGCCGCCCAGGCCCGCGGGAATCGGGATCGGGAGCCCGCCGCCGCCCCCGAGGCCGCCCATGCTGAACCCACCGGTGGACCCCTGGGCGCGCCGGTCCTCGATATCGGCCGTCTGGCCACGTTGCCATCGCATGGGCCGATGATGCACGAGGCGGCATTGCAGGAACACCCCTCGCGGGTCACGAAGGCATCACAACGCCCAGCGCGTGCCCGTAGACTCCGCCCTCATGACCGCCCCGCCGGACGACGCATCCGCACGCACGACGAGGAACGACGGGCTGCCCCACATCATCGTGAGCGGACTCGACAATCTCGGCCGGCGCACGATCGAGGAGCTGCGGCTCGGCGACGAGCCGGTCGTGGGCATCGCGGCGACCGCCGACGAGGGCGAGGGGCTCGTCCGCGAGGACGTGGACGTCGTCATCGGGGATCACCGGCGCGAGCGCGTGCTCCGCGAGGCGGGCGTCCTCGAGGCGTCGTCGCTCGTCCTGACCCGCGACGACGACCTGGGCAACCTCCACGCGGCGCTCCTCGCCCGGGAGCTCAACCCGGCGCTCCGCCTCGTGATCCGCGTGTTCGACGCCCAGATCGCGGAGCGCCTCCCCGACCTCATCGACAACGCGGTCGCGCTGTCCTCGTCGGCGCTCGCGGCGCCCGGGTTCGTGGCCGCGGCGCTCGAGGGCGAGGGCGGCGAGCAGTTCACGATGGCCGGTCGCCGGTTCGTCGTGCGGCTCGCGGGCGACGGCGACACGCCGGGGATCGCGCCGCACGCGCACCTCTCCGACCGGACCGTCGCCGTGATCCATCGCGACCGGTCGGTGGACCTCCTGCCCGCTCCGGGCGGTGGCGGGGAGGGCTCGCCGGTCGTGCTCGAGGCACACGACCCCGCGACCCTCGTGCGGCTGGAGCAGGCCGACGAGCGCAACGTCCTCCTGCGCCTCCGCGACCGGCTCGCGAGCCCAGACCGCCGACTGGTCCGGCTCGGCGGCGTCCTCATCGGGCTCGCGCTGCTCTCGGCCGTCGTGTTCGAGCTCACCGTCGGCCTGTCGCCGCTCGACGCCGTGTCGTGGGCGATCGGGCTCCTGACCGGCGCCGGGACCGGGTTCGCAGGCGTCGACGAGGCAGCCGCGCCGGCGGCGCTCAAGGTCTACGGGATCCTGCTGAGCCTGATCGGCGCGGCGCTTGTCGGCGTCGTGTACGCGCTGATCACCGACGCGGTCATCGGCGCGCGGCTGCTCGCGACGCTGGGCCAGCGTCCGATCCCCCGCTCCATCCGCGACCACGTCATCGTGTGCGGCCTCGGGTCCATCGGGTATCGCGTCGCGCTCGGCATCCGCGAGCACGGCGTCAAGGTCGTCGTCGTGGAGCCCGACGAGAGCGGACGGTTCGTCGCGGCGGCGCGCGCGCTCGGGATCCCGGTCGTCATCGGCGACGCGCGCCAGGCGGAGGTGCTCGACCGCGTCGGCGTCGACCGCTGCCGTGCGATCTGCGCCGTGACCAGCGACGACCTCGTCAACCTCACGTCCGCGCTCAACGCGCGGGCGCTGCGCGCCGACCTGCGGGTCGTCCTTCGGCTGTTCGACCCGGAGCTCGCGCTGCGGGCCCAGCGCGGCCTCTCGATCCGGTTCACGCGCAGCGTCTCGCACCTCGCGGCGCCGGCGTTCGCGGCCGCGGCGATCGGCTCGGCCGTGGAGGCGTCGATCCCGGTGGGCGACAAGCGGGTCCTGCTGTTCTCACGGGTCCGGGCCGCGGACGAGTCACCCCTCTCGCGGCTGCCGATCTCGAGCCTCGACGAGCCGGGGGACGTCGCCGTGCATCGGCGTCCAGCGCGACGGCGAGGAGGCGGAGTGGACGCCCGAGGGGACACGCACGGCCTCGGCGGACACCGACGTGCTCGTCGTCGCGAGCCGCAAGGGCCTCGCCCACCTGCTCGAGCTGTCGCGGTTCCACGGCCCCGACTGAGGCGGCGTCAGCCCTCGCGCAGGGGCTTGACCATCGACTCGGCGACGCGGATGTAGCCCAGTCGCTCGTACAGGCGGCGGCCGCCCTCGTTGGGCGTCGCGACGTCGAGCTCAAGGACGTCGAGGCCGCGTCCGCGCGCCCAGTCCTCTGCGGCCGCCATCAGCGCGGTCCCGATGCCCCGGCCGCGCCAGCCGTCGAGGACCGCGATCCCGATCGACGCGCTCGCCCGCTGCACGCGCATCGAGCCGGGCGATCGACGCCGGCCGCCGATCGCGTCGAGCTGCCCGACGACCGCGCCGTCGACGACCGCGACGATGTGCAGGTCCTCCTCCTCGGC
Organism: uncultured Chloroflexia bacterium; assembly: GCA_963768035.1. Classification (GTDB taxonomy): domain Bacteria; phylum Chloroflexota; class Limnocylindria; order Limnocylindrales; family CSP1-4; genus CAIXZV01. The sequence goes on from CAVYGJ010000007.1 coordinate 394,983, forward strand.
CGCCTCGAGCTCCGCGCTGAAGCGGGCGAGGACGGCATCGCGGTCAGGGACCCGGTACTCGGTCGGGTCGAGCGCCGTGTGGTGGCGCGCCTGCGAGAGGTAGATCGAGGCGACCGACGCGATGTCCTCGGGCCGCGTCGGCCGGATCCTCAGCCCGTCATCGACCATCAGGAGGGCTGGTTGTCGATCTGGGCCCGCTGGAGCTTGCCCGAGAAGTCGACGTAGATCGCCTTCCACTCCGTGAACGTGTCGAGCGCGACGTGGCCGGCCTCGCGGTGGCCGTTGCCGGTGTCCTTCCAGCCGCCGAACGGGAGGTGGGTCTCGGCGCCCGTCGTGCCGGCGTTGATGTAGACGATCCCGGTCTCGAAGTCGCGCATCGCGCGGAAGGCCGTGTTGACATCGCGGGTGTAGACGCTCGCCGACAGGCCGAACTTGACCTGGTTCGCGGCGGTCATCGCCTCGTCGTAGCCGTCGACCGGGATCACGGACAGCACGGGCCCGAAGATCTCCTCCTGGGCGATGGTCGCCATGGGCGCGACGCCGTGGAAGATCGTGGGGGCGAAGAAGTGGCCGCGGGCGAGGTCGCCGTCCGTCGCACGGGCGCCGCCGATCACGAGCTCGCCCTCGCGGCGGCCGATGCCGACGTAGCGCTCCACCTTGTCGGCGGCGGGCGCGTTGACGAGCGGCCCGACGTCCACGGTCTCGTCGAGGCCCGAGCCCAGCTTGAGGGTCCGTGCGCGGCTCTCCAGGCGGGCGACGAGGTCGTCGGCGACGGCGCGGTCGACGATGACGCGCGAGCAGGCGGTGCAGCGCTGGCCGGTCGTCCCGAACGCGGACCACAGGATCCCGTCCGTCGCGAGGTCGAGGTCCGCGTCCTTGAGCACGACGACGGCGTTCTTGCCGCCGAGCTCGAGGCTCAGTCGCTTGAGCTTGCGCCCGGCCCGCTCCCCGATCGCCCGGCCCGTCTCCGAGCTGCCCGTGAACGAGACGACGCGGATGTCCGGGTTGTCGATGATCGCGTTGCCGACGTCGCCGCCCGCACCGGTGACGAGGTTGACGACGCCCGCCGGGAAGCCTGCCTCGTCCATGAGCTCGACGAGGAGCGTGGCGCACAGCGGCGCGTCCGAGCTGGGCTTGAACACGACGGTGTTGCCCGCCACGAGCGCCGGCATCATCTTCCAGCACGGGATCGCCATCGGGAAGTTCCAGGGCGTGACGATCCCGGCGATGCCGAGCGGCTGGCGGATGCTCATCGCCCACTTGTCGGGGAGCTCGGACGGGACGGTCTCGCCCGACATCCGGCGGCCCTCGCCCGCCATGAGGAACGCGATGTCGATGCCCTCCTGGACGTCGCCGCGCGCCTCCGCGAGGACCTTGCCCATCTCGCGGGTCATCGCCCGGGCCAGGCGCTCCTTGTGCTGGGCCATGAGCGCCCCGAAGCGGTACAGGATCTCGCCGCGCTTCGGGGCGGGGGTCGCCTTCCACGTGGCGCTCGCCATGTCCGCGGCGCGGACGGCCATCGCGACGTCCGCCGGGGTCCCCGCCTGGAACCGCCCGACGACGTCCCGGGTGTCGGCCGGGTTGACGCTCTCGAACGTCGCACCGTCGACGGCGTCCACCCAGCGACCGGCGATGAACAGCTGGTACGTGGTCGGGTCGGCGGCGACCTCGGTCATGGGGACGGCTCCTCGGGCGTGTGGCGGCGGGCGGATTGCGGCCATACTCCGGGCACCGCGCCGGGCCGTCAAACCGGTCCCGCAAGCACTCGATGAGATGTCCGAGCCCGTCGTCCCCTCCCCGCTCACGATGATCGAGCCCGCGGCCATGCCCGCGCCGGCCGAGTCAGCCGCGAACGTGCCCGCGCCGGTGCGCGCGGCGGCGAGGCGCCTGCTCGCGGCGGACGGCACCGAGTTCGTCCTCCAGCCGTGGCAGGTCGCCTGGCTCGTCGCCACGAGCGAGGGCCGCGAAGGGCTGGCTCCAGGCCCGCTCGACGAGGCGCTCGCCGAGGCTGACGCGCTGCCGCACAGGCGCTGTCGCCCAAACGCGCGAAGCGGGCGTGCCGCTCGGGCGGGACGCCAGCGGCTCGGCCGTCGGACGCGCAGGCCCGCGCTCGACGAGGCGGTCGCGTCACGGTGCGGGAGGTCCCGCAGTGCGGCTGGAACCGATGGCTGCCGGCCGGCGAGGTCGCTACGGGAGCGGGAAGCCGGGCGGCAGCTGGACGAGGTTGACGATGTTGCCCTCGCTGTCGGTGAACCAGGCGGCCGCCCCGCCGGTCTCGTCGGCGGCGATGCCGTCGACCGTCTTCGGACCGTCCTCGATGTCGTAGTCCTCGAACACGACGCCGCGCGAGCGGAGCTCGGTCATCGTCCCCTTGAGATCGGCCACGACGAGCGCGAGCGCGGTGCTCCTGGCGGTTCCGGCGGATGGCGTCTGGTAGATCGTGACCTGGGCGCCGTTGATGACGTAGATGTCGGTGCCCATCTCGTCGAGCGAGATCGCGGGCTCCAGCCCGAGCTTCTCCGCGTACCAGGTCCGTGCCCGTGCGAGGTCGTGCGCCGCGAGGACGGCGGATGCTGTGACGAACTCGGCCATCGGAACCTCCTGCTAGATCCGCAACCTCATGACCCGACCCGCTCGAAGGCCATGGCGACGGAGCCACCGCCGCCGAGGCAGAGGGTCGCGAGCCCATAGCGACCCTGACGCCGCGCCAGCTCGTGGAGCAGCGTCGCGACGATCCGGGCGCCGCTCGCCCCGATCGGGTGACCCAGCGCGACCGCGCCGCCGTTGACGTTGACCTTCGACCAGTCGAAGCCGAGCTCCCGGCCGTCGGCCAGCGTCTGCGCGGCGAAGGCCTCGTTGATCTCGATGAGGTCGAAGGCGTCGGGCGAGAGGCCGGTCTTCTTCTCGAGGTTCCGCACGCCCGTCACCGGGGCGAGGAACAGCCACTTGGGCGCGACCTCGGCCTGGGCGTACCCGACGATCCGGGCGAGGGGCTTCAGCCCGTAGCGCTCCACGGCCCGCTCCGAGACGACGACGGTCGCGGCCGCCCCGTCCGTGATCCCGGGCGCGTTCCCGGCCGTCACGGTGCCCACCGTGGCGTCACCGCGGTCCTCGCCGTCCGGCAGCGCGAACACCGGCGCCAGGCGCGCCAATGCCTCGACCGTCGTGTCGCGTCGCGGGCTCTCGTCCACGGCGACGACCGTCTCGCGGCCCTTCGCGTCGCGGATCGTGACCGGCGCCATCTCGGCGTCGAAGCGGCCGGCGTCGATCGCATCGACGGCCCGCCGGTGGCTCTCGTAGGCGAACGCGTCCTGGTCCTCGCGCGACACGTGGTCGTGGATCGCGACCCGCTCCGCGTGGGTGCCCATGTGGCAGTCCTCGACCGCGCACCACAGCCCGTCGAGCACCGCGCTGTCCTCGAGCGTCCCGTTGCCGAGGCGGTAGCCGAAGCGCGCCTTGCGCAGGAGGAACGGCGCGTTGTTCATCGACTCCATGCCGCCCGCGACGTACACCTCGCCGTCGCCCGCCCGGATCGACGCCGCGGAGAACATGATCGCCTTGAGGCCCGAGCCGCAGACCCGGTTGATCGTCGTCGCCGAGGTCGTGTCCGCGAGGCCCGCGCCGAGGAGCGCCTGGCGCGCCGGGGCCTGGCCCGCGCCGCCCTGGAGGACCTGGCCCATGATGACCTCGTCGACCGGCGCGTCGGCCGGGAGGCCGGATCGATCGACCGCGGCGCGGATCGCGACCGCGCCGAGCTCCGTCGCGGGCACGGACGAGAGCGCGCCCCCGAACTTCCCGATCGGCGTCCTCGCCGCGCTGACGAGGTAGACGTTGCCGTTGGGTCCGGGTGCCTGCTGCTCCATCGCCCGAATGTACACCCGGCCTCAGCGCGGGTAGGTGTGGAACCCCTTGCCCGTCTTCTGCCCGAGATGACCCGCCTCGACGAGGTCCACGAGCACCTTCGGCGGCACGAACTGCGGCTGCCCGAAGCCGTCCTCGAGCACCCGCATGATGCCGAGGCAGACGTCGAGGCCGATGAAGTCCGCGAGCTCGAGCGGCCCCATCGGGTGGTTGAGCCCGATCCTCGCGCCCGTGTCGATGTCCTCGGCGGTGCCGAGGCCCTCCTCGTACGCCCGCATCGCCTCGGTGAGGAACGGCATGAGGATCCGGTTGACGATGAACCCCGGCCGGTCGGCCGACACGATGACCTGCTTGCCGAGCTCGCCGGCGACCTCGCGGACGCGCGCCTCGGTGTCGTCGGTCGTCGCGGTGCCCCGGATGAGCTCGATGAGCGGCATCACGGGAACCGGGCTGAAGAAGTGCATCCCGACGAACCTGCCGCGACGCGACTCCCCCACCGCCGCGGCCAGCGTGTCGATGGCGATCGACGACGTGTTCGAGGCGAAGACCGCGTCCGCCGGCGCGATCCCGTCGAGGGCGGCCCACAGCCGCGTCTTCACGTCGACGTCCTCGAACACGGCCTCCACGACGAGGTCCGCGTCGGCCGCCTGCTCGAGGTCGGACGTGCCGGTCAGGCGGGCGAGGATCGCCTCCCGCTCGTCGGAGGTCAGCTTCCCCTTCGCGACCGCCCGTTCCAGGTTGCCCGCGATCCGCGCGATCCCGGCCTCGGCCCGGGCGAGGTCCGGCTCGTAGACCGTGACCTCCTTGCCCACGGCCGCGTGGACCTGGGCGATGCCGTGGCCCATGAGACCGGCGCCGGCGACGAACACGCGCTCCACGCTCACGGCTGCTCCTCGCGAAGGGCGGCCAGCAACCGGTCGGCGGCCGCGTACGGATCATCCTCGTGCGCCGCGACGGCGTCGATCGCGCTCGTCGTCGCCGCGTCCAACGGTGTTGTCGTCAGCCGGGTCCACAGCCGCTCCACGAGCACGGCCCGGAGCTGGGCCGCCGCGCGGGCACGCCGGGCGTCGCGGGTCGCACCCTCGGCGCCGGCGGCTCGATGCCGGTCGAGCGCCGCGAGCAGCTCGGGGATCCCCTCCCCGGTCATCGCGGTCGTGACGAGGACGTCGGGCCGCTTGGGCGCCGGCCGGTCCGGGTCGCGGTCCTTGCGGGCGACCGTCGGCACGAGCATCGCCCGCAGCTGCGCCGCCGTCCGCTGGGCGCCCGGCCGGTCCCCCTTGTTGACCACGACGAGGTCCGCCACCTCGAGCAGCCCCGCCTTGATCGCCTGGACCTCGTCGCCCATCTCGGGCGCCTCGAGGACGACGGTCGTGTCCGCAGCCGCGGCGACCTCGACCTCGCTCTGGCCCGTGCCCACGGTCTCGAGCAGGACGATGTCGAAGCCCGCGGCGTCGAACACGCTCGCGGCTGCCGTCGAGGTCGCGGCGAGGCCGCCCGCATGCCCGCGCGAGGCCATCGAGCGGATGAACACCCCGTCGTCGCTCGCGTAGGACTGCATCCGGACGCGGTCGCCGAGGAGCGCGCCGCCGGTGATCGGCGACGACGGGTCGACCGCGACGACGGCGACAGTGCGATCCACCTCGCGGAGCTTCGCGATCAGCGCCGCGACGAGCGTGGACTTGCCGGCGCCCGGCGGCCCGGTGATCCCGACGATGTGGGCGCCGCCCGCGAGCGGGTAGAGCCGCCGGAGCGCGTGCTCGGCGACCTCGGTGTGGTTCTCGACCGCGGTCAGCAGGCGGGCGAGCGCCAGCCGGTCGCCCGTCCTGGCGGCGTCGCAGAGGGCGGCGGCCCGCTCGGCGGTCGTCTGCTCGGCCATCCGGCCGCTACTCGCGGGGCGTCGCGTTGGCGCGGATGAAGTCGGCGACCTCGCGGATCGTCGTCCCGGGCCCGAACACCGCGGCGACCCCCGCCGCCTGGAGCGGCGCGATGTCGTCGTCGGGGATGATCCCGCCGACGGTCACGAGGACGTCGTCCAGGCCGCGCTCGCGGAGCTGCGCGCAGACGCGCGGCACGAGCGTCATGTGGGCGCCCGACAGGATCGAGAGGCCCACGACGTCCACGTCCTCCTGGAGCGCCGCGGTCACGATCATCTCGGGCGTCTGGCGGAGGCCCGTGTAGACGACCTCGAAGCCCTCGTCGCGCAGGCCGCGCGCGAGGACCTTCGCCCCGCGGTCGTGGCCGTCGAGGCCGGGCTTGGCGATCAGCACCTTGAGCGGTCGATCGGTCACAAACGTGATCTCCAGTCGGACTTCTCGACTGACAGCGTAGCGTGCGAGTCGCCGCGGGTGTGCGTCGCCTCCGTTCGCGACGAAGCCGAGCGGCCGAACGGCGCTACGGCGCGGTCGCGACGACGGCAAACATCGTGAGGCGCATCGAGAACTGGCCGCGGCGCGCCGCGGCATGGATCGCGGCGACGAACGTCGTCCGAGTCCGTCGCCGGGAGCCGGTCGCGCGCCACGAGGTCATCGGCAAGGCTCTCCATCGAGAAGCAGCCCACCGGGGCGGGCAAGACGTCCGGATCCCAGCTCGTCCACGTCTGCGTTGCCTCGGCGCTGGCGACCGGTTCGCAGCCGGCGGCCGCGACGAGGTCCTGCAGTCGCCGACCGATGTTGGATGGTCGCCCGCGCTCGGTTCGCATCGCGTCGCGCACCAGCTCGCTGATCGCGTCGTCGCCGACGTCGATCCTGAACGTCGACCAGTCCGTGTCGATCAACGAGATGCGACCGCCGGGGCGCACGACCCTGACCATCTCCGCGACCGCAGCCTCCGGGCTCGAGAGCCACTGCAGCGTCCGTTCGGATCGGGCGACGTCGAATGAGTCGTCGGGCTCGTCGAGGGAGCACGCGTCGCCCGCGGTGAACCGAACGTGGCAGCGCGCCGACCGGGCGTTGGATCGGGCGACGCGCAGCATCTGCTCGGACTTGTCGATGCCGACGACCTCGCCGCGATCGCCGAGGTCCTCGGCGAGCGCCAACGCTGCCTCGCCAAGCCCGCAACCCACATCCAGCAGTCGTTCACCGTGGGTCAGCGCGAGGCGGTCCCGCTCCCACGCCCGCAGGCGGCGCGTGGCGTCCCAACCGGCCGTTCCCTCCATGGCGGCAACGAGCACGGCGACGTTCGGGTCGTCATCGACCCCGTGATAGCCGAGCTGGTGGGTGTCGTCGCTGGCCATGGCCACAGGGTACGGCGCAGGTCCCCCGAGCGACCTGCCCTAGGCCTCGCGCAGCCGCAGCACGTTGGCCATCGCGTCGATCGATCCCGGCCTGTGCTGCCGTGCGGCTCAGGCGCCCGGTGAGGGTCGCCCGATGTGGGCGAAGAACTCGGCGCGGGTCTTGTCGTTGCGCCGGAACAGGCCGAGGACCGCGGCCGTGGTCATCGTCGTGCCCGGCTTGCGGACGCCGCGCATCGCCGCGCACAGGTGGGTCGCCTCGAGGACGACGCCGACGCCGCGGGGCTCGAGCCGCTCCATGAGGAAGTCCGCGACCTGCTGGGTCATCCGCTCCTGGACCTGGAGCCGGCGCGCGTACATCTCGACGACGCGCGGGATCTTCGACAGCCCGATGACCCGCCCGTTGGGCACGTACGCGACGTGCGCCGCGCCGAAGAACGGCAGCAGGTGGTGCTCGCACAGCGAGTAGAACGGGATGTCCTTCACGACGACCATCTCGCTGTAGTCGACGTCGAAGATCGCCTTGTTGATGAGCCGCTCGGGGTCCACGTGGTAGCCGGCGGTGAGCTCGTGGTACATCCGGTGGACGCGATCCGGCGTCGCGGCCAGGCCCTCGCGCGTCGGGTCCTCGCCGATCTCGGTCAGGATCTGGCGAACCGCCTCCTCGATGCCGCCGTTGACCGGCGTCGCGCCGCGCTTCGAGCGGCGGCCGGGCGGTGCCGCGACCTCGGCGGCACCGGTGACGAGGCCGTCGAACCCGTCGTCGCCGATCTCGTTCTCGATCTCGTCGACGATCCGCCGGACGTCGTCCGGGAGATCGCGCGCCTTCGGCTTGTCGGAACGGTCGCTCATGGCCTGCCGATGGTAGCGCGGTGGCGCGGCGTGATTGCGCGACCCGCGGACGAGCCACCGTCCTCAACGGCTTCCGCCACGTCCCCCGGCGACGCCGTTGGAGGCGCTTCGCGACGCCGCACGCCTGAGGGTCCCGGCGACGCGGGCCACCACCCGCCGGACGGGCCAATTCGATATGGACGCGGCATGCCTGCCGTCCGGACGCTAGACGGCGCGCAATGCCGAATCGCTAGCGTCCGATGTACAGCCGCGAAGAGGACACGGCCGATGGCGACCGCTCCACCCGCGGTCCGGCACACGACGGCGTCCCCCAGTCCCTACCGGTGACGGGCAGACGCTCCCAGGAGGAGAGCCGAGATGTCCGACAACTCCAGCAGCAGCCCCCAGCTCCGGCCGGGCGCCGGCGGAAGGCTGCTCCGGCTGAGCGCCGTAGCGATCGTCGCCCTGGCCCTCGTCGGCTGCGGCACCAACCAGGGCGGCGGCGGGTCCACGGGACCCGGCGCGTCCGCAAACCAGGCGCCCGCGGTGAGCCCCGCCGCCGAGCTCAGCGGTGATCTCACCGTGTGGGCGATGGGCAACGAGGGCGTCAAGCTCAGCACGCTCGCCGATGGCTTCATGAAGGAGAACCCGGGCGTCAAGGTCAACGTGACGCCGGTCGACTGGGGCCAGGCGGTGGCCAAGCTCCAGACCGCGATCGCCGGCGGTCAGACGCCGGACGTGAGCCAGATGGGCACTGACATGATGGGCCAGTTCGCGGCGACCGGTGCCCTGGAGCCCGTGCCGGCGAACTTCGATCCGGCCGCGTACTTCGAGGGCGCCTGGAACACGAACGTGGTCGACGGAACCGTGTACGGCGTGCCGTGGTACGTCGAGACCAGGCTCCTCTACTACCGGACCGACATCGCCGAGAAGGCGGGCATCACCGCGCCTCCCGCCACGTGGGACGACCTCACGGCGATGGCCAAGGCGATGCAGGACAAGGGCGGCGCCAAGTGGGGCATCTCGCTGGGCACCAAGAACTGGCAGGAGTACTTCCCGTTCCTGTGGTCCGCGGGTGGTGACGTCACCGACGACACCGGGGCATACAAGCTCAACAGCCCGCAGGCCGTGGAGGCCCTGACCTACTACCAGTCGTTCTTCAAGGACAAGCTCACGCCCGAATCCGTCCCGGAGGGCTTCGACATCACGCCGGCGTTCGTGGCCGGCACCCACCCGATGTTCTTCTCGGGGCCGTGGCACCTGGGCCTCATCAAGGAGGCCGGAGGCGCGGAGATCGAGGGCAAGTGGGCCATCGCACCGATGCCCAAGAAGGTGAGCGCCACGTCGTTCGTCGGCGGCAGCAACGTTGTCGTCTACAAGAACAGCAAGAACAAGGACGCCGCCTGGGCCTTCGTCCAGTACCTGTCAGACCCGGCGACCCAGGTCAGCTGGTACAACGAGGTCACCGACCTGCCGGCCGTGCAGTCGGCGTGGTCCGATCCGGCCCTCGCCGAGCGACCCGAACGTCGCGATGTTCGGGGAGCAGCTCAAGGACACGAAGGCGCAGCCAGCCACGTCGACCTGGAGCGAGGTCGCCACGTCGCTCAACTCCTCCCTCGAGAAGCTGACCACCGCGGGCATGAGCCCCCAGGAGGCAGCCGACGAGATGCAGGCGGAGGCTGAGAAGATCGGCAGCGGCAACTGACATGACGGTCCCGGCGCTCGCCCAACGCGGCGCAAAGGAGGCGGCTCCGGCCGCCTCCGCGGGACGCGGCTGGCGGTGGCGTGACGACATCGTCGGATGGGCGTTCGCCGCGCCGTTCGTGATCCTGTTCCTCGTCTTCCTCGCCTTCCCCATCGCCGCGTCGTTCGCCCTGAGCTTCACGAGCTTCGGGCTGCGCGACCTTGCCAGAACCCGATCGGGGCGACGTTCGTCGGCGTCGACAACTACATCGCCCTGTTCGCCGACGAGACGTTCTGGAAGTCCCTGTTCAACACGGTCTACTTCGTCGTCGTCGGCGTTCCGCTCACCCTCATCCTCGGCCTCCTGATCGCCAACGCGCTGAACCGCGGCATCACCCGGTTCCGGACCGTGTACCGGGTTGGCTACTACATCCCGGTCATCACCAGCATCGTGGCCATCGCGGTGGTCTGGCGGTTCCTGCTGAACCCCGACTACGGCCTGATCAACATGACGCTCGCCGCGTTCGGCATCCAGGGTCCCGCATGGCTCGCAGATCCGGCGCTCGCGATGCCCTCGATCATCGCCATGGCTGTCTGGCGCAACCTCGGGTTCGCCATGATCGTGTTCCTCGCCGGCCTCCAGGCCATCCCGGTCTCGCTCTACGAGGCCGCATCCATCGACGGTGCCGGCCGCTGGCAGGCGTTCAAGTCGGTGACGCTCCCGTTGCTCAAGCCGACGATCCTGTTCATGACCGTCATCACCACCATCGGCTACCTCCAGCTGTTCGAGGAGCCGTTCGTGATGACCGGTGGCGGGCCGCTCGACTCGACGCTGTCCGTGACGATGTACATGTACCAGCAGGGCTTCGCGTTCTTCCACCAGGGGTACGCGTCGGCAATCGCCTATGTCCTGTTCGTGATCGTCGCGATCGTCGCGTTCCTCCAGTTCAAGTTCCTCCGCTCCGACGTGTGATGAGGACGACGCAATGACGACCGCACCCGCCACCGCCCCGATCTCCGCCCGGCGCGTTGACCAGCCGCGTCACAAGCGCGCCGTCCCGTGGGCATACATCGTCCTGACCGCCGGCCTCGTGCTGATGATCGGACCGTTCCTGTGGATGGTCCTGGGGTCCGTGAAGCCGGCGGCAGACTTCCTGCAGAGCACGCCGACGTTCCTGCCCTCGCAGGCCACGACCGACAACTACACGAGGCTGTTCGAGCAGCTGGACTTCCCGCGCTACTTCTTCAACTCGGCGGTGATCGCACTCGCGGTGACCGTGGGCACGCTGATCTTCTGCCCGATGCTCGGCTACGCCCTGGCGAAGCTGCGCTGGCACGGCAAGGGGCTGATCATGGCCCTCGTTCTCGCCACCCTGATGGTGCCCGCCGGGGTCACGCTGATCCCGAACTTCATCCTGATGAGCAACCTCGGGCTGGTGAACACCTACCCGGGCCTGATCCTGCCGTTCCTCGCCGGGCCGTTCGGCGTGTTCCTCATGCGCCAGTTCATGCTCGGCGTCCCCGACGAGCTGCTCGAGGCGGCGCGCATGGACGGCGCCAACGAGTTCAAGGTGTTCTGGTCGGTCGTGATGCCGATCGCGACACCGGTCCTCGCGACCCTCGCCATCCTCACCTTCCTGGGCAGCTGGAACAGCTTCATGTACCCGCTGGTCATGGCCCAGGAGCCGGCGATGTACACCTTGCCGGTCGCGCTTGCCACGTTCGCAACCGGCCAGTACCAGTCGGACCACGGGATGCTCATGGCGGGCTCCGTGATGCTCGTCGTGCCGGTGCTGATCGTGTTCATCCTGTTCCAGCGCTGGATCACCGAAGGCATCGCCACGACCGGCCTCAAGGGCTAGCCGCGGCCCAGGGCGCCACCGCCCACATCGGAGAGCTTCCATGCCGACCCGCCCGCGCCGCCCCGCCCGCGTCCCCTTCCTCGTGGTCGTGGCCCTGCTCGCCGTTGCGCTCGTCGTGCCGACCTCGGCGTCGGCGACGAGCTCACCGTCGAAGGCCGCCGACGCCACGCTGCTGCGCTATGCCCGCGACACGTGGGCCTCGTTCGTCGCCATGGTCGATCCCGAGAGCGGGCTTCCGGCCGACAGCCTGTCCTCGGACGGGACGACGAGCGTCCAGACCTCGGTCACCAACATCGGCGCCTACATGTGGAGCACCCTGGTCGCCGACCGGCTTGGGATCATCGACCACGCCGAGGCCGTCGCTCGCCTCGAGGTCACGCTGGGCTCGCTCGAGACGATGGAGATCCACGAGCCGAGCGGCCAGTACTACAACTGGTACGACCACCACACCGGCGCCAAGCTCACGGCGTGGCCGCCGACCGGCGCGCCGCTGACGCCGATCCTGTCGTCGGTCGACAACGGGTGGCTCGCGACCGGGCTGCACGTCATCGCATCGGCCGTCCCGGAGGTCGCGGACCGCGCCCAGGCCCTGTTCGACCGGATGGACTTCGGGTTCTACTACCGGCCGGCGGTCAACCGGATCGCCTTCCACGTCGCGCCCGACACGGGCGACTCGCCCTGCTGCTACGACACGATCGTCAGCGAGAGCCGGATCGCCTCGTACATCGGGATCGCGAAGGGCGAGCTGCCGGCGAAGGAGTACTTCGGCGCGTGGCGCACATTCCCCGACACGTGCGACTGGAGCTGGCAGGAGACGAAGCCCCTGGGCGTGACGCGCGAGTATCTCGGCGTGTCCGTGTTCGAGGGCGCCTACCCCTACGACGGCATGCTCGTCGTGCCCGGCTGGGGCGGCAGCATGTTCGAGGCGCTGATGCCGGCGCTGTTCGTCCCCGAGGACCGCTGGGGCACACGCAGCTGGGCGATCAACCATCCGCTCACGGTCGCCGGACAGATCCATCACGGCCTCGAGGAGGCGGGCTACGGCTACTGGGGCTTCTCACCGTCGAACACGCCGGAGGGTGGCTATGCCGCGTACGGCGTCGACGCGCTTGGGATGAACCCCGAGGGCTATCCGTCGAACGAGGACAACACGTTCGTGAACCCGGGGTTCGAGGGCTGCCGGGACGGCACCCCCGCCCCGCCGCCGTCCGCGTACACGAACGGCGTGGTGACCCCGCACGCTGCGTTCCTCGCCCTCAGGTGGGCGCCCAAGGCAGCGCTCGACAACCTCGCGCGCCTCGAAGCCGACTTCCCGATCTACGGCGACTGGGGGTTCCGCGACTCCGTGAACGTGGACAGCGGCGTCGTTTCCGACGCCTACCTGTCGCTCGACCAGGGGATCATCATGGCCGCGATCGGCAACGAGCTCGACAGCGACCTGCTGCGCGACGCGTTCGCCACCAAGGCGTTCACGAAGGTCCTCCGGCCGATCGTCGCGCTCGAGACGTTCGGTGCCGGGCCGCGGGATCGGGCGATGACCGTCGACCGTCCGTGAGCCGGCGCGGGTCTCGTCGGCCTTGACCAAGGCTGCCGACCTCGTCCTGCGTGGCCGCGACGAGCTGGTGGCGGCCTCGCTGGAGAACGGCACCGGCCTCGTCGCGCGGTTCCTCGACAACGGCGCGCTGTTCGGGCTGCACGCCGGCGACGTGCATGGTCAACCTCGTGCTGGGCAGCCCGATGGGCGGCGCCCTCGGCAACCTGTTCCTGCGGTCGTTCGACGGCGGGGCGGTCTCCTGGACGCCGCTCATCGGGCCCCGGGCACCGGGACGGTTCTTCGTCGCCCAGGGCACCGCGCGCTGGGTGGGAAGCTGGCAGGACATCGAGTACGACTGCTCGTTCGAGCTGGACCCGGATGACACCGCCTGGGCGTGGCGCTGCCGGCTCACCGATCGCTCCGGGCGGCGACGGAACCTCGATCTGGTGCTCGCCCAGGACCTGGGGCTCGGACTCGAGTCGCATGTCCGGACGAACGAGCTGTACACGAGCCAGTACATCGACCACACCGTCCTCCGGGATCCGTCGCTGGGGTACGTCGTGTGCTCACGGCAGAACCTCGCGCAGGCCGGCGCCCACCCATGGGTCGCCCACGCGTGCGCAGGCGGCGCGACCGGCTACCTCACCGACGCGTTCCAGCTGTACGGGACTGCCTCGCGGTCGACCGGCGAGCCACAGGCGCTCGGCCGTCCCCGGCTGGCCAGCAGGCGCCTCCAGTACGAGGTCGCCATGCCCGTCCTCCAGGGCCGGCGGATCCGTCTCCGGCCCGGCGCATCCGAGGAGACCGCGTTCGTCGGCGTCTATCGAGCCGACCATCCGGGGGCGTCCGGACCTGCGGACCTGGCAGTGGTGGCCGAGGCGGTTGGCCGCCTCGCGACTTCACGCGCCGGTGTCGTCGAGCGTGCCCCGCACCCCGATGGGGCCGGCCCGTTGCAGGGCGCGCGGAACCCGATCCGGGCGTCGACGCCGTTCGACCGACCGGTCCTGTTCCCCAGCCGCGACCTGCCCCAAGCGGACATCGAGCGGCTGTTCGGGCCACCCTGGCGCAACGAGGAGATTCGGGACGGTGTCCGACACTCGTTCTTCCGGGGCGCCGACGAGCACGTCGTGCTGCGGGCCAAGGAGCTCGTCCAGGAACGCCCGACCGGGCACGTCCTCCGCGGCGGCACGGCGCCGCTCCCCGACGACGAGACGCTGACGGTCACCGCGTGGATGGACGGCGTCTTCGGCTCGCAGCTCGCGATCGGCAACAGCGTGTTCAACCGGCTGCTGACGGTGCGCCGGGATCCCATCGGCATCGTGCGCAGCAGCGGCCGCCGGATCTTCGTCCGCGACGCGGAGGACTGGACGCTGCTCGGCCTGCCGTCCGCGTTCTCGATGACGCCGCGCGGTGCCCGCTGGGTCTACGACGACGGGGACCGGACGATCGACATCCGCATGGCGACGTCGGCCGACGAGCCGACATGCGTCCTCGACATCGCGGTCGAGCGTGGCGGCCCCGTCGAGCTGCTGATCACCGACGCGATCGTCGCGGGCCAGGACGAGCACGGTCCGCCACCGACGGTCCGGATCGACGATGGACAGGGGCGGCTGACGATCCGGCCGGGACCGGGCACGATGATGGCGCGTCACTACCCGGCTGCGACGTTCATCGTCGTCACGCCCGATGGAGATCAGGTCGCCCGGATGGCCGGCGACGCGGCCCTGCACGCTGACGGCGTCGAGCGTGGGCTGGGGTGGACGACCGTGCAGACCCGGCCGGTCACCCGGTTCCGGCTGGCGGTCACCGGCAGCATCCTGGACGCAGCGCAGGCCGAGGCACGGGCCGACCGCCTTGCCGACGGCGGCGCCGGGCCGGAGACGAAGATGGCGATGGCCGGCGATCCGGCCGGGAGCGCGATCCGGGTCACTGGCGGCGCAGACAGCGCCACGGCGTTCGCGCGGCTCGACGAGGCGGTGCCCTGGCTCGTCTCACGACGCCGACATCCACCTGTCGAGCCCGCACGGGCTCGAGCAGTACGGCGGCGGCGCGTGGGGCCTGCGCGACGTGTGCCAGGGGCCCGTGGAGCTCCTGTCGGCCTCAGGACGCCACGCGGCGATCGCCGACGTGCTGCGTGTCGTCTACGCCAACCAGGAGCGCACGACCGGCGACTGGCCGCAGTGGTTCATGATCGACCGCTACCGCGAGGTGCGGGCGCCTGACAGCCATGGTGACATCGTCGTCTGGCCGATCAAGGCGCTGTGCGACTACCTCGAGGCGACCGGCGACCTGTCGATCCTCGATGAGCGCGTCGGGTATGCGGACGACCCCGGCGTCGATGAGCCGATCACCGACCACGTGCGGCGCCAGGTGGACCGGATCGAGTCCCGGTTCGCCCCCGGGACCGCGCTCCTGCGGTTCGGCAACGGGGACTGGGAGGACACCCTCCAGCCTGCGGACCCCGCCCGCGCGGAGCGCCTCGTGAGCAGCTGGACCGTCGAGCTCGCGTACGAGACGCTCGGCCGCTACCGGGTCGCACTCGAGCGGCGCGGCAGGGCCAGCCGATATGGCGCTCGCCGACCGCCTGGCCGACCTGTGTGCGCGGATGCGGGCCGACTTCAACCGGCTCCTCGTCCCCGACGGCATCGTCGCCGGGCTCGTCGAGCTGGGGGCGGACGGACCCGAGCCCCTGCTCCATCCGCTCGACCGGCGCACCGGGGTCCACTACCGGCTGATCCCGATGACCCGCGGCGTCATCAGCGGCATGTTCACGCCGGCCCAGGCCCGCAGGCACATGGAGGCTCGTGCGGCGGCACCTGTCCTTCCCGGATGGCGTGCGCCTGATGGACCGGCCGATGGCCTACCACGGCGGGACGGAGACCCTGTTCCGCCGCGCCGAGTCGGCCGCCTCGTTCGGGCGCGAGATCGGGCTGCAGTACGTCCACGCGCATCTCCGCTACGTGCAGGCGATGACGCGGCTCGGCATGGCCGACGAGGCGTTCGACGGGCTGCTCGCCGTGTGCCCGGTCGGCATCGAGCACTCGGTGCCCCACGCGGTCGTCGCGCCAGGCGAACGCGTACTTCAGCAGCTCGGACGCCGCCTTCGCCGATCGCGACGAGGCAAGCCGGCGGTTCGGCCGGCTGCGCAGCGGTCGGGTCGGCGTGCGCGGTGGCTGGCGCGTGTACTCCAGCGGTCCCGGCATCTTTCTCGCCCAGCTCGTCGAGCGGATCATGGGCATCCGGGGCTGGTACGACGACGTGGTCATCGACCCGGTGCTGCCCCGCCGCGCCGACGGCGCCTGCCTCGATCTCGTGCGTGAGGGCCGGCGCATCAGGTTCCGCTACGAGCTGGCCGGGGACGGCGTCGGTCCGAGCGAGATCCGGGTCAACGGCCGCGCGCTGGAGGCGCGCCGAGCCACCGAGCCCTATCGCACCGGCGGGCTGCTCGTGGACAGGACCACGTTCCGGGCGGCGCTCGATCGCGCGGAGAATGTCGTCGACGTGGTCGTCTGATCGTTCACCGGATCGGGCCGGCTCGACGCTGCACGGTCAGGTCATCATTGCGGCATGGCGACCCGTGGACGCGTCATCGTCCTCAATGGCACCTCGAGCGCCGGCAAGTCGACGCTCAGCCGCGCCCTGCAGGCACGGCTCGACGGCGCCTGGCTGGGCATCGGCATCGACACCGTCGTGTTCGCACTGCCGAAGGCATACCTCGACCTGCCGCTCTGGGGCGAGGTGTTCCGCTACGTCCCCGCCGAGCCGGGCTCGCACGCGCCGTTCCGGATCGTGACCGGCGAGCTCGGGCACCGGCTCGTCGATGGGATGCACCGGATGGTCGCCGCGCTCGCCGACGCGGGCCTGTCCGTGATCGTGGACCACGTCCTCCTCGAGCCGGGCTGGTTGCCGGACCTCGCGACGCGGCTGCGCGACCACGAGGTCCTGTTCGTCGGCGTGCGTTGTCCGCTCGAGACCGTCGTCCGGCGCGAGGCGGAGCGCAAGGACCGCACGATCGGCCAGGCCGCGGCCATGTTCGACGTCGTCCACCGCGCGGGCGGCTACGACCTCGAGGTGGACACCTCGCTGCAGTCGCCGGACGAGGCCGCGGCGACGATCGTCGAGGCGCTCATCGGCGGCTTCCCGGCGACGCCGTTCGGGCGTGTCGAGCCGGCCGAACCCGCCGGCGACTGACGAGGCTCAGTCGACCCGCGTCGCGTCGAACGGCCGGCCCTCGGCACCGCGGAGCCAGGCGCGGGCGTTCTCGCCGATGTCGCCCACGTGGTAGCCGCCCTCCTGGAGGATCACGAGCCGCTTGCCGAGGGCGGCCGCCCGCCGCCCGCACTCGTGGTAGACGGGCGTCGTGAGCGCGAAGTCCCCGATCGGGTCCTTGCCGTAGGTGTCGAAGCCGAGCGAGACGACGACCACGTCGCCGGGCTCGTCGGCGATCCGCGCGAGGCCCCGGTCGAGGGCGTCCAGGTAGTCCTCGTCGGACGTCTTCGCGGGCAGCGGGATGTTGAGGTTCGCGCCGGCGCCGTCGCCTTCGCCCGTCTCGTCCTCCCAGCCGAGCACGTACGGGTACTGTCGGTCGGGGTGCGCGTGGAGGCTGACGTACAGCACGTCGCCCCGCCGCCAGAAGATCTGCTCGGTGCCGTTGCCGTGGTGGAAGTCGACGTCGAGGATCGAGACGTGCTCGCCGGTCTCGCGGGCGACCGCCGCAGCCGCGATCGCGGCGTTGTTGAAGTAGCAGAAGCCGCCGTACATCGCCCGGGCGGCATGGTGCCCGGGCGGGCGGCAGAGCCCGTACGCGGCCCGCTCCCCGCCGAGGACGAGATCGACCGTCGTGAGCGCGACGTCCACGGCCGCGCGGGCCGCGGCGTACGTCCCCTCGAGGATGTACGTCGACGTGTCCAGGGCCCAGTAGCCGGCACGCCCGTCGATCTTGGTGGCCTCGTGGCGCGCCCCGACGGCCATGCCCTCGGTCATGGCGGCATTCGGGATCGTCTCGGGCGCGAGGAAGTCATACGGGTGGCCCTGGCGGACCGCCTCGTCCCACGCCTCCTCGAGGAACCGCAGCAGCCCCGGGTCGTGGACCGCGGTGATCGGCTCCGGACCGTGGGTCGACGGCACGACCGCCTCGAACCCGCCGTCGGCGAGGAGCGTCGACCGGATGACCTCCGCGCGCTCCGCGACCTCGTTCGCCTCGACCTGGACGCCGAGGATCGTCTGCGTCCGGATGTCGTGGCCGAGGTGCAGCGGCGAGTAGACGAAGCGCATCGGGTCTCCGGGATGGGGCGGTGCGCCCGATGCTAGCGAGGCCGGCGCGGCGGCGTCAGGCGGTTCCGAGGATCGCGGCCGCGACGTCGGCCGGCCGGTACCGCATGAGGTTGTGGGCGACCCCGGGGAACCCGGTGATCCGGATCGGCGAGCGGCCGGCCGCCGCGCGCGCCAGCGCGGTCCGCCGCAGCTCCGCGAGTCGGGCATCCGGGTCGCCCGCACCGAGCGCGACGAGCGCGGTCACGGGCGTGTCCACGGCCGCCAGCCCCGCCGCGGGGTCCCACGAGAACATCGACCGGACGATCGCGTCCACGACGTGCGGCCGGACGGCGCGGACCACGTGCCCGGCGGCCGTCTCCACGACGGCGTCCCGGGCCGCGCGCTCCTGGTCCGCGTCCCAGGTCGCGGGGTCGAACCCGCGGCGGTCCGCGAGATACGCGTCGAGGGTGCGCAGCACCTCGGGCGGCTCGTCGAGGCCGCGGAGGAACTCGTCGACGTCGACGTCCGTTGTCACCTCGAGCCGCTCCCAGCCGCCGTCGACGAGCACGAGGCCGGCACACCGGTCCCCGAGCGCCGTCGCGGTCGCAACCGCCACGATCGCGCCGAACCCGTGACCCGCGATCACGATCGAACCGCCGCGCGAGGAGCCCGGAGCCCTCCGCGACGGCGACGGCGTCCGACGCAAGCGTCGCCGGGTCGTAGCCCGTCATCGGCGCGTCCGAGAGCCCCTGGCCGCGGAGGTCCGCGACGACGACACGCGTGGCCGAGGCGAGCCGCCGCGCCACGGGCGACCACGACGACGCCGGCTGGAGGAGCCCCGGGAGCAGGAGCACGCCGGACGAGCTGGCCGCCGCCTCACCGGTGCTCGCTCCAGCAGGTCCGCCCCAGTCGAGGAAGTGGAGCCGCGACCCGTCGTCGGCGGCGACGACGAACCCGTCCGGCACCCGCGCCGGGTCCGGCGGCGGGGCGAGCAGCAGGTCGGGCGCCCACGGCTCGAGCGCGGCGGCGGGATCGGGGGCCATCGCCGCTAGGATACGGGCGCCATGGTCAAGCGCCGCCGCGGGTCCCGCCTCGCCGATCGGCGTCCGCGCGCCCGTCACGAGCGGTTCGACGTCCTCGTGGGTCGCGCCGTCGCCGGGATCCCGCAGCCGTTCCGGGCGGCCCTCGACGAGATCGCGATCGTCATCGCCGACGAGCCCGACGCCGACCAGCGGCGCGAGAACAACCTCGGCCCGGACGAGACGCTGTACGGCCTGTACGAGGGCGTGCCGCTCGACGAGTGGGGCGGCGACTGGCTCCCGGTCCCGACCCGGATCATCCTGTTCCGGCTGCCGCTGGAGGAGGACTTCCCCGACCCGCTCGACCTCGCCGACGAGGTCCGGGTCACGATCCTCCACGAGCTCGCCCACCACCTCGGGATCGAGGACGAGGACCGGCTCCACGAGCTGGGCATCGACTGAGAGCCTGTGAACGGATGAAGGAGGTCGCGGTGGACGAGGGCGTGGTCATCACCAGGCCCGACTACGTGTTGCCTTCGACGATCTCCTGGCCGGCGGGCGACGGTGCCGCGCCGTGCGTCGTGTTCTTCGCAGGGAGCGGGCCGACCGACCGCGACTGGACGTCGCCGCTCCTGCCGGGCAGCAACGGCAGCGGCGCGCAGCTCGCGCTCGCACTGCAGGCGCGCGGCGTCGGATCCATCCGCTTCGACAAGGTCGGCTCGGGCGTCAACATGCCGCAGAGCAACGCGCCGGCGGACCTGGCGATGCTCGAGGTGCTCTCGCTGGCCCACTACGTCGACGAAGCCCTGGCGGCGTTCGACGAGCTCGCGAGTCGGGATGGATGCGGCTCGATCTTCCTGCTCGGCCACAGCGAAGGATCGATCCACGCGTCGTCGGCGGCGATCGCGAAGCAGCACGATCCGCGTTTCGGCGGCTTCGTCAGCCTGTCCGGGCCTTCGCGCTCGCTCCTTGACACCGCGATCGAGCAGATCCGGGCGATGCACAGCAAGGCGGGAGCCGACGCCGCCGTCGCGGACGAGGCGCTCGGCACCTTTCGCGCGGCGATGCTGGACCCGGAGGCGACCGAACCCGATCTCTCGGCGATCCCCGAGGCAGCGGGCCTGTGGCAGGCGACCCACTCGCCGCTCCAGCAGCGGGTCGCTCGGGAGCTGATCCTCGCGGACCCGCTCGCCTCGCTGCATGCGTACCGCGGTCGCGCGCTCGTGGTCTCGGCCGCCAACGACGCCCAGGTCCCAGGGTCCGATGCGGACAGGATCTTCGCCGCCCTGGGCAGCGACGCCACGGACAAGGTGCGGGTGACGATCGCCGACGCCAACCACGTCTACAAGTCGGAGACGCGGGCGCCGATCGACGATCAGCCCGGCTGAGATCGTCGCGGGCTACGCTGACGCGATGCCACGCCTTGGCCGACGGCCTCGTCGAGGCAATCGTGGGCTTCGTCACGGCGGAGTGACCGGCGCCGACGGCGAAACCGTGGCCGAGCCAGCGCGCGAACAACCCTCGAAGCACCGTCGCGAGCAGCGTTTCGCGTTTCGCGCCACGATGTCACCCGGCGCCACGCGCCGTCCGCCGTCCCACCGGAGCTCCCCGCCCGTGACCTACCTCCCGGACGAGCCGCCCGAACCTGCGCCGTCCCTGACCGCCGACGCCGACGCGATCGCACGCCCGGCGCCCCGGCGCGGGATCGTCCGCCGGGCCGCGCCGTTCGTCGTCGGGGCGGCCGTGATGCTGGGCCTCGTGCTCGGGTACGGCGCCATGCAGCCCGCCGTTGCCCCGCTGACGGGTGCGGACGTGCGGCAGGCGATCGACGATGCCCTGGCCTCGCAGACGCCGGCGCCGCCGTTCGCCGAGGCCATCTACACCGCCATCCAGCCGTCGATCGTGCTCATCGACGCGGACCGCGACACGGGCGAGGACACGCCGTCCACCGGCGAGGGCACGGGCGTCGTGATCAACGACGCCGGCGACGTCCTCACCGCCCTCCACGTCGTCAAGGACGCCGACACGATCACCCTGCGCTTCGCCGACGGGTCCAAGGTCCCCGGGAGCGTCACCGCGCAGGACGAGGACACCGACATCGCCGTCGTCAGCCCCGACCAGGTGCCGGGGCTCGTGGTCCCGGCGGTGCTCGGCAACCCGGCCAGCCTGCGGATCGGCAGCGATGCCTACATCGTCGGCAACCCGTTCGGCCTGTACGGGTCGATGAGCACCGGGGTCGTGTCCGGCCTCGAGCGCTCGTTCCGGGATCCCGTGACCGACGACGTCATGAGCGGCCTCATCCAGGTGGACGCCGCGGTCAACCCGGGCAACTCCGGCGGGCCGCTGCTCGACCGCGCGGGCCGGGTCGTGGGCATCGTCGTCGCGCTGCTCAACCCCACCCAGGAGCACGTGTTCATCGGCATCGGCCTTGCCGTGCCCATCGACGTCGCGGGCGGCGCCGCCGGCCTGCCCAACTACTAGCCGCATCGAGGAGGCGCACCCCGTGGACCCCGATCCCAAGGCGCAGCCGGCAGCCGCCGTCCCGATGGAGCGGCTGCTGTACGAGGTCAAGAAGGTCATCGTGGGGCAGGACCACCTGCTCGAGCGGATGCTCGTCGCCCTGCTGGCGCGCGGCCACCTGCTCGTCGAGGGCGTCCCGGGCCTCGCCAAGACGATGGCCATCAAGACCCTCGCGCAGGCGGTCGGCGGCGACTTCAAGCGGATCCAGTTCACGCCCGACCTCGTGCCGGCGGACCTCGTCGGCACCCGGATCTACAACCAGAAGACGGGCGAGTTCTCGACCTCGCTCGGGCCCGGTGTTCACGAACCTCCTCCTCGCCGACGAGATCAACCGTGCGCCGGCGAAGGTCCAGAGCGCCCTGCTCGAGGTGATGCAGGAGCGCCAGGTCACGATCGGGCACGTGACCCACCCGGTCCCGGAGCCGTTCCTCGTCCTGGCGACCCAGAACCCGATCGAGACCGAGGGCACCTATCCCCTGCCGGAGGCGCAGGTCGACCGGTTCATGCTCAAGGTCGTCGTCGGCTACCCGACGCCGACCGAGGAGTTCGCGATCGTCGAGCGGATGACCAACGCCCTCGAGCGCGTCACGCAGGTGCTCTCGACCGCCGAGCTCGTGGCGCTCCAGCGGGCCGCGGACGCCGTGTACGTGGACCCGGCGCTGTACGACTACGCGGTCCGGCTCGCGATCGCGACCCGGACGCCGGGCCGGCTCGGCATGCCCGAGCTCGCTCGGTTCATCACGTACGGGGCGAGCCCGCGGGCGTCGATCAACCTGATCCTCACCGCCCGCGCCCTCGCGCTGCTGCGGGGCCGCGAGTACGTCCTCCCCGACGACGTGCTCGACATGGCCACGGACGTCATGCGCCACCGGCTCGTGCTCTCGTACGAGGCGCTCAACGAGGACGTCACCGCCGACCGCATCCTGGCCACGATCCTCGACCGCGTCGCCGCACCCACCGTCCCGCTGCGTGACCATGGCGTCCTCGTCGCCCGCGCCTGAGCGCGTCCTCCAGCGCCTCGACTGGACGGTCATCCGCCGCCTGGACGGCCTGCTCCAGGGCGAGTACCGGAGCCTGTTCCGCGGCTCCGGGGTGGACCTCGCGGGGCTGCGCGAGTACCAGCCCGGCGACGACACGCGGTACATCGACTGGAACGTCACCGCGCGGACCGACACGCCCTACGTCCGCGAGTACCACGAGGAGCGCGAGCTGACCGCGTGGTTCCTGCTCGACGTGAGCCCGTCGGTGGACTTCGGGACGGTCGGCGGGGACCGCCAGAAGCGGACCGTGCTCGTCGACTTCGTCGCGACGCTCGCCCGGGTGCTCACCCGGCGCGGCAACCGGATCGGCGCGCTCGTCGACGGCGGGGGCACGCCGCGCACGGTCCCCGTCGCATCGGGCCGGATGGCGGTCCTGCGCCTCGTGGACGGCCTGCTCGCCGAGCCTGCCCTCGACGCCGCCCCCGCGACCGACCTCACGGCGCTCCTCGAGCGAGCGGTCCGCACGATCAAGCGGCGCTCGCTCATCGTGATCGTGTCCGACTTCATCAGCCAGCCGGGCTGGGAGCGACCGCTCCACCTCCTCAACCAGCGCAACGAGCTGCTCGCCGTGCGTCTCGTCGACCCGCGCGAGCGTGAGCTGCCGGACGTCGGGCTCGTGCTCGTCCGCGACGCGGAGACCGGGGAGCAGCTCGAGATCGACACCGGCGACGCCGCGTTCCGGAAGCGGTTCGCCGCCGCGGCCCAGGCGCGCGAGGCCGAGATCGACCGCGCCTTCGCGCGGGCCGGCGTGGAGGTCCTCGCGCTCTCCACGGACGAGGACCTCGTTGGCGCGATCGTCCGCATGGCGGCGCGGCGTCGACGGCGGCGGGCCATCGCATGACGTTCATCTGGCCGGCGCTCCTGCTCTCGATCGCGCTCGTGCCGCTTGGGATCCTCGTCGCGCGGCGGATCGACCGCCGGCGGCACGGCCGGGTGGAGCAGCTCACGGGCACCGTCCCGGCCTCGGCCGGCGCGCGGACCCGCGGCCGCGACCGCGTCCCGGCGGCGCTCGTCATCGCGGCGCTCGTCGTGTTCGGCGTCGCGCTCGCCCGGCCCCAGGCGACGATCGCCGTCCCGCGCCTCGAGGGCACGCTCATGCTCACCTTCGACGTCTCGGCGAGCATGGGCGCGACCGACGTCGAGCCCAGCCGGATGGAGGCCGCGAAGGCCGCAGCTCGCGAGATCGTCGAGGCGACGGCCGCCGGGCGTCGTCATCGGCGTCGTCGCGTTCAGCAACGCAGGCATGGCCGTCCAGGCCCCGACGAGCGACATGTCGGCCGTCCTCGCCGCGATCGGACGCCTGACGCCGACCGAGGGCACGTCGCTGGGCAGCGGCATCGTCTCGACGCTCGAGGCGATCGCGGCCGCACAGGCCGACACCCCCGCCGACTACTACAGCAGCCGCTCGCCCCAGCCGACCGAGACGCCCCAGGGAGTCGAGCCGGGCAGCCGGCCCGCGACGGTCGTCGTCCTGTTCAGCGACGGCGAGAACACCGAGGATTCCGACCCCGACGCGGCCGCGCGGATCGCCGCCTCGCAGGGCATCCGGATCATCACCGTCGGGGTGGGCTCGCCCGAGGGCGCCACCCTCGACCTCGACGGGTTCCAGGTCCAGACGCGCCTCGACGAGGCGACGCTCCAGCGGATCGCCGACACGTCGGCGGGCACGTACGCGGCCGTCGCGGACGCGCGGCCCGCGCTCGCCTACGACCAGCTCGCGCGGGCGCTCGTGAGCCGCACCGAGGACCTCGAGCTGACCGCGCTCGTCGCCGCGCTGGGTCTCGTGCTGCTGCTCGCCGGCGTCTCGGTCTCGCTCGCCCGGAGCGGGAGGCTCCCGTGACGTTCCTGTGGGCCGAGCTCCTCCCGGTGCTCCTGCTCGTCCCCGCGCTGGTCGCCCTCTACGCGTGGGCCCGGCGTCGCCGCCGGCCACCGGCCGCGCGCTATTCCAGCGTGTCGCTGCTGCTTGCCGCCGGTCCGTCGCGGCGCCGCTGGCGGCGTCACCTGCCGTTCGCGCTGCTCGCCGTCGCCGTGGCGGTCATGGGCATCGCGCTCCTGCGACCGGTCGCGGTCCTGAGCGTGCCGGCGAACCGGACGACGATCCTGCTCACCCTCGACGTGTCGGGGAGCATGTGCGCCAACGACATCGACCCGACGCGGCTGCGCGCCGCGCAGGACGCGGCCTCCGCGTTCGTGAGGGGCATTCCCGACGGCACCCAGATCGGGATCGTCGCGTTCAGCTCGCTGGCGGCGATCATCCAGCAGCCGACCGACCGGCAGGACGACCTCCTGGCCTCGATCGAGAGCCTCACGACCGGCCGCGGCACCGCGATCGGCAGCGGCATCCTCA
Source organism: uncultured Chloroflexia bacterium (assembly GCA_963768035.1). Classification (GTDB taxonomy): domain Bacteria; phylum Chloroflexota; class Limnocylindria; order Limnocylindrales; family CSP1-4; genus CAIXZV01. The sequence continues at coordinate 420,162 of CAVYGJ010000007.1, forward strand.
CGGCGATCGACGCGATCGCGGCCCTCGACGCCAACGTCGCGCCCGCGGACATCGACGGCCGACCCGGCCTCCCGCCCGCGGCCGTCCTGCCGGGTGCGTACTCGCCGGCGATCATCGTCGTCCTGACCGACGGCGCCAACAACGCCGGCATCGACCCGATCGACGCGGCCACGCAGGCCGCCGATCGCGGGCTGCGCGTGTACACGATCGGGTTCGGGACGGTGGACGGCGGGCAGATCGACCCGGTGTGCCGCCAGCGGCTGATCGGCAACGAGCCCGGCCAGGGCGGCGGCAACGGGTTCGGGAACGGCGGGTTCGGGTTCGGTGGCGGCGGCTTTCGGCGCGGGATCGACGAGGACAGCCTGACGGCGGTCGCCAAGATGACCGGCGGCACCTACTCGCCCGCCGAGAGCGCCGCACAGCTCCAGCAGGTGTTCGAGGACCTGCCGACGGCGACGATCACGCGGGCCGAGACCGTGGAGCTGACGGTCGGGTTCGTCGCCCTCGGCGTCGCGCTCGTGGGTGTCGGGCTCCTGCTCGCGAGGGCGTGGCGACCGCTGCCGTAGCGGCCGCTCCCCTAGTGGCCGATCGCCGCGCTGCCGGCGATCCCGGCGAGGCCGATGGCGAGCGCGAGGACACCGAGCACGGCGCCGACGAGCAGGCCCGGCGTCATCCACGGGCTCCAGATGCTGTCGCCCGACACCGGTCGCTCGCGGCCCGCCTCGAGGCCGTGCGTGTAGTGGGTCAGCGCCTCGAAGGCGAACACCGCCGGGGCCGCGGTGATGGCCTCGACGAGGAACAGCAGCGTCCCGAACGCGAACACGAGCGCGGCCACGAGGGGGATCACGAGCGCCGGCGGGAACGAGTCCGCGATGCCCGTCCCGTCGACGACGCGGACGACCACGTCGCCGCCGATCGACACCCCGAACAGCACGATGAACTGCGAGGCGATGCCGAACAGGGCCACGACCAGCGCGAGCCGCCAGCGCGACCGGGCGAGGCGGAACGAGCGCTGGATCGCCTCGAACACGCCGACCTCACCCAGGACGATCCCGGCGGCGACGTACGCGAACGGCGCCCCAGCGAGCGTGCCCACGATCAGCGACACGCCGAAGTTGATCTCCTCCCGGTTGCCGAGCATGAACACGAACACCAGCTGGACGAGCGACGAGAGGATGCCCGCGACGAGCCCGACGAGGAGGGTCGCCCCGAACACCCGCCAGAACCGGCGACGGGCGATCGAGATCGACTCGCGCAGCGCGAGCGGCCGCTGCTCCGCCCGACCGCCGATGACCGCGACCGCGAGCGTCCTGGCCTCGGTGCTCGCGGCCATGTAGCCGAGGAACGCGAGGCACGCGGCGAGGATGATCGGGATGTTCAGGCTCGAGTCCGCCTCGGGATCGAACATCGGCTCGCCGAGGCTCGCGCCGATCCCGACGAGCATCACGACCGGCGCGACGGTCACGAGCAGCATCAGCCCGATGTAGAAGCTCGCCGACCGGAGGCCGGAGTCGGAGCGGGTCAGCAGGTCGAGGGCGTGGCCGACGAGCTTGCGGGTCCCGAGCGGGATCGCGAGGACGGCGTCGCTCACGGGCGCGGGAGCGGAGCCGGCGGCAGCCGGCACGAGGTCGGGCGGGAGCATCGGGCCGATGAACGCGCCGTCGTAGACGAGCCGGGGCGGCCCGTCGGGCGGCGCCGGGGGGCGCGGCGGCTCGGCCGGGAGCGACACCTCGCCGCCGTCGGTCATGCGGCGGTGGCGGCCGGGATCGGCCGGGCGCGTGCCAGGAGGTCCGCGAGGCGGTCGGTCGCGACGTTGCCGCCGGACAGGATCACGCACACCCGGTCGCCGTCCCGGATCGGGATCGCGCCCGTCAGCACCGCCGCCAGCGCCGCGGCGCCCGCGGGCTCCAGGACCTGCTTCGTCCGCTCGAGGGCGAACCGCAGCCCGCCGAGGATCGTCTCGTCGTCCACGAGGACGACGCCATCGAGGTAGCGCTGCACGACGTCGAGCGCGAGCCGCCCGGCGGACGGCGCGCCGAGGCCGTCGGCCACGCTCACGGGCGTCACGCGGACGGGCTCGCCGGCCGCGAGGCCCATCGTCATCGCCTCGGACCCGTGCGGCTCGACGCCGTACACGCGGACCGCGGGCCGCGACTCCTTGAGCGCGACCGTCACCCCGCCGATCAGCCCGCCGCCACCGACCCCCACGACGACGACGTCGACGTCCGGCAGGTCCTCGAGGATCTCGAGGCCGCACGATCCGTTGCCGAGCAGCACCTCCGGCTGGTCGTACGGATGCACGAGGGTGAGACCACGCTCGACGCGGAGCTCCTCGAGGCGCTCGAGGCTCTCGCCCACGTGCGTGCCGTACAGGACGACCTCGGCGCCGTACTCGCGGCATGCCGCGACCTTCGACTCGACGGCCGCCGCCGGCATCACGACGGTCACCGGGACGCCCGCCTCGCGGCCCGCCCACGCGTAGGCCTGTCCGGCGTTGCCGGCGGAGATCGTGATCGCGCCGCGCGCCCGCTCGTGGGCGGTCAGGGACTGGACGCGGGCGAGGGCCGCGCGCGCCTTGAACGACCCGGTCTTCTGCAGGTGCTCGGCCTTGAGGTACAGCCGGCCGTCCTTCGGGAGCACGCCGGTCGCCTCGGCGGTGACGCGGCCCGCGGTCGCGGACGACAGCATCGGCGTGTGGTGGACGCGGTCCCCCAGGAGCACCCGTGTCTCCACGATGCCGGCGAGGGTGACGGGTCGGTCGCTCATCGCCGCCGAGGATACGACGCCGCGGGGTCGCGCAAACGGGGACTTGCGTCTTTGCGCAACCAGTGACAGACTTGATGACGTGATCGACAACCTGGCAACCACCGAGGAGGATCGACAGCGCTCTGCCGCCGTCGCTCGTGCCCTCGGTGACCCCAAGCGCCTGTGCGTCCTCGAGTCCCTCGCCGGTGGCGAGGCGTCCGTGGGCGAGCTTGCGGGGCGGGTGGCCTGCCAGGTGCCGAACATGAGCCAGCACCTCTCGGTGCTCCGCTCGGCCGGGCTCGTCACGGCGCGCCGCGACGGCAGCACGGTCTACTACCGCCTCTCGGATCCGCGGATCCTCGAGGCGACCCAGCTTCTTCAATCGCTCGCCCGCTGACCGGGCCTGGGAGGCCTGCCGGCTGGCAGGAGAAAGGATCTGCCTCGTGGCGGAGATCAAGGCAGCAACGGATGACACCTTCGAGGCGCTCGTCCTGAACAACGACAAGCCGGTCGTCGTCGACTTCTGGGCCGCCTGGTGCGGGCCCTGCAAGATGGTCGCGCCGGAGATGGAGAAGCTGGCCGAGAAGTACGACGGCGTCGTGGACGTCGTCAAGGTCGACGTCGACGCGAACCCCCGCCTGTCGCAGGCGTTCGGGATCATGAGCATCCCGACGATCGCCTACTTCAAGCCGGGCGCGCAGCCGCAGGGCGTCGTGGGCTTCCGCCCGCTCGAGCAGCTCGAGACGGCGTTCCAGCTCACGGGGCTCGCCGCGCCGAAGGCCTGACCCGCGCCGGGACGTCCCGGCCCGCACAACCGACGACCCCGGTCACCGACCGGGGTCGCTTCGTGTCCGGCTCAGGCCCGAGGCGTTGCGCGCCTTCTGGCGGCCGTGGATCGCCGGGCGTTCCATTCCGCGCCCGAAGCGGTCCGTTGGAACCGGGTCCGTTCCAGCTGGGGCTCGTCTGGCGCTGGATGGAACACGTGCGGTTCCAATCGACGTCGGCGAGCGCCGTTTGGAACGCTGGGCGATCCAGAAGCCCCGATCAGCGGCCCGTGGCGCGCCGGTGGGCGAAGCGGACCCAGGCCTCCGCGCGGTCGAGCGCGAACCGGTCGACGGCCTGGGGCGAGAACGCGATCCACCCGGGGCCACGAACCGAGGCCGCCGTGTCGGGCGTCTTGAGCGCGGCCTTGAGGACCGTGGCGTCGAGCGCCACCTCGAGGACGTCGCCGCCCAGGACCGCGAACACGGCGCCGCCCGCGGCGAACGACACGCTCGCGCCGTCCCGGCGCACGTCCACCCCGCCAAGCTCGTCGATCACCGCGCCGACCCGCTCGTCGAGGCTCTCGTCGACCGGGTCCGCGGCGGTCGCGGCGCCGGCCGCCGCCTCGTCGGGGTCGAGCGGCAGGTCCTCCTCGTCGAGGTCGTCCGGCGCGTGGCCGTTCTCGTGTCCCATCGGAACCTCCTGTCGGGCTGACGCGCCCGCGCCGCCCTAGCCGCCGATGAGGCCTTCGAGCTCGGCGCTGGGCTTGATGTCGGGCAGGCCCATCATGCGCATCGAGTTGAGCAGCCCGAGCAGCGCGGCGAGCGTCGGCACGAGCAGCGCGACCTGGAGCGAGACCGTTCGCGCCTCGTCGTTGATGCGGATGATCTCGTCGGCGGTCGCCTCGGGCTCGTCGGCCAGCATCTGGTCGAGCGCGGTGGTGGTCATCACCTGGGCGTCCTCCTCGAGCGCGGCAGCGACCGTCTGCTGCTCGGCCGTGGTGAGGACCGTGCTCTGCTCGGACAGGCTCGTGAACGAGAAGGCAAGCACGGCGAGCATCAGCCCACCCGCCATCGCGAGGCCGAACGAGAGGCCGAACGACCCCGCGGCGGAGTTCACGCCCGCTGCCTCGCTGATGCCCTCCTCGGAGATCGGCGCGAGGGTGAAGTTGTTGAGCTGCGAGACGAGGAGCCCGAGGCCCGAGCCGGCGATCGCCAGCGGGACGACGAGCCACCAGCCGGAGTCGACCCGGGGGACGAGCGGCAGCAGGATGACCATCCCGAGGAGCAGGAGGCCGAAGCCCGCGCGCACGATGACGGCCGGCCGCTGACGGCCGGTGCGGCGGCCGGCGACGAGCGCGACCGCGAACATGCTCAGGGACAGCGGCGCGAGCGAGAGGCCGGCCTGGAGCGCGTTGTACTCGAGGACCATCTGCAGGAAGATCGGGAGGGCGATCATCGCGCCACCGAGCGCGATCTGCTGGAGCATCTGCTGGGTGATGCCGATCCGGAAGTGGATCGAGCGGAACAGGTCGGGATCCAGCAGGGTGAGCGCCCCGGCCCGCTTGCGACGCACGAGCCACCAGCCGAGCACGGCCATGGAGATGGCGCCGAGCGCCATGATCGCGAGCACGCGCTCGCCGCCCTCCTGCCAGATGAGGATGCCGAGCACGATCCCGCCCATGCCGATGACGGAGAGCGCGGCGCCGACCAGGTCGATGCCCCGCTTGCCCGTGTACGGCACGTCCTTGACGAGCCCGAGGCCGGACAGGACGACGCCGATGATCACGACCTCGAGCAGGAACCCGACCCGCCACGAGAGGAACGTCGTCACGAACCCGCCGAGGAGCGGCCCGACAGCCGCGGCGATCGCCGCCGCGGCGCCGACCATCGCGTAGGCCTTCTTCTGCGCCACGCCCTCGAAGTTGCCGTGGATCAGGGACTGCATCGCGGGGAGCAGCAGCGACGCGCCGAGGCCGCCGAAGATCGCCCAGAAGATGATGACCGGGAGGATCGTCTGGGTCAGGGTCATGGCCAGCGCGCCGATCGCGTAGCCCAGCAGGCCGAGCGTGTACGCCCGCTTGCGGCCGATGAGGTCGCCGACCTTGCTGCTGATCAGGATGAAGGCGGCCGAGACCAACGCCTCGAGCGCGATCGCCGACTGCACGGAGCTCACGGTCGTGCCGAGGTCCTGCGACGACGGCCGAGATCGACACGTTCATCAGCGACGTGTCGACGACGAGCACGAACATCGCCATCGCGAGCAGGATCGAGAGGCGCTGGTTCCCGGCCTCCTCGGCCGGCGCGGTGCTGACTTCCTCTGCGGTCATCGTCGTCTCCCCCTCACCCTGCGCCGAGGATCGCGTCGAGTTCCTTCGCGTGTTCCTCGTAGTGCTCGATCGTCTCGCCGAAGAACCACTCCTGGTGGGACGCATGCTTGATCCAGCGCGACTCCGGGACGACGGTCAGGTAGCCGCGGAGCTCGCCGGAGACCGTGTTGAACAGCGCGCGGACCTCCTCGAGCGGCATCGCGCGGAAGCGCTCGATGGCGGCCGCGTTCATCCGGTCGCCGGCGTCCGGCGCGGCGTCCCACTCGGCCTCGAGGCGATCCATGGTCGCGCTCCGCTCCCCCACCGCGAGCTCCTTCGCCGCGTCGAGCGCCGCCTCCTGCCACACGATCATGTGGCCCATGAGGTCGCGACCCGACCAGCCGCCTGCGCCTTCCACGGGCGCGTCCAGCTGCTCGTCCGTGAGCGAATCGAGGGCCTCGTAGGCGCGGAAGGCGTCGCGCTCGTCCTCGAGGAACGAGAGTGCATCGAGATACATGCCTGCCATCCTAGCCCCCGGTTGCGGCGCGGCGTACGATCCGCGGGACGGCCGGGCGTCACCGGCACGCAGTGGGGAGCGGTGTCATGACGGTGTTCGCGATGCTCGTGGCCGGCTGGCTCACGCCGATGTTCGAGGACCGAGGCGCGGGGATAGTCAGGGACTCGTCCTCTCCGTCGCCGTCGCGTGCGCCTCGCGGTCCTGTACGTCGTCCGGCGCGATCGCGGACCTGGGCCGCTCGTCACGGGCGAGGCGCGGTGGCGATACCGCAGCCGGCCAGCTTCGGGAGCGCATCGGCAGGGCGCGGACTGGCTCGTGCCGTTCAGTCGGACGCCCGGCTGGTGGGCGACCCGACTCGAGTTCGCGATCGCGATCGCGCCGCGGTCATTGCTGCCGCGCGCTGCTGGTTCATGCCGCGAGGCCTCGACGTTCGGCGCACGTACCGCCCGCGGATCGCGTCTGGCGTGGCTCGTCATCGGGGACGCCGGCATCCTCGTCGGCCTGGCGTGGATGATCCGCATCTATCGCGCGCCGCTCCGCATGGACTCGAAGGCGTACTGGCGATACCGCGACGGGGCGTGACCTAGACCGCGACCGGCTCCCGGTACTCGCCGAAGACCTCGCGCAGCACGCTCGTCTGCTCGCCCAGCGTGGCGTAGCGCTCCGCGCAGCGGATGAAGTGGGGCATGAGGTTCGTCTCGCTCGTGCCCGGTCGTGACGCGGCCTCGCGCAGCCCGGCGAGCGCGGCCGCCACGGCCTCGTTGTCGCGCTCCGCGCGGGTCCGGGCCAGGCGGGCGAGGTGGCGCTCCTCGGAGCCCTCGGGCACCGACAGGACCGGCACCCGGATCGGCTCCGCGGTCGTGTAGCCGTTGACGCCGACGATGACCCGCTCGCCCGCGTCGAACTCGCGCTGGAAGCGGTAGGCCGCGTCGGCGATCTCGCGCTGCGGGTAGCCCTCGGCGATCGCCTTGACCATCCCGCCCCGTCGGTCGATCTCGTCGAGGTAGCGCCAGACCTCGCGCTCGACCTTGTTCGTGAGCGCCTCGACGAACCACGAGCCGCCGAGCGGGTCGACCGTCGACGCGACGCCCGTCTCCTCGAGCATGACCTGCTGCTGGCGGAGGGCGAGCATCGCGGCCTCGGCGGTCGGGACGGCGAGCGCCTCGTCGTACGCGTCGGTGTGCAGGCTCTGGGTCCCGCCCAGGATCGCCGCGAGCGCCTGCGTCGCCACCCGGGTCAGGTTGTTGAGCGGCTGCTGGGGCGTCAGCGAGACGCCGGCGGTCTGGGTGTGGAAGCGCATCCACGTCGAGCGCTCGTTCTCGGCGCGGTAGCGCTCGTTCATGAGCTTCCACCAGATCCGCCGTGACGCCCGGAACTTCGCGATCTCCTCGAAGAAGTCCGAGTGGCTGTTGAAGAAGAACGAGAGCCGCGGCGCGAACTCGTCGACCCGCAGGCCGCGGGCCATCGCCGCCTCGACGTAGGCCATGCCGTCGGCGATCGTGAAGGCCAGCTCCTGGACGGCGGTCGAGCCCGCCTCGCGGATGTGGTAGCCGCTGATCGAGACCGTGTTCCAGCGCGGCAGCTCCCGCGTCCCGAACTCGATCGTGTCCACGACAAGGCGCATCGACGGGTCCGGCGGGTAGAGGAACTCCTTCTGGGCGACGTACTCCTTGAGGATGTCGTTCTGGGTCGTCCCCTCGAGCGCCGCGCGCGGCACCCCGGTCTTCTCGGCCGCGACGATGTACATCGCCCAGATCGGCGCGGCCGGGGCGTTGATCGTCATCGAGGTGCTCACCCGGTCGAGCGGCAGCCCCTCGAGCAGGAGCTCCATGTCGGCGAGGCTGCTGACCGCGACCCCGCAGGTCCCGAACTCGCCCTCGGCCTCGGCGTCGTCGGTGTCGTAGCCGTACAGCGTCGGCATGTCGTACGCGATCGAGAGGCCCGTCTGGCCCGCGTCGAGCAGCTGGCGGAACCGCGCGTTCGTGTCCTCGGCGCTGCCGAACCCCGCGAACATCCGCATCGTCCACGGCCGCGAGCGATAGCCCGTCGGGTGGATGCCCCGCGTGAACGGCGGCTCGCCCGGCAGGCCGACGTCGCGGACGGGATCGAAGTCCGCGTACCGGCCGGCGCCGTCGCGGAGCGGCTCGCCGTGCTGGTCGACCGCGGTCGGGCCACCCGGGCCGGCGGCGTCCGGACCGTCGACGCGCTCCCAGTCCCACGGGCCGTAGAGGCCCTCGACCGGGATGTCGCCGAGCGTGTTGAACTGCGGACGCCGTTCGGGGAGTCGCTCGAGCGAGGGTGCGTGGCGCTCGATCCGCCAGGCCCGCCGCCGCGGGTCCCAGGCGTCGGGACGGTCGCTCATGCCGCGGACTCTAGCACTTGGCCCTTGCAGGTCCCGCACGGCAGGGCGGCCCGTGACGCGCCATCGGCGTTACGGCGCGGCGAACGTCTCGAGCGCCTCCGCGACCTTCGCGTCGCCCAGGTCAGCGGCGAGCAGGACGTTGACGCGACCGGGCTCGGCGGCGGGCCACGTGACGACCGTCTGTCCCGTGCCGTCGCTGCCGAGGACGTCGAGGCGCTTCGCGGCGGTGCCCGCCACGGTCGTGTCCTTGACCTCGAGCTTCTCGGTCCGGCGGGCCTTCCGTGCACCGTCCTCGTAGAACGACATGAGGTTGGCGGCATCGAGCCCCTCGCCCTCGAACACGGCGACCGTGAGGCCCGTCGTCCCGCCGAGCGGCCACGTCGCCCCGGCGAACCGGACCCCGTCGACCCCCGACTCGGCGAGGATCCCGAGCGCGGACGCGGTGCAGTTCCGACCCGAGTCCACGGTCGCAGGGGCGGTGCCGAGGTACGTCTTCGGCAGCAGCGCCTCGAGGTCCGGGTACGCGCCGGCGAAGCGGCCGTCGGTGGTGCACGCGCTCGCCGGGTCGAAGCTCGCGACGGGCGTCGAGGCACCGCACGCGGCGACCGCGACGAGGACGACGAGGGCCGCGAGGACGGCGATCGACCGGCGCGCGACGATACCGGGAGCCGGGTACGGGGTCATGGGGCAAGCGTACCGGGAGCCGCCCGAAGGTGACGCCACGACCCCCGATGGGGAGACCTCCCTAGTCGGCCGATGGTCGCAGCAACCCCCTGGCTCGATGGTCCGGGCGGTGCCAGCGCGCGCCTGACCATCGCCCCCGGCTGGCCCATACCCGCGGCCCATTGCCTTCGCCGGGACCGCGCCGTACGTTGACTCTCGCGTTCGCACGCACCGATCCCGCGACACACCGGGGGAAACCTGGGGCGTCGGCCACGGATCAAATGGACAGGACGACCCGGCCGTTGGGGACGCTCGACGAGCCCGGGGGAACCGGGTCCGAGATCACGAGCCGAGTAACCAAGGAAGATCCGGCCAGCAGGCCCGAGTCGCGGGTCGGTAGCACTCATCGGGCTTCATCCGTGCCTCCGGCGTATCGCCGGGGGCACGTTCGTGTCTGCCGCAGCTCCGGAAGCCTGGGCCGACGCCGACGCCTAGCGGTACGGGTTCGACTGCCACCCGGGTCGCGGAGGGCGGCTCGTGCGCACGATCCCCTGCCGGTCCAGCTCCTCGCGGATGACCCGCGCCGCCAGCGCGAGCTCCGGGTCACGGGTGACGGTGCCGGCGAGCCAGTCGATGTACGACGGCTCGAACGCGGCGATCTCGCCCAGCGTGTGGCCGTGGAACTTGCCGAAGTCCACCTCGAGCACGAGGGCGTCGTCGAGCGGCGGGGCGACCGGCGGCACGTACGACGGGTCGCGGCGGATCTCCATCGGGCCCGACGGCTGCGACGCGCGAAGCTCCGGCTCCGACCGGTCCCAGCGCAGCGGCGGCTGCCCGGTGAGCGGGATGCGCGTCCCGGGCGGCGTGACCGTCTGGTTGCGCGGGTGGACGTTGCCCGACAGGTCGAGCCGGCCGGTGACGGGTGTCGTCCGCGGTGGCGGCGGCGGGCCGCCGCGCCGTCCGTCGCCCGCGCCGGCGGTCCCGGTGCCCGTGTACGCGCCCTGGCCCCGTCCGCCCGTGTCCTCCTGCCCGAACCCGGCGCCGCCACGCGTGCTCCGACCGGATCCCGTCCTGCCGTCGCCGCGGGTGGTCGGGCCCGATGCCTGCCCGCTGTCGCGCCGTCGCTGCCCCTCGATCGTCTCGCCGGCACGCGTCAGCGCCGCGTAGGCGGCGTTGATCTCGGCCATGCGGCGGGTCGCCCGGCGCACGCTCTCCGGGTCGTCCCCGGTGAGGTCCGGGTGGTGGCGACGCGCGAGCGACCGCCAGGCGGCCTTGATCTCGTCAGGGGATGCGCCGCGCTCGATGCCGAGCACGACGTGGGGGTCCGTTCCGGGCACGACCCGAGTGTAGCCCCGCCGGGTCGCTTGACATCCTCGGCGGCCCGATGTCACCTAGCGCCGTGACTCCCATCCGCCGGGCCCGCCGCGCGGGCATCCTCGCCGCGCTCGCGGCACTGCCGTTCGCGGCGGCCTACCGGTTCGCGCTCGTGTACCGGGTGCGGGCCGGCTACCCGAAGCGGCATCCACCGGCATGGGAGCCGGACGCCGTCGGGCTCGCCTTCGAGGCCTTCGAGATCCCGACCAGCGGCGGGGTGTCGATCCATGCCTGGTACATGCCCGCCGGGCCCGACCCCGCGCCGGGCGTCGTCCTGATCCACGGCTGGGAGTCGTCGCGCGACCGGACGCTGCCCCACGCGCAGGTCCTCCACGCGATCGGGATGCACGTCCTGACGATCGACGTCCGCGGGCACGGCGCGAACGCGCCCGAGGAGCTCCCGATGTCGGTCGGCGAGTACGCGCTGGACACGCGCGCCGCCGTCGCCGCGCTCCGCGCGCGGCCCGAGGTGACGACGATCGGGATCCTGGGCCACTCGATGGGGGCGGCCGGGTCGCTCGTGGCCACGGCGCAGGACCCCGACGTGGCCGCGGTCATCGCGGTCGCCGCGCCCGCGGATCCCCACCGCCTCACCCGCCAGACGTTCCGCCTCGCGAAGCTCCCGATCCCGGGCGTCCTCGCCTGGCCGCTCGCGTGGCTCACGACGCGCGTCTACCTCCAGCCGCGCGGCCACACGGTCGCCTCGATCAGCGCGACCCACGCCGTCCGCGCGATCCGGGTGCCGGTGATGCTCGTCCACGGCACGGACGACGGCGTGGTGCCCGTGACCGACCTCGGCCGGCTCGCGGCGGCCCGGCGCAGCGCCCGGCCGGAGGCCGTGACCGTGACCCTCGTCGTCGAGGGTGGCCACCACTCCTGGCTCTACGAGTTCCCCGAGTACCGCGCCGCCATCGGCCGGTTCCTCGCCCGGGAGCTCGGTGGGCCGCTCTCGCCCGACGAGGCGGCGCGCGTCGCGGAGGCCGTGCCCGCCGTCCGGCTGCCGGACCCCGAGCGGCTCGTCACGCTCGACGAGGAGCCGGGCGGGCTGCGGTCGCTCGCCCGGATCGTCCGCCGCAACGAGACGGCCGCCTCGACGCGCGTCGAGGCCGCGCCGGCCCTGACCACGGAGACAGGAGACCGATGAGCACCGCCTGGGACGCCGTCCGCACGAAGCGCGCGGTCCGCGCGTTCGCCGACCGGCCCATCGCGCAGGACGAGCTGGACCGGATCCTGGCCGCGGGCCGCCGGGCCCACAGCTCGAAGAACCTGCAGCGCTGGGCGTTCATCGTCGTGCGCGACCGCGAGCGGCTCCGTGCGATGTCGGCGCTCGGGACCGTACTGCGGCCACATCGCGGGCGCGGCGGCGGCGATCGCCCTCGTGACCCCCGACCCGTACGCCCCCGACATGCCGCTCTCGATCATGTGGGACCTCGGCGGCGCCGCCGCCCAGATGATGGTGGTGGGCTGGGAGCTGGGCATCGGATCCTGCCCGGCGACGGTCTACGAGCACGACGCCGCGCGCGAGATCCTCGGCTACCCGGCCGACATGCGCTGCGAGTACGTCCTCTCGTTCGGCTATCCGGCCGACCCGGCGGTGCTCACCGCACCGCCGCGACCCGGCGGCCGGCGACCGCAGGACGAGCTCGTCCACGAGGAGCGCTGGGAGGGCTAGCTCGTCCCGCCGACGACTCCGCGCCGACGCCTGTGGGCCGTGGTCTGAGCGACCATGAGATCGCCCATTGGTCCACCGTTGGCGATATCGAGGGCCGTGACACCGCATCGACGCACCTCGTCGCGCTCGGGAGGCGAGATCGCGGTTCCGTACGCCGCAGCGAGACCCATGGCGGACGAGCATGGGCGAAGTCACGGTCCGACAGGCCACGGGCGACCGTCCGGGGAGGGCTAGCTCGTCCGCCGCCCGCCCAGTCGGGGTCGTCGGCCTCCACGTCGAGGCGGTCGAGGACGTTCTCGGTCGGGCCGGTCCGCTCGGCGCGGGGCGCCCTCGGCGACGTACGACTCGATCGCGGTCGCGAGCCCCACGTCGAACCCGGCCTGCTCGGACAGCAGCCACTTGTGCTCGAGGACGTCGCAGTACGCCTGGACGAGGTCCCGGTCCGGGCCGACGAGCCCGGTGATCTGGGCCTGCGTCGGCCGGTAGACCTCGCGCAGCCAGCGGTCCGCCGCCTCGGCCTCGTCGACCTGCCGCCGCTCGTAGTACTCCAGCCAGGCCGAGTACTCCGAGAGGTCGTTGAGGAGGATCCGCGCCTGGCCCTCGAGGGTCCGGAGCCGCGTCCGTCGCTCCAGCTCGTTGGCGTGATACCGGCGGGTCGTCACCGAGGTCCGCAGCCGCACGGATCCGGCAGGCCCGACCGGGTCGACCTCGAGGTCCACGGAGAAGCCGAGGTCGTTGAGGCGGCGCAGCCGCGCCCGGATCGCCTGGCGGTCGCCGGGGATGAGCTCGGGCTGGCCGTAGAGCTCCTCCCACACGGCCTCGTACCGGCTGCGCACCGACTCGGCCGCGGCGATCGACGCGTCGACCTCGATGTCCCGGCCCTGGAAGGCGGCGAGGTCCGCGAGGCCGAAGGCCACGTTCTCGACGAGGATGTCGACGTCGAAGGCCCGCTGCCCGTCGGAGAGCGAGGGGTGGATCTCGGACGTCTCGGCGTCCACGAGGTAGGCCTGGATCCGGTCGCCGTCGCGCCGGAACAGCGTGTTCGCGAGCGAGCAGTCACCCCAGTAGACGCCGCCACGATGGAGGTCGACGAGGAGCAGCGCCATCGCGTCGAGGAGGCGCTCGCGGTAGGCCGGCATCACCGGGCGGAACCGCATCAGGAGCCGCCGGTACTGCATCGAGTGGCGGAGATACTCGGTGACGAGGATGGCGTCGCCGCGGTCCGGGCGGGCGGCGAGGCCGAGGGCGCGGACGGCCGGCAGGCCGGCCTCCTCGAGGTGGCGCAGGGCGTCGAACTCCGTCTCGGCGACCGAGATCGGCAGCTCCTTGAGCGCGTAGACGAGCCCGCCGGAGACGAGGAACCGGACGAGATGCCGCGACGGCCCGACGGGGAGCTCGCGGAACGCGTGCCCGGTCGAGTCCCAGGTCTTGAGGGGCTGCTCCCACGGGAGGTCGAGCAGGCCCGCCACCTCGTCGCGGAGGCGGAGGCGGGGGAAGGTCACGGCGCTACCTCACGGCCGCACGGCGCGAGGGCGTCAGACCCGCTTGCGCAGGTAGGTCGTCACGGTGGCGTCGTAGCCCACGGACTCGAACAGCTGGCGGGCGTCCGGCCGGTGGTGGCCCGAGGTGACCTCGAGGAACGCGACGCCCTCCTCGTGCGCCAGGCGCTCGACCTCGGCGAGCAGCGCCTTGGCGATGCCACGCTCGCGGGCGCCGGGGTCCACCACGACGGTGACGACCCTGATGAACCAGCCGTCGGACTCGAAGCGGGGGATCCGGTGGAACGCGACGAAGCCGAGCGCCTCCTCCGCCTGCTCGGCCACGAGGACGCCGGAGCCCGGCACGGAGAACAGCTCGACCCGGCGCGCGAGGTCGCTGGGACCGGCCGGATACCCCTCGTCGGTGAGCAGCGAGGCGAGGCGGTCGGCGTCCGCGGCAGTGGCGGCGCGGATCGTGAGCTGGGCGGTGTCGTTCATGGCGCGATGGTACCCGTGGCCGCGTTGCGTTTCGAGGACCGGATGGCGTCGACGACCAGCAGATGCGGCCCGGCAATCGGGCCGCCGACGAGCAGGATCTCCATCCCCAGCGGGCCGGCGCGCCTGGCGCTGAGCCGCACGCCGCGCTCGCGGGCACCGGCCGCCCACGCGGTCAGGCCCACGGCCGGCCGCAGGTACAGCGCGCACGGACCCTCGCTGTCGCGGGCGAGCGACGCCGCGAGGCGCCCCTCCGTGTTCGGCTCGAGGAGGACGAACGAGTCGCCGGGGAGCCCGCCCGCGGGCCGGACTCGCGCGAAGGCGCCGAGGTGCGGGTCCGCGGCGTCGGGCGGGACGCCGCCCGGCTCCCCTGCCCCGTCGCCGAGCCACATCCCCAGCTCGTCCTCGGCGCGGTCGAGCTCCACCGTCGCCCAGCCGGTGCCGGCGAGGCGGAGCGGTCGGCGTACGGCCGGGTCCTCGTCCTCGGGCGCGGGCTCCCCGCCGGGGATCGGCTCGAGCATCAGCCGGCCGCCCGGCATCGGGTTGTCGGTCGGCGACTCCCGGATCCACTCGCGGACCTCGAGGAGCGCCGCGCCGAGGTCGAGCGTGTGCGTGTCCGGCGCGGCGCCGGCCCTCGACTCGACGCCGAGTCGGTCCGCGAGCGCCGCGGCGAACGCGCCCGGGTCCGGTGCCTGCCAGGTGAGCCGCGCCCAGCGCGTCATTCGAGCAGCAGGTCCGGCGACTCGCCGAGCGTCGCGAACCCCAGCCGCTCGTAGACCTTGAGCGCCGGCTGGTTGCCGCTCCAGACGCCGAGGTACGCCCAGCGCGACGCGCCGCCGGCCGCCGCGATCGCGTGCCGGGTCACGAGCGGGGCGAGGCCACGGCCGCGGAACGACGCCCGCGTGCCGATCGACGACAGGTAGGTGAAGCCGTCGAACGTCGTCGCCTTCGCGACTGCGGCGGGCTCCCCGTCGACGCGCGCGAGCGTGACCAGCACCCGCTCGTCGTCCAGCGTCACCCGGAGGTCGGCGGCGAGCTCCGGGCCGCGTGTCGCGGGTGCGTCGAACGACTCCGCGAGCACGAGGCCGATGTCGTCGAGGTCGCCGTCCAGCACGTCCTCGGCCGTCCGGATCGCGGACAGCGTCACGCCCGCACCGAGCTCCGCCGGCCGGACCGGCGGCACGGACCCGGGATCGGGCAGCACCATCACGTGCCCCGTGCCCACGTCGCCGAACCCGTTGGCCAGGAGCCGGGCAACGAGGTCCGCGGGCGCCGAGTGGACCGGCGACGGCCAGACGTGCGGCGTCCGCGACAGCAGCGCGAACAGCGCCAGCGCCTCGGTGAGACGGCGGTCGAACGCGGCGGCCTCGGCCGGCCAGCGGACGCTGACCATCCGGTTCCAGAACGGGTCCGGGTCCCGGGCGTCGTAGAGGACGTACGCGTCGCCGAGGTCGCGCACCTCGCGTCGCGGGATCGAGTGGGCGATCGTCTCGTGGCGCTCCAGGGCGCGGAGCGTCTCGTCGTCGATGGCCTGCCGGCGGATCACGAGGCCAACTCTAGCCCCGGTGCCGCGGGCGGCCCGGCAGGCGGGACTAGCGGCGCGCGATGATCGCCGTGGCGCCGGACGGGAGGTCGATGAGCTCGGGCGTCGGGATGCCCGCCGCCTCGAACCAGCCCAAGGCCTCCGAACGGGACACGAGGCGCGTCCCCTGGACCAGCTCGTCCAGCTGGATCCCGGCGATGAGCTCGCCGTGGCGGCTCCGGAGCTCGTCCGGGTCCGACGGCATGTACCAGTCGAGCGCGACCAGCCAGCCCTGCTCGCCGATCGCGTCCCACGCGGACCGGAGCGCCGCCGGTGCGTCGGGCAGCTGGTGGAGCGCGTACTGGAAGTAGGCGAGGTCGAACTCGCCCGCGTGCCCCACGGCCTCGACCGAGCCCTGCTCGATCGTGATCCGGTCGGAGAGCACGGACGACGCGACGTTGGCGCGGGCACGGGCCACGGAATCGGGCTCGAACTCCACGCCGGTGAGCGCGGTGCCCGGGAAGCGGCGCGCCATGGCGATGAGCCAGCGGCCGCCGCCGCAGTGGATGTCCAGGATCCGGGTGCCGGGCCGCAGGCTCACCACGAGCTCCGGGACCGAGGCCAGGACCTCCTGGAAGAAGACCGCGATGTCCTGGACGGTGAGCCGCTCGATCGCCGCCCGGTAGCGGTCGGGTCGCGACGGGACCGGCGTGCCGGTGCGGAACACCTCGAGCAGGTGCTCGTAGTCGAGGCTGCCGGTCGCCGCGTGGAGGAACTGCCCGCCGAGGTACTCGGACCGGTCGGCGTCGAGGAGCACGACCGCCACGTCGTTCGGGACGGCGATGCGCCCGTCCTCGATCGTGACGATGTCGTGCGCGTCCGCGCCCCACGCCCAGTCGGTGACGAGCCGCGGCTCCGTCCCCGTCCGCTGTGCGAGCTCGGCCGGCGTGAGCCCCTCGGCGCCCGCGTCGCGCAGCCGCTGGAGCAGCCCGAGCTCGAGGCCGACGAACACGTACCAGGTGCGGTAGAAGCCCCCGAGGCTGGCGACCAGGTCGTCGAAGCGGTCGTCGATGCGCATGGCCGGATTGTGACATGCGGCAATCGGCGCCCGGGTGTCCGCGGGGAGGCGCTAGGATCGCGATCGGGCGGCGGATGCAACCGGATCCACCCGCGCCGGGTTCTGGTACCTGATGGACGACAGCGAACTCACCGAACGCCTCGCGCGCGACCTCGACGGGTCGTTCGAGCTCCTCGTCCGCACGCACGTCGACCGCTGCTACACGATCGCGCTGCGCGTCCTCGGCAACCCGCACGACGCCGAGGAGGTGGCCCAGGACGCGCTCGTCCGCGCGCATCGGGCGCTCGCCGGGTACGACCCGCAGCGGATCCGCGAGCTGCGGCTCCGCGCGTGGCTGGCGACGATCGTCGTGAACCTGTGCCGCAACCGCGTTCGCCGCCACCCGCTGCCGACGACGCCGCTCGCGCCCCTCGTCGAGACGGGCCACGAGCCGCGAGCCGACGGGTCGACCGACCCGGCGGCCCTCGCCCTGGCCGGCGCCGACCGCGAGCGACTGGCCGCCCTGCTGGCGACGCTCCCCGACCGATACCGGATCCCCGTGGTCCTCCGCCATGTCGACGACCTGTCCTACGCCGAGCTCGCCGAGGTCCTCGGCAGGCCGGAGGGCACCCTCAAGTCACAGGTCTCCCGCGGCCTCGCGATGCTCCGGGCCGCCGCAATCGCACACGAGCTCGAGGAGCTGACCGCATGAACCCGACGATCTCCCTCACCGACGACGCCCCCGGCGGGCTCGCGCCCGCGCTGTTCGAGCCCGCCCCGGTCCACGTCGCCGAGCACGTCCTCGTCGAGACCGGGCTCGCCGACCGGATGGCGCCCATCGACTCGCCGCTGGGCACGCTCTGGGTCGCCTGGAACGGCCGCGGCGTGTCCGAGGTCGAGCAGGCCGCCGACGGCGCCGAGGCCGCTCGCCGCCACGAGGCGCGGACCGGACGTCGGACGACGGTCGCCGCGGCGCTGCCCGGCGTCGCTGGCCGCCACGATCGGCCGGCGCCTCGCGGGCGAGACGCGGGTCCGCATCCCGCTCGACCTCCGCGGCCGCACCGAGTTCGAGGTCGCGGTCTGGACGAAGGCGCTCGAGATCCCGCGCGGCGAGGTCCGGCCCTACGGCTGGATCGCGGCCGAGATCGGCCGCCCGAAGGCGGTCCGCGCCGTCGGGACGGCGCTGGGCCACAACCCGGTCCCGCTCATCGTCCCGTGCCATCGCGTCGTGCGGACGGACGGCACCATCGGGCAGTACAGCCTCGGCGGGCCGCGCAACAAGCGGACGATCCTCGCGGCGGAGGGCCTCGATCCCGACGGCCTCGAGGACGCCGCCCGCCGCGGCGAGCGCCTGTCCGGCTCCACGACGACGAAGATCGTGTGCTGGCCGACATGCCGCCACGCACGCCGGGTCCAGGACCGCTACCGGGTCTCGTTCCGGTCGCTCCGCGAGGCGGGCGCGAAGGGCTACCGCCCGTGCAAGATCTGCCGCCCGACGGCGGTCGAGGCCGCGGCCTGAGGGTCTGCCCGCAACCCCGCCGCAACTTGGCCTATCTGAATAGCGCAAGTGGTCGTTTGGCGGCTACAATCCGCCAACCACCTCTTGGAGCGTCCCCGCGATGACCCGTCCCCACGCCAATCCCCTCGCCGTCTGGATCGGCATCATCGTGCTGTGGCTCGTCTGGGGCTCGACCTACCTCGGCATGAAGATCGCGATGGACAGCATGCCGCCGTTCGTCATGGGGGCGGCCCGGTTCATCCCCGCCGGCGTCCTGCTCGGGATCCTCGTCCTCGCCTGGAACCGCGGCCGCCTGCCCCGCCCGACGGGTCGCCAGGTGCTCGACGCATCGATCGTCGGGGTCCTCCTCCTCGTCGGCGGGACCGGGCTCGTCGCGTGGGGCGAGCAGACGATCGCCACCGGGATCGCGGCACTGCTCATCGCCCTCGTGCCGATGTGGCTCGCGATCTTCGGCTGGCTCCTGTTCCGCGAGTCGGTGCCCCGGATCGTCGCGCTCGGGATCGGCGTCGGCCTCGTCGGCGTCGCGATCCTCGCCTGGCCCGCCGGCGACGTCGGCGGCCTCGACCCGGGCGGGCTCGCCGCGCTCCTCGTGTCCCCCATCGCGTGGACCCTTGGCACGTTCTACGCCGCCCGGCGCGCGGTGCTGCCGGCGCCGGCCCTGCTCGCGAGCAGCGTCGAGATGTTCGCTGCCGGTCTGGCGATGCTCGTCCTCGCGACGCTCACCGGGGAGTGGGCCGTGTTCGACGTCAACGCGGTCTCCACGGCGAGCTGGCTGGGCATCGCGTACCTCGTCGTCATGGGCAGCCTCGTCGGCTACACCACGTTCGCGTGGCTCATCCAGGTCGCGCCGCTCTCGCGGGTGTCCACGTACGCGTACGTGAACCCCGTGGTCGCGGTGATCCTCGGCTCGCTCTTCCTCTCGGAGCCACTGACCACGCGCACGATCGTCGCGTCGGTCGTGATCGTCGCCGCCGTGGCACTGATCGTCACCGGCCGTGGGCGCGACGCGCGGACGACGACCGACGAGGCAACGGTCGCGCCGGAGAGCGATCTCGTCCCCGGGGCGCAGCCGACGGCCGTCCTGAGCCGCTGACCGCGGTCAGCCCTCGGCGAGCACCGTCCGCGAGACGCGCCGCGCCCAGGCCATCGTCGTGATCATCGGGTTGACACCGAGCGCGCTCGGGAACGCCGAGGCGTCACCGACGTAGAGCCCGCGCACGACCCGGTCGGCGCCCGCGCGTGCGTCGGCCGTCCGCACCCGGCCCGCCGGGTCCGCCGTGTACGCCCCGGGATCGCCGCCCGCCCGCGCCGAGCCCATCTGGTGCGCCGACACGACCGTCCCCCGGTTGGGCTCGAACGAGAACCCGCGCAGGCCCGCCTGCCAGGCGTCGAACGCCTTGCCATCGCCCGGACCGCCATCGGCGCGGAACCAGCTCGGCGGCGCGCCGACCGCGACCATCTCGCGCGAGCCGCCCTCCCACGCGATCCGCGCCCCCTCGGCGAGCATCGCGCCGAGCGTGACGCGGTCCTCGGGCGAGACGGTGTAGTCGATCCGGGGCCGGCCCGCCCGCGACAGGTGGACGCGCCCCGAGCCCTTCTCGCGCACGATCCCGATGATCGGGGCGACGTGCCGGATCCGGCGCATGAGGCCGTCGAACGCGTCGCGGCCCTCCCACGGGAACACGAGCGCGATGAGCCCGGGCGTCCCCGGCGCCGACTCCACGATGAACCCGCCAGGGGCGTCGTTCGGGCCGTCGCCGCGGCCGTCGCCGTCGAGGTCGAGGTGGTGGAGCGCCCGTGCCGCCTGCATCGTCCCTCGCCACATCGCGACGTCCTCGTCGAGGAACGCCCCGATGACGCCGACCGGGTGGAGCCGCAGGTGGCGGCCGGTCGCCGGGTGGTCGATGCCGGTCCGCTCGAGCACGATCGGGGTCCTGAGCGCTCCGGCGGCCAGCACGACCTGCGGCGCACGCACGACGAGCCGCCACGGCCGGCCACCGACGGTGGTCTCCGCCTCGACGCCGGTCGCCCGATCGCCGTCGAGCAGCACGCGGGTCACGGCGGCGTCGGGGACGATCCGCGCCCCGGCGCGCCACGCCTCCGCGAGATGGACCCGCAGCCCGGACTGCTTCGCGCCCCGCCGGCAGCCGAAGCCGCACCGCCCGCAATCGCCGCAGCCGACGCCGTTGCGCTGGATCTCGTCGACCTCCTGGCGGAGCTCCGTGCAGCCGCGGAGGATCAGCGCGTCCTTGGGCGGGATGTTCGGGGGAGCGGACACGCCGATCTCGGCCATGACCGTGGCGATGTCGGCGTCGAGCTCCGGGCCGTCGAACCCGTCGAGCCCGTGGGCGACGGTCCAGTGCCGGCGCGTGGACGCGGGCGGGGCGATGCAGGTCATCCAGTTGACCGTCGTCCCGCCGCCGACCCCGGCGCCCGCGAGGGTCATGATCGAGGCGTCCCACGACACGTTGAACCCGTGGTTGAGGTACAGCCGGTCGAAGGCCGTGAGCTCGTCGACGGGCATCTCGGGCTCGGACAGGAACGGCCCGGCCTCGAGCACGACGACCGAGCGGCCGGCACGCGCGGCCTCCGCGGCGATGACGCCGCCGCCCGCGCCGGAGCCGACGATCACGATGTCGGCGTCGAGGACCATCGCCTCGCCGGGCGGCGTTCGTGCGGCGACGGGACCCAGGTCGACGGGCCGGATCGGCGTCGGGTCCGCGGTCACGGGCTCCGGGACGACGTCGAACCCGATCGCCCGCAGGCGCGGGTTGTCGCCCGTCTCGCCGGGGTCCGCGTAGGCGAGGAAGGCGAGCAACCGCTTGAGGCCCTGGTACGCCGTCCGCCGCTGCGGGATGCGGGAGGTCGCCCAGGCGAGCAGGTACGCCTCGCGCGCTGCCTGGTCGAGGTCGGAGAAGCGCGTCGGGCGTCCGGTGAGCAGCAGGTTCGCGGCGCGGGTCTCGAACGCCCGGAGCACGAGCTTGAGCTGGACGACCTGGGCGGGGTCCGCGGCGAGGTCGAGGGCGGCCGCCGCGAGGCGCGCGCGCCGCTCCCCGTCCCCCGCGGCGATCGTCTCGGCGACGAGGGCGAGCGTCCGGAGCGCCGCTGGCGACCAGCCGACGGGATCCGGCGTGGGCGGCCCGACTGGTCGTGCCGGTGCCGGATCGGCGGCGGCCGTCACTCGGCGCACAGCCCGTGTGCTAGCGTCCTGCCGATCGTGATCCGTCGAGAGGAGGTGAGACCCATGAACGCAGTATCCACACTGGGTCCTCCCCTGCAGCCCACGATCGCGCGGCTGAGGTAGTCGTCACCGGGAGTGCCCGACAGGCAACTTCGCGAGAGGCGACTCCCATGCACACGACACCTTCTTCGACTTCACACCCCGCCCCGACGACGGCCCCCGTGGGCGAGCGAGCCCTGGTCCTCGGTGGCGGCGGATCCACGGGCAACGCGTGGCTGATCGGCGTCATCGCCGGCCTGTTCGATGCCGGGCTCGACGTGACCACTGCCGACCTGACGGTCGGGACGTCCGCCGGCTCGACGGCCGCGGCCCAGCTGGCCGGCGCGACCCCGCCCGAGCTGCTCGCCGCCATCCTCGCCGCCGCTCCTCCGCCACGGACCGGTCCGGTGGGAACCGGGCGCGGACGCGACACGACCAGGACGGTGGTCGACCACCTGGAGCGGCGGCGCGCGCTCATCGCTTCCGCCGCGGATGCGGCCGACATGCGCCGCAGGTTGGGCGCGGCAGCGCTCGAGATGGACGCGGCGTCGGACGGCTCCTGGCAGGCACAGTGGCGCGCCACCGTCGCCGCGCGGCTGCCCAGCCAGCGCTGGCCGCAACGAGCGGTGCCTGATCACGGCGGTCGATGCCCGGACCGGGGAACCGGTCACGTTCGACCGCCACAGCGGCGTCGACCTCGCTGACGCCGTCGCCGCCAGCTGCGCCAGCGGCCTTCCCTACCGGATCGGCGACGGCCGGTACATCGACGGCGGCTTCCGGTCCAACGCCGACAACGCCGACCTGGCGGCCGGATACGCACGGGTGCTGGTGCTGTCCCCGTTCGGCGGCCGAACGCTCACGCCGCCGGAGTGGGGCCTGCACCTCGAAACGCAGGTCGACGAGCTCCGCGCACGCGGCAGCCGCGTCGAGACGGTCTTCCCGGACGCTGACGCCGAGCACATGTTCGGCGCCAATGCGATGGATCCGTCGCTGCGCGCGCCCGCCGCTCGGGCCGGCTACGACCAGGGAAATGCACTCGCCGGACGGCTCGCCGAACTTCTGGCGTTGACGCTCCGACCACCCGACGCCGTCGATCGTGAAGGGCCACATAACGACACCCTGCCGCTACTTGTCGCGCGCACCCGCGCTCCCGAGCATCGGCTGGGACCGTCGGTCGGGCTCCCAAGCCCGGCGGCGTGGGAGGAGGAACGCCCGTGGTGCATGCGTGGGACCCGGCGGCACGCGCTCCCGCCGTCGCCGTCGTGCCGGTGCCCGCGCTCCCCCGTCCCGCACCACTCGCGACCGAGCCGCACGTCCCGCCGTCGGACTCCCCCGTCCTCTCGTTGCTGCGCCGCGTCCACGATCGCCATCGCCTCGACGCGTCGGGCGCCGTGGCCACGTACATCCCGGAGCTCGCGCGTGCCGACCCGTCGTGGTTCGGCATCGTCGTGGCGACCGTCGACGGCGCCGTCTACGAGATCGGCGACACGCGGATCCCGTTCACGATCCAGTCGATGGCCAAGCCGCTCACCTACGCGGCGATCCTCGACCGCCTCGGCCCCGCCGCCGTCCGGGCGCGGATCGGCGTCGAGCCGACCGGCGACGCGTTCAACGCGATCTCGCTCGGGGCCGGGACCGGCATGCCGCTCAACCCGATGGTCAACGCCGGCGCGATCACCGCTGTGGGGCTGATGCCGGAGACGTCCATCGGCGACACGGGCATCTCCCGCGTCGAGGCGCTCGTGGCGTCGCTCGGCCGGTTCGCGGGTCGCGACCTGGACCTCGACGAGTCGGTCTACGTCTCGGAGCGGGACACCGGCCATCGCAACCGGGCGATCGCGCACCTCCTCCGCGGCACCGGGGCCATCGCCGCCGACCCCGACGGCGTGGTCGACGCGTACTTCAAGGTCTGCGCCGTGTCGGTGACGGCGCGCGACCTCGCCCTCGTCGCGGCCACGCTCGCGAACGGCGGCCGCCACCCGCTGACCGGGGAGCTGGCCGCGTCCGATGCCACCGTCCGCGACACGCTGTCGGTCATGGCGACCTGCGGCATGTACGACGGCGCGGGCGAGTGGATGTACGAGGTCGGCCTGCCGGCGAAGAGCGGCGTGTCGGGCGGGATCTTCGCGGTGCTGCCGGGCCAGCTGGGGATCGGCGTCTGGTCGCCGCCCCTCGACGGGCGCGGGAACAGCGTCCGGGGCGTGGCCGTCTGCCGCGACTTCGCCCGGGAGCTCGACCTGCACCTCGTCCGCGGGGCCCGACCGCCGTCGCCGGTGCGGACGCGCGGGAGCGTCGCGAGCCTGCCCTCGAAGCGGTCACGCGGCGCCCACGAGCGCGAGCGGATCTCGAGCGACGGCGAGCGCTCGCTCGTCATCGAGCTCCAGGGCAGCCTCGGGTTCGTCGCCGCGGAGACGCTCGCCAGGGAGGCGCTCCCCACCGACGGGGCGGCCGATGCCGTCGTCGTGGACCTCCGACGGGTCCAGTCCATCGACCCCGCGGTCGCCGGGCTGCTCGCCGACCTCGTGGCCGCGCTCGGTGGGCGGGGCGCCGCGGTCGCCTGGAGCGGCACCGGACCGCACGGCGAGGTGCTCTCGCTGGTCGACGACGCGCTCACCGAGCGTCGGCTCGCGCCGCCCCGGCGGTTCGCGGAGCTGGATCTCGCGCTCGAGTGGGCCGAGGACGTCGTGCTCAGCCGGTTCAGGGGCCCGGCCAAGGACGCGCGTCCCACCAGGCTCCACGTCCCGCTCGAGGAGCACCCGGCGTTCGCCGGGCTCGATACGGCGGTCGTGGACTGCCTGAAGGGCGTGATGGAGCGCCGCCAGTTCCACGCGGGCGACGCCCTGGTGCGCCACGGCGAGCCCGCGGACGAGCTGTTCGTCATCACCGGCGGCAAGCTGTCGGTGTGGGTGCCGGTCGGCGCCTCGGACACGCGCAGGCTCGCGACGCTCGAGGCGGGGCAGCTCGTCGGCGAGCTCGCGTTCCTCGGCCGCGAGCGCCGGACGGCGGACGTCTACTGCGATACCGAGGTCGAGGCGTGGGTCCTCACGACCGACGCCTTCGACGAGCTCGCGCGCTCGGACCCGACGACGACAACGGTGTTCCTCGCCACGCTGCTCCGGATCGTGTCGGGCATCGCCCGCCGGATGACCGCCGAGGTCGCCCACCTCGCCAGCTGAGGCGTCAGGCGGTCGGGCGCTCGAAGCCCTGCGCCGGCACCGGCTCGCAGCGGAGCGGGCGGTCGTGCCGGTAGCCCAGGGCGTAGTCGGCCTGGATCAGCGTGTGGAGCTGGCTCGTGCCCTCGTAGATGACCGCGGCCTTCGAGTTGCGCAGGTAGCGCTCCACCGGGAACTCGTTCGAGTAGCCGTTGGCGCCGTGGATCTGGATCGCGTCGAGGGCGGCCTGGACCGAGTGGTCGGTCGCGTGCCACTTCGCGAGCGAGGTCTCGCGGGTGTTCCGCAGGCCCTGGTTCTTGAGCCACGCCGCCTGGAGCACGAGCAGCCGCCCGATCTCGGTCCCCTTGGCCATGTTCGCGAGCATCTGCTTCACGAGCTGGTGCTCGCCGATCTCCTGCCCGAACGTCTGCCGCTCGTGCGCGTACCGGAGCGACGCGTCGAGGCACGCCTGCGCGAGGCCGACCGCGCCCGCGGCGACCGTGAACCGGCCCTGGTCGATCGCGCTCATGGCGATCAGGAAGCCCTCGCCCTCCTCGCCGATCCGGTTCTCGACCGGGACGCGCACGTCCTCGAAGTCGATCAGCCCGGTGTTCCCGGCCCGGATCCCCAGCTTGCCGTGGAGCGTGCCCGGTCGTGAGGCCGGGCATCCCCCGCTCGACGACGAACGCGGTCACGCCCTTGTGCTTCTTGGCCCGGTCCACGGACGCGAACACGAGGAAGTGGTCCGCGATGTCGGCGAGCGAGATCCAGATCTTGTGCCCGTTGAGGACGTACGAGTCGCCGTCGCGCCGCGCGGTGGACTCGAGCGACCCGGCGTCCGTCCCGACGCCCGGCTCGGTGAGGCCGAAGGTGGCGAGCTTCTCGCCCTTCGCCTGGGGCACCAGCCAGCGCTGCTTCTGCTCCTCGGTCCCCCACTGGAGCAGGGTCAGGCTGTTGAGCCCGACGTGGACGCTCTGGACGACCCGGAAGGCCGTGTCCGCGCGCTCGAGCTCCTCGCACAGCAGCGCGAACGACACGTAGTCCATCCCCGCGCCGCCGTAGCGCTCCGGGATCGGCGCCCCGAGGAACCCGAGCTCGCCCATCTTCGCGAAGATCTCGCGGTGGACCTCGCCCTTCTCGTCCCACTCGCGGATGTTGGGCAGGATCTCCGCCTCGACGAAGGCGCGGGCGGCGTCCCGGACGAGCCGGTTCTCCTCGGTGAGCGTGAAATCGATCACGGGTGCAAGCCTCTGGCGGTGACGTCGCGGGCGGCCGGAACGTGGCTCGGCGGACGATCGGGGTACCGGCGCATCGTACCGCCGGGCATCGCGCGCCCGCCCGTCACGGAGGATTCTGGATGACCCCTCGCCGTCGTCAAACCGTCCTGGACCTGCCGCAACCGCTCGCGGGCGTCGACGCCCGCGACCTCGCCCTTGGCGTGGCGCCACTCGTGGCCGGCACGATCGTGGGCCTCGCGACGAACTCGCGCGGAACGGGCTGGTACCGACAGCTCGCCAAACCGTCATGGACGCCGCCTGACGCCGTGTTCGGCCCCGTGTGGTCCGTCCTCTACCTGCTCATGGGCACGGCCTCGGTCCTTGTCGCGCGCAGCGGGCCGCACGCGGCCGGAGGACGCGAGCGCCGTCGGGCAGCCGCGCACTGACCGCGCCCAGGCGGCCTTCGCCGTCCAGCTCGCCCTCAACCTCGGCTGGTCGATCCTGTTCTTCGGGGCCCGCCGGCCGAAGGCAGCCGGCGCCGAGATGGCCGCGCTGTGGGTTTCAATCGTCGCGACCGTGATCGCGTTCGCGCGTGTGCGCCTCGCCGCCGGCCTGCTCCTGCTCCCCTACCTCGCGTGGACCTCGTTTGCGGGCCTGCTCAATGCGGAGATCATCCGCCGCAACCCGAGGGCCTGAGCCGGCCACGAGCGTCCCTATACTCGATCGTGTGAACACGACCGACGACAACGCCGCCCTCGACCTCGCGGCCATGGCCGCGCCCAACATGTCCCCGGTGCTCGGCCGCTACATGGACCGCAGCTGGTCGCACGGGATCGGCCACCGCCTGTACGACACGTCGGGCAACGAGTATCCTCGACTTCGCCAACGGCATCGCCGTCACGTCGCTCGGTCATACCCACCCCCGGGTCACGGCGGCGATCCACGCCCAGGTCGACAAGCTCATCGGCCCGGTGCACGCCATCGGCTTCGCGGAGAGCACGGTCACCCTCGCGAAGATGCTCGCCGCGACCGTCCCGGACCCGCTCGACGCGGTCCTGTTCCTCAACTCGGGCTCGGAGACGATCGACGGCGCGCTCAAGCTCGCGCGACGGGTCACCGGCCGCCCCGGGATCATCGCGTTCCGCGGCGCGTTCCACGGCCGGACGATCGGCGCCACGAGCGTGACGACCTCGAGCATCAACTACCGGACGGGCTACGAGCCGCTGCTGCCGGGCGTGTACTTCGCGCCGTACCCCGCCGCCTACGAGTTCGGAGGCGACGAGGAGGCCGCGACGCGCTCGAGCATGGCCATCCTGAAGTCGCTGCTGGCGTCGGTCATCGCGCCGTCGCAGGTCGCGGCCGTGCTCATCGAGCCGGTCCAGGGCGAGGGCGGCTACTACCCGGCGCCCGTCGCGTTCATGCGCGAGCTCCGCGCGCTGTGCGACGAGCACGGGATCCTGCTGATCGCCGACGAGGTCCAGTCGGGCTTCGGCCGCACCGGCGAGATGTGGGCGTTCGAGCACTCGGGCATCGTCCCGGACGTCGTCGTGACCGCGAAGGCGATCGCGAACGGCCTCCCGCTCTCGGCGATCATCACCAGCCGGGAGCTCCAGGAGCGATGGGGCCGCGGCGCCCACGGCACGACCTACGGCGGCAACCCGGTGGCCTGCGCGGCCGGCGTCGCCGTCCTCCAGACGATCGCGGACGAGGACCTCGTCGCGAACGCGCGGATCCGCGGCGCGGAGCTCTCGGGCGGGCTGCGCGAGCTCATGGCCGAGCACGCCGGCATCGGCGACGTGCGCGGACCCGGCCTGATGATCGGGGTGGAGTTCGTCACCGACCGGGCGACGCGACAGCCGGACGGCGCGCGCTCCGAGGCGGTCGCGGCACGAGCCAGCGAGGCCGGCCTGCTGCTGCTCAACTGCGGCGTCCACCACCAGGTCATCCGGTGGATCCCGCCGCTGGACGTGACGGTGCCCGAGATCGAGGAAGCCCTCGCGATCTTCGAGCAGGCCCTCCAGGGCTAGCCGGGGCGGGACACGCGCTGAGCGGCCCCGCCGGGTCGGATCAGCGGTTGCGGGCCAGGAAGGCCATGACGTCCTCGAGGCGGAACCGCCGGTCGCCGCGCTTGCAGACGCGGTAGAACGGGAGCTCGCCGCGGTCGCCGAGGCGCTTCACGGTGTTCACGTGGAGGTGGAGCATCTCGGCCACCTCGCTCGCGGTGAGCATCGGTCCGAGATCGTTGAGGGCCATTGACGCCATCTGGTGGTTGCCTCTGCTGTATGGGCGAGCCCGGCCTCCGCGATGGGCACTGCGGTGCGGTCCGGCTCGCTGCTGAGGGGAGTGTCGGGTTGAAGGGTGGCTTTGCGTAGCCGTACTCTCGATTAGCCGGTGGTACCAGAGGGGTCAGGGCCTGCAGGGTCGACTCGGGTGCGGTCGGCTCGGGTCGCGGGGCACCCGGTGCGGTGACGGGCGCGCGCGGACGGCGGCGTGCAACACGGGAGAAGGCCCGTGTGGGCCGGCGCCGCTCGACGGCGCGTGGGGGCACAACCATGCGTCGATCGGTCGCGATCGCCGGCCCCCGGGCATCGCGCATTCACCGGGCGGACCCGACGCGCGCGACGTTCGGCATTGTGCCGCCCGCATCGGCGAGGCGCACGCGGGTCCGACAAGGTTGCGGTGACCCGGCGCACCGGGTCCTCGGCGATCGTAAGTGGCGCCCCCGGCAGGAATCGAACCTGCGACCAACCGCTTAGAAGGCGGCTGCTCTATCCGCTGAGCTACGGGGGCGAGCCGCCTGAGAGTCTACGCGGGCGCTCGCTCGCGGGCGAGCAGCTCGCGCGCCGCGCCGCGCCTGCCGACAGGACCACCCGAATGGGGCATCTGCCCCATAGCGGAGCCCCAATTCCCTGGTGCTATGCTCCGGGCCCTCGTGCGGGTGGCCCACGCCTGCGCGGCCCTGTCGAAGCCCGGGAATGCCCGACCGAACCATCGACAACGGACAGCTCGCCCTCGAGCTGCCCAGCACCCTCCCCGCGATCGCGATCGAGCCCGAGTGGAAGGACCAGCCCCGCCTGTGGGGCCACAGCCTCCACCCGATGTGCTCCTACCTCGCGAGCTTTCCGGCCGCCCTCGCGCATGCGTTCATCGCGCGCTACAGCCGGCCCGGCGACGTGGTGCTCGATCCGTTCTCGGGGCGTGGGACCGCGCCGCTCCAGGCGCTCGCGGAGGGCCGCATCGGGGTCGGCAACGACCTGAACCCCCTCGCGCAGATCCTCACCGCGGCAAAGGTGGAGCCCGGGCTCCCGGCCGAGACGCGCACCCGCCTCGCGGCCCTGCGGCTCGCCTGGAACGCGGACGCCGCCGCGTGGCTCGCCCTCGGCGAGCGCGTCGTGGCAGACCCCGAGGACCCTTCTGCCGGGGTGCCGGCGCCCGGCTCCGGCCACGACCCGGACGCGGCCGACGAGCCTGTCCCGGTCGAGGTCGCGCTCGCGTTCCACCCGCGGACGCTCGGCCAGCTGCTGTTCCTGCGCAGCCGCCTCGACCTCGACGACCGCGTCGACCGCTTCCTCGCGGGCGCGCTCGCGGGGGTCCTCCACGGCAAGACGCCGAGCTACCTGTCCACGATCATGCCCAACACGTTCAGCATGGCGCCGCGCTACGTCCGCGACTTCGTGGCGACCAACGGCTACGTGCCGCCCGACCGCGACGCGTTCGACGCGCTGTCCGCGAAGCTCGACCGCCTGTACCGCCAGCCCCTGCCGAGCGCGACGGGCATCGCGCTCGCCGGCGATGCGCGGACGGCCGGCCGCAGGGGGCGCGCCGCCCTCCGGTCACGCGGGCTGCCGGACCGGGCGCGCCTCGCCCTGACCTCGCCGCCCTACCTGCGGGTCCTCAAGTACGGCTACTACAACTGGCTGCGGACGTGGCTCCTCGGGTTCGACGCGCGGGCGATCGACGCCGAGCTCGACGACGCCCACCACCGCGAGCCGTGGATGGCGTTCATGCGCGAGGTCCTCGCCGACCTGCGACCCGCCCTCACCGACGACGGCATCGCGATCCTCGTCATCGGCGACGTCGAGATGGACCGCGGCAAGCCGTCCAGCAGCGGCCACCTGCTCGCCGAGCGTGTCTGGGAGGAGGCCGCGTACCCGGCCGGCTACCGTCTCGCGGGGCTCGTCCGGGACGAGGTCGCCGCGAACCGCAAGATGACGAGGCTGTGGGGCGAGGAGGCCGGCCGCGCGACCAAGACCGACCGGATCCTCGTGCTCGGCGCGACCGAGGCGGGCCGGCGGCGCGCGCTCGCGGCCGCGGACCTCCCGCTCGACTGGACCTGGCCGCCCACCCGACTGCGCCCGCTGTAACGTCCGGCCCGTTTCGATGGGCCGCCGGGCCCGGGTTCCGGCAACACGCCCCGGGGTAGGATCTTGGCGAAGACCGATGGCTGTCCGATCCCCACGCCTCCGATCCGCACGCTCACGCCCGCGCGCGCTTGCGATGCCCTTGGCGCTCGTCGCGCTGGCGCTCGCTGCCGCCGTCGCCGCGCCGCTCGTGCGCGCGCTCAGCGAGCCGCCCGTGCTGCAGGATCGCGTCACCGACCAGGCCGACGTCCTGTCCGATGACGACGCCACCGAGATCGACGCGGCCCTCCAGCAGCTCGAGAGCGACCACGGCATCCAGCTGTTCGTGGCGTTCATCGACACGACCGGCGGCGAGACCGTCACCACCTTCACCGAGGACACCGCGGTGGCGAGCTCGCTCGGTGGCAACGACGCGCTCCTGCTGGTCGCGATCGAGGACCGGTCCGACGCGCTGTGGGTGGGCGACGCGCTCGACGACGTCACGGACGACGAGATCGACTCGATCCTCGCCGGCGACGTGGAGCCGCTGCTCGCCGACGGCGACTTCGCGGGCGCGGCCCTGGCCGGGGCACAGGCGCTTGGCGAAGCGTCCGTCGCGGCCGTCGTGCCCACGGTCCCGCCCGCGGAGGCCGAGCCGCCAGCGCAGCCCGAACCTGCCTCGGGCGGGTTCAACCTCACCCCGGTCATCGCGATCCTGCTGCTGCTCGGCGGCGGATTCCTCGTCGTTCGCACGTTCCTCGACCGGCGCACCCGATCCGCGCAGGCGAAGGCGACCCACGACCAGCTCAGCAAGGACGCGAACCGTGCGCTGCTCGCAACGGACGAGGCGCTCAAGGACGCCACCAACGACGTCGAGTTCGCGGCCGCCCAGTGGGGCGAGGAGGAGGTCACGGCCTACCGACTCGCGATCGCCAACGCCAGCGGCGAGCTCCGGGCCGCGTTCGAGATCCGCCAGCGGCTGGACGACGCCGAGCCCGAGACGCCGCCCGAGCAGGCGTCGATGCTCCAGGAGATCCTCGCCCGGACGACCGCCGCGCGGTCGCTCCTCGACGAGCAGGAGCAGCGGTTCGACCAGTTGCGCGACCTCGAACAGACGGCGCCCGCCCAGCTCGCCGCGCTGGTGCCAGGGCTCGCCGCGCTCGGGACCCGCCGCGACGCGGCTGCCGCGGAGTTCGAGCGCATCTCGGCGGCGTACGCGCCGTCCGCCGTCACGTCGGTGGCCGGCAACGCGGCTGAGGCGACCAAGGCGCTCGCGTCCGCGGCGGCCGAGACCACGCGCGGCCAGGCGGTCGTCTCGACGAAGCGCTCCGAGGCCGTCGTCGCGCTCCGGCGGGCCCAGGATGGCGCCGCGCGTGCGGCC
Source organism: uncultured Chloroflexia bacterium (assembly GCA_963768035.1). Taxonomy (GTDB): domain Bacteria; phylum Chloroflexota; class Limnocylindria; order Limnocylindrales; family CSP1-4; genus CAIXZV01. The sequence goes on from CAVYGJ010000007.1 coordinate 451,946, forward strand.
CAGCTGATCGAGGCTGTCGAGCGCCTCGGGGACCGGCTCGACGACGCCGCCGCGCGGCTACCCGCCGAGCTCGACGCCGCGGCCAAGGATGTCGAGACCGCCCGGGCCGGGGTTCGGAACGGGCGCAGCCTGCCGCCGCTCGCGCCTGGGACGAGCCTCGTGCCGCCAAGCGCACCCGGCGCGACGGGAGCCCAGCCGATCGCCGATCCGGCGTCGGCGCTCGCCCAGGCGGAGCGCCTCCTCGGCGAGGCCCAGCGTGCCGCCGAGGCGCGGCCCCTCGATCCGCTCGCCGCCCTCGAGCGGGCGACGCAGGCGAACAACGCGGCCGACGCGATCATCGCCGGCCTCCGCGAGGCCGAGGCGCAACGAACACGGCGGCTGGAGGTCGCCGCCACCGCGGTCGCATCCGCGCACGGTCACGTGACGCGCGCCGCCGACTACATCACGACGCGTCGCCACGGCGTGGGACGCGAGGCCCGGACCCGCGCCGCGGAGGCCCAGCTGCGGCTCGAGGAGGCGCAACGGCTCGCCGCGACCGATCCCGATGCCGCGATCGCCGGCGCCCAGCGGGCGACCCAGCTCGCGGACGAGGCGTATCGCCTCGCCTCGTCCGAGTTCGACGGCTGGGACCAGGGCGGTGGCCCGGTTGCCGGGCCCTATACGCGCCGGACCGGCGACGACGCCCAGGTCATCGGCGCCGTGCTCGGCGGCATCCTCGGGGGCATCCTGTCGAGCGGCGGCCGGGGCTCCGGCTGGGGCGGCTCCCCGTGGGGCGGCTCGAGCGGCGGCTCGAGCGGAGGCGGCGGCTTCGGGATGCCCGGCGGCTTCGGCGGCGGCGGTGGCGGCATCGGCCTGCCCGGCCCGTTCGGCGGCGGTGGCGGTGGCGGTGGCGGCGGCGGTGGCGGCCGCGTGCGCGGGGGCCGCTGGTAGCGGGAACGAGATGCAGCTCGCCGGCCGGCCGTGCGAGCATCCAGGCAGCGACGAACGTACCGGGAGGACATGCACATGGCACAGACCTCGATCCTCGGTCGGATCGGCCAGCTCGTGCGCGCGAACGTGAACGCGATGCTCGACCAGGCCGAGGACCCGGAGAAGATGCTCGACCAGCTGATCCGGGACTTCACGAACAACATCGCCGAGGCGGAGGAGGCGGTCGCGCAGACCGTCGGCAACCTTCGCCTGCTCGAGGACGACGCGCGCGAGGCGCGCGAGGCGTCGGGCGAGTGGCTGAGCAAGGCCAGGGCCGCGTCCGACCGCGCCGAGACGTTGCGCGCCGAGGGCAACACCGCCGAGGCGGACCGCTTCGACGCCCTCGCAAAGCTCGCCCTCCGGCGCGAGCTGTCGTTCGAGGACCAGCTGCGCACGTTCGACACCCAGATCAGCCAGCAGACCGAGCTCACGGACAAGCTCAAGGACGGGCTCAACAAGCTGCGCCTCAAGCGCGAGGAGCTGGTCCAGAAGCGCGACGAGCTCGTCGAGCCGCGCGAAGATGGCGCAGGCCCAGATGCAGGTGCAGCAGACCCTCAAGGAGGTCTCGGTCCTCGACCCCACCTCGGAGCTCAACCGGTTCGAGGAGGGGATCCGCCGCCAGGAGGCGCTGGCGCGCGGGATGGAGGAGGTCGGCATGGCCTCGCTCGAGGACCAGTTCGCCGAGCTCGAGAGCGGCGAGGACGACCTGGAGGTCGAGGCGCGCCTCGCCGAGATCAAGGGCAAGGCGCTTCCGAGTGGCGCACCGGCGATCGGGTCGGGCGAGGGCTGACGCGCCGCCCGTGGCGGCGGACCATCAGCTCACGAGTCGAGGCGTCGCGCGAGCGGCGCCTCGTTCGGATCCGGGGCTCAGCCGGCCAGCGCGATCCAGACCGGGTCGCCGCGGGTCACGCCCATCCCCGCGGCCGCGCTCGCCTCGTAGCGGATGATCGACACCCAGTCCCACGCGTCCACGAGCATCCCGTACTCGCCCGGACGGACGTCGCTGTAGGCGACGATGCGCCGCGCGCGGATCGAGGTCGCGGTCGTCGCGATCTCGACCATCGTGCCGACGCTGAAGCCCGCCCGCTCGAGGTCGGAGGGCCGCGCGGACAGGCGGATGTTCCCGAACCGGTCGACGTCCACGACCGCGCCGTGGATCCGGCCGGGCTCGGCCTCGGCGACCTCGAGCTCGAGCACCTGGAGGACGCTCACGTCGACGGCCGTGCCGAGCTTCTCGAGGGGCATCCCGGCCGCGATGTGGGCCGCGGCCGGCGCGAACACGTCCCGCCCGTGGAACACCGCGGAGACCTTCGTGGAGCCGATCGCCGCCGGATCGATCTGGACCGCCTGGGTCACGCCGCCGAGGGCCTTCCAGGCGAGCGAGAGCAGGCCGTTGTCGGGGCCGACGAGCGTCGGTCCATCGGCCGTCTTCACCGCGATCGCCCGGCGGGCCGTCCCGACGCCCGGGTCCACGATCGCGAGCGCCACCGCGTACGGCCCGGCGTGCGTCATGCCGTTGGCGAGCATCATCGCGCCGGCCTGGATGTCATGGGGCGGGACGCCGTGGCTCAGGTCGACGACGTGCGCCTCGGGGGCGATCCGCGCGACGACGAGGTGGCATACGCCGACGAACTCGTCGCGCAGACCCAGGTCCGAGACGAAGACCACCGGTCCGCTCACACGCCCTCCTCCCTCAACGGCACCGCCGACGCCGGAACCGGCCGCGACCACCGTGCTTCCGCTAGCATGACGAATCGATGAACCAGATGTATCCCCCCTCCGACCTCGCCTCGATGGATCCCCTGGTCCTGATGAAGAACCTGGACCACGTGCGGATGACGAGCCGCCGGCTGTCGTACATCCTGCAGCAGCAGGTCCACCTCTACACGCCGGAGGCGAACCAGCTGCGCGAGCAGATCGACCGCTACGTCGAGGCCGAGCGCCAGCTGGAGGGCGAGATGGCCAGGCGGAAGATCCGGGCCTGACCCGTCACGCTGCGGCGATCACCTGGCACGCGGCGGCCTTGGCCGCCTTGCGCGCCGCCTGCTCCTCCGCCACGACCCGCGCGACCAGCTGGGCCAGGCGCGGCGTCTCGAACAGGCTGAAGCCCACGCCGATCTCCGCGAGCGCGTCGCTGCCCATCCCCTGGTAGAGCCCGCGCGTCGCGACCGCGCACATCTCGTCGTAGAGCTCCGGCCAGCCCACCCGTCGTCGCTGGTAGCAGAACCGCACGAAGGCCTCGGCTTCGGGCGTGGACGTGCTGACGGCAGGGCCGGCGGACAGCATCGATACGGGTCCTCTCTCCCAGCGGGCACGCGGGGTCTGGCCGGCGATCGGGCGGGTCGGTCCCGTCCACCGGCGGTGGTGAAAGCCTGGTGATTCCGGCGCGCCTCCCTCTGCCTCAGCGCGGCCGCCGTCCTCGTCCCGCAATGCTACGGGCACGGCAGGGTCGCCGGAAGGGGCTTCTCCACGATCTTTCCCACCGACTTGTCCACAGCCGGTGGCGGTCGGTGGACAGCCGCGTGGCCTGCCGCGAAACCTGTGGACGCGCGACCGGTCCATCCGTGCCACGTGCCCTTGACAAGGGTCGCCGGCGGTGAGACCGGCCGGCGGTCAGGGGGTGGCGGCGGCGTCCAGGACGAGCCCGAGGCCCGGTGCGTCGGGGAGCTGCCAGCGCTTGTCCGGCCCGATCGTGAGGCCGCTCACCGGGTCCTCGCCGAGGAGGAGGCAGCCGTCGAGGTCCACCCACTCCGCGAGCGGCGAGACGGCGGCGGAGGCGGCGATCCCGATCGACGTCTCCTCCATGCAGCCGAGGAACGTCCGGAACCCGAGCGCCCGCGCGCGCTCGAGCATCCGCTTCGCGGGACCGACGCCGCCGCACTTCGCGAGCTTCACGTTCACGCCGGCGGTCACCCCGACGAGCGCGTCGAGGTCCTCGATCGTCACGGCGCTCTCGTCGGCCACGAGCGGCAGCGACGAGCGCTCCTGGAGCCAGCGCAGCTGGTCGAGGCGGCGGGCGGGGAACGGCTGCTCGATGAGCTCCACGCCGAGCCGCTCGAGCTCGGGCAGCAGGGCGAGCGCCCCTTCGGGCGTCCAGCCCGTGTTCGCGTCCACGCGGATCGGGCCGCCGTAGACCGCGCGCACGGCCTCGAGCGTCTCGATGTCGGCCGCCCCGCCGACCTTGATCTTGAGCGCCGGGAAGTCGGCCGCCCGACGGGCGCGCTCCGCGACGACGGACGGCTCGTCGAGGCCGAGCGTGAAGTCGGTCGGCGGCAGCTCGCCGTCCACGCCCAGCAGCGTCCGCACCGGCACGCCCAGGCGCTTGCCCGCGAGGTCGTGGAGCGCGATGTCGATCGCGCACTTGATCGCGCCGTGGTGGGCGATCGCCGCGGCCATCAGGCCCTCCGCGTCCTCGAGCGCCGCCCGCACGTCGTCGAGCGTCCCGCGGAGGTCGGCGGCGATCGGGTCGACCGACGCCAGCAGCATCGGCGCGATCGCGGCCATCGTCTCGGGCGTGTCCCCGTAGTAGGGGTCCGGGTAGCCCTCGCCGATCCCGACCGGACCGTCGGGCCCGTCCGCGTCGTCGCGCAGGGTGGCGATGACCGTCGTGACGGACCGGCCCTCGCCGTGCGACGACCGCGCGATCACGAACGGGTCGCGGAGCGGCAGCCTGCAGCGTGCGCAGCCGGAGGCTGAACGTCATCGGCCCGCGCCCGGGACCGCGCCCGCCTCGTCGGCCGCCGTCACCCACGGCAGGGCGTCGACCGCCGCCTCGATCTCGCGCCACAGCGGCTCGCCACCGAAGCGGACCGGGTCGTCGCACGGGAGGCCGGTCTCGGCCGCGGTCGCCGCCACGATCCGCCGCGCGTCGTCCTCGTCGGGGATGAGCGACGTGTTGAGGGCGACCGCCACGACCTTCGACGGCGCGACGAGCGCGGCCACCTGCTCGTGGAGCGCGATGAACGGCGGCAGCTGCGCGATCGGGAAGTGGACGTCGGGCTCGTGGTCGAAGTCGTGGTCGGCCATGCCCGGCTTGTGGACCATGACCATCGCGTGCGGCGTCGTCCCGTGGATGAGCCCGAGCGTCACCGAGCTGTACGCGGGATGGTCGAGGCTCCCCTGCCCCTCGACGATGACCCAGTCGCCGCGACGCTCGCCCTCCTCGGCGAGCCACTCCCCCGTCCCCTGGACGAAGTCGGCGATGACCCGGTCCACGGCCACGCCCCAGCCCTCGACCATCATCCCGGTCTGGCCCGTGGCGACGAACGACGTGTCGAGGCCGGCCGCCGTCGCCGCCCGCCGGAGCTCGAGGGCGACCGACATCTTGCCGATGGCGCAGTCCGTGCCGACGGTGAGGATCACCCGCTTGCCCGGCGCGTGGCGACGGCCGACGGCCGTCTCGAATCGGTCGGGCGGCCGGCGGTAGTCGATGAGCCGGACGCCCGAGCTCCTCGCGGCATCGGCGAACTCCGGGTCGTCGCCGAGGAACGTGTGCAGCCCGGAGTGGATGTCGAGCCCCGACCGGATCGCCGCGAGGATCACGACCCGCCAGTCGTCGGGGAGCCGTCCGCCGGTCGGGGCGATCCCGATGAGCAGCCCGTTCGCGCGAGGAAGGAACCCGAGCGCCTCGTTGAGGCTCGCGACGATCGGGATGTCGAAGCGGCCCGAGTCGCCCAGCCACTCGCGGACGTTGCGCCCGGCCTGCGTGGAGTCGATGACCGCCACGATCCGGTCGGTCCCGAACCGGATGACGCCCATCGCGGTCTTGCCGTGGTGGAAGCCGAAGTTGCCCTCGGCGAGGATCACGAGCCGGCGATCGGGGGCTGACGGCACTTGGGGGTACTCCGTGGCTGACGCTTGACCCCCGTTTCCGAGTCTAGGCCATCGGAGCGGCCGGACGAGGACAGCAGAACGCCCCCGGGGCGCGGATCCGGGGGCGTTCAAGGAGAATCGATGTTGGTACCGCATACCGGATTCGAACCGGTGATCTCCGCCTTGAGAGGGCGGTGTCCTGGGCCTCTAGACGAATGCGGCAGGGGCTGGACGGTGTCGTCCGACGGTGGCGGAGGATACCAGAGGGGCCGCGAACCCCGCAATCGTGGGGGCCTTCGGCCGGCCTACAGCCGGTTGGTCTCGAGGAACGCGCGGAGCGTCTCGGCGACCTGGAGATAGCTCTGCTCGCCGAGCACGAGACCGAAGTGCGAGTGGGCGCCGAACGGCTCGTACGGCGCGTCGAGCCACTCCGCGAGGCGCTCGACCTCGGGCTCCGGGACGTAGGCGTCCAGGCCCGCACCGATGACGAGCCGCGGGACGTCCGGGAGGGCGGACCGGTCCACGGGCACGCCCTGGAGGACCTGGCGCTTCATCTTCCCGGACTCGAACGGCTTCTGGCCCAGCAGGTGCTGGATCCGCAGGACGTCGGCGAGGGTGAGATCGCGGTGCTCGCGCTGGAGCTTCTCGGGCAGCGTCTCCCAGCCGAGCGCGGATCGCCCGTAGGCGTCGGGGACGTCACGCACGACGTGGGCCCGCACCGGGTCGCGGACCTCCTTGGGGAGCTCAGGCGCGATGAGGACGTACGCCGAGACCGGCACCCGCTCGATCGCCTTGAGGACGAGCAGCCCGCCGAGCCCGTGGCCCACGGCGACGGTGCCGGGACCGAGCCGCTCGATGGCCGCCACGACGTCCTCGGTGTACGTCCCGACGTCGAGCGTGTCGGGGTCGGCCGTCTGGCTCCAGAAGTGGTTGCGCAGGTTGAGGGCGTGGCCCTCCCAGCCGCGGCCGGCGAAGTGGTGCAGGTAGCGCTCCCACACCCACGAGCCGCCGAGCTCGCCGTGGACGAACAGGATCGGCTTGCGGCGCGAGCGACGCTCGGGCAGCCACGACTCGATGTACAGCCCGCGCTCGAGGAGCTCGATCTCGTCCTTGCGGACGGGCCGCCCGTGCGAGGCGGGGGTCCGCGAGAGGAGGCGGTCGGAGGACGTGAGGTCGGTCATCGGCATGGGGCTCCGGCCTACCACTCGTGCGGGTTGAGCACGAGACCGGTGAGGGCCTTGGGGTAGAAGTAGGTCGACTTCTGGGGCATCACGTCGCCGTCCCGCGAGACGGCGAGGATCGACGCGACGGGCGTCGGCTCGAGGAGGAAGGCCGCATCGGCGTCGTCCTCGCGGGCGTCGACGAGCCGCACGGCGTCGGCCGCGGACTTGGAGTACGTGATCCGCTCCCCGCCCGCGATCGCGGCGGCGTCGATCCCGAGGACGCGGTCGAGCGTCGCGGCCAGGAGGCTCACGTCCAGCGCGCGGACGGCGTCGCCGCCCTCGGCGAGGAGCCCGGCGAAGGCGTCGCGTCGCGCCCGCAGCTGCCAGGCGCCGTCACGGGTCACGAGCCCGAACGAGCCGTCGCCACCGGCCAGCTCGCCGGCGGCCTCGTAGCGCGCGACGAGCGCGTCCCGGTCCGCGGCCGTCACGTCGAACAGGTCCGGGAGCCCGTCGCGCAGCCGGGCGAACCCGTCTGCGCCGATGCCGCGCACCACGCGGTGGGTCGGGAGGACCGTGAGCTGGTCCGCCGCGTCGAGGAACAGCATCAGCAGGTAGTCGAAGGCCGGGTCCTCCTCGCACGAGCGCGTCATCCGACGCTCGTCGCGGTAGCGGACCGCGGTCTCGTAGCGGTGGTGGCCGTCGGCGATGAACACGGGGCCCGAGCCGGCGATCCCCGCGAGCGTGGTCGCAACGGCCTCCTCGCCCTCGTCGGTCACGAGCCACAGGCGATGGCGGACGCCGTCGTCGTCGGTGACATCGGTGAGCGGGGGGCGGGTCGCGACGTCGGCGAGCAGCGTGGAGGCGCGGCCGCTCGGGTCGTCGTACAGCCCGACGACCGGCGACGTGTTGATGCCCGTCGCCCGGAGGAGCCGGTAGCGGTCCTCCTTGGGGCCGGCCAGCGTGCGCTCGTGGGGCAGGACGCCACCGCCGGGCCCGAACGGCTCGATCCGCAGCCGGGCGAAGAAGCCGCGCTGCGTCCGTACGACGTCCGTGTGGGGGACGCGGTACGTCTGCTCGCACACGTAGACGCCGGGGCGGGGGTCCTTGCGCAGGGTCCCGTCGGTCCGCCACGCCGCGATCGTGCGCGCCACGCGGCGGTACTTGTCGTCCGAGTCCTCGTCCTGGGGCTCCGCGGCCGGCAGGTCGAGCCGTACGGCGTTCTTCGGGTGTCGTGCCAGGAGCTCGCGGTGGAGATCTGCGCCGATGACGTCGTACGGCGGGGCGACGACCGCGCCGAGGTCGCCGGTGACCTCGGGGTCGAACCGGATGGCGCGGAAGGGGCGGATCTGGGGCACGGAGTCCTCGAAAGACGCGGGTGACGGGCGCGAGGCGCGTGGCGCCGCGTGCGGTCCTGGGGCGTCCGCATCGTACGATAGGCGCCGTCGGACGGCCACTGGTGGCGCCGACCGTTTGCCGAACCGGGGGGCCTGCGTGCAACTTTTGGGCCGCCCGGCGCGTCGTTCGTCCGACCACACCGTCACAGCTGGAGCCTGCGTGCCCCGTCGCCCGTCACGTACGACCCGCACCGTCCTCCGTCTCGCCGCATCGATGCTCGTCCTGTTCGCCCTCGTGCCGGTCGCCGCGACCCCCGTGGCGGCCGAGGGCGGCCTCACGATGACGGCCCGCGCGATGCTCCAGGGCCACGTCCGGGCGGGCTCCTGGTTCGCCGTCGCCGTCGACGTCGAGAACGCCGGCCCCACCGTCACGGGCGAGCTCAGGATCACGGGTGGCTCGGACTCGCGGACGCGCTTCGGGACGCCCGCGGAGCTGGCCACGGGCTCGCGCAAGCAGTTCCTGCTGTATGCCCTCCCGCCGGCGTTCGGCGGCAACATGAAGGTCCAGCTCGTCGCGGGCGACAAGGTCGTCAAGGAGGCGCCGGTCGCGGTCGCGCTCCACGACCAGACGCAGCTCGTCGTCGGCGTCGTCGCCGAGAACCCGGCCAAGATCGTCGGCCAGCTGGACCTGCTGCCGAACCAGAACGGCATCGCGCCCGTCATCGTCCCGCTCACGCCGGCGGACCTGCCCGAGCGGATCCAGGCCTGGTCGGCGCTCGACCGCCTGATCTGGCAGGACACCGACACGGCGTCGCTCAACAGCGCGCAGCTCGCGGCGCTCCGGACCTGGATCGCCGGCGGCGGCCGCCTCGTCCTGATCGGTGGCACGTCGGGCGCCGACATCCTGTCGTCCCTCCCGGACGAGCTGCTCCCCTATCGGCCGAGCGCCAACCTCGATGTCGACCCGGCGTCGCTCCGCTCGATCCTCGGCGGCGTCCCGGAGGGCGCCGCGACGCTGACGGCGTACGCGGGCGACCCGGGCGCCGGACACGCGCTCGCGGTCTCGGGCGACCGCGTGATCGCGGCGGACCTCGCGTTCGGGTCCGGCTCGGTGACGCTGCTCGGCTTCGACCCGACGACGGGCTGGATCGCCGACGGCGACACGTGGGACGCCCCGCTGTGGAAGAAGCTGCTGCCGCAGCGGTCGACCGGGACCGTCTCGCTCGCGGACGACTCCCAGATCGTGGGCGCGGTCGCCAACCTGCCGAGCCTCGCGTTGCCGCCGATCACGAGCCTCCTCGTGCTCCTGTTCGGCTACATCGTGCTCGTGGGCCCGATGAACTACATCGTCCTCAGCCGGATGGACCGGCGCGAGTGGGCGTGGGTCACGGTGCCCGCGCTCATCGGCGTGTTCACCATCGGCGCGTTCGGGATCGGCTCACTGCTCCGCGGCTCGGACGTCATCGTCCACCAGGTCGCGATCGTCCGCGGCGCGCCGGGCACGGACCAGGCGACGACGCAGGCCTACCTCGGGATCTTCAGCCCGTCGCGCGCGACGTTCCAGCTCAAGGTCGAGGGCGACGCGCTCCTCGCGACGCCGATGAACGGCGACATCTTCGGCGGCGGCACGGGCGCCGGCCTCGACGTGCTCGAGGGCAACCCGTCCCGGATCCGCGACCTCGAGGTCGGCTTCGGGTCGCTGCGGACGATCCGGGCCGAGGGCAGCGCCACGGGCCCGATCGTCGACGCCGCGCTCCGTCTCGAGGGCGGCCAGGTCACCGGGACGATCACGAACCGGTCGGCGCGGACGCTCGAGTCGCCCGCGCTGGTGCTCGGGGGATCGGTCGCAAAGCTCGAGGACATCCCGGCCGGCGCAACGGTCGACGTGAAGCTCACCATCCCGCTCAACCAGAACATCAACGGCATCTCGCTCTCGGAGCGCGTCGTCGGCCCGATGTCGTTCGACGGGTCGAGCCTCGACGAGACCCAGCAGCGAAGCCTCGTGCGCCGCTCGATCATCGACCAGCTGAGCTACGACCCGATGACCGGTGCCCAGTGGTCGCTGCCCGGCGACAGCATCCAGCTCCTGGCCTGGGGCACGGACGCGGTCGTGCCGGCCGAGATCGAGGGCCAGCACGTCACCGACGTTGCGAACGTCCTGTACGAGATCCCGCTGCCGTTCACGATCGGCGGGACGACGACCTTCTCGGGCGACCTCCTGCGGAGCAGCGTCGTCGAGGCCGACGCCAACTTCTTCTCCCGTGACCCGTGGTCCATCCAGCTGGGCACGGGCGACGCGCGGATCGCCTGGCGCCCGCTCCCGTTCGACGGGGCGTTCGACGCGTCGAAGGTCGTCCTCGCAGTCACCAACAACGGCGAGACGACGATGCCGGGCGGCAACCCGGTGGCGGCCACCGAGCAGGTGCGCTGTGACCCCTCCGTCGCCGGCTGCGTCGTCCCCCAGGACGCGCTCCCCGACATCGAGGTCCTCGACGTGAAGACCGGCGCGTGGGTCCAGTTCGCGCATCTCGCGGGCAGCCGGCCCTACGAGCTGGCGGACCCGGCGCGCTGGGTGGACCCGGCGAGCGGCGAGATCCAGGTCCGGTTCGTCAACGAGCGGCCCGACCCGCTGTACTTCCAGTTCGTCGTCGCCGTCACGGGGGATGTCAAGTGAGCATCGTCAAGGCGACGGGCCTCGTGAAGCGCTACGACCGCACCCTCGCCGTCGGCGGGCTGGACCTCAACGTCGAGCAGGGCGAGATCTTCGGCCTCGTCGGGCCCAATGGCGCCGGCAAGACGACCACGCTGCGCATCCTCGCGACCCTGCTGGTGCCCGACGCGGGCGACGCCGAGATCGCGGGCGCGAGCGTCCGCCGGAACCCCAACGACGTGCGCCGCGTCCTCGGGTTCATGCCGGACAGCTTCGGGGTCTACGACGACATGAAGGTCTGGGAGTACCTGGACTTCTTCGCGCGCTGCTACGGGATCCCGGCCGACCGCCGGCGGCGGATCATCGGCGACCTGCTCGACCTCGTGGACCTGGGCCCGAAGCGCGACACGTACGTCCAGGGCCTGTCGCGCGGCATGCAGCAGCGCCTGTGCCTCGCCCACACGCTCGTCCACGATCCCCAGGTCCTGCTGCTCGACGAGCCGGCCTCGGGCCTCGACCCGCGCGCCAGGGTCGAGCTGCGGGAGCTGCTCCGCGAGCTGCGGTCGCTGGGCAAGACCATCCTCGTCTCGTCGCACATCCTCCCCGAGCTCGAGGAGCTGTGCACCTCCGTCGCCATCATCGACCGCGGCCAGGTGCTCGCCCAGGGCCGGGTCTCCGACATCGAGCGGCGGCTGCGCGTCGGCGCGGTGTTCCGCGTCCGCGTCCTCGGCGACGAGGACTCCCACGAGGCCGCCCGCGCCTGGTTCGAGACGCAGCCCGACGTCGTCACGGCGGACCTCCTCGAGGACCGCACGATCGAGCTCGGGTTCCACGGCGACGACGACGGGTCCGCACGGCTGCTGGCCAACGCGGTGGGCGCCGGGCTGCGGATCGCCACCTTCTCGCGCGCGGCGAGCGACCTCGAGGAGCTGTTCCTCCAGGTCACCGCCCAGGAGCCCGTGCCGGCCGCGGCCCCCACGCCGCCCACGGCACCCACGGGCTGGATCACCCAGTGAGCGCGACGACGAGCGTCCAGCCGCGCCGCTTCGGGGCGATCCGCGACGTCTTCGGCGGCATCTCCGCGATCTCCGTCAAGGAGCTCCGCGGCCGGATGCGCGGCCGGCGCGCGTTCATCATCATCACGATCCACCTGCTCCTCGTCGCCGGGTTCGCCTGGATGGTCGAGACGCTGATGGAGCGCACGCTCACGGGCGGCTTCGGCTCCACGTTCTCGGCCTCGGCGGAGATCGGGCGGGCGCTGTTCGTCGCGATGCTCATCCTGCTGACGCTCATCGTGCTCGTGCTCGCCCCGGCGTCGACCGCCGGCGCGATCAGCCTCGAGCGCGAGAAGCAGACGCTCGACCTGCTCGCCACGACGCCGATCTCCTCGCTCTCGATCGTCCTCGGCAAGCTCGTCTCCGCGCTGAGCTGGATCCTCCTGCTGCTGCTCGCGTCGATCCCGGTGACCGCGCTCGTGTTCACGTTCGGTGGCGTCGGCCCGGACGACATGGTCAAGGGCTATGTCGTGCTGCTCGTGACGGCGCTGTTCTACGGCTCGGTCGGCCTGTTCGTGTCCGCGCTCGTCAAGCGCACCCAGGCCGCAACCGTGATCAACCTCGTGACCGTCATCGCGCTGACCGCCGGGACGGGGTTCATCTACATCTTCTGGTCGTCGATGACGAACAACGGGCTGCTCCCCAACGCCACCCGCGACGAGAGCTTCATCGAGTCGCTCGGACGGCGTCCGCCGGAGGCCCTCCTGTGGTTCAACCCGTTCATGGCCCAGCTCGACGTCGTGTGCGGCACCGAGACCGGCTTCGGCGCCTCGTGCCAGATCATCGGCGCGATCACCAACAACAACACCCAGAACGCGTTCAACGACCAGGGCCTCGACAACGGCTTCGGCGTCGCGCGGGACAGCTACTGGCCGCGCGCGTCCGCCGCGATGGCGATCGTCTCCATCGTGCTCATCGTCCTGGCCGTCCAGCTCGTCTCGCCGACCCGGCGCTGGCGCATCCGCCGCTCTCGCGCCCGTCCGCAGCCAGTCGGGAGTGACGCCTGATGCCGACGCTCCGCCCGCACCGACCCGGCCAGGGCGCCGATTCCCCGACCGACCCCGTGCCGTTCGTCCCGACGGACCCGGCGCTGCTCGGCGTCGCGGATCTCGACCCGGCGCTCGCGCAGCTCCGGGGCGGCCTCGCCGCGCACCGTCGCCGGCTGTGGCTCCGCCGTGGCGTGCGCCGCGCGTGGTACGTCCTCGCCGTCGTCGCGGTCATCGAGCTGGTGCTCGTCGTCGCGCAGCGCATCTGGCCGCTCGAGGGCGCGCCGCTCGTCGCAATCGCGGTCCCGGTCATCGGGCTCATCGCGCTGCTCGTCCTCGTCGTCCGCGCCCGCCCGTCGCTCGGCGAGACGGCCCTCGCCGTGGACGCCGAGAGCGGCTCCGGGGACGCGATCGCGTCCGCGCTCGCGTTCGCCGGCTCGATGCCCGAGACGGCGTCGGCCCGGGATGCCACGGACACCGACGAGACGATCCTGATCGGCGACGGGTTCGACCTCCACGACGCGGAGGGCCGCTTCGTGCGACGCCAGCGACGTGACGCGCTGGGCCGCCTGCACGCCACCGATCCGGGCCTGTTCGGACCCCGCCTCGCCCGCCGCCCCGCGCTCGTCGCGCTCGTCGCGGCGGCCCTGGTCATCCCGGCTGCGCTGTTGCCGAACCCGCAGGACCTCGTGATCGCCCAGAACCGGCAGGTCCGCGAGGAGGCGGCCCAGCAGGCCGAGCGCATCGACGAGGTGGCCAAGGACCTCGAGGGCAAGGGCGCCGACGCCAACGACCCGCGCTCGCAGCTCGCCGAGGAGCTCCGCCAGCTGGCCGAGCAGCTCCGCCAGAACCCGGGCGACCTCGACGCGAACCTGGCCCAGCTCGGGGCGGTCGAGGACGACGTCCGGGCCCAGCTCAACCCGGCCAACGAACAGCAGGCCGCGGCGCTCGCCGCGCTCGCCCGGTCGCTCTCCCGGACCGCGACCGGCAACCCGCAGGCGAACCCGGGCGGCGATCCGAAGGTGACCCACGAGGACCTCGACAAGCTCGGCGACGAGCTCGAGGCGATGACCCAGCCGGAGCGCGAGCAGCTGGCGCGCGACCTCGCGGCGCTCCAGGGTGCCGCCTCGCAGGCAGACGCGGCCGCCGGCGCCGCGCTCCGCGACGCCGCCTCGAGCCTCGCCCAGGGCGACACCGAGGGCGCCAAGGCCGCGCTCGGGCGGCTCGGTGATGCGCTCGACGCCGCCGCCGAGCGGACGCAGGTGAACCGCGACCTCGCCGCGGCCGCCTCGAACCTCCAGGACGCGCGCCGGGACCTCGCGAACGCCGGCGGGCAGCAGGGCCAGGCGGGCCAGCAGGGCAACGGGCAACAGGGCAATGGCCAGCAGGGCAATGGGCAACAGGGCAACGGCCAGCCCGGTGGCTCCCCGGGCGCCAGCCAGGGCACCGGCAACGGCGCGGGTCAGTCACCCGGCTCATCGCCCGGGAACGGGCAGGGCCAGGGCCAAGGTCAGGGCCAGGGGCAAGGCCAGGGCCAGGGTCAGGGCCAGGGCCAGGGTCAAGGCCAGGGCCAGGGTCAAGGTCAGGGCCAGGGTCAAGGTCAGGGCCAGGGCCAGGGCCAAGGTCAGGGCCAAGGGCAAGGCCAGGGCAGCGGTTCCCTCGGCGGGGGCGGCTCGAACGCGAGCCACCTCGGGACGGGCTCGTCCAACGGGAAGCCCGGTGGGCCGACCAACCCCAACAAGCCGGCGGAGCTCGGTGGCGACCTCGGGTCCGTGTTCGCGCCGTTCGACCGGATCGGCAAGCCCGGCGACCCCTCGTACGTCGCGGGCAGCGGCGGCGATGGCCAGACGCAGCAGGGCAGCCAGCAGGGCCAGGGGAGCAACAACGGGGCATACGTCCCCTACTCCGAGGTCTACGGCGACTTCTACAGCTACGCACTGACGACGCTCGACCGCTCGTACGTCCCGATCTCGGTCAAGGACTACGTGCGCGACTACTTCACCTCGCTCGATCCCCAGCAGTGAGGCGCGCGCCGGAAGGCGCGGCCCCGCACCCCGGAGGACCCATGGACGCAACCCCCGCAACGGCCGGGACCGCCGCCACGACGACCGCCGCCCCGCCGCGCATCGCGCCCGAGGCGTTCGCCGAACGCGCCCACGCCATCGAGGCCGAGGTGGGCAAGGTCATCGTCGGGCAGCGCGAGCTCGTCCGGCACACGCTCGTCGGGCTGCTCGCGAACAGCCACGTGCTGCTCGAGGGCGTCCCCGGGCTCGGCAAGACGATGCTCGTCCGCACCATCGCCGACGTCATCGACTGCTCGTTCAACCGGATCCAGTTCACGCCCGACCTCATGCCGGCGGACATCACCGGGACGAACATCCTCGTCGAGGAGGGCGGCGCCCGGGTGTTCCGCTTCCAGCCCGGTCCGATCTTCGCCAACATGGTCCTCGCGGACGAGATCAACCGCGCGACGCCCAAGACGCAGAGCTCGCTGCTCGAGGCGATGCAGGAGCACCAGGTCACGGTCGCCCGCAA
Organism: uncultured Chloroflexia bacterium; assembly: GCA_963768035.1. Classification (GTDB taxonomy): domain Bacteria; phylum Chloroflexota; class Limnocylindria; order Limnocylindrales; family CSP1-4; genus CAIXZV01. The sequence goes on from CAVYGJ010000007.1 coordinate 467,450, forward strand.
CCGCTACCCGCTCGACCCGCCGTTCTTCGTGCTCGCGACGCAGAACCCGCTCGAGATGGAGGGCACGTACCCGCTCCCCGAGGCGCAGCTCGACCGGTTCCTGCTCAAGGTCATGGTCCCGTTCCCGTCGGAGGAGGACCTGATCTCGATCATCGACCGGACGACCGGCGCGGACGCGCCCACGGCCCAGGCCACCGCGACCGCCGCCGAGATCGTCGAGATGCAGCGCCTCGCGCGGGCGGTGCCGATCGCGCCGCACATCACCGCGTACGCCGTGTCCGTCCTCTCGGCGACCCACCCGGACAACCGCCGGGCGCCGGGGCTCGTGCGCCAGTACGTGCGCTACGGCGGCTCACCGCGCGGCGCCCAGGCGCTCGTGACGGCCGGCAAGATCCTGGCGCTGATGGACGGCCGGTTCAACGTGTCCGTCGACGACGTCCGGGCGGCCGCGCTGCCCGCGCTGCGCCACCGGGTCATCCTGAACTTCGAGGGTGAGGCCGAGGGCATCACGACCGAGGCCGTCGTGCGCTCGATCCTCGACGAGGTCGCGCCGCCCGCCGTCGAGTAGGCAGCACGGCCCCTCGCGACCCCTGATGACCCTCTCCCCCGCCCCGCCGCCCGAACCGGTCGACGAGCGCCCGGCCGATCCGGCCGCTGGCGCGTCGCTTGCCGGCGCGCGTCCGACGGGCGTCAAGGCGTTCCTCCCGAACGCCCTCGACCCGACGGTGTTCGACGAGGCGTTCCTGCGCCAGCTCGAGCGCCTCGGCGTGCTCATGAAGCAGCCCGTCCGCGGCGGCCTCAAGGGCGGCCGTCGGTCCGTGAAGCGCGGCCAGAGCGTCGAGTTCGCCGACTACCGCGAGTACGCCCTGGGCGACGACCTGCGCCAGCTCGACTGGAACGTCTACGCCCGGCTCGAGAAGCTGTTCGTCAAGCTGTTCGTCGAGGAGGAGGACGTGACGATCACGTTCCTCATCGATGCCAGCCCGTCGATGGCCTTCGGCCGGCCCGAGAAGCTGCAGTTCGCGAAGCGGGTGGCGGCGGCCCTCGGATACATCGCGCTCTCGGGCGAGGACCGCGTCATCGTGAGCGCGCTGACGGGGCGCACGGCCCGCCGCCAGGGCGGCCTCCGTGGCTCCGGGCGGGTGCTCCGGCTGCTGGCCAACCTGTCGACGATCCAGCCAGTCGAGGGGCCGACCGACCTGCTCGCGTCCGCCCGGCACGCCGGCGCGATGCTCTCCGGCCGCGGCGTCGTCGTGCTCCTCTCGGATCTGCTCGACCCGGCCGCCGACAAGGTCATCCGCGAGCTCGCCGCGCAGGGCTCGGAGCTCATCGTGCTCCACATCCTCTCGCCCGACGAGCTCGACCCCGCGCTCGAGGGCGACCTCCGGCTCGTCGACAGCGAGACCGGCGAGGGCATCGACGTCACGGTCGACCTCGCCACGCTCGACGACTACAAGGCGCGCCTCGCCGCGTGGCAGGACTCGTTCGCCGACCTCGCGGCGAAGCGGCGCGCGTCGTACGTGCCCCTGTCCTCCGACGTGCCGCTGGCCGATCTCGTGTTCGCCGAGCTGCGCCGCCGCCGGGTCGTCGGCTGATGAGCTTCCTCGCCCCGATCGCGCTCGCCGGGCTCGCGTTCCTGCCGGTCGTCCTCGCGATGTACCTGCTCAAGCTGCGGCGCGACAGGGAGGTCATCCCGTCCACGCTCCTGTGGCGGGCGCTCGTGGCCGACGTCGAGGCGAACGCGCCGTGGCAGAAGCTGCGCCGGAGCCTCCTGCTCCTCCTCCAGCTGCTCCTCGTCGCGATCCTCGCGATCCTCGCCGCGCGGCCGTTCGTCGAGCGACCGGCCGGCCTCGCGGGCGACCTCGTCCTCGTCGTGGACACCTCGGCGTCGATGCAGGCGACCGACGTCACGCCCACCCGGCTCGACGCGGCCAAGGCCGCGGCGGTCGACGCGCTCAAGGACCTCCCGGCCGGCGGCAAGGTGAGCGTCATCGCGGCGGGCCGCACGGCGAAGGTCATCGCGAACGGCACGGCGGACCTGGGCCGGGTGAAGCAGGCGATCGCGTCGATCACCCCCACGTCCGACATCGGCGACCTCGGCGACGCGCTCCGGCTGGCATCGGCGCTCGCGGCACGCTCCGGCGACGCCGAGATCCTCGTGGCCACGGACGCGGCCCTCGCCACGCCGCCCGCGGGCTCGTTCGAGGCGCCCGTCCGCGTCCTCCAGGTCGGGCGTGAGGCGAACAACCAGGCGATCGTCGCGCTCGCCGTCCGGACCCAGCCCAACAACCTCTCGCACAGCGCGTTCGTCTCGGTCGCGAACCTGGGCCTCGAGCTCGTGGAGCGCCGGATCGAGGTCTACGCCGACGGCCAGCTCCGCGAGGCGCGCACGGTCCGCCTCGACCCCCAGCGCCGCACGGACGTCTCGATCGACGACGTCGACGACCCGGACCGACCGGCCTCGGTCATCGAGGTCCGGCTCACGAGCGCGGACGAGGCCGCGACCGGCGCGCCCGATCCGCTCGGCGTCGACGATCGGGCGTGGGCCATCGTCCCGCCCCAGTCGCTGCGCCAGATCCTGCTCGTCGGTGAGCGGGACCCGTACCTCGAGACCGCGCTCTCGTACCTGCCCGAGACCGAGCTCTACTACCGGTCCGGCGCGGACTACGCGGCGACGACCGGCCTCGACCAGTTCGAGCTCGTGATCTTCAGCCGGTACCTCCCCGCGACGCTGCCCTCGAACGCGGTGCTCGCGATCGCGCCGCCGCGGACGTCGGACCTGGGCGCCGTCACCGGGACGCTCACCAACCCGGCGATCGGCGTGACCGACCCCGACGACCCCATCCTGCGCTACGTCGACCTCTCGACGGTCCACGTCGGCGAGGCCAAGAAGCTCGACCTCCCGGCGTGGGCAAAGGCGATCATCCCGGGTCCCGGCGGGTCGCCGCTGCTCTACGCGGGCACGGTCGACGGGCGGGCGGCGGCGGTGATGGCGTTCGAGCCCCGCCGCTCCGACCTCCCGCTCCAGGTCGCGTTCCCGGTGCTCCTCGCGAACCTCACGGGCCAGCTCATGGGCGGCTCCGCGACGCCGGCCGACGCGGTCGCCCCGGGCGCGCCGGTCACGCTCGCCATCCCCGCCGGCGCGACCGGGGTCCGCGTCCAGCGGCCGGACGGCTCGGTCGACGAGCTCGTCGCCCCGACGGCCGATGCCGCGACGGTCACCTTCGCCCGGACGGACCTCCTGGGCGTCTACACCGTGACGGGCGTCGTCGACCCGGACGCGACGGCGGCCCCGACCGCTGCGGCGTCGCCCAGCACCCTGCCGTCTGCCGCCGGATCCGCGGCGTTGCCGGCCGCCGACCCGGATGCCCCCGCCCAGTTCGCGGTTGACCTCCTCGACGTCGACGAGTCGCGGATCGCACCCGGGCGACATCACGGCGCTCACCGCGCTCGGGACGGCGGCCGCGAGCCCCGGCACCGGCCAGTCCCCCGCCGTCGTCGATCGCCCGAACGCCCGCGACGAGCTGTGGATCCCGATCGTGCTCATCGCGCTCCTCGTCCTCACCCTGGAGTGGCTGGTCTACGAGCGCGACACGCTCGCGCGGCTGCGCCGCGGCATCGCCGCGAGGCTGGGCCGTCGCAATGCACCGACGACCGGCCGGGGCGCGTGATGGGCATCACGTTCGACGCGCCGCTGGCGCTCCTCCTGCTCCCGCCGCTCGTCGCGCTCGTCGTCCTGCTCCACGTGGGCTCACGGCGACGCCTCGGCGCGGGCCGCCGGCGCGCGGCGCTCGCGATCCGGATCGGGCTGCTGTCCGCCCTCGTGTTCGCGCTCGCCGGGCTCCAGCTCGTGCTCCCGGTCGACCGGCTCGCGGTCGTGTTCGTCGTCGACCTGTCCGACTCCGTGGGCACGCAGGGCCGCGAGGAGACGCTCGCGTACGTGCGCGAGGCGCTCGCCGCCAAGGCGGACGAGGACGTCGCCGGGATCGTGGCGTTCGGCGGCGACGCGCTGGTGGAGCGGCTGCCTTCGGAGCTCGGCGAGATCGACCGGATCGCGTCCACGCCCGTGAAGTCGGCGACCGACATCGGCGCCGCGCTCCGGCTCGCGACCGCGCTGTTCCCCGACGACGCCCAGAAGCGGATCGTGCTGCTCTCCGACGGCAACGACACCACGGGGTCCGGGCAGAGCGAGGCGGCCCTCGCGGCGGCTCGCGGGATCCAGGTCGAGACCCGGCTCGTCGGCCTCGGCGGTCGCGACGAGGCGCTCGTGGAGCGGCTCGTCTCCCCGTCCACGGCGCGGCTGGGCGAGTCGATCCAGGTCACGGCCGACATCACGTCGACCGTCGCGCAGCCGGCGACCGCGCGTCTGTTCGTCAACGGCGAGCTCGCCAAGTCCCAGCCCGTGACCCTCGACGCCGGGCCCGAATCGCCTGTCGTTCACGTTCACGCCCAAGGACCCGGGCTTCCTCCGCTTCCGGGTCGTGGTGGAGGCGGCGCGCGACACCTTCAACCAGAACGACCGCGCGGACGCGAACACGATCGTCAAGGGCGAGCCGCGCGTCCTCGTCGTCAAGGGCGACGAGGAGGTGGCGGCCCAGCTCGTCGCGGCCCTCAAGACCGAGCGCCAGAACGTGGACACGGTCATCCCCGAGGCGCTCCCGTCGGACCTCGCCGGGCTCGCCGACTACGACTCGGTCGTGCTCGTGGACGTCCCACGGCTGCGGCTCACCGACAAGGCGCTCGCGGCGCTCCAGGTCTACGTCCGGGATCTCGGTCGGGGGCTCGTGACGGTCGGCGGGCCGCGCGCGTACGGCGCCGGCGGCTACACCGACACGCCGCTCGAGGAGACGCTCCCCGTCGACATGGGCGTGCGCGACCGCGAGAAGCAGCCCGACGTCGCGCTCGTCGTCGTGATCGACAAGTCGGGCTCGATGGACGCCTGCCACTGCAACTCGTTCAACGGCGGCATGAACAACGGCGGCGCGGGCATCGCCGGGGTCAAGAAGACCGACATCGGCAAGGAGGCGATCCTGCGGGCGGCCGCGGCGCTCACCGCGCAGGACGAGTTCGGCGTCGTCGCGTTCGACAGCGCGGCGCACTGGGTCGTGAAGACCGGGCCGCTGGGCGGGGTGACGGACCTCCAGTCCCAGCTCAACGCCATCGTCCCCGACGGCCAGACGAACATCTTCGCGGGCCTCGACCAGGCCGTGTCCTCGCTCAAGACCGCGACCGCGACCCGGCGCCACATCATCCTGCTCACCGACGGCTGGTCCAGCAGCGGCCAGTACGACCAGATCCTCAAGGACATGAAGGCCGCGGGGATCACGCTCTCGACGGTCGGCGCGGGCGGCGGCGCGAACCCGTTCCTCCAGCAGCTCGCGCGCAACGGCGGCGGGCGCTTCTACGACGCCGCGAACCCGGCGTCGATCCCCGACATCTTCCTCAAGGAGACGCAGCAGGTCTCCGGCCAGCAGATCGTCGAGGAGAAGTTCTTCCCGATCCTGACCTCGTCGTCGCCGATCCTGCGGGGCATCGACGGCGGGTTCCCGAGCCTGCTCGGCTACAACGGGACGACCGCGAAGCCCGCCGCGCAGACCGTCCTCGTGACCGCGAGGGACGACCCGCTCCTCGCCCAGTGGCAGTACGGCCTCGGCCGCTCGGTGGCCTGGATGTCGGACTCGACTGGCCGCTGGGCGAAGAGCTGGATCGGCTGGGACGGCTTCTCGACCTTCTTCAGCCAGATGGTCGGCTGGACGTTCCCGGGCGAGGAGAGCGGCGGCATCGAGGCGTCGTTCCTGGACCGCGGCGGGCGGACGTACCTGCGCGTCGAGAGCGTCAACGAGGACGGGTCCGCGCGCGACTTCTACAAGACGCAGGTCGCGCTCGTGGGTCCCGACCTCGCGACCGTCGACCGTGGACCTGAGCCAGGTCGCGCCGGGCGTCTACGAGTCGCCGGTGACCTCGCTCGACAGCGGCGCGTACGCCGTCAGGGTCACCCAGACCAAGGCCGGGTCGCCGTCGCTCGGGCGGACGCTCGGCCTCGTGGCGCCGACGCCGGCCGAGTACCGGCTGCTGGGCGCGAACGAGCCGCTGATGGCGGCGATGCGCAATGCGACCGGCGGCCGCGAGCTCGTCCTCCCCGCCGATGCCTGGGTCCACGACCTGCAGACGACGAGCCGGTTCACGGACCTGTGGCCGCTGCTGCTGGCCGTCGCGCTGCTCCTGTGGCCGCTGGACATCGCGCTCCGGCGGGTGTCGTTCGGCCGGCGCGAGCTCGCCGACGGTCGTGCCTGGGTCTCCGACCGCGTCCGCGGACGACGCGTGTCCCGCCGCACCCAGCAGACCGAGGACCTGTTCGCCGCACGAGGACGTGCGGGTTCGGCGGGCGCCCGCTCGGCGATCATGCGCCAGGCCGCCGAGCGCCCGGCCGAGGGAGCCGGGGCCACGCCGCTCGCGCCGACGCCGACCCGGCGCGGCAGATCCCACGCCCGCGCCCCTGCCCAAGCCGACGCCGGCAGCGACCGTGCAGGCGCCCGCGCCGACCGCACCGCCGCCGCCGCCCATCGTGTCGAAGGCGCCGCCACCCGCGGCCCCGACCGCCCCGCCGGCGGCCCCCGCAACGCCCCCGGCCGAGGGCGACACGCTGGCCCGCCTGCGCGAGGCAAAGCGCCGCTCGAGGGGCTGAGCGCCGCTCGACGCGGGCGCCCGGCGCGAACCCGCCGTCGCTGTAACAATCGCGCCAGACCGACGCCCGGACCACCCGGCGCCCGCGTCCGAGGGAGGAACCCGCCGCCATGCACCTTCGTTTCCGCGCGCTCGCACGTCGGCCCGGGAGGCCGATCGCGCTCATCCTCGCCACGGCACTCGTCCTGCCCCTCGCAGCGGCGCCGGTCGCCGCGGCGCCGGGATCGCACGGCGCGAAGGCCGACTTCGGCGCCAAGGCGACACGGACCGCGAAGGCGTCGCGGACCACGGGTCGCGCGGCGGCGGCCGAGACCGCGACGAGCAAGCGGAAGGACGCGACGAAGCACGCCGCGCTCGCCCGCCCCAGGGCATTCGCCGCAGGCGACGCGGGCAGCACCGCCGCGCCGCGGACCGACGGGATCCGGCCGGCGACGGTCGCCGGTCCGGGCCTGGTGTCGACCCGCGGCTTCGACGGGCTCGACCAGGAGGACGCCGGCGGCCTCGAGCCGCCGAACCCCTGGGTCGCGGTCAACGCGACGCATGTCGTCCAGTCGACGGAGGGCAACATCCGCGTGTCGTCACGCGCGGGCCAGGAGCTGGCGACGATCGCGAGCTGGTCGCTGTTCGCCGTTCCGGACGGCTACTACGCCACCCAGACGCGCATCATCTGGGACGCGTTCCACGGGCGCTGGGTCGGGTCGCTGATGTACTCGGACTTCACCACCTTCGCCGACAACCACCTCGTGATCGCCGTCTCCGACGGCGCCAACCCGCTGGGGTCCTGGTCCTCGTACGACTTCGGCTACGGGAACTACCTTCCCGACTCGCCCGCCATCGCATCGTCGTCCGACAAGGTCGTGGTCACCGCGAACGAGTTCCCCGACGGGCTGACGTACGCGGGCAGCAGCGTCCTCTCGGTGCCCTGGTCGGCCATCCTCGACGGCAGCGACGTGGATGCCGGGTACGCGATCGAATCTGGGCGCCTGGAACCTCAGGCCCGCTCGCATCACGGGCACCGCCGCCGACGTGTGGGGCGTCTACGAGAGCAATGAGACGGGGAACCTGAAGCTGCTGCGCGTGAGCGGCAGCGGCCTCGCGCCGGTGCTACTCCGTGCAGGACACGCCTGATCGCCAACGGCGCGGGCCATCACGCTCGACCCGCGTCAGCCCGGGGACGCCGACGGGATCGTCAACGCGGACGACGGCCGGATCCCGGACGCGGTCTGGCGCGCCAACAAGCTCTGGTTCGCCCGCACGGTCCAGCACTCGTTCGACGGCATCAACGACGACCTCGTCGTCGAGATGATCGGCGTCACGACGAGCGCCTCCGCTGCCCCGGACGTCTACCTGGACGAGCTGTGGGGCGGCTACGAGACCGACGTCTTCTCGCCGGGCGTCGGGTTCGCCGGGTCCGGCACGGTGTTCATCACGGCAACCCTGTCGAATGCGTCCGTCGCACCGCAGGCCATCGCGCTCGCAAACCACCCGACGACCGGGTTCCATGGTTGGATCGCGATCGAGACGAGCGACGCAAGCTACGGCGGCAACCGCTGGGGCGGCTACGCTGGCGTCGCCACGGACCCGTCCGGCACGGACGCGGTCTGGCAGACCCGCCAGACCGTCGATGAGGACGGGAGCACTGGCGCACCCAGGTCTCGCGCCTCGTGTTCGACACGACGTTCCCGACGGCCACCGCGCCGAAGCAGGAGCTCATCAAGGGATCCACGCTCGGCCAGTACCAGGCCGTGCCGGCCACCGTGCCGGTGAAGGTCAGCTGGACCGGCGCCGACGCCGGCAGCGGCGTCGCTCGCTACTCGCTCGAGGTGCAGCGACCGCGGGCTCGGCTTCCGCATCGCCACCACCACGCCGGGCACGACGTACACCAACCTCGAGACCTGGAAGCCCGCCGGGTCGACCGCGAACTACAGCTGGCGGTACCGCGTCACGCCCGAGGACGACGGGGGCAACATCGGGGACCCGGCGACGGGCTCCCTGCTCACGCCGACCAACTACCAGCAGACGCACAGCGCCTTCACGTACAGCACCGGCTGGTCCAGCTCCAGCAATGCCAAGTACAGCGGGGGCTCCGTCAAGTACTCGTCGAAGGTCGGTGCCTCGGCGAGCTTCAAGACGTCCGGACGCTCGTTCGGCTTCGTGACCACCCGCGCGTCCAGCCGCGGCAAGGTGAAGGTCTACGTGGACGGGTCGTACAAGGGGACGATCACGCTGACCAGCTCCGCCACCAAGTACCGCTACATCGCGTACGCGACGACGTTCACCGCGACCGGGACCCACACGATCAAGCTCGTCGTGGCCAGCGGCCGCGTCGACGTTGACGCGTTCATCGTCCTGAAGTAGCCCATCGGGCGGCGACCCACCGGGGCGCCGCTCTCGCACGACGGCGGCCGGCCGGGACCGGTGCTAGCCTCCGGGCATGGCACCCTCACCCGCCGGCCGTCGGCCGTTTCCGGCCGCGTTCCGCGCGGCGCTGCTCGTGCTCGTCGTCATCGTGCTGACGGGCTGCGGGCAGCTCCTGGGGACCGAGCCACCGGCCACCCCGACGGACTTCCCGGGCCTCACCGGCCGCATGAAGCTGGCCGGGATCGTCCTCGACGACTGGGTCTCCGGCGACGCGGGGTGCGCGGACCCGGACCTCGTGCCCGCGTCGATCAGCTTCGACGCGAGCGGCCTCGACCAGGCGACACCGGTCAAGGTCTACCTCTACGTGTTCCGCAACCGGGACGCGTGGGAGCGCCACCGCGACGCCATCGGACCGTGCGCCCAGTCGTGGGTCACCGACCCGCAGACGTACGAGGAGATCCAGGAGTCGCCCTACGTCGTCGCCGGCCAGGGCCCGTGGGCGCCGGACTTCGAGGCCGCGGTCCGCTCGGTCCTCGCGACGGCGGCCGGCACCGGCGGCTGACCTTCGGGAACCGCCCCCGACTCCCCGCGACCGCCGCCCGGGAGGGTCCTGCCCGAGTACTGGCGAGGACTCGACACGACCGCACTCGACCACACCGGTACCGTGACCGCGTTCCTACACGGGCAGGGACGACCGACCCGTCGATGTGGTGCGCGCAGGCGCCGATGCTCCGGGCATGGAGATCACGACCCGCCGCCGACGCGCCCTGTCGACGGCCCTCGCGCTGTTCCTCGTCGTCGAATCCGTGTCCGCGATGGCGGCGGTCGCGGTCGCAGGGCGCGACGACGACGCGGGGACCGCCACGCCCTCCCTGCCGCGCCCGCCGGCCGGCATCGTCGATGCCGCGCAGGGCGCCCCGGCCGCGCTCGCTCCGCTGGTGGCCGTCGACCCGCATCCGCGCCGTCGGCGAGGACCCGGACAGCGCGGGCGCCGGCGCGATCCGGACGACCACCGCCCCCGCGGCGGCACGCGCCTTCGCGCCTCGGGTCGCGATCGCCAGCGTCAACGGCGCCCAAGCCGAAGCACGGATCGTCGGGCGGCTACCTCGGGAGGCTCCGCTTCGCCTCGACCGACGTCGTCGGCGAGCCACAAGGGAACGCAACCACTTCTGGTTCCCGGCGATCGGCCTGAACCGGTCCGTCTACTACTACTCCTGCGGCCGCAAGTCCGCCCTCGCCAACATCGTCTACCGCTGGGGTTGCGGCGGCACGAACAACATCTACCTCATGGGCCATGCCTGGGGCGTGTTCAAGCCCCTCCACGACGCCTACGTCAACGGTCGCCTCCACGCCGGCATGAAGGCCTACTACGCCGACGGCAGCGGTCGGACGCACACCTACGTCGTGAAGTGGTGGAAGCTCACCCGACCCACGACGGCTGCCAAGTGGGCGTGGGCCAGCCAGAGCGTGCCGTCGATGACCCTCCAGACGTGCGTCGGCTCGAACAGCGAGTACCGCGTGATGGTCCGCCTCGTCGAGGTCCGCTAGGCCCCGCTCGCCGTCAGACGACCCGCAGCCCCAGGATCTTGCGCGCGATCACGAGCCGCTGGACCTGGCTCGTCCCCTCCCCGATCTCGGTGAGCTTCGCGTCGCGCAGGTAGCGCTCGACCTTGTACTCCTCGACGTAGCCGTAGCCGCCGTGCACCTGGATCGCGGCGTTCGTCACGCGTGACGACACCTCCGACGCGAACAGCTTCGCCTGGGCGGCGGCCAGCCCGTAGTCGCGGCCCTGGTCCTTGAGCCACGCGGCGCGGTACACCAGCGCCCGGGCCGCCTCGATCTCGGTCGCCATGTCCGCGATCATGAACGCCACGCCCTGGAACGAGCCGATCGGCCGGCCGAACTGCTCCCGCTCGCGGGCGTAGGGCACGGACGCGTCGAGGGCCGCCTGCGCGAGCCCGAGCGCGAGGGCGGCGATCGAGATCCGGCCGCCGTCGAGCACCTTCAGGAACGCCTTGAAGCCCGCGCCCTCGTCGCCCAGCAGGTTCGCCGCGGGGACCCGGACACCGTCGAGCTGGAGCTCGCCCGTCGCGCTCGCGTGGAGCCCCATCTTCTCCTCGAGGCGACCCACGGCGAAGCCCGGCGTCTCGGCGGGCACGATGAACGCGGAGATCCGCGCGCTGCCGTCGTCGTTCGCGCCGGTGCGCGCGGTGAGGATGTAGAGCCCGGCCTGGCCCGCGTTGGTGATGAACCGCTTCTGGCCGTCGATGACCCAGGTGCCGCCGTCGGCGCCCGGCTCGTGGCGCGCCGTCGTCCTCGTGCCGCCGGCGTCGGAGCCCGCCATCGGCTCGGTCAGGCCGTACGCGCCCAGCATCTGCCCGGACGCGAGCGGCGGCAGGAAGCGGTCCCGCTGCTCGTCCGTGGCGGCGATCAGCAGCGGACCGCAGCCGAGGCTCGTGTGCGCCGCGACGATGATCCCGAGCGAGCCCCAGACCCGGCTGATCTCCTCGACGGCGATCGCGTACGAGAGCGTGTCCATGCCGGCCCCGCCCCAGCGCTCCGGGACGTTGATCCCGAGCCAGCCCAGCTCGCCGATCCGGCGCACGACCTCGGTCGGGAAGCGCCTGGCGCGCTCGTGCTCGTCGACGACCGGCGCGACCTCCTCGGTCATGAACGCGCGGATGGTGTCCCGCAGCAGGACGTGGTCGGGCGCGAGATCGAAGTCCATGGCCGCATGCTACCCCGGCCGACCGACGGCTCCGCGGCACGCCGGACGGCCGTTCTTGTTAGCCTCTCCCGGCATGTCCGAGCCCGCCGCCACCGCGCTGCACGCGACGGCCGACCCCGCGATCACCGGTGCCGGCGGGGCGCCCGCGTCCGCGCTCCGGCGGGCGATCCTCGTCCACCTGCGGCGAATCGGCCCCACCCCGCCGGACGCGATCGCGTCGGCGCTCGGTGTATCTCGCTCCGGCGTCGCGCAGCAGCTGCGCGCCCTCGACTCGGCGGGCCTCGTGACACGCACCGCCGTCCGTCACGGCGTCGGGCGGCCGCGCCACGTGTACGACGTGACACCGCTCGCCCAGGAGCTGTTCCCGTCCAACTACGACGGCCTCGCGACGGGGCTCCTCGCGGCGATCCTCGAGGTCGGCGGCGACGAGCTCCTCGAGGACGTGTTCGCGGCCCGCCGTCGCCAGGCCGAGGCACGGCTGCGCGAGCAGATCGACGCGGCCCTCCCGGCCGATGCGCCGCTCGAGGACCGCGTCCGCGAGCTCGCCCGGCTCCAGGACGAGCTGGGCTACCTCGCAGAGGCGACGGTGGACGCGGACGGGATCCGGCTGGTCGAGCACAACTGCGCGGTGCTCGACGTGGCGACCACGAACCCCGCGGCGTGCCAGGCGGAGCTGGAGCTGTTCCAGGGCCTCCTCGGCACGGACGTGGTCCGGGTCAGCCACATCGTGAGCGGCGACCGGTGCTGCGACTACCGGGTCGGGCCGGCGGCGGAGCCGGCCCCCTCGGCCTGAGGCCCGGACCGCCCGGCCCGGCCGAGCCTCCCGCCCGGACCTCGGGCCCGGCGTCACGCCGTCGCCCGGTTGAACGCCCGGGACGCGATCCAGATCGAGCCCAGCGCGCACACGACCATGATCGCGATCCCGCTCAGCACGTCGGGGTTGCCCCACTGCGCGTTGAACAGCGCCCGGATGGCGAGCACCGAGTGGTACAGCGGGTTGAGCGAGGCGACCGTCCGGAGCCACTCCGGCGCGAACGCCATCGGGAGCATCACGCCCGACAGGAGCAGGAGCGGCAGCGCGATCGCCTGGGTGAGCGGCGCGAGGGCGTCCTCGCTGCCGATGACGAGCGCCATCGCATAGGACACGGGTCCCAGCACGAGCCCGATGAGCGCGAGCAGGGCGAACGCGACGATGAGCCCCGCCGGGTCGATGCGCAGGCCGAGCGGGATCGAGACGACGACCAGCACGAGCCCCTGGAACATGAACACGACGACGTCGCGCAGCGTCCGGCCGAGGACGGCCGCCGTGCGGCTCATCGGCGTGACCCGCATCCGCTCGACGACGCCGGAGCGCATCTCGCTGATGAAGCCGAAGCCGACGAACGTCGACCCGAACAGCGCGGTCATGACGAGCAGGCCGGGCACGAACGTGTTGAACGCGCCGCCCGCGGGGAAGCCCGGCACGGACGACAGGCTGTCGAGGAGCGGGCCGAACAGGATGAGGTAGACGAACGGCTGCATCACGCCGGCGATGAGCCAGGCCGGCTGCCGGACGGTGAGCCCGAGCGAGCGGCGGAAGACGAGCCAGGTGTCGTGGAACACGCGCATGGAGGAGGGTCCTTTCCGGATGGCCGGCTGGACGGCGACCGCGGTCATGCCGCGTCCCGCAGCGATCGCCCGGTCTGACGCAGGAAGACGTCGTCGAGGCTGGGGCGGTGGAGCGACAGCGTCTGGGGCGCGAGGCCCTGGCCGTCGAGCAGGCGGAGGACGGCCGGCAGGCTCGCCTCGCCGTCGGTCACGTAGAGGCGGATGAGGCCGTCGGCGATGGACGCCTCGCGCACGAACGGCTGGGCCTCGAGCAGCTGCCGGACGAGCTCCGCGGAGGTCGCGACGCCGACCGTGATCACGTCGCCCGCGATCGCGTGCTTGAGCTCGGCGCCGGTGCCGCCGGCAACGATCCGGCCGTGGTCGATGATCGCGAGGCGGTCGCACAGGGCGTCGGCCTCCTCGAGGTAGTGGGTGGTGAGGAACACCGTGGTCCCGCCGTCACGGAGCTTGCGGACCTCGTCCCACATCCGGGCGCGTGCCTGGGGGTCGAGGCCGGTGGTCGGCTCGTCGAGGAACAGGACGACCGGGCGGTGGACCATCCCGAGGCCGACGTCGAGCCGGCGGCGCATGCCGCCGGAGTAGGTCTCGATGGGGCGGTCGGCCGCGTCCGCGAGCTCGAGCGCGTCGAGGAGCTCGGCGGCCCGCGCGTGGGCGTCCGAGCCCGAGAGCCCGAACAGGCGGCCCTGCATGACGAGCTCGCCGCGCCCGCTCATCCGGGGATCGGTGCCGCCGGTCTGGGCGACGTAGCCGATCCGCCGGCGGACGTCCGGCGCCTGCGTGGCGACGTCGAGGCCGGCGACACGGGCGACGCCCGACGTCGGCGGCAGGAGCGTCGCGAGGATGCGGAGCGTGGTCGTCTTGCCCGCCCCGTTGGGCCCGAGGAACCCGAAGATCGTTCCCGCCTCGACGCGCAGGTCGACGCCCGCGACCGCCTCGACGACGTCGTCCTTCTTGCCGAAGGTCCGCCGCAGCGCCTCCGTGACGATGACCGGCTCACTCATGGTGGGCCCCTTCGCGTGTGAGCTTCACGGTTGTTCCTTCCTTCCGCCGCGGCCCCTTGCCGGTGCTCCCGGCGCGGGTTACAGTTGCTGCGGCACATATGCTGCGCTACCATTCATCTGCGCAGTGCAGATATTAGCGTAACAGGGAGCAATCGTGTCAACCCCCGAAATCGAGCGCGACGAGCTGGTCGCAGCGATCCTCCGCGCAACCGCCGAGATGAGCACCGGCCGTGCCGCCTTCACCCAGGTCGTCGCCGAGCGGTTCGGCCTCGCGGCGACGGACGTCGACTGCCTCGGCCTCCTCGCCTCGGAGGGCGCGATGGCCGTCGGCCGCCTCGGCGAGCTCACCGCGCTGACGACCGGCGCGACGACGCGCATGGTCGACCGCCTCGAGCAGGCGGGCTACGTGCGGCGCGTCCCCGACCCCGCCGACCGGCGGCGGGTCATCGTGGAGCCGGTGGCGGAGCGCACGATCGCCGTCGCGCGGGCCTTCGAGCCGCTCGACGCCGCGATCCGCGCCGCCCTCTCCCCTGCCCCGCCCGCCGACGCGCTCGCGATCCGGGCCTTCCTCGACACGACGGTCGCGGGCTCGCGCGACGCCATCGCCCAGGCCCGGGCGCCCGAGGCCGCGGGCGTCGCGGCCTCACACGCCGGGAGTCCCGAGCCCTCGAGCGCGTCCGCGCCGGTCGCCTCCGCGACCCACGGGCGCCTCGTGTTCGTGACGGCCGTCCCGAACGTGAAGATCACGACCGACCCCGCGCTCGGGCGGGACCTGTATCGGGCACGCTTCTCCGGGGCGGTGCCCAGCGCACGCGTCCGCGACGGCGTGATCACGATCCGCTACCCGCGGCTCGCCTGGTTCGACTTCCGGACGCGGATCGGCGACCAGTGGCTCGACGCCTCGGCGCACTGGCGCACGAACCGCACCGAGCTCGTCATCAACGACCGGCTGCCGTGGTCGGTCGAGTTCCGCGGCGGCGCGACGGGCATCGACGCCGATCTCCGGGCGATCCGCCTCGACGGGATCGTGGTCGCCGGCACCGCGGGCGTCGTGCAGCTCCGGCTCGGCGCGCCGTCGGGCGTCGTCCGCATCCGGCTCAAGGGCGACGTGCGGAGCCTCACGGTCACGCGGCCGCTCGGCGTGGCGGCGTCGCTCCGGGTTGCCGGTGGGTTCCGCAGCGCGACCCTCGACGGCGAGGCGATCTGGAGCGGCGGCCGGATCGAGACGCCCGGCGCGACGGCCATCCCCGACAGGTACGAGATCGAGCTCTCCGGCGACGCGAACCAGGTGACCGTGATGACGGCGCGGCCCGAGGGCTGATCAGCCCTCCTCGCGCTCCACGACCTGGCGGCGGGCCGGCTCGCGGATCGCCAGCGGCACGTCGGACACGTTGGGCACGAACGACGCGGCGAGCGAGTTCGCCGCGGCCTGCTGCTGCTGCTCGAGCGACAGGATCCCGAGGCGGCTGAGCGAGGCCAGCTCGTCGCGGATGTAGGTCTTGAGCATCTCGGGCCCGTCGGTGCTGATCACGTAGCGCACGCCGTTGCGGTGGAACTGGTCGAAGATCCAGCGGAACTCCTCCCAGCTCGACACGACGCCGGTGTTGAGGTTGGACGTGGGGCAGATCTCGAGCACGATCCCGCGCTCGCGGAGCATCGCCATCGTCCGCGGGTCGTAGGCCGCCTTGACGCCGTGCCCGATCCGGTCCGGCTCCAGCTGCCCGATGACCCGCGCGATCTCCTCGACCGGGCCGGACTCGCCGGTGTGGACCGTGATCCCGAGGCCGTACTGGCGCGCCTTGCGGAAGATCCGCCGGTAGTCGGCGACCCGGAAGGTCGCGCTCTCGGGGCCCGCGATGTCGATGCCGACGACGCCCCGGTCGCGCCAGGCGATCGCCTTCTCCACGAGGATCTCGTTGAGCTCGTACGGGAACGCGCGGTCGAGGCAGAAGATGAGCCCGGGCTTCACCGGGTACTCGAGCGTCGCGCGGTCCATGCCCCGGACGGCCGCGGCCACGATGTGGTCCACGTCCTGCTCGCCGCCCCGGTTCCGCTTCATCGGGTTGAAGCGGAGCTCCATCGTCGTGATGTTGTTCTTGCGGTAGGCCCCGCCGACGACCTCGTACACGGCGCGCTCGACCGCGATCGGGCTCGACTGGATGAGCTCGGTCCAGTGGAACAGCTGGAGGTAGCCGTCGAAGCTCTTGGGCCGGCGCGGGTGGACCGTGATCAGGTCACGGAACTCCCAGTAGTCGCGGGTCGGGAGCTTGATCCCCTGCGCGTGGGCGATCGACCACATGATCGCCGGGGTGACCGCGGCGCCGAGATGGCAGTGGAGCTCGGCGAGCGGGACCTTGCGCGAGAGGACGGACGGCACGCCTGCAGTCTAGCCGGAGCGACCGATCCGGACCCCGTCCGACGCGTTTCCGGCCAAGCCGGGGTACGGTTGCGCCCGACCCGTTCCTCGCCGCGGGGGCAAACGCAGCCGGCGAGACGAAAGGACAACCATGCTTCCGTCGACCGTCTCCACCATGCACACCCGCCTGCGCCGCGGGATCGCGCTCGCGGTCGTGCCCGTCGCGCTCGTCGTCGCCGGGTGCAGCAGCGCACCCGCCACGACGGCCCCGGCCGCCGCCGACGCCTACACCGTCGCCGGCACCGTGCTCGATGCCCCGCTCGACCGCCTCAAGGTCCAGGTCGGGGTCACCACCACCGGCGAGAACGCCGTGACGATCCCGCCCGAGGCGATCGAGGTCGTCGTCGACACGAAGGCCGGCAAGGGCAGCCTCCACCTCGCGCTCCCCGTCGCCGCGCTCGGCGACCAGGCGGCCTCGCTCGGTGCGCTCGGCGTCACGGGCGACAAGCTCGAGCTCGACGCGATCTTCGACGGGCAGGGCCTGTACGTGAAGAGCCCCATCGCGAGCAAGGTCCTCCCGCTGCTCATGCTCCAGTCCGGCCAGATGCCGGCCGGCGATCTGTCCGGCTGGCTCAAGCTCGGCACGGCGCAGGAGTTCGAGGGGCTGCTCGGCGGGCTGGGCGCGATGCCCAGCGGGTCCGCGGGCCCCGTCGACGAGCTCAAGAACCTCGATCCGGCGCAGCTCAAGCAGAAGCTCGAGGAGGCCGGGGTGGTCGTCACGTACGTCGGGCCCGAGCAGCGCAACGGGGTCGATGCCGAGCACCTCACCCTCACCGTCGACCCGGCGAAGCTCGCCGCGAGCGACATCGCGAAGCAGCTGCCCGCCGATCAGCTGGGCCAGATCGCCGGCGCCGCCGGTGCGAGCACGCTCAGCGCGGACGTCTGGCTCGACAAGGCGACCGGCAGGCCCGCCGAGATCGACATCCACGCGGCCGAGGGCTCGGACAAGACGGACATCACGATCCTCGTGAGCGATCCCGGCGACGTCGCGCTCGCGGCCCCGGCGCCGTTCACCGAGGTCCCGATCGGCCCGCTCGTCCAGTCGCTCATGCAGATGGTCGGCAGCCAGCCGTAGGCTTCCGGGCCCGCCGGACCGCCGGCGGGTCGACCCGCGGAGAACGCGCCCGTCACCGTGACGAGGCGCGTTTTCCATGTCCGCGGCAGGTCAGCCCGGGACGATCCGCCCCTCGGCGTCGATCGTCGCCCGCCGCCGCAGGTTGCGCAGCTCGGCGCCCGGGACCTGGTCGCGCGCGTGGTAGCTGGACCGCACGAGCGGCCCCGACTCGACGTGCTTGAAGCCCAGCGCGAGTGCCTCCTCCTTCATCGAGGCGAACTCGTCGGGGTGGTAGTAGCGCTCGAGCGGCAGGTGGTCCAGCGTCGGGCGGAGGTACTGCCCGATCGTGAGGATGTCGGTGTCCACGTCGCGCAGCGCCTCGAACGCCTCGGTCAGCTCGTCGCGGTTCTCGCCGAGGCCGACCATGAGGCTGCTCTTCGTGTGGACGTCCTTCGCGTACTCGGCGGCGTACACCTTGGCCCGCTCGAGGACGCCGAGCGTCCGGTCCCAGCGCGCGCGCTTGCGGACCGGCTTCTGGAGGCGGCGCACGGTCTCGAGGTTGTGGTTGAGGATGTCGGGGGCCGCGGCCATCACCGTGCGCAGCGGCGTCTCCTCGCCGTTGAAGTCCGGGATCAGGACCTCGACGCCCATCAGCGGCTTGCGGGCGCGGAGCTCGCGGATCGTGGCCGCGAACGCCCCGGCGCCGCCGTCGGGCAGGTCGTCCCGCGCGACGCTGGTGACCACGACGTGGTCGAGGTTCATCGCGGCGACGGCCTCGGCCACGCGGCGCGGCTCGTCGTCGTCGAACCAGGTGGGCTTGCCGGTCTTGATCGCGCAGAACCCGCAGGCCCGGGTGCACGTGTCGCCGAGGATCATCACGGTCGCCGTGCGCTGGTCCCAGCACTCCCCGATGTTCGGGCAGCGGGCCTCCTCGCACACGGTGTTGAGGTTGAGCCCGGAGAGCAGCCCCTTGAGCTCGTGGTAGTTGTCGCCGGACGGCAGCCTGGACTTGATCCAGTCCGGGTGACGCCGGAGCGCCTGGCTCCCGTCGGGCGCCGGGTCGAACGCGTGGCCCGCGCCGAGTGCGATCGAGATCGCGTGGGCGGGCGCCTGCGCGTGACCGGGGGTCGGGTCGAAGATCGGGAGCTCGCGGGCCATCGTCGTGAGTGTACGGCCGGTCGGGGCGTGCCGCCCCGTCAGCGCCTGCCCCAGGTGTCGATGATCCCCTGCTCGAGGCTGCGCGGCGCGAAGCCGAGCTCGGACTCCGCCTTCGCGCTCGACGCGAGGTAGCTCACGCCGTCGCTGGAGCTGACCGTCTCGCGCATGTTCGGCAGCATGCCCGGCAGGCCGCCCAGGGCGTCGTTGAGGGGCGCGATCAACCGGATGAGCCTCGCCGGCACCGCCAGGCGCGGCATGCGCTTGCCGCCGAGGCGGGCCGCGAGCGCCTGTGCCTCGCCCGAACGGTGGTGCGGGCCCGAGAGGACGTACGACTCGCCGGCCTGCCCGCGGTCGAGCGCGGCGAGGATCCCGTCGGCGAGGTCGTCGACGTGCACCCACCCGATGCTGACGTCGTCGAGCGCCCGGTACGGCAGCGTGCCCTCGAACGCGCGGTGGACCTGCTCCGACGCGAGGCTGTGGTCGTGCGGGCCGTAGACCTGGCTCGGCATGACGATGACGATCGGGGCGCCGGCCGCGGCCCGCTCCTCCGCGGCGAGGTGCGCGCGGTACTTCGTCTCGTCGTAGATCGAGAGGTAGCCCGCGGCGGGGTCGCGGTGGTACGTCTCGTCGACGACGACGCCGTGGGTGTCGCCGAACACGTTGACGGTCGACACGTACACGATCCGGCCGACGTGCTCCGCGATCGCGGCATCGAGCACCCGCTCGGTCGCGCCGAGGTTCGCGTCCCACATCGCGGCCCGCTCCGAGCGCGGGATCCCGATCTCGTACCTGCCGGCGACGTGGATCAGCGCGTCGGCGCCGCGCATCGCATCGAGCAGGCCGCCCGCGTCGGCGAGGCTCGACCGGACGAGCGTGATCGACCCGCCGTCCTTCCCGCCGCCGTGCACGAGGTGCTGGGCGGTCGCCGGGTCGCGGACGAGCGCGATCACGTCGTCGCCGCGATGGTGCAGCCGCTCGACGACGGCCCGACCGACGAAGCCGGCCCCGCCGGTCACCACGACGCGCATCAGGACGGCCCCGGATCCGACGGGCAGGCGCCCATGTCGGCCTAGTAGATCGCCGTGTCCGGTCCGACGCCCTCGAGCCAGGCCTTGATGGCGCGCAGGAGCGCCGCGCCGCCGGCGCCGTCGTTGGCGCGGTGGTCGATGCCGAGGACCATGTTCATCACGGGCCGGATCGCGATCACGTCGCCGTCGTCGGTGGAGACCACGACCGGACGCTTGGTGATCGCCTCCATCGTGACGATGCCGACCTCGGGCACGTTGATGATCGGCATCACGAGGTTGGTGCCGAGATACCCGGTGTTGTCGACGGTGAACGTCCCGCCGCCGAAGTCGTCGAGCCGGAGCTTGTTCAGGCGCGCGCGGTTGGCGACGTCGGAGATGGCGACGTTGAGGCCGTGGATCGAGAGCGTGTCCGCGTCGCGGATGACCGGGACGATGAGCCCCTCGTCGACCGCGACCGCCACGCCGATGTTCACGCGGCGCTTGGCGAGGAGGCCCTGGTCGGTCCAGTTGGCGTTGAAGGTCGGGTTCTGCTTGAGGGCCTCGGCCGACGCCTTGACGACGAACGGGACGAACGAGAGGCCGATCCCCTCCTTGGCCTGGTAGCCCTTCTTGAGGCTCTCGCGGAGCTTCACGAGCCGCGTCGCGTCGATCTCCATCTGGACGTACGCGTGCGGCGCGCTGAGCGCGCGGGTCATCTGCGCGGCGATGCCCTTGCGCATCTGGGTCATCGGGACGAGGACCTCGTCCGCGCCCGCCGGGAACGAGATGCCGGCGTTGGTCGACGCGGCGGCTGCGGGGCGCGCGGCAGGTGCCTGGGACGGCGTGGCAGCTGGCGTGGAGGCAGGTGCTGCGGGCTTCTGGCCCGTCCGGACGGCCTCGACATAGCCGAGCACGTCCTCGCGGGTGATCCGGCCGCCGCCGCCGGTGCCGGCGATCTGCGAGGCCTCGAGGTCGTGCTCGCGGAGCAGGCGGCGGACCGCGGGCGTCATGCGTGCGTTCGGGTCGGCGTCGCCGGGGACCGTCGCGGCGGCGGTCGGGGCCGGCGCGCTGCTGGCGGGGCTTGCCGCGGGACGCTCGTCGGAGCCTGCGGGGCCGTTCGACGGCTGTGCCGCGGCGGGCTCGACCTCGACCGTGCCCTCGACGGCGGCGCTGCCCTCGGCCTCCGTCGCGGCGGACGCCGCGGCCGGTGTCGGCTCGCCGGCAGGTGCCGTTCCCCCGACCTCGTCGTCCGTCTCGATGACGGCGATCTCGGCGTTGTTGGGGACGATCGCGCCTTCCTCGGCGAGGATCTCCCGCAGGATGCCTGCGAACGGGCTCGGCACCTCGGCGTTCACCTTGTCGGTGATGACCTCGAGGAGCGGCTCGTACTTCGCGACCGTGTCACCGGGCTGCTTGAGCCAGCGTCCGATCGTCCCTTCCGCGACGCTCTCGCCGAGCTGCGGCATCGTCACCTTGGCCACTGGGTCTGTTCCTCCGCTGGGACGCCGTGCCTGGCACGCCCGGTTCGTAGCGCCTAGTGTCGCGCATCCCGCGGCCGGGCGCGCGCACGTGTTGGGCGCTCAGCAGGCCTGGATCGTCGCCTCGCGGGTCCCGGACGCCGTCGCAAGGGTGGGCGGTGCGCCGGAAGTGCCTGCGGCGAGCGTGTCCACGCGCTCATCCTCGCGCAGGCGGAGCGCGAGCTCCTGCAGCTCGCGGCCCGGCTCGATGTCGAGCTCGACGCGCAACGCCGCCCGCGCCCGCTGGAAGGCGATGAGGGCCTCGGCACGCTTGCCACAGCGGGCGAGGGCGATCATGAGGCTCGCCCAGAGCTGCTCGTTGTAGGGCGTCTCGGCGAGCGCCCGGCGCAGCTCGGGGACGACAAGCTCGTGCTCGCCGACCGCGAGCCGGAGCCGCGCGAGGTCCTCGACGGCCGAGAGACGAAGCCACTCGAGCTGCTGGATCTCCGCCAGCACCGCGGGCTCGTCGCCCACGTCGGCCACGCCCGGGCCGCGCCACAGCCCGAGCGCCCGTTGGAGCAAGGCGATCGTGGTGCGGGCCTCGCCGCCGTCCGCCCGGGCTGCCTCGAGCAGGCGCATGAACAGCCGCGCGTCGACGCATGCCGGGTCGGCCTCGAGCCGGTAGCCGCCGGCGTCGGTGACGATCCGCGGCTCACCATCGGCCGCCTCGTCCGCCAGCGCCCGGCGCAGCTGGAACATGTGCGACTGGAGCGTCTTCACGAGACTGGCGGATGCGTCCTCGCCCCAGCCCGCCTCGACGAGCCGGTGCTGCGGGACGGTGCGGTTGACATGGAAGGCAAGCACGGCGAGCAGGGTCCGCTGCTTGGCGGGCAGGGCGACGGGCCTGCCGCCGACGGTGACCTGCAGGGGGCCGAGGACGCTGATGGTCATGACGTCTCGCACATCCTGTATGACGTCCGCAACCGCTGAAATCGTTCATCTTTCCCGTCGCTCGGATTCCACGGAGATTCCATCGCGATTCCATCGGTCCTCCACCGCGAGTCCATCGACGGGTGGTTCGCTGCGCCGGCAGTGGCGGGGCGGATGCTCCCCAGTCGAACAGGAGTTGCGCGATGAACAACCGTCTGAGGGGCAGGCGCGCGAGCCTCCTCGGAGTCCTGAGCCTGGTCGGAGGTCTCGTCGTGGGCAGCGCCTCGCCCGCCGCGGCGAGCGGCCCCAACATCGTCTCGGAGTGGAACCTGATCGCCGAGAACACGGTGGTCCCGTCGGGTGCCGCGCAGATCGAGGCGCTGATCTATCTGTCCTACACGCAGCTCGCCGTGTACGACGCCGTCGTTGCCATCAAGGGCGGCTACGAGCCGTACGGCAACGCGATCCAGGCGCCCGCGGGGGCGTCCGTCAAAGCGGCCGTCGTGCAGGCGGCGTATGCGACGCTCGACCACTACTTCCCGGGCAGCCACGCGGCGCTCCTCGCCTCGCGCACGACGTCACTCGGGCTGATCCCCGACGGCGCGTCCGAGACCAACGGCATCGCCGTCGGGCAGGCGGCGGCCGACCAGATCATCGGGATGCGCGCCGGCGACGGCCGCCAGTACCCGCCGTACGGCGGCACGTCCTCGTTCCCGCTCAAGGCCGCGGGGCCGGGTGTCTGGCGGCTCACGCCCAACGCCGCCGGCGCATACCCGGACGCGCAGATCCCGTGGAGCGGCGACGTCGTGCCGTTCGTGACGGCAAGCGGCGACCAGTTCCGGCCCGCACCGCCGCCCAGCCTCTCCAGCGACGCCTGGGTCGCCGACTTCAACGAGATCAAGCTCATGGGCAAGGTCGACAGCCCCGTGCGGACCGCGACCCAGACCGGGATCGCGAGGTTCTACACGGCGAACGTCCCGCGCCAGTGGAACGTCCTGGTCCGTGACATCGCGGCGGCCAAGGGGCTCAGCGTGCTCAGGACCGCCCGCCTTGCCGCCATGATCAACACCGTCGGCGCCGACGCGGGGATCGCCGTCATGAACGCGAAGTACCACTTCCTGTTCTGGCGGCCGGTCACCGCGATCGACCCCACCGCGATCAAGCCCGGTGGCGACGGCTTCGGGCCGGTCCCGGGGTTCGATGACGGGAACCCTGCAACCGTCGAGCAGCCCGGCTGGCGCCCGCTGATCCCGACGCCGAACCACCCGGAGTACCCGGCGGCCCACGGCACGATCACGTCAGCCATCGCCGAGGTCCTCACCCAGTTCCTGGGTACGTCGAGGATCGACGTCGACATCCACGGCGCGGACTCGGCGACGAACAACCTCAACCGCACCCGCCATTTCGACAAGGCCAACCAGCTGCGCGCCGACATCATCAACGCGCGGCTCTGGGGCGGCGTCCATTACCGGACCTCGACCGAGGCGGGCGTCGAGCTCGGCCGGAGCGTGGCCAAGTACGACCTGAAGCACGCCTTCGAAGCGGTCCCCTGACGCGGGGACCACCCGAAGACCGCGAGAGGGGCTGCCGGCGACGGCAGCCCCTCTTCGCTGTCCGGCGATCGAAAGGTGACAGGGCACGGCGAGTTCCGGCGATACCGTTCGGGGATGCAGTCGATCACGTGGGCACAGGTCGCCGCGCTCCGGATGCGACGACAGCACCTGCTCGAGCCGGCGCCACACGCCCGACTCGTCGACGTCGTGCGCGACCACGTCGGGATCCAGGCCCAGGTGATGAGCTCCGCGGAGCTGTCGCTCCGGGCGCGCGTCGCCGGCGTCCGGCGCCCGGACGTGGGCGCGGCGCTGTGGGACGAACGCACCCTCGTCAAGACGTGGGCGATGCGGGGCACGCTCCATCTCGTCGCCGCAACCGAGCTGCCGGAGCTCGTCCGCGGGCTCGGCACGCGCCTCAACTGGCTGACCGACGTCTGGCTCCGCTACTTCAAGGTGACCCGCGAGGAGATGCTCGCGCTCCAGGCGGCGATCGGCGAGGTGCTGAGCGCCGAGCCGATGACGAGGACGGAGCTGGCCGAGGCGCTCGCCGAACGCCTGGGCGACCCGGCGTTCGCAGAGCGCGTCACGTCGAGCTGGGGCACGTTCCTCAAGCCCGCCGCGGGACGCGGCTATCTCGCGTTCGGGCCGGAGCGGGGCCGCAACGTCACCTTCGTCCACCCCGGGCGCCTGGCTGGGGATCGAGATCCCGGAGCCCGACGAGGCCGGGATCGACCCGCTCATCGTCCGCCACCTGCACGCGTTCCCCGCCGCCACGAAGGGCGAGCTGGCCCGCTGGTGGGGTGTCACGGCCGGCAAGCTGACGAAGCCCCTCAAGCGCCTCGAGGACCGCATCGATCTCGTCGACCTCGAGGGCAACAAGGCCTACGTGCTCGCCGAGGACCTCGCGACGCTCCGACGCACACGCCCGGAGCCGGCAACGACGATCCGCCTCCTGGGCGGCTTCGACCCGTACACGCTGTCGCTCCAGAAGGAGGCCGAGCCGCTGCTGCCGATGGCCAGGCGCCCGCTCGTCTCGCGGACCGCGGGCTGGATCAGCGCGGTCGTCCTGTCCGGGCGGCGCCGTCGCGGGCACCTGGACGCACGAGCTGAAGCCGAAGGCGACCACCGTCGAGGTCAGCCCGTGGCGGCGCCTCACGAAGGCGGAGGTCGCGACCGTCCGGCGCGGAGGCCGACGCGATCGGCGAGTTCCTCGCGCCCGGCGTCGAGGTCCGCCTCCTGGTCAACGACCCGAGCTGAGCGCCGCTACTCGGCGGCCATGTAGATGTCGAACGCGCGGGCCATCACCTGCTCGAGCTCGGTGAACAGCGCCTCGTCGACCGCGGCGAAGTTGAACGTCGAGCGACCGGTGAGCTTCTTCGCGAGCGCGGGCGACAGCGACGCACGCAGGGTGGCGTTCTCGTGGACCGGCAGCAGGTACAGCGACACGTGCTTCGTCGCGGGCTTCACGAACGCGAACCAGCCGTGCGCGTTGGCGCCCGGCTTGCGCAGCGTCGGGATGCCGTAGATCGTCGCCCACTCGAGCCGGTCCTCGTATGCCGCGAGGAGCCCGCGCAGGCGAACCTCGACCTCGTTGAGCTGGAGGACCGACGGCGCCATCAGTACGCGGCGAGCTTGCGGATCGCGTCGGCGATCTTGGCCGGGCTGAGCATGAACCAGTCCTCGAGCGCGTGGTTGTACGGGACGCCGGGCACGTCGGGCCCCGCGATCCGCGTCACCGGGCCGTCGAGATAGTCGAACGCCTCCTCGGCGACGATCGCCGCGACCTCGGCGCCGTAGCCGCCGAACCGGTTGTCCTCGTAGGCGATGAGGCACTTGCCGGTCTTGCGCACGGACGAGAGCACGGTGTCGCGGTCCAGCGGCCGCAGCGACCGCAGGTCGATCACCTCGCAGTCGATCCCCTCCCCCGCGAGTCGTTCCGCGGCCTCGAGCGAGTACTGGACCATGAGCCCGTACGCGATGACGCTGACCTGGCGGCCGGCCCGGCGGACCTGCGCCCGCCCGAGCGGGACCGTGTAGTCCCCCGCCGGCACCTCGCCGCGGACCGAGCGGTACATCTTCTTGTGCTCGAAGAACAGGACCGGGTCGTCGTCGCGGATCGCGGTCCGCAACAGGCCCTTGGCGTCGTACGGGGTCGACGGGATGACGACCTTGAGCCCCGGGACGTGGGTGAAGAACGCCTCGACGGACTGCGAGTGGTAGAGCGCGCCGTGGACGCCGCCGCCGTAGGGCGCCCGGATCACCATCGGCACGCCGACCTTGCCGTTGGTGCGGTAGCGCAGCCGTGCGGCCTCGGACACGATCTGGTTGAACGCCGGGTGGATGAAGTCGGCGAACTGGATCTCGGCGACCGGGCGCAGGCCGTTGAGCGCGGCCCCGATCGACGCCCCGACGATCATCGACTCGGTCAGCGGCGTGTCGATGACGCGGTCGTCGCCGAACTCGGCCCACAGGCCGTCGGTCGCGAGGAACACGCCGCCCTTCTTGCCGACGTCCTCGCCCAGGACGACGACGGCGTCGTCGCGGCGCATCTCCTCGGCCATCCCGTCGCGGATCGCCTCGATGAACGTCCGGACGGGCATCAGTGCGCGCTCCCGGCAGGCGACGCGCCGGGGCCCGACGGGTGCCACGGCGGCGGTGCCTCGGACGGCCATGCCTCGGCGTACACGTGGTCGACGGCCGTGAACGGGTCCGGGTCGGCCTCGCCCTCGGCGAAGTCGGTCGCGTCCTCGACGAGTTCGGCGATCTCGGCGTTGAGCGCGGCCTCGAGCTCGTCGGTCAGCACGCCCGCGCCGCGCAGCTGCTCGCGGAAGATCGGCAGCGGGTCGTGCGCCCGCCCTTCGGCCAGGTCGTCCTCGGTCCGGTACTTCGTCTGCTGGTCGTCCGAGCTGTGGGCGGTCAGCCGGGTGACCTTCGCCTCGATGAGCGTGGGGCCGCCGCCGGTGCGCGCACGGTCGATCGCCTCGCGGCCGGCCGCGTAGCAGGCGAGCACGTCGGTCCCGTCGACGATGACGCCGGGGATCCCGTAGCCGGACGCCCGGACCGCCACGTCCTTGACCGAGAGCTCCTTCTCGGCCGGCACGGAGATCGCGTACCCGTTGTTCTCGACGATGAACACGAACGGCAGCTTGTGGATGGCCGCGAAGTTGAGCGCCTCGTGGACGTCGCCCTGGTTGGAGCTGCCCTCGCCCATGATCGCGACCGCCACCTGGTCGACCTTGCGGATCCTCGCGGCCATCGCGATGCCGACGGCGTGCAGGATCTGGGTCGCCACCGGCGACGACACCGACACCACGTGGTTCTCGGCGTGCCCGTAGTGGCCCGGCATCTGCCGCCCGCCCGACGACGGGTCGATGGCCTTCGCGTACTGGGCGAGCATCATGTCGCGCGCGGTCAGCCCGAAGGCGAGGCAGGTGGCGATCGAGCGGTAGTACGGCGCGACCCAGTCGTGGCCCTGGCGGAGCGGCCACGCGAGGCCGACCTGGGCGCCCTCGTGGCCCTGGCCGCTGATCACGAACGAGATCCGGCCGGCGCGGTTGAGGATCCACATCCGCTCGTCGACGGCGCGCGCGAGCGCCACGGTGCGGTACATCGCGAGCAGGTCGGCGTCGGTCAGGCCGACCGAGGCGGCGAGGGCGCTCGTTGCGGCGTCGCCGCCGCGATCCGTGACCGTCATCGCGTCCTCCGTAGCCGGAGCCGTGCCGGGTTCGCTGCCGTCGGCCGGGCCGGCGGCACGTCCGGCCTCAGAAGTTGATCGACCGTCCGTCGACTGCCATCGCGGTCTCGCCGAGGATCTCCGAGTACGTCGGGTGCGCGTGGGTCGTGAGCCCGATCTCCCACGGCACGGCCTCGAGCGTCAGCGCGAGGCTCGCCTCGGCGATGAGGTCCGTGGCGTGCGGGCCGATGAGGTGGATGCCCAGCGTCTCGTCGGTCTCCTTGTTCGCGATGATCTTCGCGAAGCCCTCGTACTCGCCGCCGATGAGCGCCTTGCCGATGGCCTGGAACGGGACCTTCGCGACCTTGATCGAGAGGCCGCGCTCCTCGCACTGCTGCTCGGTCAGGCCGACGGACGCGATCTCGGGCCGGCAGTACGTCGCCCTGGGCTGCTTGACGTAGTCCATGCCGTGGACGTCCGGGTCGCCGGCGATCGTGTGGACGGCCGTGATCCCCTCGTGCGCGGCCGTGTGCGCGAGCATCAGCCCGCCCACGATGTCGCCGATCGCGTACAGGTGGGGCTCCTTGGTCCGCATGTGGTCGTCGACCTTGACGATCCCGCGATCGACCTCGGCGGACGTCGTCTCGAGGCCCACGTCCTCGACGTTCGTGGCCCGGCCGGCGGCGACGAGGAGCATCTCCGCGGAGATCTCGGTCGCCTCCTTGCCCTCGGGCCCGACGGTGATCCGGACGTCCTTCTTGCCGGCCTTGACCGACGCGGCGTCGAAGCGGGCGTTGGTGATGACCTTGATCCCCCGACGGCTGAAGCTCCGCTCGAGCTCCTTGCTCACGTCGCGGTCCTCGAGCGGCACGATCGCCGGAAGGTACTCGAGGACGGTCACCGTCGCGCCGAGGTCGTGATACATCGAGGCGAACTCCACGCCGACCGCGCCCGCGCCGATGACGATCACCGAGGACGGCAGCGTGTCCATCCGGAGGACGTCGTCCGAGGTGACGATCCGCTTCCCGTCGGGCTCGATGCCGGCCAGGCTCTTCACCCGCGAGCCGGTCGCGAGGATCACGTCGTTCGCGCTGAGGACGCGCTCACCGCCCCCGCCGGGCGTGCCGTCCTCGCCGGTCATGCTGACCCGGACCTTCGTGGCGCCCTCGAGCCTGCCCCGGCCGGCGATCCAGGTGACGTCGTACTTGCGGACGAGCGACTGGACGCCCTTCCACATCCGGGTGACGACCATGTCGCGCCGGGCCGCGATCTTCGCGTAGTCGATCGTCGTCTCGCCGCCCAGGTTGAGCCCGAAGTCCGCCGCGTGGCGCAGTCGCTCGTTGAACGCCGCGCTCTCGAGCAGGGCCTTGGTGGGGATGCAGCCGCGGTGGAGGCAGGTGCCGCCGAGCTTGTCCTCGTCGACCAGGGCGACCTTGAGGCCGAGCTGGCTGGCGCGGAAGGCCGCGGCATAGCCGCCGGTGCCCGCGCCGAGGACGACGAGATCGAAATCGTTGGAGGAGCCGACGGCCATCGGTCAGGAGGTCTCCGCTTGTGGTCACGGCGCGCGACGTCGGGTCGCGGTGCCGGGGCCAGGGGTGGCGTCGGGACCGATGGTATACCGGCGAGGGCCGTGGCTCAGCCGGGCTTCAACGCAGGCTCGTGGGCCGGGGCCGGGCCGACCTCGATCGCCCGGGCGACCCGGAACGCCCAGACCGGGTACCCGGCGTAGCTCGCGCCGATCAGCCCGAGTCGCGTGCCTCCTGGGAGCACGCCCGCGCGGGCCGCGAGCCTGCCGTACAGCACGAACCAGGCGGCCAGCACGAGGAACGCCAGCGAGACCGGTCCGATCTGCTCCTCGAACGTGAGGACCTCTCGCACGAGGAGCAACTGGAGGACGACGATCGTGCCCCCTGCCCCGAGGCCGACAAGAAGCAGGGCATCGGAGGCTGGACCCGCGTGTGGCCGCACGCGGGCGTGAAGCGCGAGGATCCCGGGGAGGGCGATCGGCAGGGTGACCACCCCGGTGATGTCGTTGATCCAGCCCAGGGTCATGCCCGTCGATCGGGCGCCCGCGGCGAACGCCGCGAACATGCCGACGAGGAACGCGAGGCCGATGCCGCCGACGACGCCGCTCACGCGGAGGCTTGCGGCGGCGAGCCGAAGGTCCGGGTTCGAGAACATGAAAGCTCCCTTCGAGGTCGGCTTGCTAGGTCCAGCCCGCGAGCAGGGCGATGCCGACGAGGATGGTCGGCATGTAGAGGACGGCAGGGACCGTGTCGCCGGTGAGCACCTGCGAGCCCGTCGCCACGGCGGCGATGAGCGCGGCGATCAAGGCCACGGGCGCGGCGACGGTGCCGGTCAGGGCAAGCACCACGGCGAGGGCGACAAGCAGCGGCCCGGTCGCGAGCGCGAACGCGACAAACAGGCCGCCGGTCGCCGCGCCGAGCAGGATCTCTGCCGGCCCGGCGGGCGCGGCGGTCACGCCCAGGTCATCGAGCGCGGGGGTCGCCCGCGCTCGGATCGCGAGCACGGCGAGCCACGGCACGCCGGCCATCGCGTAGCCGACGGCGAGCGCGGCCACGGCCCCCGCCACGGGAGGATCACCTCCCAGCGCGACAGCGAGCGCCGCCAGGCCGCCGGCCGTCCCGATCGTCGCGATGCCGAACCCGACGTTGAGCAGGCGCCACGCCCGACGATGGGCGCCGACGAGCGTGATGTGCCCCTCCCGGGTCGCCGACCAGACCGGGAACAGCGGCGGATAGGCCACCGGGACCATGCCGACGAGCGGCGCGAGCACGAGCAGCACGCCGGCGAGGACGAGCGCGTCAGGCATCGCCGAGCGCCTCGACGAGAGGCGATGCTTCCATCGCCGGTTCGGGCACCCGTCCGGCGATCCACGAGGCCCGTGCGGTCACGATCGCGAGCGCGAGGATCGCGAAGCCGTTGAGCGGGTGCAGGGCCGCGACGGCCGGCAGTTCCGTGCGCAGGGCGACGAACACCGACTGGAGCGCGAACAGGACGAGCAGCAGGGCGCTCATGCCAACCACGCGCCGCGGCAGGCGGCCCACGAGGGCGAGGACCAGCCCGACGAGCGTCAGCCACCCGAACAGGTAGCCGAACTCGCGGTGGGTGATGAACGCCCCCGGGTCGTTGAACACGCCGAGCCCCGCGAGGAACACCTGGACGACGGCGCAGGCCGCGAACGCCGCGAGGACGATGGGATGCGCGCGACGCGCGAGGGACGTGATCATCTGCTCGCTCCGCTCGTCGCGCTGGTCACGCGTTCGCCAGCGCAGCGAACAGCGCGTTGACGATCCGCTCGCCATAGACGTCGAAGAAGTGGTCGATGCCCTTGCCGTCCGTCGCGTGGCCGAGGGCGTTCCACGCATCGCTGGGCGGCAGCGTCGTGTCGCTTCGGAACGTGAACTGGCCGGGCACACCCGAAGACGCAGCGAGGCTCGCCGCGTAGGTGACCTGCGCGTCGGTCAGGTTCGGGAAGCCGAACCGCTCGGTCTCCTCGAAGATCTGGGTGAGCGTGACCGTCATCCACTGCCCGGATCCCGACGCGTGCTGGTTGCCGGTGTCGGACCGGTTGACGACGATGCACTCGTGGGCCGCGACGGACGCGAGCGGGACCGCGGTCACGGCGAGGGCGAGGACGAGGCTTCGAGCCAGGACGCGCATGGGGATGGCCTCCGAGTGGCCGGCGGATTCGGGCTGGAGCGCCCACGGGCCGGTGTGCGTCCGAGCCTGTCGCCGCGGGCGTCCCGCCGTCATGGGACCTGCGTCCCGATCGCTGTCCCGACCTCGCCCGCCTGCGTCAGCCTGGTGGAGTCCCCTCGCCGCCCATGCCGGCCACGCGGGCGCGCACGATCGCCTCGGACCGGTCGCGCACCTGGAGCTTCGCGAAGATGTTGGAGACGTGGTTGCGCACGGTCTTGGGAGCGAGGACGAGCTCCGCGGTGATCTCCGCGTTCGACCGCCCGGCGGCGACCATGTCCAGGATCTCGCGCTCGCGCTCAGTGAGCTCGGGAAACGCAGCGGGGTCGGGTCGCGGTGCCGGTCGGGAGAAGTACGCAGTCAGCCGCCTCGCGACGCCGGGACCGAAGATGGCCTCGCCCGCGGCCACGGCCCTGACGGCCCGCAGCAGCTCGGCCCGCTGGGCGCCCTTGAGCAGGTACCCGCGCGCGCCAGCCCGGACGGCCGCGAACACGGTCTCGTCGTCGTCGTGCATCGTCAGCACGAGCACCGCGACATGCGGGGCCACGTCGACGATGCGACGGGTCGCCTCGACGCCGTCGATGCCCGGCATGTTGATGTCCATGAGCACGACGTCGGGGTGTAGCGTGCGCGCCGCCGTCACGGCCGCCTCGCCGGAGTCCGCCTCGCCGACCACCACGACGTCGCTCGCCGTCTCGAGCAGCGCCCGGAGCCCGGCCCGGAATGCCGGGTGGTCATCCGCGACCAGGACGCGCGTCGCGCCGTCGGCGGGGTCCGCGCGCCCGGCGGTCATGCGGGCCTCGCCTGGTCGAGCGGCAGCCGCGCCACGACGCGCGTCCCGCCACCCGGGCGGGGCTCGAACGAGACGTCGCCGCCGAGCTCCTCCGCACGCTCGCGCATGGACTCCAGGCCTGTGCCCGGGCGGAGCGGCGACGGCAGGCCCCGACCGTCGTCGGTGACCTCGATCGTGAGCTGGGCCGCGGCCTCGAGCCGGACGCTGCACAGCCGGGCGCCCGCGTGCCGGACGGCGTTCGTCATCGCCTCGACGGCGATCCGGTAGGCGGCCACCTCGACGGCCGCGGGCAGGTCGGGCATCGGGACGGGATCGGACTCGACACGGATGGCCGCGACGCCGGGCTCGGGGTGGGCCATGGCGCTGTCGAGGCGAGCCGCCTGCTGGCCGATGGCGCCCATGAGGCCCAGCTCGTCGAGCGCGGGTGGCCGGAGGCCCTCGACGAGCCGCCGCACGTCGGCCAGGGCGACCCGGATCTCGTCGCCCAGCGCCTCGAGCTGGCGGCGGCCGGCCTCGGGGTCCACGTCGAGCACCGCGGCCGCCGCCTCGGCGCGCATCCCCACGGCCGCGAGCGTCGGCCCGAGGCCGTCGTGGAGATCGCGGCGGAACCGGCGTCGCTCCTCCTCTCGAGCGAGCACCAGGCGCTCCCGCGATCGGGCAAGGTCGTCGCGCAGCCGCTGGGCGTGGATCGCGGCGCCCGCCTGGCGCGCGAGGTCGGTCAGCAGGGCGAGCTCGGTGGGTCGGAACCCTCGCTCGCCCGCCCGCACGCCGAGGAGCAGGCGCCCGACCGGCTCGGCCCCGTGGGTGAGGGGCATCGCCTCGAGCGCGGCGGGCGCCGTGCCGTGTTCAGCCACCATCGCACTGCGGCCACCCTCGTCGACGACCTCGAGACCGACGTATGGCAGCCGGAGCGCCTCGGCGACCGATTCCGTGATTGCGGGGAACGCGCGCTCCGGATCGACGGCCCATTCGAGCCTCGCCCCCAGGACGCGCATCGCGCGCCATGGCTCGTCGCGCGAGCCGTACATCGCCCGGTTGACACCCCGCTGCAGGACATCGCGTAGCGGCAGGGCCACGAGCGCCGCGGCCCCGGTCGCGAGCAGCGAGCCCGCGAACCCGGGCTCCTGCCCCGCCAGGACGGTGAGCGCCGAGACGGCGACCGCGTAGGCCGCGAGCACCCCGACGGTCATGCCGCCGTACACGAGGCTGCGATTGATCGCGACGTCGAGGTCGAACAGGCGGTCTCGAAGGATCGCCGCCGCGAACCCGAGCGGCAGCGGGAGCGCGACCAGGCCGACTGCCTCGGCGGGTAGCACCGAGCGCCCGAAGATGAGCTCCGGACCCTGAAACAGCAACAGGCCGACGACGGCGCTCGCGACGAGGCTGACGGTGACGAGGCGCACCCGTGCCCGTGCGGCCGGCTCCGTCGTGCGGGCATACCGGACGACGACGAGGACGACCGTCAGGAGCAGGGTCGGCGCGACGACCGCCAGCTGGACGGTGGGCCAGCGACCGACCCAGTCGAGGGCGGAGGAGCTCGCGGCCGCCGCAAGAGCGGTGCCCGCCACGTACGCCGCGAGGGGCACGGCATACACCGCCGGAATGAGCAGGCGATGCCGCAGGACCGCCGACGACGGGCTCGGGAACACGAGCGCCAGGTGGAGGCCCGCCGGCCACAGGAGCATGTACAGCGGCCCCGTCAGGAGGGCGTGGAGCATGAATGGCGGCCCCTGCACGACATCGCTCACCGTCGTCCCCAGGAACCATGGGAGGCTGCTGCCGGCCGCGCCACAGGCACAGAGCATGAGGGCGGTCGCGGCCGGCACCTCCGGTCTCCTCGCGAAGACGTACGCGGCGACCGCCGCCGTCGCCACCGAGAACAGCACCACGCTCCAGCCGGCGAGGACGGTCGCCCAGATGGCGGGCGGCGTCCAGCTCACGGGGGTTCCGAGCGCCACGCCATCGCGCTCCAGGACGTAGTCGATCGGGCCGGCCGCCTTCGGGTCGGGGATCGCACCCGTGGCGAGGTCCCGCAACCAGGTCTCCATCGGGAGACTCGCGACCGCGACCACCACGTCGCCGGCACGCAGTCCGGCCGCGGGCGCATCGATCGGCTCGATCCTGATCCCCGCGTCGGACCACCCGCCGCCGTAGAAGGCGATCCGCGCGCCGTCTGACGGCAGGCTCCCCCGGAGGACCGTGTAGGCGATCGCGCCGCCCACGGCGGCTCCGAGCAACAGCCAGGTCGCGATCCGGTGGGCATGGACGCCAGCGCGCACATTGACTCCGCGTGGCGCCCGGCGGGCGGCCGGGCTTGCGCGCAGTCTAGGAGCCCGCCGCAGCCCGCGTGTCACGCGGGGGAATCGAAAGCCGGGCCGCGGAGACCGCGACCCGGCGTCGTGCTGGGTCGCCCGGTGTCAGTTGCCCCGCATGGTGCGGAAGCAGTCCGAGCAGTAGACCGGCTTGCCGTTGGTCGGGCGGAACGGGACGCGAGCGTCCTTGCCGCAGTTCGAGCACACCGCATCGAACATCTCGCGCGGCGCGCTGCTGCGGGCGCCGTAGCCACCGCCGCCCCCGTAGCCACCGCTGTCGCCACCGGCGGAATAGCCGCCGCCACCGCCGTACCCGGAGTCATAGCCGCCGCCGCTCGAGTACGAGCCGCCGCCGCTATAGCCACCGCTGTCGCCCGCGCGCGCTGCCTTGCGGCTCGCGCGGCACGAGGGGCACCGGCGGGGCTCCGAGAATCCCTTCTCGGCATAGAAGGCCTGTTCGCGCTCCGTGAATTCGAATTCCATCCCGCAGTCGGAACAGGTCAGGGTCTTGTCGGCCACGTGCCGATCTCCTCCGTGTGTCGCCGCCTCTTGCCCGGGTCCTTCGAGTTGCGCATGCCGTCCGGAGGAGACCAAGTGTCGAACGTGCGATCGAGTGTGAGCATGTGCGCGGAGGCCGCGCACGGGGGCAGTCTACGCACATGGGGATCGCGTGGCGATACCCCAATTTCACGTGGCGTCGGTGACCATTCGCCGTGGTCCCGGGGCACCGCTCGGGAGGCGCCCTACGCGTCGGGGCCGGTCCCCGGGGACCGCAGGATCCGCCACAGCACGAGCGCCGTCCCGGCGATGAGCACGATGATCAGCAGGGGCGTGTGGAACACGACCGCCTGGCCGTCCCGCGGCAGCAGGGCCGTCACGCCCGCCGCGACGAGCACGGTGATGACGACCGCGGCGGCCACGAGCAGGACCTCGCGGATGCCGATCTGGCGAGCCTCAGCCACGGTCGACCTCGGGCGGGATGCCGATCGGCGCGACGAGGATCCGACCCGCGTACGCCTTGCCGACCCGGGCACGCAGCCCGGTCTTCGGACGGTGGAAGGTCACGGTCAGGTCCGCCCGGACGACGGGATCCGACGCGTCGCCGCTCGTGAGGTCGACCGCGGTCGGCGTGTCGACGGCGAGGACGGGGACGCCGGCATCGCGGGCGCGGCGGATCACGTCGACGGCCTCGCGGACGGGCTCGCGGAGCTGGCCGCGGACGCCGGTCCCGAGCAGGGCGTCGACGACGATGCCCGCCTTCTCGATCCCCTGGCCGAGGATCGCGAGGTCTCGCGCGACCGGTGCGTGGATCATCTGGACGTCCGGCAGGCCCTCGAGGCGCTTCCAGTTGCGCGCGGCGTCCGGGGCGCGGGGCCGCTCCTCGGTCGCGACGAGGACCGCGATCGAGGGGATCCCCCACTCGGCGAGCCTGCGCGCCGCGACGAACCCGTCGCCGCCGTTGTTGCCCGGCCCGGCGAGGATCAGCACCGGGCGGTCGAGCCGGTCGTTGTGCTCGAGGAGTGCCCGCGCCGCCGCCGCGACCGCCGTCCCGGCGTGCTCCATGAGGGTCTCGCCCGTGGTCCCGAGCCCCTGCGCCCTGCGGTCGAGGCCGGTCATCGCCTCCGCCGAGATCGCGCTCCGAGCCGCGATGTCCGCCCAGCGCAGCGCCAGCTCGTCGAGGCTGGCGGTGGCCAGCGTCGGGTCGTCGGCGGGCAGGGGCACGGATCGGGTCGGCACGTCGCGAAGGGTATCGCGAGCGGCGTGGCTACCGCGGCACGCTCCCAGCTGCGCTCCAGCGGCTCTCCGCGCCACATTTCCCCCGTTCAGCACTGACACGGGTGGTATCCGATGGAATCGGCCACCGCGTACCCGCCTGGGTGGTACCGCGGCCCGGATTCGCCCGAATTCGCCCGTCCGCGCTCCATTGCACCCGCCTGGGTACTGCCCGGTGGAATTCAGTGCGGGAGGCGCGCCTCGAGGGTCGTCGGCGTCTCGCGGACCTCGAGCAGCCCGTCGCGGGCGAGCGCGAGGACCGCCGTGCGGACCGCACCCTCGCCGTGGTCCCCGATCGGCTCGCCGAACGGGATCCAGCCCGTCGCCTCGCGCGCCCGGTCGACGATCCGGCCGCGGAGCCAGCGGTTCGTGGACTCGAACGCCGGCTCGGGCCGGCGGGTCCGGGCAGCCGCGACCGCCCCGGGCCGCTCCCCCGCCGCGTAGCGGCACCAGGCGATCGCCGGACAGTCGGCGCAGTTCGGCCTCGTGGGCTTGCAGACGCGCTGGCCGACGTCCATGAGCGCGTGCGTCCACGCCCCGGCCCGCTCGCGAGGGACCGACGCATCGGCCAGCGCCTGCATCTCGGCGGGCGTGAACGCCTCCGGCCCGCCGGCCGCGATCCGACCGAGCACCCGCTTCACGTTCACGTCGACCGCCCCGACGGGCTCCCCGAACGCGATCGCCGCCACCGCCCGTGCCGTGTACGGCCCGACGCCCGGCAGCGCCTCGAGCGCCGGGACGGTCGACGGGACCCTGCCGCCGTGCTCGGCGACGATCACCTTCGCCGCCCGGTGGAGGTGAACGGCACGCCGGTTGTATCCGAGTCCGGCCCACGCCCGCAGGACGTCCGCGGCAGGCGCCGACGCCAGCGCCTCGACCGAGGGAAATCGGTCCATCCACGACGTCCACGCCTCGGCCGCCCGGGCCGCCTGCGTCTGCTGCGCCATGAGCTCGCTGACCAGGACCGCGTACGGGTCGGAGGTCGCCCGGAACGCGAGCTCTCGGCCCGTCGCGTCGTACCAGGCGAGGATCTCGCGCTGCGCCCCGGGCGCGATCGTGCTGGTGACGGCGTTCACCCGCCAACGATATGGCGGCAGACACGAAGACGGGGCACCGGACGGCGTCCGGTGCCCCGCAGTCGTGGCGAGATCAGCGGTTCGAGCCGCCCTGGCCGCTCCGGTCCCCGGACTGCTGCCCGGTGGTGAACTGGCCCTGGTCGTCGCGGCGCTGGCCGCTCTGGTCGCGGTCGGCCTGGCCACCGGACGGTCCGCCCATGGACCCGGATCCGGTCGAGGGCCCGGTGAACTGGCCCTGGCTGTCGCGGTCCTGCTCGTTGGCGCTCGTCTGGCCGCCCTTTCGAGCGATGTCCCGCTGCTGCTGGTCGTCCATGGTCCCGAACCCGCGGTTCGAGCCCTGGCTGCCCTGGTTGGAGCCCTGACCCTGGCCCTGGTTCGATCCCTGATTTCCCTGGCTGTTCTGATTGGTCGCCATCTCGTGACGCCTCCGTTCCGGCCATTCCCCCGGCCGTCGGGTTGGGGGTCGTGGGTGCATCGTCGCCCTCGCCGCGAACAGCGGCGTCGCGGGCGACGGACCGATGATTGCGACCGCCTTGCGCCTAGACGAACGGCTCGCCGCCGGTCACGGCGAGCACCTGTCCGGTCACGTATCCCGACTCCGGGGAGGCGAGATAGACGAACGCCGGAGCGAGCTCCGCGGGCTGCGCGGGGCGGCCCATCGGGGAGTCCGCGCCGAAGTGCGCGTTGGCGTCGGCCGGGGTGGTGGACACCACGAGCGGCGTCCACACAGGCCCGGGCGCGACCACGTTGACGCGGATGCCGCGCTCGATGAGCTCCGCGGAGAGCGCCTTCGAGAACGTGACGATGCCGCCCTTCGTCGTCGCGTAGGCGAGCAGGTTCGCGGACGGATGCACGGCCTGGATCGAGGCCGTGTTGATGATCGAGGCCCCGGGCCGCATCAGCGGCGCGGCCTCCCGGCAGAGCCAGAACATCGACGACAGGTTCGCCTCGAGCGTCGCATTCCATTCCTCGGTCGGGATGTCCTCGATCCGCTCGCGCCGTCGCTGGAACGCCGCGTTGTTGACGAGCACGTCGATCCCGCCCAGCTCCTCTTGCGCCAGCCGGATGAGCCGCCGACAGGTCGCCTCGTCGCGCAGGTCTCCCTCGAACGGGATGGCCCGTCGGCCCGCGTCCTGGACGATCCCGAGCGTGTCCGCCGCGTCCTCGTCCTCCTGGAGGTAGCTCACGACGACGTCGGCGCCCTCGCGTGCGAAGGCAAGCGCGACGGCCTTGCCGATGCCGCTGTCGGCGCCGGTGACGATCGTCGCGTAGCCCGCGAGCCGGCCGCGGCCCTCGTAGGTGGCCTCGCCATGGTCGGGTGCCGGGTCGAGGACGAGGTCGCTGCCCGGCGGCTGCTGGCGCTGCTCCGGGAACGGCGGTCGTGGGTAGGCCTCGCGGGGGTCGACGAGGTGCGAGCCGGTGGTCGTGGTGGTGCCGGCCATGAGAAGTCCCTCCGTCGCTACGGGATGTTCAGCTCGCGCTTGGCGGACACCCTCCGCTCCTCCATCCGGCGCCCGAGGTCGTCGAGCTCAGCACGATCGAACACGGAGCGGGCGGTCTTGAACATCTCGCCCTCCTCCTCCTCGATGTGGTGCTCGATGTTCTCCTTCATCACCAGCGCCTTGGCGCCCCACGTCTCGTCCTCGACCGGCAGCGCCTCGAGCTCACTCATGAGCAGGTCGACGACGTGGTGCTCCTCGAACCCTTCGAGCACGATGTCCTTCGCCTTCGGGTGCGCCTTGAGCTCGGGGTAGAAGATCTCCTCCTCGATGATCTCGTGGACGGTCAGCTCGCCCTTGATCGTGGCGAACAGCTCGGTGCGCGTCTTGACACCGCGTTCGGTGGTCGACTCGAGCTCGCCGAGCAGCCGCTTCACCTTCTTGTGATCGGTCGTGAGCAGCGTGATGGCGTCCATGTGTCCTCCTTCGATCGCCCGCGGGGCCGCGGATGGAGCCGTTGTACCCAGCCCCGTCTGGTGACCACGGTTCGTCGGACCGGGATTGGGTGACAGCGACATGACGGCTCCCGAGCGCGGGCCCACCGCTAGGCTTGGGCAATGCGGTTCGGCGCGGCGTACTGGGTGCAGCGGACGGGGTGGCCCGAGCTGCGTGAGGCCGTCCTCCACGCGGAGGCCAGCGGGTTCGACGACCAGTGGGTCGATGACCACCTGCTCTCGGACGAGGGCGCGTGGCAGGACGCGAAGCTCGAGGGCTGGTCGACGCTCGCCGCGGTCGCGGCCGTGACCCGGACGTCGCGGCTCGGGCTGATGGTCGCGGCGAACACGTTCCGCAACCCGGGCCTGACGGCGAAGCTCGCGACCACGCTCGACCACCTGAGCGAGGGTCGCGCGATCCTCGGCATCGGCGCCGGCTGGTTCGGCCGCGAGCACGAGGCGTTCGGGCTGGACTTCGGCAGCGGCTTCGGCGAGCGCCTGGATCGCCTGGCCGAGGCCGTGCCGCTCATCCGCCGGCTGCTCGACGGCGAGCACGTCACGCACGAGGGCAGGTTCTACCGCTTCGAGGACGCGGTCTGCGCGCCGTCGCCCGATCCAGGCCCACCTGCCGATCCTCATCGGCGGGTCAGGGCCGACGAAGACGCTGCCGCTGATCGCGCGATCGGGCGACCTGTGGAACGCCTACGGCAGGCCCGAGGAGCTCGCCGCGTCCGACGCGATCCTGCGCGCCGCCTGCGACGCCGTCGGGCGCGACGAGCGCGAGATCGAGCGGACCGTCAACGCGAACGTCGTGATCCGGGCGACGCGCGAGGAGGCACGGGACGCGTGGCGCGGCTGGGTCGAGGCCCACCTGCCCCAGGCCGGCGAGGACCGGCTCAACGCGTTCGGGACGGTCGAGGACGTCGCGGCGGAGCTCGACCGGTACCGGGCCGTCGGGTTCGAGCACCCGGTGCTCATCTTCCGGGCGCCGTTCGACCTCGAGACGATGAGCCGACTGCCCGAGCTGCGCGCCGCGCTGGGCTGACGGTCGAGCTTCCCCGGGCGCGGGGCACGGCCGACACGGGCCGACGGTCACGGGAACGACGGGCGGTTCCTCCCTTCCGGCGCCGGCGCTGGTGCCGCCTACTGGAGGCATGTCGCCGTCCCACCCTGCCCGCCGTCGTCCGGCCACCCCGGACGAGCCCGCGTCCCTCGCCCGCTCCCCCATCGGCTGGCGTCGCCGCGTCGTCGCGGTGGACGAGACCGCGCGCGAGGAGCTCGAGCGCGAGGGCCTCCTGCCCGGCGTCGTCGTCGTCGTGACCGCCCGGACGCCGCTCGGCGGACCGGTCGTGGTGGAGCTTGGCCGGGCGCGGCTGGCGCTGTCCGCGAGCGTCGCCCGCCTCGTCGCCACCGAGCCGTGGGCAGACCCGATCGGCGTGCCGTTTCCCGCGGGCGCGGCGACGGACCGATGAGCGCGCCAGCAGGCTGCCACCCCGTCACGGCTGACACCGCCGTCGGCCCGGGCGCCGAGCGTCCCGTCATCGCCCTCGTCGGCCGCCCGAACGTCGGCAAGTCCACGTTCGTCGCCCGCGCGAGCCGGCGCTTCGTCGAGACCGCCAACGCCCCCGGGACCACCGTCTCGCTGCAGCGCGTCCCGGTCACCGTGGACGGGACCGACGCCTGGCTCGTGGACCTGCCCGGCACACGATCGCTCGACGACCAGCCAACGGGCGACACGCCCTTCTGGGAGCTGCTCGTCGGGGCGGCTCCGGACGCGGTGCTCGTCGTCGCCGACGCCGGCAACCTCTCGCGGCACCTCCCGCTCGCCATCGCATGCCGCGACCTGGGGCTGCCCGTCGTGCTCGCGGTCAACCTCACGGACGAGGCGGCGAAGCGAGGGATCACCGTCGACGCCGGCCGGCTCGGCCAGCTGATCAACGTCCCGACGCACGCGACCTGCGGGCGGACCGGCGCGGGCATCGATGCCACGCTGCGCGACGCGGTGCGGCTCGCCACCCAGCGGCGAGCGGTGGCCACGGGCGAGCGGTCGCCCCGCGCCACGGTCCCGGCACCCATGTACCCGTACCCGCTCCAGGCCCGTCTCGCCACCACAGCGGCCTCGCTCACGATCGAGCCGCGGTCGCTCGGCGCGGCCGCGGTCCTCGAGCCGCTCCAGGCGGGCGTCCTCGGCCGGCGGATCTCCCCGCTCGGCGGCGCGTCGATCCGGCTGGGCCGCGAGCTCGACCCGGTGCGCTGGGAGGCCGCCGCCTCGTGGACGGCGCAGTCCGAGAGCCGGCGCGAGGTCGCGGAGCCGCTCGCGGACCGGATCGGCCGCTGGAGCACCTCGCCGTTCCCCGGGATCCCGCTGTTCATCGGCGTCAGCCTCGCCGCCTTCTTCGCCGTGATCCTCGTCGGCGGGTGGCTGGCCGCGGTGCTCGGCACGGCGTGGACGGCGACCGTGTCCCCGTTCCTTGCGACCGCCGTGCCGGCGATCATCCCGATCCCGGTGCTCGCGAACGCGACGCTGTGGGCGCTCGACGGCGGGATGCTGGGGATGCTCTCCGTCGGCATCCCGTACGTGCTCACGTTCTACCTGCTGCTCGCGATGCTCGAGGACTCGGGCTATCTCGACGAGCGCCGCGGTGCTCATGGACCGCGTGTTCGGCACGCTCGGGCTCCCGGGCCGCGCGGCGATCCCGCTGCTCGCGGCCGCCGGGTGCAACGTCCCCGCGATCTACGGGACGCGGGTCCTGCGGACGCAGCGGGAGCGGGTCCTCGCGTCGTTCCTCGTCACGCTGACGCCGTGCTCGGCGCGGTCCGCCGTCGTCATCGCCGCCCTCGCGCCGTTCGCGGGCATGGGCGCCGCGGTGGCCGCGTTCGGGGTCGTCGCGCTGGCGACGATCGGCGCGGGGCTCGGCGCGAACGCGATGATCCCGGGCCGCCAGCCGTCGCTGGTGCTCGAGCTGGCGCCGCTCCGGGCACCCGTCCCGCGGTTCGTCGCCACGAAGGCGTGGTGGCGGTTCCGCGCGTTCGTCGTGACCGCGACGCCGATCATGCTCGCCGGGTCGTTCGTGCTCGGGCTGATCTACGAGGCCGGGCTGTGGCAGGGCATCGCGGACGCCGTGGGCCCGTCGGTCGAGTGGCTCCTCGGCCTGCCGGCCATCGCCGGCGTCGCGATCGCGTTCGCGTTCCTGCGCAAGGAGCTCGCGCTCCAGCTGCTCATCGCGTTCGCCGCCGTGCAGCTCGGGTACCAGGCGGGGCTCGGCGAGCTGCTCACGCCGCCCCAGCTGTTCGTCTACGCGATCGTGACGTCGCTCTCGATCCCGTGCGTCGCCACCCTGGCCGCCCTGCGGGGCGAGCTCGGGACGCGCGCGGCCGTCGGGATCAGCGCCGGGTCCCTGACCCTCGCGATCGGGGTCGGGGCGCTCCTCGCGCGCCTGCTCGGGATCGCCTGACGCGCGGCCGCAGCCGCCCGCGCCGAAACGTCGGTAAATCTGGGCCTCCGTCGCGCTACCGT
Organism: uncultured Chloroflexia bacterium; assembly: GCA_963768035.1. GTDB lineage: Bacteria > Chloroflexota > Limnocylindria > Limnocylindrales > CSP1-4 > CAIXZV01. The sequence goes on from CAVYGJ010000007.1 coordinate 510,204, forward strand.
GACTGCACCACCGTCCGATCCCTTCTCGATGCCCACGAGGACCGCCGTGACCGAGCCCGAACCCGAGTCCCAGCCCGATCTCAACGCCGTCGTCCGCTACACCGTGTGGGCGGTCTACGCGCGGGACGCGAGCACCCAGGCGATGGCCGCCTACGGCCACCCGTCCGGGGCGCTGGACGCGTGGATCGCGGGGCTCGAGGAGGACGACGTCGTCGTGCGGGGCATGTACGACGTCTCGGGGATGCGCGCGGACGCGGACGTGATGCTCTGGCTCCACGGCCCGAGCGCCGAGTCGCTCCAGTCCGCGCTCCGCGGGTTCCGCCGCACGGCCGCCGGGGTCACGACGCGGCTCGCGTTCAGCCTCATGGGCACCCACCGGCCGGCCGAGTTCAGCCGCGAGCACGTCCCGTCGTTCATGCGCGGGACGGACGCGCTCGACTGGCTGTGCGTCTACCCGTTCGTGCGCTCGTACGAGTGGTACCTGCTGCCCGAGGAGGAGCGCCGCGAGATGCTCCGCGAGCACGGCCTCGCCGGGCGCAAGTTTCCGAAGGTGCAGGCGAACACGGTCGCGGCGTTCGCGCTCAACGACTACGAGTGGATCCTGGCGCTGGAGGCCGACGACCTCCACGACCTCGTGGACCTGATGCGCGACCTCCGCTCGACGGCGGCTCGGCGACACGTCCGCGAGGAGATCCCGTTCTACACGGGCAGGCGGATCGACGCGGCGGGAGTCGTCGAGATCCTTCGTTGAGCGGGTACGACGCGCTGCTGCTGCGAGACGCGCGTGACCTCCTGCCGACGGTCGCCGGCGAGGACTGAGCCTGATGAGCAGGCGGGCAGCGCGTCTGGTCGTCCTGGTCGCGACCGCGACCGTTGCAGCCTGCGCGACCACGTCGGCACCGTCGCCGGCGCGGGTCGACCCGCTCATCCACTTCGCCAACCGCTCGAACACGGCGCTCGCCGTCGCGCCGGACCTGCTCATCCCGGCCTGCGGCTCGGCGTCGGTGACACCGGCTGCATATGAGGCGTCCCAGACACGGGGCGCGAAGGAGCTGTTATTGGACGAGACGTGGGCGGTTCCGCCGGGCGCCGAGTACTGGAACGGTGTCACCTTCGCGGGGGACCCGATCCAGGGCGACCTCACCGTCGTCATCTCGAGCACGGCCCTGCCTGCGGTGCGACAGGGCATCACGGCCGAGGCGGACCTTCCGGCGTGCGGCGGCGCTCCGGTCGGCGTGCTCGACGAGGTTGTTCCGAGAGGACACCCGGGCAGCGACGACCGTCGGCCGCTCCCGTAGGTAGGCTATGCGGCAGCGACTCTACGGTTCCGTCGCGGACGCTCATGCGCCACGACTCGCGTCCCGTGGAGCAGCCCATTCTGGCGACTCCGTTCCGTCGCGGAACCGTAGAGTCGGCGACTACCGCCGGGCGGGCGAGGCCGCGGGCGCGCTCCGCCCGGGGCCTCGCGCAGCGTGCGGCACGACGCCACAGCTCGGCGGCGATGAGCTCGCCGACGGCGGGCTCGACGAGTGCGCGGATCGCCGGGTCGCGCACGACCGTGTCGGGGAGCGGGATGTGGAGGTCCGCGTCGGGATGCTCCGGCCCGACCGAGACCACGAGCCCGGCCCGTGCGTGGATCGTCGCGATCGCCTCGCCGTCGGCCGGCGACCCGGCGAACAGGAGCACCGCGTCGCGCGGGAGCAGCGTGTACAGCCCGACGTGGAGCCAGTCGCCGGTGTCCCAGGCGCTCGCCTGGATGCGCGGCGCCTCGCGCAGCATGAGCGCGGCCTGCTCGACGGTCCCCTGCCTCGCCCAGTCCCCCAGCACGTGGATCTCGCGCCCGGTGTCCAGGATGTCGGCCGCGTCGCCGAGCCAGTCGGATCGGTCCCGGAGCAGGACCTCGAGCGCGGGCACCGCGGCCGCGATCCCCGTCTCGCCGAGCGCGGGGTTCTCGGCCCCGCCCAGCAGCACGAGCGCGGCGACCGTCGATCGATAGGACAGCGTCGAGATGCCCGCGGTCTCGGCACGCTCCGCGACGAGCGGCAGCACCGCGTCCGCCCCCTTCGCGAGCGCCGACGCAGGATCGGCCGTCAGCCCGAGCACGAACGAGCGGGTCCGGTGATGCTCGGCCGCGGCCACGACCTCGGGCGTGCGTCCCGAGTTCGAGATCGCGACCAGCAGCGTGTCCGGGCCGGGCGGCGACCACGACGACGTCGACGCGAGCTCCGCCGCGGCGTCCCTGCCGGCCGTCCGCAGGAGTGCCGCCGCGTCGAGGGCCGCGAACCGCGAGGAGCCCATCCCCGTGAACCGCCAGCGCGGCCGTGCGAGCACCTCCGCCGGCAGGTCGCCGATCGCCCTGCCGTGCAGGTCGAGCACGAGCGCGAGCTCGTCGGGCCCGGCGAGGATGTCGGCCACGAACGCCTCGACGCGCGTCTCCGGTTGCGGTTCTTCGCTCATCATGCCTCCCCGTGCGCCAGCAGCCAGCGCATCCCCTCGCGTGGCGCCCAGAGCCACGACGGGAGCACGGTCGCCGCGTACACGAACTCGTACGACTCCTTCGCGACCTCGAACGCATCGAGCAGGTCGAGGTCGACGGTGAACGGCGAGCCGGCCTGCCGCAGCCCGGCGACGTACGCCCCGATGAACCGCTCGCGGGCGCGCTCGATCCAGGCGTCCACGTCGAGCCCGGGGCGCCCGGGCGCCCGCCCTGCCTCGAGCGCGCGTCGGTCCGCCCGCCGCCTCGCGGACCGCGCCACGTGGTCGAGCGAGCGCAACAGCGACGCGACGTCGCGCAGCGGCGAGTCCAGGCGCCGGCGCTCCTCGATCGGCCGCAGCGGCTCGCCCTCGAAGTCGATCACCCGGTAGCCGTCCTCGCCCACGAGGATCTGCCCGAGGTGGAGGTCCGCGTGGATGCGCATGACGATCGGCGTGGTCGCGACGGCCTCGAAGCGCGAGACACGGGCGGCGATCGCCGCGCTCTCGTCGCGCAGCTCGTCGGCCGCCTCGCGATCGATCGCCGCGACGGCCGGCAGGGCGAGGTTCAGCTGCCGGTGCGCGTCCATCCGCCAGGCCCGGAGCTCATCGCGGGTCGCCTCGCGTGGGGCGAGGTCGGGCGCGTCGGGCGGCGGCGTCGCGAGCGCCGCATGGAGCCCCGCGACGAGCGTGCCCAGGTCCGCGGCGACCTCGGTCGCCCACTCGAGGCTGGCGGTGCCCGGCGCCGCGACGAGCTCCGCGAGGAACTCCGCGGTCTGCTCGTACGCGTCCGCGGCCGTCGAGACGAACTCCTGGAGCATCGCGACGGTCGAGACGCCCGCGTCGCGGGTCACGACCTCCGCGTAGCCCGCGAGCCTCGGCACGCCGGGGAACGCCGCGTCCTCGGACAGGTACGCGGTCAGCTCGAGGTCGGGGTTGAGGCCCGGCTGGATGCGCCGGTAGCCCTTGAGCAGCAGCCGGCCCCCGAGCACGACCGACGTGTTCGACTGGTCGCGGCCGAGCGCGGCCTCGTCGGCCCCGGCAATGGGCCCGGCGTCGTCGCCCCACAGCGCCGCAAACCCGGCCGCCGGCCGGCACACGAGGGCCGCGCCCACCTGGCCCGCCCCGCTCCCCGACGCCCCTTCGGGCGGGAGCCCGTCCTTCGTGAGGGCGGCGATCGCGCGTCCCTCGGCGATCGCCGCGCCGAGCGCGCGCCACGCGCCGTCGCCCTCGGCAGCCTCGCGCCACGACCCGTCGGCGAGGACGAACGGGATCGCGTAGCGGTCGGTTCGCGGGGCGACATCACCCAGACGGATGTCGACGAGCGCCAGGACGGCATCGTCCGCGAGCGCGAACGCGTGGGCGAGCGACGCGGACGAGGGCAGCTCGCCCTTCGCGGCGTACCAGCGACGCGCGGCCAGCTCGTCGAGGTCCAGCGCCCGGACGGCAGCCGCGATCGCGGATCGCTCGGGCGTCATGTGGCGTGCGCCGGCGATCGACCGGCGCGGATCAACGGGTGGGCGATCAGACGCCCGAGTTGATCGTGATGTGCTTGATGACGGTGTAGTCCTCGAGCGCGTACTTGGAGCCGTCCTTGCCCCAGCCGGACTCCTTGACGCCGCCGTGCGGGGTCTCGGACGACAGCGTGAAGTGCTCGTTGATCCAGACGGTCCCGAACTGGAGCTGGCGGGCGACGCGCATCGCCTTGCCGATCGAGCCCGTGAACACCGAGCTCGCGAGCCCGAACTTCACGTCGTTCGCCCACTTCACCGCCTGGTCCTCGTCGGAGAAGCGCTGGACGGTGACGACCGGCCCGAAGACCTCGTCCTGGACGATCTCGGAGCGCTGGTCCGGGTTCGCGATGATCGTCGGCTCGAAGTAGGCGCCGGGGCGGTCGGGGCGGGTGCCGCCGAGCACGAGCTCGGCCTTGGCCTCGAGGGCCCGGTTGACCATGCCCTCGACCTTGTCGGCCTGCGCCTGCGCGATGAGCGAGCCCATGTCGAGGTCGTCGGCGTCGGCCGGGTTGCCCCACTTGATGCTCTTCACCTGGTCGGAGAGCGCCGCGACGAACTTGTCGTACACGCCCGGGCCGACGATGACGCGACAGGCCGCGGTGCAGTCCTGGCCCGCGTTCCAGTAGCTCGCGCTCTTGAGGATCTCGGCGGCGAGCTCGACGTCCGCGTCGTCGAACACGATGACCGGGGCCTTGCCGCCGAGCTCGAGGTGGAGCCGCTTGACGGTGCCGGCCGCGATCTCGGCGATGTGCTTGCCGGTCACGGTGTCGCCGGTGATCGAGACCATCCGGACCTTGGGGTGCGCGACCAGCATGTCGCCCATCGCGCTGCCCGAGCCGGACAGCACGTTGAGCACGCCCGCCGGCAGCTCGTCCGCGACGAGCTCCGCGAACCGCAGCGCGGAGAGGGGCGTCCGCGCCGACGGCTTGAGGACGCACGTGTTGCCGGTCGCGAGCGCGGGGCCGAGCTTCCAGGCCGCCATGTACAGCGGGTAGTTCCACGGCGCGATGCTCGCGACGACGCCCACGGGGTCGCGGCGGACCATCGAGGTGTGGCCCTCGAGGTACTCGGTGACCGCGAGTCCCTCCATGACCCGGCACGCGCCGGCGAAGAAGCGGAACAGGTCGGAGCTCACGGACATCTCGTCGATGGCGGCGCCGACCGGCTTGCCCGTCTGGCTGGACTCGAGCCGCCCGAGCTCGTCCGCGTTCGCGTCGAGGATGTCGGCGATCTTGAGCAGCGCCAGGCTGCGGGCCTGGGGCGTCGTGAGGCTCCACGTCTCGAAGGCGGTCTCGGCCGCGTCGACCGCGCGATCGACGTCCACCTGGCCGGAGGACGGGACGTGGGCGACGACGGTCCCGTCGGCGGGGTTCTCGACCGCGAGCGTCTCGCCGGACGCGGCGTCGACCCACTGGCCGCCGATGAACTGCTGGTAGGTCTTGGTTCGATCGAGGGTCTCGGTCACGGGGGCCTCCACGGGCACGCTGCTGGCGATTCCGACCGCAGGACGGGATGCGTCCGCCGATTGTGCGCCACCCGCCCGCTCCGTTCCAGCGCGGCCCACGCCGTGCGACTCGAACGCAACATGCAAGACAGGCGCGAGGCGCTTGGATGTGTGCCGCCCGCGTTCAAGCCCGACGGTTGGGTTCACTTGTCGGATGACAGCAACCGGCACGCTGCTGGCCGACCGCTATCGCCTGCTCGAGAAGGTCGGCTCCGGCGGCATGGCGACGGTCTGGCGCGCGCATGACGTGCGCCTCGGTCGTGACGTCGCCGTGAAGATCCTGCGGCCGCAGTTCGCCGAGGACCCCGACTTCGTCGCACGCTTCGAGGTGGAGGCCCGGCACGCGGCGAGCATCTCGCACCCGAATGTCGCCACGGTGTTCGACACCGGGGTCGAGGACGACGAACGGTTCATCGTCATGGAGCTCGTCGATGGAGCGAGCGTCGCGGACGTCCTGCGAGCGCGGGGCGTGATGCCACCGGGTCAGGCCGTCGACGTCGCCGCGGCAGCCGCACGCGCGCTCGCTGCGGCCCACCGCCGGGGGCTCATCCACCGTGACGTCAAGCCGGCCAACATCCTGCTCGGGCGGGACGGACGGGTTCGGCTCGCCGACTTCGGCATCGCACGTGCGCTCGACGACGTCGCGCGTCACCGCCCCGGGGACGGTGCTCGGGTCCATCCCGTACCTCAGCCCCGAGCAGGCGCGCGGCGAGGAGGCGAGCTCGGCCGGCGACGTCTTCTCGCTCGGCGTCGTGCTGTACGAGATGCTGACGGGCCGGCTGCCATGGTCAGCCGATGGCCCTGCCGCGCTGGCCACCGTGCGCACGACCGAGGCGCCGGTGCCACTCGACGAGGCCCGGCCCGACGTCCCGGCAGGCCTCCAGGGGATCGTGTCACGAGCGCTCAGCCTCGACGCCTCCGCCCGGTACCCGAGTGCCCGGGCGTTCGCGGAGAGCCTCGAGGCATGGGCTCGCCAACATGCCGCGACACTACCGCCCGAGCCCGACCTCGCCGAGACCACGCGCCTCGTCGCTGCGGCGCCGTTCGCGGGCGCTGGCGGCAGCGACGACCTCGTGGCGCCCGAGGGTCTGGTGCTCGCGGGCGCAGCCCTCGCTCGGGCGAACCCCGGAGGACTGCCGGCGCCTGGGCGGATCGAGCCGCCGCCAGGGTCCTCCACCGGCATCCTGCGCCCGGCGGCCCCAGGAGCGGTGGCCGAGTCGGGTCCGGAGCACATCGAAGACCCTGCTCCTGCCACCCCGGCGGGAGTCATTGTCGCGGTGCCGTCGGCCCGCATGGCGGCGCGTGCCCGCCGGGAGGCCGCACACCCGCGGCGTGCCGATCCGCGGGCGACCGCGCGACTCCGCGTGCGACCGGTATCGCCGTCGCGGCGCTCGTCCCCGTCCTTGCGCTCGCCGGGTTTCTCGTCGCGAGCGGGCTGTGGAGACCCGTCGGGCGCGTGCTCGAGGCCACCGGCGCCCCGGGTGTCGCCGCCGCACCGATCGCCCAGGCGAGCCCGTCCCCGACGCTCGAACCGACGCCCGTTACAACCGACTCGACGGCTCCGACCCCGGCGCCAACCGCGTCGCCCGCCATACGTCCGCCCCAGGCGACGCGCCCCGCCCCGGGCGACGCTTCCTCCGCACCGCGCGACGACGCCGATGATCGTCGCCGGGTCGACGGCATCGCCGACGGCACCAACCGGTGCACCCACGGCTGCCGCAGCGATGCTCGCGGTGGAGCAGTTCTACCAGGCGGCGGCGGCCCACGACTGGGCCACGGCCGTCGAGCTGTGGTCCCCGTCGATGCAGCGTCAATACCCGCCGCAGCAGTGGCTGATCGACCGCTTCAAGCGGACGACCCGTATCGACGTCACGCAGCTTGCGGCGCCCGCGATCGACCGGGAGGCGGGTACGGCACGGGTCGAGGTCCGGCTCACCGAGTACCGGACCGTCGAACCGTCACCGCGGACGTTCAGCGGGTTCTGGGAGCTCGTGCTGATCGACGGGCGTTGGAAGCTGGACCAGCCCCACTTCTGACCGGGCGGCTGTCAGGCGCCGCCGTCGCGTCGGTGGACCCAGAGCGCGGCCGTCGTCGGCCGGATCGCCCCGCTGACGGTCAGCTCGAGATCGCTCGCCAGGGCGTCGAGGTCTACCTGGTTGCGCATCCGGGCGGCGAAGGCGTCGGCCGTCCGTCGCGCGTCATAGCTGGAGCGGTCGAACCGCCGGTCCACGACGCCCTGGACACGGCGTCGGACCGGCTGGAACAGCGAGAACGCGACGAGCGTGGACGCCGCCACGACGAGGGTCTGGTCCTGCGTCAGCCCGGCGAGCAGCCGCCTGGAGCCCGACGACGAGGATCGCGAACGCGGCGAGCAGCACCGCGCTGATCAGCGCCCAGGCGATCGTGCGGCTGATGATCCGGTCGATGTCGTACAGGCGGTAGCGGAGCACCGCGATCCCGATCACGATCGGCAAGGCGAGGAGCGACAGCAGCCCGACGATGAACGCGATGCCCGCCACGGCCGACTCCGGGACGATGAACGCGACCGGAAACGCGATCGCGGCCACCGCCGCCACCGCGATCAGCCACTTGAGCTGGCTGGCGCTGCACGTCCATCCCCCCGGCGGTAGCGGATGACGACGGCGAGCAGGCGCCCACGAAGCCGACGAGCGATGACCACGCCGCGAACGTGCCGAGCACCTGGGCGACGGGCTCCAGCGACGGCACGGCGAACGGGTTGGGCACCTCGGGCGAGCCGAGCGGTCCCGGTGTCAGGATCTGCGAGACGGCCTGCGCGCACGAGCGCGGACGCGGCGGCGGCGAGCACCCACCGCCATCGTGTGACAGCAGCTTCCCGTCGGGGAAGATGAGCGGGATGCCGACGAGGATGATGACGATCGGCACGAGGAACCCGAGCTCGTTCAGAGGCGGCGATCGCCAGCAGCTCGACCGGGACGTTGCCGCGCTCCGCGCCGACGACCGCGAGCGTCCCGATCGCGACCGTCGTCGCGAGCAGGGCCCCCGCACCGAGGACGTCGGGCCGACCGGTTGCCCGGGACCCGTGCCGTCAACAGCGCCCCGACGACGACGAACGCGACGACGATCGAGGAGAACATGCCCGTCCACAGCGATGTCTGCGTCCTCGGACGGGATAGAGCACGTTGGCGAGGAAGAAGACACCGAGCGTGCAGCCCGCCACGGGCCACGGCCACCGGCTCGGGCGCGGGCTGGCGAGTGCGCGCGACATGTTGCACGCTGGAGGATCGCCGGACATCGTCCCGGAAACGTTACGGCTTCGCCTGGTCGGCCCGCTGGACGAGCACCTGGAGCAGCTCGGTCGCGGCGGCGATGACCGGGCCGCCACGCGGGTCCGCGGTGATCGCCTCGATCGGGCCCGCGCCGAGGTAGATGCCGCCACGGGTCAGGACCGAGATCATCGTGTTGCCGCGGACCGGCGGCGGCAGGCGCGGGCCGTCGAGCGGTGCGCCCATCGTCACGACGATCGCCGCCTCGTCCAGCAGCGCGCGGACGAGCTGGCCGATCGCCATGTCCGGGACCTCCCAGACGATCGCCGACCCGGAGTGGTTGAGGTAGCGCGCCGAGCCGTCGGCGAAGCCCGCGAGCGTGTCCAGCCCGTCGTCGAGGCCCATGTCCACGACGACGCCGAGCACGTCCCTGGCGTCGTCACCCGGGTCCATGCCGGCGGCGCGGGCGAGGGTCCAGGCCTGCGCGTGGAGGCGGGTCTCGGCGTCGTACGCGGGCGCCTTGGCGAGCGATGCGCGTGCGGCGTCGGCGTCGTGGCGCTCGGCGGCGTCCGCGAGCTCGACGAGGTACGCGGTCGCCGCGCCGCCCTTCGCGAACACCGCGCGCGCCTCCGCCGGACCGAGGTCGGCGAACAGGAGCTCGCGGAGCGGGTTGGCGCCGGTCGTCGGGCCGGGCGGCGGCGGCGGCGCGGCCGGACCGGGCGAGGCGGCGGGCGGGGCCGGAGGCGGCGGCGGTGCCGGGGCTCGGGCATGTCGGTCATGCGCGCAGCACCGGCGCCTGGGTCAGCGCGACGCGTTCGATGAGGTCCGCAGCGCGGGTCGTCCCGCGGGTCGCCTGGAGGCGCTTCGAGACGCTCGCGAGCCGACCCCGCAGCGACTCGTCGGCGAGGAGACGGTCGACCGCGCCGAGCAGCTCGCCGTCCTCGAAGTCGTACGTCGCGAGCCGCGTCCCGAACCCGGTCTCGTCCACGCGCTGGGCGTTGTCGACCTGGTCCCAGAACAGCGGCAGCACGATCATCGGCTTGCCGTGGTGGAACGACTCAACGACCGTGTTGTTGCCGCCGTGGGTGATCACGAGGTCGACCATCGGGAGGATCGCCGGCTGCGGGAGGAACCCTTCGCCGGTCATGTTGTCGTGGAGCGTGATCTCGTCCGCGAGCGGCCCCTTCGACACGATCACGCGGTGGTCCGTCCGCCCGAGCAGGTCCACGAGCCGCTGCATCAGGCCGACGTCCGCTGACCCGAGGCTGCCGAGGCTGAGGTAGATCAGCGCCCCGTCGCGGCTCGCGAGCGCGTCGGGCAGCTCCCAGGTCGTGTCCGCCGCACGGACCGTCGAGTCCAGCTGGTGCCACGTCGGGCCGAGCGCCGCCGATCGGGTGTAGTCCGCCTCGGCCGGGTACGAGTACGCGTTGAGGTACGGGCTCTCGTGCATGAAGTCGGGGCCGGTGCTCGTCCACGCGAGGCCGCCCGCACCCGCGTCGCGGCAGAAGGCGTCGAAGTCGGTCCACATCTCGCGGTGCGTCCGATCGACCTCGTCGAGGAAGGCGGGCCAGGCGCTCCGGTCGGCGGCCGCGTAGCCGGACGAGAACGGTGCGACGAGCGGGTCCTTGATCTCCGCGGGATTGCAGGACAGCAGGCGGACCCACGGGTGGCGGGTGGACATGATCGCCGGGAAGCTGACGACGTTGTCCTCGACGATGACGTCGGGCTCGAGCTCGCCGATGATCTCCTCGAGGCGCGGCTGGACGTACTTCGCGCCGTCGATGAGGGCCTGGAACGTCGGGGCGATGAACTCGCCCAGCTGCTCGATCGTCGGCTTGCGGAAGACCGGCGCCGTGTCCCGGATGAAGTCGATCCAGAACTGGCCGGGGATCTCCGGCACCTCCGGCGGCGGCCCGAGGCGCATGAGCCGCTCCTCGAACCCCTTCGCCTCGAGGCTGCCCGCGAAGCTCTCCTCGAGGATGAACACCACCCGGTGACCGCGCTCGCGGAGGACCTGGCCGATGCCGGCGCAGTTGTTCGTCGGCCCGTAGGCGCCCTCGGGAAAGAACACGATCGTCCGGCCGTCCGCCACTGGTCACCTCACGTCGTTCGCTCGCTCAGCGGGCCGATGATCGCATCTCGGCGCGCCGTCGGGCGGCACGTGTCGGCGCGCGCGCCTGCGTCGCCTCCGAGTCGACGAATTCGCCGCTCCTGGCCCGGATTGGGTGTCGTATCGGCGCCAATGTCGCCTGCGAGTCGACGGTCAGCCGGATTCGTCGCCCAATTCGGCCGGATCCAGCCCGCGCGCGGCCCCTTTCGGCGGATTCGTCGCCTGTGGGCCGACGGGCTGGCTCCGCGTTGACGCCAGGTCAACCAAATCGGGCTGCGCGGCCGCGGATGGGCCGTGAAACCCACGAACGGTGACTACCGGGCATCGATACCGAGCTGACGACGCCGATCAGGACGCGCCGGCGGGCAGCCCAGCCCGATTTCGTAGCGCCACGGTCAACGGGCGAGGCGACTCGGCATGGACATCCGTCGATGCGCGCTCGTGACTCGAGCCGATGGGCCGCGTGATCGCCGCGCCCGACAGTCGCGGCATCACCCCATCGACATCATCCGAGCCAGCCCAGGAGCCCACCAGAGATGACCGCCGCGTCCCCCGCCCTTCCCGTCGCCCGGCCCGTCGCCGCGCCGCGCTCGATCGCCCGACTCGCGTATCGCTACGCCGCCCGCGCGTACGTCGTCGCCGTCGCCGCCCAGGTCGCGCTCGCCGGCGTGTTCGTGTTCGTCGGCCCGCAGACGATCGAGCTCCACAAGACGTTCGCCCACACGTTCCTGCTCCTGTCCGCCGTGCTCCTCATCTCGTCGCTCGGCGGCCGGCTCCCGGCGCCCGCCCGGCGCGACGCGCTCGTCACCGCCGGCCTGCTGGCCGTCCAGGGCGGCCTCGTCCACGCGCTGGTCATCTCGCCGTTCATCGCGGCGTTCCACCCGGTCAACGCGCTGCTCGTGTTCTGGTGGGCCGTCGGCACGGCGAAGCGCGCCGCCTGACCTAGTACGGCAGCGACTCGAGGTCGGGCTCCCGGCGCACGCCGGGGGCCCACGGGATCGCGACCCGCCGGATCAGCCCCACCGCCCAGTAGAGGACGAGCGAGATCGCGCTCGTGACCACGATCGCCGCGAACACGAGGTCGGTCCGGAACGAGTTCTGCGAGAGCTGCATCCAGATCCCCAGCCCCTCGCGCGCCCCGACGTACTCCCCGAACACCGCGCCGATCACCGCGTAGACGACGCTGATCCGCAGCCCGGTGAAGAACGCGGGCAGCGCGATCGGCCAGCGGAGCTTCCGGAACGCCTGCCAGTCGGTCGCGCCGTACGAGCGCAGCAGGTCGGTCGCGTCCACGGACGCCGTCCGGAACCCGTCGAGCAGCGACACGACGATCGGGAAGAACGTCACGAGCACGACGATCAAGCACCTTGGGCAGCAGCCCGAACCCGAACCACAGCAGGAACAGCGGCGCGAGCGCGACGATCGGGATCGTCTGGGACGTCACGAGCAGCGGCTCGACGGCGCGCCTGACGACCGGGGTCCGGTCCATGAGCACCGCCGCGACGATCGCCAGCACGACCGCGAGCAGGAACCCCACGACGGTCTCGAGGAGCGTCGGGAGCGCGTGGCGGACCGCGTCGTCGCGGTAGTCCCAGAGCGCCCCGAGGATCCGCGTCGGCGACGGCAGCACGACCGGCTCGACCCCGGCCAGCCGGACGTAGGCCTCCCACACGAGCAGGAGGCCGGCGACCAGCGCGACCGTCGGCAGGCGGTCCCGCATCGTCAGGCGCGCGCCCCGGGCGAGCAGCCGGTCACGGCAGGAAGTCGGTCGTGAACAGCGTCGCGTAGTCCGGCGGGGCGGTCAGCGCCTTGCCGTTCGCGTCGACGAGCAGGCCCTGGTCGTACAGGAACGACGAGTAGCCGGTCCAGGTCTCGAGCGTCTGCGTGCCCACCGCGCCGGCGGCATCGGTCAGGAGACCCTGCTCGGTCATGTACGCCTGCGACGCGGCCGGGGAGCTCCTTGTTCGCGTCGAACACGCCCGGGTTCTGGTCCACGCAGGATCTGCGCCGCCTCGTCGGGGTTCGCCGCGGCGAACTCGAAGCCCTTGACCGTCGCCCCGACGAACGCCTTCGCGGCGTCCGGGTTCGCGGCCAGCCAGTCGTCGTTGCAGGCGAGGACGACCTGGTAGAAGTCCGGGAACCCGTAGTCCGTGAACTTGAACGTGCGCAGCGGGATGTCGCGCTGGCCCGGCCTCGATCCCCTCCCACGCCGCGAACGTGATCACGAAGTCGGCCCGCTTCGCGTAGAGCGCCTCGTACGCGGCGGTGTCGAGGGTCACCACGTCGAACTCGCCGGTCCCGCCGTCGTGCGCGATGACGGACTTGAGCGTCGGGACCTCGTTCGGGTAGCCGAAGCCGGCGTAGGTCTTCCCGTCGAGCTGCTTCGGCCGGGTGATCGACGAGGACTCGAGGACCGCGATCTCCTGCGCCGTGTGCTGGAGGATCGCCATGACGCTCGTGATCGGCGCGCCGGCCGCGACCGCGAACGTGAGCGAGTCCTGGAAGCTGATCCCGCACTCGGCCTGGCCCGCGGCGAGGATCGTCTCGGGGGTCGTGCCGCCGTAGGGCAGCACGTCGAGCGCGATGCCGGCCTCGTCGTACCAGCCCTTCGCCTGCGCGACGTAGAACCCGGTGTGGTTCGTGTTCGGCGTCCAGTCGAGCGCGAGGCGGACCTTCGCGGGCTCGGCGGGCGCGGTCGGCGAGGCGGCGGCCTCGGAGGCCGACGGGGCGGCCGTGGACGGCGCGCCGGTCGATGCCGACGGCGACGCGCCGCCGGACCCCGAGCCGCACGCGGCGACGATCAGGGTCAGGAGCAGTGCGGCGATGGCGCGGGGATGGGTGGTGTTCACGAACGCGTCGGAGCCTCCTGGGAACAGGAACGCCGTCTCCGGGTGCCGGGGACGGCGTCGACGCGAGCGGGCCTGCTTCCTACACCGGTACGAACCGGATCAGGTTCCGCGGGTCTCTGGTCTGCACCAGACTCTCAGCGCACGTTGGGCGCTCCCCGGAGGCGGATATTCGGTTGTGGCCGGAGTCTACACCGCGGTCGCGGGGTCGGCGTGGATGTCGACCTCGACGCCGTGCGTGTCGTGGTGGTCGTCGTGCTCGTCGGCGTGGTGGTGCGGCGCGACGACTCCGCGGATGGGCACACCCTGCTCGCCGATCCACGCCACGACCTCGCCCAGGACGTGCTCGTGCTCGGGCTCGTGGTGGCACTCGTGACGGAGGCCCTCGTGCACGTGCCGGGTGGTGTTGCCCTTTCCCTCGAACACGGCGCGTGGCGCGGAGCGGCACGATCGGGTCATCCGAGCCGTGGAAGACATACGTCGGGACGGGCATCGCGTCGAGCGCCGCGAGCACGCCGTTCACGCGGTCCTGCTCGTCGAACGCCTCGGCGCCGAACCGGATCGTCGACGCGTTCGTGTTGAGGGATCGGCGTCGGCCTTGACCCGGACCTCGGGGTCGCGCGACAGCCCGTCGGCCGGCGAGCCCGTTGGTGATCCGGAGCTTGGGCACGACGCCCGTGAGCATCCGTGCCAGCGACCGCTTCCATGACGGGAGCTCGTCGTCCAGGCCCGGCGCGCTCAGCACGAGCAGGTCCGGGAGTGGCCGCGGCTCGTCGGAGACGATGTACCCGGCGCAGATGAGACCGCCCAGCGAGTGGCCGTAGAGCACGAGCGGCAGCCCGGGATGGTCGGCGCGGAGGCGGAGGATCTGCTCCTCGAGGTCGTCGTGGAGCTGGGCCCAGCGTTCGACGTGGTTGCGCCGCCCGCTCGACCCGCCGTGCCCGCGATGGTCGTAGCTGTGGGTGTCGATCCCGGCCCCCGTGAGCGCCTCGCCGACGTTGTCGTACCGGCCGCCGTGCTCGCCCAGGCCGTGGATGACGAGCGCCACCGCGACCGGGTCGCCGTCGGCCGGCCAGTGGAGCGTTCGCAGGTTCGTGCCGTCGGCGACCTGGGTCGCGCCGATCGAGGGCGTCAGGAGGAGGGGGTCCATGCGCGGGATCGTAGTCGGTCGCGCGCAGGGGCGCGTCGTAGGATGGCCGCGTGGCGACGAGCTGGACGGAGATCGGAGAACGGATCTTCGTGCGCCGATACGCGTTCTTCGACCAGAACATCGTGGTCGTGCTCGGGCGCGAGGAGGCGCTCGTGCTCGACACCCGCACGACGCCGGGCCAGGCGCGCGAGATCCTCGACGACCTGCGCGAGCTCGGGTCGCCGCCCGTGGGGGTCGTCGTGAACAGCCACGGGCACTACGACCACGCCTTCGGCAACAGCGTCTTCCGCCCGGCGCCGATCTGGGGCCACGAGCGAGCCGCGGAGATGATCCGTCGCACCGGCGATCGGCAGCGCGCTGGGGCGCCGTCGGAGGTCCCCGAGATCGCGGCGGAGCTCGCGGAGGTCGTCCTGGACCCGCCCGAGCGCACGTTCCGAGAGGTGGCGACGATCTGCCTCGACGACGAGCGCGAGGTCGAGCTCCGGTATCTCGGGCGCGGCCACACGGACAACGACATCATCCTCCGGGTCGATGGCGCCGACATCCTGTGCGCCGGCGACCTGCTCGAGAACGGCGCGACGCCCTTCTTCGGCCACGGCTATCCGATGGACTGGCCCGCGACCGCCGAGGCGCTGCTCGCGCTCACCGGGGAGCGGACGGTCGTCGTCCCGGGTCATGGCGACCACGCGGGCCGAGCGTTCGTGGAGTCGCAGCTCGTCGGGTTCCGGGCGGTCTGCGACGCCGCCCGTCGCGTCGTCGCCGGCGAGGGCATCGGTCGAGGATGTGCTCCCGCTCGTCCCGTACCCGGCGGATGCGGCGCTCGAGCCGGTCGAGCGGGCCGTCGCCCAGCTGCGAGGCGAGCTCGGGGAGTAGGCGGCCGGTCGGCCTAGCCCGTGACGCGGACCACCCAGCGGCCGCGTGCCTCGCCCGCGACGATCGCGTCGAGCGCCGGCTCCAGCGTGTCGAGGTCGACCTCGGTGATGCAGTCGTCGATGCCGTGCGGCCTGCAGGTCGTCGGCGAGCCTCGCCCACAGCGCCCGGCGGGGCTCGATCGCCATGTTCGCGCTGTCCATGCCGAGGAGGGACACCCCGCGCAGGATGAACGGGAAGACCGTCGTGGCGAGCTCGGCCCCGGAGGCGTTCCCCGACGAGGCGACCGCGCCGCCGATCCGGAGCGTCCGCAGCACGTAGGGCAGCGTCGCCGCGCCGGCGGTGTCGACGGCCCCAGCCCAGCGGGCGCTGTCGAGCGGCCGGCCGGGCGCCGTGACCTCGTCGCGGGTGAGGAACCCGGTCGCGCCCAGGCCCCGCAGCCGGTCCAGCTCGTCTTCCTTGCCCGTCGCCGCCCAGACCTCGTGGCCACGCGCCGCGAGGATCGCGATGGCCATGCTGCCGACGCCGCCGGCCGCACCGGTGACGAGGACCGGCCCACTGCCCGGCGCGACGCCCGCGCGCTCGAGGGCGTCGACGCTCATCGCCGCGGTGAAGCCCGCGGTGCCGATCTCCATCGCGTCGCGCGTGCTCAGCCCATCGGGGAGCGGCACCGTCCAGTCGGCGGGGATCCGGGCGAGCTCGCCGAACCCGCCGTGACGCGCCGTGCCGATGTCATACCCGTTGGCGACGACCCTCGTGCCGACCTGGATCGCGTCGTCCTCGCTCGCGACGACCACGCCCGCGAGGTCGATCCCCGGGATCAGGGGATACGAGCGTGCGACCCGGCCGTCCTCGCGCGCCGCGAGCCCGTCCTTGAAGTTGACGCTCGACCACTCGACGCGGACGGTGACCTCACCCGGCGGCAGGTCCGCGGTCTCGAACTCGCGCAGGCCGCGGCTGAACGCGCCGTCGGCCGGCTTGTCGACGACATAGGCGCGGAAGGTCGCAGGCAGTTGAGGGAGGTCAGGCACGTCGCCATGATGCCTCGCCGTCCATGCGCGCGTCGCGCCGGCTCGCCTAGCGATCATTGCAATGCGAAGCCCATCGCGCGGCTCGGCCAGCGAGCACCGCGATGTCCAAGCAAGCGCTGCGGCTCGGACAGCGAGCAGCGGGATGGTCGTCGCATCCGATGGTCGGCCAGCGAGCAGCCGGGCGCCAGCGAGCGCAGGACGGAGTTCACGGCAGACTCACAGGAAACTCTCAGGTTTGAGGCGTCGAATACCGCCATGGCTGCCCAGGTTCCCGGCAACGGCGCGAACGGCAAGCGGCGCGAACGGCGGCGCGAACGGCAACGGCGCGAACGGCGGCGTGCCCGGCGCGCACGTGCTGGTCGTCGACGACGAGCCCGCGATCACGGACCTGCTCTCGACCGCCCTGCGGTACATGGGCTACCAGGTCACGACCGCCGCGACCGGAACCGCGGCGCTCGAGGCGGCCGCGACGGCGAACCCGGACCTGGTCGTGCTCGACGTGATGCTCCCCGACCTCGACGGCTTCGAGGTCTGCCGACGGCTACGCGAGCAGCGCGACTTCGTCCCGGTGATCTTCCTCTCGGCGCGCGACTCCGAGGACGACCGGGTCACCGGCTTCGTCCGCGGCGGCGACGACTACGTCACCAAGCCGTTCTCGCTCGAGGAGCTCACGCTCCGCATCGGCGCCCTGCTGAGACGGGTCCGGGGCGGCGGTGACGACGGGGCGGCCCGCCTCCGCTACCGCGACCTCGAGATGGACGAGGACCGGCACCAGGTCTGGCGGGCCGGCCGCGAGATCGAGCTCTCCCCCACCGAGTTCCGCCTCCTGCGCTACTTCCTGCTCAACCCCGAGCGGGTGCTGTCGAAGCAGCAGATCCTCGACCACGTCTGGCAGTACGACTTCAACGGCGAGGACAACGTCGTCGAGACGTACGTGAGCTACCTCCGTCGGAAGCTCGACGACGGCGAGCCGCGGCTCGTCCGCACCGTCCGCGGCTTCGGCTACGCGCTCCGTGCCGAGTAGCGCGACGACCACGAGATGAGCCTCCGGACGCGCCTCGTCGTGTCGCTCGTGGCGACCCTCGCGGTCGCCCTCGTGATCGCGGGCGTCGCACTCGTCGGGCTGACCCGCCAGTCGCTCCTCGACCGGATCGACCAGGAGCTGCTGACCCTCGCGTCGACGGCCGATCGCATCGGCCCGCTCCAGGACCTGACCGGCGGCGGCGAGGCCGGACGACGGCTCGCGGTCATGCGCCTCGACCGGCGGGGCAACATCCAGCGCTCGTTCCCGTCGGGCTTCGCGAACGACCCCGATCCCCTCCCCGACCTCCCCGTCTACCCGAACGGCATCCCCGCGGCGGCCTACGGCACGCTCGAGACCCGGCCCGCGCAGGACGGCTCGCTCGACTACCGCGTCGTCATGGGCCAGGGCCGCGGCGGCGTGACGATCGCGGTCGCGGCGCCGCTCGACGG
This sequence comes from uncultured Chloroflexia bacterium, assembly GCA_963768035.1. GTDB lineage: Bacteria > Chloroflexota > Limnocylindria > Limnocylindrales > CSP1-4 > CAIXZV01. Next base: position 528,419 of record CAVYGJ010000007.1, read on the forward strand.
CGTCGAGACGGTCACCCGCGGGCTCACCCGCACGCTGCTGCTCGTCGGCGGGCTCGCGATGCTCGCGCTGGCGGCGATCGCGTTCGTCATCATCCGGCGCAGCCTGCTGCCGCTCGAGCGCCTCGAGCGGACCGCGCAGGAGATCACCGCGGGCGACCTGTCGCACCGGGCGGGCATCCCCCACGACCAGACCGAGGTCGGGCGGGTGGGCACCGCGTTCGACGCGATGCTCGACCAGATCGAGGAGAGCTTCGCGACCCAGCAGGCGGCGCTCGAGGCGAAGGAAGGCAGCGAGGCGCGGCTCCGGCAGTTCGTCGCGGACGCGTCGCACGAGCTGCGCACGCCGCTCACCGCGGTGCGCGGGTACTCGGACCTCTACCGGGCGGGCGGGCTGACGGACCCTGCCGAGCTCGAGGCCGCGATGACCCGGATCGGCACGGAGAGCCGGCGGATGGGCGTGCTCGTCGACGACCTCCTGCTCCTCGCCCGGCTCGACCAGGGCCGACCCCTGCGCACCGACCCCGTGGACCTGAGCCGGGTCGCCCGCGAGACCCTCGCCGACGCGCGGGCCGCCGACCCGGAGCGCCCGATGGTCGGCGCGATCGAGGACGGGATCACCGTGACCGGCGACGAGGACCGGATCCGCCAGGTCGTCGGCAACCTGCTCGCCAACGTTCGGGTCCACACGCCGCCGGCGACGCCGGTCGAGGTCATCCTCCAGCGCGTGCCGGAGACGGGGGCCGCCGAGCCTGCCGTCGCGGAGATCAGGGTCGTGGACCACGGGCCGGGGATCGACGTGACGCACGGCTCCCGCGTGTTCGACCGCTTCTACCGGGCCGATCCGGCCCGCGCCCGGGACCGCGGCGGGTCCGGCCTCGGGCTCTCGATCGTGGCCTCCATCGTGGCCGCGCTCGGCGGCAGGATCTGGCACGAGCCCACGCCGGGTGGTGGTGCTACGTTCGTCGTCCGAATCCCGCTCACAGCAACTTCACAGCCCGATCCCGGGCCGGATACAGCCACACAACCCATCGTCTGACCGACATCCCGGCGGCCGCGTGGCCGCGCAACCGTCACGGAGACACACGTGAAGCTCAACCGAACCACCGTCGTCCTCCCCCTCGCCGGCCTCCTGGTCATCGGCGGCGCGGGCGCCGTCTTCGCCGCGAACGGCGCCGCGCCCTCGACCACCAACACCGTCGTCCCGGCCGCCGACTCGCCGTCGCCCAGCGCCGCGACGACCGCTCCCGTCCCCGACAAGCCGAAGGACACGGTGCTCGAGGACACCCTCACGAAGCTCGTCGCGGACGGCACGATCACCGAGAGCCAGAAGACCGCCATCCTCGACGGCATCGCCGCTGAGCGCACCGCGCGCCAAGCGGCCCGCAAGGCCGAGCGCGACCAGCTCAAGTCCTTCCTCGCGGACGGCGTGATCACCCAGGAGGAGATCGACCAGCTGCCGGCCGACAGCTACCTCCGGTCGCTGACCACGCTCCTCGATGACGGCAAGATCACGACCGAAGAGCTCCAGACGCTCGGCCGCGGATTCGGCTTCGGCGGCGGCCGGGGCGGCCACCCGTTCGGCAAGTTCTTCCACGGCCCCGGCGACAAGGGCGCGGCGCCCGACGCATCCCCGGCACCGGCCGCCTCGCCGGCGACCGACGGGTAGCCCGCACACCACATTGACAAAGCACGGCCCGCCGGGCTCTCCCGGCGGGCCGTTCTCGTTCTCGGCCGCGAAATGAGGAGGCGCCTAAGGCGGCGCCCGATGACCGTCGTGTCTCGGTCGGCTCAGATCACCTCGTCAGCGGGCGACCACAGGTCGCCACCTAGCGGAGGTGAGCGTCATGCTCAAGCGTCTCGTCGTCGCGGCCGGTGCCGCAGCGTTCATCGTTTCGGCCGCCGTCCCGGCGGTCATGGCCGCAGCGCCGTCCCGGGACTACCTCGCCACGCCCGACTACATCGACCTGGCCGCCGGAGACGCCTGTGCGTTCCCCGTGCGCATCGGCTTCGTCGCAAACAAGGAGTACGGGGTCACCTTCGTCGACGCGCAGGGCAACCTCCTCCGGCAGCTCATCGCCGGAACCCTTGTCGTGAGCCTGACGAACATGCTGAACGGCAAGTCGATGACCGTCGACATCTCGGGACCGGCGAGGGTGACCGCCCACGCCGGACGGCACCGCCACGTTCGATCCTGCGCGGCAACTCGCTGCCGGTGGTCCCGGGCCGCCTGTACACGTCGACCGGAACCGTGGTCCAGGAGATCGCGGCCGACGGCAGCGTGCTGAGCACCTCGAAGGCGACCGGGACCGAGACGGATCGCTGCGCGGCGCTGTCCTGAATGCTCCGCTGACCGGATGCCCCGCGCCGTCCTACGTCGCGGCCGAGGCGTCCCGCCGGATCCGGCAGGCGGTCAACGAACGGCGCGTTGACCGCCTTCGCCTGCGACGCTCCGTGTGCGCCGCGCACGAGCCCCATCTCCCGCGCGCGTAGCGCGACCTCGAGCCGGGACGCGACGCCGAGCTTGCCCTTGACGTTCGAGACGTGGACCGATGCGGTCTTGCGGCTGATGAACAGCGTTTCGGCGATCTCGGCGTCGGACTGGCCGGATCCGACGAGGGAGAGCACCTCGACCTCACGCGCCGTCAGCCGTTCGACCATCGGGTCCGGAGCGGGGGCGCGTTCGAGGGCTTCACGACGCGGCTCGGCCAGCACGAGCGCGTAGGCCTGGTACAGGTCCATCGCTTCACCCTCGTGCCGGGCGAGGCCGACGGTGATCGGATCGAGCACCCGTTCGATCGCGGCGCGGTGCGTCGCGACGAGCCAGCCCAGGAGCAGGTCCTGCGACCAGCCGGTGCCCATGCGCGCCCGATCGGCCGCCGCGAGCACCATGATCGCGTCGGCCAGGCGACCCTCGGCGTGGAGCACGGTCACGGCGGCCTCGAGCAGCTCGATCCGCGCCACCGGGTGTGCCCGCTGCACATCGGCCCACGCAGGCGCCAACGCGGTTCGCGCCTCACGGGCGAGCCCCGCATTGCCCAGTGCGCCCACGAACGCCGGCCGACCGTCGGCGACCCCGAGGGGCTGCATCATCGCGTCGGCTCGCATCGCGGTGGCCGCAGATGCCTGGGCCTCGCCGAGCCTCCATTCGAGCATCGCGCACATGAACAGCGTCTCCCCCGCGTTCCACAGGTCGCCCCGCCGCTCATGCGCGATTGCGGCATCCAGCAGCTGCGCCCGCGCTTCCGCGTCGCGTCCCTCCGCGATCGCGAGATTGCCCAGGCCGGACTCCAGGAGGCCCGTGCGATCGTCGGCGTCCTCGGTCCACTCCGCGGCGTCGATCATGCACTGGGCGGAGAGTGCGAACTCGGCGACGCCGTGGTAGACCTGCGCCGACGCGGTGTAGGCCCGCCGGATCACGCGCGGGACGCCGGCGGCCTGCGCGAGCTCGAGCGCACGCACGGCGAGCGGCACCGCGGCCCGGGGTCCATCGCGGACGAGCACTTGCTCGATGCGGACCACCTCCGCATAGGGCCGCCCCGGATCATCGGGTGCCGCCGCCTCGAGCAGCGGCCCCAGCCAGCGCATCACCGACGAGTCCCAGCCGGTCGTTCGCCAGTAGCGGTCTAGGGAGGTGATCACTCGCAGGCCGAGCGCGGGATCGTTCTCGATCGCCCATGTCAGGGTCCAGTCGATCAGGGGACGAAGGCGTGCAGCGAGCTTCGACGAGTCCACCTGGTCGCTCGACCACATCCCGGCCTCGATCGAATCCGTCCGTGCCGCCACGTGCATCGCCAGCTGCCGCTCGAGCGCGACAATCCTCGTCCCATCGAGCGCCCGAAGGCTGGTTGCGCGGATCGTCTCGAGCACGCGGAACCACCGCCGGCCGTCATGATCGCCGTCGACCTTCACGAGACCCGCGGACACCAGCACGTCGAGCGCGGGCACAACCGCCGCGTCCGGCGCGAGCGCCTCGAGCACCTCGACGTCGAACGGACCCGCGCACACGGCGGCGGCATCGAGCACGGTGCGCTGCTCCTCGTCGAGCAGGGCGATCGACCACGCCAGGACCGTGACCAGCGAGCGATGCCGAGGGTCGGCGTCACGCGGGCCCTCGAGCGTCGTCGGGTCGCCCAGGCGACGCCGGAGGTCGCCCAGCGCGAGCACCCGGGTCCGGCCCGCCGCGAGCTCGATGGCAAGGGGCATGCCGTCGAGCAGGCGCAGGATCGCGGCGAGCTCGCGCGCCGACGCCTCGTCGATGTCAAGCGGCTCTCCGACCTCCCGTGCCCGCTGCAGGAAGAGGGCGCCGGCGGGCGACGCCGCCACGGCGTCGGGGAGATCCTCCCTCGGAAGGTCGAGGCCCGGGACGCGGACCTGCACCTCGCCGGCGGCACCGACAGGGATCCGGCTCGTCGCGAGGATGTGGAGGCCGGGTGCCGCCGCGATCCGTGCATCGAGCACTGCCGCGACGTCGTCCCCGACGAGGTTCTCGAGGTTGTCGATGACCAGCCATGCCTCGCGCCGGGCGAGATAGTCGTCGAGCGCGACCTGGTCGCTCACTGGACCCGCCATGAGCTCGAGCGCGGCGACGATCGCGGGCACGAGGTCGGCGGCCCGATCCACGTGCACGGCATCGACGAACCATGCTTCGAGGCCATCGGCGCGCAGCCGATCGAGGGCCGCGCGGGCGAGGGTCGTCTTGCCGATCCCGCCCGGACCCGTGAGCGTGACGAGCGGGTCGCGCACGACGATCCGCAGCAAGCGATCGAGCGCGTCGTCGCGGCCGAGCAGCATCACCCTCGGCCGGTCCGGCCGGCGTCGCCTCCGTGGACAGTCGAGGACATGCGGCACTCCCTCCCTGCGCCGCATTGTGGCTGGCGCCCGGGCGGGAGACAAGGGGAAGCGCGTGTCGCATCGAAACGGCCCGCCGGAGGATCCGGCGGGCCGTGCTGTGTTCCCCAGCGGGCTCAGTCCTCGAGCGCCGCGCAGATGTCCGTGGCGTGGCCGTCGAAGGTGGCCTTGATGAACGAGCCGTCCGGCGCATACCACTCGGTGATGCGTCCGTCGATGTCCCAGAGGCCCGGCGGGAGCTCGCTGTCATCGCCCGGGAAGTACCACGCGATGATGTCGGTGCCGGCTCCGTCGACCCGGAACGAGTCGTCGGCCGCGAACGTCACCTGGAACCGGTAGCCGCCGCGCATCGAGTAGACCGCGCCAGTCTCCTGGTCCACCGCCTGCGACACCGCGCTGCCGCGGGTCAGGAGCCGCCACGAGCCATCTCGCGCGGGGTCGAACGCCGAGTCCCTCGAGTTGATCGACGTGTTCTCGAACACGACCGGGTTGGTGCAGGGTGCGCCGGCCGGGAACGCGTACGGGAAGTTCGCCGAGGGACCGGTCACCGGCTTGCCGGCGAGGGCCGCCGGGGCCGCGACGGCAAGCGTCAGCCCCGCGATGAGCGCGGCGCGAGCGATCGTCCGCGTATGAGTCCTGCGCGGGATGAGTGCCATGGATCCGTACCTCCCTAGGCCCCGGTCCGCTCATGTTGCGAGCGGAGGCCGGGACACATCACCTCGTAGAGGGCATCAGGCGACCGAGCGTTCAATCAGCGCCGCCCGACCGAGCATCTGGGCCCATCGTCGCGAGCGGGCATGTCTAGCGCATCGGGATTTCCCTTACCCGGGTCCTCAATCCGTCCGGCGGCGCGACCATGCAGGCTCCGCGCCCAGGTGAGTCGGCCAGGGACTCTACGGTTCCGCGACGCGACGAAATAGGCGACTGCCGACTCGGTTGTTCCGTGGCGGAGCCTGCGGGCGGAACAGGCCAGTCGGCCAGCGTATCGATCGTTCCGCGACGGAACCGTAGAGTCGGCAGCGGAATAGGCCGCGCGGGCGGCGAGGCGCGACTGGTCGCCGAACGGCGAACCGTTGCGATTCGGTTTCGACTGCCGCCAGGGGGTTGACGCCGCGACGACCCGTCCCCCATCCTCCGCCACCTGATGAACCACACCACCCTGACTTGGGACATGTGTATGCGTGGGCGGCCCCGTCGAATGGACGGGCGCCGAGGTTTCCCGCGCTGATCGTCAGCGACTGACACGGGGATCTCGGGGCCGAGATCCAAGGGCCGCGAACCAGGAGGTTCGCGGTCTTTTTGTTTGCTCCGCGGAGCACCACCACCCACCCCGAGCGAGAAGGACACCAGCGAGATGAGCTTCGATCCCAACAGCCTCGGCAACCTCCGTCCCGAGACGAAGGCCCTCCACGCCGGCCAGTCCGTCGACCCCACGACGAAGGCCCGCGCGGTCCCGCTCTACGCCACGACGAGCTACGTGTTCGACGACGCGGCGCACGCCGCCCGGCTGTTCGGGCTCCAGGAGTTCGGGAACATCTACACCCGGATCATGAACCCGACGACCGGCGTGTTCGAGGAGCGGGTCGCGGCGCTCGAGGGCGGCGTCGGCGCGCTGGCGCTCAGCTCCGGCCAGGCGGCCGAGACGCTCACGATCCTCAACATCGCGCGGGCCGGCCAGAACATCGTCAGCTCGTCGAGCCTCTACGGCGGCACGTACAACCTGTTCCACTACACGCTGCCCAAGCTGGGCATCGAGGTCCGCTTCGTCGACGGCAGCGACGCGAAGAACTACGCCGCGGTGATCGACGAGAACACGCGCGGGCTGTACCTCGAGACGATCGGCAATCCCCGCCTCGACGTCGCGGACATCCCCGCCGTCGCGGCGGTCGCCCACGCGGCCGGCGTCCCGCTCATCGTCGACAACACCTTCGCCCCGCTCCTCGCCCGGCCCATCGAGCAGGGCGCCGACATCGTCATCCACTCCGCGACCAAGTGGATCGGCGGCCACGGCACCGTCATCGGCGGCGTCGTGGTCGACGGCGGCAAGTTCGACTGGGCGGCCAGCCCCCGCTTCCACGAGGACTTCGTGGCGCCCGACCCGAGCTACCACGGGGTCAGCTACAGCGAGGCGTTCGGCCCGCTCGCGTTCATCCTCAAGCTGCGCGTCCAGGGCCTCCGCGACATCGGCGCGGCGCTCTCCCCGTTCAACGCCTGGCAGCTGATCCAGGGCCTCGAGACGCTCCCGCTGCGCATCGAGCGCCACAGCGAGAACGCCATCAAGGTCGCCCAGTGGCTCCAGGACCGGCCCGAGATCGAGTGGGTCAACTACCCGGGCCTCGCCTCGCACGCCACGAACGACATCGCGAAGCGCGTCCTCAACGGCGGCTTCGGCGGGATCATCACGTTCGGGATCAAGGGCGGCGTCGACGCCGGCCGGCGGCTCATCGACAGCGTGAAGCTGTTCAGCCTGCTCGCGAACGTCGGCGACGCGAAGAGCCTGATCATCCACCCGGCATCCACCACCCACCAGCAGCTGAACGAGGCCGAGCAGGCCGCGAGCGGCGTGACGCCGGACCTCATCCGGCTGTCGGTGGGCATCGAGCACATCGACGACATCCTGGCCGACCTCGGCCAGGCGCTGCGCGCCGCGACCGAGCCGTCGGCCGAAGGCGAGCTCGTGACGGCCTAGCGTCGATGGCGCCAGGCACGCGGCACCCCGGGGACGACCGTTCCCCGGGGGCCGATCCCACGCTTGTTCCGTCCTCCCGGCCGTCGCTCGGGGCTGGGAGGATCGAGGCCGCCGATCTCGGGGAGCTCTCCCTCGAGGCCGGCGGCCCTCGGCTGTCCGTCACCCTCGCGTACCGCCACGACGGGCCGGGCCCGGACGCGCCCCAGGTGCTCGTCGTCCACGCGCTGACCGGGTCCGCGGACGCGGCCGGCGACTGGTGGACGCCGCTCATCGGGCCGGGCCGCGCGCTCGACACGAGGCGTGTCGGCGTCCTGTGCGCGAACCTGCTCGGCGGGCGGTACGGGTCGACGGGGCCGACGTCCGTCGATCCGGCGACCGGGGCGCCGTTCGGCGCGACCTTCCCGGTGCTCACGGCGCGCGACGAGGCGCGGGCGCTGTGGGCGCTCGCCGACCGGCTGGGCATCGGGCGGTTCGCGCTCGTGACCGGCGGGTCGCTGGGCGGGATGATCGCGCAGGAGGTCGCCCTCGAGCGGCCCGACGCGGTCGGCCACCTGCTGCCGATGGCGGCGCCCGCGGCGACGGGCGCGATGGCGATCGCGTGGAACCACATCCAGCTCGAGCTCATCGACCGCCTCGGCGACGAGGGGCTGGCGTTCGCTCGCCAGCTCGCGATGACGACGTACCGGTCCGAGGACGACTTCGACGGGCGGTTCGGGCGCGAGCGCGAGGCCGACGGCCGGTTCTCGATCTCGTCGTACCTCGACCACCAGGGCGACAAGCTCCTCGGGCGGTTCGATCCGGACACGTACCGGGTGCTCGTGGGCGTGATGGACGGGCACGACGTCGGGCGGGAGCCGGGGCGGGATCACGGCTGCATATCGGGCGCTCGCGTCGTCGGGCACCGCGGTCACCGGGGTCGGGATCCCGGGCGACATCCTGTACGGCCCGGACCAGGTCCGGGCGCTCGTCGACCACGCCGCGGCCGCGGGCGTCGACGCGACGTATCGCGAGATCCGGTCGAGCAAGGGCCACGACGCGTTCCTCATCGAGTGGGACCAGCTCACGGAGATCGTCGGGGATGCGCTCGCGGACGGGATCGAGCGGACGGTGCGCCAAGGCGCGCGTGACGCCGGACGCGGTCGCCGGCGCCGCGTAACGAATTCCGGACGTCCGGTCGGGCATCATGCGCGCATGAGCTGGTCGATCGAGGCGGTCCGCGACGCACCTGTCGATCCCCCGTGCGGTGTTTGCGCTGTACGCCGACCCCGCGACATGGAGCGAGTGGGGCCACAACGCCACGTGGGCCCGCGCCGACGGGCCACTGGTCGAGGGCGGCACGGTCGACGTCCGGGCGGGGTACGGCAAGGTCTACCCGTGCCTGATCCGGCGGCTCGTGCCGGACCGGGCGCTCGAGCTCGTCGTCCGGCCGCCGGGAATGACGATCATCAACGTGTACGAGGTCGAGCCAACGCCGAGCGGCGGTCGCGGATCCGGCATGCGTTCCAGATCGAGGGCCCGATGGGCACGTTCGCGCGGCTGATCGGCCTGCGGGCGGGTGTACACGAAGAAGCTCCAGGCGGAGGTCGAGGCCGTGGCCCGAATGGCCGCGGGCGACACGAACGATCGCGAGCGGCGCGACCGATGTCACCGCCGCGGAACGTGCGCTGCACGGCGCCGAGCGCCACCTCGGCACCGGGCGCTGGGAGGACTGACCCGAGACGTCCTGCTCGCGAGCGGTCGAGCCTGTGAGACGGCTGCAAGCGTCCGCTCCGAACCGATGGACCGACCGACGCGACGGCCGACCACGATTGCCGCGGAGGTGATCGACATGACCGATCCGCGTTTCGCCCCGACGACGAACGACGACCCCGCCGAAGACCCTGCCGAGGGCTCGCGCGACCCTGCGTTCACCGAGGACGACGAACCCGAGAGCGGCACCGACCCGCGCACCGAGACCGACACGCACACGGCTGCGCTTCAGGGCGCCGCCGCCGGTGGCGCAATGAGCGGCAACGCGGGCTACGCCGGCGGCCTCATGACCGGCAGCGAGAACAACATCGGCATGCGCGACATTCCGCCGAAGTCCACCGACACCGACGACGACGCGTAGGCGCCCGCCCCGTCACGACCCGGCGCCCCGACGGCGGCCACAGCGTCGATATCGATATGGTTCGACCGGGATCGAACGCCGCGACGCGCTCGCGGTTCGATGATCATCGAACCATCTGCATCTGCGCGTTTGTGGAGGGCAGGCCCGCCCGAAGTCCCTAGAGCCAGCCCCGCCGACGCGCCACGAGCGTGATGACGACGGCCAGCAAGGCGACCCCGGTGAGCACGAACCAGAAGCTCATCGGGTCGTCCTTGGAGAGGGGGACGACGACGTTCATGCCGAGCAGGCCCGCGATGAGCGAGCCGGGCAGCAGCAGAACCGTCACGAGGGTCAGGACCTTCATGACGTCGTTGGTCCGCTGCGCCGTGCGGGTCATGTAGACGTTGAACGACCCCAGGACCGCGTCCCGCGCACCGTCGATGGCGGCCATCGCGTCGCCGTAGCGTCCGGCGACGTCCGCGAGCGCCGCCGCGCCCTTGCCGTCCCTCTGGTCGTCGGGCGATTCCATCACCACGCCCTGGAGGGCCGCGTAGACGAACCGGTGCTGCGCGAGCAGCCTGCGGAGGTCGGCGATCCGGCCCCGGACGTCCACAAGATCCTCGAGCAGTCGACCGCGGTGCCGGTCGCGGAGCGAGCGGTCGTCGAGCTGCTCGACCACCTCTTCGATCTTGTCGACCGCGCGCAGGTAGCTCGTCACCGTCATGTGGAGGAGCGTGGCGACGAACGATTCGGAGTCAAGAAGGCCGTACGCGGTGTCGGCCTCGACCTGCTCATCGAGCTGCTCGAGGTACGCGATCGGCTCGAGATGGTGGGTGATCACCGCGTTCGGGACCGCCACCACGGACAGCCATGGCGACTGACGCGGGTGCTTCGGATCTGGTGAGGCCACGACGGTGATCCGGAGGTAGTCGCCGTGGACCCTGAACATCGGCTGGGTCGCCGGCGCTGCGAGCTGCCGCTCGGTCGACTCGTCGAGCTCGAACGTCTCGGCGAGGCGAGGGACGAGATCCGGTGGCATCTCGCCGGTGATGTCGATCCACAACAGCTGCCGCTCGGACGGTCGCTTCGCGAGGGCGTCGTCGAGCTCGAGCACCTCATCCGTTCGATCCGCGTCGAACCGACGGGCGCGGACGTTGGTGCCGCCGCTGGTGTCACCGTTGCTCATCGCGCGCCATTGTGCGCGCCGCCGGACACGCGAACGCACCCGGCGGCGATGCCACCGGGTGCGCGACGCGCGCTGCTGGTGCGTCTAGCGATTCGGGTCGTAGCCCGGTCCCGGGTCGGTCGGGCTCGGGTAGCCCGTTGTCGTCGTCGTCGTCTCGACGACGTCCTCGTCCTTGGCCGCTTCCTCGGTCTTGTCGCCCGCGCCGGCTCCGGCGCCCGCGCCGACCGCGCCGCCGACCACCGCACCTGGCGGACCCGCGAGCGCGCCACCGATCACCGCACCGGCGACCGCGCCGCCACCGGCACCCACGCCGGCACCGGCCTCGTCGGTACCCTCGGCTGCCTCGCCGGCGATCGCACCGCCGACCGCGCCGACGACGCCGCCAACGGCCGCGCCGACCGGCCCGCCCACGATGGCCCCGACACCGGCGCCTGCAAGCGCACCGGCGCCCGCGCCGACGGCCTCGGTCCCGCCCTCGTTGTCGTCGACCTTGGTCTCGACCTTCTCCGTCTCGACGTACCGATCAGTCATGCGTCGTTCTCCAGTTGGGAGACGCCACGTGCGTCTGTCCAACCGATCCTCGGGGCGCGTTGTAGCAGACCGCGTGCGTCCGGAGGCGGTCCGGCGTTCCACCGCCCTCGCAATTCGGGCCCGCGTTGACCGAATGACCGGTATGGGCCATGGTTGGCCTCCGCGCAGCACCACCTGTGCCTCCGAGCGACGACGGTTCGCGGCCCTGGCACCCACGCCCATCGGAGGCACGCATGTCGGTACAGAGCGAGCACACCGTTCCCGAGGCACTCGAAGAGTGGCGCGCCGCCGAGCGTACGGCGGCTGTCGCGCGCCGCGGTCGGGTCGCGGCCGAGGTCGCGGTCAACGCGGCCACGCAGGCAGCCGAGGCGGCGAGGCAGGCGGCGGACGCCTCCGCGACGACGGCCGCCGCCGCGAGGTCCGCACTCGAGGCCGCGACGCTCGCCGAATTGTCCGCGACGAAAGCCGCCGAGGCCGCCCGGCGGATCATCGAAGCCGCGAACGCCGAGCTCACCGATGCCTCGACGGATTCCAGCAGCGCGGACGCGGACGAATCGAGCGCCAAGGATCGCTACATCGAGGCGGCCGAGCGAGCCCGCACCCGCACGCCGTAGCGCAGCCCGTCGCCGTAGTCGCCGGTCGCCCGGACTCCGGGCGACGCGGACGCGACCGCTCCCCTACTTCACCGAGCCGGCCGTGATCCCCTCGACGATCTGGCGGTTGAACACCACGTAGATCACGATCATCGGGATCGTGACGATCGACAGCGCGCTGAACAGCAGCGAGTAGTCGGTGACGTAGCGCGTCGAGAACGCGAGCAGGCCGGTCGGGATCGTCTTGAGCGTGTCGTCCTGGATGTAGAGCAGCGCGAGCAGGAACTCGTTCCAGGCGGCGAGCGCGGAGAAGATCGCGACGGTCGCGAGGCCCGGCCGCAGCAGCGGCATCGCGAGGTTGGCGAACAGCTGGCGGTCGCTCGCCCCGTCGATCCGGGCCGCCTCGAACAGCTCCTCGGGGAGCGCGTCGAGGTAGACCTTGAGCAGGTACACGGCGAGCGACAGGCCCATCGCGGAGTACGGGATCATCAGCGCGAACCGGGTGTCGGTGATGCCGAGCTGCGTGAAGATCGTCGACTGGGCGATGAAGTAGCTCTGGAGCGGCAGGATCAGGCCGAGGGCGAACAGGCTCAGGACGAGCGTCCGGCCGCGGAACCGGTAGCGGCTCAGCGCGTACGCGGCGCCCGCCCCGAGGACCAGGATCAGCGCGACCGACACGGCGGTCACGATCGCCGAGTTGATCGCGTACTGCCCGAGGTGGCCGACGTTCCACGCCTCGACCCACTTGCCGAAGTCGATCGACGTCGGCGGCGCGAACGGCTTGGAGAAGATGTCCGCGTTCGTCTTGAACGACGACATCACCATCCAGATCATCGGGAAGAAGAACACGAACGCGAGGACGAGCAGCGCCGCGCTCACGAGCAGGCTCGGGAACCGGCGGGCGCCGGTCACGACGCGCCCTCCACGGCGTGCGGCGCGGTCGACACGCTGTCGCCGGCAACGGCCGCCAGCCCGGCCCGCTCCTCGGTGAGCCGGGTGGCCGCGCGCCGGCGGCTGAGCCGCGAGTACGCGAAGCCGACCGCGAGCACGATCGCCGTGAGGACGACCGCCATCGCCGAGCCGTAGCCGACCTCGCCGTTGCGGAAGACCGTCTTGACGAGGTACGTCGTCGGGATCTCGGTCGCGCCGTACGGGCCGCCGTTGGTGAGCACGAAGAACAGGTCGAAGCCCTGGAAGCCGCCCGTGACGCACAGCAGGACGCCGACCCAGACCGCCTCGCGGATCATCGGCACCTTGATCCGGCGGAACAGGGCCCGCTCCCCTGCCCCGTCGAGCCGCGCCGCCTCGATCACCTCGTGCGGGATCTGCCGGAACGCGGCGTAGAAGATCATCATGAAGAACCCGGCGTAGACCCAGCCCGAGACGACCGAGACCGCCGCGAGCGCGGTCGCCGGGTCGCCGAGCCAGACGCGCTGGAGCTGGTCGAGGCCGACGGCCGCGAGCCCCGCGTTCACGAGCCCGAAGTCCGGGTTGTAGACGAACGACCACAGGACCGCGACGACGACCATCGGCAGCATCACCGGCGTGAAGATCGCCACCCGGAACCACAGCCGGCCCGCGACCGCGGAGACGATCCCCGCGAGCACGAGCCCGACGAACACCTCGAGGAACAGCGTCGCGAGGATGTACAGGCAGACGTGGACGAACGAGTCCCGGAAGATCGGGTCGGTCGCCGCGGTCACGTAGTTGTCGAGCCCGACGAACGTCATCGGGCCGAAGCCGTTCCAGTCCGTGAAGCTGTAGCCGACGGTGAACACCATCGGCACCAGCACCGCGAACCCGAACAGGGCGAGCGCCGGGCCGATGAACAGCCACGGCGTGATCGCGCGCGCGGGCTTCACAGTGAGCGCCTCACCGGGAGAGCCTCATCGCGCGCGACCATTCCGAACGAGGAGCCGGCCTACCGGCCGAGCTTGCGGTCGATCTCGGCGAGGGCGTCGGCCGGCGTGGCCTGCCCACCGAGCACCGCCGCGACGGCGGTGTAGAACGCGTCCGCGGTCTTGAGCTCGTAGCCCGTGTCCGGCGGGAGCACGACGGCCGGCGCGTTGCTGAGCAGCGAGCTGAGCGACGCGGAGCGGCTGTCGATGTCCTGGCCGGCCGACGCGGAGATCGCGAGCGGCGTGACCTCGGCCTCGATGAGCGCCTTGACGTTGTCCTCGCTGTTGAGGAGCGCCATGAACTCGGCGGCTTCCTTCTGCTTGGGGCTCTTGGCGTTGACGATGTAGCCCGTCGCGACGCCGATGACGCTGTCCTGGTTGCCCTTGCTCCCGTCCGGCATCGCCGGCAGGTTGACGTAGTCGAAGTCGAGGTCCGGCGCCTCGTCGATCGCCCACGACACGAGCCACGAGCCGATCGGGTGCATGGCGGCCTTGCCCTGGAAGAACAGCTGCGCGCCGGCGTTGTCGTCGATCGCGTTCGCGGAGTCGTTCACGCACTTCGCGTCGGCGAGCTGCTTGATGTAGCCGAACGCCTTCTCCCACTCGGGCGTGGCGAACTTGCCGGTGCCCGAGAAGGTCGCCGCGTAGACGTCGTCGCCCACGACGCGCGAGGCGAGGTGGCCGAACCAGTTGCCGGCCGGCCACAGGTCCTTGTTGCCGGTCGTGATCGGGATGACCCCGGTCGCCTGGAGCGCGGTGCACGCGGCGAGGAGGTCGTCCCACGTCTTCGGCGGCTCGACGCCGGCCGCGGCGAGGAGCGCCTTGTTGTACCAGAGCACGTTGGTGACGTCGGACGAGTACGGGACCATGACGATCTTGTCGTCGATGGTGTAGCCCTTGAGCGTCTCGTCGGCGAACAGGCCCTTGAGCGGCCCCGTCTTGAACTGCTCGGTGATGTCGGCGACGTAGCCGTCCTTCTGACGCTGCTTGAGGCGCTCGCCGGTCCACTCGAAGTAGACGTCGGGCGCGTTGCGGCCGGCCAGCAGGGTCTGGAGACCGATGGTCTCGTACAGGTCGTCCTGCTGGTAGTTCATCTCGACCTTGGTCTCGGGATGCGCCGCCATGTACTGCGCGGCGACGTCGTCCCAGACGCGGATCTGGGCCTCGCCGGGCGAGCCCATCGCGATCCGCAGCACGTGGTCGTTCTCTGCCTGGGCGGCGCCGCCGCCGCACGCGGCGAACAGCATGGCCGCGCTCGCGCCGACGAGCGCGAGCTTGGCGGTCTTCCGGTTCATCGAAGCTCTCCTCCTTCGACCGGGAGCAGTCTCCCGGGCCTGGTATGGGTGTCGGTGGTGTCTGCAAGGAACATGTCGAGCGCGTCGCCGAACACGCGGACCCGGCGACGGCGCAGCTCCGCGTGGAACGGGAGCAGCGCGCTGGTGACGGTGGCGAGGTCGCGCGGGAGCGATCCCTCGAGGGCCAGGTCGGCGGCGCGGCACATCGCGCGGGCCCCGACCTCGAACGCCTCGATCCACGGGCGGCACTCGTCGACGAGCGCCGGGTTCGCGACGGGGCCGCGCAGCAGGTGGTCGGCCGCCGCGAGCTGCTGCTCCGCGAGCGTGCGCAGGCTCGTGCGGCCGCCGCCGTCAGGGCGCGCGCGTCGCCGGTCTCGGCCGCATCGTCCGCGGCCGCCCCGAACGTCGCGAGCGCCGCGGTCACGGTCGGCGCGTCCTCGTCCCCGAGGCAGCTGCTGCGCACGTTCTCGGCGAACGTCGCGAAGGCCTGCGCGTCCCGTCCGCCGTCGGCTGAGCCGTCGCCCGCGACGTCGCGGATCGCGCGCGCGACGCTCGCCTCGGGGTCGTAGCCCGCGGGGTCGGCGAGGTAGTCCGCGATCGTGGCGAGGGGGATCTTCGACGCCTCCGCGAGCTCCATCGGGTTCGCGAGGATGCCGCGCGACGCCGTGTGGAGGTCCGCGTCGCGACCGCGGTACGGCCCGATGTGGAGCTCCCAGCCCATCGCGACGTCGTTGACCGGGTAGTTGTCCCAGTACAGCGGCGGGCGGGCGGCGGTGGCCTCGAAGCGGCGGGCGTCCTCGGTCTCCAGGATCGGCGAGCAGATGTCGCGGCCGGTCCACATGAGGTCGACGGACGGGTCGAGGGCCGCCGCGAGGCGGGCGAGGTACGGCTCGTCGCCGCGGCCGTGGTAGACGAGGGGGCAGACGACGAGGTGGCGGTCCGGGCCGAGGTCGGCCGCGACGGCCGACGAGAGCGCGCCGTGGGCCTCCGCGAGATCGGCGTAGACGGCGCGGTCCTCGTCGTGGGCGAGCTCCGGCGGGAGGTCGTCGAGCAGGAGCGCGAACCGCGACACGCCGAGCGACGCGACCTGCTCGAGCTTCGCCAGGAGGACCGCCCGGTCCTCGGCGGACGAGTAGCGGATCGAGAGGCCGGGGCTGATCGCGTACATGATCTCGACGCCGGCCTCGGCGCCGGTCGCGACGACCTCGGCGAGCGCCGCGAGGGCCTCGGGGTCGTACGCCTCGCGCCAGCGGCGACGGACGAGCGGGTCGTCCTTCGGCCCGTAGACGAACGTGTTCATGCCCCGGGCGCCGATGAACCGGATGCAGTCGAGCCGCTGCGCCTGGGTCCACGGGTTGCCGTAGAAGCCCTCGATCACGCCGCGGATCGCGAACGGCGAGGTCATCGCGCGGCCTCGGGGTGGAGCAGGCGGGCGTTCGCCTCGTCGCCGCCGTCGACGTTGCTCGACAGGAAGACCTCGGGCTGGATCCCGCGCGCCACGAGCCGCTCGACGGCCTCGGCGACGATCGCGTTGAGCGCCGCGGCGCCGACGACGGTCGACGTGGGACCGACGCGGTTGCCGAACCCCTCGACGCCCACCGACGCGTCGCCGATCGCGCCGCCGTTGTCGATCACGACGTCCGCGATGTCCTGGAGGTTCGGGCCGCCGGCCGAGCGCGACGCCTTGCTCGTGGCGTGGGCCCGGCTCACGATCGCGATCACGGGCACGCCGCGCGCCCGGGCGAGGGCCGCGAGCTCGCTCACGACCGCGTTGCCGCCCGAGTTCGAGGCGACGACGAGGACGTCCCCGGCGCGCATCGGGTGCTGGTCGAGGATCGCGGCCGCGATCCCGGGGAGGCGCTCGAGGGCCGTCGAGAGCTCGGCGCCCGCGTGGAGCATCAGGCCCTCGAACAGGATCGGCTTGACGCGGACGAGGCCGCCCGCGCGGTAGAACAGCTCCTCCGCGAGCATGTGCGAGTGGCCCGTGCCGAACGCGTGGACGTCGCCGCCGCGGGCGAGTGCGTCCGCGACGAGGTTCGCGGCCGCGTCGAGGCTCGGCCACTCGTCGGTTGCCAGGCGGGCGACGAGGCGGCCCGCCTCCGCGATGTAGCGGCGCCCGGCGCCCGATCCTCGAACGCCGTTCATGCGTGTCTCCCCGATTGCCAGATGTGGACGAGCGACGCGTACCGGCCGGGCGTCGGCTGGCGGCCGAGGAGCATCGCGCCGTCGAGCGGTGCGTGGTCTGCCGTCCGCGGCTGCAGCGTCGCGTCGCCGGCGAGACAGGCGTCGAGCGCGCGGCGGAGGGAGGTCGGCTCGACGAGGAGCCGGCCGCCGAGGGCGACGGGGACGGGCGCTGCGTCGTCGTCGGCCGGGCGGGCGACGCGTGCGGCGGCCGTCGTCAGGGTGTGGAGCTCGGTCGCGGCCTCGTGACGATCGCCTCGGCGACCCGATCCGTGTCGGCGACGGCGAGGACGTCCGCGGCAAACCTCGCGATCGCGTCGACGGGGCGCGGGTCGTCGTGGAGTCGGACGTGGAGCCCATCGAGGCCGCCGAACCGGTCCGCGGCGAGTGCCGTCAGCGTCGTCGATGCGCCGCGGCCGTCCGTCGCGCGCAGGGCCGCCCGGATGCCCCTCGCGGCCGATCCAGAACGCGCCGCCCTCGTCGCCGATGAGGTAGCCGTGCCCGCCGACGATCCGCGGCTCGCCATCGGCAGGGACGGTGAGGCACGCGACGCCGGTGCCGGCGACCACGCTCACGCCCCAGCCGAGCGAGAGGGCGCCCGCGTGGCTGGTCACCGCGTCGTCGCACAGCCAGACCTCGGCGGCCTGGATGGTGGTGCCGATCCGCGCGGCGAGCTCCTCGGCCTCGTTGGCGTCCGCGGGGGCGGTCGTGAGCCCGAGCACGGCGCGGTCGACGGCGGCCGGCCGAGCGAGTCCCAGGCAGACGCCACCGCCTCGGCGACGCGCTCCGCGCTGTCGGGGAGGCGGCTGACGCCCTCGGTCTCGACCACCGCGTCGCCGTCGGAATGGCGGACGCGGATCGCCGACTGGCCGCCGTCGACGGCGAGGATGCCCGCCATCACCCGGCCCGCTGCTGGTGCGAGGCCGTGAACGCGGCGCCCGTGATGTCGGCCGTCAGCTGGTACTTGTCGCCGCGGTAGACGCAGTTCGCGACCATGATGATCCGGCCGCGGACGTCGGCGTCCACCATCTGGAGCCGGAGGCACGCCTGCCCCGCGGGGATCGTGAGCAGGCGGCGCGTCTCGGGGTCGGGGTTGACCGGCTCGATCGTGATCCGGGCGGCGCCCGGGACGATCCGGTAGCGACGGGCGAGGAGGTCGTACAGGGAGCCGTCGAGGTCGTCGGCGCGTGAGCCCCGGGACGAGCGTCGAGGCGATCCAGGTCGTCTCGACCGCCATCGCGTCCCCGCTCCCGAAGCGGAGGCGCGTGAACCGGATGACCGGGTGGCCGACCTCGACGTGGAGCCGTTCCGCGATCGTGGTGTCGGCGGAGACGTGCTCGAACTCGACGACCCGGCTGCCCGCGACGAGGCCGCGCGCCGCCATGTCCTGGGTGAAGCTCGTGAGGCCGAGGACGCGCGCGAACGGCCGCGGCACGACGTACGTGCCGGATCCCTGGCGCCGCTCGACGAGGCCCTCCGCGACGAGCGCGTCCATCGCCGCCCGGACGGTCATCCGCGCGACGCCCCAGCGCAGGCTCAGCTCGCGCTCGCTCGGGAGGCGATCGCCGACGTGGGCGCCCGCGACGAGCTCGCGCAGCCGGGCGCGGAGCGTCTGTCGGGTCGTGTCGTCGGTCCGGATCACGGCGGGAGTCTACGAGGTTGCGGCGCGTGCGGGCAACGGATCGTGGACCACTTTGATTCGTGAAGTGGTATCGCGTGGCATACCAATCACGCCGTCGTCGCCGCACGAATGCGCGTCTCGACTAGACCACTTTGGATCGGCGGCGGGCCGCCGCACGTGGACCACATCCGCGTCGCCCGCACGGGCTGGCATCATCTCCCCATGGCCGACCTCCGCCGCGCGACGCTCCAGGACCTGCCCGGTGTCTACCGGGTCTGCCTGATGACGGGCGATTCCGGCAAGGACGCCACGGGCCAGTACGCGAACCCGGACCTGCTCGGGCACGTGTACGTCGGGCCGTACGTCGTCGGCGAGCCCGAGCTCGCCCTCGTCGCGGCCGACGAGGAGGGCGTCGCCGGCTACTGCCTCGCCGCGCGCGACACCCGGGCGTTCGCCGCCTGGGGAGAGTCATCGTGGTGGCCCGGGCTCCGTGCGCAGTACCCGAGGCGCGACGACGCGACGCTCGACGCGGAGATCATCGGGCTGCTCCATGAGCCGCCGATCGCGCCGGCCGAGATCGTGGATGCGTACCCGGCGCACCTCCACATCGACCTGCTCGAGCGCGTGCGCGGAACGGGTGCCGGGCGACGCCTGATCGAGCGCCAGCTCGCCCAGCTCGCGGCCGCCGGCGCGCCCGCGTGCCACCTCAACGTCGGCGCCAGGAACGAGAACGCGATCGCGTTCTACCGCCACCTCGGGTGGGAGGTGCTCGAGCGTGAGGGTCCCGAGGACCTGGTGATGGGGATCCGGCTCGGCTGACGTTGGCGCGGCGGCCGGGCTCAGCTGCCGAGGCGGCCGTTGCTCACGAGCCAGCGGACGAAGTACAGGCCGTCGACCTCGGCGCTCGACCAGCCGGAACGGGCCGGGGTGAGCCCGGCGGCCAGCGCGACGAGGTTTCCGGCCTGGGCCTTGGACATCCCGCTGCGCTGGAGGCCGAGCGCGACGAGCCGGGTCTGCTCGCGCGACGCGGTGCCGCTCCCCGTGATCGCTGGGTCGACCTTCGGCGCGTCCATCGTGGGCGAACCATCGACGATCGCGGACGACGGCTGGGCACACCGCGGAGCGCCCGCGTCGTTGCAGCGCGCTGTCAGGTCGGGCGCGCTATCTGGCGACTGACGTCCACTTCACCGCGCGCGAGGACCTCGGACCCCACGTAGTACTCCAGGACGTAGTGGCCGACCACGGCGTGGCCGGCACCGACCGAGCCGTTGAGACAGCTGCCGCGCGCACGATCGAGATCGCTGTCGACCGCGACCGCACCGTCCACGTACAGGCGGACCTTCGTCGCCTCGGTGGCTTCAACGGTCCTCGAGAAGGCCGCCGACCAGTACAGCGGGTCCCCCAGCGAATACGACGTGCGTGACGCCATCGATCGTGCAGTCGTCGCGGCCCGGCGCCGTCCCGAACTCGATGAGGCCAGCGTCGATGGCCCGGGGCTGCACGGCGGCCGGAGCGGCGGTGCCGACGGGCGCCGGAGTGGCGATCGACGTCGACCTCGCGGCAGCGCCCATGCTGCGGAACAGGAGGACGCCGCCGACCGAAACGACCGCGACGGCGACGAGGAACAGCGCCGGGAGCAGGAAACCGGGAGTCCGTCGCCCGGCGGCACGTCCGGCGATCCGCGGTGCGGTCGACGGCTCCGTCGCGGCGATCGCCGGCGTTACCGGCGCCGCCTCCGGGGCGGCCAGCGGCGCCGCGGCGGCCACGGGTTCATCGATCGGCAGCGGCGCAGGCGCGGGGAACTCGTGGCGGCAGAAGCGGCAGATCCGGGCCGCCGCGAGGACGACCTCGGCGCAGTCCGGGCACACCTTGGTCGCGCTCGCGTCCTCGGTGGCGGGCACCGCCGACGATGGAGCCGGCTTCGGCACCGCTCCGGCGACCCGCTCCCCCGCGCGATGGCCCCTGGCGAACCGCCAGGTCATGTAGATCGCCACGGGATAGACGAACAGGATGATCGCCGCGACCCACGACACCGCGAGGCCGACCGCGCTCGGGTACTTCATGAGGGGGACGAGGCGCGCCCACGGCACGAGACCCACGACGAGGGCGATGGCCAGCGGGACTCCGTAGGCCTCGCCCGACGTCATCCGGTAGGTCGGCGCGGACGCCTCGAGCAGGACGAGGAGGAAGGAAGTCACGGCGAACGCGACGCCGCCGCGCAGCAGGCGCGGGTGACGACCACCCCTCGAGAGGGCGGCCGTGACGACCAGGACAATCAGCGCAAGGAGCACGTCCGACATCGTGCCCCGCGTGCGCCTACCGCCAATCCCCCGAAAGTAGTAGCCGAGCGTCGGGCAGGTCAGGCGCCGGGCTCGGACTTGTCCGCGGCGACATCGGCGCTCGTGCTCGGGTTGGCGGGCGTCGGCTGCGCCGTGTTCCCCCGCGCGACCTCCGAGACGGCCTGTCCGTGGTTCTCGCCATGGCCCCTCGGCGCGTCGTGCGCGGCCGCTGACACCTCGGCACCGTGGTTGCGGAACCCGTCGGCCGCGCCGGCATCGGACGAGTTGCCGTGACCGTGGCCCTGACCGTGGTTCGCCTTCGGGGGCATGTGATCTCCGATCCTGCTCGATGACCGGCGGTCGCCGGCAACCCGATCATCGGGATCGGTCCTCGTTCGAGGCTCCGCAGCGAGCACGCGCTGGGCGTGGCAGCCACCTCGCATTTGTCCCATCCAGTACTCACGCGGGTCGAACGTTGGCGGAAGCGCCCGATTCGGCCCGATTCGTCACCGGGTACCACTCACGCGGGTATGCGGGCCCGAATCGCGACGTTGTACCCGGGTGAGTACTGGCGCGGGGAAAACGGGACGGCGATGAGAGCCAGCGCAGCGAGGCGGCGGACGGGCGGCGGGCGACCACACAGATAGGGATTGACCGCCCCCAATGCGACTGTTAGTCTCCGCCAGAACTTGCTTCGTTCGCCTAACTTAGTACCGACCCGGGCCGCGTAGGGGCCCCTTCGAGGAACGGAATGTCCCGACTCCGGCGCGGCTCCCCTGCCCTCATCCGAGACCTCAACCGATCCGCCGTCCTGGCGCTGATCGGTTCGCAGGGTCCGGTGGCGCGCGTCGAGATCGCCCGGCGACTGTCGCTGAGCGCGGCCACCGTGACCGAGGTCACGAGGGAGCTCGTGACCGAGGGCCTCATCAGGGTCGTGGACCAGGCGGCCTCGAGCGGCGGCCGGCGCCCGTTGCTGCTCGGTCTCGTCGCCGAAGCCGCGCACGCCCTGGGCGTCAAGGTTTCGCCGGACCGGATCGCGATCGTCGAGGTCAATCTCGACGGCGACATCCTCACGCAGAACGAGACACCGATCGACGCGCTCGGGCCGGAAGCGCTCGGGCGGCTGGTCAAGGTCCTTCGTCGGCGGTCGAGGCGGCCGACGGCTCGCGCCTTCTCGGGATCGGCCTCGGCGTCCCGGGCACGGTCGACGCGCAGACCGGCGTCGTCAACGCGCCGATCCTCGGCTGGAACTCGATCGAGCTGGGACGGGCGCTTCGCGACCAGATCGGCCTGCCGGTCCTGATCGACAACGACGTCAATACCCTCGCGATCGCGGAGCGCCTGTACGGTCACGGCCGCGCAGCCGAGAACTTCCTGACGGTGACGATCGGCCGCGGCGTCGGGCTGGGCATCGTGGTGGGTGGCGACGTCTACCGCGGGGCCCGCGGCGGCGCAGGCGAGTTCGGCCACGTTCCCATCGTCGAGAACGGACCGTCGTGCGAGTGCGGCATGCGCGGTTGCCTCGAGGCCCTCGTGGCCGACCCGGCGCTCGTCGCGCAGGCCGTCGATGCGGGCCTGCTCACCGCGGGGGTGTCGATCAACGACGGAACCGCCGCGCTTCGCGCCCTGGCAGACGGTGGCGACGAGGCCGCCCAACGGATCTTCGCGGACGCCGGCGCCATCCTCGGGCGCGCGGTTGCGGGCCTTGTCAATGTCCTGAGCCCACAGGTGGTCATCGTCAGCGGCGAAGGCGCCCAGGCATGGGCGCACATGGCGCCCACCTTCACGGCCGCGCTTGATGCCGCCACCTTCCCCTCGCTCAGGGGCGTGAAGCTCGAGGTGGACCCGTGGGATGACGCCAAGTGGGCCAGCGGCGCTGCCGCGCTCGTCCTCCGGGCCACATTCGCCGCCCCGCTCTACGAGCGGCAGATCGAAGACAGCGTCCGTGCTCGCCTCAACGGGATGGGCCCGCGGCCACACGCCGATGGCCACGACGCTGCGGACGACGACTCGGCTGCACCAGTCGCGGTCCCATTCACGAACGTCGGCGAGAGGGAGGGCATCACTGGCTGACCCGTCCTCCGTCCCCGCCACCACGTCCCCAACAGAAAGGATCCCGTCCGTGCATTTGACCACCACGTCCCGTCCGCGAAGGTCCGCCACCGGCCTGGTCACGGCCGTCGCGGCGCTCGCACTCCTCGCGGGCTGCAGCCCTGCTGCCGTCGCGCCGTCGGCGACCCTGGCAGCTGACGCGGCGACGCCCGTCGCGGCGACGCCCGCCCCGGTCAGCACCGAGCCGGTCACGATCGAGTACTTCAACTTCACGGCGGGCGCCGATCACGAGGACGATCTCCAGGCCATCATCGACGGCTTCCAGAAAGAGAATCCGACCATCACGATCAAGGCCCAGAACGCACCCTACGACGAGTACTTCACGTCGCTGAAGACCCGGATCGCGGGGAACACCGCGCCCGACACGTTCGAGCTGAACTACGAGAACTTCGTGTCGTTTGCGGCGTCGGGCGCCCTGCTCGACCTCGAGAGCAGCGCACCGGGCACGGTCGACAAGGCCGTCTACTTCCCGAAGGCCTACGACGCGTTCAACTACGAGGGCGTCCAGCTGGGCGTGCCGGAGAGCTTCTCCGTGGTCGTGCTGATCTACAACAAGGACCTGTTCGACAAGGCCGGCGTCGACTACCCGACCGCCGACTGGACCTGGGCAGACGAGGCCGCGGCCGCCGCCAAGCTGACCGACGCCGCCAAGGGCGTGTACGGCGAGTACCAGCCCGTGCAGTTCTTCGAGTTCTACAAGTCGCTCGCGCAGAGTGGCGGGCAGTTCTTCAACGACGACATGAGCGCCGCCACGTTCAACAACGAGGCGGGTATCGCGGCGGCCACCCACCTCGTCGAGAAGGTGGGCACGACGATGCCGACCGAGGCGCAGATGGGCGGCATCGGCGATGACGTCCTGTTCCAGCAGGGAAAGATCGCCATGTGGCACAACGGCATCTGGCAGTTCAACAACCTGCTCGACATCAAGAGCAAGTGGGACATCGTCGTCGAGCCCGGCAACACGCAGAACGCGTCGCACTTCTTCTCGAATGCCGGGGTCGCATCGGCCTCGACTGCCCACCCGGTCGAGTCGGCCAAGTGGCTGCAGTACCTGTCGTCGTCCGACATCACGGTCCAGACTCGCCTGAACAACGACTGGGAGCTTCCCGCGGTCGCGGACCCGGCGCTGCTCGCGCCGTACACCTCGATCACGCCGCCCGACAACCGTCAGGCCGTCTTCGACTCGCTTGACGCGGTGGTCGTGCCGCCCGTCATCGAGCGCCAGCAGGAGCTCCAGGACACCGTCACGCTCTACCTCCAGAAGGCGGTCCAGGGCGAGCTCTCCGTCAAGGACGCACTCGATCAGGCCGTCGAAGAGGTGAATGCGCTCCTGAAGTAGGGGCGGATCAGGCCCGGGCGCTGACGGCTCTCCTCCCGTCGCCGCCCGGGCCTCCTTCGAAACACGGCTGAGCAGAGGATGCGTCAGTGATACGCCACAAGCCCGCGGGTCGCGGGCATGCCTACCGCGCGAGCCTCGACCAGCGGGTGCCCCATCGCCCGCTGGCCGGTGAGCCGGTCAGGCTCGGAGCCCTTGCCACGCCCGGACTCACGGCTGTCCAGGTCGAGGTCCGGGTGGGCGGTCGCTCGTCGGTCTCGCCCCTCCAGCGACTGGAGACGGCCGGATCATCGAGCGGCGCCGACGGGCATCTTGCGGCGGCCGCCGAGGCCGGCGAGGACACCGCAGGCCTCGACGCGTGGCACGTCGAGCTGGGCGGGTTCGAGCCCGGCCAGCCCGTCCAGTACAGGTTTCTCGCGACAGAGACAGGGGACGCCACCGAGTGGTGGTCGTTCGCGCCGTCGGCATGGCTCGCGACCGGAGGAACGCTCACCGTCGTTGGCGAGGGCGGCCCGCGGCTCGTCGCCGGCAGCGTTGCCTGGCTGACCGAGAGCGGGGACGCGGGCACGGTCTCGCGCGTCCGGCTCGGTCTCCGGCTCGCGACATCGGAGCACGTGGTCGGGCTCGGGGAGCGCTTCCACTCGCTCGATCAGCGCGGCTGGGCCGTCGATGCGACCGTCTTCGAGCAGTACACGAGCCAGGGCGAGCGCACGTACCTTCCCGTCCCGTTCGCCCACGTCGTCGGCGGCGATGGCTGGGGGTTCCACGTCGACACGACGCGCCGGGTCTGGTTCGACGTCGGTGTCCGGGAGCCGGACGTCCTGTGGATCGAAGCAGAGGTCGACTCGATCCAACCTGAGCTCGTCCTCCGCCTGTGGCAGGGCGAACCCGCGGCTGTTCTCGGAGGCTTCCTGGAACAGTACGGGCAGCCGGCGCTGATCCCGCAATGGGCCTATCGCCCCTGGGCCAGCGACAACGAGTGGAACACGCAGGAGCGCGTCGAGCAGGAGGTCGAGCGCAGCCTCGCCGAGGGCGTGCCGATGGGTGTCGTCGTGATCGAGGCGTGGAGCGACGAGACGACGATGTGGGCCTGGAACGGCGCGCAGTACGAGGCGCACGAGGACGGTTCGCCGCACCGGCTCGTCGACTTCACCTTCCCGGCCGACGGGCCGTGGCCGGATCCGGTGGGCATGGTCAGGAAGCTCCACGACATGGGCGTTCGGGTCGTCCTGTGGCAGATCCCCGTGATCCCCGACCGCCCCAAGGATGACCGGCAACAGGCCGCCGACCGCCGGGCGCTCGTCGAGAACGACCTCGCCGTCCGCGAGGAGGACGGTAGTCCGTATCGGAACCGTGGCTGGTGGTTCCCGGGCGCGCTCCTCCCCGACTTCACCTCGGCTGCGGCGCGACGGTGGTGGACCGCCAAGCGGCGCTATCTGCTCGACGAGATGGGCATCGACGGGTTCAAGACCGACGGCGGGGAGCACGCGTGGGGGGCCGAGCTCCGCTACGCGGACGGCACGCGCGGCGACGTGTCGAACAACCGATACCCGAACCTGTACGCGGCGGCGTTCCACGAGCTGCTCGAGGCGACCGGCACCGACGGCATGACGCTGAGCCGCTCCGGGCATGCCGGCGCAGGCAGCTTCCCCGCCCACTGGGCGGGCGACGAGCGCTCGACCTGGGACGCGTACCGGGCATCGATCATTGCCGGTCTCACCGCAGGCGCGTCCGGGATCTTCGCCTGGGGCTGGGACCACGGGGGCTTCTCGGGCGAGGTCCCCACGGCCGAGCTCTACGCGCGCTCGGCGGCCATGGCGGCGTTCTGCCCGATCATGCAGTACCACGCCGAGAACAACGGTCACCGCAGCCCGTCCCGGGCGCGCACGCCGTGGAACGTCGCCGAGCGGACCGGCGACGAGGCCGCGCTGACGGTCTACCGCAAGTTCGCCCTCCTGCGCGAGCGGCTCGTCGGCTACCTCGTGGAGCAGGCCCGCTCCGCGTCCGAGCGCTCGGTGCCGCTCATGCGGGCGCTGTTCTTCGAGTGGCCCGATGACCCACGCATCTGGGACGTGCCGCACCAGTACCTGCTCGGCGACGAGCTCCTGATCTCGCCGGTGACAGAGCCGGGCGCGACCGAGTGGTCGACGTACCTGCCCGACGGTGACTGGGTCGATGCGTGGACCGGCGCAGCGGTTCGGGGCGGCCAGGTCGTGCGGCGGGCCGTGCCCATCGACGAGATCCCGGTCTACGTGCGCGCACCGGCGTGGCCCCGCCTGCGGAGCATCTTCGACGAAAGCGCGGCCCACGATGGTCGGTGAACGCGGGTGGCGCAAGGTCGGGCTCGTCAGCTTCTTCCTGCTGCCGGCGCTCCTGCCGCTGTTGATCTTCCGGGTCCTTCCGATGCTCGCCTCGGTCGGGGTGAGCCTGACCGAGTGGAACCTGTTGCGGCCACCCGTCCTCGTCGGCCTCGACAACTACCTCGGCCTGCTCAGCGACAAGAACTTCCACCGCGCACTCGTCAACACGCTCTACTACATGGTCGGCTACCTGCCCCTCGTGCTCGGCGGTGCCCTGGCCACCGCCGTGCTGCTCAACAGCAAGCTCAAGGGATCGACCTTCTTCCGCGGCGTGTACTTCCTGCCGGTCGTCACGAGCTGGGTCGTCGTGGCGCTCCTCTGGAAGTGGCTGCTCAGCCCTGAGGGCGGGATGGTCAACTATCTGCTGAGCCTGGTGGGGATCGATGGGCCCGGCTGGTGGACCGATCGCTCCTGGGCCATGCCCTCGATCATCCTCGCCTCGGCCTGGAAGGACCTCGGGTTCAGCATGCTGATCCTGCTGGCCGGGCTGCAGAACATCCCCGAACACCTCTACGAGGCCGCACGGATCGACGGCGCCGGACGGTGGCAGCGGTTGCGCTACATCACGCTGCCGCTGCTCACGCCGTTCATCTTCTTCGCCATGGTCCTGGCGATGATCGGCGCGTTCCAGGTCTTCGACCAGGTCTGGATCATGACCGAGGGTGGGCCGGCCGGCGCCACGACCGTGGTCATGGAGCAGGTCGTCAAGAACGCCTTCAAGTACGGCCTGATGGGCGAGGCGTCGGCGATGAGCTGGGTGCTCTTCGCGATCATCCTCAGCTTCACGGTCGTGCAGCTCCGGGCCCAGAAGCGGTGGGTCCACTATGGCAGCTGAGTCCCGGGCAGCGGTCTGGCTGCGCACGGCGATCATCGCCGCCGGCGGACTCGTCTTCCTGTTCCCGTTCGTGTGGATGGTGTCGACGTCGCTGACGTCGCCCGCCGAGCTGTTCAAGCTGCCGCCCTCGATCGTCCCCTCCCCCATCGACACGTCCGGCTACGACCGCCTGTTCAGCGATACGCCGATCGTCAAGTGGGTCTTCAACAGCGTCGTCGTGTCGCTGTCGGTCACGTTCCTCCAGGTGTTGACGAGCGCCATGGCCGCGTACGCCTTCGCGCGACTGCAGTTCCGGGGACGCAACGCCCTCTTCGTCCTGTTCCTGGCCACGCTCATGGTGCCGTTCCAGGTCATGGTCGTCCCGCTGTTCATCGAGCTGCGGTACCTGGGCCTGCTCAACAGCATGGCCGCGCTCATCGTTCCGGAGATGGCGATGCCGTTCGGCGTGTTCCTGCTGCGACAGGCGTTCCTCTCGCTGCCGCGCGAGCTCGAGGAAGCCGCCTTCGTCGATGGCGCCGGCCACCTCCGGGTCTTCTTCCGCCTGGTGCTGCCGCTGTCCAAGCCCGCCATCGCGACCGTCGCCGTGTTCTCGTTCATGGGCTCGTGGAACAACTTCCTGTGGCCACTGGTCGTCATCAACAACCCGGACCTGATGACCCTGCCACTGGGCCTCGCGAGCATGTCCAGCCGATTCGTCACCGACTGGAACCTGCTCCTGGCGGGTGCCACGATCTCGATCCTGCCGATCGTCGCGCTGTTCGTCTTCGCCCAGCGGTATGTCCTCCAGGGCGTCTCGATGTCGGGGCTCAAGGGGTGAGCAGCAACACGCTCCACCTCCAGGCCCTCGCCCGCCACAGCGTGGCGGTCATCCGGGCAGGCCAGGCCCCGAGCGGGGCGTACATCGCGTCTCCCACGTTCTCGGTGTATCGCTACAGCTGGCTGCGCGACGGTGCGTTCATCGCGGACGCGATGAGCCGAGCCGGCGACATCGCGTCGGCGGAGGCCTTCTTTGCCTGGTGCTCGGCGATCCTCGTCGATCGACGTGAACAGGTCGAGTCACTGCTGGCGCGCCGATCGGCGGGCGAGAGCATCGCCACCACCGACTTCCTGCACACCCGGTACGAGCTCGACGGCACCGATTCCGCGTCGAGCTGGGAGAACTTCCAGCTCGATGGCTACGGCACATGGCTGTGGGCACTGGGCGCGCACGGTCGGCGTCACGGTCGCAGCGTGGAACCGTACCTCGACGGCGCAGCGCTGTCGGTTGCCTACATCGCGGCGTTCTGGAGCCACCCGAGCTACGACTGGTGGGAGGAGCACGAGACCCACGTGCACGGCTCGACGCTCGCGGCCATCCATGCCGGCCTCATCGCCGCCGACGGACTGGTCCGCGCTCGGAACCGAGCTTCGGTCGCGGGCGAGTGATGCGGCCCACGAGATCAAGGCGCTCGTCCGCGCGGACGGGGCCAGCCGGGGCTACCTCGCCAAGTGGGTCGGCAGCGATGCGGTCGACGCCAGCCTCATCGCCGCGGCGACGCCGTTCGCCATGTTCTCGCCGGACGATCCACTCATGGTCGCCACGGTGGCGCGGATCGAGACGGAGCTGGTCCACGACGGCGGCGTGCACCGCTATGCCCGCGACACCTACTTCGGCGGTGGCGAATGGCTGCTGCTCTCGGCCCTGCTGGGCCTGCATCATGCCGCGACCGGTCGCCTGGCGGACGCGCGGGCCCAGCTCGATTGGGTCGCCGCCCAGGCCACGGCCGACGGCGACCTGCCCGAGCAGGCCAATGGCCACCTCCTCGCACCCGACGAGGAGCTCGGCTGGATCGAGCGCTGGGGGACGGCCGCGAGCCCCCTCCTCTGGTCGCACGCGATGTACCTGACGCTGGCCCTCGAGCTCGGGGTCGTCGAGGCCCCGGTCTGAGGGAGTCCGCGGTCGCCGCCAGCGCCGGGGCGGCCACCTCACATTTGTCCCATCCAGTACTCACACGGGTCGAAAGTTGGCGAGAGTGCCCGAATTCGGCCCGATTCGTCACCGGGTACCACTCACGCGGGTACGCGGGCCCAAATCGCGACTTTGTACCCGGGTGAGTACTGACGCGGGGAAACGGGCGGCGCGGGCGACGCACGAAGCCCCAGCGGAGTGACCACGAAGGGGACCTGCGCTAGAATGCGCGACGGTCGCTGGCGCGTGGCCTAACGGTATGGCACCTGACTCTGGATCAGGGGGTTCCAGGTTCGAATCCTGGCGCGCCAGCCAATTTCCCTTTTGCGACGCCCTGTTCGGCGTGCCCGGCGACCGTGCGCTACGGCCCCGAGATCGGCGCGATCCGGGTGACCGCGAACTGCAGTCGACACCCTGGGTCCGGGGTCGGTTGCCCGTCCATCGCGGTCAGCGTGCAGCTCGATGCCGCCGGGTGGTCGAAGACACCGGTGATCTCGACGACGTCGCCCATCGGCAGCTCGGAGGGATGGTCCGCGGCCGGGTCAAGGCTGAACGGCATGCTCGTCGGCCTGATCCCGCGGCCGTGTCTCCTGCTCTGGCTCGACGAGCAGGTTTCCGCCACCCGCCGAGAACCACTCCGGGGTGAACCACGCGCCGTCGACGTCGCAGTTGCAGGACAGCAGGCGGGCGTCGAACGGTGATCGGCATGTTCGGGAAGCAGCGGACCCCGACTCCCGGTGGGAGGTCGAGCAGCGATCGCATGTTCGTGGGCGCCGCGGGACAGTCGAAGTCTCGCCCCGGCGATCCAGGCCTCTCCTTCCTGGCTTCCGCTCGCGACCCAGCCATGGGCGGCCTCCGCCGGAGCAAGCGGCGCGACGTCGTACCACTCATACCCGGAGCCGGACACGGGTCCATCGAGGACCAGGAGGGCGGTCCCGAGCGGGAGCAACGGCTCGTACTTGAACGAGGAGGGGTCGACGCTCGGTTCGGACCGCATCCGGAGCCCGTCGGTCGCGAGCGTCGTCGCAACGGAGCCGGCGACCAACGGCACCGAGTCCGTCGCTGGATCCACGCTCGCCGCCGCGGCCGGGGTCGCCATCGATGGCACGGTGGGCACGGGCGTCGGATCGCTGGCCGCGAGGCGACGTCGACGCGGGCGTCGCGCTCGTGACGGCGGCGATGGTGACCGGTCTGCGATGGGTGCGGCGCACCCTCCCAGGAGCATGGCTCCAACGATCAACGCGAGCAGGGACGACGAAGGCGACACTGGGAGCACCTCGTTGCGGATGTCGTGAGACGCCGACGCCACAGCGGTTGTGTCGGACACGACAGGGCGCCGCTCGGCTGCTCGGCGGTGGCGCTGCGCTATGCTGGCGGCAGGTCGCTGATGCGAGGCTCGCGGTGAGCACTCGGCGCTGAGCCGGGAGGGCCAGGTTCGACTCCTGGCGTGTCAGCCAACTCCTTCTCGGAGTGTGGTGCGCCGACGCGTGAGCCGCGACTCCTCCCATGACGGTTGCAGGAGCCGCGCCCGATGAGCCCCGAGACCCACTCCCCCACCTCGACGACCCCCGAGCGGTCCGACTTCATCCGGGACATCGTCGCCGCGGACATCGCCGCGGGACGGGTCACCGCGCCGGTCACGCGGTTCCCGCCCGAGCCCAACGGGTATCTCCACATCGGCCACGCGAAGTCGATCTGCCTCAACTTCGGCATCGCGCGCGAGTTCGGCGGCACCTGCAACCTCCGGTTCGACGACACGAACCCGGTCAAGGAGGAGCAGGAGTACATCGACTCGATCATGGCCGACGTCCGCTGGCTGGGCTTCGACTGGGGCGAGAACCTGTTCCACGCGAGCGACTACTTCGAGCAGCTGTACGCGTGGGCCGTCCACCTCATCGAGCACGGCGACGCGTTCGTCGATGACCTGTCCGCCGACGAGATCCGCGAGACCCGCGGCACGCTCACCAGCCCCGGCACCAACTCCCCCTTCCGCGACCGGACCGTCGAGGAGAACCTCGACCTGTTCACGCGCATGCGCGCGGGCGAGTTCGAGAACGGGGCGCGCGTCCTGCGGGCCAAGATCGACATGGCCAGCCCGAACATCAACCTCCGCGACCCCGTCCTGTACCGGATCGTGCACGCGACGCACCCGCGCACGGGCGACGCCTGGTGCATCTACCCGACGTACGACTTCGCGCACGGCCAGTCGGACGCGATCGAGGGCGTGACCCACTCGATCTGCACCCTCGAGTTCGAGGTCCATCGGCCGCTCTACGACTGGCTGATCGGGCACCTGCCGGTCCCGCACGTCCCCCACCAGTACGAGTTCGCGCGGCTCAACATCACCCACATCGTCCTCTCGAAGCGGTTCCTGCTCAAGCTCGTGCAGGACGAGTACGTCCGCGGTTGGGACGACCCCCGGATGCCGACGATCGCGGGCCTCCGCCGGCGCGGCTTCCCGGCCGAGGGGATCCGCAACTTCGCGACCGAGGTCGGCGTCGCGAAGGCCGATGCGACCCACGACGTCGCGCTCCTCGAGCACGAGGTGCGGGCGGTGCTCAACCGGACGTCGCAGCGCCGGTTCGGCGTCATCGACCCGATCAAGGTCGTCATCGAGAACTTCCCCGACGACCTCGTCGAGACGATGGAGGTCGTGAACAACCCCGAGGACGAGTCCGCCGGCGAGCGCGCGGTCCCGTTCAGCCGCGAGCTGTGGATCGAGCGCGACGACTTCATGGAGGAGCCCGCGCCCAAGTTCTTCCGCCTGTCGCCGGGCCGCGAGGTGCGCCTCCGGAACGCGTACTTCATCACCTGCACGGACGTCATCAAGGACGCGGACGGGCGGGTGACCGAGCTCCGCGCGACCTACGACCCGGCCACCCGCGGCGGCGACTCGCCCGACGGCAGGCGCCCGAAGGCGACGCTCCACTGGGTGTCGGCCCGCCACGCGATCCCGGCCGAGGTCCGCCTGTACGACTACCTGTTCACGAGCCCCGATCCCGGGTCCAGCGGCGACCTGTTCGCGGAGCTGAACCCGGCCTCGGAGACGATCGTCCAGGGCGCGATGCTCGAGGCCTCGCTCGCGAAGGTCGCCGTGGGCGAGACCGTCCAGTTCGAGCGCCTCGGCTACTTCACGCCGGACGCGGACTCGACGCCCGACGCGCTCGTGTTCAACCGGACGCTGACGCTCAAGGACACCTGGGCCAAGGTCCAGGCGAAGGGGTAGCGGGCCCGGTCCGCCCACAACACCGACATCGGGATGATTCGATGGGCATCGAACCGTCCCTCACAGGCGCTGCACAGGAGCGGGTTCGATCGCCGTCGAACCATCTGCAAACCCACGAATCGGGCGCAACCCGCCCTCTCCGGCCCGCCGCTCCGGCGCTAGCCGTCGGCGAGCGGATGGCGCCAGCGGAGACCGGGGAATCGGCTGAAGTCGCGATCGCCGGTGATCCACTCGCACCCAGACTCGATGGCCAGGGCGGCCAGATAGGCGTCGGGCACCAGGTTGCCCTTG
Source organism: uncultured Chloroflexia bacterium (assembly GCA_963768035.1). Classification (GTDB taxonomy): domain Bacteria; phylum Chloroflexota; class Limnocylindria; order Limnocylindrales; family CSP1-4; genus CAIXZV01. The sequence goes on from CAVYGJ010000007.1 coordinate 561,737, forward strand.
GCCGCGGCGACGGCGCACAGGCGGCTGAAGATGCCCCAGTGGCGTGGTCCAGGGGCCACGATCACCGCATTCGGCTGCGAGCGAAGCGCCTCCGCGAACCGAAGCGCCTCCTGGACGGATGCGGGGGGATCGAAGACGCGGGGATGGGTCGCGACCCGCACGAAGCTGCTCAGCACCAGCTCGGACACGCCGAACGGTTCGTCCTTGGCGATCGTCGACACGAGCCAAGCCCGATACGCGGACATGCTCCGGCGCAGCCTCGCGGAAGGCGTTCACCAGGACGTTCACATCGACGAGGATCACCGGTCGCGGCCGTCCATGAGATCGAGCAGCGCGGCACTGTCGTCGAGGTCGATCCCGGGCATCAGCCGCCCGCCGCGAACGACGGGCAGATCGGCTCCGCCTGCGCCTGCATCACGGCGAGCGAACGCGGCCCGGAGGGCGTCCTCCACCACCTGGTTCAGCGTCCGCCCGGACGCCGCGGCGCGTGTCTTCGCCTCGACCAGCAGGCTGTCATCGATCTTGACCGTCGTTCGCATGCATCAAAGTGTCGATGTCGCGCATCAAGATGTCAACGCCGAGTGCGAGCCGACGCTCAGCGCGCGACCGCGATCACGAGGGCCGCGATCTCGCCCGCCCAGCCCTCGGCCCGGAGGGCCGTCGCGCAGGCGTGGAGCGTGGCGCCTGATGCGCACACGTCGTCGACGAGCAGGATCGTCGCCGTCGTTGCGGGCAACATTTCCAGGCGAGCGGAGAGGCTCGCCGCCTCGGCGGCCGGGTCGCGCGCGGGCCGCGCTTTGGCCTCCGGAACGGGCGTCCGCCTGACGAGCACACGGGGCTCGATGCGCCATCCGGCCCCCACCGCCAGCGCTGCAACCAGCTCGGTCAGCCCGGGCTGAACCTCCCCGTCGTGTCCCGGCACCACGAGCGCCGCGACGCTCGGCCCTCGAAGCGCACCGTCCCGGCGGATCGCCGCGCGTGCCGCCTCGAGCACGTGCGTCGCCGCTGCGTCGTCGCCGGCACGGAACCGCCGGACGAGGGCGTGCACGCTGTCGTCGGGTCGATCGCGTCGGAACGAGCCGAGCACCGATCGGACCCGGACGTCCCCCGCCCACCAGCCGGAGCTCGCGCGGGCGCGCTCAGCATCGTCACGCGGTCTCGGTCGGGAAGATCGGACCATCTGATGCCGTCGGCCAGTCATACCGGCCGGACGCCAGGTCCCAGAAGTGCTGGTGGGCGTCGACCCGGGAGCCGACTGCGGACGAGTCCATCACGCCTCGTCGGCCGCCGCGAGCGCCTGGCGGAACCAGGCCTCGGTGGTCGCGACGTGCACTTCCGCCGCGGCCCCGGCCCGGTCCGGGTCGCGGTCCCTGAGCGCGGCGAGGATCTCGCGGTGCTGGGCCGCCGTGCGCGACGTCGCGTCCTCCTCCACCAGCCCGCGCCAGGCCCGTGCCCGGATCGTCCGGCTGGAGACGGCACTGAGCATCGATGCCAGCGTCGCGTTGCCCGACGACGTCGCGATCAGGGCGTGGAACGCAGCGTCGTGCGCGATGCGCTCTCCCTCGGACGTGGCCGCGTCCACGTTCCGGAGACACGCCTCGAGCTCGCGGAGCGTGTCGTCGCTGATCCGCGTCGGCGGCGAGCGCCGTCGCGGGTGGCTCGAGGATCCGCCGCACTGCGATGAGCTCGAGCGAGAACCCTTCCTGCATGAGCTCGACCGCGGCCGCGACGCCCTCGAGCAGAAGCTCCGGCCGAAGGCTCGTCACGTACGTGCCATCGCCGCGCCGCACGTCGAGGACGCGTGCCGTCACGAGCGCCCGCACCGCCTCACGAACGGTGTTCCGCGACGCACCGAGCTCGCCGGCCAGCTCGGACTCGGCCGGCAGCCGTGCGCCCGGCGACAGGCGGCCGCTGGCGATCATCTCGCGCATCTCCTGGATGGCGGCTTCGGTGAGCGGCGCAGACACCCGGGCGGCTCCCTGCAACGTGTGGCGATGGGAGGACGATACTGCATCGCGAGTGCACAAAACCCGCTAGACATCCAATGTCTGTCTCGACTACTGTGCTTGGGGGCCAACGCGGCCGAGTGCGAGTGGCCGCCGACATGAGCGGAGTGCCGGGAGTCTCCTCCCCCGGCACTCCGTCGACCCTCGCGAAGCCAGCAACGGAGATCCCTGTGGCGGTCACCATCAACGAGGTCCACGCATGACCGGGCGACTGGCCGGCAAGACGTGCCTCATCACGGGCGCCGGCTCCGGCATCGGCCGCGCGACCGCGATCCTGTTCGCGCGGGAGGGCGCGTCGGTCGCGGTGGCCGACGTGTCGCGCGAGTCGGCGGACGAGACGGTGGCGATGGTCGCCTCGGACGCAGACGCCGCCACGAGCGGCGGGTCGGCGACGGCGTTCACCGTCGACGTGACCGACGAAGGGTCGTGCACGGCGCTGGTGACATCGGTGATCGACGCGTACGGGACCATCGACGTCCTGTTCAACAACGCCGGGATCGCCGGCGTCGGGACCGTCGAGGAGACCTCGCTCGAGCTGTGGGAGCGGGTCATGGCCGTGAACGTGCGCGGCGTGTTCCTCGTCGCCAAGGCGGTGCTGCCGGTGATGGTCGCGGCGCACGGCGGCTCGATCATCAACATGTCCTCGACGATCGCGGAGATCGGGCTCGCCCGGCGCGCCTCGTACGCCGCGTCCAAGGGCGCCGTCCTCGCCCTCACGAGGCAGATGCAGGCGGACTACGCCGCACACGGGATCCGGGTCAATGCGCTCCTGCCGGGCACGATCCACACGCCGTTCGTCGACCGCTACCTCGCGGCGAGCTACGACGATCCGGCCGCGGGCCTCGAGCAGCTCAAGGCGCGCCAGCTCACCGGCGACCTCGGCGCACCCGAGGACGTGGCGTCGGCCGCGCTGTTCCTCGCCTCGGACGAGTCGCGGTTCGTCCTGGGCTCGGGGCTGTTCGTCGACGGCGGCGTGCGCGGGGCGAAGTAGCGATGCGGCTCGCCACGTACCGGGGGTCGGACGGACCGCGGCTGGGGATCGTCACGCGGGCCGGATGGCGCCGAGACCGTGGTCGATGCGGCAAACATCGACGAGCGGGCGACGTCGGTCGAGGCCGTGCTCCGCGGCGATGCGGACGGGTTGCTGCACGCGCTCGAGTCGGCGGTTGCGGCCGGCTTGGACAAGGGAGTCCCGCTCGCCGATGTGGAGCTGCTCGCGCCGATCGCGCGCCCCGGCAAGCTCATCGCCGTCGGCCGCAACTATCGCGAGCACGCGGCCGAGGAGGGCGCCGCGCCCCCGTCGACGCCCGTCCTGTTCACGAAGTACCCGAGCTCCATCACCGGGCCGGGCACGGAGATCCAGTGGCGTGCGGCGGACTCGAGCGAGGTGGACTACGAGGCGGAGCTCGGCGTGGTCATCGGCCGGCGGACGCGCGACGTCGCCGCGGCGGACGCGCTCGACGCCGTGCTCGGGTACACCTGCCTCAACGACGTCTCGGCGCGTGACATGCAGGTCCAGGACGGGCAGTGGGTCCGCGCCAAGAGCCTCGACACGTTCTGCCCGATGGGCCCCTGGATCGTGACCCGGGACGAGCTCCCGGACCCGGGACGCCTCTCGATCCGGTGCACCGTCAACGGCGAGGTGCGCCAGGACGCGTCGACGGCGGACCTCATCCACGGGGTCGCGGAGCTCATCGCGTTCTGCTCGCGCTTCTTCACCCTCGAGCCGGGCGACGTCATCGCCACGGGAACTCCCGGCGGCGTGGGCGCGTTCCGCGTGCCGCCGGTGTTCCTCGCCGACGGCGACGTCGTGGCGGTGTCGATCGAGGGGATCGGGACGCTCGAGAACGTCTGCCGGGTCGACGCCGGCCGATGACCGGGCGCGGCACCCGGTCGGTCGCGATCGCGTACGGGAGCGGCAGCCTCGACATCGACGTCCCCGCCGACGCCACCGTCGTGCTCCCCCGTCACCGGTCGCCTGCCGCCGATCCGCTCGGTGCGCTGCGGGCGGCGATCAACCGCCCGTCGCCGGACCGCCCCTTCGCGAGCTGGTCCGGCCCGGGCAACGGGTCGCGATCTCCGTGTGCGACATCACGCGGCCACAGCCGCGCCCCCTGCAGCTCGCGGCGCTGGCGGAGGTGCTCGACGGCGTGGTGCGCGACGAGGACGTGGTCGTGCTCATCGCGACGGGGACCCACCGGGCAAGCACCGAGCGCGAGCGGCTGGAGATGCTGGGTCCAGACGTGCTCGCCCGGTGGCGAGTGGTGGACCACGACGCACGCGACGAGGCCTCGCTCGAGGATCTCGGGATGGTCGGCGACGTGCCGGTCTCGCTGAACCGCGAGTGGGTCGCGGCCGACCTGCGGATCACCACGGGCTTCGTGGAGCCGCACTTCTTCGCCGGGTTCAGCGGGGGCCCGAAGATGGTGGCGCCCGGGCTCGCCGGCCTCGACACGGTGCTCGCCCTCCACAACGCGGCCCGGATCGGCGACCCGAGGGCGACCTGGGGCGTGACGGTCGGCAACCCCGTCCACGATGCGATCCGCGCGATCGCGGCGGCGATCCGGGTCGACTTCGCCCTCGACGTGCTCATCGACGATCGCCACCGGATCACCCGCGCCTTCGGGGGCGAGGTCCTCGCGATGCACGCCGCCGCGGCGGCGGCCGCCCGGGACGAGGCGATGCAGCCCGTCGAGCGCCCGTTCGACATCGTCGTGACCACCAACAGCGGCTACCCCCTCGACCAGAACCTGTACCAGGCGGTCAAGGGCATGTCGGCGGCCGCCACGGTCGTCAGTGACGGCGGCACGATCGTGTGCGCCGCGGAGTGCCGCGACGGCCTCCCCGACCACGGTCTCTACGCCGCGCTGCTCGGATCGGCCGACTCGCCCGCGGCGCTCATGGCGCGGATCCTCGCGAGCCCGCAGACGCAGCCCGACCAGTGGCAGGTCCAGGTGCAGGCGCGGGTCCAGGCCAAGGCCCGGGTGCTGCTGCGCGCCGACGGCCTGTCCGACGCACAGGTCCGCGCGGCCCACCTCGAGCCCACCCCGGACGTGAGCCAGGTCGTCGCAGCCCTCGTCGCCGCAAACCCCGATGCGTCGGTGTGCGTGCTCCCGCAGGGACCCCAGACGATCCCCTACCTGGCCTAGCGGGTCGGGATGTCGGCCGGGATGAGGCGCTCGGCGCGCAGCTCGTCCCACAGCTCGGGCGGGATCGCGTGCCGCATCGCGGCCGGATAGTCGTCCAGCTGGGCGGCGGTCCTGGCCCCGGCGATGAGGCCCGTGACCGCGGGGTGCGCGAGGGGCAGCTGGACCGCCGCGGCTCGGAGCGGGACGCCGTGCCGGCCGCAGGCCGCCGCCAGGCGCTTTACGCGGTCGAGCACGTCGGGTGACGCGGGGGCGTAGTCCATGCGGGGCGTCGCCGTGGGATCCGCCAGGATCCCACTGTTCATCACCCCCGCGACCATCACCGAGACGGCTCGCCGCAGGCACGCGGGCAACAGGTCCGTGAGCGCATCCTGGTCGAGCAGCGTGTACCGGCCCGCAACCATGATCACGTCGACGTCGGTCTCGGTCACGAACCGGAGGAGTGGCGCCGAACGGGTCATGCCGGCCCCGATGGACGTCACCACCCCCTCGGATCGCAGCCGGTCGAGCGCCGGGTAGGCGCCACGCAGGGCCTCGTCCATGTGGTCGTCGGGGTCGTGGATGTAGGCGATGTCGAGGTGGTCCAGCCCGAGCCTCATGAGGCTCTCCTCGACCGAGCGCAGCACGCCGTCGAACGAGTAGTCCAGCACCATTCGACGCCCGCCTGTCCCGACGTAGTAGGCATTCGTTCGAGACCCGACGACCTGCTCGTCGACGGCGTCGTCAGGCCCGATGGCGTCGGCCTGCCGGACCAGCCGGCCGACCTTCGTGGACAGCACGTAGTCGGCGCGCGGACGGCCCCGGAGCCCCCGACCCATCCGCTCCTCGCCCGCGCCGTAGCCGTAGAGGGGGGCGACGTCGAAGCTGCGCACGCCGATCGACCACGCATGGGCGATGACCGCGGCGGCCGCCGACTCGGTCACCTCCGCCCACAACCCGGCGATCGCGGCGCCACCGAGCCCGAGGCGGGTGGTCCGCAACCCCGCCCGCCCTACCGAGATCGTCTCGAACGGGTCAAACGGCATCAGGATCGCTCCGCGCGCCCGTCGAGGAGGCGACGTCCTCGGCGGGCAGCCTGACACTGAGCTTCATACCCGGAGGATGCCCCGGGTAGGAACGTGGTAGCAAGTCAGAGGCGCCCAGCGCGCGCGAAGGGTTGAATTCGAAGGGCCGGCGCCGTCGCCGGCACCGGCCCGATCCGTTTCGCTACGACGCAGCCGTCAGGTCGCGCTGGGCACCGACGCGGGCGACGTGGTTGACCCCTCTGCCGCGGCCTTCTTCCGCCACGGCGTGCCGAGCAGCGGCAGCAGCCACTGGTCGACGCCGTAGTAGCCGGCGACCCGCCAGGCGAGCATCACGCCCACGGCGAGCGTGAACATCACCGGGTTGGTCGACGACGACCCGGCGAGCAGGAAGCTCATGTTCAGGAGGGCACCGAAGAACGCGGCGAACCCGGTGAGCGCGCCCACGAGGAGCCCGAGCCCGACCGCCATCTCGCCGAACACGATCAGCGGCGCGAACCACGTGTAGGCGTCGTTGTTGAGCAGGGTCTCGAGGAACGTGCGGTACCAGTCGTAGGTGATGGCGGCGTGGCCCTCCTCGGGGACCGCGACCGCGTTGGTCCAGTACCCCTGGAGCGCGGTGCCGCCGTCCATCCAGCCGGTGCCCGGTGAACTTGTGCCACCCGGCCTCGAGCCAGGCGAAGCCCAGGAACAGCCGGATCGGCAGCCAGAACAGGCCGGCCCGCGAGTTGCCGAACAGGAACCGGGTGAAGCCCGGGCCCTCGATCTCGACCTGGTCCGAGTCCGGATCCTTGCGGGCGTCGAGGTAGAGCACCACGACGAGCGCGATCGCGGAGCACCCAGAACGCGATGGTCACGATCTGGTTGAGACCCTCAGGGACAGCGACCCACGGGTTCACCATCCAGACGAGGAGTAGGGTCGCGATCACCCCGATGACGGTCGCGATGGAGCGCTGACCACTCAACGTGCACCTCCCAGTCCCTCGAGTGGGCGCGACGCACCGGCGGGACAAGACCGGCCATCGGCACGTGCCACCGCCGCAGACCGCGCCTGACGACCACGTGCGCCCCTGTTGTACTCCGCGGC